>NZ_CALGPC010000001.1 GCF_937960835.1 uncultured Ferrovibrio sp.
ACTGCCACTTCAAGATCTACGGCCGATATAGGGAGCAGCCATCTAACGCTTTCGATCAGTTATGGGTCCTGACCTTAGATCGAAACGCGGGACCGTGAGCAAAGCTGATAGCTCATTGTCACAGTCCTTTTTGACGAGCGTCGACACGCGCAGGTCGAATGGCGGCATCATAAAGCCGCGCGCTGCAATCTGGCGATCCCAGACCCCTGCGGTCCCAGTATGGTCATCTTGAAACGATCCGTCTTGGGCTGCGACCATAGCCGATGCGGCAGCATAAACGCCGTAGTACCATGAAACGATGCCGACCCGGGCTACATCAGATTTTCGCGGGATAAGCCGCAGCGCCTGCAAGGCCGAACACTGATGGAGTGCAAAGAGCAGTTGCTCCAGAATTGTGTTTTCTTCGTGGGCGCTCGCCTTTCGGCGGCCCATGCCTGAGTAAAACGAAGCCACCACGCTCGGTTTGAAGTCCTGCTTTTCCACAAGTATGCGCAGGGCACGCATCCAGTTTATTGTAGACGGCAAAGCGTAGATCGGGTTCGGGACGCCGTTTGGCTCGGATAAGGTGCCGGTCTCAGTTATGCGCTTGTAAAGAGACATTCATAGCTCCGCTACCGTCCGAGCGGTTCCGTGCCGCGGCTGAGGATTGCCAGATAATCGCTATACACGAACATTCGCCCGCGCTGCTTTCCTGTGATCTCGTGGATGATCCCAAGCCTTTCTAGGTGCTGTATAGACTTGGCGATCGTCGGGGCTGAAATTCCTAGCTTCTGCGCGGCGTCGGGGATCCCGACTATCGGCTTCTGCTGGAGAAGCTGGTGGACACGCAGCGCTGACGCGGCTGGGCGGCCTAGGCTCTCGATCCGCTGCCGGTCAGCTTCGAACAAGCTCAAGATCTCGCGCGCAGCTTCGGCCGCCTGCAGTGACGTTTCGGTGATGCCATCCAGAAAGAACTCGAGCCAGGTTTCCCAATCGCCGCGCTCTCGCACGCCCTGAAGTAGATCGTAGTACTGCCGACGATGCGTTTTGAAATAGAGGCTGAGGTAAAGGATCGGCTCCTTGAGGATGCCCTGGGTGCAGAGAAGAAAAGTTATCAGGAGCCGCCCCAATCGCCCATTGCCATCGAGGAATGGGTGAATGGTTTCAAACTGGACGTGGATCAGTCCCGCTTTGATGAGGGACGGGATCTCGACCGTCTCGGCATGGATGAACGCCTCAAGATCGGACATCAGGTCCAAGACGTTTTCGGGGGGCGGCGGCACGAAGAGCGCATTTCCGGGGCGGGTTCCTCCGATCCAGTTCTGGGATCGCCGGAACTCGCCGGGCTGCTTGGTGCTGCCCCGGCCCTTCGACAACAGGATATCGTGGATTTCACGAATGAGCCGGAGCGAGATCGGAAAGCCCTCTCGGATCCGTGCGAGACCATGGTTCATCGCGGCGACGTAGTTCGATACCTCCTGCACGTCATCCAGGGGTACGCCAGGCGCCTCCTCACTTTCGAAGAGCAGAAGATCGGACAAGGATGACTGCGTCCCCTCGATCTGCGACGAGAGTAGAGCCTCTTTTCGCACGTACATATAGAGGAACAGCGGTGTGTCGGGCAGGATCGAGGTAACCCCATCGAGCCGCCCGAGCGCGCGGTTTGCGCTCTCAAGGCGCCGGAAGAGCCCATCCATTCGCACGGCAGGTGCCGGCGGCAAGCGCGGCGGCACAAACGCTTTCGCCTTCTCTCCGGCCGTCGAGATGGTCACCTTCTGCCCAAGCCGCGAGGGCTCCAGTTTCGCAGACATGGTTGAGAAAGGATCCTTTCCTTGGCATCCCGAAAAAGAAAGGATAACGCCAAATCCTTTCTTTGTCCCGATCCTAACGAAAGATTCTGCATGGTAACGAGGATTCATGGGCCCCACGCCCGACCTAGGGCGCAACAGCCTGGCGGCCTATAGGCAAACGCTATGGGTCATCAGCGCCTCCGAAAATTGCCCGCGCACCGCCTGCTACCTGAGATCGTCAGGTACCTGGTGGCTGGCGGCACGCCTACCGAGGATCTGGTTGACCAAGTCACCGAGGTTGGCCGGGACGCGCTAAAGCGTGCCCTGAAAGATGCTGTATTCATTGAAGCCCTTTGGCTTCTTATCAGGACGCCCCAGGCGGCCGCTTCGAAAGACTTCCCGGCCAACCTCAATGATCTGGGCATGGCGGATATGGCGCCAGCTTCCCTATCAGATGTGCTCGTCAGCTATGATCGCGCTATTGAGAAGGTTCAGAGGCGATTGCACGCCGGGGCGACAGACCTTGGCGAGATAGCGCGCCGTGCCAGTTCAAGTTGGTTCAAATGAGTTTCCTTCATTTCCGCTTCCTTTCGCTCGGGCCAGCTTGACTGCGACACGACGAAGGCGCCGGGGGAAAACACTATCAAGGTAATACTGTCCGGCGCGTCAAACACAGGGCGCTGCGCTTCCCTGTCTTGAACAGAGAATTTCTGCGGTGGCGAAGATTCACTTGCGAATACGAAGGCGTGCTGGCGCGATGTGGGCTACTTTGAGCGAGTTTGTCGAAGAGCCCTCTCCCTCCGCCAGTTTCCCTAAACCTTGAAAATGGCTGGGCCTCCAACTGGCTTGACGTGTTGTTGCAGCGGAATGTGTAGCATATCCGTGTAGAGCACCATGAAGGGGCTCCTTCGTCGGCCTCTCGCCCAATGTGCCGACGAAGTAAAGGTCGCCCTTTACAGGGTCTACTGTCGGGCTGATCTGCGGCCCCCGCCAACGCCAAGATGGCTGATTTTCTTAATTTCTCCTTTCAACCTTTTTATCCGCTTCGATCAAGGCGCCATTGAGGGTTGGCTTCAGCGTTATGAAGTTCGCCGCCGCTTTGAGGAACTAAGGGCAAGCTATGATCGATGGGCTGAACTTCGTGGCGGGGATGGCCGTCACCAGCAGAGCCTGGCTTATGGAATGCTACATAGCCTGTCGCACGCTCTGATGGCCGAGATTGCCTTAGTATGCGGGTATCCAGCGAGCGCTCCACGGCTAGAGGTCTGTTTAAAACGATCCGGTTTGTGCAGATCACGAACCGAACTCAAGTAATGATGATAGAGCTCTGCATGGCGCGGCGTGCCACGGATGCCTGTTGATTGCTGAAACCAGTTGCGAGACTCGCAATCAGTATTTGGACCGTGCTCTGTTAGTAGAGACTATGGGAGGTAACCGCGCTGTTTTTTCACTGCTTACATGTAGATAAAGATACGGCCGATTTTACGAGCTGGGTTCCGGTCCTTCCATCCATGCCGGAATATCCCGCTGGCCATGTAGGATGCGCCAGATGTCGATCCGGTCGGCAGTTTCCACATAGAAGACCAAGTAGGGATAATGGCTCAGTGGCCAGCAGCGCAGGCCGGGCAGGTTCAGTTCATGAGCATAACGGGGTGAATCGGAAGCCGGCATCTGGCGGATATGAGTGTATGTCAGCTCAAGCGCGTCAATGAAGCCGAGCGCGGCCTGTTCTGCGCCTTCGTTTAGATAAAAGGCGATCGCATCATCGACATCCCGGTTAGCCTGTTCACGGGGGATGATGGGCTTGGGCTTCACTGCCTGCCGGATGTCGGTTTCGCCTGGCGCACCCGCTGGCGCAGACTGTCGAAATAAGCGTCATCAGCCGCCGCTGCCGAAGGAGATTCGGCGCCCGCAAGCAGCAGGCCCCGCAGCCGTACTCGGTCCTGGTCCCGGCGGATCAGCTCCCGGACATACTCGCTGCTGGTCCCATAGCCGCGCTTTCCAACCTGCTCATCCACAAAGGACTTTAGGCTTTCTGGGAGGGAGATGTTCATGGTGCTCATGAGCTTCAAAATTAAGCCAATGGCAAAATTTGGCAAGTCTGGAATGGAATGATCTAAAATGGGATGAGCATTCCGCATAACATATTGATTTAACTTGCCAGCCACATTTGATCGCAACATGGTCGACGCACCCCCGCGACCAAGCTTGGCAACGACTCCAGGCCGGTGATGAAGGCGGAAAGGGCGGTGCTGCATGGCCGATCCTCGGCTTCCGCCAGCGCCATCACGGCCGGCCAGATCACCACGCTGGGATGGCCGCATCGGCGAAGTCACGTCATCGAAATCCAGCAGATGGCCGATCGCGCCATTGGCAATGCCGCGGCCTCGGCCGAGACAGGCCGACCGGTGCTCCAGATCGTGGCGGTGCTCCAGATCGTGGCGCTTCCTGGGCCGCTCAAGCTCTCCGCATAATCGACGAGAATGGCGGTGGCCGGATCCTTCGCGCTGCCAGGGCGCCGGCCATGGTATCAAGCAAGGCGCGGCGGCCAGATGCAGGCTCGCCTCAGGCAGGCTGGCACCGCGGCGGCTGAGGACAAAATCGGCAATGAGGAGACTGCTGGCGGGAAGTGACGCAGAAGACATACCGGCTCCAAAAATCGGCTAGCCAAGAACTGCATCCTGGCAGCATGGGAGCGCGTTACCGGCTTGGCACGCTTCGGTGAAGCTTCGGTCCCTTACTGATGCCGATCAATGGGGAGGAATTGCGTCATCCGATAGAAGGTTCTGTCGCTAAATCGCTCAGCCGGCTGACTCCAGCGTGGCCCCCAAGCTCTGCATCAACGGTACGAAGCCCGGGAAGCTCGTATCCATTACCCGCGCGTCGTCAATTGCGATGCCATCCTTCGCAGCCATTCCGAGAACCAGGAAGGACATGGCAATGCGGTGATCGAGTTCGGTAGCGATGCTGATGCCCGCAGGCAGGCCCTGCGGCGGCTTGCCCTTGCCGCGGATCACCAGGCCATCCTCAAATTCATCCAGATCGACGCCGCAGGCCTTCAGGCCCCGCGCCATCAGCGCCAGGCGGTCGCTTTCCTTCACCCGCAATTCCTTGGCGCCGCGCATCACCGTCTCGCCTTCCGCGCAAGCTGCGGCCACAAAGAGGATCGGATATTCGTCGATCATGCTGGGCGCGCGCTCGGGCGGCACAGTGATGCCCTTCAGCGGCGCATGCCTGATGGTGATATCAGCCACCGGCTCGCCGCCTTCGTCGCGCCGGTTGCTGAAAGTCAGATCGGCGCCCATCTCCTGCAGCGTGGTGAACAGACCGGTGCGCAGAGGATTAAGCCCAACGTTGCGCACGGTGACCTCCGATCCCGGCACGATGCAGGCGGCCACCATCGGGAAAGCCGCAGAGGATGGATCGCCCGGCACGACGATGCTGGAGGGACGGAATTCTGGCTGGCCGGTCAGCTGGATGACGCGGCCACCCTCTTTCGTCGTCTCGACGGTGACCTTGGCGCCAAAATGGCGCAGCAGGTTTTCGGTATGATCGCGGGTCGGCTCGGGCTCGATCACCGTGGTGATGCCCGGTGCGTTCAGTCCGGCCAGCAGCACAGCAGATTTCACCTGGGCGGAGGCGACAGGGAGCGTGTATTCGATCGGCAAGGGATGCGCGGTGCCGACGACGGCCAGCGGCAGGCGCCCGCCCTGCCGCCCGACGAACCGCGCGCCGATCCGGCTTAAAGGATCTACCACCCGGCCCATCGGACGGCGGCGCAGCGAGGCATCGCCGGTGAAGATGGCGGTGAAATCATGGCTTGCGACCAGCCCCATCACCAGCCGCGCGCCGGTGCCGGCATTGCCCATGTCGAGCACATCCTCCGGCTCGCTCAGGCCGCCGACGCCCACACCCCAGACCCGCCAATGGCCATCGCCCAGGCGCTCCACCTCGGCGCCCATGGCCCGCATGGCGGCGGCGGTGCGCAGCACATCCTCACCCTCCAGTAGGCCCGTCACCGTCGTCTCCCCCACGCTCAGGGCGCCGAAAATCAGCGCACGATGGGAGATCGACTTGTCGCCCGGCACCGCGACTTCGCCATGCAGACCAGTGCCATCGGCCACGGGACGGGCGCGGAGCGGACGGGGTTTCTGATCGGGTGCAATGGTCATCGGGCGACGGGTCCGGAAGCGGCAACCGGCGGGAAAATAAAGCCGGATTTACGGGTTGACAGGGCGCGCTTCTTTAACACAATCGCGCCGCCCCAGCCAGTCGGCGGGGTGGCAGCCGGACCTGTTTCCCGGGCGCCGATCGTATGGAGATTGTCTCGATGGCCAAAGCCGAATGGGGTACCAAGCGCCGTTGTCTGAGCTGCAGCGCCGCTTTCTATGACATGAACAGGACCCCGATCCTGTGCCCGAAATGCGGCGCAGAATTCAATCCCGAGGCGCTGATCAAGACCCGTCGTCCCGCCAAGCCGGAAGAGGTCAAGCCGACCAAGGTCAAGCCGCTACCGGAGGTGGTGGTCGATGCCGATGTCGACGATGCCGATCTGGGCGACGACATCCTCGAAGATGCCGACGAATTCGAGGAAGAGGATGTCGCCGAGGAGATCGACGTCGACGCCGAGCCGGATAGCGACGAGGAGCGCTGATTGCGCGCCGCAAGCGGCGATTTCGGCGGCCGGGACGGCCGTCAAAACTGCCTGACGAAACACTTGCAAAGCGGCGGGCGGCAGCTTATGGTCCGCCCCCGCTGACGGACCGCCGCCTTGGCAACGAGGCCGTTAAGTCCGTGATTTAGTGGGGCCATAGCTCAGCTGGGAGAGCGCCTGCATGGCATGCAGGAGGTCAGCGGTTCGATCCCGCTTGGCTCCACCAACTTCCTTCTCAGCGTCGTATTTCTCAGCATCGTAGATGGCCCGGCCCTGCCGGGCTTTTCTGTTTCTGACGCTAGTGCTTCGAGCGTCAGCTCCAGAAGCAGGCAATGCCATAGCAGGTGTTGAAAACCTCGCGGAACAGGAAATACAGCCCAAGATCCAGCGCCAGCAGGACCAGCAGCACGGGCAAGGCCACATATTTCAGGAAGTAGATCAGCGCCCAGCGGGTAAAACGCGGCGCCGGAATGCTGTAGCCGTGAATTCGCTCCGGCCTCTTGCGGATCAGCCCCATGGCTGACGTTTACGGGAGCCCCCGCCAGGACGCAAGCCAGCCGAGTCCGGCCTGGGTTGCCGCTGCGACAAGGTTTCCCTTGTTGCGGAGCAACATCGCGCCGATATTCCCCCCCGCCCGATTCGTAGTTCTTGTCGTAGTTCTTGCGGAACCCGATGCTCTCAAACGCCGCTCAGATCCTGGCCGAAAACAGTATCCTCAAATGGGACCCCCGGCCCGAGGATTGCCGCTCGCCCGTCATTGCCGATCTTTACCGGTACTGGCAGCAGCGCCGCGGCCAGCGCCGCTTTCCTGCCCGAGCCGATCTCGATCCGCTGGCAATGAAGGCGGCCTTAGGCAACATCTCCCTGATCGAGGTGCAGCGCGCGCCGCTGCGCTTCAAGCTGCGGCTGGTCGGCTCCTATCAGGCCGAGCGGCTCGGCCTCGATCCGACCGGAACCTGGCTGGATGAACTGCCCACGCCGGAATATCGCCAGCTGCTGATCCGCCGGCTGGAGGAATTAGTGGCCCGTCCGATGCCCCTGCTGGTGCATAATCGGCAATTGATGGACGACAAGTGGTACGATTACGAGGCGCTGTGGCTGCCGCTGGCCGCCGATGGCGATACTGTCGACATGGTGATGGCCTGTCAGGTTTTTGCCGACGGGGCTGAATAAGCCCAGAGCCCTCTAGACCCGAGCCCTCCAGACTGGAGCCTTTCAGACGGCGATGACGAATCTTCGGCTCGATCCCTGCTCCGATCCCGCCGCCTGGGCCGATACGCACCGCGCCATGCGGTTTGGCGTTCTCGAACAGAGCTGGACCTATGGCGACGCTGTCGCCGCCGCATCGCACGGCCGCGTCCGGCCTGAGCGCTGGCTGATCCGCGATGCCGCCGGCGAAGCCGTCGGCATGGCGCAGGTCTTCAGCCGGCGGCTGCCGCTGTTCGGCGCCCGCTTCTTGCGGCTGGTGCGCGGGCCACTGTTCCGGCCCGGCATCGAACGGCCGCGCCGCGAAGCCGCGCTCGCCTTGATCCGCGCCGCCTATCCATGGCGGCAACGCTGCCTGCTGTGGTGGCTGCCGGAGCTGAATGGCGGCACGGAATCGGAAGCGGCGATGGAGCGGCTGGGTCTGCGGCAGATGGTCACGGGCTATTCTTCGATTCGGCTCGACCTGACGCCGCCGCCCGAGCGGCTGCGCGCGCAGCTGGACGGCAAATGGCGCAACGCGCTCAAGCAAGCCGAGAAAGCACCCATGCTGATCGAACTCGCCAGCCGAATCGAAGGCAGCTGGAACGACGCCGTCTTTGGCGCGTTGATGGCCGAGCATGACGAGCATCGCATCGACCGGCGCTTCCTCGGCCCCGATGCCGCCTTTTATCAGGCGTTTGCTGCGGCGGCCGGCGCGGCGCCGGAGGAAGATGCCCTGCTGATCTGGGCCCATGCCGGCAATCACCAGGGCAAGCCGCGCCCCCTTGCCGGCATCTTGGTGCTGCGCCATGGCCGCGCGGCGACCTATGCGATGGGCTGGAGCAATCAGGCCGGCCGTCTGGTGAAAGCCCATTACCGGCTGCTGTGGCGCGCCGTCGCCGAGCTCAAGCAGCGCGGCGTGGCGCAGTTCGATCTGGGTGGCGTCGACACCGAGCGCGGCGCTGGTGTCGCGCGCTTCAAGCTCGGCCTGGGCGGCGAGGTTTTCACCCTGGCCGGCAGCTTCGTTTAAGCGCTGGTCTGACTGCCAAATCCAGGCATTGGATCTAGGCGCTGGCGCCCCAAATTGCCCCTTGAATGTTACCCCCGCAACACAGGGTAAAAAATTTCCCCCGGTGGCCCAAATTTCACTTGCATCGGGGGGCGATGTGTCCCATACCCCCCTCCGAGGCTGTTTGGAAAGTGGCGCATGGACGCCGGCATCATCTCGATCTTGCCGGCCGGAACCACGGGGCTTTCCCAACAGTCTCTCTGCCAATCGGACACCCCTCGTATTAGGGGCTCACTTTTTTCGGACTGACCTCGTCAGAAACGGCAGTCCCCCTTGGTGGAGAGAAATTGATGGCCAAGAAGGCAACCAAGCCCGCCCTCTATGAAGTCCCGGCTGCGCCGGAGGTGGATGCTGCGGATGAGCATTTCATCTGCAAGGACGGCATGCGCTATGCCGGCATGCACCTGATCATCGACCTGTGGGGCGGCAAGAATCTCGACAATCTGGCGCTGGTGAAGCAGACGCTGACCGAGGCCGTCGCCGAGATCGGCGCGACCTTGCTCAACATCGACCTGCATCACTTCGAGCCCAATGGCGGCATTTCCGGCGTCGCCGTGCTGGCCGAAAGCCACATGTCGATCCATACCTGGCCGGAGAAGGGCTATGCGGCTCTGGACGTCTTCGTGTGCGGCGATTGCCAGCCGCAGAAGGCGATTCCGGTGCTGCGCCGCGCCTTCCTGCCTGACAGCATCCAGTGCACCGAAATGAAGCGAGGACTAGTTCTGTGACGACGTGGTTTAACGAGACGCTCTACACCGGTTTCCGTCAGAGCCACGAGATCAAGAAAGTCCTCTTCGAGGGCAAGTCCAAGTACCAGAAGGTAGTGGTGTTCGAGAGCGGCCGCTTCGGCCGCGTTCTCGGCCTGGACGGCGTCGTGCAATGCACCGAGGGTGACGAGTTCGTCTACCACGAGATGCTGACGCATCTGCCGATCATGGCGCACGGCAACGTGAAGTCCGTGCTGATCATCGGCGGCGGCGACGGCGGCATCCTGGAAGAGGTGCTCAAGCACAAGTCGGTGAAGCGCGCCACCATGGTCGAGATCGACGACGTGGTGATCAACGTCTCGAAGAAGTACCTGACCAAGATCTGCGGCAAGGCCTTCCAGGACAAGCGCACCAACCTGATCGTCGGCGACGGCGCCAAGTGGGTTGCGGAAACCGACGAGCGCTATGACCTGATCATCGTCGACCGGCCCGATCCGATCGGCCCCGCCACCGTGCTGTTCAGCCGCGAGTTCTACAAGAACTGCCAGCGGGTGATGAAGCCGGGCGCGATCCTGGTCGCGCAGAACGGCGTGCCGCATATGCAGGGTCCGGAACTGACCGATGCGGTGAAGCTGTTCCAGAAGATCTGGGCCCATTCGGGCACCTATCTGGCCGTGGTGCCGACCTATGTCTGCGGCTTCATGTCGCTGACCTGGGCCTCGGACCGCGACATCACCGATGTCGATCCGCGCAAGGTGTTCCAGCGCTTTGCCAAGGCGAATCTCAAGGGGCTGAACTACTACAACCCCGAGCTTCACTTCGGCGCTTTCGCGCTGCCGAATTTCGTCGCCCGCCTGCTGCCGGCCCCGAAGGCCGCGCCGAAGCGCACGGCGAAGAAGAAGGCCGCCAAGAAGAAGCGCTGATCCGGAATAAAAAGTAGAAGCTAGCGAAAACTGCCAACGCCCGCCGGGATTTCCGGCGGGCGTTTTACTTTTCCAGCCCAGGCATCATGGCCAGCGCGTCAGGGGGCTTTGGCGGCGGCGAACCAGAACCCTGCCCCGGATACCAGAGCGCCAGCCAGGATCACCCATAGTACCGGGCCGTAATGTCCGACCGCGCCCCAGATCAGCGCCGCCAGCGACGGCGCCAGCGCTTTCGCGATGTTGGAAGGCAGCGTCAGCGCGCCGTTGATCGCGCCATAGCCTTCGCGCCACAGCAGATCGGGCACGGCGGTGCCGCGCACGATGGTCATGATGCCGTTGGCGCAGCCATAGATGATGGCAAAGGCGAACAGCGCCACAACGGAATCGGGGAAAGCGATCAGCAGCGACACTGAAACCGGAAACATCAGCACGATGATGCGGCCGGTGGTCTTGGCCGACAGCCTGCGGCCGAAGATCAGCAGCAGGACGCGCCCCGCCACCTGCGCCGGGCCGATCACGGCGATCACGCCGACCGCCAGCGACAGCGCGATGCCGCGCTCGTCGAACAGCGGGAAGAAGTGAAAGGTCAGCGCCGAAAACGTCGCGTAGTAGCAGGTGAAGCACAGCGCCAATCCCCAGAAGGTGGGATGCCGCAGCGCGCGGCGCATCGGACTGGCATCGGTCTCTGCGGCCTGCGGCGCAGGCGGCGGCGCATGATCGCTGAGCCAGAGCGCATGCACCGGCAGGCAGTAGAGAAGATTGCAGGCCGCCAGGGCGAGCAGCGCATCGCGCCAGCCGAAAAGCTCGATGAACCAGGCGGTGAGCGGGATGAAAACCGTGCTGGCGAAACCGCCGACCAGCGTCAGCGTGGTGATGCGGAAGCGGTAATGCTCCGGGAACAGGCGCGTCAGCACGGCGAAGACCGGCTCATAGAGCGTCAGCGCCATGCTCAGGCCCAGCGCGAACCAGATCGCATAAAAGACTGCGACATGCTGCACATAGGCCCAGGCGACCAGCATCAGCGCCGCCAGCAGAGATCCTGCGCTCATCAGCCAGCGGCCGCCGCGCGCATCGATCAGCCGCCCGACCGGATAAGCCGCCAGGCCGGCGGTAAGCAGCCCGAGCGACAGCGCGCCGTTCAATGCCGTGCGGCTCCAGCCGAGTTCCGCCTCCATCGGCACGACGAACAGCGAGAAGGCGTAATAGATGGTCCCCCAGGAGACGAGCTGGGCGAAGGACAGTCCTGCCACCAGGGGCCAGCCATTGCCGCGCAGGCTGGATGGCGATGGTGAGAGAGGCTGGAAGGTTGCGGCCATGATTAGGCTTATACGCCCGACCAGCAGCGAGCGTCATCGGCCTGCCAAATCCAGCCGCTCGACCACCCGGCAATAGGTCCAGCCCACCTTGCACGGCGGTCCCTCGATGCTACATTGTAACGGCCCTTTCGCCGGAGCGCTGTCAATGCATCGTCGTCATTTCCTGTCCAGCTTCACGGTTGCCGCAGCCGCGGGAACGGCGGTTTTTGCCGCCAATCCGGCACGCGCCATTTCGCTGGAGCCGGCGCCGGCGCATCTGCGGCTCAGCGCCCCGTCGGTGGAAGGCGCGCTGGACTGGGACCTCCTGGGCCTGGCCGGCGAGACCCGCTTCGTCGACGGTGCGATCAGCCGCTTCCCCGAAGCCCTGCGCCAGCTCGACGGCCAGGAGGTGCGCATCACCGGCTATATGATGCCGTTTCAGGATGGCGAAGCGCATGAGGAATTCCTGCTCGGCGCGCTGCAATTCCATTGCGTGAGCTGTATGGCGAGTGACCTGTCGCGCCTGATCGCCGTGCGCGCCAAGGTGCCGGTGACCTACAGCGAGCGGCCGGTGCTGCTGCGCGGCATCCTGCGGCTTCTGGAGGATGCGCAATCGCCGCTCTATTACCGGCTCGACGCAGCCCAGCCGGCGTAAAGAGCATTCAGCTTGATCGGCACCCGGTTTTTACCTAAAACCGGGCTCCCGGCGACGGCTTCCATATTCTGCCCCTTCCGCGCGATGCGCCATGCATTGCCGCGCCGTTTTCATCCGCTCTGGATCTCATCGTCATGACCGTCTCCGATACGACCGCCGACGCCGCGCAGCGCAAGCGCGCCACGCTGATCGGCACCGTTGCCATCCTGCTCTGGGCCTCGCTCGCGCTGTTCACCACCGCCACACCGAGCATCCCGGCGCTGCAGCTCACCGCAATGACCTTCACGTTGTCGTTTGCTGCCACATTGGTGCTGTGGTTGATCCGCGGCGAAGGTGTGCTGCGGCATCTGAAGCTACCCGTGAAAGCCTGGGCGCTCGGGATCTATGGCCTGTTCGGCTATCACGCGCTGTATTTCCTTGCGCTGAAACTGGCGCCGCCTCTGGAAGCCAGCCTGATCAACTATCTCTGGCCGCTCCTGATCGTGCTGTTCTCCGCCTTGCTGCCGGGCGAGCGATTGCGCTGGTTTCATCTTGCCGGCGCAGGCCTTGGCCTTGTCGGCACGATCGTGCTGATCACCGGCAAGGGTGAGGTCGGCTTCGATCCGCGCTTCGCGCTCGGCTATGCCGCAGCCTTTACCTGCGCCTTCACCTGGTCGAGCTATTCGGTTTTGAGCCGGCGTTTTGCTGCCGTGCCGACCGATGCGGTGGGCGGCTTCTGCGGCGCCACGGCCCTGCTGTCCTGGATCCTGCATTTCGCCACGGAGACGACAGCCTGGCCGAATGACCCGGTAGAATGGATCGCCGTGGCCGCCCTGGGGCTCGGCCCGGTGGGGCTCGCCTTCTTCTGCTGGGACCACGGCATGAAGCGCGGCGACATCCGCGCCCTTGGCAGCATGGCCTATGCAGCCCCGCTGCTCTCCACGCTCCTGCTGATCCTGTTTGGCCCTGGCGTCCTGACCGTTCCGGTGGCGGCGGCCTGCACGCTGATCATCGGCGGCGCGCTGCTCGGGACCGGCGATCTGCGCGGCAAACGCGGCTGATTCTTGCTTAAACCATTGATTCGGCTCAGCCCGGACCGAACAAGGCCCGGGGCTCGGACCGGCTCAATTGCGAGCCAATTAGCCAATTCCTGGCCAAGCCGCGCAGAAATTTTTCGGCCGCCTGTCGGCTGGCCATCGGGCTGAGCGTCCTATGGTCAAAGACCGGGTCAAACCCCTCGACGCATCGACACGACGCCCCTCAAGTCTGGAGACACCGATGAACGACATGATCGCCAGTCCGAAGCTCGACGTCACCACCACGTCGTCGGAGCAGGAACTGACCCTGACCTGCCTGATCGATGCCCCGCGCGAGAAAGTCTATCGCTGCTGGACCGATGCGGAGCTGTTCAAGCAATGGATCGCGCCGCTGCCCTACACCACGCCGGTGGCCGAGATGGATGCGCGCGCGGGCGGCAGCAGCTTCTTCCTGATGAAGGGACCCGAGGGCGAGGAGATCCCCTGCCCCGGCGTTTTCCTCGAAGTGGTGCCGAACGAGAAGCTGGTGATGACCGATGCCTATACCAGGGCCTGGGAGCCGAGCGGCAAGCCCTTCATGACCACCATCGTCACCTTCGAGGATGAAGGCGGCAGGACGCGCTATACCGCACGCTGCAAGCACTGGTCGGCGGAAGACCGCAAGGCCCATGAGGAAATGGGCTTCCATGAAGGCTGGTCGCAGGTGAGCCGGCAACTGGCGGCCTTGGCGGCGAAGATCTGAGCGGCGGCAAGCATTGCTAAAATCGGATCCCGGCTCGCGCGGCGCGAAACTGCGCCGCTTGCTCGGGATGACAAAAATCGAGTCCGTCATCCCGGGCGAGCGTCAGTTGGCGCGAGACCCGGATCCCATTTTTCCGTCAGGTAACAAGGAAGAGGGCCGGGTCAACCCGGTCATGACGATCATACCCCGGCCAACTCTCGTAATGGTTGCATAATTTCAATCACTGGTTAATGATTTCGCCGTTGAGGCAATTATTAATACTAGGGGGGATTTATGCGCATTTTTCTATGCGCCGCCATACTAGCGGGCACAGCTGCTTGTTCCTCAATCATCGAGGGGAGGTCGCAAACATTGAGTTTCGAAAGTAACCCGCCGGGAGCGGATTGCGCGCTGGAGCGGAACGGCGTTGCCATTGGCAATGTCCGCACACCAGGAGGCATCGTTGTCGAGAAAACAAAACACAACATCAAAGTAACCTGCCGCAAGGAGGGGTACCAAGATGCCACCGCGCATCTGAAGTCGGAGGTTGCAGGCGCAACCTTCGGCAACATCATTCTGGGCGGCGGCATTGGCTGGGCGATCGACAGCGCGTCTGGAGCCGATAACAAGTATCAAGAGATCACCACGGTCACGCTTATTCCGCTAAGCGCCGCGCCAGCTCCTGCACCGGCTTCTACGCCTGCGCCAACCGACGCTGTCGGTGGGACACAAAAGTCCGCTCAAAAGTAACTGCTACAGGGCTCGACTAGCGATGTTGAGTTGGTCGAGCTCTGTATGACGTTTACCGAGGATCGCTAATGGTTCCCGGTAACCCGATATGAAGATGGCCGGGTCAAGCGCGACCATGGCGGCCACATATAGCGTCATGCTCGGGCTTGGCCCGAGCATCAATGAGCCCTTTTTTTGCGGCAGCTAGAAAAACGAACTCGTGGATGCCACACCTGAAGCGTGGCATGACGTCTTGAGAGTTGTCCTTACTCCGCCGCGGCAGGCGCGGCGGCCGCCACATCCTCGCGGCGGTTGGGGAAGACAAGTGCGGCGAGGAAGATGCTGAGGCCCAGCACGGCAAGAAGGCCGAACAGCACGGGGAAGCCGCCGCCGTAATCGTGCACCAGAGCAATCATCGGAACAGCCAGCGCGCTGGCGCCGAAGGAAAGCAGATAGCGCAAGGAATAAGCCCGCGCGCGCCATTTGTCGGCGGTGTATTTCGCCACCATGGCGTCGTTGATCGTCACCTGGCCAAAGATGGCGAACATCACGCCGATCGCCGGGATCAGCAGCAGCGCGTTGTCGAGCAGGCCTGCCAGCAGCAGGCAGGGCGCCTGCAGCGCGGCAACCGGCACGAAGATCTGCTTCAGGGTGAAGCGGTCGACCAGGCGGCCGATCAGCAGCTGCGCCAGCGCGCCGCAGAGATAGACCGCAAAAACGATGAAGCTGACGCCGATGGGCGAGCCGATCAGGTCGGTGAGTCTTTCGCTGAACAGCTTGGGCAGCGAGATCGTTGCGGCGTTGAACACGATGCCACCGCTGACGCCCACCACGGCTAGAACTGCAAAAGCGCGCATGGCGATATGGCGCGGCACCACGGGCGCGGGCTTGCCGCCTTTGCGCGGCGGGCTGACGTGATCGGGCACCATCATCAGGAAAGCGATGCCGAAGAGCACGGCTGCGGCACCCGGCACGATGAAAGCCGCACGCCAGCCGAAGAACTGCGCCAGCGCGCCGGTGGTGAGCGCAGCGCAGGCGACGCCGACATTGCCCCAGACGCCGTTCAGTCCGATCTCGCGGCCAAGCCGCTGCGGCCCCAACGCCTCGGCATGGGCGGTCAGCATCGCCGTGCCGACCGGATGATAGATGGCCGCGAACAGGCCGATCAGGGTGAGCGCCAGCGCCAGCAGCCAGATCGAATTGATCAGGCCGGCGAAGATCGCCGCCACGCCGATGCCAATGAAAAATACCGCCATCATGTTGCGGCGGCTCCAGCGGTCGCCGAGCCAGCCGGCCGGGAAAGAAGCCGCGCCGAAAGCAACGAAACCGCCGACCGACAAAGCCAGCAGCTCGCCGTAGGAGCGGTCGAAATCCGCCTCCATCGCCAGCACGGCGGTGGGGAAGATCAGCATGAACATGTGGTCGATCAGATGGGCAACATTGACGAAATTGATCACCCGGCGCGAATCCGCCATTGCGTCTCTCTCCCCTCACTCCATGCGATGCCCCACGATCATTGCCGGCGATCATCGCGGGGCGACTTGCGGCAGAACCGTCATGCCATGGCTTGACCGTGGCATCCATGGGTTTTTTCTGAAAAATGCGCAAGCGGCGGATCAGCGACAGGAGATGGCAGCAGGAATGGCCTGGTCATCTGCCATCCGCGCATTGTCCGTAAAGCTGGATGCAACTCGCAGATGCCAGGCCAGATGCCTGGCATGACAGGGGGAAGGTGTCGAAGAACTACGGCGCCCAGTCTTTCGGCGCCAGCTCGAAGCCGCTGAATTCGAAGCCCGGCGCGACGGTGCAGCCGACGAGCGTCCAGTCGCCCAGGCTTTCCGCCGCCTGCCAGTGATGCGCGGGTACAATGCCTTGCGGGCGCTGGCCTGCGACGATGTCGGAGCCGAGCGTGAAATGCTGCAGCGCATCGCCCTCCCTCTCGGCGATGCTCAGGCGCAGCGGCGCGCCGGCATGCCAGTGCCAGATCTCCACCGCATCGACGCGGTGCCAGTGCGAGCGCTCGCCCGCTTTCAGCAGGAAGTAGATCGCCGTCGAGCGCGAGCGGCCATTCGCATCACTGGCCGGATCACGGAAGGTTTCGGCGTAATGACCGCCTTCGGGATGCGGCTGCAGTTTCAAGGCGGCGATGATCTCGTCGGCGGTCATGGTCCTTTGCTCTCCGTTTAAACCCTCACCCTCCCTCTCCCATTCCGCGGGAAAGGGTTTTTCCGCGAGCGATCAAAACAGCTTGTCGATCAGTTCCAGTCCGATATCGATGAGGAACCAGACCCAGGCGGTGGCAAGCAGGCTGGCGACGCCGCCGGCAATCACCAGCACGCCGTCGCGCTCAAGCTGGCCCAGCGCGGTGAGGATGATCGCCCAGGCGGGAATGAGGTTGCCGAAGGGAATCGGCAGCGAGAGCAGGAAGGCGTTCCACAGCACGATGGCGCCGATCAGATAGCGCGCGCGCCAGCCGGCGATGATCTGCACGCGCGGCTTGAGATAACGTTCCAGCATCTGCACGCGCGGCAGCGCAGGCCGAAGCAGCCTGGCCACATCACCTCGGCGGAAGCTGCGGCGGCGCCAGCTTGGCGGGAACCAGGGATAGTTGAAGCCGAGCACCATCTGCAGGCCGAGCAGCAGAAGCGGCGCACTTAAAATGGCCGAAAGGCCCGGCGCGATCGGCGCTGGAATGCCGTTGGGCAGCGCGAAGACCAGCACGAGGAAGCCGAAGGCCCGCACTTCGAATGTCAGCAGCAGGTCTTCCAGGCTGATGCGGTCTTCGCCATCGCCGTTGCAAAGCTCGGCGATGATGTCGCTGATCTTGCGCGGCGCGCCGGCCGTGTCGTGATGCGCCTGCCCGTGCGGTTCGCGCTGCGGCTGCGCCGTCACTGAGCGCCCCCTTCACCAGGAGAATTGCCACCGGAAGAATTGGTCAAACGCCGCAGGTCTCCGGAGGCAATCTGCTCAGTCGCGACTTCTTCCGCCTCGGCCTCGATGATTTCGGCGGCTTCGTCCTTACTGAACAGGAAGCTCGGGATGCGCTGCGGATGATTCTTCGCAGCCGAGGGCTTCACACCAAGGCTGACCAGCTTGTTGGCACGGGCATAGAGATAGCCATTCACCGTGGTGGTGACTTCGCTATAGGCCTTGGCGGCATTGGACAGTCCGGTACCGAGCTGGCGCAGATTGGCCATCACCTTGCCCAGGCTGTCGATCAGCAGGCCGGTGGTGCGGATGATCTCCTGATAATTGTCGGCCTGGCGGCCCAGGGTGATCTGGCTTTTCGCCATCGCCACGGCGGCTTCCAGCGTGCGCGGGCCGGCAACGATGATCTCGGCGCGCGCGGCCTTGGCGGCAAAATCCGGATCGGCCCGGTAGAGGCGTTCGATGGCGGCTTCGGTGGGAAGATACATGATGCTGATCAATTGGCGCAGCGCGCCGCCGCGGCCAGTCTTTTCGTATTGCCGCGCCACCGCCTCGCGATAATTCTTGCGCGAAAGATCGGCCAGATGCTGGTTCATCGTCTGCGCGATGCGGCGCTCAGCCGCTTCGGCTTCTTCCGCCTGTTCGGCAGCCGCCAGTTCCAGCAGCGCCTTGCTGGCCTTGCCGTCGATCACCAGCGCCGCATCGCCGGGCAGAAACACCACCGCATCGGGACGAAACCGGCGGCCATCGCCATCCTGGGCATCGAACTGGGTGACGAAATCGCGTTCCGGTTCCAGGCCGAAATGCTTCAGCGTGTTTTCCAGCCAGAATTCATTGAAGCGGCCGGCCTCGCCCGGGCTTGAGAGCGCGCGATGCACCGTTTCGATGGTCTTGCGGCTGTCGCCGACCTGCTGATGCAGGCGGCTGACGGTGTCGGTGATCTGGCTGAATTGCTGCAGCAGGCTTTCGGTGGTCTCTTTGACCTTCTGCTCGGTTTCCTTCTTCTGCTCTTCCGCCTCGCGCTTGTGGGTTTCCAGAAGCTGGCTGGAAAGCAGCTTGCCGGTTTCCAGGGTCGCCGCCTTGGCAGCCTCGGTCATCTGCTTCACAGTCTGCTCGAAATCGGCAATGCGCTTTTCCTGCTCGGCCAGCTTCTGCTCGGCCAGGGCGGCCAGCCGCTCCTGCTCGATGCGGCGGCGCTCTGCGGTTTCGCGGGCGGCCTCGGCAGCAGCCTTGTCGGCTTGGGCTTTTTCGAGCTGCAGCGCCAGTTCAGCCTGGCGGGCTTCTGCGGCCGCAGCGGTGCCGGAAGCAGCTTCCAGCTTGGCCTGAGCCTCGGTCAGCCGGACCAGCATTTCGGAGCGTTCCGCCGTCAGGGCGGCAATCCGTTCCGCCAGTTCGGCGGCGCGGGCCTCGGCGGCGGCTTTATCGGCCAGAATCTGCGGATCGGCCGCCTGCCGGGTGCGCAGCAGCACCACCGCCAGCAGCGCCAAAAGCAGCAGGCCGATACTCAAAAAACCGATAATCTGCGCTATATCCATAGTAACGTTAGATAGCAGCGGGCTTGACGAACCGCCAGCCCACATCCTATCTGGCAGCCCTGATTTTAACGGATTTCGACCATGGCTTTGCTGCCGATCATCACCGCGCCGGACAAGCGCCTGGAAATCGTCTCGACCCCGGTCGAGGCGGTGACCGACGAAGTGCGCCGCCAGCTCGACGACATGCTGGAGACGATGTATGCCGCGCCGGGCATCGGCCTCGCCGCGATCCAGGTCGGCATCCCCAAGCGCATGCTGGTGATCGACGTCTCGCGCGAGGGCGAGGAGAAGCGGCCGCTTTACATCATCAATCCGGAATTCACCTGGGTTTCCGACGAAGACAAGGTCTACGAGGAAGGCTGCCTGTCGCTGCCCGAGCAATATGCCGAGGTGGCGCGGCCGGCCGAGGTGAAGGTCTCCTACCTCGACTACAACGGCGAGAAGCAGGAACTGCATGCCGATGGGCTGCTGGCGGTATGCCTGCAGCATGAGATCGACCATCTCGACGGCATCCTGTTCGTCGACCATCTCTCGGCGCTGAAGCGCAACATGATCCTGCGCAAGCTGCTCAAGCAGAAGCGCCTCGCCGAAGCCGGCTGAACCTTCGACAGAGCGATGCCGCTGCGTCTCGTCTTCATGGGCACGCCGGATTTCGCCGTGCCGGTGCTCAAGGCATTCCTGGATGCCGGCGACGAAATCGTCGCCGTCTACAGCCAGCCGCCGCGGCCGGCCGGGCGCGGCCATAAGCTGACGCCCTCGCCGGTTCATGCCTTCGCCGAGCAACACGGCCTGGCCGTGCGCCATCCCGTGTCGCTGAAGAATGCGGAAGCGCAGGCGGAGTTTGCAGCGCTCAACGCCGATGCGGCGATTGTTGTGGCCTATGGCCTGTTGCTGCCGCAGGCGATCCTCGATGCGCCGCGGCTGGGCTGTTTCAACCTGCATGCCTCAATGCTGCCGCGCTGGCGCGGCGCGGCGCCGATCCAGCGGGCCATCCTGGCCGGCGATGCCGAAACCGGCGTCTGCGCCATGAAGATGGATGCCGGCCTCGATACCGGGCCGGTGCTGGAATGCGAGCGCGTCAAAATCGGCCCGCGCATGACGGTGAGCGAGCTGCATGACGAACTGGCCCGTATCGGCGCGCCGCTGATGGTGCGCGCGGTGCATGCCTATGCGGATGGCAAGATCGAGCCCAAGCCGCAGCCGGATGAGGGCGTCACTTACGCCGCCAAGCTGAGCAAGGATGAAGGCCGGATCGACTGGAGCAGAAGCGCCGTCGAGATCGACCGCATGGTGCGCGCGCTCAATCCCGGGCCTGGCACCTTCTTCGAGACCGAAAGTGGCGAACGGATCAAGCTGCTGGCGGCCGAGCCGGTGGCGGCCAAGGGCGAGCCCGGGCTGGTGATCGACGATCCGGTGATTGTTGCCTGCGGCGAGGGTGCGCTGAAACTTTTGAAACTGCAGCGGGCCGGCAAGGGCGCGATGGAGGCAGACGCCTTCCTGCGCGGCTATCCGCTGCCGAAAGGCACGCGGCTGCGCTGATGCCGCGCTTTAAGCTCACGCTCGAATATCACGGCGGCAGCTTCGTCGGCTGGCAGCGGCAGAATAACGGCCTCGCCGTGCAGCAGGCGCTGGAAGACGCCATCCAGGCGATGAGCGGGCGGCGCGTGGAGACCATCGCGGCCGGGCGCACCGATGCCGGCGTGCATGCCAAGGGCCAGGTGGTGCATTTCGATCTGGACCGCGACTTCACCGCCGACCGCATCCGTGACGGCCTGAACTTTCACCTGCGCGAGCAGCCGGTGAAGGTGCTGGACGCCGCCATCGTGGCAGATGATTTCCATGCGCGGCTTTCGGCGACTGCGCGCAGCTATCTCTACCGCATCCTCAACCGCCGCCCGCCGCCTGCCATCGAAGCGGGGCTGGTGTGGCATGTGCCGGTGCGGCTGGATGCCGAGGCCATGCATGAGGCGGCGCAGGTGCTGGTCGGACGGCATGACTTCACCAGCTTCCGCGCCGCCGAATGCCAGGCCAAATCGCCGGAGAAGACCCTGTCGCATCTGGCCGTGCAGCGCCGCGGCGACGAGATCCATATCACCGCGCAGGCGCGCAGCTTTCTGCATCATCAGGTGCGCAACATGGTCGGCACCTTGAAGCTGGTCGGCGAGGGCCGCTGGACGGCCGCCGATGTGAAAGCCGCGCTGGAGAAGAAGGACCGCTCGGCAGCCGGGCCGACCGCGCCGCCGGAAGGCCTGTATCTGATGCGGGTCGACTACTAAAAACTGTCAGACACCACGCGCGCTGCCGGCAGGCGGATATGCACGTCGGTGCCCTGCCCCGGCCGGCTGCGGATTTCCAAAAGGCCGTCATGCAGCTCGATCAGCCGGCGCGCCAGCGGCAGGCCGAGCCCGGTGCCGGCATTGCTGCGCGACAGGCGGTTGTCGACCTGCCCGAAAGGCTGCATGGCGATGCCGATCTGCTCGGGCGCCATGCCGATGCCGGTATCGGCGATCACAAGATCGAGCCCGTCGTCATCGATGCTGGCGCGGATATCGATGCAGCCGCCGGCAGCGGTGAACTTCACCGCGTTGCTCATCACATTGATCAGCACCTGCTTGAATTTCAGCGGATCGATCCACAGATCAGCCAGCGTCTCGGGCAGATGCGCCTCGATCCGCACGCCGCCCTGCTCGGCGCGCGGCCGCAGCAGGGCAATGCAGCTTGTCACCAGGTCGCGCAGATCAACCGTTTCCTCGCGCAGCTCCATGCGCCCGGCTTCGATCTTCGACAGATCGAGAATGTCGTTGATCAGCGCCAGCAGATGCCGGCCGCTGGCCTCGATATCCTTCACATAGTCGCTGTAATGCGCTTCCAGCGGACCGAAGGGCGCGGCGCGCATCACCTCGGAAAAGCCGATGATGGCGTTCAGCGGCGTGCGCAATTCATGGCTCATATTGGCGATGAAATCCGACTTGGCGCGGCTGGCCGTTTCGGCATCTTCGAAAAGCCGGCGGTTCTTCAGCTTGAGCAGCACACCCTCGATGAAGGCGAGATGGTTGCCGCGCACCACCACGACGCCCATCACGAACATCAGGCCGGCGAGGATGAGATGCATTGCCAGATTCGGCTGACGGATCGCCGGCAGCGCGATCAGAAAAGCGGCGGTGATCGGCACGATATAGCCATAGGCCGCGCCCAGCACGGGATGCAGCGTCATGATGGTGAACAGCATCACGGCCGCAGCCAGCACCATCAGGAAGGCCGCATCGACAACCGGAAGGCCGAAAAACAGGAACATGACGAGCGCCGCCCAGATGCAGCCGAATAAAGTGGCGTCAATCACGATGGCGCGCTGCTGCCGCAAGGTGCTGCTGCGCGCCAGAGCTTCGGCGCGAAAGCGGCGCCAGCGATGGGCATCCCAGCCGGTTTTCAACACAAAGACCGAAGCCCACAGCGCCATGGCCCAAAGCGGCACGAGATCGTAAAGCAGGCACAGCGCGATGATGGCCATGCCCAGCCGCGACAGGCTGAGCGCAGTGACATGCCGGGTGATGGCGATGATCTGCTCGTGCCGCAGCTCGGCCTTCAGCGCGGCATCGATGGCCGGCTGAGGCAACAGAAAATGCACAAGACGCTGCAGGAACCCCTCCCCGGATACCGACCGGCGGCCAGCGGCTACACTAGCAAATCGGCCTGGCGCTGCAAAGAACGGCTGCTGGCCGCCCGCTTAGCGCATCATGCCCGCGTCGCGCCCCGCGTCACGCCCGGGGCGGCACGGCGAGCACATCGACCTCTGCGCAACTGAGAATCTCCTGGGCGACGCTGCCCAGCATCAGCTTGGACAAGCCGCTACGACCATGGGTGCCGACGACGATGAGATCGGCGCCGATCTCTTTTGCCGTCGCGCAGACAATGTCGGCGGCCGAGCGGTCATTCAGCCGGACCAGCTCCTTGGCCGGCGCAAGACCGGCATCAAAGACCAGCGCCGTCAGTTCGCCGGCGGCGCGCTTCTCCTCAGCCATGACATAATCGCGGGCCTCCGCCTCGGTCAGCGGCGCCTTGCTCATCGGTCCGGCAGCGGGGTTGTCGAGCACATGAATGACGGAGATCGCAAGCCTGGCCTTCAGGCCCAGCGCCACGACGGCGCGCATGGCATCGCGGGAGCAGTCGGAAAAGTCGACGGCAACCAGGGCATGGCGATAGCCACTGGCGGGCACGCCATTGGCCATCAAAACAGGGGCGGACTTTGAGCGGATCGTGCGTTCCGCTGTGGTGCCGACGAAAATGTCGCGCAGGGCCTGCCGCCGATGCGGACCGATCAGCAGTACATCCGGCGCCGCAGTTTTGACGGCCTGCTGGATGCCCGCGAAGGGAGCATCCATGAAAACGCTATAGTCGCAGGAGATGCCATCGATCTGGCTGAGCGAGGCCGCCTGTTCGCTCAGCAGCGCGGTCGCGGCCTCGCGCTTGGCCTGAACAATACGGTCGGGCTGGTCGTTATCGACCACATGAAGCAAGGTCAGGGACGCGCCGAAATCCTTGGCCAGCAGCACGCCGCGCCGGATAGCGCGATCGGAGCGCGGGGAGAAATCCGTGGCAACAAGGATTTTCTTCATACTATTCTGCCTCCTTCATTCTTGCGTCCGCGACGGGTTTCGGCGATCCAGACTACCGGCGAAGGCATCCTGGCCAACTGATATGAATCAAAATATCTCCGAAGAACAATCGGTATATCAAATGCGGAGATATCACAGTGACCGGGCCGAGGGAATCGGCTGACGCAATTGAACAGAGCATTTCACCGGACATGCGGGGGAGTAAACATACCGTGACCAGTACGGGACGAACCGAAACGCCGTGGCATAGCCTGACGCAGGATGCCGTCCTGGAAACACTGGGCACGACCAGGCAAGGCCTTTCCAGCAGCGTGGCGGCTGAGCGCCTTGCAACCCATGGGCCGAACGAATTGCCCGCCGCCACAGGGCGTTCCGCGCTGCTGCGTTTCCTGGCGCAGTTCAACAATGTGCTGATCTACTTCCTGCTGGTGGCCGCAGTGGCGGCCTTCCTGCTGGGTCATCTTGTCGACGCCGTCGTCATCGTCGCCGTGGTGATCGTCAATGCGGTGGTCGGTTTCATTCAGGAAGGCAAAGCCGAGAAGGCGCTGAACGCCATCCGCAACATGATCGCGCCCAGCGCCAGCGTCCTGCGCGATGGCGAGCGCCGGCATGTCGCGGTGCGCGATCTGGTTCCCGGCGACATCGTCTACCTTGAAGCTGGCGACCGGGTTCCTGCCGATCTGCGGCTGCTGCGCGCCCGTCGCCTGCTGATCGACGAGGCGCTGCTGACCGGCGAATCCGTCGCCGCGCAGAAAAACGAAGAGGCCGTTCCCGCCGATACCGGGTTGGGCGACCGCAGCGGCATGGCTTTCTCCGGCACCCTGGTTGCCGCCGGCCAGGGCATTGGCGTCGTGGTCGAGACCGGCCTGGGTACACAGATCGGCCATATCAGCAAGCTGCTGCAGAACGTCGAGCCGCTGAGCACGCCGCTGCTGCGCCAGATCGATGCGTTTGCGCGGCGCTTCACCTGGTTCGTGCTGATCGGCGGCGCGGCGCTTTTCACTTTCGCCGTTCTGTTCCGCGATTACGACTGGGTCGAAGCGCTGATCGCGGTGGTCGCATTGGCGGTCGGCATCGTGCCGGAAGGCCTGCCGGCGGTGATCACGATTACCCTGGCCATCGGCGTGCGCCGCATGGCAGCACGCAACGCAGTGATCCGCAAACTGCCGGCTGTCGAGACGCTGGGCGCCACCACGGTGATCTGCACCGACAAGACCGGTACCTTGACCCGCAACGAGATGACGGTCCGGCGCATCGTCGCCCCGCAGGGCCTAGTGATGGTGAGCGGCACCGGCTATGCGCCCGAAGGTGAGCTGACGGTGGACGGTAATGCCGCGCACAGCGCGAATGCGCTGGCGGACCCGGTGCTGCGCTGCGGCCTGCTCTGCAACGATGCCGAACTGCAGCGCCACGAAGACCAATGGATGGTCCATGGCGATCCCATGGAAGGCGCATTGCTGGCCGCGGCGATGAAAGCCGGACTCGATCCAGCAACGGAAAGAGCGCGGTGGCGGCGGCTGGATGAGATTCCCTTCGATGCCGCCCATCGCTTCATGGCGACGCTGCATGCAAGTCCCGAGGGCGGGCATGTCATTTTCGTCAAGGGCGCGGCCGAGACGCTGCTCAACATGTCGCTGCCGCAGGCCGACCAGGCCGTGTGGCATGAGCGCATCGCGCAGGCTGGCGCGGCAGGCGAACGCGTGCTGGGCTTCGGCATCAAGCATCTGGATGCGGCGAAGACGCGCATCGGTTTCGACGATTTGAAAGACGGCGTCGAATTCATCGGCATCATCGGCTTCATCGATCCGCCGCGGCCGGAGGCGATCACCGCGGTTGCGCAATGCCGCGCCGCCGGCATCGCGGTGAAGATGATCACCGGCGATCATGCTGCGACGGCGCTGGCGATTGCACGGCAGCTCAATCTTGCCGATGAGCCGAAGGCGGCGACCGGCGCCGAGATCGAAAGACTGTCGGATCAGGAGCTGCGCAAGCTGGTGCAGGAGGTTTCGGTCTTCGCCCGCACCAGCCCGGAACACAAACTGCGCATCGTCAGCGCCCTGCAGGCCAACGGGCATGTGGTGGCAATGACCGGCGACGGGGTCAACGATGCGCCGTCGCTGCGGCAGGCCGATGTCGGCACCGCGATGGGCATCAAGGGCACAGAAGCGGCCAAGGAAGCGTCGCAGATGGTGCTGCTGGACGACAATTTCGCGTCCATCGTCAACGCGGTGAGCGAAGGCCGAACCGTGCATGACAATATCCGCAAGGTGATTTCCTGGGAGATTCCCACCAACGGCGCCGAGACGCTGGCCATGGTGCTGGCGATCCTGGTCGGCTTTGCCCTGCCGATGAGCGCCACGCAGATCCTGTGGGTCAACCTGATCCTGGCCAGCACGCTGGGTCTGGTGCTCGCGTTTGAGCCGCCGGAGCCGGGCGTGATGCGCAGAGCGCCCCGGCGCTCCGACGCGCCGCTGCTGTCTCCCTTCCTGCTATGGCGGGTAGTGATCGTTTCGATCCTGCTGGCCGCGGTCTCGCTGGGGCTGTTCTTCTATGCGTTGCGCAGTGGACGCGACCTTGAGACTGCCCGTACGATGGTGGTCAACATGTTCATCGTCGGCGAGATCTTCTATCTGTTCAACGTCCGCTATCTGCACATGACGTCGCTGACCTGGAAAGGCGTGATTGGCACCCCTGCGGTATGGATCGCCATCGCCATCCTCGTGGTGGCACAGCTTCTGTTCACCTACGCGCCCTTCATGCAGGCCCTGTTCGAAACCCGCCCCCTCAGCCTGGCGGATGGAACGCTGATCATCGCCCTGGGGGCTGGTCTGATGCTGATGCTGGAGGCTGAGAAGCTGCTGATGCGGCGGCTTGGCTGGTTCGCCGAGCTGAAAACCGCATGACCTGGCGGGCCAAAGGATGCTGAGCGCGTTCGGCTGGACGCTCGCGGGGCTGGTTGTCCTCATCATTGGCTCCGAGCTGCTGGTGCGCGGCGGCACCCGGCTGGCCACGCGGCTTGGTATTTCGCCCACCATCATCGGATTGACCGTCGTCGCCCTGGGCACCAGCGCGCCGGAACTGGCCGTCGGCATCGAGGCCGCCCTGAAGGGCAGCGGCGATCTTGCCATCGGCAACATCGCCGGAACCAATGTGGTCAACATCCTGTTCATCCTGGGCCTGAGCGCGTCGATCCAGTCGCTGGCCCTGCGGAACGATACGCTGCGCATCGACCTGCCGATGATCGTGATCGCCTCCTGCGCATTGCTGGCGATGACCCTGGACGGCGAACTGACCCGGCTTGATGGTGCACTCCTGATCGCCGCCGGGGTGATCTACACGATGGTTCTGATCCAGGCGGCACGGCGGGAAAGCCGCGCCACGAAGCTTGCCTATGCCGCGGCGCAGGGCGAGCCGCCGCCCCCCTCGCTGGGCTCGACGCTGTTCGACACAGCGGCATTGCTGGCGGGGATTGCCATCATCGTCGTGGGCGCGGACTGGCTGGTGGCCGGCGCCGTCGAGCTGGCGAAGCTCTGGGGCGTGTCGGATGAATTCATCGGGCTGACCGTCGTGGCGATCGGAACCTCGTCGCCGGAACTGGTCACCACACTGGTTTCGACGATCCGGCGACAGCGCGACATTGCCATCGGCAACCTGCTGGGCAGCAGCGCCTATAACATCCTGATCATCCTTGGCGTGACCTGCGTCGTGCCGTCCTCGCCCATCCCCGTGGCGCCGTCGCTGATCAAGATCGATATTCCGGTGATGGTGGCGGTGGCACTGGCCTGCGTGCCGGTCTTCTATAGCGGACGGCAGGTCTCGCGCGGCGAAGGCATGCTGTTCGTCGCCGCCTATCTCAGCTATCTGGGCTACCTGGTGATCGTCCGCACCTAAGCTCTGCTATAGCAGTGACCCTGCAAGGCCGTGCAGCAGCAGGGCAATCCCGAGATCGAGCGCCGCAATCCCCATCGCGAGAATCGGCGTTGCGCCGAAAGTAACCCGCGCGATCTGCGCGACGACATAAAGCCAGACGAATAACAGAACGAAATTCCATCCCGCCATGGCGCTGGCCGGCAGCAGGCCCCATTGCGTCGCGGCCAGCACCGGCACGCTGATCATCGAGACGATGCCCTGCGCCCAGTTGTAGAGCGTGACGAAAACGGCAAAGCGGTCGGTGAGCCGGAAGGCGCGGCACAGCACCACCATTGCCGCCAGATAGATGAGCCAGGAAGCGAGAAACAGCACAGCCTGAACCAGGCTGAAGCCGAGCCGGCTGGCTTCCATCCCGGCCAGCCCGTCCGCACTGTCCACGGCGCCTTCGATCACGCCCTCGATGGCTCCCTCAATGGCGCCCTCGATGACACCGGGCTGCAGGATCGCGAAATAGGCCGCTGCGGCGATCAGCGGCGGCCAGAAGGAACGCCAGAAGCCGTCGACCGAGAGGTCATACCAGGACGGCGCGGCCGGATCGCCGCGCAGCGCGGCAGCCAGGCCACGCAGGGCGGCGGCAATCTCAGCACCACTGGGAAGACTCATGCCGTCGCGGAGTCGAAAAAGCGCCGCAGCATGCCCTCATAGACGACCGAGAGCGCCTGGATATCGGCAACGGCGGCCCGCTCATCCACCTTATGCATGGTCTGGCCGACCAGACCGAATTCCACCACCGGGCAATAGGCCTGGATGAAGCGCGCATCCGAGGTGCCGCCGGTGGTGCTGAGTTCCGGCTCGCGGCCGGTGCCTTCGCGCACGGCATCGGCCATGGCGGCAACGAAGGGGCCGGGCTTGGTGAGGAACGGCATGGCGCCGTCTTCCAGAACCAGGTCGAAGCGCGCGCCGTTGCCCTGGCTGCCGCAGACGGATTCGCAGACCCGCGTGATCCAGCTTTTCAGGCCATCCGCGGTCTGCTCGGTGTTGTAGCGGATGTTGAGCACCGCATGGGCCGAGGCCGGGATCACGTTGTTGGCCGGATTGCCGACATCGATGGTGGTGATTTCCAGATTCGACGGCTCGAAATGCACATTGCCGGTATCAAGCCGCCGCGTCTTCAGCGCGGTGAGGATATCGAGCAGGCGCGGGATCGGATTGTCGGCCAGATGCGGATAGCCGACATGGCCCTGGATGCCATGCACGGTGATGCGCGCGGTAAGCGAGCCGCGGCGGCCGATCTTCATCATCTCGCCCAACTGGCGCGGATTGGTCGGCTCGCCGACCACGCAGGCGTCGAGCTTCTCGCCCTGTTCGGCCAGATGCTGCAACACCTTCACCGTGCCATTGATCGCCGGGCCTTCCTCATCGCCGGTGATCAGCAGGCTGATGCAGCCCGAGAATTTGCCGTTGCGCGAAGCCAGGAAGCGGCCCGCCGCCGCAACGAAGGCGGCAATGGCGGATTTCATGTCGGAAGCGCCCCGGCCATATAGCTGGCCGTCGATGATCTCGCCCCCGAAGGGATCCACCGTCCAGGCCTTGCGGTCGCCCACCGGCACCACGTCGGTATGGCCGGCGAAGCAGAAATTCCTGCCCTGGCCGGGCTGGCCCCAGCGGGCATAGAGATTGTCGATATCCGGCGTGCCGGGTGCGGAAAACCGCAATCTCTGGCAGTCGAAGCCGAGCGGCTTCAGCGCCGCCTCCAGAATCCCCAAAGCGCCCTCGTCGGCCGGGGTGACGCTGGGACAGCGGATCAGGTCCTGGGCCAGTTTGACCGGATCGATCCGGGCGGCAGATGACAGATCGGTTGCGGGAGCACTCACGGGGACACCTTTCGTTGACCGCTGGATGTAACCCCTTGAATCGTCGCGGGTCAATCCGGCCCGGACGGCTGGCACCGGCCGCTGTGCCGCAGCCCCGCTTCGTTGACATTGAGGGGGGCAGCGCTTATCTGTCACGCGGGTTTCTATTTGCCGGTTCCTGTTGCGTGACGGCAGTTTAGCGAAAAATTTCAGGGGTACCGCATGTTGGGCGCGCTCGCCAAGAAACTGTTCGGTTCGGCCAACGACCGCGCGGTGAAGGCCTATTCGAAGACAGTTCAGGCGATCAACGCTCTGGAGCCGGAAATTTCCAAGCTTTCGGATGCGGCCCTGCAGGCCAAGACGGTCGAGTTCAAGCAGAAGCTCGCCAACGGCGCCGATCTCGACGATCTGCTGCCGGAAGCCTTCGCCGTGGTGCGCGAGGCAGCCAAGCGGGTGCTGGGCCAGCGCCATTATGACGTGCAGCTGATCGGCGGCATGGTGCTGCATGACGGCCGCATCGCCGAGATGAAGACCGGCGAAGGCAAGACGCTGGTCGCCACGCTCGCTGTGTATCTCAACGCGCTGACCGGCAAGGGCGTGCATGTCGTCACCGTGAACGACTACCTGGCCCGGCGCGACGCCGAATGGATGGGCCGCGTCTATCGCTTCCTCGGCCTCACCGTCGGCGTCATCGTGCACGGCCTGACCGACGAGGAGCGCCGCGAGGCCTATGCCTGCGACGTGACCTACGGCACCAACAACGAATACGGCTTCGACTATCTGCGCGACAACATGAAGTTCCAGCGCGAGCAGATGGTGCAGCGTCCGTTCAACTTCGCCATCGTCGACGAAGTGGACTCGATCCTGATCGACGAAGCGCGTACGCCGCTGATCATCTCCGGTCCGTCGGAAGACACCTCGTCGCTTTACACGCAGGTCAATGCGCTGATTCCGAAGCTGACGCCTGAGGATTACGAAAAGGACGAGAAGCAGCGCGCGGTGAGCTTCACAGAAAGCGGCACCGAGCATATGGAGCAGCTGCTGCGTGAGGCCGGGCTGCTGAAGTCGGAATCGCTCTACGACATCGAGAACATTACCGTCGTGCACCATGCCAACCAGGCCCTGCGCGCGCATGTGCTGTTCACCCGCGATGTCGACTACATCGTGAAGGATGACAAGGTCATCATCATCGATGAATTCACCGGCCGCATGATGGAAGGCCGGCGCTATTCCGATGGCCTGCATCAGGCGCTGGAGGCCAAGGAAGGCGTCACGGTGCAGACCGAGAACCAGACGCTGGCCTCGATCACCTTCCAGAATTACTTCCGCATGTATCCGAAGCTGGCCGGCATGACCGGCACGGCTTCGACGGAAGCGGCCGAGTTTGCCGACATCTACAAGCTGGACGTCATCGAGATTCCGACCAACGTGCCGGTGGCGCGTATCGATGCCGATGACGAGGTCTACCGCACCGCCAACGAGAAGTATCAGGCGATCGTCAAGCTGATCGAGGAATGCCGCGCCAAGGGCCAGCCGGTGCTGGTCGGCACGGTCTCCATCGAGAAGTCCGAGCTGCTGTCGGACTTCCTCAAGCAGAAGAAGATTCCGCATAACGTCCTGAACGCGCGCCATCACGATCAGGAAGCCTTCATCGTGGCCCAGGCCGGTCGCCTCGGCGCCGTGACGATTGCCACCAACATGGCCGGCCGTGGCACCGACATTCAGCTCGGCGGTAATGCCGAGATGCGCATCCTGCAGGAAACGCAGGGGCTGGATGAGGCGGCCGCCGCCAAGCGCGCCGAGGAGATCCGCGCGGAAGTCGCCGCCGAGAAGGAAAAGGTGCTGGCGGCCGGCGGCCTTTACGTGATCGGCACCGAGCGCCATGAAAGCCGCCGCATCGACAACCAGCTGCGCGGCCGTTCGGGCCGCCAGGGCGATCCGGGCGCGTCGAAATTCTTCCTCTCGCTGGAAGACGACCTGCTGCGCATCTTCGGCTCCGAGCGCATGGACAGCATGCTGCAGCGCTTGGGCCTGCAGGAAGGCGAGGCGATCACCCATCCCTGGATCAACAAGGCGCTGGAAAAGGCGCAGCAGAAGGTTGAAGCGCGCAATTACGAGATCCGCAAGAACCTGCTGAAGTTCGACGACGTGATGAACGACCAGCGCAAGGTCGTTTACGAGCAGCGCATCGAATTGATGCAGAGCCAGGACGTGTCGGAGACCATCACCGACATGCGGCGCGAGATCGTCGACGAGATGGTCAGCCGCCACATCCCCGAAAAGGCCTATGCCGAGCAGTGGGATGCCGAAGGCCTGCAGCAGGAAGTTGCCCGCGTCTTTGCGCTGAACCTGCCGATTGTCGACTGGGCCAGGGAAGAAGGCATCGCCGATCAGGCGATCCGCGAGCGGCTGCATGACGCGGTCGACCGCAAGATGGCCGAAAAGGCCGCTAATTTTGGACCTGAAGTGATGCGCATGGTCGAGCGCAGCCTGCTGCTGCAGGTGCTGGACCAGACTTGGAAGGAGCATCTGCACAACCTCGATTACCTGCGCCAGGCCATCGGCCTGCGCGCCTATGCGCAGAAGGATCCGCTGAACGAATACAAGCGCGAGGCCTTTGCGCTGTTCGAGCAGATGCTGGCGCGCGTGCGCGAGCAGGTGACCGCGATCCTCGCCCGCGTCGAAGTGCGCGCCGAAGAGCCGCCGCAGGATCTCTTCGCGCGGCCGTCGCAGCCGATGGAAATGCATGAAAGCCGCGGCGAGGATATCGATGGTGACGATGGCGATGCCGCCCGCGCCCTGCCTGCCCGGCCGGTGACCGTGGCGCGTGGCAATCAGGTCGATCCTGACGATCCGGCGACCTGGAAGAGCACGCCGCGCAACGCTCCCTGCCCTTGCGGCTCAGGCAAGAAGTACAAATACTGCCACGGCAAGTAATGGGGACCGGCGGCGACGCCGGTTGCCGCATCCAGAAAAGGTCACGTGAAGGCCAGGGGTTCCTTCTGTTCCAGCAGCCAGCAGACGCTTGTCTGTGCATCCCCGCATGCCATCATGGCGACATGACCAGCACCACACAACCCACACTCACCCGTGATCAGGCTGCGCGCTTTGCCGCCTTGCCGATGCGCAATCTGGCGCGCGAGTATCCGAACAACATCGCGCATTACCTGACCGGCCCGGATGACCTGCGCTCGCCGCGCACACTGCATCCGATCTTCTATGGCAGCTATGACTGGCATTCTTCGGTGCATGGCTGGTGGCTGCTGGCGCGCTGCCTGCGCCGCTATCCCGACCTGCCGTTTGCCGATGAAGCCGCACAGCTTTTCGCCTCGCATTTCACGCCGGAAGCCGGCGAAGCCGAGGCGGCTTATATGCGGGTGCCCGGACGCGGCACCTGGGAGCGGCCCTATGGCTGGGGCTGGCTGCTGGCGCTGTCGGCAGAACTGAGGCTATGGCCGCATGCCCAGGCCGAAACCTGGCGTGCGGCGCTGGCGCCGCTGGAACGCCATATCGCGGAAGCCTTCCCGCCTTATCTGGCAAAGCTGAGCTATCCGATCCGGGTCGGCACGCATTTCAACACCGCCTTCGGCATGCTGCTGGCGCTGTATTATGCGCGCACCGTCAAAGACGAGGCTTTGGCGGCGACGATCGGCGCTGCCGCACGGCGCTTCTTCGCCGAGGACGCCGATTATCCCATTCACTATGAGCCCAATGGCGACGACTTCCTGTCCGGCGGCCTAATCGAAGCCTTATTGAGCGCGGAGCTGCTGCCGGAGGGCGAGTTCGCCGCCTGGTTCAGACGCTTCCTGCAGCGAAACCTGCCGCAGCCGGCCATGGTATCCGACCGCGCCGATGCCAAGGGCGTGCATCTCGACGGCCTGAACTTAAGCCGCGCCTGGTGCCTGCGCGGCATCGCCAGGCATCTGAGGGGGGATGCGGCGGCACCGCTGCTTTTTGCGGCGGCAGCGCATGAGGCGGCCAGCCTGCCCTTCCTGGAGAGCGGCCATTATGGCGGCGAGCACTGGCTGGCGACGTTTGCCGCGCTCGCCATCGAAGGCTTGTAGGTCACGCTTGAAATAGACCGCTTGCAATGGCCTTCCGCCTGTGGCTGGCTCGACGGCAAACAGGAGGAACGCCATGCCGATCGGGCTCAAGCCATGGCTGCCGGGACTATGAAGGTGTCGCCGGACGCCCGGCGCTTCACGGTCAACATTCCGCAAGAGGCGCTGGACGATCTCAAGGCGCGGTTGGCGCTGACGCGCTGGCCGGCAGAGCCGGACGATGCCGCCTGGCAATATGGCAGCAACGGCGGCTACATGCGCCGCTTCGTTGCACGCTGGCGCGACGGCTTCGATTGGCGGGCATGGGAAGCGAAGCTCAATCGCTTCGAGCAATATATCGTCTTGCTGAAACGCGCCGATACCGGCGGGTTGCAGAATGTGCATGTGGTGATCGAGCGCGGCTCGGGCAGCAATCCCAGACCGCTGCTGCTCAGCCATGGCTGGCCCGGCTCGGTGCTGGAGTTCATCGACGTGATCGAGAAGCTGGCGCATCCGGAGCGATTCGGCGGCAAAGCCGAAGATGCCTTCACCGTGATCTGCCCGAGCCTGCCCGGCTACGGCTTCTCCATGCCCTTGAGCCGCCCGATCTCGCCGCGCGTCATTGCGCGCCTGTGGCGCGATCTGATGGTGGAGAGTCTCGGCTTTGAGCGTTTCTTCGCGCAGGCCGGAGACTGGGGCTCGATTGTCTCGTCATGGCTGGGGGTCGATCACGCCGATCATGTGGCGGCGCTGCATCTCAACATGGTGCCGCTGCGGCCACCCCTGACCAAAGACGGCGCGCCGCTGAGCGAGGCCGAGAAGGCCTGGATCGGCCGTGTCAAAGCAATCCAGGCGACCGAAACCGGCTATCACGCGATCCAGGCCACCAAGCCGACGACATTAGGCTATGGGCTGAGCGACAGCCCGGCGGGCTTGGCCGGCTGGATCGTTGAGAAATTCCACGGCTTTTCGCGCGCATCCGTCGACCGCGCGCCGCCTTTCGACATGGATCACCTGATTGCGAATATCGCGCTCTACTGGCTGACCGATACGGCGGCGGCATCGACCTGGATCTACTGGGCGGCCGGGCGCAGCGGCGATCTGGCTCTGAAGCCGGGCGAATTCGTTTCGCCGCCGACCGCCTTCCTGCTGCCGCCCTGGGACCTGGTTCCCCCGCCGCCGCAGGGATGGCTGGCGCGCGGCTATAACGTCGTGCGGCAGCGCGACCTGGAGCACGGCGGGCATTTCGTGGCGATGGAGCAGCCGGATATCTTCGTTGCCGATGTGCAGGACTTTTTCCGAGGCCACAGCTTGTAAGAAGACAGGGAAGCAAGATGAGCAAGCGCGACCGTTATTATGAGGATTACGAGACCGGCGAAGTGATCGTGGCCGATGGCGTCACCATCTCGGAGGCCGAGATCCTGAACTTCGCTTTTACTTACGATCCGCAGCCTTTCCATCTCGACAAGCAGGCTGCCGAAGCCTCGATCTATGGCGGGCTGATCGCCTCCGGCTGGCAGACCGGCCTTTTGGGCTTTCGCATGCTGCTGCAGGCGGGCCTGCTGGGTAAAGGCAGCATGGGCTCGCCCGGCCTGGACGAGCTGCGCTGGTATCTGCCGGTACGTCCGGGCGACACCCTCTTTGGCAGGGCGCGAATCGAGGAGAAACGCGAAAGCCAGTCCAAGCCCGACCGCGGCATCGTGAAGATGAAATACTGGATCGAGAACCAGAAGGGCGAAACGGTGATGAGTTTCTTCGGCACGCAGCTCGTGAAGAAGCGTCCCGCGGCCTGATTGTCGGACAATATACCAGCCCATCGACCCGGCTTTCCCGCTGGCGTCTAGCCGGACGCACCATCCTCAACGCGAGATAAATCCGCATCCCCAGATGCGGAATCGGGCGAAAACCATTCGCAGCCGGAGAATTGTTTCAGAGGGTAACAGTATTGACTCCCCGCCAATGTTACTTAAAACAGCGGGCGATTTCCTTCCTTTGGATTCAGGTATGAAGCGTCCCGTTCCGACCAATCGTGAGCGTAGTTTTTCCGAAGACGACATCATCGTCAGCAAGACCGATCTGCAGGGTCGCATCACCTATGCGAACGATGTCTTCTGCAAGATTGGCCTGTATGGCGAAGCGGAACTCATCGGCCAGCCGCACAGCATCCTGCGGCATCCCGACATGCCGCGCTGCGTCTTCAAAATGATGTGGGACCACATCAAATCGGGGAACGAAATCTTTGCCTATGTGAAGAACCTGGCAAAGAACGGCGATCATTACTGGGTGCTGGCCCATGTCACGCCGAGCTATGACGATAACGGCAAGATCAGCGGCTATCATTCCAACCGGCGCGCGCCGGACCGCGCGGCTCTGGCCGCCATCGAGCCGATCTATCGCGACCTGCTGACCGAGGAAAGCCGCCATGCCGACCGCAATGCCGGCATGCGCGCGGGCGCCGAGCGGCTGAATTCGATCCTCGCCCAGCGCGGCCAGGATTATCACGAATTCATTTTCAGCCTGCCCTGCTGAGCCGGCTTGACCGGCCCTGTGGCGCTTCGCAAGCTGCGGGGCGTGACAGCGAACGCGACAAGGCATCATATCCTCTGCTTAGGCGGCGCGGTAATCGACCGCAAATACCGCGGCCGTGCCGCGCCGCAGTTTGCGACCTCCAATCCCGTGGATGCCGCGCAGAGCTTCGGCGGCGTGGCTCGCAACGTGGCGGAAACCCTGGCACGGCTTGGCGTTTCAACCGCGCTGGCGACATTGGTCGGAGAAGGCGGCAACGGCACGGCCCTGCTGGATCATCTTGCGGCGTTGAATGTTCAGGTCGATCTCATCGGCCGCAATCCGCATCGGCGCACGGCGGAGTATATCGCCGTGCTGGAGCCGGAAGGCCGGCTGCTGATCGGCCTGGCGGAGATGGCGATCTTCGAGGACCTGACGCCCGGCTGGCTCGGCAAACTGCCCATCGAGAAGGCCGATTGGGTGTTTGCCGATTGCAACCTGCCCCCCGAGACCCTGAACACGCTGCTGCAGCGGCGGCGCAAGGGCAGCTTTCGGCTGGCCGTCGATGCGGTCTCGGCGCCGAAGGCAAAGCGCCTGCCGCAGGATCTGTCCGGCATTGATCTGCTGTTCCTCAACCGCGACGAAGCGGCGGCCATCGCTGATCAGGCCGTTCCCGTGCCGGTGCAGGCGGCTTTGCACATCCAGTCCGCCGGGGCTGCGCGGGTGGTGGTGATGCTGGGGGCCGAAGGCTGCCTGCTGGCAGATCAGGACGGCTGCACCTTTCTGCCTGCCGCGGCGACGACTTGCGTCGATGTCACCGGCGCCGGCGACGCCTTGATCGGCGGCTGTCTGTGGCAGATTTCCTGCGGCGCGCCGCTGACCGAAGCCGTTGCCACAGGCATGCGCGCGGCGGCGCTGACCATTGCCAGCGATGCCACGGTGCGGCCAGACATGTCGCCCGCCTTGCTGGGCGTAGGAGAAAACCTGCATGCGCGATAAAGCCGCCGGTCTGCCACTGGTCATCGCCCCTGAAGTTGCTGCAGCACTGGCCGAACGCCACCCGGTCGTCGCGCTGGAATCGACCATCGTCAGCCATGGCATGCCCTATCCCGACAATCTCGCGATGGCGCAAACCGTCGAGCGCATCGTGCACGATCATGGCGCGGTGCCGGCGACCATTGCGGTGATCGCGGGAGAGTTCCGCATCGGACTGGATGCAGCAGCGCTAAAAGCCATCGCAGCAGATCGCCAGGCCGCCAAGGCATCGAGCCGCGATCTCGCCATCATGGCCGTGCAGAAGCGCAATGCGGGAACGACCGTCTCGGCCACCATGCTGCTGGCGGCGCTCGCCGGCATCGAGGTGTTCGCCACCGGCGGCATCGGCGGCGTGCATCGCGGCGCGGAACAGACATTCGACATCTCCGCCGATCTGATCGAACTGGGCCGCACGCCGGTTGCCGTGGTCTGCGCCGGCGCCAAATCGATCCTCGACATCCCGAAGACTTTGGAAGTGCTGGAGACCCAGCGCGTACCGGTGATCGGCGTCGGCACCAGCGACTTCCCGGCCTTTTTCACCCGCAGCAGCGGCTGCAAGACCGATCTGCGGCTCGATACCGCCGCCGAGATTGCAGCCGCGATCAAGCTGCATCGCCAGCTTGGCTCGGGCAGCGGACTGCTGATCGCCAATCCGATCCCGGAGGCCGACAGCCTGGATGCGGCGATGATCGACACAATCATCGCCGATGCCCTAGCGGAAGCCGAGCAGCGCGGCATTGCGGGCAAGGCCGTGACGCCCTTCCTGCTGGACCGCATCAACAAGCTGACCGCAGGCGCAAGCCTGAAGGCCAATATCGCACTGGTGAAGAACAATGCTGCACTGGCGGCGCAGATTGCGGTCGAGCGGGCGAAGCTGGCTTGATTGATCCCGCGTCTGCGCGGCAGCACTTCGGCGGGTCGGCTGCCAATTTGGCGCTCCCGATCTGAAAAGACAGCAAATATCTAGCCGTCGGACGGAATCCTACGCTAGCATTTGGCCCGGTTCCGCCCAAACCACATAAGCATAACAACCATAACAATGGGCATAGCAACGGGAGGAAGGGCGTTTGCCGACTGAACGGGGCGATCGGATATTGCGCTGGCTCCGGATCGGCACGCTGATCCTGCCCACCGTCATCGCCCTGGTCTGGTCGTATCAGCTTTGGCAAAGCCATCTGAGCGCGACCATTGCCACGAACCGGCAGACGGCGGAACTGCTCAGTCAGCATTTTCTGCGTGTCATCCAGACCAAGCGTCTGCTGCTCGACCAGATCGACCGCATTCTGGATGAGCATCCCGATATGGAAGCCGAGGCCCTGCATCGCCGGCTGGCCCAGCTCGATGCGGGACTAAAATTCACCACCAGCCTCGGCGTGATGGATGCGCAGGGCAACATGATAGCGGGCAGCCGCACCTATCCGCTGCAGGCCAATCTGTCGCATCGCAGCTATTTCCAGACGCTGCTGCAAGCCGACACCATCGTGCTGGACCGTGTCATGCTATGGCCCGCCAATCGCGACGCACTGGTTCTGGCGAAACGGCGCAGTGGTGAGGATTTTCAGGGCGTGCTCACCGCGGCGTCCGATACCGAAAGACTCGCACTCTTCATGCAGGAGATCGCAGCGCAACCCGGCTCATCGGCGGCATTGCTGCGTACCGATGGAAAAGTGCTGCTGCGGCATATCATCGACGAGCCGCCCTATTCGGTACCGCGCAACGCGCCTCCAATGCAGATCATCGCCCAATCGGATGCCGGCGTTTATGACGGCCCCGGCTATAGCGATGGTGTGTCACGCTATTACGCCGTCCGGCGCATCGGCGATCTGCCGCTTTTCGCAGTGACCGGCGTCTCCAAGGCAAGCGTTCGGGACGCCTGGATCCTCGATGTGATCCCGATCACGCTGTTCTTTCTTGTGACTGCCATTCTCGGCTTCTTCGCCTCCACCCAGGCCTCGCAGTTGCTGCAGGCCGAACGCGCATTGCGGCGGACGGCCATCGCACAGCAGCAGCTTGATGAGGCCAACCGGCTCGCCAGGTTCCGCGAGACCCTGTTCAAGGAACTCAATCACCGGGTCCGCAACAATCTGATGATGGTGCAAGGCCTGATGCGGCTGCGCGGACGCGAAGCGCCAGAGGCGAAGACCGTGCTGGAAGAGATCGAGCAGCGTGTCTGGGCGATCTCGGAAGTCCACAACATCCTCTACAATTCGCAGGAATACGGCGCAGTGGATTTCGGCGCGTTCATCCGCACGCTCTGCAACAATCCCGCCATTGTGCCGCCGGAAGCCGCAATTTCGCTCGATTACGATATCGAACCGGTGCCGATGGGCATCTCGATTGCCATGCCGGCCGCCCTGATCGTGCTGGAGCTGCTCAGCAACACGATGAAACATGCCTTTGTAGGACGCGAGGGTGGCCGCATATCCGTTTCCCTGAAGCATCTTGGCCATGCCGCCGAAATCAGGGTGCGGGATGACGGCATCGGCTATGAAGGCGCGGGCAGCCGCCGCTCCGGCCTGCAGCTGATCAACGGATTGCTGGGCCAGTTGCGCGGCACCATCACCTTCCACAAGCAGAATGGAACGACAGCCATCGTCACCATTCCGCTCGATGAGACGCCGCCTGCGGAAGACGCGCAGCCCGCAGAAGAAACGGCGGCGGCATCCGAAACGCCGCCGCCGTGACCTGATCTTTTTAGTGAAAGGCGATTACAGCCCGCTGCTGCCCATTTCGAGGAACTTGCGGCGCCGCGCCTCACGCAGGGCGCCCGGCTCCTGGCCGACCAGATCGCGCAAGTGACGATCCAGCGACTCGCCGAGCGCCGCGATCGCCTGGGCGGGATTGCGGTGAGCGCCGCCGACGGGTTCCTTCACCACTTCATCCACCACTTTGAGCTTCAGCAGATCGTCTGCCGTCAGCCGCAGGGCCTCGGCCGCATCCGGCGCGCGGCTGCCATCGTTCCACAGGATGGCGGCACAGCCTTCCGGCGAGATCACCGAATAGATCGCATGTTCAAACATCACCACGCGGTTGGCCGCTGCCAGGGCAACCGCGCCGCCCGAGCCGCCCTCGCCCACCACGGCGGAGACCAGCGGCACGCGGATATCGAGGCAGCAGTCGATGGCACGGGCAATCGCCTCGGCCTGGCCGCGCTCTTCCGCCTGCACGCCCGGATAGGCGCCGGCGGTGTCCACCAGGGTGATCACCGGCAGGCGGAAGCGGTCGGCCAGCCGCATCAGGCGGATCGCCTTGCGATAGCCTTCGGGCTTGGCCATGCCGAAATTATGCTTCACGCGACCTTCGATGCCGCGGCCTTTCTCGTGGCCGATCACCATCACGGCGCGGCCGCGGAAGCGTCCCATGCCGCCGGTGATCGCCGAATCCTCGGCGAAATTGCGGTCGCCCGCCAGCGGCACGTAATCCTCGATCAGCGCCGCCACGTAATCGGCAAAATGCGGGCGGTCCTGGTGCCGGGCGACCTGGGTCTTCTGCCAGGCATTGAGCCTGGCATAGGTCGCCTGAAGCTGCTGGGCCGCCTTGGCTTCCAGCCGCTCGAGATCTTCGGTGATATCGGTGTTGCCGCCATCGGCCAGCTGCCTGAGTTCGGCGATCTTCGCCTCAAGCTCGGCGATGGGCTTTTCAAATTCCAGGTAAGAGCGCATGGGGGCCTCGTGTAGCATGGATCGTCGCCCGGCACAAATCCCATAACCCCTTGGAATAGGGGATATTTTCCACGCCTTCCGGGTGTGGCCTTAGCGTGCTATAGCCTCGCCGCCCACCCCACCCGATCATGTAAGGTCCTGCCGATGACTGTCGATCTGATCCCCATCCGCCGCGCTTTGCTCTCCGTTTCGGACAAGACCGGACTGGTCGAATTCGGCCGGGCGCTGGCCGGTTTCGGCGTCGAAATCCTGTCCACCGGCGGCACCTACAAGGCCCTGAAGGAGGCCGGCGTCGCGGTGAAGGAGGTGGCTGAGCATACCGGCTTCCCCGAAATGATGGATGGCCGCGTCAAGACGCTGCACCCGACCATCCATGGCGGCATCCTGGCGCTGCGCGATGAGCCCGAGCACAAGGCGGCGATGGACAAGCACAATATCCCGCCGATCGATCTGGTGGTGGTGAACCTCTATCCGTTTGCCGCAACTGTCGCCAAGGGCGCCGATTTCGCCACCTGCATCGAGAATATCGATATCGGCGGTCCGGCGATGATCCGCTCTGCCGCCAAGAACCATGGCTATGTCACCGTGGTGGTGGATACGGCCGACTATAGTGACGTGATCGCCGCCATGCAGGCGACCGGCGGATCGACCCAGCTCGATCTGCGCCGCCGTCTGGCTGCCAAGGCCTATGCGCATACCGGCTCTTATGACTCGATGATCGCCACCTGGTTCGCGCGGCAGAATGGCGAAGACTTCCCGCCGACCCTGCTGCTCTCGGCCGAGCGCAAGCAGAGCCTGCGCTACGGCGAGAACCCGCATCAGCAGGCCGCCTTCTATGTGGTGCCGGGCGACAGGCGCCCCGGCGTCGCCACGGCGCGGCAGCTGCAGGGCAAGGAGCTGTCCTACAACAACCTGAACGACACGGATGCGGCTTTCGAGCTGGTTTCGGAATTCTCCGACAAACCGGCGATTGCCATCATCAAGCATGCCAATCCCTGCGGCGTGGCCACGGCCGACACATTGAGCGCCGCCTGGGATGCCGCTTTGCGCTGCGATCCGGTATCCGCTTTCGGCGGCATCGTGGCGATGAACCGCAAGCTGGACAAGACCACGGCCGAGAAGATCGGCGCGATCTTCACCGAGGTGATCGTCGCCCCCGATGCCGATGAGGATGCCAAGGCGCTGCTGGCCGCAAAGAAGAATCTGCGCCTGCTGCTGACCGGCGGCATGGCCGATCCGGTGGCGCCGGGCTGGTTCGTCAAGTCGGTGGCAGGCGGCTATCTGGTGCAGACCCGCGATGCCGGCCGCGTGGTGGAGACCGACCTCAAGGTGGTGACCAAGCGCGCGCCGACCGCGCAGGAACTGGCCGACATGCTGTTCGCCTTCCGGGTCGGCAAGCATGTGAAGTCCAACACCATCGTCTATGCCAAGAACGGCGCCACCGTGGGCATCGGCGCCGGGCAGATGAGCCGCGTCGATTCCGCCCGCATCGCCTACCGCAAGGCGCAGGATGCCGCCAAGGCGGCCGGGTTGAGCGAGGCACTGACCAAGGGGTCGGTGGCCGCATCGGATGCCTTCTTCCCGTTTGCCGATGGCCTGGAAGTTCTGGTCGAGGCCGGCGCCACGGCGGTGATCCAGCCGGGCGGTTCGATCCGCGATCAGGAAGTGATCGATGCCGCCGACAAGGCGGGCCTGGCCATGGTGTTCACCGGCATGCGGCATTTCCGCCACTGACCGGCGCAGGGCGCGTTTGATGTACAAACTCTTCTGGGCACCGGGCACTGCGGCGATGGCGCCGCAGGCCGTGCTGGAAGAAATCGGCGCGCCTTATGAAGCCGTGCAGCTTGATCTCGAAGCCAGGCAGCACGAGCAGGCGGAGTATAAGACGCTCAACCCGAATGGGCGCATTCCAACCCTGATCGATGGCGATTTCGTCATCTTCGAGACCGCAGCCATTTGCCAGTATCTGTGCGACAGGCATCCGGAAGCCAATCTGGTGCCGCTGGGCGGTCATGCGCGCGGCCGCTTCTATCAATGGCTGACCTACATGACCAATACCGTGCAGGTTGCCTTCACCGACTGGTTTCATCCGGACTGGACCTTCTCCGCTCTCGACAGCCAAGCGGCCTTGAAGGCGCAGGCTGAAGTGAAGCTGGAGCGCTGTGCCGCGGTGCTCGATGCCGGCATCGGTGAGAGCACCTACATGATCGGCACGCAATACACCGTCTGCGACATCTATCTCGCCATGCTGGCGCGCTGGAGCCGTTTTCAGCCCAAGCCGATGTGGCATTGGCCGAATATCAAGCGCGTGGTGGCAGCGACCTATACCCGGCCCGCCTTTCAGCGCATGCTGCAGAAACAGGGCATCGCCTGGGCTGAGAACTGGCCGCGGGACGAATAGGCGGCGTTTTTTGCGTGATGCCCCGAAAGGGGTATCCCATCTTCATCGCATTGCGGCATATGCAGCGGATCGCAAGCGGACGCATCTTTCCGCATTGGCCGGCGTTGGCCAGCCACCGGTTTATGACAAGCGTAAAAATTGCCGCCGCGGCATTCTGAATCACCCCTACAGCGTGCCCTCCAGGCTTTTACCCCTCTTGTCCTGCGCCGACCGGAGCGCCAATATGAACACGGGAAGGGGCGTTATCTCTCAAGGGGATTCCTCATGTTGCTTAACAGCATTCTGAAGGGAATTGTCAAACAGGGATCGTTGACGGTGATCGATCACCGGGGTCAGCGCCATCACTTCGGCGAGCCGCCCAACGACAACACCGTCGTCGTCCGACTGCACAAACCTTCGACTGCCCGCCGTCTGGCATTCAATCCAAAGCTGGCCTTGGGCGAAGCCTATATGGACGGCGATCTCACCGTCGAAAAAGGCTCGATCTACGATTTCCTCGTCACCATCGTCCGCAATCTCGGCCCGCATGGCGAAATCCCCTTCTCCGGCCTGCAGCGTTTCTTCGAACGCCTGACGCGGCTGTGGCATCAGTTCAATCCGGAATCCGCCGCGACGCGCCGCGTGCGTCATCACTACGACCTCGACGGCCGCCTCTACGATCTGTTTCTGGATACCGACAAGCAATATTCCTGCGCCTATTTCCCCACCCCGGACACGACGCTGGAACAGGCCCAGCTGGCGAAGAAGCGCCATATCGCTGCCAAGCTGAAGATCAAGCCCGGCATGAAGGTTCTGGACATCGGCTGCGGCTGGGGCGGCCTGGGCCTTTATCTGGCCGAGACCACCGGCGCGGAAGTCACCGGCATCACCTTGAGCCAGGAACAGCATGCGATTGCCAATCGCCGTGCCCAGGAGCGCGGCCTGTCTGACCGGGTGAAGTTCCAGATCTGCGACTATCGCAACCTCGCCGGCCAGTTCGACCGCATCGTCAGCGTCGGCATGTTCGAGCATGTCGGCGTGCCGCATTACGGCGCCTATTTCGGCGGCATCCATCGCCTGCTGAAGGATGACGGCGTGGCACTGGTGCATTCCATTGGCCGCTCGGAAGGCCCCGGCACCACGCCGGGCTTCATCCGCAAATACATCTTCCCCGGCGGCTATATTCCGGCTTTGTCGGAAGTGCTGCCCGCCATCGAGAAGAGCCAGCTCTGGGTAACGGATATCGAGATCCTGCGCCTGCATTATGCCGAGACGCTGAAGCATTGGCGGATGCGCTTCCTGGCGCAGTGGGACAAGGCCAAGGCACTCTATGACGAGCGCTTCTGCCGCATGTGGGAATTCTATCTGGCTGCTTCAGAAGTCACCTTCCGCCATTGGGGCCATATGGTCTTCCAGGTGCAGCTCACCAAGGATGTCGAGACCCTGCCGATCACCCGCGACTACATGGTGCAGGACGAGCAGGATCTGGCCATGCGCGAGAAGCCGCAGCGGCCGTTTGCCAAATCGGCCTGACCGGGCCTGATCGATGCAGCGCCGCGCGGCTCAGCCGCGCGGCGGTTCATGCACCTTCCACAGCACCGCGAAACCCACCGCCAGAAAGATCAGCACGATGGCGGCCGCCACGCGCTGAGTGGCGAAGATCGGCGTGGTGATGCCGATCAGGAAGGGCGCCAGGAATGTGGTCGCGCGGCCCGACAGCGAATACAGCCCGAAAAACTCGCCCACCATGTCTGGCGGTGACAGCCGCGCCAGCATGGTGCGGCTGGCGGCCTGCATCGGCCCCATGCCCAGACCCAGCAGCACAGCACAGAGGAAGAAGACGCGCTCGCCTGTGGAACTGAACGGCGCAGAACCGGCAGCGCGCGGCGCTACGTCGATGCCGAACAGGATTGCATCGGCCGTGATCGACAGGATCCCGACCGTGCCCAGCGCCACCGAAAGGATCGCCAGCTGCACGGTGCGCTTGGAGCCGATCTTGTCATCAAGCCAGCCACCGGCGATGGCGGCAGGAATGGCGATCACGTTCAGCACGATGCCGAACAGTCCCAGTTCCGTGGTGCCCCAGCCGAAGATGCCGGCCGCATAGATGCCGCCGAAACCGATCACCGCCACCAGGCCGTCGTAATAGATCATATAGGCGATCAGGAAGCGCAGCAGATTGCCATAGCGGCGGATATGGCGGATCGTCTCGATGACGCGGCGGATGCCGTCCTTGACCACCGTGCCGATAGGCAGGCCCGAACCGGGACGGTCGGGCGTGAACAAAAACATCGGCGCGACGAAAAACAAAACCCATATCGCCGTCGCCGGCCCGACGATGCGCTCTGCCTCGAATTCGCCGCGCCGCAGGCCAAGCAGGGCCTCGCCCTCGGGCGGCGTGACGCCGATCAGTTCGGGGCGCGAGACGATCAGCACCGCGAACAGTGCGATCAATCCGCCAATATAGCCCATGCCCCAGCCGAAGCCGCTGAGCCAGCCGACGCGCCTGGGGGTTTCCAGGCCCGGCAGCAGCGCATTGTTGAACATGATCGAATATTCCGCCGCGATATTGGCGAGGATCAATCCGACCAATACCAGCGGAAGAAGTTGCGGCTGCCCCGGCTGTGCCAGCCAGAGCAGCGCACAGGCGAAAGCCAGCAGAATCTGAAGCACGAACAGCCAGGGCTTGCGGCGGCCGCCGGCATCGGCGATGGCGCCAAGGAAGGGCGCGCCGATCGCCACCACGGCGGCCGAGAAAGCCAGCGTGAAGCCCCATAGCGACTGTCCCTGGACCGGGTCGCCGATCACCTGGCTAGTGAAATAAGGGGCAAAGATGAAGGTGGTGATGACGGTGAAATACGGCTGATTGGCCCAATCGAACATCGCCCAGGAAAAGCGCGCGCGCCACGGCGCGGTCTTTGCCGTTGCGCTTGTATCCGTGTCGCCTGCCGCTGTTCCGGCCATCCAAAATCCCTCCCGGTCTGCCATCTGCTCTCGGCCGCCATCCTAGCCGTTCTTCCGTAAAAGGCCCATGGCTTTAACACCTTATGACAGGCCGGCGATGCCGGTCTGTGACGGCGATCCGGCATGGCGGTCTGTTACAGCGGAAACAGTCCGGGGCGGCATGGCGAAACGTGCCTGCAATCTGCCGCGGCAAGAATGCACGGGTCCCTTCTTTGAACATGCCGCCGGAGTTGTCGTCATGCCCCTGCTATCCGCGCCGAACATCACCATCTCGAACGAGAGTTTCGCCAGCCCATGCGGGACATTGGTCCATATCTTCGTCGGCGGCGAAGGCGCGCCTGTAGTGGCGCTGCATTGCTCCGGCCCGCAAGGTCAAGCCTGGCGCGGCCTGCTGGCTGAACTGGGCCACCGCTTCCAGATGCACTGCACCGATCTTTATGGCTATGAACGCAGCGCAGCCTGGTGCGGTCCGCATGACTTGACCCTTTCGGATGAAGCCGACCTGATCGGCGCGCTGATACGCCGCTGCAACCGGCCGGTTCATCTGATTGGCCATCTGATCGGCCATTCCCATCGCGGCGCGCTCGCCCTGCGGATCGCCATCGACCATCCGGATCGCCATCGACCATCCGGATCGCCTGTGCAGCCTTTCGCTGTATGAGCCTGCCGCCTTCCATCTGCTTAAGCCGGAATTTGGCGGCAGGCATCCGGCTGCACTGCGCGAGATCCAGCAGCTTGCCGATCATGTCCGCGACGCCGATCGCAGCGGCGATTTCACCGAAGCAGCCCGGCGCTTCATCGATTACTGGAACGGGCCGGGCGCTTTCGCCGCCATGCAGCCGCATCAGCAGGATGGGTTATGTGGCCTGATCCCGCAACTGCGGCGGGATTTCGCCAACACGATCGATTCCGAACCGCCCTCTGCGCCTATGAAGAGATCAACCTGCCGGTTCTCCTGATGACCGGGCAGGAACCACTGGAGCCGACGCGGCGGATCGCGACGCGGATTTCCGATCTGATGCCGGTCATCGGCCATGACCTGCCGTCGCTGAACCATATGGGCCCGCTCCTGCATCCCGAGGTCGTGGACCGCGTGCCCCTGCCCTTCCTGGTGGCGCGCGAGGATTCGCATGTTCGCCGCTGAGGCGGCCGAAAGCCGTCCCTCAGCCGCAGGCAAGCGCGCGTCATCCCGTCCTGATACTTCCCCGGTTGGGCGGAGCGGCCGCGCTTGCCTATGCGGGCTTTTGTGCCAACGAGATAGGCAATCCATCGTCTGGGCAAATTGCCCTTTTTCGCGTCAGCCGTGTTTTCACGCAGCTCAGCCTTGCCAAGGTGTATTATACGATGACAAACTAAATCCATGCGCGCCCATCACATTCTGGGGGCGCGGGTGAAACGGGGAGAATCCGAATATGGTATACAAGAAGTGGCTTGCTGCCGCTGCTCTCGGCGGCGTGCTGATCGCGGGTGGCGATGCTCTGGCGCAGACGAAGTGGGACCTGCCGGGCGCCTATCCGGCCGGCAACTTCCACACCAAAAACCTGGTTCAGTTCGCTGAGGATGTGAAGAAGCTCTCGGGCGGCAAGCTTGAGATCACCGTGCATCCGGGCGCGTCGCTGTTCAAGGCGCCGGAAATCAAGCGTGCCGTGCAGACCGGCCAGGTTCAGATCGGCGAAGTCCTGATGGTCAACGTCGAGAACGAAATCCCGGTCTTCGGCGCTGACGGCGTGCCGTTCCTGGCCACCAGCTTTGATGCTGCCTACAAGCTTTGGCAGGCGCAGAAGCCGGTGATCGAGAAGAAGCTCGCCGAGCAGGGCATGACGGCGCTCTATGCCGTTGCCTGGCCGCCGCAGGGCATCTACGCCAAGAAGGATATCAACAAGGTCGAGGACCTGAAGGGCACCAAGTGGCGCGCCTACAGCCCGGCCACCTCGCGCATCGCCGAACTGGTGCAGGCGCAGCCGGTGACCATCCAGCAGGCTGAACTGGCCCAGGCGCTGGCGACCGGCGTGGTTGATACCTTCATGACCTCCGGCTCCACCGGCCGTGATTCGAAGGTCTGGGAAAGCCTGACGCATTACTACGACACCCAGGCCTGGCTGCCGAAGAACCTGGTCTTCGTGAACAACGACGCGTTCAAGAAGCTGGATGCGGCTACTCAGAAGGCGCTGAAGGATGCGGCTGTCGAGGCCGAGAAGCGCGGCTGGGAGATGGCCAAGGTCGAGACTGAATCGGCCAAGGCTGATCTGGCGAAGAACGGCATGAAGGTGCTGGCCCCGAGCCCCGAGCTGAAGGCCGGCCTCGAGAAGGTGGGCGCCACCATGATCGAGGAGTGGACCAAGAAGGCCGGTCCTGACGGCAAGGCCATCATCGACGCCTTCCGGAAGTAAGACCAAGCGGGCGGGCCCTCAAAAGCCCGCCCGTACATTGTCTGCTGCATCTTTTCTACCGGAATTTCCATGCGCTCTCCGCTCCAGCCGCTTTACCGGGTCAGCCTCTGGCTCGCTGGACTGTTTATGATTGCCATGCTGGCCACCATTCTTGTCAGCATCCTTGGCCGCCAGTTCGATTTCTATATTCGCGGTATTGATTCATACGCGGGCTATTTCATGGCCGCGGCTTCCTTTCTCGCGCTCGCCGGCACGCTTGTGCAAGGCGACCATATCCGCGTCACCCTGGTGATCAGCCGCTTCACCGGCACGAAGCGCCGCGCCTTCGAGATCTTCTGCCTGATCCTGGCAATCGCGATCTCGGGCGCCTTTGCCTTCTACAGCGTGAAGATGGCCTGGTGGTCGTGGAAGTTTAACGACATCAGCACCTCCAACGATGCGACGCCGCTTTGGATTCCGCAGCTCGGCATGGCGGTTGGTACGGTGATCTTCTGCATCGCTTACGTCGAGGAACTGGTGCTGGTCCTGCTCGGCAAACCGCTGAACGATCAGTCCGCCGAACTCGCGCGCACCGAATAGGAATTCTGCCGTGGACCAGATTGTCATTGCGGTCTTCCTGATCGCCGCTCTCTTTGCTCTCTTTGCCGCCGGTCTGTGGATCGGCCTTGGCCTGCTGGCCTGCGGCTGGATCGCCATGGAATTGTTCACCTCGCGCCCGGTCGGCGATGCGATGGTGACGACCATCTGGGGCTCGTCCTCGAGCTGGACGCTCACTGCCCTGCCGATGTTCATCTGGATGGGCGAGATCCTGTTCCGCACCAAGCTGTCGGAAGACATGTTCCGCGGCCTGGCCCCTTGGATGACGCGCATTCCCGGCCGCCTGCTGCACACCAACGTGATCGGCTGCACGATCTTCGCCGCCGTCTCGGGCTCTTCGGCCGCGACCTGCGCCACCATCGGCAAGATGACCATTCCGGAATTGCGCTCCCGCAACTATCCGGAAGACCTGATCGTCGGCACGCTGGCCGGCGCCGGCACGCTCGGCCTGCTGATCCCGCCGTCGCTGATCATGATCGTCTATGGCGTTGCGGCGGAAGTCTCGATCGCCAAGCTGTTCATCGCCGGCGTGTTCCCGGGCATCCTGCTCGGCGCCCTGTTCATGGGCTACATCATCGTCTGGTCGCTGCTCAATCGCGACAAGATCCCGGAGCCGACCGAACGCTATAGCTTCACCCAGAAGCTCTGGGCGTCGCGCCACCTGCTGCCGACCGTCGGCCTGATCCTCGCCGTGCTCGGCTCGATCTACACCGGCATAGCCACGGCAACCGAGGCCGCCGGCTTGGGCGTCGTCGGCGCGCTGATCGTGGCCTGGGCGCAGGGCAGCCTGAACTGGAAGACCTTCGTCGACAGCCTCTTGGGCGCAACGCGCCTGAGCTGCATGATCGCGCTGATCCTGGCTGGCGCCGCCTTCCTGACGCTGGCCATGGGCTTTACCGGCCTGCCGCGCCATCTGGCCGACTGGATCGACAAGATGGAATTCTCCCACGGCGCGCTGATCGTCGTGCTGATGATCTTCTACATCGTGCTGGGCTGCTTCCTGGACGGCATCTCGATGGTGGTGCTGACCATGGCCGTGGTGCTGCCGATGATCGAGCGGCTGGGCATCGACCTGATCTGGTTCGGCATCTTCATCGTGCTGGTCGTCGAAATGGCGCAGATCACCCCGCCGGTCGGCTTCAACCTCTTCGTGCTGCAGGGCATGACCGGGCACCAGATCACCTACATCGCCAAGACGGCGCTGCCGCTGTTCCTGCTGATGTGCCTGGCGGTCGCGCTGATCTATTTCGTGCCTGGACTGGTCACCTGGCTGCCCAGCCAGATGATCGGGCGATGACCGGGAGGACTTGTCATGCTGCCCATTCAACGCCTGCCTAGCGCGCCCGGCCGCAGCCGCACCACCGTCTACGGCAACCTGATCTTCACGGTTGCCACGGCGGATACCTACGATCTCGACATGCGCAAGCAGACGCGCGAGGCGCTGGAGAAGCTCGACCGCAATCTGGCCGAGGTGGGCAGCGACAAGTCGCGGCTGCTGTCGGTGACGGTGTACATCACCGACATGGCGCTGAAGCCGCAGATGAACGAAGTCTGGATGCAATGGGTGGATCAGGAAAATGCGCCGCAGCGCGCCTGCATCGGCGCCACCCTGGAAGACGGCGACATGATCGAAATCGTCGCCGTCGCTGCCACGAAGGACTAAGCGCCTCCCTCAAAAACCGGGCGATCAGAAACTGGGCGGCGTGCAGGCGCTGATCAGTTCGCAGGGCTCCTTGCCGACATTGCGGAAGCGGTGCGGCTGGCGGCTTTCGAAATAATAGGCATCGCCCGGCCCCAGCACGCGCACCTGCCCGGCCACCGTCACCTCCAGGCGGCCGCGGATGATGACGCCGCCCTCCTCCCCGTCATGGCTGAGCATGACCCGGCCGGTATCGGCGCCGGGCGCATAGCGTTCGACCAGGATCTGCAAGGCCCGTCCGGTAAGATCGGCGCCGACTTGGCGATAGCTGATCTTGCCCTTGCCGACCTCTGCCAGTTCGTCTGCCTTGTAGAAGGCCTTGCGCGGCGCCGGCGCTTCGAAGGCAAAGAATTCCGCCAGGCTCATCGGAATGCCGTCGAGCACGCGCTTGAGTGCGCCGACCGAAGGATTGACCTGATTCGCCTCGATCAGCGAAATGGTCGCGTTGGTCACCCCGGCGCGGCGCGCCAGTTCGCGCTGGGACAGTTTCCGCCCCTGGCGGACGGATTTCAGCCGGGCGCCGATATCGATTTCCATGGCCGGTTCCAGATCCCTGTTTCGATGTTCAATATATTGAACATTCTGAACCGGCTACCCTATAGTTTCAACGACTTAGTCGGATGCAGAAAAGCGTTGTTTCGGCATCCCAAACTCCCACAATCGGGGAACTGTTTCTTCCTTCTTCGCTGCGCTGAAAGCCGGAGACGCTGCCATGACCGTCATGACCAAACCCGCCGCCACGACCGTGCCCAACGACCTCGAATCCTGGTGGATGCCGTTTACCGCCAACCGGCAGTTCAAGGCCAAGCCGCGCCTTCTGGTCGGCGCCAAGGACATGCACTACACCACCTATGACGGCCGCCAGGTGCTCGACGGCACCGCCGGCCTGTGGTGCGTCAATGCCGGTCATTGCCGCAAGCCGATCGTGGAAGCGATCCAGAAACAGGCGGCCGAGATGGATTTCGCGCCGACCTTCCAGATGGGCCATCCCAAGGCGTTTGAATTCGCCGCCCGCCTCGCCCATCTGGCGCCGGGCGATCTGAACCATGTCTTCTTCGCCAATTCCGGCTCTGAGGCGGTGGATACCGCGCTGAAGATCGCCATCGCCTATCACCGCGCCCGCGGCGAAGGCGCGCGCACCCGCCTGATCGGCCGTGAGCGCGGCTATCACGGCGTGGGCTTCGGCGGCATTTCGGTCGGCGGCATCGTCGCCAACCGCAAGGTCTTCGGTCCGCTTCTGGCCGGTGTCGACCATCTGCCGCATACCCATAACCTCAAGGAAATGGCGTTCTCGCGCGGCCAGCCGGAATGGGGCGCGCATCTGGCCGACGATCTGGAGCGGATCATCGCCCTGCACGATGCCAGCACCATCGCTGCCGTGATCGTCGAGCCGGTGGCGGGCTCGACCGGCGTGCTGATCCCGCCGAAGGGTTATCTGCAGAAGCTGCGGCAGATCTGCGACAAGCACGGCATCCTGCTGATCTTCGACGAGGTGATCTGCGGTTTTGGGCGCACCGGCGCGGCCTTCGGCGCCGACACGTTCGGCGTGCTGCCCGACATGATGACGGTGGCCAAGGGCCTGACCAATGCCGCGGTGCCGGCGGCGGCGGTGTTCACCCGCAAGCATGTGCATGACGCCTTCATGACCGGTCCGGAGCACATGATCGAGCTGTTCCACGGCTATACCTATTCGGCCCATGCGCTGGCCTGCGCTGCCGGTCTTGCGACGCTCGATGTCTATCGCGACGAAGGCCTGTTTGAGAATGCCAAGGCGCTGTCGCCCTATTGGGAAGATGCCGTGCACAGCCTCAAGGGCGTGAAAAACGTCATCGACCTGCGCAATATCGGCATCATGGCCGGCATCGAACTGGCCAGCCGCGAGGACGGCGTGGGCAAGCGCGGCTATGACGTCTTCATCAAATGCTACGAGAAGGGCCTGATGGCGCGCCAGACCGGCGACACCATCGCGCTGTCGCCGCCGCTGATCCTGAACAAGGGCCATATCGACGACATGTTCGGCATCCTGCGCGAAGCGATCGAGGCCACCGATTAGGCCGGTCGCAGCAGCCAGCCTTGAAAGGGAAAAAGCCCGACTGAAAAGCCGGGCTTTTTCTTTGTCCCCGTATTTACGCCGTGCCGAGGCGGCCTTCGTATTCCTTCTCCAGCCGCGCACGCCTGGACCCGGCTATTCGTAGAGGTAGCCCTACAAGCTTCTGATCAGGCCGCCATCGACGCGGATCTTGCTGCCGGTGATGTAGCTTGCGCGCGTACTGGCGAGGAAGGCCACGACATCGGCCAGTTCCTCCGGCCGGCCGTAGCGCGCCATCGGAATGGTGGCCTGCGAGGCCTTGGCGATCTCCTCGCGGGTCTTGCCCTGCTTGGCCGCCGCAGCCGCATCGAGCTGATCGACGCGATCCGTATGGATGCGGCCGGGCAGAACGAGATTGACGGTAACGCCTTTCTTCGCGACTTCAGCGGCCAGGGTCTTTGACCAGCCGAGCACCGCCATGCGCAGGCCGTTGGACAGCGCCAGATTCGGAATCGGCTGCTCCACGCCGGAGGATGCAATGGTGATGATCCGCCCCCAGCCGCGCTCAAGCATCGGTGGCAGCAGACGGCCCGTCAGATGAAAGATATGGCCGGCCATGGCGGCGAATTGCTGCTGCCACAGTTCCAGTGGAATTTCGGCGGCAGCGCCTGGCGGTGGTCCGCCGCTATTGTTGACCAGGATGTCGACGCCCTGCGGCAGAAGCTGATCCGCCAATGCATCGACTGAGGCACGCTCCGCCAGATCAAGCTTTGCCGCGCTCAGCCGCGCGGCGACATCCGCTGGCTCGCGCGCGATCCAGGCTTTGGTGTCGTCCACGCTGCGCGCCGCCGCAATGACGGTTGCGCCTTCGCGGGCCAGCGCTGCAGCGCAGGCCGCGCCCAGGCCGCGGCTGGCGCCCAGCACCAGCGTGCGTTTGCCGTGCAGTCCCAGTTCCATCAGCCGATCTCCTGCAGGCGCTTTGTCTGGCGTGCAATCATCCGTTCGATCTCGGCAAGGTCGAGCGCCGAAAGCTTCGGTCCTGGCTTGCGCAGCGCCGCAGAAGCAATGGCGCCGCGCTTTTGCAGCACATATTTGCGGATCGCAAGGCCAGGGCCCGGCTGCTGCTCGTAGCGCGCCAGCGGCAGATAGGCATCGAAAATGTCCCGGGCGCGGTCGGGCTTGCCTGCCTTATACGCCTTCACCACCTCCACCATCATCTCAGGATAGGCAAAGCCGGTCATCGCGCCATCGGCGCCGCGCTCCATTTCCTCGGGCAGGAACACGCCGCCATTGCCGACCAGGATGCTGACGCGGCGCAGATCGGTCATCGCGCGCAAGGCCGTCAGCTTGGCAAGTCCCGGCCAATCCTCATGCTTCAGCATCACGCAGGACGGCAGCGATTTGATGATGCGGGCAATCACGCCCGGCGTCATATGCACATTGGTCGACTGCGGGAAATCCTGCACGACAAAAGGCGTGGAGGTGCCGATGGCCTCGGCGGCATTCTCGTAATAGGCGACGATCTGATCGTCCGTCTTCAGCGTGCCGGGCGGCGCGATCATCACGCCGGATGCGCCGTCATCCATCACCGCCTTGGTCAGTTCGCCCATCGAGGCAAAGCCAGGGCTGGAAACACCCACGACTACCGGCAGCTTGCCGTCCAGCCGTTTCAGCACCCGCTGCACGAAGCTGCGCGATTCCGCCAGGGTGAGCTTGGGCGCCTCGCCCATCATGCCCAGCAAGGTGAAGCCGGTAACGCCCTTTTCCAGATAGAAGTCGACCATGCGGTCGGTGCTTTCGAGATCGAGCGCGCCCGTGTCGGTAAAGGGCGTGACCGCGATGATGAAGACGCCATTGGCGGATTCGTCGAGCTTTGCCATCAGAAAGGCCTCTTGTCGTGGCGTGAGCGTTCAGGTTTGGAGAAGTTTGCCGGGATTGAGAATGCCGGCGGGATCGAACAGGCGCTTCAGGTCGCGCATCATTTGCAGCGCCACATCGGACTTGTAGCGGGGCAGCTCATCGCGCCGGAGCTGGCCGATTCCATGTTCGGCGCTGATGCTGCCGCGATAGCGGTGCACGAGATCGTGGACGATGGCATTCAGCGGGCCGGTCAGCGCATAGAAGGCACCGTCATCCATATGCGCGGCGCGCTGCAGATTGTAGTGAAGGTTGCCATCGCCGAGATGGCCGAAGACGAGGAACTGCAGGCCCGGATAGACGGCCTCAATGGCCTGCTCGCATTCATCCATGAAGGCCGCCAGCCGTCCGATGGGCAGGGCGATGTCATGCTTGATGGTCTTGCCTGCGCGCACCTGAGCCTCCGAGATGCCCTCGCGGATGCGCCAGAGCGCCTTCGTCTGCTCGCTGCTTTGCGCCACGACGGCGTCGGTGGCAATGCCGGCTTCCATCGATTCGGTTAGCACCTCCTCAAGAAGACTGGCGATATCCGCCTTGGCGTCGGTGTCGCTCAGCTCCATCAGGACGATGGCCGGGGGCACGGCGGCGAAGGGAGATACAGCACCGGCGACATGGGCCAGCACCAGATCGACGCAGGCCCTTGTCATGAATTCAAACGCCGTCAGCCGGTCGCCGGCGCGGCTGCGCAGACGGGTGAAAAGCTCCAGCGCCGCTTCGCGATTCGGCAGCGCGACCATAGCGGTTGCGCGCGCCGATGGAGCGGCATAGAGCTTCAGCACGGCGCCGGTAATGACGCCCAGAGTGCCTTCCGAGCCGATGAACAGATCGCGCAGATCGTAGCCGGTATTGTCCTTGCGCAGCGCCTGCAGCCCATCCCAGATCCGGCCATCGGCCAGCACAACTTCCAGCCCCAGGGTCAGTTCGCGCGCATTGCCATAGCGCAGCACGGCGATGCCGCCGGCATTGGTGGCGAGATTGCCGCCGATGGTACAGCTACCTTCCGCGCCGAGACTTAAAGGAAAGAAGCGGCCAACCTCGCAAGCCGCCTGCTGAATTGTTGCCAGCACACAGCCGGCATCGGCGGTGATGGTATTGCCGACCGGATCGATTTCGCGGATGCGGTTCATCCGGGTCAGACTGAGGATCACCTGCCCTCCGCTCATATCCGGCGTCGCGCCGCCGGCCATGCCGGTATTGCCGCCCTGCGGGATGACAGCCACGCCCTGCTGGCTGCAGAAACGCAAGACGGAAGCAACCTCTTCGGTGCTGCCGGGCCGCACGACCGCCAGAGCCCGGCCGCGGTATTTCTTCATCCAGTCGACGACATAGGCCTGCTGATCCGCATCCGCGGTCAGGACATGATCCTTGCCGACGATGCCGGCCAGCTGATCGGGAATGGCGGTCATTTGCGCGTGATCTGCCGATTCTTGACCCGCCATTCGTCAGGTGACATGCGCGGAATCTCGAAGCGGTCGCGAGTGCGGGTATACCAGCCCGCCCCATGCATGCGGCCGATCAGGTCCAGCGCATCGGGATCGACATGCAGATTGTCGTCGATGGCGTTGTCCGCGATATGCAGATGCAGGATTTCGCCGGTTACCAAAGTGCGGTTGAACGGCAGCGAAACCGTGTTGAACAGCCGGCATTCGAAGCTGACCGGGGATTCTGCAATGCCAGGGACCGCGATCTGCCTGGAGTAACGCGGGGTGAAACCAGCCTCGGTAAACTCGCTGACCCCTTCGGGGAAGTCGATGGCGCTGGCGACCATCGGCAAAGCCATGTCATGGCTGACCAGGTTCACGACGAACTCGCCGCGCTCGAGAATGTTGCGGGCGGTGTCCTTGTGCGGCTTGCCGTCGTCGCGCTTGCTGCCCTCGATGCCGATGATCAGCAGCGGCGGCGCATTGCTGAAGACGTTGAAGAAGCTGAATGGCGCGGCATTCAGGCCGCCATCGGCATTTAAGGTGGAAACCAGCGCAATCGGGCGCGGCATCACCGTGCTGACCAGCAGCTTGTAGATCCGGTCAGGCGGCAGGGAAGACGCGGCAATATCCATCGCAGCGGTCACCAGCCCAGGCGCACACGGCCAAGCGCCATGGTCACGGCTGCCTGGGTAGGCTCGATCACCGGGATTCCCAGCGCCTCCTGCAGGGGATCGCGGAACACCGCCATGCCGGCGCAGCCCATGACGATGGTATGGGCCTGACGTTCATCACGCAGGCGTTTTCCGGTTTCGATCATGCGCGCCAATGTGCGCTCACGGTCGGCCAGCTCCGCCACGGTCAGTCCGATGGCAAGCTCGCCTGCCAGACGGTCCCGCACGCCCATGGCGCCCCACAGCCGCAGATGGCGCGGAATCGAGCCTTCCAGAATGGCGATGACGCCGAAGCTGTGCCCCATGGTGAGCGCCGTCAGCACGCCGCATTCGGCAATGCCCAGCACCGGACGCTTCACGGCTTCGCGGACGACATAAAGGCCCGGATCGCTGAAGCAGGCAATGACGAAGGCGCCGACTTCGGCTTCGTGGCTTTTGGCCAGCCGCGCCAGCGGCAGCGTCACCGTCTCCACATCATGCTGGCTTTGAATGCCCGGCGGACCTTCCTTCAAGGTCATCGTGCGGATCGCCGGACCACCTGCAAGCCGCAGCGGCTCCAGCGCCGCATCGATTCCGGCTGTGACGCCTTCATTCGAATTCGGGTTGATCACAAGGATTGTTTGCGTCATCGCGCGACCTCCGGCAGACGCGGATAGTCTAAGCCAGCGCGATCAATCTGTCGGTGGCATGCTCCTTGCTTATTTGTCTTGCGCCCTTAACGCGATGTTATGGGGCAGCCGGTTTTCGGCGCTTCATGCGATGACCAATTCAGACGGCGTATGGGAGGCCCGCATGTCGTTGAATCTCAGGCAGATCGAAGTTTTCCGCGCGGTGATGAGCACGGGATCGATCAGCGGCGCATCGAAGGTTCTGCATGTTTCGCAGCCCGCGGTCAGCCGCCTCTTGTCCTACACGGAGACCCGCGTCGGCTTCCCGCTCTTCGAACGCATCAAGGGGCGGCTTTATGCAACCCCTGAGGCGAAACGTCTTTTCCGCGAGGTGGATCATGTCTACCTTGGCGTGCAGCGGGTCAATGAGGTGGCGCATTCGCTGGCCGAGCGGCGGCAGGGCGTGCTGCATGTCGTCTCCAGCCCAAGTATCGGCCATGTGCTGATTCCGCAGGCAATTGCACAGCTTTGCCAGCAATTCACTGATGCAAAAGTCACCTTCAATTTCCTCAATTACGCGCCGCTGCGGGACAGGCTGCTCAATCATCAGGCTGATATCGGCGTGATCAGCACGCCGATCGATCACCCCAATCTGGAAACCAAGCCCTTAGGCGAAAGCACCGTCTGCTGCGTCTGCCCGGCGGATCATCCGCTGACGCAGAAAGCCATGCTGAGCCTGGCCGATCTCGCCGATTATCCACTGATCTCCTATGACCGCGAGACGCCTTACGGCCGCATGGTGACGCAGATGTACAATGAGGCGGGCCTGCCGCTGAAATCCACCATCGAAGTCGGCTCGCCGCAAAGCGCCTGCGCACTGGTGCAGGCCGGTGCCGGCATCGCGCTGGTCGACGAATTCTCGCTGCATAACTGGCCGAACGGGCAATTGATGGCGCGGCCTGTGGCTGGCGCACCGGTGATGATGGCCAATCTGGCTTTCCTGCGTTTTGAGCCGATGTCGCAGCTGGCGCAGTCGTTTGTGCAGATATTGCGCAAACTGATGGCGGCCAACGGCTTCTCCCTGAAGGACGACCGTCAGGAAGGAGGCTGGCGTCATTAAGGATGACCCGCAGCCTCCCCTTAACATCGTGTTAAGGGCGGCCGACAAACCAGCATGCGACATTCTGGTGCTGCATTGCGAAGATTTGGACGCAAACGCTGGTCCTAATCAGCAACCGAGTGGAGCAGGATGAGTGATTTCGACTTGGTGGTGCGCAATGGCCGCATCGCCACTGCGAGCGACGTTTTCGAGGCCGATATCGCGGTCCGCGACGGGGTGATAGTCGAGATAGCGAAAGGCTGCGGCCGGGGGGTGCGCGAGATCGATGCCGCCGGACGCTGGGTGCTGCCGGGCGGCATCGACAGCCACTGCCATGTGGAGCAGCTCTCCGGCATGGGCGTGATGTGCGCGGACGATTTCTATTCCGCCACCGTTTCCGCCGCCTTCGGCGGCACCACCACGATCATTCCCTTCGCCGCCCAGCACCGGAACATGAAGATTCCGGACGTGCTGGCCGATTACAGCCGCCGCGCCGCCGAAAAGGCGGTGATCGACTACGGCTTCCATCTCATCTTGGCGAATCCGGACGAGACCGCGCTCAACACCGACCTGCCGCAGGCGATCCGCGACGGCATCACCTCGCTCAAGGTCTACATGACCTATGACAAGCTGAAGCTGGACGATCATCAGCTGCTCGACGTGCTCGCCGTCGCCGCGCGCGAACAGGCGCTGGTCATGGTGCACGCCGAAAACCACGACATGATCCGCTGGCTGGCGCATCGCCTGCTGGAACAGGGCCATACGGCGCCGAAATTCCATGCCGTGGCGCATGATCCCATCGCTGAGAGCGAGGCGACCAACCGCGCCATCGCGCTGTCCCGCCTGCTGGGCGTGCCGCTGCTGATCGTGCATGTCTCGGGCCGGGAGGCGATCCATACGATCCGGCGCGCCAAGGGCCGCGGCGCCGCCGTCTATGCGGAAACCTGCCCGCAATACCTGTTCCTCACCCAGGAGGATCTCGACCGCGAGGGCCTGCAGGGCGCAATGTTCTGCTGCTCGCCGCCGCCGCGCGACAAGGAATCGCAGGAGGCGGTCTGGAAGGGCATGAAGGACGGAACGCTTTACACGTATTCCTCCGATCACGCGCCCTACCGCTTCGATGAAAGCGGCAAGCTGCCCAAGGGCGATGCCACCACCTTCAAGGACATGGCCAATGGCGTGCCGGGCCTGGAACTGCGCCTGCCGCTGCTGTTCTCCGAGGGCGTGATGGCCGGCCGGATCACCATCCAGGAATTTGTCGCGCTGACCGCCACGAACCATGCGCGGATGTATGGCCTGAGCGGCCGCAAGGGCACGATCGCTGTCGGCGCCGATGCCGATCTTGGCATCTGGAATCCGGATCGCGAAGTCACCGTCACCGCCAGCATGCTGCACGACAATGTCGGCTACACGCCCTATGAGGGCCGCAAGCTGAAAGGCTGGCCGGAAATCGTGATCAGCCGCGGCCGCGTGGTGATCGAAAACAACGAGCTCAAGGTGGAGCGGGGTTCGGGTCAGTTCTTGAAGCGCAAGGCTTCCGAAATGCTGACCAATCCCACGGGCATCTCGGCCGCCGTCGCGCGCCAGATGCTGCGCAGCCTGGTTGGAATGGGAGTCTGAACGATCATGAGTACCCTGAAGCGTCCCTATGGCATCGCGGTGGCCCAGATGGGCCCGGTTCATCTGGCCGATAGCCGCGCATCGGTGGTGAAGCGGCTGATCGAGCTGCTATGCGAGGCCAAGAGCCGCGGCGCCCGGCTGGTTGTCTTTCCTGAACTGGCGCTGACCACCTTCTTCCCGCGCTACTGGATGACCGAGGAAGAAGCCGTGGGGCGCTTCTTCGAGCGCAGCATGCCCGGGCCGGAGACCAAGCCGCTGTTTGAGAAGGCCGCCGAGCTGGAGATCGGCTTCTACCTTGGCTATGCGGAGCTCACGCCCGATGGCCGCCGGTTCAACACCTCCATCCTGGTGGACGAGAAGGCCAAGATCGTCGGCCGCTATCGCAAGATCCATCTGCCCGGCCATTCGCATCACATCGAGACTGCGCCGTTCCAGCATCTGGAAAAGAAATTCTTCGAAGTTGGCGACGAGGGCTTCAAGGTCTGGGAGACGCTCGGCGCCCGCATCGGGATGTGCCTGTGCAACGACCGCCGCTGGGCCGAGACCTACCGCGTGATGGGCCTGCAAAGCGCTGAGATCGTCGCGCTGGGCTACAACACGCCGAGCCACAACATCCACTGGAACGAGCCGGTGCATCTGCGCATGTTCCATCATCTGCTGTCCCTGCAGGCCAATGCCTATCAGAACGGCCTCTGGGTGGCGGCCGCCGCCAAATGCGGCAAGGAAGACGGCTTCCACATGATCGGCGGCTCCGCGATCGTGGCGCCCACCGGCGAAATCACCGCCCAGGCGCAGAGCGAGGAAGACGAGGTGATCTTCACCAATGCCGATCTGGCCTTGGGCGAGACCTTCCGTGAGCACGTCTTCAATTTCGCCAAGCACCGCCGGCCGGAACATTACCGTCTCATCGTCGAGCGTACCGGCGCCGGAGCGCCGCTTGGTACACCGCCGGAGTGAGTTCTGCGCGGTGAGCTGGATGTTGAGAGTTTGATGCTGTCAGCAAGAAGCTGCGACTGATCCTAGAGCCAACAACAAGGGGGTATTCATGACGTTCTTCAGACTTAACCTCGGGCTGGCCACAGCCGGCGCCCTGATGATTTCCTTTGCCGGACCGGTGGCCGCGCAGACGCTGAAAACCGGCGTGGACGCCACCTTCGCCCCGCATGCGATGGTCAAGCTGGGCGGCGGGCTGCAGGGCTTCAACATCGATCTGGGCGAAGAGCTGGCCAAGCGCCTGGGCAAGAAGCTGGAAGTCGAGGGCACGGAGTTTTCCGGTCTCATTCCCGGCCTGAACGCCAAGAAGTATGACTTCGTGCTGGCGCCGGTGACCGTGACGCCGGAGCGCGCCAAGAGCCTTCTGTTCACCGAAGGCTATCTCAACACCGACTTCACCTTTGTTGAAAAGAAGTCCGCGCCGGGCATCAAGTCGCTGGAGGACCTGAAGGGCAAGACCATTGCCGTCAACAAGGGCTCGGCCTACGAAGCCTGGACGCGCGACAATGCCGAAAAGTACGGCTTCAAGTATGACGTCTATGGCAGCAACGCCGACGCGATCCAGGCCGTGCAGTCCGGCCGCGCCGATGCCAATCTGGGCGGCAACACCGTCTCGGCCTGGGCGGCGAAGCAGAATCCCGAAGTCAAGACGACCTACACCATCAGCACCGGCCTTGTTTGGGCGCTGGCCTTCCGCGCCGACGACAAGGCCGGCCGCGATGCCGCATCCATGGCGCTGAAATGCATGAAGAAGGATGGCTTCGTCGCCAAGATCGCCGAGAAGTGGTTCGGCTTCAAGCCGGGCCCGGAGGCCGCTGCGGTCGCCATCGCGCCGGGCCATGGCGTGCCGAACATGGAGGGCTACGACCCGACGCCGGTCACCCTGAAATGCTCGTAAGCGTCATTGCACGAGGGGCATTTTGGCGATTGCCGGTATGAGTAGGAAGCCCATTCTGGAGCTCGTAGGCCTGCGCAAGGCCTACGGCTCCCTGGAAGTTCTGCGCGGGATAGACCTGCGGGTCTATCCCGGCGAACTGGTCTGCGTCATCGGCCCGTCGGGGTCGGGCAAGAGCAGCATGCTGCGCTGCTGCAACCGGCTGGAAGAGTTTCAGGCCGGACAGATTCTGGTCGGCGACACGGATATCAGCCGCCCCGATGTCGACATCAATGCCGTGCGCCAGCATATCGGCATGGTGTTCCAGCAATTCAATCTTTATCCCCACCTGACGGTGCTGGGAAACGTGACGCTGGCCTTGCGCAAGGTTCAGGGCAAGTCGCGTAAAGAAGCCGATCAGCTTGGCATGGCAGCGCTGGAGCGCGTCGGCCTTGCTGATAAGGCGCCGGTCTATCCCGGCCAGCTTTCCGGCGGCCAGCAGCAGCGTGTCGGCATTGCCCGCGCCATCGTGCTGCAGCCCAAGATCATTTTGTTCGATGAGCCGACCAGCGCGCTTGATCCGGAAACCGTGGGCGAAGTGCTCAAGGTAATGAGCCAGCTGCGCGAGAACGGCATGACCATGCTGGTGGTCACCCACGAGATGGGATTTGCCCGCGCCGCCGCCGACCGCGTCGTCTTCATGGATGGCGGTGTGATCGTCGAACAGGGAAAACCGGAAGAGGTCTTCGGTGCGCCGCAACATGACCGCACCAAGGCTTTCCTGGCCCGCTATACCAACGGCCATCACTGATGGACGGTCTCGAACGCTTTCTCTACACCTTCTTCAACGCCGAGGTGGCCGCGCGCTACTGGCCTGACATCATCGCCGGCGCGGGCGTGACTTTGGGCGTGGGCGCGGCCGTATCAGTGACCGGCCTGGCGCTTGGTCTGGCCTTGGCAGTCCTGCGCGCCATGCAACGGCCCTGACTGTCGCTGCCGATTGTTGCCTTCGTCGACATCATGCGCGCCCTGCCGCCGCTGGTCGTCATCATCATCTTCTTCTTTGCCTTCCCGCTGATTGGCCTTGCCATGTCCGCCTTCACCGCGACCTGGCTTTCCCTGTCGCTGGTTCTGGCGGCCTATGCCGAGGAATGCATCTGGGGTGGCATCTTGAGCCTGCCGCGCGGCCAGGCTGAGGCGGCGCGCTCAACCGGCCTGACCTGGTGGCAGACCATGCTGTATGTGATCCTGCCGCAGGCCTTCAGGATCGCGGTGCCGCCGCTGACCAATCGCGTCATCGCCATCAGCAAGAATGTCGCGCTTGGCTCGGTGGTGGCGCTCAGCGAGGTGCTGAACAACGCTCATTCCGCCACCAGCAATGCCGGCAATCCGACGCCGCTGACCATGGCCGCCGCGGCCTATCTGGTGATCTTCATTCCCGTCATCCTGGCGGCACGCCGCCTGGAAGCCCGCTGGCAGTGGAAGATCTGAGATGGACGCCATCCTGCACAACTTCTTCAACATCGGCGTCTTCCAGGAGGTGCTGCCGTATCTGCTGCAGGGCCTGCTGACCACTGTTGGCCTGTCCGCCCTGGTGATCCCGCTGGGTCTGGCAGGCGGGCTGTTCGTCGCGCTTGCCGGGACACAGACCGAAAACCGCCTGATCCGCGTCCTGATCGCGGTCTATGTCGACGTATTCCGCGCCATGCCGCCGCTGGTGCTGCTGATCTTCATCTATTTCGGCTTTCCGTTCCTGGGGATCGAGCTGCCCAAGCTGCTGGCGGTTGCGCTCGGTTTCCTGCTCAACAATGCCAGCTATTACGGCGAGATTTTCCGCGCCGGCTTGCTGGCCGTGCCGCAGGGCCAGATGGAGGCGGCGCGCTCCACCGGGCTGACGCGGCTGCAGGCGCTGACCTATGTCGTGGTGCCGCAGGCGACCCGCAACGTGTTGCCCGATCTGATCGGCAACAGTATCGAAGTGGTGAAACTCACCACCTTGGCCAGCGTGGTCGCCCTGCCGGAACTGCTGCGTGTCGCCCGCGATGCCCAGTCGCTGCTTTACAATCCGTCGCCGATTGTTCTGGCAGCCCTGATCTACCTGGCTCTGCTCTGGCCCCTGGTCCGCCTGCTCAGCCGGCTGGAACACAAGAACATGGTCGGCCGGCACTGAGTAACAAAGGCTGCATCAGCGATAGAAGATGTGATCGCCGATGCGCATCAGCCGCTTGCGCTTGCCGCCCCAGTTTGGCTTCACCTTCGCGCTGTGAAAGAACAGCGCCCCGCCGGTAGGATCGCGGCTGCCGCCCTGCATGGCTTCCTGCGCCACGTCGAGCGCCATGGCCCATTCGTCTTCGCTTTGCGGCCGGTCGGTTTTGCCGTCGCAATACCAGCTGAACTGGCAGCGTCCCTTGGCCGTGTCATCTTTTTGCGAGATCACGCCGCAGATCGTGCTGGGGAAATGCTCGCTCCTGGTGCGGTTGAGCACCGTATGCGCGATGGCAAGCTGGCCCTTGCGGCTTTCCGTCTTGCCTTCCCAATAGACAGCGAGCGCCAGGCATTGCGTCTCGTCCTGCAGCAGATGCGGCGCAGCCGGCTGCGTTTTGGCAAATACCGGCCACAGCGCCAGAAGGAAGGCGCCGCAGGCGATCTTCGGAAGCGCCCCGTGCGTCACGCCAGGCATCTCCGCGTGGACTGAATGCGAGGCGGGAAATCGTTGTCGATCTGCATGTCACGCCCTATTGCAAGCCGCGCAAGCGCTGGAACTGCTTCAACGCATAGGAATCCGTCATGCCACTGATGAAGTCGGTCACCGACAGCAGCCATTCGTAACGGCTGGCAGTTGCCTTCGGCGGCTGCGGCATCAGGCGCAGTAACGCCTTCTGGCGCGGCGCCAGCGCCTCCAGCCTGCCGCCGGACCGCTCGAAATCAAGATGCGCCGAGCAGAAAGCCTCCAGAAGGCTGGTCAGGATCTCGCCGCCCATCACTTCGGTCTGGAAACGCTCGCGTGTTTCGAAAATGCGCTTCCGCGTGAAGGCGGCAATCTCATCGAGCTGGGATGCAACCGGCGTTTGCGCCATCAGATCGCCGGGCATCTTGCCTGCCATGATGAGGCTTTCCTGCGCGAGGAAAACCTCGACGGCAAAGTCGATCAGATCGCCGATCGCCTTGGCGCGCAGATAGGCGATCTTCCACGGCTCATCGGAGATTTCCTTGTAGCGCGGCGGCTGACGGCGCAGCAGGGCAAGCAGCCTTTCTTCAGCTTCCTCGAAACGCAGGCGGCCGAGCTTGTAGCCGTCCTCGATATCGACCACCGAATAGCAGATGTCATCCGCCGCCTCGACCAGGTAGGTCAGCGGATGCCGCGCATAGCGGTCCTGCCCCAGCCGCACCAGGCCGACGGTTTCCACCATTTCCTCAAACAGCGCGGTCTCGGCCGCGAAATGACCGAACTTGCCTTTCGCCGGATCGGCGGCCAGCGAGCCGAAGGGATATTTCATGAAAGTGGCCAGGGTGGCGCAGGTCAGCCGCAGGCCGCCTGCGTCGCGCCAGTTCTGCAGCCGGGTCATCACCCGGAAGCCCTGGGCATTGCCTTCGAAATGCAAAAAGTCGCGGCGCTGCTGTTCCGACAGGGGCTCCAGCAGGGAGCTGCCGGGACCGGAGCGGAACCAATGCTGGATGGTCGCCTCGCCGAAATGGCCAAAGGGCGGATTGCCGATATCATGGCCGATGCAGGCGGCCGCAACGATATGGCCGAACTCGGCAGCGCTTAAGCCCGCGAGATCGGCGCCATGACGCTCCACGATGACCTGGCCGACCTGCGCACCGAGCGAGCGGCCGACCGAGGAGACTTCCAGCGAATGGGTCAGCCGGTTGCGCACATAATCGCTCTCGGGGAGCGAATGAACCTGGGTCTTGTCCTGGAGACGGCGGAAGGCGGAGCAGAACACTACCCGGTCCCAGTCCTTCTGGAATGGATTGCGCGCCGCGGTGACCGGTTCGGCGCTACGATGGCCAAGCCGCTGGGCCGACAGAAGCTGGGACCATTGCATCGTCATGCGCGCACTTTGAAGACAAGAAGACCGCCTTTCAAGCACTTGGCCGCAGCCGCTCGGCCACGCACAGTTTTTGATTGAAATATTATCGGTTAAAACCCGAAGATATGACGGTCAGGGAAGCAGGCCACCAGTATGAACACCCCCATCATTGCCGCGATCGCGACCGCCGCGCCCCTGGTCGTTGCCCTGCTTTGCGTCTATGTGCTCCGCAAGCTGGATGGCGGCCGCCACCTGTCCTTCTGGGCCATCGCCCATGCCGCGCTGGCGGCCGGCATTGCCGTGGTCGGCTTCGTTCCGGCAAGCGCCCGCGACCTGCTGCCCTGGCCTTTGCTTGCCGCTGCCACGGCTTCCACGCTGATCTGGTCCGTGCTGCTGGTCGCCGGCATCCGCGTGCTGCTTGGAAAGCCTGATCGCCTTGGCCATGCGCTGCTGATCGGCATCGGGCTGACCATCGTTGTCAGCATCGTGCAGCATCTCTATCCATCCCTGCGCCAGCCCAGCGCATCGGCCGTGACTGGCGCCATCGTGCTCTATGGCGGCGCGATGCTGATCTGGCAGCGCCATTCGGTGCTGTATGTCGGCACCGGTATTCTGCTGCTCTATCGCGGCTTGCAGGCTCTTTATGTCGCCACCCTGCTGGCGGAACGCCAGCAGTCGCTCGACCTGCCGCTGGCTCTCTCTATCTTCACCAATCTTCTGACCGGCCTCGGCCTGATCATGATCGAGCTGGACAATGCCCGCCGGCGTGAGGGCCAGGCACGCGAGACCGAGCGCGATACCCGCCAGTTTCTGGAAACCGTGCTGGACAGCATGCCGGCGACGATGACCTACAAGGACACCAACCTGCGCTATCGCATCGTGAACCGGCAGATGCGCGCGCTGCTGAAGCCTTATGGCGAGGATGTCATCGGCCGCACCTGGTCGGAGATCGCCGGCGCCGATGTCGCCACAGTCGTGGAGGACATCGACCGCCAAATCCTGAAGACCGGCGAGCCGACGCATATTGAGCAAGGCTGGACCGGGCCGGACGGAAAGCCCGTGGTGATCTGGGCCCTGAAGATGCCCTTGCGCGATTCAGCCGGCGACATTCAGGGCGTGATCACCTGCGGCATCGATGTTACCCGGCTGAAGGAAACCGAAATCCAGCTGATCGAGCAGCGCGAGGCTGCCGAGGCCGCCAGCCGTGCCAAAAGCGTCTTCCTCGCCAATATGAGCCATGAGCTGCGCACGCCGCTCAATGCCATCATCGGCTTCGCCGAGATGATGATGAAAGGCTATCTCGGCCAGCTTGCCGGACAGCAGCAGGATTACGTCACGCATATCTATCAGTCCGGCGAACATCTCCTGCGTCTGGTCAGCGACCTGCTCGATCTGTCGCGGCTGGAAAGCGGCAAGCTCGATCTGAACATCGTTGATTGCGACTTCGACCGGCTGGCCGAGGCAGCCCTGGCGATGGTCGAGCCGCAGGCGCAGCAGGCGCAGGTGAAGCTGGTCTTTGCGCCGACCAAATTGACGGTGCGGGCGGACGAACGCGCCCTGACGCAGATCCTGGTCAACCTGCTGGGCAATGCCGTGAAGTTCAACCGCCCGGACGGCAAGGTCGAAATCAAGGCCTCGATGATGCATGGCATCCTGCGGATGACCGTCGAAGATACCGGCATCGGCATGAGCCCTGCCGAAAGCCGCGCCGCGATCCAGCCGTTCCATCGCGCCGATGTCTATCGTACACGCGCCAATAGCGGCGCCGGCCTGGGATTGTCGATCTGCCGCAGCCTGGTCGAGTTGCATGGCGGCCGGCTGGAAATCCGCAGCCAGCCCGGCCAGGGTACCAGCGTCGAAGTTGCATTGCCGGCCTGATACCCGCCCGCATCGCCGCCAAGGTCACCGCACGCCCCTTGCCTTCGTGCCTGCGACGCGTCACAAATTCGGTAAACCATAAACAATCGCCAGGGAGAGAAACCATGATGCAACGCCGCGATTTCATCCGTATGGCGCTTTATGGCAGCGCCGCGCTGTCTCTGCCCATGGCATTCGGCCGCAGCGCTCAGGCCCAGGCCATCGACACGCTGAAGCTGTTCGTTCCCGCCAATCCCGGCGGCGGCTGGGATCAGACCGCGCGCAGCATGGAGCAGGCGCTGAAAGCCGCCGGACTGATCAAGGGCGCGCAGGTCACCAATGTCGGCGGTGCGGGCGGGGCAGTCGGCCTGCCGCAATTCGTCAATCAGTGGAAAGGCCAGGGCAACGCGCTGATGGTCGGCGGCATGGTCATGGTCGGCGCGCTGATCGCCAACAGGTCGCCGATCAAGCTGACTCAGGTGACGCCGATTGCGCGGCTGACCGGTGAATATCAGGTCGTCGTGGTGCCGGCCAATTCGCCGCACAAATCGATGCAGGATCTCATCGCCGCCTTCAAGGCCGATCCCAGCAAGGTCTCCTGGGCCGGCGGCTCGGCAGGCGGATCGGACCATATCCTGGCGGGCATGATTGCGAAGGCATCCGGTGGCGATCCGAAGAAGGTCGCCTATGTCGCCTATCCGGGCGGCGGCCCGGCCCAGGCAGCGCTGCTCGGCGCGCAGGTGACCTGCGGCATTTCGGGCTATGGCGAGTTCGGTGAGCAGATCAAGGCCGGCAAGCTGCGCGCGCTCGGCATCTCGGCGGACAAGCGCCAGCCAGGCATCGACATCCCGACACTCAAAGAGCAAGGCGTGGATGTCGAGCTGGTCAACTGGCGCGGCGTCTTCGCGCCGCCCGGCGTGAAGCCGCAGGATCGCGACGCGATGATCGACCTGATGGCCAAGATGAATGACAGTCCCGCCTGGAAGGAGCAGCTCAAGGCCAAGGACTGGACGCCGCTTTTCCTCGCGGGCGATGACTATGCCAGATATATCGAAGCCGAGAACAAGCGGATCGAAGGCATCCTGACCGAACTTGGCCTGGCTTGATGCGGCGGCTTGCCCGGCCGGAGGTGCTGCTGTCCCTGGGCGTCATCGCGCTGGGACTGGTGGCGCTGGATCAGACCTGGCGGATTCCGGTCTCGCCGCTTTATGCCAAGGTGGGACCAACCGCGATGGCCTATGCCGCCAGCATTCTGCTGCTGGGCCTGGGCGTCGCGTCGCTCATCCAGGCCTGGCTGGGCCGCTGGCAGATAGACGCCGAGGCAGAAGCCTCTGAACCGGTGCAATGGCGCAGCGTCGGCTGGCTGCTGGCCGGTCTGGTGCTCAATGTCGGCCTGATCGGCCCGCTTGGCTTCGTGCCGGCTTCGGCTTTGCTGTTTGCCTGCACGGCGCGCGCCTTCGGCAGCTTCCGTCCCTTCCGCGACCTGCTGATCGGCGCCGTGTTTGCCGCCATCGCCTATTTCGGTTTCGCCAAGCTGCTGGGCATCAATATCGGGGCAGGCCTATTGGAAGGATTGCTCTGAGATGGAAACGCTCGGCTTCCTTGCCGATGGTTTCGCCATCGCGCTGCAACCGGCCAACCTGCTCTGGGCCTTGCTGGGCGTAACGCTGGGCACAGCCGTCGGCGTTCTGCCCGGCCTCGGCCCGGCGCTGACTATCGCGCTGCTGCTGCCGATCACCTTCAGCGTCCCGGCCACCGCCGCCTTCATTCTGTTTGCCGGCATCTATTACGGCGCGATGTATGGCGGCAGCACCACCTCGATCCTGCTGAATACGCCCGGCGAAAGCGCCACCATCATCACGGCGCTGGAAGGCCACAAGATGGCGCGCCAGGGCCGCGCGGCGGCCGCCCTGGCGACGGCGGCAATCGGCAGCTTCGTTGCCGGCACCATCGGTATCCTGGGACTGACCTTTCTGGCGCCGCCGCTGGTGGAACTGGCGCTGCAATTCGGACCGGCGGATTACTTTTCGCTGATGGTCGTGTCCTTCATCGCGGTTTCTGCCGTGCTGGGCAGTTCGGTGCTGCGCGGCCTGACGTCGCTTGGCCTGGGACTGCTGCTGGGCCTTGTCGGCATCGACATGCAGACGGGACAGCCGCGCTTTACCTTCGGCCTGCCGGAACTGCTCGATGGCATCAACGTCATCGTCGTCGCGGTCGGCCTGTTCGCGGTGGGCGAGACGCTTTATCTGGCAGCGCGGCCGAAATACCACGGCAGCATCGCCCCGCTGAAAGGCCGCGGCTGGATGACGCGCAGCGACTGGGCGCGCTCATGGAAGGCCTGGCTGCGCGGCGCGGCACTCGGCTTCCCGTTCGGCACCCTGCCGGCCGGCGGTGCCGAAGTGCCGACCTTCGTCAGCTATTACGTCGAGAAGAAACTCTCCAAGCATCCGGAAGAATTCGGCCATGGCGCCATCGAAGGCGTGGCTGGCCCCGAAGCCGCCAACAATGCTTCCGCCGCCGGCGTTCTGGTGCCGATGCTGGCCCTTGGCCTGCCGACTTCGGCCACCGCAGCGATCATGCTCTCGGCGTTTCAATCCTATGGGATCAATCCCGGGCCGCTTCTGCTGCAAAGCCAGCCAGAACTGGTCTGGGGCCTGATCGCTTCGCTGTATGTCGGCAACGTGATCCTGCTGATCCTCAACCTGCCGCTGGCCGGGCTCTGGGCCAAGGTGCTCGCCATTCCGGCGCCATGGCTCTATGGCGGCATCCTGGTCTTCGCCACCATCGGCACCTATGGCATCAGCCAGTCGCCGATCGATCTGATCCTGCTCTACATCATTGGCGGCATGGGCTATCTGATGCGGCGCTTCGACTATCCGACCGCGCCGGTGATCATCGGCATGATCCTTGGCCCCTTCGCCGAGCAGGAATTCCGCCGCGCGATGACGATCTCTGGCGGCGATCTGACGGTCTTCGTCACCCGGCCTTTGAGCTTGACCCTTCTGATCATTGCAGCAGTTCTGTTACTGGGGCCGATCCTGCTGCGCCGCCGGATGGTGCAGCGGCGATCACCTTTTCGCCATCATCATGACAATTGACGCTACGTGATGGTCGTCACTGTAAACGGGACAGCGCATCCCTATATTCAATCCTGCGAACGGAATGATGAAGCAGCGTCTTCTTTTCGCACTGGGACGGAAGGATGAAGCAGCATTTTTCCGTCCCGCATTTCCTCCCCGATGAATCCCCCCAAACTGAGGGACGATCGCAAGATCGTCCCTCTTTTTTTGCCTGCAATATCCGGTTTGCTGTTCCGGCATGGCTTGTCTTCCGCGCGCGCATGGGTCATCAAGACCGTCATGGTTCGCAAGAAAACATCCCGTCCTGCGGCATCCCGCCGCTCCCCTCCCCATCCCGTGCCGCCAGGCTTTGTCACCTTGCCGCCGGTCTCAGCCTTCTTCGCGACATTGGGGAAGGTTTATGTCAAAGACGCCGGCGACGGCACTGCGCCGGTCTATGGCCTGCATGTGCGCCCCAAGCATGCCAACCGCCACGGCACTGGCCATGGCGGCTTTCTCGCCACCCTGGCGGACACGTTCATGGCAGCCTTCGTCCACCACCAGCGGCCGGAGATCGGCACGATGTGGACCGTGCGCCTGACCATGGAATACAAGCGCCCGGCACCGATGGGCGCCTGGCTGGAAGGTCATCTCACCGGCATCGAGCGCGAGGGCGATTTTGTCACCGCCCATTGCGAATTGCGCGCCGGCGATGTCGTCACCAACAAGGCGACGGCGGTCTTCAAGGTCATCGACAAGAAGAGGGGCTGATCAGTTGCCGCGTCGGCAGAAGATGGCGCGGCCGGACGCCTCTTCGAGCCGCAGCTCGTCGCCGCGCCGGGCCGCGCCCCAGCCATTGCCGAGATAGTCGTAGCGCGAGCCGCGCGGCTGCCGCGCCAGTACGACCGGATCTTTGCCCGGCGGCGCCACCACCAGCGTATCGGCCGAGCCGAGAATGGCAAACAGGCTCTCCTCCTGGCAGCGGAACACGATCTGATCGCCATCGCCCGCCAGGCGGCGGGTATCGGCCGAGGGACCGGACGGCTCAGGGATCTGTACCAGGCTGAAGGCTGAGCCCTGCCGCTCGCTCCAGGCCGAGCGCGTGACCGAAACCCGCTGCATTGCAGCCTGAGCATGCTCGGTCGCGATCCGGATGTCGGTATCGCTCGGCTCCATCACGCGGCCGTTGATCACCTTGCTGCCATGGCTGTAGCGGCCCTGCTGGAACGACAGATCCAGCTCGACATTGACAAGCTCACCCGCCGGGCCGGCGGCTGCATTGCGGCGCTGCGAGCGTTCGGCGTAATGCATCAGCGCGCCATTGTAGAAGTTGAAGATGGTATTGGCTGTGCCGCCCTCGTTGAAACTGCGCCATTCGACAATGCGCTCGGGCTGGCCGTTGCGGACGGCGGCTTCCCATTCGGTCTCGCTGCCGGCCTCGGCATAGCGGCCGCGCACAATGGTTGCCCCTTGGGTGATGTCCTCGACGGGACTTTCCATCAAAGTTTCAGCCGGCGGCGCACTGCTTCGGTCCCGGACGTTGAGGCCTTCGGTCTGCGCGGCGGCAGTTGCCTGCCAGGCGCAGGCCAGGATGAGCGAGAGGCCGGCAAAGCGCCGCATCGGCTTGGTCCACAGATCGAGCATGGCACCGCGCCTCCTCTGGCTAATTTGCTTCTGGCTAATTCGCGTCTGGTTAATTCGTTCAATGGCCCCCATGGCTTGCAGCAAATCGTTTAAAAGCGGCAAGAATCGGGCGAGAAGCCTATTCTGCACGACCATCGCATAGGATGCGGCTTTTTACCGCATGACCATCGCGTGACGTGCATCCCCCTGGAAGGGAAAGAGGGGGAAAGTTAAGGATTTTACGTCTATCTTCACCAAGCCGATTTACTTCAGCCGATTCACCGGAGTGTCCGCCTTGCTCAAGGCATGTCATGCCGTCTTTGTCCGGCTGATCCCTGTCTTCCTGCTGTTTGCCGGCGCTGCCGCGCCGCAGAGCAAGGCCCAGACAGCCGTCGCGCAGATCGTAGGCGCGGCGCGGCCGCCTTACGTCGTCGACCGCGATGGCATCGCCAGCGGACCGGCGGTGGAGCTTGTTCAGCTTCTGGCCCGCGATGTCGGCATTCCGCCCCAGGTCCGCATCATGCCCTTCCAGCGCGCCGTGCGGTCCCTGGATCAGGGCGACACGATCTATCCTGCCCTGCTGCGCACGCCAGCCCGTGAAAGCAAGTATGTCTGGATCGGCGAGGTCTTTGCCGACCAGGCTGTATTCTACACGCGCGCTTCTGCGCCAGTCGTCGATGATCTGGACAGCGCGCGGCAACTGAAAAGCATCAGCGTGATGCGCGGCTCGGAGCTCACGGCTCTGCTGCAGTCCTTCGGCCTCGATACCGTCGAACATAACAATTCGGAAATCGACAATGCGCGGCTGCTGCGGGCAGGCCGGATCGATGGCTGGTTCACATTGCGCGCGGTTGGCCGCGCCACCTGGCGGGAACTGGGCTACGCGCCCTCTGAGCTGCGCAGCGGCAAAAGTTTCGCCGTCATGGCCTTCTGGATCGCGGCTTCGGCCAACCTGACGCCTGCGCTGATCGAGCGCCTGCGCGCAGCTTATGCGAAACGCCGCGCCGATGGCAGCTATGCGCGGATCATGGTGCCGCTGCATGAGCCGCTGCTGTGATCGCATGAACTTTATCCGATCCGGTAAAGCAAAAGGGCCGGGATTGCTCCCGGCCCTTTCATGTTTGGCTTGCGCCCGGCCTTACTCGGCCTGCGCGGCGCCTTCGGCGTCGGCGGCTTCGGCCTTCGGTTTCAGCGACAGATCCTCGCCGGTGGCCTGATCGACCACCTTCATCGACAGGCGGACCTTGCCGCGCTCGTCGATGCCGAGCACCTTGACGCGGACTTCCTGGCCCTCCTGCACAACATCGCTCGGCTTGTTGACGCGCTTGGGCGCCATTTCCGAGACATGCACAAGGCCGTCGCGGCTGCCGAAGAAGTTCACGAAGGCGCCGAAATCGACGATCTTCACGACCTTGCCCTTGTAGATCATGCCGACCTCGGGCTCGGAGACGATCGACTTGATCCACTGCACCGCCGCTTCGGTGGCGGCAGTGTCGGAGGACGCGATCTTGATCGTGCCATCGTCTTCGATGTCGATCTTCGTGCCGGTCTTCTCGACGATCTCGCGAATCACCTTGCCGCCGGAGCCGATCACTTCGCGGATCTTGTCCTTCGGCACGGTCATCGTGGTGATGCGCGGCGCATTTTCCTTCACGCCCGCGCGGGTCTCGGTGATCGCCTTGGCCATCTCACCCAGGATGTGGATGCGGCCCTCGCGAGCCTGGGCCAGCGCCACCTTCATGATCTCCTCGGTGATGCCGGCGATCTTGATGTCCATCTGCAGCGAGGTCACGCCCTGGGCGGTACCGGCCACCTTGAAGTCCATGTCGCCGAGATGATCCTCGTCGCCGAGGATGTCCGACAGCACGGCATAGCGGTCGCCTTCCAGGATCAGGCCCATGGCGATGCCCGCCACCGGCGCCTTCAGCGGCACGCCGGCATCCATCAGCGACAGCGAGCTGCCGCAGACGGTGGCCATCGAGGAGGAGCCGTTCGACTCGGTGATCTCCGACACGACGCGGATCGTGTAGGGAAATTCCTCCTTGCTGGGCAGCAGCGGACGGATCGCGCGCCAGGCCAGCTTGCCGTGGCCGATTTCGCGGCGGCCCGGCGAGCCGATGCGGCCAGCTTCACCGACCGAATAGGGCGGGAAGTTGTAATGCAGCATGAAGCTTTCGCGATACTCGCCTTCCAGCGCGTCGATGATCTGCTCATCCGTGCCGGTGCCAAGCGTGGTGACGACCAGCGCCTGGGTTTCGCCGCGGGTGAACAGCGCGGCGCCATGGGCGCGCGGCAGCACGCCGACTTCCGCCACGATCGGACGCACCGTCTTGGTGTCGCGGCCGTCGATGCGCAGGCCGGTATCGAGGATGTTGAAGCGCACGACCTTGGCTTCGAGATCCTTGAAGGCGTCGGCGATATCGACCGGATCGGCCTCGCCTTCGGCGAACAGCGCCTTGGCCTTGGCCTTCACCTCGGCGATCTTGGCGTAACGCGTCTGCTTCACCTTCTCCTGGTAAGCGACGCGCAGCTCGGCCTCGATGCCAGACTCAGCCAGCTTCTTCACGCAGGCCTCATAGCCGGTGCGCTCGGCCAGCGGCATCGGCTCCTTCGCGGCGCGCTCGGCCAGGCCGATGATCGCCTCGATGACCGGCTGGAACATCTTATGGCCGAACATCACGGCGCCCAGCATGACGTCCTCGGGAAGCTGCTGCGCTTCCGATTCCACCATCAGCACCGCATCGGCCGTGCCGGCGACAACCAGATCGAGCTGGCTGTTCGGCTGCTGCTTGGCGGTCGGGTTCAGCACGAACTGGCCATCGATATAGCCAACGCGGGCGGCGCCGATCGGGCCCATGAACGGAATGCCCGACAGCGTCAGCGCCGCCGAGGCGCCGACCATGGCGACGATGTCGGGATCGTTCTCCATGTCATGTGCCAGCACGGTGGCAATGACCTGCGTCTCGTTGCGGAAACCCTCGGCGAAAAGCGGACGGATCGGACGGTCGATCAGACGGGAGACCAGCGTCTCCTTCTCGCTCGGACGACCCTCGCGCTTGAAGAAGCCGCCCGGGATCTTGCCGGCGGCGAACGCCTTCTCCTGGTAATTCACGGTGAGCGGGAAGAAATCCACGCCCGGCTTCGGTGACTTCGCGGCCACGGCGGTGCACAGCACGGTGGTTTCGCCATAGGTCACCATCACGGCGCCGTCGGCTTGGCGGGCGATCTTGCCCGTTTCAATGACGAGCTTGCGCCCGCCCCACATCAATTCAGTTTTGTGGATGTTGAACATATTGACCTTCTTCCTCCTAAGACATCGTGGTCCCTGACCGACGATGCCCGGCGGGACGGCGCCCATCGCCTCCCGCCCGGCCAGCGCGACTGATCGTCAGCCGCACATGGCGAACCGGCCGTCGAGCCCATCCCGACACCCGGCCTGTCCGGAACACGCCATAAAACCAACGCCCGCCACCGGCATTCGGTGCCGGAGGCGGGCGAGAAAAGTCGTGTCCGGTTTACGGCTGCTGACACTCACTGTCGGTGCAGCAACCATATCCTTACTTGCGAAGACCCAGACGCTGGATCAGCGCATCATAGCGCGGCGCGTCGGTCTTCTTCAGATAATCGAGCAGGCGGCGACGCTTGCTGACCATCATCAAAAGGCCCCGGCGCGAATGCACGTCCTTCTTGTGAGTCTTGAAATGCTCAGTGAGGTTGTTGATACGCTCGGTGAGCAGGGCCACCTGGACTTCCGGCGAACCGGTATCGCCCTTCTTGGTGGCGTATTCAGACAACAGAGCGGACTTGCGCTCGGCAGTAATCGACATCGGTGTTTCTCCGCGACATCATAGGTTGAACAAACGCAGCGGCCTGACTTCATCGGCGGAACGCTCGGCCATGCCGACGGCCTTGCCATCTGCCATGACCAGGAGTTCTCCTTCCGGGGGAAGTCCGGGGGCCGCAACCGCGATCCGTATCGACTGGCCATGCCTGAGGCGTTCAGCCTGAGGGCCGGTCACAACCAGGGCCGGGATGTCGTCCAGCGCGGTTTCAACCGGCAACAGATACGCGTGCGCGGCGTCCTTGTGGCATAGATCGTCCAATGAATCCAGCGAAAAAGCCCGGTCTTCGCTAAAGCGGCCGACACGGGTGCGGCGCAGGGCGGTGACATGCCCGTAAGTGCCTAACGCCTCTCCCAAATCCCGCGCCAGGGCCCGCACATAGGCGCCCTTGCCGCAATCCACCTCGAAAACGGCATGATCGGCGTCGGGCAGGTCTATGAGGCGGATGGCATCGATGCGGATCGGGCGCGGCGCAAGCGCGGGCGCATTACCGGCCCGGGCCAGGTCATAGGCTCTGGCGCCGTCCACCTTCAGCGCCGAATAGGCCGGCGGACGCTGCATGATTTCCCCGGTAAACCGCGGAAGAATGGCCTCGATGGCGGTGCGGTCGGGGCGGCTGTCCGAGCGGGCGATCACCTCGCCCTCGGCATCGTCGGTGGCCGTGGCCGCTCCCCATTGGACAGTGAAACGGTAGGTCTTCCCCGCTCCCATGACGTAGGCGACGGTCTTGGTCGCCTCGCCCAGCGCAATGGGCAGGATCCCTGTGGCCAGCGGGTCGAGCGTGCCGCCATGGCCGGCCTTCGCAGCCCCGGTCATGCGCCGCACCCGGGCCAGGCATTGCGTGGACGTCAGGCCCAGCGGCTTGTCGACGATCACCCAGCCATGAACCGGCCGGCCCTTACGCTTCATTCGGTTTCGGACCCGTCTTCGGGCTGATCCTGTTCGGAATCAGCCTTTCGCAGATCGGCCTGCACCTGCGGCGAGCGCAGCAGGCGTTCGACCCGCTCGGCTTCATCGAAGCTCTCGTCCAGCTTGAACGAAAAGCTCGGCGCCAGGCGCAGATTGATGCGCTGGGCCGCCTCGGTGCGAATATAGGCCTGCGCGCGGTTCAGCGCCGCTATGGTCTTCGTTGCATCTTCGCCGCCCAGCGGCATGACGAAGGCGGTGGCATTGCGCAGATCGGGGCTGACGCGCACCTCGGTCACCGTGATCGCGGAGGCGCCGCTGATCAGATCCGGATCGCGGAAATGGCCGCGCAGCAGAATCTCGCTCAGGATATGGCGCAGTTCCTCGCCGACGCGCAGCTGGCGTTGGCTGCGGCCGCCCGGCATCTCGCCGCGCATGCTGCGCGCGCCGCTGCCGGCCGCGCTCCTGCGTCGCGCCATGTCTTTGCTCTCCGTCCGGCTATGGCGCGCGGCTTACAGCTCGCGCGCCACGGTCTCGAGTTCGAAACACTCGATGACGTCGCCCTGCTTGATGTCGTCGTAATTCTCGAACGACATGCCGCAATCCATGCCCTGCTTGACCTCGCGGACATCGTCCTTGAAGCGCTTGAGCGTCGACAGCTGGCCTTCGTGGACCACCACGTTGTCGCGCAGCAGACGCACCTTGGCGCCGCGCTTGACCAGACCCTCGGTGACCATGCAGCCCGCGACCTTGCCGACCTTCGAGATGTTGAACACCTCGCGGATCTCGGCATAGCCGAGGAAGCGCTCGCGCACTGTCGGCGCCAGCATGCCGCTGAGCAGCGCCTTCAGATCATCCAGCACGTTGTAGATGATCGAGTAGTAGCGGATGTCGACGCCGTCGCGCTCGGCCAGGTCGCGCGCCTGCTTGGAGGCGCGGACGTTGAAGCCGATGATGGCGCCCTTCGAGGCCGCCGCCAAAGCAACGTCGGATTCGTTGATGCCGCCGACGGCGCCATGCAGGATGCGCACCGCGACTTCGTCGGTGCTGAGCTTGTTGGCTGCCGCGACGATGGCTTCCAGCGAGCCCTGGACGTCGGTCTTGACGACGATCGGCAGTTCCTTCTGCTCGCCGGCCTTGATCTTGGCGAACATCTGATCGAGCGAGCCGCGCGCCGAGACGACGGTCTTGGCTTCGCGCTGCTTGCGCTCGCGGTACTCGGCGACCTCGCGGGCGCGGCCTTCATTATCGACCACGACGAATTCGTCGCCGGCTTCCGGCGTGCCCTGCAGGCCGAGCACTTCGACTGGCACGGCAGGGCCGGCCACGGCGACATTCTTGCCCTTGTCGTCGATCAGCGCGCGCACACGGCCCCAGGAGGTGCCGGCAACGAAGACGTCGCCGACATGCAGGCTGCCGCGCTGCACCAGCACGGTGGCGACGCTGCCGCGGCCGCGCTCCAGCTTGGCTTCCACCACGACGCCTTCCGCCTTGCGGTCGGGATTGGCCTTGAGGTCGAGGATTTCCGCCTGCAGCAGGATCGCTTCTTCCAGCGCATCCAGGCCCTGCTTGGTCTTGGCCGAGACTTCGATCGACTGCACGTCGCCGCCCAGCTGCTCGACCACGATCTCGTGATTCAGCAGCTCCTGCCGCACCTTCTGCGGATTGGCCTGCGGCTTGTCGCATTTGTTGATCGCCACCACGATCGGCACATTGGCCGCCTTGGCGTGGTGAATGGCTTCCACCGTCTGCGGCATGACGCTGTCATCGGCAGCGACCACCAGCACGACGATGTCGGTGACCTTGGCGCCGCGGGCGCGCATCTGGGTGAAGGCCTCGTGGCCTGGCGTGTCGAGGAAGGTGATCGCCTTGCCCGACTTCAGATGCACCTGATAGGCGCCGATATGCTGGGTGATGCCGCCGGCTTCACCGCTGGCCACGTCGGTCTGACGCAGCGCGTCGAGCAGCGAGGTCTTGCCGTGGTCGACATGGCCCATGACGGTGACGACCGGCGGACGCGGCTTGAGCGCGTCTTCCGGATCCTTCTCGCCGCCCAGCCCCAGCTCGACATCGGATTCCGCCACGCGCTGCACGCGGTGGCCGAACTCGCTCACCACCAGCTCGGCGGTGTCAGCGTCGATGGTCTGGTTGATGGTCGCCATCACGCCCATCTTCATCAGCGCCTTGATCACGTCGACGCCGCGCTCGGCCATGCGGTTGGCGAGCTCCTGCACGGTGATCGTCTCCGGGATGACCACGTCGCGCAGAATCTTCTGCTGCTGTTCGGTGCCCTGGTGATGGGCGCGCTTCTCGCGCTCGATGCGGCGGCGGAACGACGCCACTGAACGCACGCGCTCTTCCTCATCCAGCGCGCTGGTGATGCTCAGCTTGCCCGAGCGGCGCTGGGCGCCATCGCGGCCGCGGCCCGGCGTCGCCTTGGGCGCCACAGCCTTGGCGCCGCGGCGCTTGGCGCCAGCCTCGTCATCCTCATCCTCGATGACGCGGCCCGCCGGTGCGCCCGGCGAGGCCGGAGAGCCAGCCGTCGTCTCGGGCGTGGCCAGACGGCGCGCGGCCTCGGCTTCAGCCTTCTTGCGCGCTTCTTCCTCAGCCCGCTTGCGCGCCTCTTCCTCGGCCTGGCGGCGCAAGGCGGCTTCGCGTTCGGCATGGACGCGCGACAGCTCGTCCTGGCGGCGGCGCATATCCTCTTCGGCCGCACGGCGCATCTCGCCAACGCGGCTGCGCAGCAGCGCATCGCGGGTGCGCGCGGCCTTCTCTTCCTCGGTCAGCGACTTCAGGACCATGCCGGTCGGACGCTGCGGACGCGAAGCCTGACCGCGATCGCGGCCCGGGCGCAGTTCGCCGGTCGGCTGTGCGGTCATGCGCGGCCCCTGGCGCGGCGCTTCAGCAGGACGCGGCGGCTCGGCCGGACGCGGCGCGGCCGCCGGAGCGGCAGCAGCAGTTGTCGCGGGCTCGGAGGCAGTTTGGGGTTGCTCGGCCGGCCTGGCAGCTTCCGCCGCCTTTGCAGCCTCGGCCGCGCGGGCGGCAGCCTCGGCAGCCGCCTTGGCCTCATGCTCGGCCAGGATCTCGGCGCGCGAGGGAACATGGACCGTCGGCGCGGGGGCAGCCGGCTTCGGCGCCGCGGGCGCAGCCGGCGCAGCGGGCTTGGCAGCCGCCGGCGCTTCGGCGGCCGGAGTAGCGGCCTTGGCGGCGCCCGGCGGCACGATCGTGCGCTTCTTGCGGACCTCGACGGTCACCGCCTTGCTCCGGCCATGGCTGAAGCTCTGCCTCACCTGGCCGGTCTCGACGGTCTTCTTCAGCTCCAGCCGCTTGGGCCGGGCTGCCGTCTTGTCCTTGTCCTGCTCGTTCACGTCGCTCATCTAATCCGCTTCCGCCTACCGCTTGAAAACTACCGCTCACCTTGCCCGAGGCGCGCCAAGCTCATCGCACCGCGTCACTGGCCCGTCAACCTTCCCCGGATCGCAGCGCCGCCAGAAGCGCCAGATCCGCCGCCACACGGCGGCTAAACGGCGCCTGCCGCAACAGCAGCCGCTCGTTTTCCGGCCCCGTCACCGCCAGGGTCTCAGCCCCGGCCGCACCGTTACCGTGTAATACCAGCCCGGCACGCCGGGCTTTGGCGACCTGGGCAGCGGCATGCGCCGTCCAGGCCTCCAGGGCGCGGGCCGCCAGATCCGGCGCCACCTGCACCTTGCGCTTGGCGCCACGGGCAAACACGCCCTTGGCCCTTGCTGTTTCTACCGCACCGGGTCCCGGCGCCAGCCAAAGGCCGCGTCCGGGCATCCGGTGTTCCGGGTCGGGGATGACCGCGCCTGCCATATCAACGGCGAAACGCAGCATCCGGTTCGGCGCCATCCGCTGTCCGGTCAGCAAACACCGGCGCAGAGGATGGTTTTCCTCGCCAGGCATTCCTGCCGGGAGCCGGGTTTATGCCGCCGAACCGCCGTTCTGCTCCTCGCCGTCGAACCAATGCTGACGCGCCGCCATAATAATGGCGTTCGCATCTTCATTCGAAAGCCCCTCGCCGACGATTTCCTGCAATTCGTCGCCCGCGAGATCGCCCAGATCATCCAGCGTCTTCACGCCCTTTTCGCCCAGGGCCACCAGCATCGCCGGCGTCAGGCCCTCGATGGCGGCAACCTCGTCGCTGACGCCCAGCGCCTTGCGCTTGTCTTCCAGCTCGGTGTTCAGCTTCTCGACATATTCGAGCGCGCGCTCATGCAGCTCGTGCGCGATATCGCCGTCGAAGCCCTCGATCTCGGCCAGTTCCTCGACCGGCAGATAGGCAAGCTCTTCGACCTTGGTGAAGCCTTCGGTGACCAGAAGCTGGGCCAGGGTCTCGTCCACATCCAGCGCATCGATGAAGAGCTGGCTGCGCTCGCGGAATTCCTTCTGGCGGCGCTCGCTTTCCTCTTCCTCGGTCAGGATGTCGATGTCATAGCCGGTAAGCTGCGAGGCCAGACGCACATTCTGGCCGCGGCGGCCAATCGCCAGCGACAGCTGATCGGTCGGCACCACGACTTCCACCGAATTGGCTTCTTCGTCGAGCACGACCTTGGCGACTTCCGCCGGAGCCAGCGCGTTGACGATGAAGGTGGCCGGATCGGGCGACCACTTGATGATGTCGATCTTCTCGCCCTGCAGTTCGTTCACCACGGCCTGCACGCGGCTGCCGCGCATGCCGACGCAGGCGCCGACGGGATCGATCGAGTTGTCGTTCGACACCACGGCGATCTTGGCGCGGCTGCCCGGATCGCGCGCAACCGCGCGGATCTCGATGATGCCGTCATAGACTTCCGGCACTTCCTGGGCGAACAGCTTGGCCATGAACTGCGGATGCGAGCGCGACAGGAAAATCTGCGGCCCGCGCGGCTCGCGGCGCACGTCGTAGATGTAGGCGCGCACGCGGTCGCCCTGGCGGAACGTCTCGCGCGGCAGCAATTCATCGCGGCGCAGGATGGCCTCGGCGCGGCCCATATCGACGGTGACGTTGCCGTATTCGACGCGCTTGACCTGGCCGTTGACGATCTCGCCGATGCGATCCTTGTATTCGTTGTACTGCCGCTCGCGCTCGGCTTCGCGCACCTTCTGCACGATCACCTGCTTGGCGGTCTGGGCGGCGATGCGGCCGAAATCGATCGGCGGCAGCGGCTCGGCGATCACGTCGCCCACCTGGGCATCCGGATTGCGGCGCTGCGCCTCGATGAGGCCGATCTCGATGGCGTCGTTCTCGACCTTCTCGACCACCTGCAGATGCCGTTCGAGGCGGATCTCACCGGTCTTGCGGTCGATCTCGGCATGGATGTCGTTTTCCAGACCGTAGCGCGAGCGCGCCGCCTTCTGGATCGCGTCTTCCATCGCCATCAGCACGACATCGCGGTCGATCGCCTTCTCGCGCGCAGCGGCATCGGCCGCCTGCAGCAGCTCGAGCCGGTTGAAACTGGTCACCGTTTCCATCGTTCCTGTTCCTCGAACTCTCTTACCTAATCTCAGTTCACTGGCGCCGGACGGCCCGCCAGGCTCGCGGCGATCAGATCGTCGGTGACGATCAGCTTCGCGCTGGCGATTTCGGCGATTGGCAGGCGCTGCTCGGTGTCGCTGTCCTCATCGCGCAGCAGCACGCTATCGCCGCTCAGTCCCTCGATCCGGCCCTTGAAGCGCTTGCGGCCGTCCAGCGGACGGCCCAGCTCGACCTTGGCCGCAAAGCCCTTGAAGCGCTGGAAGTCCGCCGGCTTGACCAGCGGCCGGTCCAGGCCCGGCGAGGAGACTTCCAGGCGGTAGGCCCCGGCAATCGGGTCCTCGACATCGAGCACCGCGCTGACGGCGCGGCTGACATCCGCGCAATCCTCGACCGTGATGCCGCCGTCATGCGGCGCCTGGGTTTCACGCTCGAACATGATCTGCAGCACCGGCCGCTGCGCGCCAATCAGCTTGACGCGCACCAGATGGAAGCCCATCGCTTCGAGCGTGGGCGTAATCATGTTCGCAATCCGATCAGCCGCATCCATGAATTCGGCGTCTTCGTCCTTAACGTCGTACTGGCCTTGATTGAAAACTGGCCTCGATTGACAGCAGCCGGCCCGGGAACCTCGGGCATGAGGCCCCGGACTTGGGGTCCGACCCAAAAAAAATGGGCCGCGCCGGCCCATCTCAAATCCCCGATCCGACCATGGACCAGGCCAGCAATGTTGGAGGCTGTTATAGCGGCAAATTCAGTGATTGCAAGGCTTTTCGCCGATCCGGCCTAGCGGAACCGCTGATAAAAAAAGCCGGTCAACGCACCCAATCCGGCCCAGAACAACAGGTTGGCGGCAAAAGCCTGCTGGGCGAAAAGCTGCGCCATGGTTTCCGGCGCCGCACTGTGATGGGTCTCGGGCAGGGGGGCGCCATAGAGATGGGGCAGGACCAGCAGCAGCACCCCCGCCAGGGCGAGCAACGGCCGGCGGCCGAAAACGATCAGGGCAAGACCGGCGCCGGTGGCAAGCGCGGTGGCCAGCCACCAGATCTGGCGCGCCTCAAGCGGGGCGGTTTCGGTGCCCGGCAGTTCCGGCCGCAGCCCAAGTCCCGGGGCCAGGGTAAAAACGGCAAAACCGGCCAGGCCCCAGAGCAGGCCCTGGCGCCAGCCCACCTCGCGGCCGCTGACCACATAGGCGCAGACCAAGAGCAGGGCGAAACCGATCCCGGTCAGCACATGGGCCAGGGCGGTGTAGCCGAAGCGCTCCAGGCCGTCTTCCGGCGCCCAGGCGTCATCATCGTGGTGATGATGATCAGCGTGGCCGTCATCGCTGCTGCCCGCCGCGCCGTGATCATGGGCGCCGTGGCTATGCCCATGATCGTGCGGGGACGCGCCGGCGGCTTCGAAAATCTCGGCCTGCAGGATCAGCGGCACGGTGCTGACGTGATGCACCGCCGTGGTCAGCAAACCGGCCAGCAGGCCCGCCAGGGCGGCAACCCAGAAAATCCTACGGAACAGCGCCACGGAACGCTTCAGCAAAGATTAGTGGCAGGGGAAGCCGTTGGAATGGCGGGCGTCATGCGCGGCATTGTGGACCGCGGCGATGGGCGAGAATCCCGCGCCCCAGACCAGAAAGACGCCAAGCAGAGCTGCCATGCCGACCTGCAGCAACGTCGCGGCCTTGCGCTGGCTGACGATGGTTGCACCGGCGGTGGTGGTGGTCTTCGCCTGCATGGCCCGAAGCTCCCTCGAATCGCTGTATTTGGATGGTTATATGGCCGGATAATGACGCCAAGTCCGGCGCTTGGCCAGAGGCATCGGAGCGTTCAGGGCCGCCGCTGCACCACGCGGCGGTTGGCCAGGACGGAAAACACCCCCAGCAGCAGCCAGAAGAGCAGGTTCAGCCCCAGCATCAGCACCGTGTCGCCACCCGTCGCCGCTTCCAGCGGTATGTCCGGCAGCGGGTCCAGCGAGGCGGATCCGGAAGAGAGCGGATCCACAGTGAGCATACCGGAGACATCGCCGGGCGGGGTTTCGGCATAGCCCGTCTGCTCCCGCCAGGTGGAAGCCGGCGCCACCAGCGGCGGCGCCAGCAGCAGTGCCAGACCGAACAGGCGCTGTCTGCCCCGGCCCAGCAACAGCAGCATCAGCCCCGCACCGCTGACCGCAACCACAAAACTCCAAAACAGCAGGGCGCCTCCATCGCCCGCCGGCATCACCCCGGCCGGCTGGTCGGGCAATGACAGCAAAGGCGCGAGGACAGCGGCCGCAAAACCGCCCAGGCCCCAGGCCAGCCCGCCGCGATAGCTGGGCACGCCGAGCCACAAAAAGATCAGCTGGTAAACCAGCCCCGCCACGCAGCCGATGCCGATCATCTGAAACAGGAAGGCTTCGCGGCTGGCGATATTGGGTACCACCGGCGGGTCGATGATGGCCCGCACGATCAACACCACCAATGTGGCCAGGATGGCCGCCATCGCCGCGGCGGCCCCGAGGCGAACCGGCATGACGCCTCCTCCCGGGTTTTGCTCAGATGCGCCGCAGGCGATAGTAATGCGGCGTGCGCCCGGCGGCGATGGCCTTTTGCTCGTATTTGCTGGCCGGCCAATCGTCTGGCCGCCGCAGCCAGTCCACGCTGCGTTCCGCCGTCCAGACAAACCGCGGCTCGGCCAGCACATGACGCAGCATCCAGCGCTGATAATCGGGTACATCGGTGGCCAGCCGCAGCTCGCCGCCTGAGGGGATCAGGCCTGCCCAATCGGCCAGCGTTTCAGCGTTGACGATGCGGCGCCATTGATGGCGCTTCTTCGGCCAGGGATCGGGAAACAATACAAAACCGCGCTGCACGGAATTCTTTGGCAAAGCCTTGAGCAGCAGCCGGGCATCATCGATCAGGATGCGGATATTGTCGGCGCCGCCCTGCTCCATGCGCTCGGCAATGCGCGTCACCAGCTTGGCCACACCATGCTCGTAAGGCTCGACGCCGATGAAACCGATCTCGGGATGCCGCTCGGCCAGGGCAAACAGATGCCCGCCATCGCCAAAACCCACTTCGACCCAGTATTCGCGCATGGGCGCGCCAAACAGCGACGCCGGATCGAGCGCCGTGCCCGGCGCAGGCAACTGGAAGCTGACACGCGGCAGCCAGCCGGCCATCCGCGTTTCGCGGGTCGGAGAAAGTTTGCGGCCGCGCCGGCGCCCATAGATCAGGCGCCGCGACGCGGCCGCGTCATTACGCGTATGGTCGCTCACTTACCGAATGTTGAAGGCCGACTTCAGGTCCTTGACCAGATCGGTCTTCTCCCAGGAGAAGCCGCCATCCTTGTCCGGCTTGCGGCCAAAATGGCCGTAAGCGGCGGTGCGGGCATAGATCGGCCGGTTGAGCTTGAGATGCTCGCGGATGCCACGCGGCGACAGGTTCATCAGATCGGGCAGCACCTTGGCGATCTTGGTCTCGTCGACCCTGCTGGTGCCGAAGGTGCTGACATAGACGGACAGCGGATGCGCCACGCCGATGGCGTAGGACAGCTGGATCAGGCAGCGCTCGGCCAGGCCGGCGGCAACCACGTTCTTCGCCAGATAGCGGGCCGCATAAGCCGCCGAGCGGTCGACCTTGGTCGGGTCCTTGCCCGAGAAGGCGCCGCCGCCATGCGGGGCCGCGCCGCCATAGGTGTCGACGATGATCTTGCGGCCGGTCAGGCCGGCATCGCCGTCCGGACCGCCGATGACGAAACGGCCGGTCGGGTTGACGTAGAAATGCTCGTCATCGCACATCCAGCCCTTCGGCAGGGCCTTCAGCACGTAGGGCTTCACGATGCGCTTGATGTCGCCGGACTCAAGCTCGCGGCCCTTCTTGTCCTTGGGCAGATGCTGGGTTGAGACGACGATGGCGGTCGCGCCGGTCGGCTTGCCGTTCTTGTAGAGCAGCGTGACCTGGCTCTTGGCATCCGGGCCCAGCAGCGGCTCCTTGCCGCTGTGGCGCGCTTCGGCCAGCAGCTTGAGGATGTTGTGCGACAGCTGGATCGGCGCCGGCATCAGTTCCGGCGTCTCGTTGCAGGCGAAGCCGAACATGATGCCCTGGTCGCCGGCGCCCTCGTCCTTGTTGCCGGCGGCATCGACGCCAACGGCAATGTCGGCCGACTGGCCGTGCAGCAGCACATCGACCTTGGCCTTCTTCCAGTGGAAGCCGTCCTGCTCGTAACCGATCTTCTTGACGGTGGCGCGGGCGACCTCTTCGATCTTCTTCTTGTTCACCGCGCCCGACTTCGAAACCAGGCTCTTCGGGCCGCGGACTTCGCCGGCGATCACGATGCGGTTGGTGGTGGTCAGCGTCTCGCAGGCGACGCGGGCATAGGGATCTTCCTTCAGGAAGAGATCGAGCACGGCATCGGAGATCTGGTCGCAGACCTTATCCGGATGGCCTTCCGAGACCGATTCGGAGGTGAACAGATAAGAAGAGTTGTTACGCGCCACGTTGTTATTCTCCTCAAGCGGCCGCGCCAACCGGCCCGAAGTCACTTTCGTCCCGCACCGACGCTTGGCGCACGCCGGGATTGGGAAACTCGAAAAGGTCTCGCTATTTCGCAGAGCTTGCCCCGGGGGTCAAGCGGAAGCTGTGACCGAACTGCGGCCATCGACCGCAGGGGATCATCCCCGCCGCTGCCGGCGTCCCAGCAGCGCGGCGAATAACAGTAGCGCCATGCTGAACAGCACGACCGGCCAGTCACCCCAGCCCGCATAGGGCGTGGGCGGCAGCGCGACGGGCAGCGGGCCATCCACTGTGCCGACCTCATCCAGATCGAGCCTGGCAATCACGCGGCCGTACGAATCGACGATGGCGCTCACCCCGTTATTTGCGGCGCGGGCCAGCGGCAGCCCCTGTTCGACAGCGCGAAAGCGCGAGGCGGCGAAATGCTGATATGGCCCTGAGGAATAACCGAACCAGGCATCGTTGGTAATGTTGAGCAACAGGCCCGGCCGCGCCTCGCCGCGCGGCACAATCTCGGCCGGAAAGATCGCCTCATAGCAGATCAGGACGCGGCTGGACGGCAGGCCCGGAATGGCAACCGGCGAAGCCGGGCCGCCATCGGAGAAATCGACGCTGCCAACCGCGAGCGCATCGAGCCCCAGCGGCGCCAGCCAGCGGCGGAACGGCAGATATTCGCCGAACGGCACCAGATGCAGCTTGTCATAGCGCGCCTGAATCTCGCCCGCCTCGTCGAGGGCGAAGAGGCTGTTGTAGACAGCCAGCTTCTGCTCGGCATCGAAGCTGCGGCGGATGCTGCCAGCGATCAGCGCGCCGCCTGGAGGCGCCAGCCGCGCGAGGCTTGTGCGCAGGACATCAGACTCGTCCAGCAGATAGGGAATTGCCGTTTCTGGCCAGATGATGTGGGTCGGCGCCTTTTCAGCCGGTGCGACGCTGAGATCGACATGCTGCTGCAGATTCTTCTGGCGCAGCTCATCGCGCCATTTCAGCGTCTGCGGCAGGCTTGGCTGCACCAGGCGAAGCTGCACGCCCGCAACCGTCTCCGGTTCCGCCTGGATCAGCCTGAGGCCGCCCGCTGCGATGCTGACGATCAGCGCCGCTGGCAAAGTCAGCGCTGCGATGCGCACGCGCCGGCTGGTTCCCGGCCGGATCAGCAGCGTCAGACCGGCGGCAGCGAACAGCGTCAGCGCGCCGAGGCCATGGCTGCCGAACACGGCTGCGCTTTGCATGGCAGCCGGCCAGTCGCCCCAGATATAGCCGATCAGATTCCACGGGAATCCGGTCAGCACGAAGGAGCGCAGCCATTCGCCGAGCGTCCATCCGACCGGAAAGAGCAGAATGCGATAGATCTCGCTGCGCCCCGCCAGCCGCTGCGCGATCCAGGCGCCGCCAGCTGGAAACAGCGCCAGCAGAAGCGGCAGGCCAAGCACCGGCAATGGCACCAGCAAAGCGAAGCGTTCGGCATCGACGAAGAAGGAAATGCCGATCCAGTACAGCCCGGCGACGAAATAGCCATAGACGAAGGCATAGATAGTGAAGAATGAGCGCCAGCCGGGCTTGCCGCCATTGATCAGCAGCAGGGCGATGAAGGCGACAAAGGCCAGCGGCCAGAGATAAAGCGGCGCCTGGGCCGCGGCGCAAAGCGCGCCGAGCAAAGCCGCCAGCAGCGCACGCCGCCAGCCGGCAAGGTCCCGCAGCCGGGTGAGAAAGTGGTGCAAGCGCATCATCGGCTGGAAAAAATGGGACCCCGGATCAAGCCCGGGGTGACGACAACACTCAAGACAGTATCCCAACCGTCATCCCAACCGCCATCCCGGCCAAGCGATGTCTTTTCGCATCGCGCGAGCCGGGATCGCATTTTGATCCTGGCATGGCAGCTGACGACAGCCATCCTCACGCCGCATCTGCGGTGGGCTGTTGCGGCGGCGCCATGCGGATGCGCACGCGCTTGATGCGACGCGGATCGGCATCCAGCACTTCGAAGGCAAGGCCGGCTGGATGCTCGATCAGCTCGCCGCGATGCGGCACGCGTCCGATATGGGCGACGATCAGGCCGCCCACCGTATCGACCTCCTCGTCCTCCTCCGGATCGATCAAGGTGCGGCCAAGTTTTTCTTCGAGATCTTCCACCGGGCAGCGGCCATGGGCTTCATACAGCCCTTCGGCGCGCTCGATCAGCAGCGGCCCTTCGGTTTCGTCATGCTCGTCATCGATTTCGCCGACGATCTGCTCGACTAGGTCTTCGATGGTCACCAGGCCATCCACGCCGCCATATTCGTCAACGATGATGGCCATATGGGTGCGGGTATCGCGCATCTCGCGCAGCAGATTGAGCACCGATTTCGACGGCGGCACCACCAGCAGCTTGCGCGTGACCTTTTCCAGCGTGAAGCCTTCGCGGCCGGCGAGATAGGGCAGCACGTCCTTCACATGGATCATGCCGATCACGTCATCCAAGGTGCCGCGATAAACCGGCAGGCGCGAATGCTCGGCCTCGATCAGCATCTTCACCAGATCGTCGAAACCGATATCGTGCGGCACGGCGACAATATCGGTGCGCGGCACGCGGATTTCGCCGACCCGCATCTCGCCGACTTCCAGCACGTTGCGCAGCAAGGCGCGCTCAGCCGTTTCCTCCGGCGTTGCCGCCAGCCCTGCATGCTCCTCCAGCAATTCCTCGATGCTTTCGCGCAGGGATTCCTCGTTGGGCCGGCCGCGCAGCAGATTCAGCATGCGCCGCCAGAAGGTCGAGGTGCCGTTGGTTTCGCGTATCTCGCTCATGCCGCCCTCCGCCGCGCGGCTGGGGATGTTGTCTTTGTCACCTTCTTCTTCACGGTTTTCTTCACAACGACTTTCTTGGCAACTGATTTCGCACGAGCCGGCTTTCTCGCGCCGTTGCGCGCGACACTCTTCTTGACGATGACCTGATAGGGATTGGCAATGCGAAGGCCTGCGAGAATTTCCACTTCCCGCGGCTCCATTGCATTGGCCTGCTCCTCATCCATGTGGTCGTAGCCGAGCAGATGCAGCACGCCATGCACGGTAAGATGCGCGACATGATCGGCGAAGCGCTTGCCCTGCTCTTTCGCTTCGCGGCGGCAGGTGGTCAGCCCCAGCGCGATATCGCCAAGATATTCCGGCGGCCGGGACGGATCGACGGCGGATTCAGCGGGAAAGGACAGCACGTTGGTCGGCTTGTCCTTGGCGCGCCAGCCGGCATTGAGCTGCTGCATCTCGGCATCGTCGGTGAGCAGGATGCTCAAAGCCGTGACGGCGCCTTTGGGCAATTCGGATTTCAGCGCGGCCTGAACGGCGCGGCGGATGGCGGCTGACGGATTGGGCAAAGCCTTGCGCCAGCCGGCGCTGGCGATGCGGATATCGATCGTGATCCGGGAGCGGGAACTGCCAGGACTACTAGGGCCGTCGGACATGATTGCAGCAGCGCTCCCTCAGCGGCGCGGCCGTCCGGAGGCATCCGGACGGACCAGGCCGAGATCCTGCTCATGCTGGGCATAAGCGCGCACGATTTTGGTGACCAGCGAATGGCGCACCACATCGGATTCCGAGAAGCGCACGAAGGAGATGCCTTCGATGCCTTCGAGGATGTCCAGCGCATGACGCAGCCCGCTGGGCACGCCGATCGGCAGATCGATCTGCGACAGATCGCCGGTCACCGCCAGGCGCGAATTCTCGCCTAGGCGGGTGAGCAGCATCTTCATCTGCACGGGCGAGGTATTCTGCGCTTCATCCAGAATCACGTAAGCGTTCGACAGCGTGCGGCCGCGCATGAAGGCAAGCGGCGCCACTTCGATCTCGCCGCTCTCAAGCCCCTTGACCACGCGCTCGGGCGGCAGCATGTCGTAGAGCGCATCGTAAAGCGGACGCAGATAGGGATCGATCTTCTCGCGCATGTCGCCCGGCAAAAAGCCGAGCCGTTCGCCCGCTTCGACGGCGGGACGCGACAGGATGATGCGGTCGACGCGGCCTTCCAGCAGCATTGAGACCGCCATGGCCACCGCCAGATAGGTCTTGCCGGTGCCGGCCGGGCCGAGGCCGAAGACCAGTTCATGCCTGGCCAGTTCGGAAAGATATTTCTTCTGGGTCGGCGAACGCGGGATGATCAGGCGCTTGGTGGTGCGCACCGCGCCTTCCGGCAGCGGCTTGTCGCCGGCAGCCGGGTTGCGGTCGCGCGCTTTGGCCGTCATCGGAGCGTTCATCGGACCTCCCGGGTTGCGTTCGGCCAAGCCGCTTTCGGCCTTGACCATGCGAATGGCGCCATCGACATCGCCCATTTCGATCATGCGGCCGCTTTCCAGCCGGCCGTACAGCTCTTCGAGAACCTGGCGCGCATTGCCCTGACCCTCGGCCGAGCCGCTGATCATCAGACGGTTGCCGCGCGGGGTTACAGCCACGCCGAGCTGCTGCTCGATGCGCGCAAGATGACGGTCATGCTCGCCGAACAAGAGCGCCAGCAGGCGGTTGTCGTCGAATTCCAGAACAGTCGGCTGTCCGGCATTGTCCGGACCACGCGCTTCGCTCACAGGCTTCAGCCTTTCGGTGCTCAAGAACTCTTTATGCCGCGTCCGCGTCACGCAGCCTCAAGCTGGCCGGCAATCTCGCCGGACAGGGAACTGGCAGAAGCAGCGGTGATCGTCACCGTCACGCGGTCGCCGATCGCGGCGGCGCTGTCGTTGATCACCACCGATTGCATATAGGGCGACCGGCCCAATAGCTGGCCCGGATGGCGGCCCGGCCGGTCCAGCAGCACATCGAGCTGGCGGCCGACCATGCCGCGGTTGAAGGCCGTGGCCTGCTCCATCAGCAGGGCCTGCAGCGCGTAAAGCCGTTCGGAGCTGACCTCGTCCGGCACCTGATTGGGCATCAGGCTGCCCGGCGTGCCGGGACGGGCGCTGTATTTGAAGGAGTAAGCGGAGGCGAAGCCGACCTCGCGCACGAGAGCCATGGTGGCTTCGAAATCCCTGTCGGTTTCGCCCGGAAAGCCGGTGATGAAATCCGACGACAGGGCGATATCGGGCCGGGCGGCGCGCAGCTTTTCGACAATGCGCAGATAATCTTCCGCCTTATGGCCGCGGTTCATCGCGCGCAGGACGGCATCGGAACCCGACTGCACCGGCAGATGCAGGAAGGGCATCAGGCCGGACAATTCGCCATGCGCCTTGATCAGATCGTCATCCATCTCGCGGGGGTGCGAGGTGGTGTAGCGCCAGCGCAGATCGGGATGGCGGTCGTTGAGCTCGCGCAGGAGGCGGCCAAGCGACCAGGTGCTGCCATCCAGCCCTTCGCCATGCCAGGCATTCACGTTCTGGCCGAGCAGCGCGATCTCGCGCGCGCCGGCCGCAATCAGCCGCTCGGCCTCGGCCAGCACGGCAGAAGCCGGACGGGAATATTCGGCGCCGCGCGTATAGGGCACAACGCAGAAGGTGCAGAACTTGTCGCAGCCTTCCTGGATGGCGAGGAAGCCGACGGGACCGGGCGGCGTCGCCACCTGTTCGGGCAGATGATCGAATTTCGATTCGACCGGGAATTCGGTATCGAGAATGCCGCGGCCCTTGCCGGTCTTGGTGGCGCGCACGCGTTCGGCCTTGGCCAGCAGCTCGGGCAGGCGGTGATAGGCCTGCGGTCCGACCACCAGATCGACAAAGGGCGCGCGGTTGATGATCTCCTCGCCCTCGGCCTGCGCCACGCAGCCGGCCACGGCAATCGTGACATCGCCGCCGGCCTGGCGCGCTTCCAGCTTGCGCAGGCGCCACTGGCCAAGCTCGGAGAAGACCTTCTCGGCGGCTTTCTCGCGGATATGACAGGTGTTGATGATCACCATATCGGCGTCATCGGGCGTCTCGGTCTTGGCGTATCCTAAGGGTCCCAGAACATCCGCCATGCGGGCGGAATCGTAGACGTTCATCTGGCAGCCGTAGGTCTTGATGAACAGCTTCTTGGCCAAGTCCGGTTTTCAGCGGGGCATTGCCTGATCAGACCGCCAATCGCGTGGCCTGACCGACCTGCCCCAGACGCTCCTTCATGACGGGGTGAACGATGGGTCCAAGGTAAGCGGCCGGGACTTTGGAATCAAGCTCCCCGCTTGGCCTTTGCTGCGGGCGTAATCGATTCTTCACATAAGGATCAATGACTTAACAGGCGTCGTTGCAGCTGGCCCCCGCAAATGCCGCCATCGCAGCGACGCGGCGGCCCTGAAAGAGCGGTTCGGGATGCTCAATACGCCGCTGCGATCCGCCTTAAACCAGCTTGGATGGTCTCGACGGCTCGTTATATCAATATCAGCGTGAAAATAGGAACATAAAGTGTATAATAATTTATAATGAGGAATAGTGTCTGCAGCTATATGATTTATGTTCTCGTTCAAAAGTCCTGCCCCGGGCGATGATGTCCTCCCCTGCCTTTCGATCGGGATGAGCCGACGAAAGGCCGACAGGCTTTGGCTCTTAAGAGCCCTTCCGGGGCAGAAGCTCGGCGGCTTTCGGATGCCGGTGAGTGAAAAGAGCCTGAAGCATTCAACAAGGATCATCCAAAAATTTGCACAGGACGTTTGTGATCGGGCCGAAGCGTGGCTCAAAAAGAACGCAGGCTTGGAAGGCGGTCATGACAAGTCACACGTCACAAGTCACCCGTCACAAGGCACAGCGCGATGAAAACCCGCTATGTCTGGATGACCCAAACCAACGGGCGCGGTTTTGCCGATATGCTCGCGAAGAGCTTTCCCGCGCTGCGCTATTCAGACGCACGATCTCCTGTCACGGCATTTTTATCGGCTGCCTGGAAAAGCCCAACAAACAAGGATCAAACATCCTTCGCCATGCCCAGCCGTAAGTCCTGTGCGAGCAGAAAAAGCGCTCTTCCTGGCTTGGTCATGACGCCATCCGATGGGCAAAAGAGGATCCGCACGGGTTTTCTTTTACACGGATCGGAATTCGGCCTTGCGTCCAGGCTGCGCCGGCGTGGCGATCACCCCCAGGATGCCGATGAGAGATGCCGGTGGGAGATGCCGGTGAGAACAGCCTGAAAAGGCCTGCTCGCTCCGCAAGTTCCGGGAAGCCGATCACAGCGCTGCGCGCTATATCTGCTCCATGCCATTGCTGACCGCGACAGAATCTCCCGAGACAAAACCGCTGACCGCCGCACCTGGCCTGTCCCTCGACTGGCCGGGCATCGAGGCTGCGCTGGAGAAATTCGGCTGCGCGACGACCGGCCCGCTGCTTTCGGCTGCCCAGTGCCGCAGCCTGGCCGCGCTGTATGACGAGAGCAGCATTTTCCGCAGCCGCGTGGTGATGGCGCGCCACGGCTTCGGCTCGGGCGAGTACAAATACTTCGCCTATCCGCTGCCCGAAACGGTCGCATGGCTGCGCGCGGCGCTCTATCCGGCCCTGGCCGGGATCGCCAATCGCTGGAATGCGCAGATGGGCATTGCCATGCACTATCCCGAACGGCACGAGGCGTATCTTGCGCGCTGCCACGCGGCCGGACAGACGCGGCCGACGCCTTTGCTGCTGCGCTATGGGCCGGGCGATTACAACTGCCTGCATCAGGACCTCTATGGCGACGAGGTGTTTCCGCTGCAGGTCGCCTTTATGCTGTCCGATCCGGAAAAGGATTTCACCGGCGGGGAATTCGTGCTGACCGAGCAGCGCCCGCGCATGCAGTCGCGCGCCGAAGTCGTGCCCCTGCGGCAGGGCGAAGGCGTGATTTTCCCCGTGCATCATCGGCCGGTGAAGGGCACGCGCGGCATCTATCGCGTCAACATGCGCCACGGCGTTTCGCGATTGCGCTCGGGCCAGCGTTTCACGCTGGGCGTGATCTTCCACGACGCGCGGTGATTGGCCGACAGATTCGGCGCGTGACGAAACGAAATCCCGGGTCTTGCGCCAGCACGCACGCGCCCGGGATAACGGAAAAGCCGACAAGTAAAGAAACCCGTCATCCCGGCCAAGCGGCGTCGTTGCGCCGCGCGAGCCGGGATCCCATTACTTGCCGGCCTGCCGGGATGACGACTTCTCTTCTTCCATCTCAATCGGCTTCCATCTCAATCGGCCGGTCATAACTTCGCCGCATTAGTAGGCGTTCCTATCCGTCCGTGACGATTCTGGTCCCCGCTGGAACCCGGGGACCCTGTTCGCCCTTCACCTCCACAATATCTCGAATCCGCAAAGCGACAGGAGAGCGCATGCCCCCCGTGGTCGGAATCATCGGCTCCTATGGCGGCCTTAATCTTGGTGATGAGGCAATTCTCGCCTCCGTGGTCGACCAGCTCCGCTCGCTGGAGCCGGAGATCGAGATCGTCGTCTTCTCGCGCAATGCCGAGCATACCCGCATGCGCCATGCCGTGGACCGCACCATCAATGCGCGCACCGCGCTGCGCGAGCAGGTGCTGCCCGAGCTGGAGCGGCTGGACATGCTGCTGCTGGGCGGCGGCGGCATTCTGTACGACCGCGAGGCGCGGGTTTATCTGCGCGAAGTGCAGCTTGCCCATGAGATCGGTCTGCCGACTTTCGCCTACGCCGTGGGCATCGGCCCGCTGAGCCATGTCGAGGAGCGCGCCGCCGTGCGCGACGGGCTGAACCGCATGGCGGGGATTACCGTACGCGAGGTAAGCGCCAAGCGGCTGTGCCAGGAAATCGGCGTGACCATCCCCATTGAAGTGACCGCCGATCCGGCCCTGCTGCTCGATCCCATGCCGTTCACCGATCAGATGCTGGTGCGCGAGAGCATTCCGCCGGATCGCCGGCTGATCGGCTTTTCCGTGCGCGAGCGTGGCGGCGCAGCGCCCGATCTGGAGAAGGCGCGCTATCACGAGGTGATTGCCGATGTGGCCGATTTCTGCGTGCGGCGCTATGAGGCCGACGCTGTCTTCGTGCCGATGGAGCGCATCGACCGCAACGAGATTCATCAGGTAATCGCGCTGATGGAGCAGTCCGACCGCGCCCATGTTCTGCGCGGCGACTATCATCCGCGCGAGATCATGGGACTGACCGAGCGCTTCTCCTTCGTTGCCGGCATGCGTCTGCATTTTCTGATTTTCGCCGCCGTGATGGGCACGCCGATCGTCGCCCTGCCCTATGCGCCGAAAGTCCAGGATCTCGTCTCCAGCCTCGGCGTGCAGGAATACATGAATGCTGGCGATGCGCGCACCGGCAGCTTCCTCGCCACGCTCGACCGGCTGTGGGACAACCGCACGGCGCAGCGCGCCGCCATCAACGAGCGCCTGCCGGCCCTGCAGCAGCTGGCGCGGCGCACGCCGCTGCATGCCCTGAGCGTGATCGGCCGCGGCCCCGGCGTCGACACCATGCCCTCCATTCGCACCGGAGAAGATCTTGCCAACCCTCCGCTCTCCTTCTGACGTCCAGATGGTGACGCTGAAACCGCGCCGCGCGCGGGTGGCGGCGCGCTGCGACGTTCTGGTGGTGGGTGGCGGGCCGGCGGGCATGGCGGCAGCCTTAGGGGCTGCCTGGGCCGGCGCCGATGTATTGCTGACCGAGCGCTTCGGCTTCCTCGGCGGCAATCCGACGGTGGCCCTGGTCAATCCGCTGATGTCCTGGCACACGCAGAAAGCGCCGCCGAGCGAGATCGATCCGACAAGGCTGCTGCCGCAGGATCACGGGCCGGGCGAGCCCATCGTAGCCGGTGCGCTGGAAACCTTTGTCTCCAATCTGATTGCCGCCGATGGCGCGCTGGCGCCGACGCAGGCGACCGGCTTCACCGTGCCGTTCGATCCTGAAATCTACAAAGCCGTGGCGCAGGAGACGATGGAGCAGGCCGGCGTGCGCGTACTGCTGCATGCATTCGCCAACGATGTGTGGACAGATGAGGACAAGCTCTGCGGCGCGGTCTTCGAGACCAAGAGCGGTCCCTTGCTGATCCGCGCCAATGTCATTGTCGATGCGTCCGGCGATGGCGATCTGGCGGCCAAGGCTGGCGCGCGTTTCCATATCGGCCGCGAGGAAGACGGCCGCGTGCAGCCGATGACCCTGATGTTTCGCATCGCCGATTTCGACCGCGAGGCTTTTGCCGCCTATGTGCGTGAGCATCCGGATCAATGGCGCGGCGTGCATGGCCTGTGGGACCTGATAGAAAAGGCCCGCGCGGCGGGCGAGCTGGATCTGCCGCGCGAGGACATTCTTTTCTTTGCCACGCCGCATCCGCGAGAACTGTCGGTCAACTGCACGCGGGTGACCGGCGTGAACGGCACCGACGTGTTCGACCTGTCGCGCGCCGAGGGCGAGGCACGGCGGCAGATGCGGCAGATCATGCGCTTTTTGAAGCGATACGTGCCGGGCTTTGCGGACGCCTATATCGTGCAGAGCGGCACTCATATCGGCGTGCGCGAGACGCGGCGCATCGTCGGCGAGTACACGCTGGATGTCGAAGACGTGCTGCAGGCGCGCAAATTTTCCGATGCCATCGCGCGCTGCTCTTATCCAGTCGACATCCACAATCCGGCCGGCAGCGGCACGACATTGCGCCGCCTGCCGCAGGGCGAATGGTATGAAGTGCCGCTGCGCTGCCTGGTGCCGAAGGATGTCGACGGCCTGCTGGTGGCAGGCCGCAGTATCAGCGGCACCCATGAAGCTCATAGCAGCTATCGCGTCACGCCCACTGCGATGGCCACCGGCCAGGCTGCCGGCGTCTGCGCAGCGCTCGCCAGCCGCAACCGATGCCCGCCCCGCCAGGTTTTGGCGTCTGCCGTGCAGATCGAGCTGCGCCGGCAGGGTGCGATAGTGTGAGCAATTCGGTTTAGCTGGCGATGAAGCTCTCTCCCTCCCCACCGTTTACATGGTGGGTCTCCTTCTTCTCCCATTGGGAATGGGACGACGGGAGGGCGAGGATTCTTGCTGTTTTTACGCTGCCGGCGGAACGCTATCGCCGTTCTGCTCAGGCACAGAAGTCCCAGGCGCAGAAGCCTGCGCCTGCGGTTGCGACGGCGTGACGTGCAGCGGCTTGGGCGGCGTACGCGGGCCGGGCTCGCGGCCGGCGTTGATGTCGCTCAAGCCTTCCAGCACGCGCTGATGACACCAGGCGGCCATGCCCTTGCGCGAGGCGAAATCCGCCATGGTGACCGGCTGATGCAGCTCGACGACGGCTTCGCTCGGGCCCGATTTCAGAAAGCGCCACAAATGGGGCACCAGGTCCTCATCGCCGACCCAGGCGAAGATGCGCATCCAGCGGCGGCCCACCGGCATGTGGTTCAGCTTGGCATACCCCAGGCTGATCGGCTGCACGAAGGGCAGCCTGCCCCTGATCGGCTGTTCCGCCACGGCGAAGAACGCCGATTTGAAGTTATGAATGCGCAGACCGTCCGAGGACGTGCCCTCAGGGAACAGGATCAGGTTGTCGCCCTGCTCCAGCCGCTCGCGCATCTCGTCGCGATGCTCGGCCGTGCGATGGCGGTTGTTGCGCTCGACGAAGACCGTGCGCTGCAGCCGCGCCAGCAGGCCGAAGAAGGGCCAGTCGTTGACTTCCTTCTTGGCGATGAAACTCGCCGGCAAGGCCGCCGACAGCACGACGATGTCGAGCCAGGAGATGTGATTGCTGACGAACAGCACCGGCGCCGGCGCAGCGGCGACACCGATCCTGCGTACCTTGATGCGCAGCAGCCAGGCGACGCTGCGATGATAGAAATGCGGCAGCGACCGCCGCCAGGGGCTGCCGATCTTGATCAGCAGCATCTGCAACGGGATCAGCAGCGCCGTCCAGATCAGAAACAGGACAAGCGTTGCAATTGCGCGAGCGGTCATCATGGAAAAATACCGCGCCTGGAGCTGGCCGCGATCAAGCCTTGCCTTGCGATCAAGCTTTGCCTTTCTTGGGCGCGGCTTCGGTGTCGTCGAGCGGCACGCCGAACAGCTCCAGCCGGTGATCGACCAGCTTGTAGCCAAGCTTGGCAGCGATCCTTTCCTGCAGCTCTTCGAGTTCCGGATCGTTGAATTCGATGATCTTGCCGCTGCGCATGTCGATCAGGTGATCGTGGTGCGCTTCCGGCATTTCCTCGTAGCGCGCGCGGCCATCGCCGAGATCGAGGCGGCTGAGGATGCCGTTTTCCTCAAACATGCGCACGGTGCGGTAAACGGTGGCGATCGAGATGCGCGGATCGATCGCAGCGGCGCGATGATGCAGCTCCTCGACATCGGGATGATCGTCGGCAGCGCTGAGAACGCGCGCGATGACGCGGCGCTGATCGGTCATCCGCATGCCGAGCTGTTCACAAAGCTGTTCAAGACGGCTGCTCATGCACCGAAGCCTTCCTGTTAGTCACTCGCCCACCCGCTTTATCGTCAGTAGGATGACGATATCGCGTCACTAATGACAGGCGAACTACCGCAGTCGCGTGCTCAGGGCAAGCCTTTCGGCGCCCTTGCGGCCTCTCGTCAACGGCTGCGGCGGCGGCCCTTGCCGAGGCCAATTTTCTTCGCCAGTGCCCGACGTTGCAAGGCATAATTGGGCGCCACCATGGGGTAATCCGCAGGCAGACCCCAGCGTTCGCGATACTGTTCCGGCGTCAGCCCGTAGTGGCTCATCAGATGCCGTTTGAGCATCTTCAGCTTTTTGCCGTCCTCCAGGCAGATGATGTAATCGGGCATCACCGATTTCTTCACCGCCACGGCCGGCGTCGGGCGTTCGGGCGCTTTCTCCCGCACCGCCGCGCCATTGCCGCCAATGCCTGCGAGCGTGCCGTAGACCTGGCGAATCAACCCAGGCAGTTCGGAAGCATCGAGTTTGTTGTTGGAGACATGGGCGGCGACGATCTCGGCGGTCAGCGCCAGCAACTCCGACTTTTCCGCGTGACGGGCCTTATCGGCGCTGTCGGCCATGCCGCATGTCCTTCCAGGCAAGTATTACGGAGTATTAAATCAAATAATACGCCGTAACGGGAAAGTAATCTAGCAAAGACTTGCCAGAAGTCGGGCAAAATCAGGCCGGATTCGCCGTCGAAATCTTCATGACGATCGCATTCACGCGCGATGCGGCAGATGAGGACGAACCGGCGGGCCCCTCATAATAGCCCGCGCGGCGACCGACCTCGGCGAAGCCCAGCCCCTTGTAAAGCGCCTGGGCCGCGTGATTGTCCTCGGCCACTTCGAGGAAGCAGGCGGCAGCGCCCTCCTGATTCAGCCGCTGCAATCCCTCGCGCATCAGGCCGCGCGCGATGCCAAGCCGCTGCAGCCGCGGCCGCACCGCCAGCGTGATCACTTCGGCTTCATCGGCCGCCTTGCGCAGCAGCACGAAGCCTGCCGGCTGATCGTTATGCACGGCAAGCAGCGCAAAGGCGCCCGGCATGGCCAGCAGATCGGTGAAAGCCTGACTGCTCCAGCCGCCATGGCGATCCTGCGCGAAAGCTTCGCCATGCAGCTCCGCCAGCAGCGCAGCACTTTCGACGCCGCAAGGCTGAATGGTGACCGCAAGCTGCGCGCGCGGCTGCGCGACAGCAGGCAAGGCTGCATCGGGCGGGCGGATGTAAAGTGGCGCCGGCGCGCGTGCAGGCGCCGGACGCTGCATGGCCAGGCGCGCAACAATGGCTGGATCGGGATCCGGCGCAGCAGGCGAAAGCTGCAGATCATCGCGCGGGCCCGCTGCCTGGCGCAGCAATTTTGCGCCGCTGCCGACCAGCGTCAGCGGGCCGGATGGCAATTGCGCGGCGGCAGCCGCAACCGGCAGCAGGGCCGGTTCCTGCAGCGGCGCGCCCAGACCGTTTGCAGCAGCCGCGAAAGCCTGGATGTAGACCTCATCGCGGCGCGCATCGATTGCGGCAATGGTGGCGATGCCTGGCTGGGCCGCGGCGGTTGCCAGCGCTTCCGTTGTGGTGATGCCCCAGACGGGTCTGGACAGCGCAAGACCCAAAGCACGCGCAGTCGCCAGCGCCGTGCGGATGCCGGTAAACGAGCCGGGACCGATGGTGGCGGCGATGCCGTAAAGCTCCTGCAATTCAAGCCCGGCCTGACGGCGCGCGTCTTCCAGCACCGGCAGCAGGCGTTCGGCATTGCCCTTGCCGCCGGGCGAAACAATGCGCGCCAGCACGCGCGCTTCGCCCTCAGGGCTGCCCTCGATGATCGCCACCGAACACGCATTCAGCGCGGTATCAAGGCCCAGCAGCTTCACGTCGCCGCTCCGCGATGATAGGAGGATGCCAATCCTGGCTTGGAGTTCATGCAATGTCTCTCGTCGAGAGCGGGCTTGTCGAAATCACGCCGCCGGAATTTCCGGTGCTGATCGATCTGCGCTATGCCAGCGCCGACAACCTCACCGGCGCGCCGATCTATAAACGGGCTGCCTGTTTTCTCAACCCTGAAGCCGCCGGTCTGCTCAAACGGGCGATCATTCTGGCCGCCCAGATGGATTTGAGGCTGAAGATATTCGACGCCTTCCGCCCGACCGAGGCCGCCTGGGCGCTGTGGAATCATACGCCCGATCCGAATTTCCTGGCCGATCCGCGCAAGGGTTCGCCGCATTCGCGCGGCGCCGCCGTCGATGTGACGCTGGTCGATGCCGATGGCGAGGATCTCGACATGGGCACCGATTTCGACGCCTTCACGCCGCTGGCCTTCCATGGCGCGCTGGAAATCACGCCCGAGCAGCAGCGCAACCGCGCATTGCTGCTGGGGATCATGACCGCAGCGGGCTGGGACTTCTATCGCAACGAATGGTGGCATTATCAGCTGTTCCAGCCGCGGCGCTTCCCGCTTCTGTCCGATGCGGCGGCGGGGACAAGGATGATGTGATCCCTCACCCTCCCAACGCTGGCGCGATGGGCCCCTTTCTCTTCCGCTGACGCGAGCGAGGGGAATGGGTTTGCGCTCGCCTTCTCCCCCCTTTCCGCTTGCGGGAGGCCGGGAGGGTGAAGGTGAAAGCGCCGCCTATTCCACATGCCCCGCCGCCCAGCGGGCGGTGGCGGCGAAATCCGCCTTCTCCTGCAGCACGGCGGCGATGCGTTCGCCGATCACGGGGCCGAATTTGAAGCCATGGCCGGACGTGCCGCAGAAGGCAAATGCGCGCGGGCCGAGCTGGCGGAACTGGAAGCGTTCTTCCGCCTCCACGTCGTAGAAACAGGTCTTCGCCGCGGCGATGCGATACTGCTCCAGCGCCATGATGCGGTGGCGCACATTGTGCAGAAGCGCGTCGATCTCGTCCTGGCGCGGTTCGCGGTCGCCGCTTGGATCGGCGGTGGAGCCGAAGCGGTGGTCGCCGATCTTCAGGCCGGTGCGGATGCCATCGCGGGTGACGCGCGGCGGCACCAGGTAGAAGCCCTTGGTCTCGCCAATCTCCAGCAGCATCGGCGCTGCATGCCAGGCCGCCATCAGATCGCCGGGCGGCGTCAGATAGACCACCACCTGGCGCGAGGGCCGCGAAACCGGCGCCAGATCGGGCAGCAACTGCGCCGTCCAGGGCCCCGCCGCGACGAGGATGCGGTCCGCCTGCACCTGCCCGCCATCGGCAAGACGCACGATGCCGGCACTGGCATCGATGCCGGCGACCTTGGTTTGGGTCAGCAGCGTCACCATGCGGTCGCGCAAGTGGCGGGACAGCGCCGCCACGATGGCCTCGGCGAAGAGAAGCCCGCCCGAGGGACAGTAATAGGCATCCTGCAGGCCATCGCCGTTCAGCATCGGATAACGGCCAGCAACCGTTTCGCCGTCGAAGGCCAGATGCTCGACCTCTTCGGCAGCCAGCGCGATGCAGCTCTGCTTGGCCCAGCTATCGCCCTCGCCGCTCAGCACCAGCGTGCCGGTTTCGGCATAGAGCCGCATCTTAAGATCGCTCCAGACGCGCTCCCAGGCGTGATAGGCCTCGCGCACCATGCGCAGATAGCCGCGCTGCACGCCATAGGGATAACGGATCAGGCGATGCTGATCGACCGAGCTGCCCAGCGGATTGGGCAGCGGGCCTTGCTCGATGACGCTGACGTCGCAACCCGCGCGCTTGAGCGCCCAGGCGGTGGACAGACCGACAATGCCACCGCCGACGATCGCGACTTTCATGAAATGACGCTTTCCGCAACGAGTTCGGCAGCCGCCAGATCTTCCAATGCCAGCCCCACCGATTTGAACAGGGTGATTTCGTTTTCGCTCTGCCGGGCATGCCGATCGGCGCGGCAAAGCTCAAACAGATCGGCGCGCACGTCCTCAGGCTTCAGCAGGCCCGATTTAAGCGGCACCACCAGATCGCCGGCTTCTTTCAAGGCGCCTTCGCGGCTGTCGACAAAGATACTGGCCTTGCGGACCGCCGCATCGTCGGCCTCACGCATCTCCGGCGTGAAACCGCCGACCAGATCGACATGGGTGCCGGGCCGCAGCCAGTCGCCGCGCACCAGCGGCTCACGGCTTAAGGTCGCGCAGGAAATCACATCGGCAGCACGCACCGCGGATTCCAGATCGTCGGCAACAACAACCGCAGCATCGAGATCGCTCAGCTTTGCGGCCAGGGCTTCGGCGCGGGCGCGGCTGCGGTTCCAGATCTCGATGCGCTTGTAGCGCTGCGCGGCGTGATGGGCGCGCACCAGATGCGGCGCCAGCGACCCGGCGCCGACCATCAATAGATGCTGCGCATCCTTGCGCGCCAGATAGCGGGCAGCGAGCGCCGAGGCGCAGGCCGTGCGGCGCAAGGTGAGCGCAACGCCATCGATCACCGCCTTCGGCGCGCCGGTATTGGCGTCAAGCAGCAGATAGGCACCGATCACCGATGGCAGGCCGACCCTGGCATTGTCGGGAAAGACGCTGACCGCCTTGATGCCGATATGACGGCCGGGCTGCCAGGCCGGCATGATCAGCAAGGTGCCGCCGGCGGCGCTGCCCGGCGTGTCGATATGGTAGTGGCTGCGCAGCGGCACTTCGCCGCCGATGCAAAACGCCTCGCGCAGATGCGCGGTGAGCTTGTCATAGGGCAGTGCCGCATGGACGGCGGCGGCTTCGATGATGCGCATGCGGACCTGCTAGACGACGGGAGCGGGAGGCAGCGGCCCGCCGGTTCTGTCGCTGGTCCCGTCCGTGGCGGAAGAAGCGGTGGCGGGCGCTATGGCGGACGCCGGCTGGCTCTCGCGCTGCTGTGCCGCCTTGCGCTGCGCCTGCTGTCGCGCCTTGCGGGCGGCGCTCCAGGCATTCCAGCGGCCGGCCACCGCCCCGATGACGAGGCCGGCGATGAAAACCAGAAAGACGAGAAGATAAAGCGGCAGTTCGATCAGGAAGGGCAGCGGATCGAGACTGACATCGACCGGCTGTCGATTGGCTACTGCGAAGACAATCAGCAGGATGAGAAGAAGGGCGCCTATCAGTACGCGCAGGAAGCGCATCGCGGCGCTCTTCGCTTACTCGGCGTCGGCGGGTTGCTTCGCCTGGAGATTGAGCTTCTGGCGCAACTCCTTGCCGGTCTTGAAGAACGGCACGAATTTCTCCTGCACTTCAACGGCGGTGCCGGTACGTGGATTGCGGCCGGTGCGTGCCGGCCGGCGCTTCACGGAAAAGGCCCCGAAACCGCGCAATTCGACGCGGTCGCCGCGCGACAGCGCCGTGGCGATCTCATCGAAGATCGTTCCGACGATACGTTCGATATCGCGTTGGGTCAGATGCTGGTTACGTTCAGCCAAGCGATTGATAAGTTCGGACTTGATCATCGGCGTTTCCCTGCGCAAAGGCGGCGGGTGCCCCCCTTTGGATTTATTCAGGGTGCCAAAGCGAAATCAGGCCGTCAAGCCTAAGCCGTTCGGGGAAAAGGCTTTTTCCAAAAAGCGCCGAGAAGGCCCGGCCGGCAAGCCCTTCCCAGCCGTCGCGCGGGCGCTCGGGCGGCACCTCCCGGAGCGGCAATTGGGTCGAAATCCCATGGTTTTGCGCGAGCCATTCACGGGCCTCCTCAACCCCTCCGAGTGCATCGATCAGGCCGTGTTCCAGCGCCGCGCGGCCGGAAAAGACCCGGCCATCGGCCAAAGCCAGCACCTGCTCGCGCGGCAGATTCCGGCGCGAGGCCACCAGATTGACGAACCAGTCGTAGGTTTCCATCACCATGCGCTGGATCTGGGCGCGGCCTTCGGGGCTGAGCGGCTTGATCGGCGAGGGCTGGTCCTTGAGCGGGCCGGAGGCGATGCTTTCGGCACCGATGCCGAGCTTTTCCATCAGCTTGGAGAACTCCGCCGTCTGGAACAGCACGCCGATGGAGCCGGTGAGCGAGGTCTCACGGGCATAGACGCGGTCGGCGGCAATCGCCGTCATGTAGCCCGCCGAGGCGCCCAGCGTGCCGATCACGGCCACCACGGGTTTGCGTTCGGCCACCTTGCGGGTGGCGACGAACAGCGCCTCGCCGCCAAAGGTGCTGCCGCCGGGCGAGTTGACGTAGAGGATGAGCGCCTTGCTGCGGTCGTCTTCCGCGATCTCGCGCAGCTTCTCCATCCACCAGTCGTTCTCGGCGATGATGCCGCCGATTTCGAGATGGGCGACGTGATCCTGGCGGCGCTGGATCACCTGGCCCGGATCGATCCAGTAGAGCAGCCCAATGGCGCCGGCCACCACGGCCAAAACGGCGATGAAGCGCCAGAAATTAACACGGCGGGCGAGTTTGCGGCGTTCCAGCCAAGCATCGGTATCGAAGGACATGCCAAGACCTTAAGCGCGGGGTGCCAAGTTGCCAAGGACCGGTTGGTCGGGCCGGGATTGTAACGCAGGGACGCCGTCAGGAAAAAACGGCAGCGGGAAGATGGGGTACGGGGCGATCATTCGTCAGGCCACAAAGACGTCTTCCTGGCTCGCGCGGCGCAACAGCGCCGCATGGCCGGCAGGACGAGACGCATCGTCAACCCGAATTGACTGCATTGTCACGATTGCCCGCCGAAGCGGCGGCGCGTAAAGCTGAGCAAAAGTCTCGCCTCACCCAGTATCTCATTCCTCACCATGCAAACCTTGCTGCTGTATATCGGGATCGTGCTGATCTGGGGCGCCACCTGGCTGCCGGTGAAACTGCAGCTCGGCGTGGTGCCGCCTGCGGTGTCGGTTGCCTATCGCTTCTGGCTGGCCGCCGCGATCCTGTTCGCCTGGTGCCTGCTGCGCGGCCTGCCGCTGCGCCTGCCGCTGGCGCGCCATGGCCATGTTGCGCTGATGGGGGTGACGCTGTTCTGCACCAACTTCATGCTCATCTACCACGGCACGCAGTATCTGCCCTCCGGCCTGGTCGCCATCGTGTTTTCGATGATCGTGCCGATGAACATGGCGAATGGCGCGATTTTCCTTGGCCGGCCGATCGACCGCCGCGTCGCCGTCGGCGCCGTTTTCGGCCTGGCAGGCATCAGCGTCACCTTCTGGTCCGACATTCTCGCCTTCGATCCGACCAGCGGCGCGAGCCTTGGCCTGCTGCTCTGCCTGCTCGGCACCTATTCGGCCTCGCTCGGCAACATGCTGTCGGCGAAGAACCAGATGGCCGGCCTGCCGGTACTGCAGGGCAATGCCTGGGGCATGGGCTATGGCGCGCTGGCCGTCACCTTATATGTGCTGGTCATGCAACAGCCGATCCTGTTCGATCCGTCGCCGGTCTATGCGGGATCGCTCGTCTTCCTGGCGGTGGTCGGCTCGATCTTCGGCTTTGGCTGCTATCTCACTTTGCTCGGCCGCATCGGGCCGGAGCGCGCCGCCTATTCCTCGGTGCTGTATCCGATCGTGGCCCTGGGCATCTCGACCTTTGCCGAGGATTATCACTGGACACCGCGCGTCTTCGCCGGCCTGGCGCTGATTTTGTTCGGCAACCTGCTGGTGCTGGTGCGCTGGCCGCTGCGGAAAAAGGCTGCGGCCGCCTAAGCCTGTCTAGATCGCCCTAAGCCTGTCTAGATCGCATCGAGCAGGCCACGGAAGGTGGCCTGCAGCACACCTTTCTCCAGCGATTCAACCGCAATCGGCTTCTGCCTGGGGCGCGGCGGCTGCTTGCCGGCAGTTTCGGTTGCCGGGCTCCAGCTCTGCGCGCCGAGCACGAAGGCGACGCGGCCCGTCTCATCATCCCCCGTCACCGGCAGCAGCAGGCGGCGCACCCGGCTCATGCCCTCTTCCGGCCAGGTGCGGCTGGTCTCGGCATAAAGCGGCTGAGCATCGGCGATCACCGTAGCGTAAAGCTGCTCGATATAATCCCGATAAGGGCCGTGCATGATTTCGGCACTGGTCTTGCCGGTATCGTCCCGGCCGGCGCGCTGCACCAGTTCGGTTCCGAGCAGGCGGAATCGCACCACAGCCCCCTGCCCGGTCGGCTCGGCCAGCGAAAGATAAGGCAGCAGACGGCGGGGCATATCCAGCGGATCGATCGATCGCCGCGGCGGCAGCATTGCACTGCCCCGCTTGGCCGACCAGTAGGCGGCCAGATTGAGCAGGATGCGGTCGTCGGCAAAAGGCAGGGACAGACCAGATGTCACAGGAGCGGGGTACTCGATGAACAACGCGGTGGGAAACGAATCACATGACGAGACAGTCAGATAGTTTTTATTTCATTTCAACGACTTACAACCGTACGGGGAATCTTTGAGCCCTAAAGTATCGCTGAGGGCCGTACTTTTCTTCCGCCGGGTCCGCGGGAAGCGGCAGTCAGGCTGGCGTTACGGCAACCGAGGCCGGCGCAAAGGGGGTAAACAGGCGGCAACCGGGGCGAATCCGGGGTGGAAATCGCCAGCCGCCGTCGCTATGTTCGCCCCCATGATCGACAAGACGGCTTTCAGATCGGCAGCCTTGCTGCTTGCCACGCTCCCCTTTTTCCTTGCCGCCCCGCTGGGCGATGCCGCCGCACAATCGAAGCCGGCGGCCAAGAGCGAGCCAAAGAGCGAAACCAAGCGGATCGGCAGCTTCCAGAAATGGGATGCCTACGAGCATACCGACAAGGGCATCAAGCTCTGCTATCTGCACGCCCAGCCGGACAAGAAGGAGCCGGCCGGTGCCAAGCGCGGCGAGATCTACATCCTGGTCACCCACAAGCCCAAGGAGAAGATCCGCAACGAGGTGAGCATCTATTTCGGCTATCCGCTGAAGGAGAATGTTCCCGCGCAGGCCGTGATCGGCCCCACCGTGATCGACATGTTCACCCATCAGGAAGCCGCCTGGGCCGCCGATGCCGCGACCGACAACAAGCTGGTCGAGGCCCTGCGCAAGGGCAAGACGCTGGTGGTCAAGGGCGAGTCGGTGCGCGGCACCAAGACCACCGACACCTATGACCTGAGCGGCTTTACCGCTGCGCTGCAAGCCATCGACAAGGCCTGCAACATCGCCGGGGCGACTTCGTGACCGCTCAAGCTGCCATCGTTCCTGACATTGCCGCACGCGCACCGGCGGCGATGCCGTCCGCCGATGGCCGGACCGATCTGCTGGGCCTGACGCGGGCCGAGATCGCTGCCGCGCTGATCGCTGCCGGCGAGCCCGAGAAATCGGCCAGGATGCGGGCCAATCAGCTCTGGCACTGGATCTATTACCGCGGCGTGCGGGATTTCAGCGTGATGACCACGCTGGCCAAGGACATGCGCGAGCGCATGGCCGAGAAATTCTGCATCAGCCGGCCGCAGGCTTCGCGCGATCTGCAAAGCGTCGACGGCACGCGCAAATGGCTGCTGAAATTCGCCGATGGCGAAGAAGCCGAATGCGTGCACATTCCAGAGGAAGACCGTGGCGCGCTCTGCGTCTCCAGCCAGGTGGGCTGCACGCTGACCTGCCGCTTCTGCCATACCGGCACGATGAAGCTGGTGCGCAATCTTTCGGCCGGCGAGATCGTCGGCCAGGTGATGCTGGCACGCGATCATCTGAACGAATGGCCCTCGCCGCCGGAAGGCCGCATGCTGTCCAACATCGTCATGATGGGCATGGGCGAGCCGCTGTATAACTTCGACAATGTGTCGAAGGCATTGAAGATCGTGATGGACAATGAAGGCATCGCGATCTCCAAGCGCCGCATCACGCTTTCGACTGCAGGCGTGGTGCCGATGATCGAGCGCTGCGGCGCGGAGCTTGGCGTCAATCTCGCGATCAGCCTGCATGCCGTGCGCGACGACATCCGCGACGTGATCGTGCCGCTGAACAAGAAATACCCGATCAAGGAACTGCTGGCGGCCTGCGCCAGCTATCCGGGCCTGAGCAATGCGCGCCGCATCACCTTCGAATACGTGATGCTGAAGGGCATCAACGACAGCGCAGCTGATGCGAAGGAACTGGTGCGGCTGCTGAAGGGCATTCCGGCCAAGGTGAACCTGATTCCGTTCAATCCCTGGCCCGGCGCGCCTTACGAATGCTCCAGCGACGAGGCGATCCGCAAATTCAGCGACATTGTCTTCAACGCCGGCTATTCCTCGCCGGTGCGCACGCCGCGCGGCCGCGACATCATGGCCGCCTGCGGCCAGCTGAAATCGGCCAGCGTGAAGCGCAGCAAGGCAGAAATCCTGCGCGAGCAGGCCGCCAAGGAAGCGGCGGCCGCAAACCTGCCGGTGTAAGGCGCATGGATAGGAGTGCATGAAAGGCGCGGCGATCATACCGGCTGCCATCGTGACGCTGTCGCTCGCTGCGGCGATGCCGGCGGCGGCGCAGAATGCCGCATCGTTCTTTGAGATGCCTCCGCCGGAGGCCCAGATTCCGCCGCCCGCCATTCAGGTGGCGCCAACAGAACCGCAGACGCCGATTGACCAAAGCGTCGCCTTCAGCCGCTCCGAACGCTGGCTGATTCCCTATTACTTCACCAAGCTGCGCAGCCAGCGGAAACATGCCTCGCGCAGCAAGGGCGAGAAGCGGGAGCTGCCTGAGGGGCTGACCAAAAGCCCGGAGATCGGCGAGACCCTGCCGCTGTCGCTGCTGCCCGAGCTGCGGCTGCTGCCCAAACCGCTGACCCGCGAATTGCCGCCGCGCCGGCCGGATACCCAGCGCTACGTCATAGGCTCAGACGTCGTGCTGGTGCGGCCATCCACTGGCGAAGTGCTCGACAAGCTGCCCAGTGTGATCTGACTGGCGTGATCTGACTGGCGTGATCTGACTGGCGTGATCTGACCGGTATGATCTGACCGGTATGATCTGACCGGTATGATCTGACTGGCAGCCTAGGCAGCCTTTCCTGCCGCGAGTTCGTCTTCGTCGTCAAAATCCGACTGCTGCTTGAAGAAGCCGACCAGCGCAGCAAGCTGGCTGGCCTGATGGCTGAGCGTGCTGGCTGAAGCCGTGGCCTGTTCTGCCATTGCCGCATTGCGCTGGGTCATCTCATCCAGATTCGACACGGCGCTGTTGATCTGATCGAGGCCCGTGGCCTGTTCGGCCGAGGCCACCGCGATCTCGCCGACGATATCGGAGACTTTCTTGATCGCGGCGACGATCTCGCTCAGCGCGCTGCCGGTCTGGTTGACCAGGCCGGTGCCCGCCTTCACCTGGGCATTGGATTCCGCGATCAGCGCCTTGATGTCCTTTGACGCATTGGCCGAGCGCTGCGCCAGGGCGCGCACCTCCTGCGCCACGACGGCAAAGCCCTTGCCGGCATCGCCTGCGCGGGCGGCTTCGACGGATGCGTTCAGCGCCAGCAGATTGGTCTGGAAGGCGATCTCGTCGATCAGGCCGATGATGTCGGAAATCTTCTGCGCACTGCCTTCGATGCGTTCGACAGCGGCTACCGCTTCCTGCACGATATGGCCGCCCTTCTGCGCGATCTCATGCGCCGACATCGCGAGCTGATTGGCCGCCTGGGCATTATCGGCATTGTGCTTCACGGTGACGGTGACTTCGTGCATCGAGGCAGCGGTTTCCTCGATAGATGAGGCCTGGCTTTGCGTGCGCTGCGCCAGGTCCTGGCTGCTGGCGGAGATTTCACTGGAGGCGACCCGCACCGCTTCGGCGCTTTCGGCCAGCCGCAGCGAGAAATCGCCCAGCAGCACCGCCATGCGATTGGCGCTGTCCTTCAGCTGGCCGAAAATGCCCTCGTAATGACCTTCCACCTTGCGGGTCAGATCGCCCTGCCCCAGCGCTTCGGTCACGGCCGCCAGTTCGCCGACCATCGCCTGCAGCATTTCGGCCAGGCGATTGAGCTGCTGGCTGAGCTGCAGGAAGAAGCCATCCTTGCCGTCCTGCGACAGGCGGCTGCTGAGATCGCCGGCGACGATGCGGTTGACCAGATCGGTGACTTCCACGGCGGCGACGCGTTCGCGGGCGAGGCGTTCGGCCTGCTGCTGCTGTTCGGTATCGCGGGCCGCAGCGGCGGCGCGGGCTTGCTCGTGGCGCTTTTCCGCGCCGGCGCGCCAGATTCGATAGGTCTCATGCAATTCGGCCAGCCGCTTGCTGCCACCGAAGAAAACGGCCAGCAGACGCGCCACGCCGAAGCCGATCTGCAGCGCGCGCCGCAGGCCGCCATCGGCGGGCATCGCCAGCAGCTGCTTGCAGATGGCCTGCAGGTCCTCGGCGATGCGGTCGCGCACGCGGTTGATCGCATCGATCCGCTGGGTGGTGATGCGGAACCAGTCGGGCGCGGCGATGCCGCCGGTGCGGCCGCTGTCGCTTTGCTGTGCGAAGCCGTCATAGATGATCTGCCGCAACCGCGCGACTTCGGCAAAGACCGGCTCGCGCAGCACGGTATCGAAGAAAGCCGCCTGCCCGGCCGTGGCGCGGCTGCGGAAGGTGGCGAAATCCGCTTCCTGCAAGGCCCCGAGAATGAGGAAGCGCTGATAGACCGCCAGTTCGAATCCGCCAGCGGCCAGGGCGCCGGAGCCGGTGGCGCGTTCCTGCGCCGACTTCTCCAGGCCTTCCAGGATGGCGAGATAGGCATCCAGCCCCTGAATGAGATCGGGATTGCGCAGCAGCAGCCCGATATCGCGGATCGAGGTCAGGGCCAGCCGGATCGGATTGGTCCAGTTGGCAAAGGATTGCTGCGCGGTGAATTCCAGCCTGTCGATCACCGGTCGCGCCAGCCGCGCCTGATCAAGCGTTGCGCTGAGCTGATCGGCCGCCTGCACCACAGCCGCCAGCGGCGCGAGCGGCCGGCATTCGGCAATGGCTGCGCGCAAGGCCTCGATGGCCTGATCCAGCCCGCCGCGCGCGGCCTGGAGTTCCGCGCGGAATTGCTGGCCGCGGCTGCCGAGATAAAGCGCGCTGGAGCCGCGCTCGCGCTGCAATTCATGCAGCAGCCTGCCGGCGGCAATGGCATATTGGATGGCTTTGTCGGCGATGGGCGCTTCGGCTGCCTTCTGCCGGTCTTCCCATAAATGCGTTGTTGCGAAACTGAGAAACCCGAGCGTGGCAAATGGGTCATGCGGCACGGCTTCTGACATGCGCTACCTCTTTTCACTCTTCGCCGCCGAGGCGGCAAAACTTCCCTAAGCGCAGCGAAGCATCAACCATGCCAGAAAACGTGCCGATGAATCGGCCTCTATACCCTATCGGTGGTATGCCTTCGCACTATCAGCAGGAGAATTGAAAATCACTGCCGGTTTTTTGTGCGCCACGCCGCAAAAGATGGCGCGAAAAGAGGAGAAGCGGCCCGCCTGAAGACGGGCCGCAAGCCGTCATCAGTAGCGCTTGTAATCGAGGAACTTGCCGGTCATGACGATCTTCACGCGGTCGCCCTTCGGATCGGGCAGGCGTTCCATCGTCATGTTGAAATCGATGGCTGACATGATGCCGTCGCCGAATTCCTCCTGGATCAGTTCCTTCCAGGTGGTGCCGTAGACCTGCACCAGCTCGTAGAAGCGATAGATCAGCGGATCGGTCGGCGGACCCGGCGGCAGCGAGCCGCGATACGGAATCTCCGACAGCAGCTTCTGCTCCATCTTGGTCAGGCCGAACAGCTTGGCGGCCTTGGCGGCCTGCGCGGGTTCGAGCTTCATCTGGCCGAGCAGACCGGCGGTAAGGAAGACAGGCGACTGCTTGGGATCGATCTTCTTGGTGATCTCCTTCCAGCTCCAGCCTTTCATCCGTTTGATATCGAGAATCTTCTCGGTGACGTCACTGCGCTTCACGTATCTCTCTCCTGTGCTTTCTAGTTGGGCGAGTGGACTAGGGTGCAAACAACCACGCGATAAAAATCGGTGCGGGCGATCACTCCGCGCCGGCGGCGGCGACGGAGCGGCTATAGGCGGCGCCGGCGGTTCCGCCGACCTGGACATGCGGCGGCTTGCGCGCATCCCAGCCGGCAGGCGGCGTGAAGGCTTTCGAGCGGCGCACCAGGAAATCCAGCAGGTGGTTGCGGATCGGATAGTAATCCGCCTGCTGGTGCAGGGTTTCGCGGGTGCGATCCTTGGGCAAGGTGTTGACCAGGATTTCAGCAATGCGCGCGCCCGGACCGTTGGTCATCAGCACGATGCGGTCGGCCAGCAGAATGGCCTCGTCCACGTCATGGGTGATCATGAAGACGGTCAGATTGGTGGCGGCGCGGATGCGCAGCACTTCGTCCTGCAAGGTGCCGCGGGTGAGCGCATCGAGCGCCGAGAAGGGCTCGTCCATCAGCAGCGTCTTCGGCTCGATGGACAGCGCGCGGGCAATGCCAACGCGCTGCTTCATGCCGCCGGAAAGCTGCGAGGGCTTTTTCGCCTCGGCGCCGGACAGGCCGACCATGGCGATGTATTTGCGCGCATGCTCGACCGCCTTTGCCTTCGGCCAGTCCGGCCAGCGCGACTGCACGGCGAAGAGCACGTTGTCGAGCACGCTCATCCACGGCATCAGCGCATGGCTCTGAAACACCACGGCGCGGTCCAGCGAGGGGCCTTCGACCGCCTTGCCGTCGAAGATGATGGCGCCGGCGCTGGGCTTGTCCAAGCCGGCGAGGATGTTGAGCACGGTGGTCTTGCCGCAGCCGGAATGGCCGATGATGCAGACGAACTCGCCCTTCTCCATCCCGAACCACAGATCCTCGAACACCGCCTTGTCGGTGCCGGGGAATTGCCGCTTCAGGCCTTCGACCGAAATGAAATGCTGACTCATGGCTGCCTCACTCCGGATAGGTCACAAGACGGGTAAGGAAGCCGAGCAGCTGATCGAGCAGCATGCCGATCACGCCGATGAACAGGATGGCGTTGATCACGTTGGCAATCGAGAGATTGTTCCACTCGTTCCACACGAAGTAGCCGATGCCGGTGCCGCCCACGAGCATTTCGGCGGCGACGATCACCAGCCAGGCGATCGAGACCGAAATGCGCATGCCGGTGAGAATGGTCGGCGCCGCAGCCGGCAGGATGACGCGGAAGATCTTGCGGAAGGTGCCGACTTCCAGCGTGCGCGCGACATTGAGCCATTCCTTGCGCACATTGGCGACGGCGAAGGCGGTGTTCACCAGCATCGGCCAGATCGAGCAGATGAAGATGACGAAGACCGCCGAGATGTTGCTGTCCTTGATCGTATAGAGCGCAAGCGGCATCCAGGCCAGCGGCGATACCGGGCGCATCACCTGGATGAACGGATCGAGCGCCTTGCGGAACAAAGGCGACAGGCCGATCAGGAAGCCGAGCGGCACGGCAACGATCACCGCGAGACCGAAGCCGATGCCGACCCGCAGAATGGAATAGGCAAGCTGGGTTCCGATGCCCTGGTCGTTCGGTCCCTTGTAGTAGAAGGGATCGGCGATGTGATTCCACAACACCTTGCCGACATCGAGCGGCCCGGGCATCGCGGATTTGCCGGTGACCGCCGTCTGCCCCATCAGCTTGGCATATTCGGGATCGATATCGCTGGCAGCGCCGCCGCCCATCGTGCCGAGCTGCCACGCCGCCAGGAAGGCGGCGAGCAGCGCGACCGACAGGATCGCAGCGCGTAATCGGAACGACAGACGCATGGAACCAGTCCTGCCTTAGACGCGCTTGATCTTGAAGGAGGCGATGTATTCCTCAGGCTTCGCCGGATCGAAGGTCTTGCCCATCACCGTCGCCGGCGCATAGGTCGCCGAAGGCGGGGTCAGACCGACCTCCTTCATCAGCTTGGCCGCGTCGGTCGCCAAAAAGACCTGCTCGGCCACCTTCTTGTAATCGACATCGCCCTTGAGCTGGCCCCAGCGCTTCATCTGGGTGAGGATCCAGACCGCGAAGCTGTGCCAGGGGAAGGGCGCGAAGTCGATGCGATCAGGCACCTTCTGCACCTTGCCGAGGCCGTCGGCGAAGGTGCCGGTCAGCACCTGCTCGACCACGGTCACCGGCTGGTTCAGGTAGTTGGCCGGCGCGATGGCTTCGGCGATCTGCTTGCGGTTCTCCGCCTTGGTGGCGAAAGCGGTCGCCTCGATGATCGCCTTGAGCAATGCCTGATAGGTGTTCGGCATCGTCTTGACGAATTCCTCAGACGCCGCGAAGGCGCAGCAGGGATGGCCGTCCCAGATTTCCTTCGACAGGATGTGGATGAAGCCCACCCCGTCATAGACGGCGCGCTGGTTGACCGGATCGGGCGCCAGGAAACCGTCGATATTGTCGGCGCGCAGGTTGGCGACCATCTCCGGCGGCGGCACGGCGCGGATCTGCACATCGGTATCCGGATCGACGCCATGTTCGGCCAGATAGTAGCGCAGCAGATAATTGTGCATCGAATAGTCGAAGGGCACCGCGAGCTTGAAGCCCTTCCAGGATTTCGGATCGCGCTTGTCCTTGTGCTTCATCGACAGCGTGATCGCCTGGCCGTTGATGTTCTCCACCGCCGGCATCGTGTAGGGGATCGGGTTGGAGCCGGTGCCGGTGGTGATCGCCAGCGGCATGGGCGAAAGCATATGCGCCGCGTCGTATTCCTTGTTCAGCGTCTTGTCGCGGATCACCGCCCAGCCGGCGGTCTTGATCACTTCGACATTCAGGCCGTGCTTGGAGTAGAAGCCCATCGGATGGGCCATGATGATCGGCGTGGCGCAGGTGATCGGAATGAAGCCGACCTTGAGATCCTTCTTCTCCAGCGGACCGCTCTTGCCCTGCGCGAACACCTCGCGCGCGGTGGCCAGCGGGAAGGCCTGCTCCAGAGCGGCCAGCAGGGTACCCGCGCCGATGGCATGCAGCACGCGCCGGCGCGTCATGTCGTCAGGCAGGATGGCGCGGATGACGGCCTGATCGACCGCATTGGTCAGACGCTTTTCCTCATCGGCGGCCGTCTCAAGCTCGGCCTGCCGCTGCAGCGCGGCGTATTCGGCATTGTGCTCGGCCAGGCTGCGGTGCGCCCCGCAGGGGCAGGCGCCGAGCGACGTGCCGGCATCGAACGGATTCTTGAACAAGGACATGGCGCGGTCTCTCCCCCGATTGCTGTGGCTGCCTGGTTGCAGTGCAGCAAGGACCGTGCCAGAGGCTGTGGGCGCGTGTGGTTACAGCGGTAATCGAGCGTTACACGCCGTAAGGCCGTCGGAGGCATATTACGATAATTCGTAGTATACGAAATTCCGTAATTATGATTACGATAGATCGTAGTTATTGATCGAGAGGCCACCGGAGAGGCCGATGGACGCCGCACCAATTCCTGCTCATTCAGAGCTTCCCGCGACATCGGTGATGTCCGCCGCGGCGCATGCTTACGGCGCTGCCTTCGAGGCCAGCCCGCTGGGCATGCTGGTGCTGGATCCGCAGAGCGACCGGGTGCTGGACGCCAATCTGCCGGCCTGCCGGCTGCTGGGCTATGACCGCGAAGCCTTGCGCGAGATGGCGATGAGCGCGCTGCATCCGGGGCAGCTGCCGGCGCTGATCGTCTTCACCGAGGCCGTACTGACCAAGGGCCGCTACTGGACCCGCAGCCTGATCCCGCGCCATGCCACAGGCCGCGAATTGCAGATCGAATATCAGGGCGCGCTGCTGCCCGGCGATCCGGTGCGGCTATTGCTGACCATCATCGATCTGGAAGAGCGGCGGCGCCATGACGTCGATACCGAGGCCGACGCTTACGTGCGCGGCGGCATCGCCGAATGGCAGCAGGTCGAGCGCTTCTTCCGCGATGTGGAGCGCGAGAACCAGCTCATCCTGCGCGCCGCCGGCGAAGGCATCTACGGCGTCAATGCCGAAGGCAAGACCACCTTCGTCAATCCCGCCGCCGAACGCATGCTGGGCTGGAAGGCGGAAGAGCTGGTCGGCAAGGACATCCACTCGATGGTGCATCACACCCATGCGGATGGCCGTCCCTATCCGGGCCATGACTGCCCGATCTACGGCGCCTTCCGCGACGGGCGCGTGCATACCGTTGAGAACGAGGTTTTCTGGCGCAAGGACGGCAAGCCTTTCTGGGTCGAATATACCTCCACGCCGATCCACGACCGCGGCGCCGTGGTCGGCGCCGTGGTGGTGTTCCGCGATGTCAGCCACAAGCGCGAGGCGGAAGAAAAACTGCGCGCTGCCCTGGAAGAGGTCGAAAACCTGCGCCAGCGGCTGGAGCTGGAAAACGCTTATCTGCAGGAAGAGATCCGCCTGGAAGGCAAGCATCGCGGCATCATCGGGCGGTCTGCGGCCATTCAAAGCATCCTGCGCCAGATCGAACTGGTGGCGCCGACCGATGCCACCGTGCTGGTCACCGGCGAATCCGGCACCGGCAAGGAACTGATTGCGCGCGCCATTCACGAGGCCAGCAGCCGCTCCAGCCGCCCGCTGATCCGCGTCAACTGCGCCGCCATCCCGCGCGAATTGTTCGAAAGCGAATTCTTTGGCCATGTGCGTGGCGCCTTTACCGGGGCGCTGCGCGACCGCGTCGGCCGTTTTGAGCTGGCCGATGGCGGCACGCTGTTCCTCGATGAAGTCGGCGAGATTCCGCCCGAGCTGCAGGGCAAGCTGCTGCGCGTGCTGCAGGAGGGACAATTCGAGCGCGTTGGCGAGGAGCGCACGCGCAAAGTCGATGTCCGCGTCATCGCCGCCACCAACCGCGACCTGAAGCAGGAAGTGCGGCTTGGCCGTTTCCGCGAGGATCTGTATTTCCGCCTCAATGTCGTGCCGATCGAATCCGTGGCCTTGCGCGAGCGGCGCGAGGACATTCCCTTGCTGGCGCAGCATTTCCTGCAGGGCGCCAACCGCAAGCTGAAGACCGATCATCTGCGGCTGACCGAAGGCGATGTGCGCCGCCTGATGCAATACGACTGGCCGGGCAATGTGCGCGAACTGGAAAACGTGATCGAGCGCGCCGCGATCCTGGCGCGCGATGGCCGCCTGCGCATCGTGCTGCCCGAGAGCAGCAGCGCGCCGCAGGATCACGCCGCGCCCGTCAGCGACCAGACCCGTCCGGCTTTGCTGACCGAAGAAGAAAGGCGGGCGCGCGACCGCGCCAACATCATCGCCGCCCTGCAGGCCTGCAACGGCAAGATCTTTGGCCCGGGCGGCGCGGCTGAGCTGCTGGACGTCAAGCCGACGACGCTCGCCTCACGGATCAAGGCGCTGAATATCCGCGTCGAGCGCCAGCCAAGAAGACAGGCCGGGCGACAGCAGGCGGGATAACTGGCACGCGCGGGTTAGCACTCCTACCCTCTTGTGTGCCAGCGCGGTTCGCGCTCCACTGGCCGCCTTCGGACCGCCCCTGAACGCAACCGCCCGGCCAGCTTTGCTGGCCGCGCCGCTCACCGATGCGAGGACCCATGGCGACCGCGAAACTTGAGAAAAATGGCAAGATCTGTCTGCCGAGCGACATGCTTGAGATCCATCGCTGGCAGGCCGGCACCGAATTCTCCATCGAAGACAGGCCCGAGGGCCTGCTGCTGCGCCCGCTGAACGGCGATTTGCGGCCGGTGAAGGAAACGCAGACCGGCCACAGCGCCACCGGGCGGGACCGCACGCTGGCCGATGCGATGCGTAACCGCTACGCGAAGCTGGGGCATTAATTCACTCACGCCTTGCGGAAAAATGTAACTCGACTGGACACTTCAAGCATATCGATCGTGAAAAATGCTATGACCGCGCAAAGGCAAGCAGCGGTCTGATGTCATGACGGTCAGCGGCGCGCAGGGCTTCGATATATTTGGTACGTAGTTCACCGACATCGGCAAGGCTGCCGCTGCCCCAGCTGAAAGGCTGACCGCCAAGCCATTCGACCAGAAGATCAGCCATCAGGCGCGCGTGCCGACCGTTACCATTTGGAAATGGATGGATTGCGACGAGCCGATGGTGCAACCGAACGGCGATTTCATCGGTTGGATAGGTTTTGTGCTCCACCCAGTAGCACACATCACCAAACAGCGCCGCCATTTCGGCGTGGATGCGGTAGGCGTCGACCCCGATATTGCGCGCCGTCGTACGGCAAGTTCCCGCCCATTTCCATACATTGCCGAACATGCGCTTATGCAGGTCCAGCGCAAATTTGATACTCAGAATGTCCTTCGTTTTTTTTCGGCCAAGGAGTCTTTGTGCCCACACAGCACACGCCAGGATATTCTCCTCCTCCGCCTCGTTGAGGTCGCGCCGATGGGTGATCCAGCTTTGCAGGAGTCCGTCGCGCTCCTCCGGCTCCAGCGGCGTCGCACCGTCCGGTTCCGCAAAGACGTCGTTCACGCCTCCTCCCACAGATCACGCCCCTTGATGTGATCGCGGATATAGGCCTCGATACGTGCTTCCATCTCAGCGTCACCGGTGTCCTGCGCTTCCAGCTTCATGGTGTGGGCGACGCGGGTCAGCGCGCGCAGCGCGATCTTCCGGGCCCGCGCGTTGACCACTTCCTCCAGGGAGCTGTTTGGCACAAGGGCATAAACCAATGTGCAGTCGAGCGCTTCCGCCGCCCTGCGCAACGTGCTGAGCTGGATCGAGCCTCTCGCTTCTGATTTCTCGATAGCCTCGACTGTCTGCGGACGGACGTCCAGCCGCACAGCAAGCTGTACGCCGGTCATGCCGATCGCATCCCTGATTGCCCGTATCCAGCCTTTTGGCGGCGGGCGCAGCCGGTCCACAGGTTTGAGCACCCTGAGCCGCTCATCCAAGCGCTCACGCGCTTTCTTCCTGGCGTCCTTTTTCATATTATATCCTGATTTTCCCTTTTAGAAATCAGGATATAATATGATTATAGATAAATCAATATCAGAATAAAACCTGATTCTACCTGAAAATAATCAGATTATAGTTTGACCATCAGGCCTGGGCGTTCCTAGGCTAAATGAAATGCGGCACCCAGGGCCCACATCAGCAGCTTGGGTAAAACCGGAGGCGCCTTTGGCCACAGCATCACCACACTTCAGCGGTGTTGCCTGATGCAGTGTTTGATCGCCGGTGTGGAAGCCCTAGCTTTCAGGACAGCCATGCGCCGTTTCTGGTCTTTGTTGCATATGGGGATTGCGATCCTCTGCCTCCCTGCCCTGCCCGCTGCCGCCCAACCGCATGAGGCGCAGCCGCAGGTGGCCCAGACCGTGCCTGTCGCGCCGCAGGATCAGGCGCCGATCAGCGAGCCGGTTCTGCAACTGCATTCTGGCCATCGCGCAAGCGACGAATGGCGCTTCAGCCTTGGCGTCGGCGGGCTTTATGCGCCGACCTATCTCGGATCGAACAATTACGATCTCGATCCGCTGCCGCTTATCGACATCCGCTATCGCGATCGCCTGTTTCTATCCACCCGCGATGGCCTAGGGATCAATCTGCTCTCCGGCAGCAACTGGCGCGCCGGCCCGGTGCTGAAATACCGCCGCGGCCGCGATCAGGATGACGATGCAGCGCTTCATGGACTGGGCGATGTCGATCCGGCCGGCGAGATCGGCGGCTTCGTGCATTACGACCTGCGGCCCTTCACCATGGGCGCGGAAATCCGCCAGGGTTTCGGCGGCCACGATGGCGTGATCGGCGATCTGTTCTTTACCTGGACGACGCTGTTCAACGACCGTACGCAGCTCAGCCTGGGTCCGAAGCTGTCGCTGGGCAGCCGCGATTTCACCGAAAGCTATTTCGGCATCGATGCCAATCAGGCGGCGCGCTCAGGCTATCAGCGTTACGAGGCAGACGGCGTGTTCGTCTCCTACGGCCTTGGCGCATCGCTCACCTATCAGCTCGGCGATGGCTGGGCGCTCGGCGGCTTTGCCGGCGTCGACCGCCTGGAAGGCGATGCAGCGGATTCGCCCATCGTCGATCAGGCCGGCTCGGCCACCCAGGGCCGCGTGGGCTTGAGCATTGGCTACAGTTTCGGCACCGGAAAATGATCTAGCAAGCGCACCCGGTCAGGGCGCACCCAGTTCCGCCTGCACCAGATTGACCCAATAGGCGACGCCGGTCAGCGTGACTTCGTCGTTGAAGTCGTAATGCGGCGTATGCACGTAATGGCAGGAGCCGTCCTCGACGCTGCCGCCATTGCCAAGCAGGATATAGGCGCCGGGCTTCTTCTCCAGCATGAAGGCAAAATCCTCCGCGCCCGTGAGCGGCTCGGTCTCGCCATCCACCAGATCCGCGCCCACCGTGGCCTGCGCCGCCTTGATGGCGACGGCCGTCTGCTCGGGCGCATTGATCAGCGGCGGATAGCGCCGCAGGTAATCGTATTCGCCGGTGCAGCCATGGGCGGCGGCGATGCCCTGCACCAGTTCGCCCAGGCGGCGCTCCAGCAGATCACGATCGGCTGGCGTGTAGCTGCGCGCCGTGCCGCGAATGGTGACCTGCGACGGGATCACGTTGGGCGAACCAAAAGAGCCGGCGGCGACATGGCCGACGCTGACCACCGCCGCATGCTGCGGCGAGACATTGCGGCCGATGATGCTTTGCGTCGCCGTGATGAAGGCGGCAGAGGGCATCACCGGATCGGTGCCCATATGCGGCATCGCGCCATGGCCGCCGGTGCCGCGGAAGATCGCCGTCCAGGTATCGGAGGCAGCCATCATCGGGCCCTGGCGGATGGCGAACTTGCCGGCCGGAATGCCCGGCATGTTGTGCATGCCATAGACGGCATCGCAGGGAAACTTCTCAAACAGGCCTTCTTCGATCATCACCCGCGCGCCGCCTTCGCCCTCTTCCGCGGGCTGGAAGATGAAATGCAGCGTGCCGGCGAAATCGGGATTCTTCGCCAGATGCTTGGCGGCGCCGAGCAGCATGGTGGTGTGGCCATCATGGCCGCAGGCATGCATCTTGCCGTCATAGACGGAGCGATGCGCGAAGGTGTTCTTCTCCTGCAGGTTCAGCGCATCCATATCGGCGCGCAGCCCGATGGCGCGCTGCCCCGGCCGCTTGCCCTTCAGCGTGCCGACCACGCCGGTCTTGGCCAGGCCGCGATGGACGGCAATCCCCCATTCGGTGAGCTTGGCGGCGACGATGTCGGCCGTGCGGTTCTCCTCAAAAGCGGTTTCGGGATGGCGGTGGATGTCGTGGCGGATTGCCGTCAGTTCGTCGCGATAGGCAGCAAGCTCGCGCAGGAGGTCTTTGCTCATGTCTGCTCTTCGTTTTGAGATCTGTAGGGAGGTTGCCTTACCTCAGCATTATGCGCGGAGCTTGGCAAGGGCGGGCCGCGGCGCCGCGGCCACTTCGCCCTGCAGCAGCCGGCGTTCCCGTTCAAACAGCCCGACCAGGAAATCCATCACCGTGCGGATGCGCGGCGCGCGGCGCAGATCGGGATGCACCACCAGCCACATTTCGCGGTCAGTCGCGCTGGTTTCGCTCGGCACCCGGCGCAGCAGCGGATCGCGACTGCCAATGTAATGCGGCAGGACTGCGATCCCCATGCCGACCCGCGCCGCCTGATAAAGGCTGCCCATGTCGTTGGACACAAAGGCCAGCGGCTGTCCCTTCGCCTGCGCACGCAGAAAACCATGCAGGTCGAGATGGGCGAAGCGGTCGTTATAGCCGATATAGCTCCAGTCCTTCGGCTTGGTTTTCCGCAGATACGCGCGCGCACCATACAGACCGAAGCCGATTGCGCCGATCCGCCTTGCCACCAGCCCGTCGCCGCCGGGCTTGATCATGCGCAGGGCGATATCCGCCTCGCGGCGGGCGAGATCGACGTTATGCACATCGCCAGACAGATCGATCTGGATATCGGGATGCGAGCGGCGCAGATCGATGAAATGCGGCGCCAGGAAATGGCTGGCCAGCAAGGGCGGCGCGCTGATGCGCACCTGTCCATGCAGGGTGACGGCGCCGCTGGCCTGGCGCTGCAGGGCCAGCGCCTCGGCCTCCATCCGCGCCGCCGTGGCCATCAGCTCCTCGCCTTCAGGCGTGAGCGCATAGCCGCGCGGCAGGCGGTCGAACAGCTTCAGCCCCAGGCGCTGCTCCAGCGCGGCGATGCGGCGCGCCACGGTGGAATGGTCGACCTTCAGCCGCCGGGCCGCCGCCGACAGCGATGCCTGCCGGCCCAGTTCGAGAAAGACCCGGATATCGTCCCAGTCCATCATGGCAGCGATCCCCAGATAACGCAGCGCTCTGTGCAAATATACCCAGAGGCTGGGCGCAATTGCCATCTCCCCGGCGCCCGCCGGTTTCCTAATCTGAGGGCAAGAATCGAAGCAATTCGATCCACTTGGCGGTCAAGCGCCGCATGAAGCCCGGACTGGACTTCGTCGCCGTCGCGCAGCATGATCTGCCCGCCCGAGACTGTAAAATAGCGATGTGAAACAGAGATAACGTCATGTCCGCCTCCCAGGCCCGCATCCCCTTCCATCACCCATCCCTGAACATGACCCAGAGCGTGTCGATCCTGGCCGGCGCAGCCGTCATGCTGTCGCTTGCCATGGGCATGCGCCAGAGCCTTGGCCTGTTCATGCAGCCGATCACCAAGGATATCGGCATTTCGGCCGCCGATTTCGCCTTCGCGCTGGCGGTGCAGAACATCGTCTGGGGCATCGCGCAGCCGTTTTCCGGCGCGCTGGTCGACCGCTTCGGCACCCGCCTGATCGCCCTGTTCGGCGGCGTGATGTATGCCGGCGCCCTGATCCTGACCGCCTATGCGACGGCCGCCTGGATGGTGACCCTGGGCTCGGGCGTGATGATCGGCGTAGCTTTGGCCTGCACGACGTCGGGCATCGCCGCCAAGATCGCCGCCAAAGTCGTGCGCCCCGAGCGCCGCAGCCTCGCCTTCGGCCTGGTGTCGGCGGCAGGCTCCATCGGCACCTTCTTCGCCGCGCCGCTGGCGCAGGGCGTGATCCAGAGCAGCGGCTGGCAGATGGCGATGTTCGTCTTCGTCGGCCTTGCCGCGGCGATGCTGCCGGCGGCCCTGATGGGCGGCCGCGCCGATGCCGTGCCGATTGAATCTCATGGCAGCAACGAGACGATGCGCACGGCTTTGGGCGAAGCGGCCAGCCATGGCGGCTATATCATCATGGCCAGCGCCTTCTTCGTCTGCGGCCTGCAGCTTGTCTTCCTCACCACGCACCTGCCCACCTTCCTGGCCGATTGCGGTGCCGATCCGATGCTGAGCGCGCAGGCGCTGGCCGTCATCGGCGCGTTCAACGTCTTCGGCTCCTGGCTGTTCGGCTGGCTGGGCGACCGCTGGCACAAGCATTGGCTGCTGGGCATCATCTATCTGGTCCGCTCGGCCGCCATCGCGCTGTATTTCATGCTGCCGGTCAGCCAGTTCTCGACGCTGCTTTTTGCTGCCGTGATGGGCACGCTGTGGCTGGGCGTCATTCCGCTGGTCAACGGCCTGGTGGCGCAGATCTTCGGCATCCGCTATCTGGCGACGCTGACCGGCATTGCCTTCTTCAGCCATCAGGTCGGCAGCTTCCTCGGCGCCTGGGCCGGCGGCGTGATCTATGATGCGCTTGGCTCGTATACGCTGGCCTGGCAGTTGGCGGCGGCCATCGGCGCTGCAGCGGGCATCATGCAGTTGTTCATGAACACAACGCCGACCGAGCGCGTGCTGTCAGCCCAGCGCGAGGCTGTCGCGGCAGAATAAGAAACAGCAGAGCAAAAGAAGAAGGCGGCGGAGTTGTCTCCGCCGCCTTTTTATTGGGCCGGTTCCGGTTATCAGCGGCCGAGATACTGCTTCACGGTTTCGTCCGCGACCTTCTGCAGATGCGCGGCAATGTCGGCACCAAGCCCGGCATCGTATTTCAGGCCGACCGGCGACTGGTTGAACAGCGTCGCATAGGTCGTCGCAGCGGCCAGATAAGTGCCGGCCAGGCTGGGATGCCGCTTGTCCGGCACATAAAGGTTGAGGTCGGGCCGCGCCGCGATGGAGCGCGCAAAGGCAAGGCCGGCCGGGATCACCAGCGCATTGTTGTCGTTACCGGCCTTGGTATAGGCCTCGGCCAGCAACTCGGTCATCTCCGGCTTGTCCTGATAGGCCCAGGACATGAAGAAGACCGGCTTGGCGCCATGCTGGCGCACGGTATCGGCATGCTTCTTGGTATATTCCCAGAAGATCTTGCTGAGCGTCGGATGCACCGGGCATTGGCTGCAATCCATCATCACGGCAGCTTCGAACAGCTTGTCGGTCGGCGGGTTGAACACGACCTCGTTGTCGCCGACGAAGGAATACTTGCCGATGCCGTCGGGCCGGAAATACGAGGCGACGTCATGCCAGTCGAGGCCCGAGCCGCTGATCGTCACCGATGAGCCGCGGTATTTATGGCCCTTCAGGCCTTCGCTGACCATGCGGGCGATATGCCCGTGCATGGAGTTGTTGTAGTAGAAAAAGCTGTTGCCGATATAGATGACGGATGCCGGCGCGGCGCCGAGATCCTTCACCGCCGGCTTGCTTTGTGCCCAAGCCCCTGCCGTCAAGGACATCGAGAACAGGATCGCGGCCGATAAGCCGGTCAGGATTCGGGACAGTGATACTCGAGACAGCGATATCCGGGACAGCGACATGGTTTCCTCCGATGTTTTTGTTTTCTGTCCCGAAACTCTAGGGCCGTCCTCATCGGGCGGTCAAAAAATATTGTCGCCTGTCCCGTAAGTGTCACGGCTTCGGACAAGACGGCAGCCCGGAGCAACCGGGCTGCCGCATCCACTTCAATCGCGCAACGGCTGCTCGCCCACCCAGAAGGGCTGGGCGATTTCATATTGCACGGCCACCGGATCGATCCCGAGGTCACGCAACATGCGCCGGTCGAGCTGCGCCAGCTGCCGCCGGGCCCGGCTGCGCCGCCGCCAGACCCGCACGCGGTCGGCGAACCGGCCCAGGCTATCGAGGACGTGACGACCTTCGTCCTGCCGGAAATGGACGACGTTTATCAGGCTGATCATTTCAGCGCCTCATTTCGAGGATCAGATTGAAAGGCGTTGCGGTGGCGCGGCGGACATGGCTGAAGCCGCTCGCCTTGGCGACCTGCGCGAGCTGCGCCTCGCCGGCCTGGGCGCCGAGCACGTAATTGCCCTTTTCCGAGATCGCGTGGGCACAGCACAGCATCGATGACGCGCCGTAATACATGCGCGAGATCGGATTGATGTTGTCCTCCACATGATCGTTGGCAAACGGCTCGACCAGCATCACGGTGCCGTCCTTCGCCAGGCTTTTTGCCGCATGCTGGAGCGCCTTGTCGGGATGCCCCATGTCGTGCAGGCAGTCGAAGAAGCAGATCAGGTCGAAATCCCGCGGCGCGTAATCGGTCGCCCTGGCCACCTCGAAGGTGATGCGGTCGGCAACGCCGGCCTCTTCGGCGTGGCGGCGCGCTTCGCAGATCGAGCCTTCATGCGCATCGAAGCCCCAGAAATGCGAATTCGGGAAGGCCTGCGCCATGATGATGGTGGAATGACCATAGCCGCAGCCGATATCGGCTACCTTGGCGCCCTTCTCCAGCTTGGCCGTCACGCCATCCAGCGCCGACAGCCAGTCCTGCACCAGATGCGCCTGATAGCCGTTGCGGAAGAAGGCGGCGACGCCGCAATAGAGGCGGCCGTCATGATCGCCCCAGGGCACGCCCTTGCCGGTGCGGAAGGCTTCCGCCGCCTTGTCCTCATCGGCCCAGAGCGAGGCTGCGATCATCCAGGCATTGGGCATGAAGACGGGACTGGATTCGTCGGCCAGCATCATCGCCTGCTCGGACGTCATCTCGTAGCGCTGCGTCGCCGGATGATAGAGCAGATAGCCGGCCGCAACTTGCGAGTTCAGCCATTCGCGCACGTAACGTTCGGCGCAGCCGGCGCGCTTCGCGACTTCACTTGCGCTGAGCGGTCCGCCATGCGCCAGCGCCTTGTACAGGCCGAGCCTGTGGCCGAGCGTGATCATCACGCCGCCATTGCTGCCTGAAAGATCGCGGATCGCCATGCCGACCAGGTTTTCCAGCTTCTGGGGATCGATATTCGCATGCTGATGAATGTTCATGACTGACACCATTCCGTTTGGGGGGCAGTCCCGGATAATCCCGGGACGGGGGCTGCGCAGAATGGCGATTGCCACTGCCGGTAACGAGAGCGTAACCTGTCAATACCGGTCCAATCGTGCCATCGAGACGCCGCCATGACCGCCACCCAGCCGCCTGCCAACGGCCCGCTCCATGTCAGCCTGATCGCGATACCCGAAGCTTCTGCTTCAGTCATGTTCGGCATGTATGACCTGCTGAACGCTTTTCCGCAGATGCAGGACATCATCCCCGGCCTGCCCGACGCGACGCCGTTTCAGGTGGAGGTGATTGGCGAGATGCCCGGACAGCTAACGGTGGCTGGCGGAACGCCGATCCAGGTGCATCGCCGTTTCCGTGATGTGGATCACACCGATATTGTCATCGTGCCGGCGCTGGTCATGAACGCCTGGAAGACCGGCCGCTATAACGCGCTGGTCGACTGGCTGGCACGGCAGCATGACGAGAGCGGCGCGATACTCTGCTCGGCCTGCTCTGGAATCTTTCTAATCGCCGAGACCGGATTGCTTGATGGCCGGCGCAGCACGGTGCACTGGTCTTACGGGCCGCATTTCCGCAAGCTGTTTCCGAACGTGCCGGTGAACCCAGAGCAGACTTTGGTGATTGCCGGCGACCGCGGCCAGTTCGTCTCCTGCGGCGCGTCGATGTCCTGGCACGATCTCGCGCTGTATCTGGTTGCGCGCTACAGCGGCGAAGCGACGGCGCGGGCGGTGGCGAAATTCTATGCCCTGCAATGGCACCGCGACGGCCTGGCGCCTTTCATTGCCTTCGAGGGCCGGCGCGATCATGGCGATGCCGCCGTCCTGGACGCGCAGACCTGGCTGACCACGCATTTTTCGGTGGCGGACCCAGTGGAAGAAATGGTGCGGCGATCAGGTCTGGCCGAACGCACCTTCAAGCGCCGCTTCACCAATGCGACAGGTTACGCGCCGCTTGTCTATGTGCAGCATCTGCGGATCGAGGAAGCCAAGCGCCGGCTGGAAAGCAGCAATGATCCGGTCGACGAGATCGGCTGGCAGGTCGGCTATGAAGATCCCGCCTTCTTCCGCCGCCTGTTCAAGCGGCTGACCGGCGCATCACCCGGCCATTACCGGCGGCAATTCCAGATTCCCTCTTACGCGCTGCCTGAAGCGGCAAAGCAGCCCGAGCTCGCCCGGTAACCAACTGAAGACGTGACCGGCTGAAGACGCGAGAGGAACTTCGCCTCTTCTCACGGTGTTTCAGCGCCGTGAGCAAAATCCCCCCGCAAAAGCCCCCACATTCAGATGAATGGTCCGACCGCCAGCATCCGATCACCGAGGATATGGCGTTTCAGCGCAAGACCTGGAGGGCGGAGCGCATCGGTTGGGTGGTTCTGGTCGTGCTGCTGCTGCTGTCCGCGGCCGGGCTGTTCGGCCATGGCCTGCTGAGCGCGGCCACGGCGCAGGATGGCGATGGCCGGCTGACTGTCGAATACCACCGCTTCGCCCGCAATGGCGCGATGACGCGGCTGACCATCGGCGTCTCCCCGCCGGTGGCGGGCGATGTCGTCATCCGCCTCGATGAAGCGCTGCCGCGCAACTTCACCATCGAAACCGTGCAGCCCGCACCGGCCGAAAGCCGCATGCAGACCGGCGGTCTGGAATGGCTGTTCCGCGCCGGCAGCGATGCCGCATCTCCGCTGCTGGTGCATGTCACTTTGCGCTCTGAGCAGACTGGATGGCTGACGGCCCGGATTGGCCTGGCTGGCAGCGCTGCGCCCGTGAAACTGAACATTTTCATTTATCCCTGACATCCAGTGAGGCCGCCATGGACATCGTTCTTCGCGCTGCTGCCATGTACATCTTCCTCCTGGTGGTGTTCCGCATCGCTGGACGGCGCACCTTTTCCCAGATGACCAGCTTCGATTTCGTGTTGCTGCTGGTAATCGGCGAGGCGACGCAGCAGGCTTTGCTGGGCGACGATTTCTCCGTCACCAATGCGCTGATCATCATCGTCAGCCTGATTGCCATCGACATTGTCTTCTCGCTGGCCAAGAACCGGTTTCCGAAGCTGGATCGCATGGTGGAAGGCGTGCCGATGATCGTGGTGGAGAATGGCCGCGTGCTGAAACAGCGGCTGGAGCGCGCCCGGATCAGCGAAGACGACGTTCTGGAGGCCGCGCGCGAGCTGTGGGGCCTGGAGACACTCGCGCAGGTAAAATACGCCGTGCTGGAAGCCAACGGTCACATCACCGTCATCCCCAAGGAGGAGTGGCGGTAGGAGACGGCGAATTACCTCTTGACTTAGAGCGCGCTCTAACCGGTAGCTTTCCGGGCGTCGTGACGAAGGAAAGGCTTGCATGAAGATTGGCGAACTGGCGAGGCGTTCCGGACTGTCGGCCCACACGATCCGCTACTATGAGCGGATCGGGCTGCTGCCGCATGCCGACCGGAACCAATCGGGCCAACGCGACTACGACGCATCGATCCTGACCTGGATAGAGTTTCTCGACCGCCTCAAAACGACCGGGATGCCCATCCGGGAAATGCTGCGCTATGCGGCGTTACGGGAGCGCGGCGCCAGCACGGAAGAAGAGCGCCGCCTGTTGCTTGAACAGCATCGCGAGCGCGTCCGTGCCCGTGTGGCCGAACTGCAAGCCTGCCTTCTCGTCCTCGACACCAAGATTGCCGGATATGCCGGCAAGGAACAGAGGCTGAAGGATTATGACGCATCACTCCTCCAATACAGGCGAAAGCCGGCTGGAACGCGGAAAGCGGGCGCTTGCTGAAATCGATGGCGAGGCAGGCCATAATGTTATTGCCGCTCTGGCCGACATCGCCCCCGACTTCGCGGACTACATATTCGAGTTTTCGTTCGGCGACATTTACAGTCGCCCCGGCCTCGATCTGCGCTCCCGCGAAATAGCAGCCATCGCGGCGCTGACGGCGATGGGAACCGCGGCTCCGCAATTGAAGGTCCATATCGAGGCCGGCCTGAATGTCGGGCTGACCCGGGAGGAAATCATCGAAACGATCATTCAGATGGCCGTCTATGCCGGCTTTCCCGCAGCGCTCAACGGGCTGTTCGCGGCCAAGGACGTCTTCGCTGCCCGGTTCCCCGATCGGCAGCAGCAAACGGCATGACGGTTTTGGTTTCGCAGGCGGCCTGCTAATCTCCCGGCTTCTTGCATTGGGGAGGAAAATCCATGGCCGCACAGATCCTGTTTCCCACCGCCGTCGCCGGCAGCCTGCCGAAACCCGGCTGGCTGGCCGAGACGCACAAGCTGTGGCCGAAATGGAAGGCCGAAGGCGGGGAGCTTGAAACAGCCAAGCGCGATGCGACGCTGCTGTGGATCAAGCTGCAGGAAGATGCCGGGCTGGACACGATTGGCGACGGAGAACAGTCGCGCCAGCATTTCGTGCATGGCTTTCTGGAATTCGTCGACGGCATCGACTTCCAGAACAAGGTGGAGATGGGCATCCGCGACAATCGCTACAAGGCCATGGTACCGCGCGTCGTTGGCGCGCTGACCTTAAAAGGCCGGGCGCATGAGGCGGAAGCGAAACTGTTGCGCGCGCATACCAAGCGCAAGGTGAAGTTCACCCTGCCCGGTCCGATGACCATCATCGACACGATTGCCGACGAGCATTACGGCGACCGCATCAAGATGGCGATGGCCTTCGCCGATCTGCTGAACCAGGAGGCCCGCGCGCTGGAGAAGGACGGCGTGGACATCATCCAGTTCGACGAGCCGGCCTTCAACGCCTATACCACCGCGGCCGCAGGCTGGGGCATCGAGGCCCTGCACCGCGCCATCGACGGTCTGAAAACCAAGACAGCGGTGCATATCTGCTACGGCTACGGCATCCAGGCCAATATCGAATGGAAGAAAATGCTGGGCAGCGAATGGCGTCAGTATGAAGACTTCTTCCCGGCGCTGGCGAAAAGCCGCATCGACCAGGTGTCGCTGGAATGCCGCAACTCGAAAGTGCCGCCGAGCCTGATGAGCCTTTTGGGCGACAAGGAGGTGATGGTCGGCGTGATCGACGTCGCCACCGATCAGATCGAAACGCCCGAGGACATCGCCGACACGATCAAGACGGCGATGCAGTTCGTGCCCAAGGAGAAGATCATCCCCTGCACCAATTGCGGCCTCGCTCCGCTGGATTTCGAGGTGGCCCGCAAGAAGCTCAACGCACTCGGCGAGGGCGCCAGACTGGCCCGCGAACGGTTCGGCTGAGGCCGGGGCGCTGGCTGGGCGAAAACGGCAAAACCCGGGGACGCATTACTTAATGGGACCCGGGGCAAGCCCGGGGTGACGGCTTACTCCTTATTACTCTTCTTATTATTATTACTCTTCTTACACTCTTCGTTTTTTTGCCCGCTGTGCGCCATTGCGGTCTGTCCGGAGCCATCCGGGACCATCTGAATTCGTTCGGGTTCCTTTAATCCGTTTCGATCCGTTTCAGTTCATTTCAATCCATTTTCATCCATTTTCATCCGCTAGGCTTCGCAAAGCTTCCCGTCCGCTCCGGCTGCTTCCCGATTTCCCAGCTCTTCCCGCGGCTTAAGCCAGCGGACATGCCAAAAGCCGCGCCCCGGAAACCGGGCCACGGCACAAGAACATATAGAGTACATTTAAGCTGGGGTCAAGACAGGTGGGACCGCCCTGTTCCTCGCCACCCTCACTGGAGCAAAAGAATCAGCCCTTGGCGGCGGTCCTGCGTTTGCGCTTGGGCGGTGCGGGCGGCGCATAGGCGAGTTCGAGGGCTGCGGCCGCCTGGTCTTCGGCTTCCTTGGCCAGACGCAGGCTGCGCAGCCGTTCGATTTTTGCCGCCACCGCTTTCTGCCGTGCCTGCTCGGCCGCCATGGATTCGGCGGCTTCCTTCTCACGCTGGGTGATCTTTTCGAAACGCGCTTCCGCGCGTCGGCGGGCCTCGTCGGTGGATATGTTCTGAGCCACGGAATGCTCCTCTTGAATGGAATGAACTCTGGAAACTGGATGAATCGCCCGCCATTTCCGGCCACGCGCGTCCATGGGTGCGGGCTGGACATGGCTTTGAATATCCGGTGTCAGGCGCGGATGGCGCGGTGCTTAACAATGCCGGGGCGATCTCCCCTGCCGCACGCGAAGTGAGATAATGCGCCGTCCTGTTTTCTTTATATAGGGCGGCAGGCCGGGATTATCAGGGCGATGCCGTGGCGGAATGCGGAAATACCCGCGATTTCGCTCAATTCCTCGTAAGACGGCGCTACCGAAGCAACGCAGCATTGTGCGCTGGAAGCGGTTTAAGCCGGCGTCGCCGTTTTCTCACACCATCGTCGTTTCTCTGTCTTCAGACAAAACCAGCGCCCGCGTTTTTCCGCTCATTTCGCACTGCAGCGGCCGTTATAGTTGGCTTGATAATTGGCTTGGGTCGCACGTCAGGGGAGGAAGCGTCATGGAAAGCCGCAAGGTCGATTTCGAAGGATCGCTGGGCGCGAAGCTGACCGCGCGGCTGGAAATGCCGGAAGGCGATTCCGCGCCGGTTGCCTTTGCGCTGTTCGCCCATTGCTTTACCTGCAGCAAGGACACGCCGGCGGCGGTGAAAGTCTCGCGCGCCTTGGCCGCGCGCGGCATCGCCGTGCTGCGCTTCGACTTCACAGGTTTAGGCGGCAGCGGCGGCGATTTCGCCAGCACGAATTTTTCCTCCAACGTGGCCGACCTGATCGCCGCGGCGGATTACCTGCGGCAAACGCATCGGGCGCCGAGCCTGCTGATCGGGCATAGCCTGGGCGGGGCAGCCGTGCTGGCCGCCGCAGGACATATCGAAGAGGCCAGGGCCGTGGTGACCATTGGCGCGCCCTTCGATGCAGCCCATGTGGAGCATCACTTCCTCGATGCCCTGCCCGAGATCGAGCAGAAGGGCGAGGCCACAGCCACACTGGGCGGGCGGCAGTTCACCATCCGCAAACAGATGCTGGAGGATCTGCGCCAGCAGAAGCAGAAGGACCGCATCGCGCAGCTTCGCCGCGCGCTCTTGGTGATGCATGCGCCGGCGGATGGCGTGGTGGGCATCGACAATGCGGCACAGATTTTCACCACGGCGAAGCATCCGAAAAGCTTCGTCTCGCTGGACAATGCCGATCATTTCCTAAGCCGCGCGGCGGATGCGGACTATGCGGCGCATGTGATTGCCGCCTGGGCCTCGCGTTACCTGCCCGATGCGGCCTCGGCCGCGATGAGAGACGCGAAAGCAGTGGCGCGCGCAGCCGAAGACACAGGGGCCGCGACCGAGTCGGGCGTTGTGGTGGAGGAAACCGGCCAGGGCCTGTTTCAGCAGCGCATCCGCATTGGCCGCCATGTGATCATGGCCGACGAGCCGCAGAGCATGGGCGGCCTCGATTCAGGCCCGGCGCCGTATGATCTGCTGGCGGCGGCGCTTGGCGCCTGCAAGGCGATGACCATGCGGCTTTATGCCAACCGCAAGAATCTGCCGCTGACCCGGACGCGGGTGCATGTGGTGCACGACCGCATTCATGCGAAGGACTGCGCCGATTGCGAAACCAAAGACGGCCATATCGACGAGTTCCGCGTGGCGATCACGCTGGACGGCGCGCTGACCGATGAGCAGCGCGCGCGGGTGCTGGAGATTGCCGACAACTGCCCAGTGCACCGGACGCTGGAGGGGGAGGTGCGGGTGAGGAGTAAAGGTACTGCTGGTGGATAGGTGATCGTACAGTCGTTTGTGACAGTTATTCGTCTTTTCTTTTTCCAAGAAACAGAGGGAAAAAAACTTTTTTGCATTTTCATCCGGATCGTATCCCCAACTGTTATAGTATTGGCCTTGCGTCGAACACCGCCCATAGATGTAATGACCTCTAAATCCGGGTTCTCTATAATTGCAGTATGAACATCGTCTGCATGAGCAGGCGTCGCGTTATAAATCTCTTCATAAAATGCTTCGACACCTACGGCGTCTCCGAGATCAGTTACTAAACGTGGAATATCATCGAGTAACTGTCGTTTAGCCGCCTCTCTTCCAGAGACATCAAACAAGTACAAAGAACCATTTTCGTGCTCCGGGTCGTATGCGAGCATATTTAACCCAGAACGACCAAAGTGCGCTTGACTACTAGCGTTGTCATGCAAAACGTTATTGTAGACTTGGCGGGCTCTATATGAATTCGCAAAATGTATTAGCCAATATCTCCACCCATCGGGATTATTGATTGAGAATGGGCTTACAAAAGGCGCACCCCCTTTAAACGCCTCGAACACCAATTTCTCCGCTGCCCCCAACCATGAATTACGGCTCATATGCTCATTTAAAGATTCAAGGTCTTTGGTGGAGAAATCTAAGTGTCTTAACTGCTTCGCCACCGCATTGGGATCAGACTTCTGATACGCTTTTGCGAACTAGGCCAGAGTATTTCTGAACATTCATAGCCTCTAGCCGCCTCGCCATTTCTATAGCGTAGCAGTTCGTGCACCCCGCAGTGATGATCGAACAACCAGCAACTGGATTCCAAGTTGCGTCGGTCCACTCAATTTGCGTCTCAGCCATGATTATTTCCGCGCTTAAAATTGCTTCACCACGCTTTCATGCGCCGCGAAGCATTAAACCTCTCTCAACGCGGGTCTGCTCCCTCTGCCCCTATCTTCGGAGAATAACCCCTAAGGGTAGTAGAATTCTAGCGTGAGCCCGCAATGATTGCATACGGCATTATGCCGACCGGGAACATTTATCAAGCGGCAGCTAAAAGGCCACACCGTGAAGCGTTGAAGATCTCCGACAGACGACAAAAAAGGGCGCCGCGATGGGCGCCCTTTTTGCGTGAGCCCCCCGGGCCAAGCCCCGGGGGGACGATGAAGATATTGGAATAGCAAATGTATGAGTGACGGCGGCCGGACGAAGCGGCGCTGTTGAGCGATGCGGTGTGCTGTGCGCTCGGCCGCATGAAACAGGTGGCGCGTCGCCGCATCAGCGTGTCGCCAGATTCAGCGCGCGAAACTGAAATCAGGTGCGGTAGATGCCGCACAGGAACATGTTGATGTCCTCGCCGGTATCGGAGAGCGGCAGGATCAGGCGTTCGAAATGCCAGTAGCTGCCGTCCTCGCCGATCAGCGTGAGATGGTCGCAGCGCGGCGCGCGTTCCTTCAGCGCCTCGACATATTGCTGCTCGATCAGGCGCGCGACTTCAGGCGTGCGGATGTCGGCGGGCGTCTTGCCGGTCAGGCTCTGGCCGTGAATCTCCTCCACGTCGCTGCCGGCCAGGCGGTAGCGGAATTGCGGCCCGGGCAGCACGTCGACCAGATAGATGTTGGGCAGCATCGGCCCCAGCTCGATCGGATCGATGTCCCTGCGCGAGGGGAAGCGCCGGCCGCCCCGCTTCTGCGACCAGTAATGATGCAGGTGCACGAGCTGCATCCGGCAGGCGCGGCCCTCCTGTCCGCAGCGCTGGCAGGTCGGAGGCAGGGGAGAAGCGGTGATCATCTCGTTCATCGGGGAATTCAAAACCCTTCTTAGTTGCATTCATATGACCGGGTTTTTCGCAGACTGACAAACAAAAAGTGCCGATGGTCACAATTAAGAAATTGAAACTCAATGCAATTTTCTGGAAATAACGTTATCGACCCGATCATATATGGAGTTTTGCTCCGCAGGCGGAGAGCACCCGCAGCAGTAGTGCATTTCCGGATGGGCCTTACCGGAAGGGCCGATCATTTGGGAAGCTGACTCACAAGACGCGTGTCACTGCGCGGGACTGGGCACGGGTGATTGCGGCACGGCTGATTGGAGCGCGGGCGATTGGAGCGCGGCCTGCTCCGGCAGTGTCTGCTCTGAAGCCGCCAGCGCATCGAGGCGGAAGAAGGCAACCACCTTCGACAGTTCCTCGGCCTGATCGGCAAGCTGCTGCGCCAGGGTCGCGGTCTGCTCGACCAGACTGCCGTTGCGCTGCGTCATCTCATCGAGCTGCGCCACCGCGATATTGATCTCGTCCAGGCCAGCCGATTGCTGCTGGCTGGCGGTGGCGATGTCGGCGACGATGTCCTGCACCTTGTCCACGGCGGCGACGATCTCGTCCAGCGAGCCGCCGGTCTGCTTCACAAGCCCGGCGCCGAAACGGACCTGGCGGTCGGATTCCTCGATCAGCCCCTTGATGTCTTTGGACGCCTTGGCCGAACGCTGGGCCAGCGCGCGCACTTCCTGCGCAACAACGGCAAAGCCCTTGCCCGCCTCGCCCGCCCGCGCCGCTTCAACGCTTGCATTCAACGCGAGCAGGTTGGTCTGGAACGCGATCTCGTCGATCAGCGTAACGATGTCGGCGATCTTGCTGGCGCTGGCTTCGATCTGCTCCATCGCCGCAATGGCCTCGCGCACGACGCTGCCGCCGGTGGCCGCGATGTCGCGCGCCGCCACTGCGAGACGCGTTGCTTCCTGCGCATTGTCGGCATTCTGCTTCACCGCGACGGTGACTTGGTGCATCGAGGCGGCGGTCTGCTCCAGCGCGGTGGCCTGGCTTTCGGTGCGCACCGCCAGATCGCGGCTGCCGGTAGAAATCTCCTGCGAGGTCTGGCGCACGATGGCGACGTTGCGCGCCAGGGCATGGGCAACGTCGCGCATGATCTCAATCGTGCGGTTGGTGTTGCGCTTCAGCTCGCCGAAGATGCCGCCATAATCGCCGTCGATCTGCGTTCTGATCTCGCCATGGGCCAGCGCACTGATCGCGGCAGCGACCTTGGCGATCACGCTGCCACTGCGCGCGATCAGCGTGTTCACGCTCTCAGCCAACTGGCGCATCGCGCCCTCGCGGCCCATCAGCGACAGGCGGCCGTCGAGATTGCCGGCGGCGGCGGCTTCCACCAGCGCGGTGGTTTCCGCCTGCAGCTTCTCGGCCGCTTCGGCATTGCGCGCCATCACGTCGCGCGCGCCATTGATCGCCACCGCGCCGGCGCGGAACTGCCCCGCCATGCCGGTCAGCAGGAACGGCCGGTAGTATTTGCCTTCCGCCGCATAGGCCATGGCGGCGCTGGATTCACGGATATAAGCGTCGGTCAGATCGAGCAGCCGGTTGAACGCCGTCAGCGTCGGCGCCAGATCGCCGTAGCGTTCCAGATGCAGGATGCGGCCGGAAAGATCGCCGCGCGCGGCCTGGGCGCAGAGCGCGTCGATCTCCCGCAAGGCGTCGCGGTGACGGCGGGCGGAGAAAATCATGCCGCGGTCTCCATGTGCGACGCCGCCAGCCCGAGCACGAAGCGGTCGTAATCGAGACCAAGCCCAGCCAGCGCATCCTCCAGTACGGCAATGCCGGCCTGCAGGCCTGCCTTGCGGTCGTCATGGCGCTCTTCTTCGGCGCGGATCTTGTGATACAGCGGCTCGACGGTGGCGATTGCTTCGCGCGCCGGGCAGCGGCGGTTGGAATGATAGCCGTCGATGCGGCCCTGGCCGTCGAAGCTGGGCGTGACATGCGCCAGCACCCAGTAGTAGTCGCCGTTGCGCGCCAAGTTCTTCACATAGGCGAAGATCTCCTTGCCCTCTTGGATGCGCTGCCAGAGAAGATGAAAGACGGCGCGCGGCATGTCGGGGTGGCGGATCAGGCTGTGCGGCTGGCCGAGCAGTTCGGCCTCGCTGTAGAGGCTGACGCGGCAGAAAACGTCGTTCACATAGGTCATCCAGCCGCGGCTGTCGGTCTTGCTGACAATGATCTCGTCCGCCTGGAAGGTGCGCTCGCGCTGCGTTGGCACTGGCCGTCTCATGGCTACTCCCCTTGAAGTTGTAGCGGCATACGGATCAATGCTGAAAATCCGCCCGCCGGCGTTATTCGTGGCGGGCATTCGTGGCCGCATTACTCAACCCCGGCATTGATCGAGAGCAAAAACCCCCGACAAAGCCGGAGCAGCCTCTGAAAGCGATGCGCCAGCCCCAGCCAGCAGGGACTACGCGGCGCGGCCTGAAAAACGGCCAAAAAGAAAAAGGCCCGGGATCGCTCCCGGGCCTCTCCTGTCTCCAGGAATGGAGGACGGACTTAGAAGTCCATGCCGCCCATGCCGCCCATGCCGCCCGGCGCACCGGCAGCGGGGGTCTTCGGCTCGGGCTTGTCGGCAACCATGGCCTCGGTGGTGATCAGCAGGCCGGCCACCGAAGCGGCACCCTGCAGAGCCACGCGGACAACCTTGGCCGGATCGATCACGCCGGCCTTGACCAGGTCGGTGTACTCTTCGGTCTGGGCGTTGAAGCCCCAGTTGGTGTCCTTCGACTCGAGCAGCTTGCCGGCCACCACGGCGCCGTCGACGCCGGCATTCTCGGCGATCTGACGGACCGGAGCCTGCAGGGCGCGGCGGATGATTTCCACGCCATGCTTCTGGTCGCTGTTCTCGCAACGCACCTTGTCGATGGCGCGGGTGGCATAGAGCAGAGCGGTTCCGCCGCCCGGAACGATGCCTTCCTCGACCGCGGCGCGGGTCGCATGCAGCGCGTCGTCAACGCGATCCTTGCGCTCCTTCACCTCAACCTCGGTGGCGCCGCCGACGCGGATGACGGCAACGCCGCCAGCCAGCTTGGCCAGACGCTCCTGCAGCTTCTCACGGTCGTAGTCCGAGGTGGTCTCCTCGATCTGCGCCTTGATCTGGGCGCAGCGGGCGTCGATGTCCTTCTTCTTGCCAACGCCGCCGACGATGGTGGTGTTTTCCTTGTCGATGGTGACCTTCTTGGCCGAGCCCAGCATCTGGAGCGTGACGCTCTCCAGCTTGATGCCGAGGTCTTCCGAGATCAGCTGGCCGCCAGTGAGGATGGCGATGTCTTCCAGCATGGCCTTGCGGCGGTCGCCAAAGCCAGGCGCCTTGACGGCAGCGACCTTCAGGCCGCCGCGCAGCTTGTTGACCACGAGCGTGGCCAGCGCTTCGCCTTCGACGTCTTCCGCGATGATCAGCAGCGGACGGCCCGTCTGCACGACGGCTTCGAGCACCGGCAGCATCGACTGCAGGCCCGACAGCTTCTTCTCATGCAGCAGGATGTAGGGGTTCTCCATCTCGCAGATCATCTTCTCTGCGTTGGTGATGAAGTACGGCGACAGGTAGCCGCGGTCGAACTGCATGCCTTCGACGACGTCCAGCTCGGTCTCCAGGCTCTTCGCCTCTTCCACCGTGATGACGCCTTCGTTGCCGACCTTCTCCATCGCCTTGGCGATCATCTCACCGATCTCGGTGTCGCCGTTGGCGGAGATGGTGCCGACCTGGGCCACTTCCTTCGAGCCGGCGATCTTCTTGGCGCGGGCCTTGATGTCCTCGACGACCTTCTCGACGGCCAGATCGATGCCGCGCTTCAGATCCATCGGGTTCATGCCCGCGGCAACGGCCTTGGCGCCCTCGCGGACGATGGCCTGGGCCAGCACGGTGGCGGTGGTGGTGCCGTCGCCGGCCTGGTCATTGGCCTTCGAGGCAACCTCGCGCACCATCTGGGCGCCCATGTTCTCGAACTTGTCGCCAAGCTCGATTTCCTTGGCGACCGTCACACCGTCCTTGGTGATGCGGGGGGCGCCGAAGGACTTGTCGATCACGACGTTGCGGCCCTTCGGGCCAAGCGTGACCTTGACGGCATCGGCGAGGATGTCGACGCCGCGCAGCATGCGGGTGCGGGCATCGGCGCCGAACTTGACGTCTTTCGCAGCCATTTCTTCTTCTCCTTGGCTAAACGGAAACTGTTAAGAGGCTGGCTCTATCAGGCAGCCTTCGACTTCTTGGCGGCGCCCTCGATGACGCCCATGATATCGGACTCCTTCATGATCAGGAGCTCTTCGCCATCGAGCTTCACTTCGGTGCCGGACCACTTGCCGAACAGGACGCGGTCGCCGACCTTCACATCCAGCGGCTGAACCTTGCCGGTCTCATCCCGGGCGCCCGGGCCGACGGCGATGACTTCACCCTGCATCGGCTTCTCCTTGGCGGTATCCGGGATGATGATGCCGCCAGCGGTGCGCTCTTCTTCAGCCACGCGCTTCACCACCACGCGGTCATGCAGCGGACGAAACTTCATGCGATCCTCCATAAGTTCTGTCGCATAGAGTAGATAGGAAATTCGGGGAAACCCGCCAAAATCAAAGACTTACCCCCTGATCGCGGCGAGTTGTTAGCACTCCCGGGAGGAGAGCGCCAGACACCTAAGCACGGGAGGGGGCAGTGTCAAGGAGGGGGTGCCCCTGAATCTGCGACAAATTCCATAATTAAAATGCACCCCTGCCCTAAAGACAGCAGGACCGCAACCAAGAATTGCTCGCAAAAATATATATTGTCCTGTATAGTAAATATATATGGTGGCAAGATGGTAACCCGGAAAGAATACCTCGAGAAGCTGCTGGCCGACTCCTACAAAAAAGAGAATGACGGAGAGGAGAATGTCGCGCGCAGCCTGCCCTTCTTTGCAGCATCTCTGGCACTGCTGGCCGCCACGCTCGGCGCCATTCGAACTGAAGCGCCTCCTCTGGATATCACAAGGGAATCCTTAGTCTTTTGGATCCTCATAGCGCTGATATTCGTCGCCATAGGATTTGTTCTGTTTCATCTGTACCAAGCCGTTCGCCCAAGATCTTTTAAGTATCTCTCCAAGAATCTGAACTCGTCGAATATTCTATTCGGCTGGAAGAGTACTATACGAATTGCCCTCCTTCCGGACAGACGATCGATGACGCCGTCATCGGGGATCTTCGAGAAAATCTCATCAAGCAATACGCCACGTCGACGGAGAATAATCGCATAATCAATTCCGAGCGGTCCCTCGACAGGGGACGCGCTGCCTCAGCCCTTATCGTCGGAATTGCGCTCGCATTTATTCTCATTGGCGCTATTTTGATTAACAAGACTGGAATATTCGAGCATTCGCCCCTTGGTGAAGGGGCTGAGGTACCTATAGACCCGCCGGAGGCGCCAAATGCTACAATCCCGAAAGCCGATGCCGCCGGCAATGCGGCTCGTCGAGAAAGGGGCGTGGGGCTGGAACGAGAAGATTCTGCGCCGTGATGACAAGGGAGAATACTCCCTCGCGGAAAAAAGCGAGAAGCCGCAACCAGCGCAGCCTGCCACCTCCACAACGCCTATAACACCGACCAAGCCAACAGCTCCTGAAACTCAAACCGTAGTGAAGGGCGGCTATACCGGTGAAAAGAAGAGTTAGCGACTAAGCCCCGCCTAGCTCAAATTTGATGTGCAATGGACCCAACAGGCTTGTGATCCGTTCACTTGCTTCATCTCAATATTTTGCAACGCTGCGATAACCGATGCAGCAATATGCCCTGCCGTTTTCCGAGCTGATGGGCCTGAAGCTGGTGGAGGTCACGCCCGAGCGGGTGGTGGCCGAACTGCCGGTGCGGGCCGAGCTTTGCACCCGCCCCGCCGTTCTGCATGGCGGCGCGATGATGGCCTTCGCCGACACTTTGGGCGCCATCGGCACGGTGGCCAATCTCAGGGACGGCGCCAGCACGACCACGATCGAAAGCAAGACCAACTTCTTCGCCGCGATCCCGCAGGGCGATGTGGCGAAGGCGGAATGCACCCCACTGCATCGCGGCCGCACCACCATGGTCTGGCAGACCAAGATCAGCCGCGGCGACGGCAAGCTCTGCGCCATCGTCACGCAGACGCAGATGGTGCTGCCTGCGCGGTGAGTGTATGAAGGCTGCCATGACGACGCCCGCCACGACTCTTGCCGATCTGCCGACCCCCGTCCTGCTGCTGGACCGCCAGCGGCTGCTGGGCAACATCGCCCGCATGCAGGGGCGGGCAAAAGAACTGGGCGTGACCTTGCGTCCGCATATGAAGACGGCGAAATCGGCCAAGGTGGCCGAGCTTGCCGTCGGCGCCGGCGGACCGGTCACCGTCTCTACCCTGGCCGAAGCCGCCTATTTCCTGCGCCATGGCTTTCGCGACATCACCTATGCGGTGCCGGTTTCGCCCAGCAAGCTGGAGCAGGCCGCAGCACTGATCCGCGACGGCGCCGATCTGAAGCTGATCACCGACCATGTCGATGTGGCGCGCGCGATCGCCGCCAAGGGCACGGCTGTGGGCGTGACATTTCGCGTGCTGATCAAGATCGATACCGGGCTTGGCCGCGCCGGCATCGCGCCGGACGCGCCGGAATTGCTGCCGCTTGCGGACGCACTGTCGCAGCCGGGCGCGGAGCTTGCCGGCGTGCTGACCCATGCCGGCCATTCCTATCATGCCAAAAGCATCCCAGAGATCCGCGCCATCGCCGAGCTTGAACGCGCAGGCGTGGTCAAAGCCGCCACGCGGCTGCGCGAAGCAGGTTATGCCTGTCCCATCGTCAGCGTCGGCTCAACGCCAACAGCCTTGCATGCCGAGCATCTGGATGGCGTCACCGAGATGCGGCCGGGGAATTTCGTTTTCTTCGATGTGTTTCAGGTCGGCGTCGGCTCCTGCCGCATGGAGGATGTCGCCGTCTCCGTGCTGGCCAGCGTGGTCGGGCATCATCGCGGCCGCAATCATCTGCTGATCGATGCGGGCGGCCTGGCGCTGTCGAAGGATGTCGGCGCCAATGAGCACCGGCCGGGTACCGGTTATGGTCTGGTCTGCCGGGCGGAGGAGCCGCTGCCGCTGCCCGCGCTGTCAGTTTACGACGTGCATCAGGAGCATGGCCTGATCGGCGGCCCGGACAGCGCGGTGCTTGATTTCAATGCTTTCCCGCCGGGTGGGCGCCTGCGCATCCTGCCGAACCATTCCTGCATGACGGCAGCAATGTATGACCGCTATTACGTCACCGAATACGGGCAGGATGGCCGTGTGGCTGTCGTAGCGGAATGGGACCGCATTAACGGCTGGTAATCGGAAATTTACCTGCATACCCGCCGCCGTTTCAGGTTGATTAGTCGGTGGGGGATAACGGGGTTATGCAGGACGACCTTTCACTACAGCCGGGCGGCGCCGCGGCGCTTACAGCCTCGCCAGACGGCCACAAATCTGCGCTGGGCAGCTTCCGCCATGTGTTGCCCATCAACATGGCCGTCACGGTAGGAGTTTCCAGCCTCGCAACCCTGCTGCTGCTGCCGGCCTTGCCGGGGCCATGGATTGCGCTGTGGTGGGGCGCCCATATGGCCGTCACCATCCTGATGGTGCTGCGCTGGCGGCGAAACTGGCGATGGCCCGGCGTCGACTTCGTCATCTCGACCCTCTCCGGCCTGATCTGGGGGGCGGGCGCGCTGTTCCTGCCGCATCTGAGCCAGCAGCATCAGGTGCTGCTGCTGATGATCGCCGCCGGCATGGTGGCCGGGTCTTCGGCGACGCTGGCGACGATACCGTATGCTGCCGTCTTCTACATCCTGGGCACCGGCCTGCCCTATATCGGCTTCATGCTGCTGGAAGGCGGCACGCATAATGTCATCACTGCGCTGCTGGGCATCATCTTCATCGGCGCGATGCTGATGACCAACCGCATCGTCCATGCCGTGATCCGGCGCAGCAGAAGCCTGCGGCAGGAGAATACCGAACTCTACGAGCGCATCCGCGCAGCCCAGCGCGAATTGCTGGACATCGCCGAAAGCAGCGAGGCCTTTGCCTTCTGCGATGCCGACGGCCGGCTGCAGATGTGGAACCGCCGCTTCCCTGATCTGCTGGGATTGCCGGAGGACAAGCTGCAGCGCGGCCTGCCTTTGGCAGAGATACTGGCCAAGGCCGGCCTGCCGGAGACGATCCTGCAGCCGCCGCCAGACAGCGATGGTCCCATTGCGCTGCCCAGCGAGCGGTGGCTGCGCAGCCGCCTGACCCGGACCCCGCAGGGCGGCTATCGCGTGGTGCTGCTGGACATCACGGACCAGCATATCGCCAGCATGCGCCTGCAGGCGCAGAATGCGCGGCTGGAAGAGCTGTTCCGCGAAGTGTCGCATGCGCGCGACACGGCTTTGCGCGCCAATCAGGCGAAGACCACCTTCCTCGCCAATATGAGCCATGAACTGCGCACGCCGCTGAACGCCATCATCGGCTTTTCCGACATCGTGCAGCAGAAGATGTTCGGGCCGAACTCGCCGAAATATGACGAATACGTGCGCGACATCAACGAAAGCGCGCAGCATCTGCTGTCGATCATCAACGACATTCTCGATCTGGCCCGCATCGAAGCAAACCAGATCGTGCTCAACGAGACGCCGGTGGATCTGGACGAGGAGATCGCCACCTGCATGCGGCTGGTCTCGCAGCAATTCGGCCGCGGGCCGGGCACCATCCTGATCGACCTGGCCTCCGACCTGCCGCAGCTCAAGGCGGATGCGCGGCTGATCCGCCAGATCCTGCTGAACCTGATGGCCAATGCGGTGAAATTCTCGCCGGCCGGCATGCCGATCGAGGCTGGCGCCAGGCGCAACGAAAAGAACGAGATCGAATTGTGGGTACGCGATCATGGCATCGGCATTGCGCCGGCCGATCAGGCCCGCATCTTCGAGCCGTTCGAGCAGGCCGACATGCAGCTCAGCCGCAAATATGGCGGCATCGGGCTTGGCCTGTCGCTGGTGCGCGCCTTCGTCTCCGCCCATCAGGGCCGCGTGGCCGTCGAAAGCGCGCTTGGCCGCGGCACCTGCTTCATCGCCACCTTCCCGGCCGGGCGCACGCTTTAGCTTAAGCGCCTACCAGCTAAAGCCAAGCTGATGCAAAAAGGCGTCGACCGCCGATTGCCACACCGCCGGATGGTCGAACAGGTGATGGCCATCGCCGTTGTCCAGCGGCGCGAAGAGATAGAGCTGCGCCTCGCCGCCCGCGCCTGTAAAGCTGTCATGCCAGCGGCGGATCGCAGCCGGATCTAAGATGCTGTCATTCTCGGCATAGAGCCAGAGTGTTGGCGCAACCGCGCTGCCGCCTGCGCGGGCGAAGACCTCGCGATTGAAGTCCTCGATCATGCCGCATTCGGCGATCCAGCCGCCGGAGAAATTGATGCCACCGACCACGCCATGCGGCTGCTGGCCCGCATAGGCGATGCTGAGGATGCCGCCGCGCGACTGGCCCGCCACCAGGATGCGGCCGCCATCGACGTCTTCGCGCCGGCGCATGTAGGAAACCACCGCATCGAGATCATCGAGCGCATGGCGCAGGCCGCCGGCCAGCTTCAGCGGATCGCGGTCGTAGCCTTCGACATAATCGCCTTCCGATGCGCCGCGTCCGCGCCGCATCGGCGCCAGGAAGGCGAAGCCGCGTGCCAGAAAGAAGCGCGCCTGGATATCGAATGTCTGCACCAGTCGCGGCGGAATCGCGCCGGGGCCGGTGGAGCCGTGATTGAAGATGATGAGCGGCGGGCGTTCGATGCCGAACGGCCGGTAGAAGGATGCGGTCAGATTGAACGGGCGGCCGAGGGCTTCGCACTGCACATGGCTGGGGATCAGCAGCGTCTCCCCCAGCAACACATCCGCCGGCAATGCTATCGACGGAGCCGTCATGCCGCGCCTTATCCAGCGCTCAGGCCGCCATTCGTTGCGCCGCCTGGGCGCGTGAGCGGCGGCGTTCCAGCCAGCGCTGTTCCTGCTTGTCCCACAGCTCAGGGAATTCGGAGAGAATACGGTCGACCACCGCTTCGACATAGAAGGCGCGGTCCGCCGCCGAAACACCAAGCTGATAGCCGCGCGACATCTCCACCACGGCGGCCACCATGGCGAAATAGTCCGGCGGCAGGGCGGCGCGCTGATAGATTGCGCGCAGGCCGCGGCCGCCCGGATCGTGAATCAGCAATTGCGCATTGCGCAGCGGGATGGAGCAGATCTGCGCCAGTGCCTGTTCGAAGAAGGCAAGATCGCCACCGGCGATGGCGCGCAGCACGAGCGAGACGGTGAGCTGGTTGCGCCGGTGCAGATCGGCGACGAGATCGGCCAATGCTGGCGGCGCCGCGCCCTCGCCCAGCATGCCGAGCAGCGCGCGCTCGCGCAGCTGCATCATCATGTCGGCGGCCATGGAAGGCGGAATCTGATAACGCGCGATCAGCGCCTCACGCATTGCATCGGAGACCTGCGCGATCAGGCGGGCGGCGATCTTGGGCGGCATGCGCGGATGCCGCGCCAGCGCCTCGCCGACGGCGCGGCTGTCGCTGAAGCGGTCCAGCGCGCGCTCCATCATCATGGCATTCACGGCGGCGCCGGGATTGCCGAGCAGGCGGGCCACGGCGGGCTCAGCCCCATGGGTGACCAGCGCATCGGCCAGCGGCGCGGAAACCCGCGCGCGGCTGGCGATGGCGGTCTGATGCTGCGGCGAGACAGCCTGCAGCATCTGGATCAGATCGGCATCGGAAAAGACCGGCGAATACTGCAGCACCGGCATGGCGACCGTTGCCACATCGCGCGCCAGCCGCAGGGCGATGTCGCGCGGCAAATCGGGGGAGTCCTTCAGGTGCTCGGCGAGCTGCTGGCGCACCATCTGCTCGGCATCGCGCGCCAGGGCGGCGATGATGGCATGGGCGAGCTGACGTTCGGTGGCGGTCAGCTTCTGGCCGGTGAAGGCATGGGCGACTTTCGCGGCCGTGTCGGCACGGGCCGCGGGCGATGGATCCGCCAGCAGCCGCTCGACATCCTGAATGCTGAGAAATGCCCCGGACACGAAGCTCCGTCCCCCTTCGCGCTGGCGGCGGACAATAGCACCGCAATTCGAAATGTCACGTAAAGAGTTGCGCGCCGCCGCAACCATCGATGCGGCGCGGCGGAATTAACCATGCGATGCGCACAGCGGTATGCATCACCTGCCTATACAAGCGGCAACCAACAGCAGTCGCATGCCGCAGCGGCAGCGTTTACCCTGCGGCGGCTGCGCAGATTCTGATCAATTCCTGCAAGCTTGAAGGCGGGAGGAGCCGCCTTGCGCCATCGCTGCTTACGCCATCACCCGGCGCGACAGCGCGTCTTCGATGGCGTCCCAGATTTCGGCTTCGAGCTGCACGCCGTCAAAGCGGTTGATCTGCTGGATACCGGTCGGCGAGGTGACGTTGATCTCGGTAAGATAGCCGCCGATCACGTCGATGCCGACGAAGATCAGGCCCTCGCGCTTCAGATGCGGGCCGATGATCTCGCAGATCTCCTGCTCGCGGGCGGTCAGCGTGGCCTTCTCCGGGCGGCCGCCGACATGCATGTTGGAGCGCGCCTCGCCCTTGGCCGGCACGCGGTTGACCGCGCCGGCCGGGCGGCCGTCGATCAGGATGATGCGCTTGTCGCCCTCGCGCACCTCGGGCAGGTATTTCTGCACGATCACCGGCTCGCGCGACAGCTTGGTGAACATCTCCAGCAGCGAGCCGAGATTCTCGTCATCGGGCTTGAGATGGAACACGCCGGCGCCGCCATTGCCGAACAGCGGCTTGAGAATGATGTCCTGATGCTCGGCGCGGAAGGCCTTGATCGCTTCCATGTCAGACGAGATCAGCGTCGGCGGCATCACGCCGTCGAAATGCGTCACATACAGCTTCTCCGGCGCGTTGCGCACGGCAACCGGGTTGTTCACCACCAAAGTCTTGGGATGGATATGCTGCAGGATATGCGTGGCAGTGATGTAGGCCATGTCGAAGGGCGGATCCTGGCGCATCAGCACCACGTCCATCTCCGCCAGATCGATCAGCTCGGCCTCGCCCAGCGTGTAGTGATTGCCGCGCTCGAGCCGCAGCTGCATGGCGCGCGCGCGCGCCAGCACGCGGCCATCGCGAAAGCTGAGATCCTTGGGCAGGTAATGCCACAGCACGTTGCCGCGGCGCTGCGCCTCAAGGCCGAGCATGAAGGAACTGTCGCCGTCGAAATCGATATGCTCGATGGGGTCCATCTGGATCGCCACCTTGAGAACCATGGCGCAGTCCTTCTCGTGCTATGGTGAGGCCTAATTCAATTGGCGCCGAATGTGCCGCAGGAACGCCTCGGCCTCAAGGCTTGCCGCCTCATTGCCCGCCAGCATGAGAAAACGCTCGGTGGCGGCGATGGACTGGCGGATGCGGCCGAGCCGCCCTTCGACGACGCCCAATTCACGCCACGCAGCAGCAAAATTGGGCGCCACCAGCAGCATGCGGCGCAGGATCTCAGCCGCGCGCTCGATCTGTCCGGCGCGCCAGGCGCGCGCCTTGATGTTGTTCTGCAGGCGCAGCAGCACCTCGCGGCCGGAAATCGGCCGCAGATGCTCGGGCAGCACCTGATCGCCCTGGCCGAGCTGGCGCAGCAGTTCGTTCATCTCCGGTGGCGCCGCGATGCGGCCGCCATGGAAGGGATCGAGCACCAGCGCGCCATCCTCGCCTTCGATGCGGATCAGGAAATGGCCGGGAAAATCGAGGCCGGCGACCGGCCAGGATTGCGCCTTGGCGGCATAGATGTAGAGGATGCCTAAGCTGACCGGCAGGCCGAGGCGGCGGTCGATGACGCTGACCAGATCGGCATTCTGCGGATCGTCATAGGTTTCGCTGTCGCCGCGATAGCCGAATTCGACGCCGAGCACCGCCGCCATCGCCATGGCGCGCGGCACCACTTCGGGGCCGGCATCGATGCGGCTGAGCGCCGCGGCGATTTCGTTCAGATGGCGGCGATAGGGTGCCAGATCGAGATTCGGCCGATCGAGGGCAGCGAGCAGCAAGGCCGCCTCGCCGACATCGATGCCATCGTCGGGGGCGGCGCCGAAAGCCTTGAGAGCCGTTTCGATCGCCGCCTGATCCGTCATGCGCGCCTGCGGGATTACACGGGGCGGCGGCGCGGATCGGTCTTCAGCCAGACATGACTGACGACGCGGCGGACGCCACTGATGGTGCGCGCATAATCGGTCACCCGGGTCAGTTCCTCTTCGTCCTGCGCCAAGCCGATCAGATAGACCACGCCATTCACCGTCTCGATCGAGTAATTGATGTCGACGATGTCGCGGTCGCCGGCGATCTTGAAGCGCAACTGGCTGGAAATCCAAGTATCATTGGCGTAATCGAGCACATCGCCCGAGGCTGTAACCTGCACTTCGTTGATCACTTCCTGGATGCGGTCGGATGCCGCCCAGGCAAGCCGTGTCGCCTCATCGCGCGAGAATTCGGTGCCGACCACGCCGGTCAGCAGCACGCGGCCCTCATAGACGGTGACCGACAGCTTGCGCCAAAGATATTGGTTCTCCTTGAGCAGCTTATCGTTGATCAGCAACTGGATGCCCTTGTCATTCGCCGCGTTCTTCGCGCCGCGCTCCTCGGCGGCGGCAATGCCGGCGGCGGCGCCGGCACCGATAGCAACACCCCAGCAGCCGCTTAGGACCGGCGCAGCGGCGAGAAGAAGCACAAGTGCAAAAATCTGGGTCGCCGGCCGAGAGCAGGACCGGTGGGCGGAACGGATAGGACGCACGCAAGAACTCCCTGTGATGGACCTTCAAGCCAGATCGAGCCGCCACGCATCCGGAATATGGCGCGGAAAACGGCCAGGAACCAACAAAGCCGCATCAAACCGGAGCGCCAGGCTGCCTGCATCGGGCTGACGGCTCAAGAATACCGCAGACGCGCCGGCAATGCGACGGCGTTGCAGCGGCTGAGCCGCCTCGGCTGCGGCAGCTAAACCCGCGCGGCATTTCACCCTGACCGCCGCCAGCACGCGGCCGCGGCGCGCCAGCAGATCGATTTTGCCAGCCGGATGGCGCCCAGTTGCGGGTCAGGATGCGATAGCCTTTTCAGCCACAACCACAGCCACAACGCGGCAAGCGCTTCGCCGCGCCGGCCGCCGCAGCCGTTCGACCCTAGTCCCCTCCTGCACCAGGGCCGGAATCCTGATCGCCGGCGTCGCGCAATTGCAGGGCGCGGGCATAGACCTGCTTGCGCGGCAGGCCAAGCGCACCGGCGACCTCATCGACCGCCTGACGCAACGGCGCATCCTGCATGGCGGCGCGTAAGGCATCGTCCAGATCCGCCGCCGTCGCAGCAGCATCCTCTGCCGGCGGGCCGATCACCAGCGTGACCTCGCCCTTCGGCGGGCCATGCTCGTCATAATAAGCTGCCAGGTCGGCCAGGCTGCCGCGCCGCACCTCTTCGAATTTCTTCGTCAATTCGCGCGTCACCGCGGCTTCGCGCGCCTCTCCCAGCACCCTGGCCATGCTGGCCAGGCTTTCGGGCAGGCGCTGCGCGCTTTCCAGCAGCACCAGCGTGGCGCGCAGCGGTTTCAGCTCGGCCAGCCATTTTTCGCGCGCGGCGGCCTTGGGCGGTGGAAAGCCCGCAAACAGAAAACGGTCGCTGGGCAGGCCGGACAGGCTCAGGCCCGTCAGCACGGCAGAGGCGCCGGGCAGGGCCGTGACATGAATGCCGGCGGCAACGCAGTCGCGCACCAGCTTGTAGCCGGGATCGGAAATCAGCGGCGTGCCGGCATCGGAGACCAGCGCGACAATGGCGCCGGACTGCAGCTTGTGCAGCAGCTGGGGCCGCACTTTCGCCGCATTGTGTTCGTGGTATGGAAACAGGGTCGCCTGAATGCCGTAGCGTTTCAGAAACGGCCCGGTCACGCGGCTATCCTCGCAGGCGACCAGATCGGCACGCTTGAGCAGCGCCAGAGCGCGCAGCGTGATGTCGGCGGCGTTGCCGATGGGGGTGGCCACCAGATATAAGCCGGGAGTGAATTGCGCCGCATCCGGCCCGGTCAGGATTGCATCGGGCGGCGGCTGGATCGGGTCTGTCATGGGCATCGGAATGTGCAGCGTCAGTTACCTTAGTGCGGGGCGTTCCGCAAAGTCCATGGCGGCGGGATGGTGGCTGCCCGTCTTATTGCTCCTGCTGCTGGCATTGACCGGCTGCCAAAGCGGCCCGCAGACACGCGGCGGATTGCCCGGCCTGTTCGGCGGCGCGCCGCAGCGCATTGCGCCCGGCCCCGGGGCCGGCACCGCTGCGGCACAGGTGAATACGCCACCCGGTGCCATCCCGCCGCTTTTGCAGGCGCCGCGCCCAGCCATGCCATCCGACAGCATCGAAACCATGCCGCTGCCGGGCATTGCCGCGCCGACCCTGATGGCGCCCGATGGCGCCGCCGTGGTGCGCATCGGCTTCCTTGCGCCGCTGTCCGGCCCCCATGCGGGGCTGGGCCGCGCCCTGTTCGAGGCGGCGCAGATGGCGCTGTTTGATCTGGCCGACGACCGCATCGTGCTGCTGCCGCGCGACACTGAAGGCATGCCGGAAAAAGCCGCCAATGCTGCGGCCGAAGTGATCGCAGAAGGCGCGCAACTGATCATCGGGCCGCTTTTCTCCAGCGAGGCAGCCGCCGTCCGCCCGGTGGCGCAGATGCGCGGCGTCAAGGTGCTGAGCTTCTCCACCGACCGCAGCGTCGCCGGCAATGGCGTTTATCTGCTGGGCTTCATGCCGGATCAGCAGGTGCGGCGGGTGATGACCTATGCGCGCAACCAGGGCATGACGCGCTTTGCCCTGCTGGCGCCGGATTCCCCTTATGGCGATGCCGTCGCGCAGGCCGCCGCAGCCACTGCAGCGGAAACCGGCCTGTCGCTGCTGCGTCAGGACCGCTATGCCTCCGATACCGCCGATCTGACGCCGGTGGTGCGGCGGTTTGCCAATGGCCTGCGCGCCCTGCCGCATGCCGCCGGCGCAGCGAATCCCGCAATATTGCCGGGTACTGGATTGCCTGGCCCTGGATTGCCCGGCACTGGCTCCGCCCCAGGCGCTGCTTCTGGTGCCACACCTCCTGCCGACCCTGAGGGTCTGAGCCGCCCGGTGGATGCCGTGCTGCTGCCTGAAGGCGGTGCGCGGCTGCGCGCCCTGGCGCCGCTGCTGCCCTTTTTCGATATCGATCCGCGCGCGGTGAAATTCCTTGGCACCGGCCTGTGGGATGATGCCGGCCTGGGATCCGAGCCCGCCCTGGTGGGTGGCTGGTATGCCGGCCCGTCGCCGGAGGGCTTTGCCGATTTCGCCCGCCGCTTTGAGCAGGCTTTCGGCCGCCGGCCGCCCCGGCTTGCCAGCCTGGCCTATGATGCAACCGCTTTGGCCGGCATCCTCGCCAAGCAGGAAGACGGGACTATGTTCAGCGAAGAGATGCTGACGAACCCCGACGGATTTGCCGGATATGACGGCATTTTCCGCTTCCGCAGCGACGGCCTGGTGGATCGCGGCCTGGCCGTGCTGGAAATCCAGCGCCGCGGCAGCCGCGTCATCGATCCGGCGCCGGCCAGTTTCCAGCCGCCGGTCAACTGATCCCCTCATCCTCTGGGAGATCCTCTGGAAGCAATGGAATCCTTGGGCTGGCTATTCTCAGGAATACTACTTTTGCGTATTTTTGATTGCGTCCCGTTCTAGTACAGTTTGCTCCTGCACCCTTGGCGGGGAAGGACCCTTCATGAGCAACGCCCCCATGGCAGACCTCGAGCGCATCGATTTCTCGAAGATCAGTTTCCTTGTCGTCGAGCCAAATCGTCTGATGGGCCAGATGGTCCGCGATGTCCTGCTGATGCTCGACGCCCAGTACATCGACCGCGCGCGCGACTATCAGAGCGCGATCCAGCTGCTCAAAGTCGGCCGCATCGATGTGATGATCACCGAATGGGCCCTGAGCCACGAGGTCACCGGCAAGAACGGGATGGATATCGTCCACTGGGTCCGCAACGACCCGGCCTCGCCCAACCCCTTCATGCCCATTGTGATGATGACCGCGAATTCGGAAGAGGAATATGTCTGCCGCGCGCGCGATGCCGGCGTGTCCGAATTCGTCGCCAAGCCCTATACGGTGCAGGGCTTCTATACCCGGCTGGCGGCAGCCATCGCGCGGCCGCGCCGCTTCGTGCGGGTGGAAGACTATTTCGGCCCCGACCGCCGGCGCCGCAGCAGCGATACCTATGACGGCCCCGAGCGGCGCATCCCGGCCGAGCCGAATTGATCTTCCGTAGCGTTATCGCTGTTCATGGCTAAGAGACAAAAACCAGTGTTTTTGCCGCCGGCGCAGGATCTGCGCCTTAAAGCGGTCAATCTCAAGAAGGGCTATCCCCTCAAGCTTGAGCCGGCAGAACTGCGCCGCCTGGAATCCGTCATCGAACGGGCAGCCGATGCACTGCACAAGGAAACCGCCGAGAAGCTGCGTCTGCTGCGGGCCGCCTTGAACGATGTCGCCAAAGGCGACCGCGCCGATCAGGCCATGCGCGCGATCCGCTCGCTTTCGCTCGACATCAAGGGCATGGGCGGCATGTTCAAGTATCCGCTGCTCACCGCCTTCGCCAAATCGCTGAACGATTTCACCAACAGCATCGATTACCCCACGCCGGTCCAGCTCGACATCATCGCGGCGCAGATCGATGCGCTTTATGTGGTCCTGGCCAAACATCTCCAAGGCTCCGGCGGACGCACCGAAAGGGCCCTGCTGGATGCCCTGCGGCAGGCCACCGCGCGCCATAAAGGCAGCCGCGCCCGCTTCTAAGCCCGTTTTGATTCCGCTCTTAAGCGGTCTTTTCGCAAAAAATATCCACAACCTTTGCGATAGGATATGCAAAGGGCGCATGCCGATTATTTTTGCTGCCTATACATGATGCACTTGGCGGCGACAGGGCCGTCCGGCAGCGGATAATCATCATAAGTTATTGAATATACTGATTTAACAATACAATCCGCATAATTTGGACTCGATATTTCCCATGGGGCTTTCATCAACAGGTTGAACGGAAATTTCCCGTGCAGGTGTAATCGTGAAGCAAAAATGTAAATTGAAGTAGGTCAATTTTTCAAATTAACGATTTTATTTGATTGACAAATCCACAAATCCACAAGCTACCTAAGGGTGATTCGGTTCCAGGTCAGTGCTTGAAAGTACCCCCTAAGTCGCAGTGTTTCGAACGGGAACACCAACAAAGGACTGGAAGCTCAATGGCCGGATTTCACATCACAGCCCTGGCGCGCCGCGTCATTGCTGAAGACGACACCCGCCAGGCATTGCTTCGCCTCGCCGAAGAAATGGCGCGCAGCGACAATTCCCGTACCGCCCTGCTGTTCGATTTCTCAGGGATACCGGAGATCACCAACCGTCTGTTCTTCCGCGCCATCACCCGGTTCGTCGAAGAGCGGACCAGCGAGCGGCGGCATCCTGCCACGCCGATTGCCAAAAATTGCGTGGTGCTGATCACCGATCCCGACAACGCCCGCAAGATCCTCAGCGAGATGAGGAAGCTGTCGAGCTTCCTGCGCTACCGGCGGCATGGCACTTTCCAGGTCACCTGCTTCGACCTGCGGCGCGAGCACCGCCAGTTCGGGGAGACCTGCCGCAAGCTGATGGAGCAGCGGCCCGTCCCCCCGCCGGACCGGAGCCTGTGCCTGAAGGAGGAGGCGCCACCCAGCATCGAGGCGCTGGATCAGCTGATCAGCATCGGCCGCACCTTCGGCCAGGCCGATATCTCGATGCTGCTGCGCAACCAGGATATCTGGTTCTTCCCGCCGGATGCCTCGCCGGTGACCATCGGCCGCGAATTCTGGCTGTCGGTGAACGCCATAGAGTCCCTGCTGCATATCCGGATCGGGCGGGATCCGTGGCTGTTCGACCGCATGACCCAGTATGCCGACCACCGCGTGCTGAATTACATGCAGCATGTCAGCCGGCCCTTCCCGCTGCCCTACAACATCAACCTGCATCTGGCGACGATCTTCACCGGCGATTTCCGCCGCTTCGTCACCAGCCTGAATACGGCGCGGTCCAAGCAGCTGACGGGCATGAAACGGCGGCCCGAGGTGATCGTGGAGCTATCGGCGGAGGAATGCCGCCAGTATCCGGATGCCTTCGCGGCAGCGGTTGAAATCCTGGAAGACCAGGAGATCGGCCTCGCCATCGACCGGATGGAATGGAAGGACCTTGAGACCCTGCCCGAGACGATCACGCAGCATGCCGCCTATCTGAAGCTGCTCTGGCCGTCCGTGGCCGCGCAGATGACGGCGATCGCTGGCACCGAAGATGCGGAAACGATGATCACGACGCTGGAGCGCGTGGGCAGCAACAAGATCGTGCTGATCCGCTGCGATCACAGCGATGTGGTCGAGCGCGGCCTGCGCCTGGGCATCCGCCGCTTCCAGGGCCGCGGCATCAACCGCTTCCTGCTCAACGCGGAAACGGTCGAGCGCGTGCTCGGCCCGACCGCGGCCATGAGCGTGATCAAGGCCCAGACCGGACGGCTGCGCGCCGAGCACCGCCATCCGGAATACTCCATGTAAAGAAAGCCGCAAAAAAGCCGCGCTGCAGGCCGTCACAGCCCGCTCAGCGCGGCTTGGACAGAAAAGCGGTTTGGGCCTGGCTCAGCCGACCAGAATAACGATGCCGGCCAGCGCCGTGGCCGCACCGGCGGCACGGGTCAGCACGGGCAGCGCGATGCGCTGCGATGCCGCGGCGGCAACAAGGCCAAGGCCATGCAGCAGCGCCGTGGCCAGCACCATGCCGAGGCCATAGCTGAGCGCCATCGACGCATCCGCCATTTCGGTGCCATGGGCATGGCCGTGGAACAGCGCAAAACCAGCGGTAAGCGCCATCGCAACGACCAGCGGCAGCCGCACGGCGAAAGCAACGATCAGCCCAAGGATCAGCACCGATAAGGCGATGCCGGTTTCAACGCCTTCCAGCGCGACATCGGCAAGTGCAAAGCCCAGCGCCATCGCGGCCACGAAAGCGGCCGGCAGCAGCCACAGGGCGCGGCGCGTGCCGCTCCTGGCGGCCTGCTGCACGGCCCAGAGGCCGACGGCGAGCATGGCGAGAAGGTGATCGAGGCCGCCGAAGGGATGCGCGAAACCGGCGGCAAAACCGGCCTGGTGTTCGCCGCCCGGATGGCCGGGATGCGCGAAAGCCGCGCCGGCGGCCAGCATCGCAAGCGGCGCCGCGGCCGAAGCCGCAATACGGGCGGACATGCGCAACGCGCGGTTCGACAACATCGTGCGGATCAACGGCATGACAATAAACCTCTTTGCGGCATGTTTCGTCCCCACCTTCTCTCTTTGTGCCCAAGCCAGCCCGGTTTGACAAGCTTCCGGCCTCGGCTTACCGTCCAGCGCGATGGTTCGCCCATCCCTCAGCGGAATGCGGCGATGAAAAGGGAACGCGGTGCGGCGCATGCATCATCAGGCGCCAAGGCCGCGGCAGCCCCCGCTACGGTAGGCGGCGAGCGGCGCGCATCAAGCCACTGGCATTCCATCTCGCATGGACCCGGGAAGGCGCGCGATCCGCGATGACCCGCGAGCCCGGAGACCTGCCATCACCTTTAGTCGAAGCGGAAACGCCGAACGGGGTGTGTCGGCGCCCGGTCTGTGCCATTCTGTCCCGCCGCTTAAGGGAATGGCCGACCTTTCCGCAACGGCGTCATGCAAACAGGCGCTCGCAAGTCATGCAGACGACTTCTTCCCGCACAAACTCCGCCACGAAGATACCGGCAACCGTGGTGACCGGCTTTCTCGGCGCCGGCAAGACCACGCTGATCCGTCATCTGATCAGCAATGCCAATGGCCGGCGCATCGCCCTGATCGTCAACGAATTCGGTGAGGTCGGCGTCGATGGCGACCTTTTGAAAAGCTGCGGCGCGCCCGGCTGCACGGAAGACGATATCGTCGAGCTTGCCAATGGCTGCCTGTGCTGCACGGTCGCTGACGATTTCCTGCCGACCTTGCACAAACTGCTCGACCGGCCGCAGCCGCCCGATCACATCGTCATCGAAACCTCGGGCCTGGCCTTGCCAAAGCCGCTTGTGCAGGCCTTCGCCTGGCCCGGCATCAAGAACCGCACCACGGTGGATGGCGTGATCACCGTCGTCGATGGCGCGGCCGTCGCCGAAGGCCGCTTTGCCGACAATGAGGCAACGCTGGCGGCGCAGCGCGCAGCCGATCCCAATCTCGATCACGACAATCCGCTGGAGGAATTGTTCGAGGATCAGCTTGCCTGCGCAGATCTGGTGCTGCTGAGCAAGGCCGACCTGCTGGATGCCGCGGCCGCCGCCCGCGTGCAGGCGGACATCGCGCCGCATATGCGGCCCGGCGTGAAGATGCTGCCGGTGCGCCACGGCGAGATCGCGCCGGAAATCCTGCTGGGCCTGAGCGCAGCGGCGGAAGACGATCTCGCCGCGCGCAAATCGCATCACGATCAGGAAGAGGAACACGACCACGAGGATTTCGCGAGCTTTGCGGTGACCTTGCCTGAACTTCCCTCGCCCGATGCGCTGCTGGCCAGGCTTGCGCCGGTGATCGCCCAGCATGACATCCTGCGCGTCAAAGGTTTTGCCGCGGTGGCGGGAAAGACCATGCGGCTGGTGCTGCAGGGCGTCGGCGCGCGGATCAGCCATTATTACGACCGCGACTGGCGGCAGGACGAGAAGCGCGCCACAAGGCTCGTGCTGATCGGCCGCGCCGGCCTGGACGAAGCGGCGATCCGCGCCGCGCTCGCGGCTTAAACACGAAGCGGGGGCGCGCTTGCATCTGCTCAATGCCATACCAGGCGGCCAGGTGTCGGCAGAAGGCGCCGTCGACCTGAGGCAATCGCCCGGCGATATCGTGGTGTTGAGTGCCGCCGACAGCGAACTGGCGGCCTTGAGCGCAGCCTATGCCACCCTGCCGGACGACATGCCGAGCCTGCGGATCGCCAATCTGCTGCAGCTGTCGCATCCATTCTCGGTCGATCTCTATGTCGAGCAGACCTTGAGCCAGGCCAAGCTGGTGATCGTCCGCCTGCTGGGCGGACAAAGCTACTGGGCCTATGGCGTCGAGCGGCTGAGCGATCTGTGCCGCAGCAGGGGCATTGCGCTCGCCATGCTGCCGGGCGACCGCCAGGCCGATCCGGGACTGGATGGCTTCTCCACCATCGACGATCTCGCCCGCGAACAGCTTTTTGCCTATTTCCGCGAAGGCGGCGTGAGCAATCTGGGCCAGGCTTTACGCTTTTGCGCCGCTCTGATCGGCCATGCGGTGGATTACGCGCCGGCCAGGCCGCTGCCGCCGGCCGGACTTTACTGGCCCGGACAGAGCGATCCCGATCTGCAAGGCCTGCGCCGCCTCTGGGGCAGACCGCAGCCGGTGACCGCCATCGTCTTCTACCGCGCGCTATTGCAGGCAGGCGATGTGGCGCCGGTGGATGCGCTGATCGATGTGCTGCGAGAAGCCGGGCTCAATCCGCTGCCGATCTATGTGACAAGCCTGAAGGATCGCCTTTCGGCCGATATCGTCGCCGCCTTGCTGGAACAGGCGCCGCCGGATGTGGTGATCAACGCCACCAGCTTTGCCGTCGGCAGCCCGAACCGCGATGTCGATGATCGGGAAAGCGACGATCCGCTCTCGGCTGCCGATTGTCCGGTACTGCAGGTCGTCTTTGCCAGCAATCCGAAGGAGCAGTGGCAGGAGGGCATGCGCGGCCTGAATGCGCGCGACCTGGCGATTGCCGTGGCTTTGCCCGAGATCGATGGCCGCATCCTGACCCGCGCGATTGCCTTCAAGGCAAAAGCCGCCTTCGATCCGCGCACCGAATGCAGCATCGTGCGTCTGCAGCCCGATATGGAGCGCGCGCGCTTCGTGGCGCAGCTTGCCGCACGCTGGTCGCGGCTGGCGCGTCTGTCGCCGCCGGAACGCCGCATTGCCATCGTGATGGCGAATTATCCGAACCGTGACGGCCGCATCGGCAATGGCGTCGGCCTGGACACGCCGCAAAGCGTGGTGCGCATCCTGCGCGACCTCAAGGACGCCGGTTATGTGCTGAACGCCATTCCGGTCAGCGGCAACCGCCTGATCGAAACCCTGCGCGAGGGCGTCACCAACGATCTCGCCGCTTTGCCGCAGCGCCAGGCGCGCGTGGTTTATCCGCTGGAAGACTACCGCCGCTTCTTCACGGCACTGCCGCCGGATGTGCAAGCCGCCATCGAAGCGCGCTGGGGCAAGCCGGAGGACGATCCGCATCTGCGCGACAATGGCTTTGCCCTGCCCGCCTTAGTGCTTGGCAATGTGGTGGTGATGATCCAGCCCGCGCGCGGCTACAATATCGATCCGGTCAAGACCTATCACGATCCCGATCTGGTGCCGCCGCACAGCTATCTCGCCGCCTATGCCTGGCTGCGCGAGGGCTTCAGGGCCGATGCGGTGATCCATTGCGGCAAGCATGGCAATCTCGAATGGCTGCCGGGCAAGGCCCTGGCCTTGTCGGCCGGCTGCATCCCGGAAGCCGTGCTGGGCCCCCTGCCGCAGCTTTATCCCTTCATCGTCAACGATCCCGGTGAGGGCAGCCAGGCCAAGCGGCGCACGGCGGCGGTGATCATCGATCATCTGACGCCGCCTTTGACGCGGGCGGAGATCTACGGCGATCTCGCCGCGCTGGAGCAGCTGGTCGATGAATATTACGAAGCTGCCGGCTTGGATCGCCGGCGCCTGCCGCTGCTGACCGACCGCATCCTGGCGGAAGCGCGGCGCATCGGGCTGGATGCCGATTGCGGCATTACCGGCGACGAGCCGCCTGAGGCGGCCCTGCTGAAGCTCGACAATCATCTATGCGATCTGAAGGAACTGCAGATCCGCGATGGCCTGCATGTCTTCGGCCAGAAGCCGCATGGCGAGCCGCTGATCGACCTGCTGGTGTCGCTGGTGCGGCTGCCGCGCGGCGATGGCAAGGACGGCAATCAGTCGATCCTGCGCGCGCTGAGCCAGGATCTGAAACTGGGCTGCGATCCGCTGGACATCGATTACGCCGCACCCTGGACGGGGCCGCGGCCGGCCCTGATGGACGATCTGCTGCCCTCGCCCTGGCGCAATTTTGGCGACACGCTCGAGCGGCTGGAGGTGCTGGCCAAGCAGCTGATCAGCGACCGCCGCCTGCCGGACGATGCCTGGACGGCGACGCGTGCCGTGCTGCGGGAGGTGGATTACCGCCTGCGTCCCGCCGTGCTGCGCTGCGGCCGCGAGGAGATGCAGAATCTGCTGCGCGGCCTCGATGGCCGTTTCGTGCCGCCGGGCCCGAGCGGCGCGCCGACCCGCGGCCGGCCCGACGTGCTGCCGACAGGACGCAATTTCTTCTCGCTGGATGCGCGCAGCCTGCCGACGCCGGCGGCCTGGACCCTGGGCTGGCGTTCGGCGGATGCGCTGCTGCAGCGCCATCGCCAGGAGCATGGCGAATGGCCGCGCGCGATCCTGCTCAATGCCTGGGGTACGGCGAATATGCGCACCGGCGGCGACGATATCGCCCAGGCGCTGGCGCTGATCGGCGCGCGCCCGACCTGGGAAGGTGCATCCGGCCGCGTCACCGGCTTTGAGATCGTGCCGCTGGATCTTTTAGATCGCCCGCGCATCGACGTGACGCTGAAGGTGAGCGGTTTCTTCCGCGATGCCTTCCCCGCGCAGGTCGCCCTGTTCGATGCCGCGGTGCGCGCCGTGCAAGCCCTGGACGAACCGGATTACCTCAATCCGCTGGCTGCGCGCGCCAAGTCGGAAGCGGCGCGGCTCATCGCGCAGGGCATGGCGCCGGCGGAAGCCAAGCGCCGCGCCGGTTATCGCATCTTCGGCGCCAAGCCGGGCGCCTACGGTGCCGGCCTGCAGGCCCTGATCGACGAGAAGGGCTGGGAGACGGCCGACGATTTCGCCCGCGCCTATATCGCCTGGGGCGCCTATGCCTATGGCGTTGAGGAAGAGGGCGTGGAGGACCGCGATGCCTTCACCGACCGGCTGCGCCAGATCGATACGGTGGTGCAGAATCAGGATAACCGCGAGCACGATCTGCTGGATTCGGACGATTACTATCAGTTCGAAGGCGGCGCTGTCGCTGCCGTGACCTATGCGTCTGGCCAGGCACCGGTGGCTTATCACAACGATCATTCGCGGCCAGAGAATCCGCGCATCCGCCGCCTGGAGGAAGAAATCGCCCGCATCGTGCGCGGCCGCGCGGCCAATCCGAAATGGATCAATGGCGTCAAGCGCCATGGCTATAAGGGCGCTTTTGAGATCGCCGCGACCTTGGATTACCTGTTTGCCTTCGCCGCCACCACGCGGCTGGTGGGCGATCATCATTTCGATCTTCTGTATGATGCCTATCTCGGCGATGCCGAGACGCGCGCCTTCATCGAGAAGAACAATCCCGCTGCCGCGCGCGAAATCGCCGAGCGCTTCCGCGAGGCGATCCAGCGCAATCTGTGGCGGCCGCGCGCCAATTCGGTGGCCGAACTGCTCGACAAAATGAGTGCCGCATGAAGATCAAGGACCCGGGCTTAAGCGAAGACGAGATCAACGCCCGCGCCAATGAGAAGGCACGCAAGCGCAAGGAAGTGCGCGAGCGCATGCTGGCGACCAAGACCATCGAGAAGGGCCTGCTGATCGTCCATACCGGCAAGGGCAAGGGAAAATCGACGGCTGCCTTCGGCCTTGCGATCCGCGCGCTCGGCAACGGCATGAAGGTCGGCATCGTGCAGTTCGTCAAAGGCAAATGGTCGACCGGCGAGCGCGTGGTGCTGGAGAAATTCCCCGATCAGGTGACGATCAGGACCATGGGGGAAGGTTTTACCTGGGAGACGCAGGACCGCGCCCGCGACATCGCCGCCGCGAAAGCCGCCTGGGCGGAAGCGCAGCGCATGATCGAGGCTTGCCGCGGGCCGCAGCCGGCCTACGATCTGCTGATCTTCGATGAGCTGAACATCGTGCTGCGCTATGACTATCTGGATATCGCTGAAGTCGTGCGCGCGCTCAGCCAGCGCCCCGCGATGACGCATGTCGTGGTCACCGGCCGCAATGCCAAGCCGGAGCTGATCGAGGCCGCCGATCTGGTGACCGAGATGACCGAGATCAAGCATCCCTTCCAGGCCGGCGTGAAGGCGCAGAAAGGCATCGAATTCTGACATGAAGACCTTGCACAATCCCGCCTTTGCCGTCCCCGCTTCTGCGAGCGCCGCGTTCAAGCTGGAGAAAACCGGCATCATGCTGTGTGGCCATGGCAGCCGCGACGAGCGCGCCGTCGCGGAGTTTCGGGCACTCGCCGAGCATATGAAGCGGCGCCTGCCGCAATACGATGTCGATTACGGCTTTCTGGAATTTGCCACCCCGATCATCCGCGACGGCCTGGATGCGTTGCGGGCAAAGGGCAATACCAGAATCCTCGCCCTGCCCGGCATGCTGTTCGCGGCCGGTCATGCCAAGAACGACATCCCGAGCGTCCTGAACCGCTATCAGGCTGAGCATGCGGATGTGACGATTGCTTACGGCCGCGATCTTGGCATTGATCTGAAAATGCTGCGTGCCGCCGGCGACCGCGTGCAGCAGGCGATCGATGCAGCCGGCGAGCATGTGGCGCGGCACGATACGGCGCTGGTCGTGGTCGGCCGCGGCACTTCCGATCCGGATGCCAATTCCAACATCGCCAAGGTGATGCGAATGCTGTGGGAGGGCTTCGGCTTCGGCTGGGGCGAGACGGCCTATTCGGGCGTGACCTTCCCGCTGGTGGCGCCGTCTTTGCGCCATGTCGCCAAGCTGGGCTACAAGCGCGTCATCGTGTTTCCGTATTTTTTGTTCACCGGCGTGCTGGTCGAGCGCATCTACGAGCATACCGATAAGGTCGCCACCGAGCATCCGGAGATCGAATTCGTCAAGGCGGACTACCTGAACGATCACCCGCTGGTGCTGGAGGTCCTCGAGGATCGCCTGCAGGAGATTCTTAACGGCAGCAACAACATGAACTGCCAGATGTGCAAATACCGGGCGCAGGTGCTGGGCTTCGAGGACGAGGTTGGGCTTGCGCAGGCAAGCCATCATCATCATGTGGAAGGGATCGGCACCCGCCATCACCATCACCATCATCATGGCCAGGATCATCACCATGATCATCATGGGCATGACCACAATCACGGCCATCATCCCTATCCCCATGCCGATCATCCCCTGGGACCGAAGACGTTAGCGGGATGAAGCACTACGACTACTTGCGCGATCCGGACGCGATCTACCGGCTTTCGTTCGATATGATCCGGCGCGAGGTCGATCTTTCGGCCCTGCCGCCGGGCATCGATGAGCTGGCGCTGCGGCTCATTCATGCCTGCGCCATGCCCGACATCCTGCCCGATCTCGTCTGGACGCCGGACCTGCCGCGCGCCGTGCATGACGCCCTGCAGGCCGGAAGGCCGATCCTGAGCGATGTCGACATGGTCGCCTATGGCGTGATCCGCTCGCGCTTGCCGGCAAGCAATCCGGTGCTGAGCTTCCTCAATACGCCACAAGCGCGCGAGATCGGCAAAAGCAAGCAGATCACCCGTTCGGCCGCAGCCGTCGAGTTGTGGCTGCCGCATCTGGAGAATGCGGTGGTGGTGATCGGCAATGCGCCGACCGCGCTGTTCCGCCTGCTGGAGCTGCTGCATGACGGTGCACCGAAACCGGCAGCGATCCTAGGATTTCCCGTCGGCTTCGTCGGCGCGGCGGAATCGAAACAGGCGCTGATCGAGGATGCGCAAGGCGTGCCCTATGCGACCCTGAAAGGCCGGCGCGGCGGCAGCGCCATCGCAGCCGCAGCGATCAACGCACTCGCAAGCTGGGAGCCGCCACGATGAAATGGCTCAATGTTATTGGCATTGGAGAGGATGGCCTGAACGGCGTAAGCCCGGCGGCGCGTACGCTGATCGACACAGCCGAACTTCTGATCGGCGGCGAACGCCATCTGGCGATGGTGCCCGAAAAGCCAGGCCAGCAGCGCGTCGTCTGGCCCAAGCCTCTGCTGTCCGCACTGGAGCGGATCGGCGAGCATAAGGGCCGGCGCGTGGTGGTGCTGGCGAGCGGCGATCCGATGTGGTGCGGCATCGGCGCGACCTTGACGCGCCATGTCTCGCCTGAGGACATGCTGATCCTGCCGCATCCCGGCGCGTTTTCGCTGGCCGCGGCGCAGATGCTCTGGCCGCTTGATTCTGTCGAATGCATTACTCTGCACGGCCGACCGCTCGATCAGCTTGGGCTTTATCTCTATCCGAATGCGCGGCTGCTGATCCTGAGCGAGAATGGCGAAACACCAGCGCAGGTTGCCGCCTATCTTGCCAAGCGCGGCTTTGGTTCGGCAGAAGTGACCGTGCTGGAACATCTGGGCGGGCCGCAGCAGGCGATCCGCAGCGGCCGCGCCGATGCCTGGCCGCATGCGCACTGCGCCGATCTGAACACCATCGCCGTTCAACTGCATGATGGCCCTGGCATCAGCCGCCTGCCCGGGCTGGACGACGATCTCTATCTGCATGACGGTCAGATTACCAAGCGTGAAGTGCGGGCCGTGACGCTGTCTCGCCTTGCGCCCTTTCCGGGCGAGCTGCTGTGGGATATCGGCGCGGGCTCGGGCTCGATCGCCATCGAATGGATGCGCAGTCATTCGCGCAACCGCGCTATTGCGATCGAGCAGAATGACGGCCGGCGCGCCATGATGGCGCAGAATGCGGCGGCGCTTGGCGTGCCGGGGCTCGACATCCGCAGCGGCGTCGCGCCGGCCGCGCTCCATGGCCTGCCGGCGCCGGATGCGATTTTCATCGGCGGCGGCATTCTTGCCGAGGATATGGTGCTGCGCTGCTGGGATGCGCTGAAGCCCGGCGGACGGCTGGTGGCCAATGTCGTCACGACGGAAGGCGAAGAAGTCGTCAGCCAGGCGCGGCGCGCCTATGGCGGCGATCTGGTGCGGCTGAATGTGCAGCGCGCCCAACCCGTCGGCCGTTATCATGGCTGGCATGGCATGATGCCGGTCACGCAGTGGAGCGTAATCAAGGAATGACCGGCAGGCTTTATGGCCTCGGGATCGGCCCCGGCGATCCCGAACTGATCACGGTGAAAGCGCTGCGGCTGTTGCGCGCGGCGCAGGTGGTGGCCTATCCGGCGCCGGAAGAAGGCGACAGCCTCGCGCGCAGCATCGTTGCCCCGCATCTGCCGGGCGGGCAGATCGAACTCGCCATCCGCATGCCGCTGACGGTCGAGCGATTTCCGGCTCAGGCGGTTTATGACAAGGCGGCCGAAGAACTGGGCGCGCATCTGAATGCAGGCCGCGATGTAGCCGTGCTCTGCGAGGGCGATCCGTTTTTCTACGGCTCGTTCATGTATCTGTTCGGCCGCCTGGCCGAACGCTTTTTGGTAAAGGTCGTGCCGGGCGTGTCATCACTGACCGCCTGCGCCGCAGCTTCAGGGCATCCGCTGGCCGCGCGCAACGATGTGCTGAGCATTATTCCCGCGCCGCTGCCGGATGATGAGATCGCCGCAAAACTGCAGCAGACCGATGCCGCCGCGATCATGAAGCTTGGCCGTCACGGGCCGCGCATCGTTGCGCTGCTGCAGCGGCTGGGGCTGGCATCGCGCGCACAATATATCGAACGCGCCACCATGGCGGCGCAGCGCGTTCTGCCGCTTGCCGAGATCGATCCCGCCAGCATCCCCTATTTTGCCATGATCCTGATCCACAAGAAGGGCGAGGCCCATTTCATGGAGAAGGGCATATGAGCGGCAAACCAGCCCTCATCCTGCTGACGCCGCAGGCTAGGCCCGCCGCGCAGTTGCTGATGGCCGCCTTCCCTGCCTGGGAAGTCTATGCGCCCGACGACGTGGCCCTGCCGCATACCCTGCCGGTTGGCAAAGCGGCCGTGACCATCGCGCGGCTGTTTGCCGATGGCCGTCCCGTAATCGGCATCTGCGCAGCCGGCATCCTGATCCGCGCGGTAGCGCCGCATCTGCGCGACAAGCACAGCGAGCCGCCGGTGATTGCCGTTGCTTCAGACGGATCGAGCGTTGTGCCGCTGCTGGGCGGGCATCACGGCGCCAATCTGCTGGCGCGGCGCATTGCCCATGTTCTGCAGGGACAGGCGGCGATCACCACAGCGGGCGATCTGGCTTTCGGCCTTGGCCTGGACGAGCCGCCGGAAGGCTATGAATTGGCCAATCCCGAAGATGCAAAGCCCTTCATGGCGGCGTTGCTGCGCGGCGAAAAGCTGCGCATCGAAGGCCAAGCACCCTGGCTTAAGCTAAGCAATCTGCCCGTCGATCAGGAGAATGCTGCGCTGACCATCGCCGTGACGCATCAGGCGGAAGACGGCGGCGAAACGAAGCTCGTCTATCATCCGCGCGTTCTCAGCATCGGCATCGGCTGCGAGCGCGGCACCTCGCCGGTGGAACTGATCCGGCTGGTGCAATCGACCATGGACGAGCATGGCCTGGCGCGGGAAGCGATTGCCGGCATCTATTCGCTCGATCTGAAGGCCGACGAAGCCGCCATGCATGAACTGGCGCGGTGGCTCGACGTGCCTATCCGTTTCTTCGATGCGGCGACCTTGGAGCGTGAAACACCGCGGCTGAAAAATCCGTCCGCGACTGTCTTTGCCGAAGTCGGCTGCCATGGCGTATCTGAAGGCGCGGCGCTGGCGGCAGCAGGCGAAGCGGCTGAACTGATCGTGCCGAAGGTGAAATCCCAGCGCGCCACCTGCGCCATCGCGCTGGCGCCCGCGCCTTTTGACGGCGCATTGCGGGGCGTGGCACGCGGCGAACTGCATGTCGTCGGCACGGGTCCGGGCGATTCAGCCTGGCTGACGCCGGAGGTGCGGATTGCGCTGTCGGAGGCGACCGACTGGGTCGGCTATGGCCTTTATCTCGATCTCTATCCGGAACTGGCGGTCGAGAAGACGCTGCATCGCTACGATCTCGGCGAGGAGGAAGTCCGCGTGCGCGCAGCCCTCGACCTGGCGGCGCAGGGAAAGCGGGTGGCGCTGGTCTGCTCGGGCGATCCCGGCATCTATGCGATGGCGACGCTGGTCTTCGAACTGCTGGAGGCAGAGCCCGCGCGCAAGGACTGGCAGCGCGTTGCCGTGCAGGTGATGCCCGGACTGTCCGCCATGCAGGCCGCGGCGGCGCGGTCTGGCGCGCCGCTGGGCCATGATTTCTGCACCATCTCGCTGTCCGATCTGCTCACGCCAATCGAGACGATCCTGCAGCGGGTGAAAAGCGCGGCGGAAGCGGATTTCGTCATAGCCTTCTACAATCCGGTATCGCAGCGGCGGCGCACGCAGCTTGCCATGGCGAAAGACATCCTGCTGCAGCATCGCGCGGCCGAGACGCCGGTGGTGCTGGCACGCAATCTGGGCCGCGAAGGCGAGCGGATTACGCTGACCACGCTGGGCGAGCTGGATGTCGAAAAAGTCGACATGCTGACCGTGGTGCTGGTCGGCAGCGGCGCCAGCCGCGCCATCGAACTGCAGGACGGCCGGCGCTTCGTCTACACGCCGCGCGGCTACGACAAGAAAAGACAATGACCGTTCATTTCATCGGCGCCGGACCGGGCGCGCCCGACCTGATCACCCTGCGCGGCGCGGAGCTCATCAGACGCAGCCCGGTCTGCCTTTATGCCGGCTCGCTGGTGCCGAAAGAGGTGGTGGCGCTGGCGCCACAAGATGCCCGGGTGATCGACACCGCGCCCTTGAACCTCGACGAGATCATGGCCGAAATCGAGGCGGCGTATGCCAAGGGTGAGGATGTCGCGCGGGTGCATTCGGGCGATCCGTCGCTCTATGGCGCCATTGCCGAGCAGATCCGTCGCCTGAAGCAGCGCGGCATCCCTTACACGATTACGCCGGGTGTGCCGGCTTTTGCCGCCGCCGCCGCCGCGCTGCAGACGGAACTCACCTTGCCTGAGATCGCGCAGAGCGTGGTGCTGACCCGCACGGCGATGAAATCCTCCGACATGCCGCCGGGCGAGACGCTGGAGAATTTCGCCCGCACCGGCGCGACGCTTGCCATTCATCTCTCGATCCGCAACATGCGCCATGTGGTGGAGGCGCTGACGCCGCATTACGGCGCGGATTGTCCGGTCGCCATCGTGGTGCGCGCCACCTGGCCGGATCAGCAGATCATCCGCGGCAGCTTAAAGGACATCGCGGCCAAAGTGCGGGCGGCGAAGATCACGCGCACGGCGCTGATCCTGGTGGGCCATGTGCTGGCGGAGGATGCGGAGTTCCGCGGCAGCGCCCTTTACGATCCCCAGCACGTTCATGTGCTGCGGCCAAGCCGGAAGAAAAAGACAAAGGCGGCAAGTTAACTGGCGCTATACCGCGTAGATATTGATCCAGGCCAGCGCGGCGCCGACCGAATCCAGGATTTCCCCGGGCGGCAAGGGCGGGCGGTCGATCATCAGCACCGGCAGGTGAAGTTCGGCTGCCGCCGCAATCTTGCCGGCCGCGCCGCCGGAATTCTTGGTCACCAGCATGTCGATCTGGTGCTTCTGCATCAGCGCCTTTTCCTCCTCGGGCTGGAACGGCCCGCGCCCCAGCACGATTTCGCCGCGCGGCAGCCGAATGCCGTCGCCGGGCGGATCGATCATGCGGGTAAGGAACCAGCGCGCCGAGCCATTGCGCTCGCCCTCCTCGCCCAGCGGCACGAAAGGCCCAAGCTCCTGCCGCCCGAGCGTGAGAAAAATGCGCCGCGCCGGATGGAAGCGCAGGAATGTGGCCGCCGCCGAAATGCTGGGCATGATGGTCCAGCGGTCGCCAGGCGAGGGCGACCAGGGCGGCCGCACCAGCTTGGCGCGGGGGATGCCAAGCTTGAGGCAGGCGTCATGCGCATTGCGCGCGATCTGCGAAGCGAAAGGATGCGTCGCATCCAGCACCATCTCGATCGCCTCGTTCATCAGATAGGTGGTCAGGCCCGGAACGCCGCCAAAGCCGCCGATACGCACTTCGCCCGGCGGCCGCACCGGCTCTTCGGTGCGCCCAGCCAGGGACGAGATGCAATGGACGCGGCTATTGCCTTCCAATTCCCGCGCTAGGCGCAGGGCTTCGCCCGTGCCGCCCAGCAGCAGGAGTTTGCGTTTCCTAGGCATGCTTGTTCCCGTCGCTGCGGCCTACGATATGGCCCGCGCGGTCGACGGCGACCACATCAATTTCGATTTTTGCCGGTGCAACAATGCTCCGCGCGGCGGCACAGGCCTTGGCGGCGACAAGATCGCTTAAGGCCAGCCCGGCCTCTTGCGCGAGGCTGAGCACTTCCAGCGCCGTATTGGCCGTCCGCGCCTGGGCGACCATGGATTCAGGCGCGCCGAGTTCGCCCAGCCAGGCGGCCAGACTGTCCTTGTCCACCTGGCTGCGGCCGGAATGCAGATCCATCTGCCCCTGGGCGAGTTTCACCAGCTTGGCGAAGCCGCCGCCGATGGTCAGCCGCGGCAAGGGATGCTGCCGCAGGTATTTCAGCAAGGCGCCAGCGAAATCGCCCATATCGAGCAGCGCAATATCCGGCAGGCTGTAAAGCTGCTGCACGGCTGCTTCCGAGGTCGAGCCGGTGCAGCCGGCGACATGGACAAGGCCGGCCGAGCGCGCCACATCAACGCCGCGATGGATCGAATGGATCCAGGCCGAGCAGGAAAACGGCACGACGATGCCGGTGGTGCCAAGAATGCTCAGACCACCGACGATGCCAAGCCGCGGATTCCAGGTCCGCCGCGCCAGGTCCTCGCCCCCCGGCACGCTGATCTCGATCTCGACATCGCCGCCATCGCGATGCTGTGCGGCCAGATCGCGGATCACCGCCTGCATCATCTGGCGCGGCACCGGATTGATCGCAGGCTCGCCCGGCGGCAATGGCAGCCCGGCGCGCGTGATCGTGCCGACGCCCTTGCCCGCTTTGAACAGAATGCCGCTCCCCGGCTGCGCGCGGCGCACGCGGCTGATGATCAACGCCTGATGGGTAACATCGGGATCGTCGCCCGCATCCTTCACAATCCCGGCCTCGGCCCAGTCTTCGCCGCGCCGTTCCATCGCCAGGGCAAAGCTGGGTGTTTCGCCCTTCGGCAAGGTGATGCTGACGGGATCGAGAAATTCGCCGGTGAGCAGCGCATGATAAGCCGCGCGCGTTGCCGCAGTGGCGCAGGCGCCGGTGGTCCATCCCCGACGCAGGCCCGTGCGCGGCGCTGTCATGTCCTCAGGCGTTTCCGACATGGCGGAAGTATACACGCCCGACGCCCCGGTGTACCTTGCCGCAATGCAACTGCCATCGCTTGACATGCCGCAGTTCCAGCCTGGCTGGGTGTGGCTGGTGGGCGCCGGCCCCGGCGATCCGGGGCTGTTGACCTTGCATGCCGTCAATGCGCTGAACCAGGCCGATGTGGTGATCTACGATGCTTTGGTCGGCGAAGACATCCTGCGCTGCGCACCGCCCCGCGCGGTGCTGGAATATGCCGGCAAGCGCGGCGGCAAGCCATCGCCCAGGCAGCGCGACATCACCTTGCGGCTGATCGAGCTGGCGCAGCAGGGCAAGCGCGTGCTGCGGCTTAAAGGCGGCGATCCTTTCGTCTTCGGGCGCGGCGCCGAAGAAGCGCTCAGCCTGCGCGAGGCCGGCATTCCCTTTCGCGTCATTCCCGGCATTTCCGCCGGCATCGGTGGCCTGGCCTATGCCGGCATTCCGCTGACCCATCGCGACACCAATTCCTGCGTCACGTTTCTGACCGGCCACAACGCCAGCGGCGAGGTACCGGAAAGCCTGGACTGGGAAGCCATGGTGCGCGCGTCGCCCGTGCTGGTGATCTACATGGCGATCAAGCATCTCGATCTTCTGGTTGCCAAGCTGCGCCATGCCGGGTTGAGCGCCGAGCGGCCGGCGGCGCTGGTCTCGCATGCAACCCTGCCCAACATGCGTGTGCTGACGACAACCCTTGGCCGTGCCGTCGAAGACGCCCGCGAAGCCGCCATTGAACCGCCGGCGCTGTTCGTCGTCGGCGAGGTGGTGGCGCTCCACGAGATCTTCGGCAGCAGCGATCTGCAAGCGAAAACGGCGCCAGCATGCCCGGCCAGCACGTAACCCGCGGCCTGATCGTCGCCGCGCCGGCATCGGGCAGCGGCAAGACCACCGTGACGCTGGCGCTGATCAGGCTGCTGGCCCGCGAAGGCCGCGCCGTGGCGCCGTTCAAGACCGGGCCGGATTACATCGACGGCGCGTTTCATCGCGCCGCCAGCGCCGGGCGGCCCTGCTGCAATCTCGATGTCTTTGCGATGCGCCGCGACACCATCGACGGCGTGATGGCCTTCGGCGCCCGCGATGCCGAACTGGTGATCGTCGAAGGCGTGATGGGGCTGTTCGACGGCGCCGCCAATGGCGAGGGCTCGACCGCCGATCTCGCCGCCATGCTGAACCTGCCGGTCGTGCTGGTGATCGATGCCGCGCGGCAAAGCCAGTCGGTGGCGGCGCTGACCCATGGTTTCCGCAGTTTCCGCAGCGATGTCAGCATTGCCGGGCTGATCCTCAACCGCGTCGCGTCCGAGCGGCATGAACAGCTTTTGCGCAATGCGCTGGCGCCGCTGCAACTGCCGGTGCTCGCCGCCCTGCCGCCGGAAGGCGACCTGACCCTGCCGAGCCGCCATCTGGGCCTGGTCCAGGCGCAGGAACGCGACGGGCTGGATTATTTCCTCGACCGCGCCGCCGACTGGCTGCACCGCTATCTCGACCGCAACGCGCTGGATGCAGTGCTGCAGCCGGTGTCGCTGCGTAAAACACCGCTGCGGCCGGTGCCGCCGCTGGGGCAGCGCATCGCGGTCGCCGGTGATGACGCCTTTGCCTTTGCCTATCCGCATCTTCTGGAGGGCTGGCGGCTGCAGGGCGCAGAGCTGTCGCTCTTCTCGCCGCTCAGCAACGAAGCGCCGGCGGCGGATGCCGATGCCATCTTCCTGCCCGGCGGCTATCCCGAACTGCATGCCGGCAGGCTGGCCGCAAATACCGCGCTGATGCAGGGCCTGCGCGGTGCGGCCGCGCGCGGTGCGGCGATCTATGGCGAATGCGGCGGCTACATCCTGCTGGGCGAAGGGCTGACCGACAGCGAGGGCAGGACCCATGCGATGGCGGGCCTGCTGCCGATTGCGACCAGCTTTGCGCAGCGCCAGCGTCATCTTGGCTATCGCCGCATCACCGCCCTGACGGATACGCCGCTGGGGTCGCGCGGCAGCCGCTTCCGCGGCCATGAATTCCACTACACCACCGAAATCGCGCGCGGCGCGGCCGAGCCGCTGTTTCAGGCCGCTGACGCCGAGATGAACGAGCTTGGCTTGATCGGCGCGCGCGCAGGCTCAGTTTTCGGCAGTTATCTGCATCTGATCGATCGCGAATAGCAGCCGCCGGACATTGCCGCGCCGACCGGCTTGCAGCCATGCGGCCCGCTGCTACGATCCGCCCGAGACAGTCGATTCGCCTGTCTTAACCGATCCTTACCGAGTTTGCTGTAGTCCGGCCTTCATGCTGACGCGTTTTGCCCTGTTGCTTCTGCTTGCCGTAAGCGTGGCGCCGGTTGCTGGCTGGGCCGCGGAGGCCGCGCCGAAAGCGCCCGATGCTGCGTCTGTTCCCAAGCAGCCGGTGCCGGAAAAAGGTTCGGATTCCGGCCTTCCGGTGCCGCGTTTCGTCAGTCTCGCCGCCGACAAGGTCAATGCCCGCACCGGCCCCGGCTCGCGGTATCCCATCGCCTGGCAGTATCAGCGCCGCGGCCTGCCGGTCGAGGTGATCGCCGAATACGAATACTGGCGGCGGGTGCGCGATTACGACGGCACCGAAGTCTGGGTGCACAAGAACCTGACCTCAGGCAAGCGCTATGCGCTGGTCGACGGCACGGTGCGGTCACTCTACAGCAAGCCGGATCAGGATGCCGATGTGCTGCTGACCGCCGAACCCGGCGTGCAGGCGCGCCTGCGCAAATGCCCGAACCTCTCCTGGTGCCAGGTGGAGATTGCCGGAACCAAGGGCTGGATGCCGCGCGCCCATCTCTGGGGCCTCTATCCGCACGAAATCTTCGACTGAATTTTGCGCTGGCGCAAAAAAGCGCCGTGATGCGACCTTGCGCCGCCTCGCGCTGCGCCGCCGCCTGCCCTAGATAAGGGCCATGGATCATGACCACGACACGCCGGACAGCACCTATGCCGAGCGCCAGGCCCGCCGCGCAGCCCTGGCGCCAGGCGCCGCCGTCGGCATTACCGAAGACATGGTGCGCGACGTGGTGCACAGCTTCTATGGCCGCATCCGCGCCGATGCCCTGCTGGGACCGATCTTCAATCGCGTGATCGGCGACAACTGGGATCAGCATCTGGCCAAGATGTGCGATTTCTGGTCATCGGTGCTGCTGATGACCGGCCGCTATGAAGGCCGGCCGATGCCGGCGCATATCAAGATCGAGGTCGCGCCGCCCGCCAACGAAAACCAGGGTTTCGGGCCTGGCCTCGATGCCGCGCATTTCGATCACTGGCTGACGCTGTTCCGTCAGACCGTGGCGGAACGCTGCCCGCCGGAAGCAGCTGCCCTGTTCGAGGACCGCGCGCAGCGCATCGCACAGTCGTTATTGATGGGCATCCGCTTCAGCCGCGGCGAGACGCCAGACTGGCTGGGCCCGGCGAAAAGCGCGCCGGCTGCCGGCTAGTAGAGCCGGTTCTTGTAACTGTCCTGCAGATAGGCGTCGGTTTGCTCGGCTTCGAGGCCTGAGATCTGATCGGCGATGATCCGGCCAAGCGTCGGAAAGCTGCTGCGCTCGATATGCCTGGCCGGATTCCACAGATCCGAGCGGATCAGCGCCTTGCCGCAATGGAAAAACACCTCGCGCACGCTGATCTCCAAAGCTGACGCCGGCACGCGCCCATGCACGGCGAAGGGCGCGAGGCGCGCGGGATCGGTGACGATCTTCGCCGTGCCGTTCACCCGCAGGCTTTCATTGATGCCCGGCACCAGGAACAGCAGCCCCACCGACGGGTCGTGCACAATGTTGCGCAGGCTGTCGATCAGGTTGTTGCCGCGCCGGTCCGGCAGCAGCAGGGTGTGATCGTCGATAACCGCCACGAAGCCCGGCGCATCGCCGCGCGGCGAACAATCGGCGCCATCCGGCCCACGCGTGGCCAGCGTAAGGAACGGCGACAGTGCGATGAAGGCCTTGGCATGCTTGTCCAGCTTGGGCAGGATCTTCTTCTGCACCAGTTCGCTCGGCTGGCCATAGCATTGCCGCAGATCGCTTTCGGAGGTCATCGTCGACATCGCGGGGTTCCTTATGTCCGGGGCGGAACCCATGGTGACGCGATGCAACGCTGCGATCAACGATCAAATCATCCTGCTGGCGCGGCTGCGGCATGCGGCACGATGACCACGCTCGGCGCCGAGCGCATCGCCAGGCCGTGAAAGACCGCCTCGATATTGTTGCCGACCGGATCGATCAGAAACGCGGCGTAATAGCCAGGATGATATTGCTTGCGGAAACCCGGCTCGCCATGGCTGCGGCCGCCGGCTGCAAGGCCAGCATCGTAGAAGCGGTCGACCATGTCGCGGTCAAGAGCCTGGAAGGCGATGTGATGCCGCCCGGTCGGAAGCTCGTCCGGCAGGCGCGGTTCGGAGACGTAAAGCTCGTCAGTGAAGAAGTAGCCCGGACCTTCGCCGGAAATTCCAATACCCAGCGCATTCAGGATGGCGGCATAGAACCGCTTCATCGGCGCCAGATCGGGCACGATGAGGTGGATGTGATCGACCAGCCGGCCGCGATGGAACTGCATGAGGGCCTCCCTTCTGCTATCGGCAGCAGAAACGCAGGAGGCGCGGCGATTGATCCGTGGCGAGGGTCAAAAACCCGCGGCCGTCATGCCACGGCTTGGCCGTGGCATCCATGAGTTTTCATTTATTGAAAAAAACTCGTGGATGCTCGGACCAAGTCCGAGCATGACATTTCTGTACGGACGGCGGTTCAAGCGCAGCCAACCTGCCGGCAGGATCGTGTAGAGGTTGGGGAGTGTGTGGCTCTATCGTCGGCCCAGCTACGCCGGGATCATCGTCCGAATCGACCGGCTCATATCCCGCCCGAAGCATTTCCTGGTGCTGTATTTCCGCAGCTAGGCCGCGTAGATGCCGCCAGGTCGATCGAGCGTGCGCCGATCGACGGCTGGGCATTTCCATGCTTCACGCATCAACTGCTTGCAAAGGAATTTCAGCCCTTCCCGCCGGACGAACAGATCCGCGTTCTCGAAACGCAGCTCGTTCATCTGTTCAGCCAAGCTGGCATTCTCGCGCTCCAGCTCTGCAACACGCGCCTTCAACTGATCGTATTTTTGAGCCAATCCCATGTGGTCCGCCGAGTGTGGAGCTACTATCGACTGAGCAGCCGGTCGGCCGGCTGTTCAACTGGGAAATCACTTCCCGCTGTAGGGGCAGCCAAGTTCGCGCAGCGTCGTCAGAACCGGCGCCAGCTCCAGCGTTGTAATGACAGCCTGCCGCTCCCTTTTTCTGCTCAGATTCGTCGCCATCTGGTCGACCATCTTGTCTAGCTGGGCTTTCAGGCCTTCGCACGTCGCCTGCCGAGAATCTTTCGCGGTTGCCGTACCAGCAACCAGTAGAATGGCGAAACAAAAGCCAATGATCCGCATCTAACTCCCCTTCTCTGTCATGAATGAGCGCAACTGTCCGAAATAGCCATTTCTGTCACGCTTTGACTATGCCTCCCAGAATGCTACAAGCCGAAATAGGCGAGATATCCGTAGACACCTGGCCTTAGTGGCGGTGAGCAGATTCACAAAGATCTGCATGGTAGAACAGGTGATACAGAGATCCATTGGCCCTCTCGGCTTCAATGATCTGCCGTTGGCGCCTGGCCTCAGTGTCGTCGGCCGGCGCGCCGCTAATTTCCTGCTGTTCCATCCAGGAAACCGCACTCGACAGCTATATTGCTCTGTCAGGGTGCGCCAGGGGCCAAATTAGCCGACGCCCGCGATGCGCTGACGGTCTACGACGTTCCTGTTTCTCCTGTGGCACTGCCGGCGCGTGTGATTCACGCCACCGCCATGGAGGAAGTATTGAGGGGAAGACGGCTCCCGAAGCTGATCCTGACAGCAAGGCCGCGTCTGAAACCAAGGCCTTTCTTCAACTGGCTCGCCCAACAAGGATTTGTATAGTGGTATATTGATATAACGGTATACCACTACAACAAACTTACCGGAGGCACTTAAATGGCCAATAAGTTGAAAGCGGCTCTTGCAAATAGCGTGGGTACTCCTGCGACGAAGCCCACAGAATCAGCTCGGGTCGTACAAGCCCCCCCCCCCCCCC
>NZ_CALGPC010000002.1 GCF_937960835.1 uncultured Ferrovibrio sp.
GCGACCACCGAGATCTACACTCTTTCCCTACACGACGCTCTTCCGATCTATGCCGCAGCTTCGCTATTTCTCACCATAGAATACTCCGTATGCGGCATGCACTCGGAACGACGGAGTGCAACCGGGGCGGTATGCATTTTGCTTCTGAAACAGCGGAGATGCTGCTTTCAGTTCCGGCGGGATGGAGTCAGTGGCGGGGTTGAGTATCTTATTGGTTGACGAAGACCCGGAGCGCGCGGTCATCCTTACCGAAGCTCTGCAGGGACAAGGCTATAAACTGGTAGCACGCCTGGCACCCCGCGACCTCAGCGCCAGGAAAGTGCAGGAAATCGCACCCGACGTGATCATCGTCGACATGGAATCGCCCAGCCGCGATACCATCGAAAGCATGCGGCAGATCAACGCCGACCAGCCGCGCCCGGTGGTCATGTTCGTCGATCAATCCGATGAAGGCATGATCGAACAGGCCATGCAGGCGGGCGTTTCCGCCTACATCATCGACGGTTTGAACGTGAAGCGCGTGAAGCCGATCCTCGATGTGGCGATCGCGCGTTTCCGCGAATTCCAGGCTCTGCGCGATGAGTTGAAGAAAACAAAAGCGACCCTGGCCGAGCGTAAACTGATCGACCGCGCCAAGGGTTTGCTGATGCGCGAGCGCAACCTGTCGGAAGACGAGGCTTATGCCGCTTTGCGCAAGCTGGCGATGGACCGGCAGCAGAGGCTGGTGGACGTAGCGGAGGCATTGCTGGCCTTTGCCGATGTGCTGAAGAAGAAGTAGGCTGCACAATCCTGGCGCAGCTTCGCTTATTAAATGTGCAGCACGGCAAGTCATCTTTTGTGGCATGCGCGGCTTAATGCTCGTGAATCCTTGGAAAAGCACACCGTGTTACATTTGGCACAATTCCTGCTCTGAGTAATCGCGACAGCTCGCTGCAATGACGCAGCGGGTGACCGATCCCAGCAAATGCCTCCCCAGGCCGTGCTGTTCGTCGGTCGCAATTGGACAAGGGCGTCCTGCAAGAGGTCTCAGCCGAGACCTTGTTGCTGGGCGCTTTTTTTATTGGCCGCAACGACGGCCGAGCAGGGACGGAGAGTGACATGGGTGAGAAGAAGACCTTCAAGGTGAGTCGCCGTCAGCTGATCAAGGGCGCAGGCAGTGCCGCTGCCCTGATGGCCGCAGCGCGGCTGCAGTTTCCCTCCGGCGCATTTGCGCAGGCCGCAGGTCCGGAAGTGAAGGGCACGAAGCTTGGCTATATCGCGCTGACCGATGCGTCGCCGCTGATCATCGCCAAGGAAAAAGGATTCTTTGCCAAATACGGCCTGCCTGACATGAGCATCGAGAAGCAGGCCTCCTGGGGCGCCACGCGCGACAATATCGAGTTAGGCGAGGCGGGTGGCGGCATCACCGGCGCGCATATTCTCACCCCCATGCCTTACCTGATTTCGTCCGGCAAAGTCACCAAGGGCAATGTGCCGGTGCCGATGTACATCCTCGCGCGCCTGAACCTGAATGGTCAGGGTATTTCCGTGGCGCAAGCCTATGCCGGCATGGGCGTGACCAAGGATGCCAAGGCGCTTGGCGCTGCCTTCAAGAAAGCCAAGGCGGAAGGCAAGGAACTGAAGGCCGCCATGACTTTCCCGGGCGGCACGCACGATCTGTGGATCCGCTACTGGATGTCGGCAGCCGGGATCGATCCCGACAGGGACATTGCGACCATCGTCGTGCCGCCGCCGCAGATGGTGGCGAACATGAAGGTCAATGCGATGGAGGCCTTCTGCGTTTGCGAGCCATGGAACCTGCAGCTCATCCATCAGAAGATCGGCTTCACCGCATTGATGACCGGCGAATTGTGGAACGACCATCCCGAGAAGTCGCTCGCGCTGCGCGCCGACTGGGTCGACAAACATCCGAAGGCTGCCAAGGCGATCCTGATGGCCACTCAGGAAGCGCAGCAATGGTGCGACAAAATGGAGAACAAGGATGAGATGTGCACGATCATGGGTGGCCGCGACTGGTTCAAGGTCCCGGTCAAGGACATTCTCGATCGTGCCAAGGGCGTCATCGATTACGGTGATGGTGGCCGCAAGGTCACCGTGGGCGTCGAAAGCCCGCTGATGATGAAGTTCTGGCGCGACTTCGCATCCTATCCCTTCCAAAGCCACGAACTCTGGTTCCTCACCGAGGATATGCGCTGGGGCTATCTGCCCACCGATTTCGACGCCAAAGGCCTGATCAAACAGGTCAACCGCGAGGACCTCTGGCGAGAGGCCGCCAAGGGGATCGGCGCCAGCGACGCAGAGATTCCGAAATCCACCTCGCGCGGCAAGGAAACCTTCTTCGATGGCAAGGTCTTCGATCCGGAGGATCCGATGGCCTACCTGAAGAGCCTTGCCATCGCACGCGTGTAATGCCGGCGCAAGACGGGGAGAATTCCATGGCGATCAAAGCTGATGTCTTGAAGATGGACCTGGGCAGCGAGGGTTTCCTCGCTGCCTTGATGCCGCGCGTGTTGGGCGGCTTGCGCTACGTGGCGACCCGAGTGCTGCCACCTGTCATGTTTCTTGCCTTGATTATAGGCGTCTGGGAAATCGCCTGCTCTGGCCCGGATGCCACCTTGCCGCCGCCTTCGGTGGTCATCGAAGATACGTGGGTTCTGATCAGCGATCCATTCTTTGATAAGGGCAATCTGGACAAGGGCCTGTTCTGGCATCTGGCATCCAGCCTCAAGCGTGTCGCCATCGGCTTTGCACTTGCCGCCAGTATCGGCATCGCGCTGGGGGTGTTGATCGGTCAATCCACGTTGGCCTTCCGCGGCCTGGACCCGATTTTCCAGGTGCTTCGCACTGTGCCGCCGCTGGCCTGGCTGCCGCTCTCGCTCGCCGCGTTCCGCAACGCCGATCCATCGGCGATCTTCGTCATTGCGATCACAGCGATCTGGCCGATCATCCTCAACACGGCGGTCGGCATCCGCAACATCCCGCAGGATTATCGCAACGTTGCCCAGGTGCTGCGGTTGAACGGCTTTGAATATTTCTTCAAGGTGATGTTGCCGGCCACTGTGCCGTTCATGTTCACCGGGTTGAAGATCGGCATTGGCCTGTCGTGGCTGGCCATTGTCGCGGCCGAGATGCTGATTGGCGGCGTCGGCATCGGCTTTTTCATCTGGGATGCCTGGAACAGCTCGCTGATCAGCGAAATCATTCTCGCCCTGATCTATGTCGGCCTCGTCGGCTTCATGCTGGACCGACTGATTGCCTTCATCGGCAATCGTATCGGCGGCTATGCCCAGCAGTAAGGCGGCAGCGATGGCACGACGTCCCGCCAAGACCAAAGCTGCACGGGCAGCCACGCTGGCGGCCCCGACAGCCATGCGGATCGGTTTTATCGCCTTAACCGACTGTGCCCCGCTGATCGTGGCAAAGGAGAAGGGATTCTTCGCGCGCCACGGTCTGGATGTGACGCTGGTGCGGGAGCCTTCTTGGGCAAATATGCGCGACAAGGTCGCGCTGGGCGCCCTGGATGCGGCGCATATGCTGGCCCCTATGCCGCTGGCTGCAACCTTGGGCGCCGGCGGCTGGAAGAAGCCGCAAATCACATCTTTTGTCCTTAACCTCAACGGCAATGCCGTCACCATCTCGGCCAAGCTGTGGGACCGTCTGGTCGAGGCAGAGCCGGCCTTGCTGTATGCCAGGCAGGAAAGCGCCAATGTCCTGCGCCGTGTAATTGCGGCCGACCGCAAGGCCGGCCGGCCGAAGCTCACCTTCGCGACGGTATTCAATTATTCATCACATCAGATCCAGCTCCGTTATTGGCTGGCTTCAGCTGGCATCGACCCTGATCGTGATGTGAATCTGGTGGTTGTGCCGCCACCGCAGATGACCGACCGGCTGGCAGCAGGCGAGATCGACGGTTTCTGCGTGGGCGATCCGTGGAATTCGCTCGCCGTGCTGCGCGGCGTCGGGCGCATCCTGATCTCCGGCTACGAAATCTGGAACAACCGCATTGAAAAGGTGATCGGCGTCAACCGGGATTGGGTGGAGCGGAATCCACTGGTCCATAAGGCGATGCTGATGGGGTTGATCGAGGCTGCCGAATGGCTCGATCGTCCCGAGAATCGTCTGGAAGGCGTCGAGATCATGGCCAAGCCCGATTATATCGGGCCGGAGGCAGCGGAGGCGATCCGCTTGGGCATGCTGGGTGTCGTTCGATACGGCCTGGATGTCAGCCCGGAAGCCATGCCGGACTTCTTCGTCTTCAATCGCTACAGCGCGAATTTCCCCTGGCGCAGTCAGGCGGAATGGTATCTCACCGAGATGCAGCGCTGGAAGCTGATCGATCCCACAATCGACGTCGCCGCTATAGCCGACTGCGTCTATCGCACCGATCTCTACCGTGAAGCGGCCGCTGCGCTCGACCGGCCGTTTCCACTGATCGACCGCAAGCCGGAAGGACTGCATGCTGGGCCTTGGACGCTGGCCCAGGCCAGCGCGCCGATTACCATGGGGGCGGACCTTTTCTTTGACGGCTCCTACGTCTCTTCGGCGCGGGCGATGTCGACAGCTGCCCGCATGAATGCGGAGCCATCCGCAATCGCAATCCGCCGCCCCAGTGCCAACCGCTAGGCCAATCGATAGGAGTGCCCCATGAGCGCTTATCTGAGCTTTGAGAATGTCGGCATGATCTTCAAAGGAGCCAATGGCCCGTTCATCGCTCTGCGGGATATCGAGCTGAAGATCGAACGCGGCGAATTCGTCGCGCTGATTGGCCATTCCGGTTGCGGAAAATCCACCTTGCTCAACATCGTGGCCGGCCTGCTGCGCGCCACAACGGGCGGCGTGCTGCTGCAGGGCAAGGAAGTATCGGAGCCGGGGCCGGACCGGGCCGTGGTGTTCCAGAACCACTCGCTTCTGCCTTGGCTCAGCGTCTATGACAACGTCCGCTTGGCAGTCGACAAGGTCCACGGCAGGACAAAGACCTCTGCTGAGCGTGATGAGTGGACGCGTCACAATCTGGCGCTGGTCGGCATGGACCACGCGCTGGAGAAACGGCCGCAGGAAATATCGGGAGGCATGAAGCAGCGTGTCGGCATTGCTCGCGCGCTGGCGATGGAGCCGAAGGTCCTGTTGCTGGATGAGCCATTCGGTGCCCTGGATGCGCTGACCCGGGCCACTCTGCAGGACACGGTGATGGAGTTGCAGGCCAAGCTGAAGAACACCGTCATCATGATTACCCATGACGTCGACGAAGCCGTGCTGCTGTCGGATCGTGTGGTGATGATGACCAACGGGCCGGCGGCCACCATCGGCGAGGTGATGGAGGTAAAGTTGCCGCGGCCGCGCAACCGGCTGCAGCTCGCTTCCGATCCGGAATACAACCGCTGCCGCCAGCAGATCCTGGAATTCCTGTATGCGCGGCATCGCGCTCCGGCCGCTCACGCAGCCTAAAAAATATTCAGGAGGACGTCGTGAAGGGCATGCAATGCAATAGGAGTACGGCTCATGGCTGAAAGGCTGCTGATCGTGGGCAATGGCATGGCGCCGGGCCGGATGTTGGAGCGGTTGCTGGAGATCGCACCCGGCAGATACGACATCACCATCTTTAATGCCGAGCCGCGGGTAAATTACGACCGCATCATGCTGTCGCCCGTCTTGTCCGGCGAGAAGACCTATGAACAGATCGTTATTCATGGCGATGGCTGGTACATCAGAAACGGCATCACCCTGCACAAGGGAACGCGCGTCACCGGGATCGATCGTGTCGGCAAAACGATTACCACCGATAACGGCCTGGTGGAGAAGTACGACAAGCTGGTGATCGCCACCGGCTCCGTGCCGTTCATCATCCCGGTGCCGGGCAACAATCTGCCCGGCGTGCTGACCTATCGTGATCTCGACGATGTCGATGCCATGATCCTGGCGGCCAAATCTCGCGACAGGGCGGTTGTCATCGGCGGCGGCCTGCTGGGATTGGAAGCGGCGGCGGGTCTGGCCGAGCAGGGGATGAGCGTCACCGTCGTGCATCTGATGCCGACGCTTATGGAGCGTCAGCTCGATGCCAATGCCGGCTATCTCCTGAAGAAGGCCATCGAAAGCCGCGGCATCAAGGTGCTGACCGGCGCGAATACCAAAGCCATTACTGGCAACGGCAAGGTGCAGGCGGTCGAGCTGGAGGATGGCACAGTTGTCCCCGCAGATCTGGTGGTGATGGCAGTAGGCATCAGGCCCAATGCCGCGCTGGGCAAAAAGGCAGGCCTTGCCGTCAATCGTGGCATCATCGTCGACGATCAGTTGCGCACCTCAGACCCGGACATCTTTGCTGTTGGAGAGTGCGTCGAGCATCGCGGTATGACCTATGGTCTCGTGGCGCCGCTCTATGAGATGGCTGGTGTATTGGCGAAAACTCTGGCGGGAGAGCAGGCGGCCTATCACGGGTCCGTTATGGCAACCAAGCTGAAGGTAACTGGCATTGATCTGTTTTCCGCGGGCGATTTTGCCGAAGCGAAGGATCGGGAAGAAATTGTGCTGCGCGATGCCGGGCGTGGCATCTACAAGCGCCTGGTGCTGAAGGATAGCCGCATCATCGGAACTGTTTTGTATGGCGATACCGCCGATGGGGCTTGGTTCTTTCAGTTGCTGCGCGAGAGGAAAGATATCTCCGAAATGCGCGATACATTGATCTTCGGCCAGGGCTATGCTGGAGGGGCCCCTCTGGACCCTACGGCGGCCGTTGCAGCCTTGTCGGATGACGCAGAGATCTGCGGCTGCAACGGCGTGTGCAAAGGCAGGATCGTTGCCGCCATTCAGGAGAACGGTCTGAGCAGTCTGGAAGAGGTGCGGGCCGTCACCAAGGCTTCGGCCTCCTGTGGCTCGTGTACCGGACTGGTGGAGAAGCTGATCAGCTTTACGCTGGGCGACGCCTATGCGCCCTCGACTTCCAAGGCGGCCTGCGGCTGCACCGATCTCAGCCACGACGAAATTCGCCGCCTGATCGTCGCCAAGGAGCTGAAATCCATTCCAGCAGTGATGCAGGAACTGGAATGGAGGACTTCCTGCGGCTGCAGCAAATGCCGGCCGGCGCTGAACTTCTATCTGCTGGCAAGCTGGCCGGGGGAATATACCGACGACAACCAGTCGCGTTTCATCAACGAGCGCGCGCATGCGAATATCCAGAAGGATGGCACCTATTCGGTGGTGCCGCGCATGTGGGGCGGCATGACCAGCGTCAGGGAGCTGCGCGCCATCGCCGATGTGGCCGAGAAGTACAATATCCCGACCATAAAGATTACCGGCGGCCAGCGGATCGACCTGCTGGGGGTGAAGAAGGAAGACCTGCCTGGCGTCTGGGCGGATCTCAATGCCGCCGGCATGGTCTCCGGCCATGCTTACGGTAAGGCCTTGCGCACGGTGAAGACCTGTGTCGGCACGGAATGGTGCCGGTTTGGCACTCAGGATTCCACCGGACTTGGCATCAAGCTGGAGAAGTTCACCTGGGGGTGCTGGACGCCCCATAAGGTGAAGCTGGGCGTTTCTGGCTGCCCGCGCAATTGCGCCGAAGCGACGGTCAAAGATATCGGCATCGTCTGCGTCGATTCCGGCTACGAGTTCCATATCGGCGGCGCGGCCGGGTTGGAAGTGAAGCAGACCGTCCTGCTCTGCAAGCTGGAGACGGAAGAAGAGGTGCTGGAATATGCCGGCGCGCTGATGCAGCTCTATCGCGAGCAGGCGCATTACCTTGACCGTATCCATAAATGGCTGAACCGGGTTGGCCTGGAGACGGTGAAGCAGCAGATCGTCGAGGATCACGAACGCCGCCGCGCTCTCTTCGCCCGTTTCGTGTTCGCTCAGAAATTCGCCCAGGTCGACCCCTGGGCCGAGCGCGTCAACGGCGCTTTTGCCCATGAGTTCAAACCCCTGGCAGATCTGTGCATCGCGCAGGCAGCGGAGTGAAAGGGCACGAAGATGAGCAATGAATGGCTCGATATTGGCGGTCTGGACGACATCCCTCGCCGTGGCGCCCGCGTGGTGAAGACCGTACGCGGCGACATCGCGATCTTCCGCACCGCTGACGACAAGGTCTTCGCCCTGGATGACCGTTGCCCCCATAAGGGCGGGCCGCTGTCTCAGGGCATCGTCCAGGGGAATGCCGTTACCTGTCCGATGCATAACTGGGTGATCAGCCTGGAAACCGGCGAGGCCCAAGCCCCCGATCAGGGCTGCGCCCGCACCATAGCGGTGAAATTGCAGGGTGACCGCATTCTGCTTTCCTGGCCTGGTCTTGCGGTTCAAGCGGCCTGACCTGCAATGATCGACGCATCGCCATTTGAGGTCCGCACCACCTGTCCGTACTGCGGCGTGGGATGTGGCTTGCGGGTGAGCGTGGACCGAACTGGAGCGGTGACCATCCAAGGCGATGCGGATCACCCGGCCAATTTTGGACGACTTTGTTCAAAGGGATCGGCTCTGGGAGAAACGGTCGGGCTTGAGGACCGGCTGCTTTACCCGCTGCTGAACGGCAAACGGGTCACTTGGGAGCGAGCGCTGGATCATATCGCGACCCGATTTAAGGAAACGATCGCCGAGCACGGACCGGACGCTGTTGCCTTCTACATATCCGGGCAGTTGCTGACTGAGGATTACTACGTCGCCAACAAGCTGATGAAAGGTTTCATCGGCACCGCGAATATCGATACGAATTCACGCCTTTGCATGGCCTCGGCTGTGGCCGGTCATAAGCGCGCTTTTGGTTCCGATACCGTGCCTGGGATTTACAGCGATCTGGAATTGGCCGATCTGGTCGTCCTGGTCGGATCGAATCTTGCCTGGTGCCATCCGGTGCTGTTCCAGCGGCTGACGGAGGCCAAGGCAGCGCGACCGGAGATGAAAATTGTCGTCATCGATCCGCGCCGCACAATGACGGCGCGGGCTGCAGACCTGCATCTGCCGCTGAAGCCCGGCTCTGACGTGGCCTTGTTCAATGGCTTGCTGGCGCATCTTGCGGACAATGGCCAGATCGATGGCGAGTATGTCGCCCGCCATACCAATGGCCTGGACGCTGCGCTTGAGGCAGCGCGGGCACTTTCTTTGCCAAAGATATCATCCATCACGGGACTATCGGCGACGCTGCTGCGGCAGTTCTACGAGCTCTTTGCGCGCGCCGAACGAGTCGTCACCGGATTCTCGCAAGGCGTGAACCAGTCGAGCAACGGCACAGACAAGGTCAATTCCATCCTCAATTGCCATCTGCTGACCGGCCGCATCGGCCGTCCCGGCATGGGGCCTTTCTCGATCACCGGACAGCCGAACGCGATGGGGGGACGGGAAGTCGGCGGCCTTGCTAATCAGCTTGCCTGCCATATGGAGCTGGATAATCCCGATCATCGCCGGATCGTGCAGGATTTCTGGCGTTCCCCAAAAATCGCCAACCGTCCGGGACTCAAGGCGGTCGATCTGTTCCAGGCGTTGCGCGATGGCCGGGTGAAAGCGGTCTGGATCGCCGGCACCAATCCGGTGGACAGCATGCCGGAAGCAGATCTGGTGAAGGCCGCTCTGCGCACCTGTCCGCTCGTGGTGGTGTCCGATGTGGTTCGCCATACGGATACGGCGGCGCATGCACATGTGCTGCTGCCGGCTGCTGCCTGGGGTGAAAAGAATGGCACCGTAAGCAATTCCGAGCGCCGCATTTCGCGCCAGCGCCCGTTTCTGCCGTTGCCAGGTGAGACAAAGCCTGACTGGTGGATCTTTGCAGAAGTTGCCCGGCGCATGGGATGGGTGGATGCTTTCGCCTACCGGCATCCCGTCGACGTGTTCCGCGAATATGCCGCTTTGTCAGGCACTGAGAATAACGGTAGCCGTGATTTCGACATCTCCGCCTTGAGTGGAATAACGCAGCGGGACTATGACACGCTGCAGCCGTTCCAGTGGCCCTTGGTGAAAGGTGCCCAGCCCGGCCAAAGGCGTTTTTTTGCCGACGGGCAATTCTTCACGTCAGACCGGCGTGCACGCTTTGTTGCCACACCGTGGCGGACACCAGCCTCATCAACAAATGAGACCTGCCCACTGGTGGTGAATACCGGACGCATCCGCGATCAATGGCATACCATGACCCGCAGCGCCCGGTCGGCACGGCTGATGAGCCATATCGCCGAGCCTTTCGCGGAGCTTCATCCAGAAGACGCAGCCTCGCGCGGCATCACGGCGGCGTCACTTGTTGAGGTGGAAAGCCTGCATGGCCGCATCGTCGTGCGTGCCCTGATCAGCGAGGATCAGCAGAAGGGATCGGTCTATGTGCCGCTGCACTGGACAGACCAACTGGCGGCGCAAGCACGGGTGAATGTCGTGGTCGCGTCCCATGTCGATCCGGTCTCTGGGCAGCCTGAACTGAAGTTTACACCCGCGCAGGTCTGGCCTTATGCGGCAAGCTGGTATGGCTTTGCGGTCCTTGTGCAGCGGCCGGCATGGATTGCGGCTGGATACTGGGCCCTGGCGCGTGCGAAGGGCGGCTGGCGCGTTGAGATGGCCGGCGAAAGGCGGCCGGAGAATTGGAGCGATTTCGCGCGGCAGCTCTTCGATGATGCTGCGACACACGAAGTGCTGGCTTATCACGACAGCGCCACGGATCGTCATCGCTTTGCACTGTTTCATGGCAATCGCCTGCGTGGCGTGCTTTTCGTAGCGCCCGAACCCGTCCCGGTATCGCGGTCCTGGCTCGCTGAGCAGTTAGAAAATGAGTTCTCGGCTCCCGCAGACAGGCTTCGGCTGCTGGCCGGCCGGGCAGGGGCGGAAAGCCTCGATCGCGGCGCTATTGTCTGCACCTGCTTCGATATCGGCGCCAATCAGATCGCCGAGGCCATCAGGGCAGGCTGCGCCACGGTGGAAGCGATAGGCGAGACGGTGCGGGCTGGCACCAATTGCGGCTCCTGCCGTAGCGAAATCCGGAGAATGCTCGATGGCGCGCGGATTCAGAAAGCCGTCTGAAGCTGCAGTACCGCGGATCGGAAAGCTGGCCAAGCTGCCGCTTTTCTTCGATCTGCGGGGCAAGCGGGCCCTCGTAGCCGGTAATACGCCAGCAGTAGCCTGGAAAGCAGAGCTGCTGGCTGCAGCCGGCGCAGCCGTGCAGGTTTATGCGGCCGAACCTTGTGCCGAACTGCAGAACCTCGCTGACACAGTTCATCTTGTTCGCCGCTGCTGGGAAGAGGACGACCTGTTCGGTGCAGCGATCGCGGTTCTGGCGACGGAAGATCCGGACGAAGCAAAGCGGTTCCAGCAGATCTCCCGCGCCGTAGGCGCGATCTGCTCCGTCATTGACAAGCCGGTATTTTGCGATGCGCAGTTCGGCGCCATCGTCAACCGTTCGCCCGTTGTGGTGGGCATTTCCACGGATGGTGCCGCTCCCGTACTGGCGCAGTCCATCCGCCGCCGTATCGAGACGGTGCTGCCGGCCAGCCTTGCCGCATGGGCTAAACTAGCGCAGGCGATCCGCCACCGTGTCATCGCCGTCATCCCCGATGCCAGCCGACGCCGTTTGTTCTGGGAACGGTTTGCCGACCTTGCCTTCACGCGACCGGCTACCCGCACGCCCGATGAGATCATAACTACGGCCATGCAGATGCCGTCACACTCTGGCAGTGTCACTCTCGTCGGCGCAGGTCCCGGCGATGCGGAGTTGTTGACACTGAAGGCCATGCGCGCCTTGCAGGCAGCGGATGTCGTTCTGTTCGACGACCTCGTCTCTGACGACGTTCTCGAACTGGCGCGCCGAGAGGCCAAGCGGATGCTGGTTGGCAAGCGCGGCAACGGGCCAAGCTGCAAGCAGGAAGAGATCAATGAACTGATGATCAAGCTGGCCCGGCAAGGCAAGCGCGTCGTGCGCCTAAAAGGCGGCGACCCGATGATCTTCGGCCGTGCCGGGGAGGAAATCGCTGCCCTGGAAGCCGCAGGCATTCCGGCGTCGGTAGTGCCAGGCATTACGGCTGCTGCTGCTGCTGCTGCGGCCAGTCTTGGCGTTTCGCTCACGCATCGTCATGCTGCCCATTCTGTGCGGTTTGTCACCGGCCATTCGCGGGATGGCGCGCTGCCCGACGATCTCGACTGGAAGGGGCTTGCCGATAGCGAGACCACGCTGGTCTTCTATATGGCGGGACGGACAGGACCGGCGGCTGCACAGCGATTGATGGCGGAAGGGCTGTCGCCGGGCACACCGGTCGCGATCATGGCGGCTGTCTCCCGGCCTAATGAGGGACGCTGGCTCGGCCGTCTGGATCAGGTCGGCATCGGACTTGATCAGATTGGCCAGGACCGTCCGGTTTTGCTTGGTATCGGGGCTGTTTTCGCGCAGGCGCGCGAAGAGGCCATGTCCGGCGATCCGGTTTGGGCTGCAACCGCCTAAAGCATCCGCCCTTCGACCAGTATCCGCCCCTTCGCGTCTTCCACCTCGATGACATAAAGGTCTGGGTCGCGGTGGACGGCCTTCTCGATCAGCGCCTCGGCGGCCGCCTCGTCCAGATGCTCCTGTCCGCCCAGCCGCAGCCAGCCGGCACGGCCTTCCGCATCGCGGGCCTGGCTGAGCAGGATGGCCTCTTGCGGCCCGAGGGCAACCTTGAGCATGACAGCGCCAGCATCAGGATCCCCGCTGCGGCGGATATAGGCGGGAATTGCTTCCTGATCGTATCGGCGCAGGATGGCTTGGACGAGAATCCGGGCTTTCAGGCGTGGTTCACTCATGAGCGCATGCTGACCGCAGAACGGACCGTTGGGAAGTCTTTTGCCCCAGCTGAGTGCGGTGGCGGCGCGGCGCGACTGCTGATACAGTCGTGTTTACGACAGGGATAGTGCATGAACCAGGTCAGGCTGCAAGCCGAAACAAAAATCGCGGCCAAGCGGACACGGGCGGACACGCTGCGCCAGCGCATCGCCGACGAAATCCTCGTCGGTAAACTGCCGCCTGGAACCCGCCTCGAGGAACAGGATCTGGCCGACCGCTTCGGGGTATCCCGCACGCCGGTCCGCGAAGCGCTTAAGGCTTTGGTCGAGACCGGACTGGTAGACATCCGCCCCCATCGCGGTGCCGTCGTGGCGACACCGAGCCGGCAGCATATGCGCGACCTGTTCGAGGTCATGCGCGAACTCGAAGCGATCTGTGCGCGCTACGCCGCGCAGCGGATGACCTCCGCCGAACGCAAAAAGCTGGCCGACCTGCATGAGCAATCCCGCCAGATGGTCCGGGATGGCGAGGTCGAGGCTTACGCTGCGCTGAATGTCGCTTTCCATAGCTGTATCTTCGAGGGCACGCACAACACGGCCCTGGTCGAGAATTCCACGGCTGTGCGGCGGCGCCTATCGCCTTTCCGCCGTGCCCAATTCCGGCTGGTCGGCCGCCTGGCCAGTTCCTTCGCCGAGCATGAGAGCGTCGTCAACGCGATCCTGCGGGGCGATGCCATCGCGGCTGAACAGGCGATGGCCCGCCACATCAGCGCGGCCGATATCACTATCGAGGAATTTACTCGCTGACGACTGATTTGGCGGCTTCGTCACGGGCGCGCACGCGTTCGCGATGCAGCACATACAGGCCGCTGGCGACCACGATGACGATGCCGACCTGCGCCAGCAGATTCGGCAGATCGCCCCAGATCAGGAAGCCGAACAACAGCGCCCAGATCAGGGCCGTATAGCGGAAGGGGCTGACGGTGGCGAGATCGCCATGCCGGAATGCATCGACGATCAGCAGATAACCGGCAATCAGGAAGAAGGCCGCGCATACGATCAGCAGATATTCGCGCAGTCCGATATCGGCCCAGCCTTCGAAAGCCACCATCACAAGGGCCCCCAGCATAACCATCACTGCGTTGGTCAAGGTGATCACCAAAGAGGGGATCGATTGATCGATATTCCGCGTGGTCAGGTCGCGCGCGACGATGAAGATGACAGAGCCGACGGCGAGCAAGGCATAGGCGTTGAAGCCTTCGGCCCTCGGCTGCACGATCAGCATCACGCCGATGAAGCCGACGATCACCGCGGTCCAGCGCCGCCAGCCCACCGGCGCCCGCAGGAAGACCGCCGCGGCTGCCGTCATGGCCAGCGGCGTGGCCATGTTGATGGCGGTGACATTGCCGATCGGCATATGGAACAGTGCCAGAAGATAGAGAAGGGTCGCGAGGATATCGAAGCCGCTGCGGGCAAGCACGACGGCATTGATGCTGCGCCGCAGATGAGCGGCCTGGCCGGTGAGATGGATCAAGCTGAGGATCACCGCGGTGGCGATCAGATTGCGGATGGTGACGAGCTGTCCCGTCGGTGTGGTGACGCTGGCCAGCTTGATCAGGGCATCGTTGCTGACGAAGGCCGCCATGCCGATCAGCATCGATGCCACGCCGCGCGACGTGCCATGGCCAAGGATTTGCGCGTAATAGGCGCCGGGCAGGGTGGCAATGCGGGCGGGGCTCATTCGGATTTTTTCTGTTTGGACGATTTGCGGCACACTAGCCCGCCCGGTGTCTTTGGGAAATGGGTGTTCACGCAAAGCTGTCTTGACGCAGACGCAGACCCGCCCAAGCTGGTAGTCATAGCTGTGACCCGGGCTGTAAGCAGGAGGCCGCTGATGTGGTTCACCGTACCGCGCCATAAAATGGAAATGCCGCCGCGTGACCGTGCCTTGCCGGGGCGCGCCATGCCCATGCCTGTGCCGGCCCAGCATTTCGTCAATGGCCGGCCGCTTCAGCCCCCGTTTCCGGAGCAGATGGAAATGGCGCTGTTTGGCCTTGGCTGTTTCTGGGGCGCGGAGCGGAAATTCTGGCAGGCCCCGGGTGTTTACAGTACTGCAGTCGGATATGCGGCAGGCTACACGCCGAACCCGACCTATGAGGAGGTCTGCAGCGGGCTGACCGGCCATAACGAGGTCGTGCGGGTGGTGTTCGATCCCGCCGCGATCACTTACCCGGAATTACTGAAGATTTTCTGGGAAAGCCACGACCCGACCCAGGGGATGCGGCAGGGCAACGACATTGGGACGCAGTACCGGTCAGGGATCTATGTCTATTCACCGGAGCAGCGCCGCCAGGCCGAAGCATCGCGGGAGATGTATCAGAAGGCGCTGACGGCCGCCGGGCGAGGGCGGATCACGACCGAGATCCTCGACGCGCCGGAATTTTACTATGCCGAGGATTACCACCAGCAATATCTGGCAAAGAATCCAAATGGTTACTGCGGTTTGGGCGGCACAGGCATAAGCTGTCCGATCGGTACGGGAGTGGAGGTGTAGAACATCTTGTCATTTCACCATTTCGCCGTATAAAATCCGGCTATGGACGAAAGTGACAGGAAAATTTTACGGTTTATTCAGGAGAACGGCCGCAGCTCTTACGCCGAAATCGGGGCTGTGGCGGGCCTGTCCGTTTCAGCCGTCAACGAGCGCCTGAAAAAGCTGGAAAAGCAGGGCGTTATCGCCCAGTGGGGCGCCAGGCTCGATCCCGTGGCGGCTGGCTGCGGGATTTTGGCCTTCGTCTATGTGATGATTGAGCGGCCCGAGCATGAGGCCGCTTTCCTCACCCTGGTCCGGGACGAGCCGGCCATCTTGGAATGCCATCATGTTACCGGTGACTGGTCTTACCTTCTGAAGGTCCGGGCCGGCAGCCTGAAGGCGCTGGAGGATCTTCTAGCGCGCCGCATCAAGGCGCTGCCTGGCATCCCGCGCAGCCAGACGTCCATCGTTCTGTCCTCCGCCAAGGAAACCGCGGCCTTGCCGATCCCAGATACCGTAGGATGAGCGCAGAAGGGGAGCTGTTTTTACGGGGAATCCTGCTCGGGCTGGCGGTTGCTGCGCCCGTCGGACCGATCGGCGTGCTATGCATCCAGCGCAGCCTCGCTGGCGGATTCTGGACTGGATTCAGCGGCGGAATCGGCACCGCGCTGGCGGATGCAGTTTATGCCGCGCTGGCGGCAGCTGGCTTCGCCTTTTTCGTTGAGAATGCCGGTGTGGCGGGCATTTGGCTGCGTTGGATCGGGGCGGCTTTCATCGCCTGGCTGGGGTGGCGGACATTCACGGCGCCCTTGGAATCGCGAGCCGCTGCGGCGCCGAAGACAGGCCTGCCCTTGCGGCTGCTGGGGGTTACCTTCCTGCTGACGATCAGCAATCCTGCAACAATTCTTTCTTTCACAGCCTTGTTCGCCGGCCTCGGCCTGGCGGAGAACGCCTCGTTGCCTACGGCAGCCGCAGCCGTTGCCGGAGTTTTCATCGGATCGTTGCTTTGGTGGGCGTTTCTCAGTGGTGCCGCTGCTGCCATGCGGCAGCGCATCAATGATGAGTGGAAACGCTGGATCAACCGCATCGCCGGCGCCGTCCTGATGGGCTTCGCAATCACAGTGGTCCTGTAACCAAATCCTTGTCAGGCCGCCGCTGAATCGGCAATCTGCGCCTTCAGGTTGGCGCGATGTTGCGCCATTGAGGGGAGAGCATAGTAATGATGATGCGATGGAAAACGCTCACTGCAGCCGCCTTGCTTTCGGCGGGGATGTTGGCAGTGGCGCTGCCGGGACAGGCGCAGGAGCTCAAGATCGGCATCTCGACCGAACCGAGTGCGCTTGATCCGCACTACCATAATCTCGGCCCGAATAACCAGATGGCCTTCACCATCTTCGACACGCTGATCCTGCAGGATGACAAGCAGAAGCTGGTGCCGGGCCTCGCTGAGAGCTGGAAGACGATCGACGACACCACCTGGGAATTCAAGCTGCGCAAGGGCGTGAAGTTCCATGACGGCTCGCCGTTCACCGCCGCGGACGTCGTCTTCTCGCTGGCGCGTCCGGCCAAGGTTCCGAACAGCCCGTCGCCGTTCACGCTGTTCACCCGCTCGGTCGCCGAAGTCAAGGTGATCGACGATCATACGGTTCAGTTCATCACCAAGGCGCCGGCGCCGCTGCTGCCGACCGATTTGAGCCGCGTGGCGATCATGTCGTCCAAGGCGGCCAAGCCTGATGTTGCCGAGGGTATGACCACCGAGGCGCTCAGCAAGGGCGAAGGCCTAATCGGCACCGGTCCCTACAAGTTCGTCGAGTGGACTCGCGGCAATCGCATCGTCCTTGAAGCCAACAAGGATTACTGGGGTGGCAAGCCTTCCTGGGAGCGCGTGATCTATCGTCCGATGTCGAATGACGCGGCCCGAGTTGCTGCGCTGCTCGCGGGCGATGTCGACATGATTGAGAATCCGCCGCCGGCCGACCTGAAGAAACTGCGCGAGAATCCAAATGTGAAGATCAGCCAGGCGGTGTCGAACCGTCTGATCTACATCCATCTCGACAGCTTCACTGAGCCGACCGTTGGCATTCCCGACGCGAATGGAAAGAACCCGCTGAAGGACGTCCGCGTTCGCAAGGCGCTGTCGATGGCGATCAACCGCGAGGCGATCACCAGCCGCATCATGGAAGGTCTGGGCCAGCCCACCGGCGATTTCCTGCCCTATCCGATGTTCGGTACCCGTCAGGACGCCAAGCCGGAGAAGTATGATCCGGATGCCGCCAAGAAGCTGTTGGCCGAGGCCGGCTATCCGAATGGTTTCTCGATCACGCTGGGCACCCCGAACAACCGTTACATCAACGACGCGGAAGTCGCCCAGGCCGTGGCTTCGCAGTGGACCCGTATTGGCGTGAAGACCAAGGTGGAAGCTTCGACCGCCACCGTGTTCTTCAAGAATCGCGACGCTTTCGCCTATTCGGCTTACTTGGCCGGTTGGGGCGCCGGCACGGGCGAGATGTCCGACCCGCTGCGTTCGCTGGTTGCGACCCCGATCAAGGAGAAGGGCTTCGGCGGCACCAACAAGGGCCGTTACTCGAACCCACAGCTGGATGCGATCATCGAGCAGGCGCTTGGCACCGTCGACGACGCCAAGCGCGAAGCCCTACTGCAGCAGGGGTCGAAGATGGCGCTCGACGATCAGGCGCTGATTCCGCTGCATATCGAAGTGACGCCGTGGGCCACCCGCAAGGGGCTGAGCTACAAAGCCCGCGCCGACCAGTACACCTATGCGAATGGTGTGACGCGCGACTGACGCGTTACGCTAAACGGCCAGGGAAACGCCGCGGCATTGCCGCGGCGTTTTTTTCAGGAGATGAACTGCTCGTTCAGAATGCGCTCTTCGAGGTCATGACCGGCATCGAACAGCAGACGCAGGCTGATCTCCGGGGCTTCCCTCACTGTGACTTCGACGACGTCGCGCACTTCGTTGAAATCGGCGGTGGCTGAAACCGGCCGCTTGAAATAATCCATCACCTCGAACTTTACCGTCGCAGTCCGCGACAGCAGGGCGCCGCGCCAGCGCCGCGGCCGGAAGGCACTGATCGGCGTCAGGGCCAGCACGCCGGCATCGAGCGGCAGGATCGGGCCATGAGCCGACAGGTTATAGGCGGTACTGCCGGCTGGTGTCGCCACAAGGGCGCCGTCACCGGCCAGTTCGTCGATTCGCACCCGGCCATCGATGGAAATGCGCAGTTTGGCGATCTGCCGGGTCTGCCGCAGCAGGGCAACCTCGTTGATCGCCAGCGCTTCATGGACTGCGCCGGCCTCGGTGGTGGCCTGCATGCGCAGGGGGTGAATCGCTGCGGCATTGGCATTGGCCAAGCGCGCCGGCAGGTCATCTTCGTTGTATTCGTTCATCAGGAAGCCGACCGTGCCCTGGTTCATGCCATAGATCGGCAGATTCAGCTTCATGTAGCGATGCAGGGTTTGCAGCATGAAGCCGTCGCCGCCCAGGGCGACGATCACGTCGGCGGATTCCGGGGCGACGTGGCCGTAGCGGGCGGTAAGGCGCTCGCGCGCGACTTCCGCAGGCTCGCCTTTTGCCGCCACGAAGGCGATCTTGTTCAAGCTGGTCATGGCCGCAGTATAGCGGCGGCCATGGGGTGCGCCAGCCTCAAGGAACCTGTCCCTGCCTTGCTACGTATTACCCAAGCAGGCAAGCTGCCGGTCCGCGCAGCAGAAAGGCGATGACCATGACGTCGGCATTACGCATAGCGGTTCTGGCGATTTCTTTGGGGCTGTTGCCCTGCATGGCGGGGGCGCAGGAGCTCAGGATCGGCCTGTCCACAGAGCCCAGCTCGCTGGATCCCGATTATCACAATGTCACGCCGAACAACCAGATCGCCTATTCGATCTTCAACACCCTGATCCAGCAGGACGAGACCCAGAAGCTGACGCCGAGCCTGGCTGAGAGTTGGCGCAATCTCGATGACACGACTTGGGAGTTCAAGCTGCGCAAGGGCGTGAAATTCCACGATGGCAGCCCGTTCACCGCTGCCGATGTGGTGTTTTCGCTGGCGCGTCCGGCCAAGGTGCCCAACAGCCCGTCGCCGTTCACGCTGTTCACCCGCTCGGTCGCCGAGGTGAAGGTGATCGACGACCACACGGTGCATTTCATCACCAAGTCCCCGACGCCCTTGCTGCCCAACGATCTTAGCCGCGTGGCGATCATGTCGTCCAAGGCGGCCAAGCCCGACGTGGCGGAAGGCATCACCACCGACGCTCTCAATCGTGGCGAGGGTCTGATCGGCACCGGCCCTTATCGCTTTGTGGAATGGACGCGCGGCAACCGGCTGGTGCTGGAAGCCAACCCAAATTACTGGGGCGGCAAGCCTAAATGGGAGCGGGTGATCTATCGTCCGATGTCGAACGACGCCGCGCGTGTCGCCGCATTGCTGGCGAATGATGTCGACATGATCGAGAATCCGCCGCCGGCCGACATCAAACGGCTGCGCAGCAACACGGATGTGAAAATCAGCGAGGTTCTGTCGAACCGGCTGATTTATTTGGCGCTGGATGTGGGTTCGCCGACGGCTGGCATCCCGGATGCAGACGGGAAGAACCCGCTGCAGGACCGGCGTGTGCGCAAAGCCCTGTCGCTGGCGATCAATCGCGAGGCGATCACCAGCCGCATCGTCGAAGGTCTGGCCAAGCCGGCAGGTGATCTGCTGCCCTATCCGATGTTCGGCGCCCGCCGCGAGGCGCAGCCGGATCCCTATAACCCGGATGCCGCCAAGAAGCTGCTGGCCGAGGCGGGCTATCCGAATGGCTTCAGCATCACCATAGGTTCGCCCAATAACCGATACATCAACGATTCCGAAGTGGCACAGGCGATCGCTTCGCAATGGACCCGCGTCGGGGTGAAGTCGAGGGTGGATGCGGTGCCCAGCACGGTTTTCTTCAAGAACCGCGATGCGTTTGCCTACTCCGCGGCGCTGGTCGGCTGGGCAGCAGGTACGGGCGAGATGTCGAACCCGCTGCGCTCCCTGATCGCAACCGTCAATCGCGAGAAAGGCTTCGGTACGGCGAATAAAAGCCGCTATTCGAATCCCGCGCTCGATGCCTTGATCGAAGAGGCTCTGCGCACGGTGAACGACAAGTCCCGGGAAACCTTGCTGCAGCGCGGCTCGCAGATGGCCCTGGAAGACCAGGCCATCGTGCCGCTGCATTTCGAGATCACATCCTGGGCGCTGCGCAAGGGCTTCAGCTACAAAGCCCGGGCAGACCAGTACACGCTGGCTATCGGCGTGATAAAAGAGTAGCGAAATATGAAATATAGAGGCGGCCGGGCTCAGCCGCCGGTGACGCTCATATGACGCGGCACTGCGGCGGTCCGCTGGCGCCGGTCGATCACGAAGTCATGGCCTTTCGGCTTACGCGCAATCGCCTCGCGGATGGCCGCTTCCAATAGGGCATCGTTTTCCGACTGTCGCAGCGGTGTGCGCAGATCGGCGGCATCGTTCTGACCTAGGCACATATACAGCGTGCCGGTGCAGGTCAGTCGCACCCGGTTGCAGCTTTCGCAGAAATTATGGGTCATCGGAGTGATGAAGCCAAGCCGGCGGCCGGTTTCGCGCACCACGTAATATCGCGCTGGCCCGCCGGTACGGTAATCCGTCTCATCCAGGGTCCAGTGCCGCTGGATCTGCGCCCGCGCCATCGATAGCGGCAGATACTGATCCAGCCGCGCGGCGTCGCCGATCTCGCCCATCGGCATGACTTCGATCAGCACAAGATCGAAGCCTTCCTCGCCGCACCAGGCGATGAGGTCGTCAAATTCATTGTCATTGATGCCGCGCAGCGCCACAGCGTTGATCTTGATCTGCAGGCCGGCAGCTTTCGCCGCCTGCAGTCCCGCCATCACCTTGTCCAGCTTGCCCCAGCGGGTCAAAGCCGTGAACTTGTCCGCTTGCAAGGTATCGAGCGAGACGTTGATCCGCCGCACGCCTGCTGCCGCCAGCAAAGCCGCGTATTTCTCCAGCTGACTGCCGTTGGTCGTCAGGGTCAGCTCATCCAGGTCGCCGGTATTCAGATGACGGCCAAGGCTGTCGATCAGCGTCATGATGCCGCGCCGGACCAGCGGCTCGCCGCCGGTGAGACGCAGTTTGCGCACGCCCATGCGGATGAAGGTTGAGCAAAGCCGGTCGAGCTCTTCCAGGCTGAGAAGCTCCGCCTTCGGCAGGAAAGTCATGTCCTCTGCCATGCAATAGACACAGCGGAAATCGCACCGGTCGGTAACCGAAACGCGAAGATACGAAATCGTGCGGCCGAAGGGATCAAGCATGGCAATTGTGGGCAATAAAGCCCGACCTCCAGGCCCTTAAAATAGAGAGGAGGGATAGCAGGGGCAATCCCTCCGAACTCCGCAATTGACCTTGATCACATCAGTTGGCGGCGATCAGCGCTTTCAGCGCCTAGCCATTGAGCGGCAGACGAACCTGGATGACGTCGCTGCTGGGGCCTGGCACCGTCTGGAAGCCCAATTCCGTCGCGAGCGTACGCATCGCCTGATTCTCGCGCAGGATATCGCCAATGATCTCGCGCGTGCCGCGCTGCTTGCAATACTGGATGATCTTGCGCATCAGCGCCTGGCCAAGGCCATGGCCCTTCATATCGGATCGCACCAGCACCGCGAACTCGGCCCGGATATTGTCCGGATCGGTGATCGCGCGCACGACGCCTAAGGTTTCCGAATGCCCGTTTATATTCCGCGTGGCTATAAACGCCATTTCGCGCTCGTAGTCGATCTGCGTGAAGCGTGCCATCTCCGAATGCGGCAGGGCCCGCATCGGCGAGAAGAAGCGCAGGCGGAAATCCTCTGCCGAGACGCGGCGCACGAATTCGTGATGCGTTGGCTCGTCCTCGGGGCGGATGGGCCGCAACAACACTATCTCGCCGGTAGGCAGCGTGATGGTCTCTTCCAAGCCGCGAGGATAGGGCCGGATGGCCAGACGGTCATGTCCGACCACATCACTGGGCTTGAGCACGATGCGCGCATCCAGCGCGATCATGCCCTGATCGTCGGCATAAAGCGGGTTGATGTCGAGTTCGCTGATCTCCGCATGATCGGCAATTAGTTGCGCCACGCGGATCAGAACGGTGGCCAAAGCCTTCCGGTCGACGGGCGGGAAGTCGCGGTAACCGGAAAGAAGCCGGCTGACCTTCGTGCGGTCGATCAGATCGTTGGCCAGATGCATGTTCAGCGGCGGCAGGGCCACAGCGCGGTCGCCGATCACTTCCACGCCGACACCACCCTGGCCGAACATGATCGCGGGCCCGAAGATCGGATCGGTCAAGGCGCCGATGATCAGTTCGTGAGCGCGGGCGCGGCGAATCATCGGCTGCACCGTAAAGCCGTCGATCCGGGCTTCCGGCCGGTGCTTGCGGACGCGTTCCAGCATCGCCTGTGCAGCCGTTAAGACCTCGGCCTCGCTGCTGAGATTGAGCGCGACACCGCCGACATCGGATTTATGCGTGATGTCCGGGGAGAGGATCTTGATGGCAACCGGGAATTCCAGCCGATGCGTGGCAGTCGCAGCTTCCTCCGGCGTCGCTGCCGCTTCCGTCGGCACGGCGGGAATGCCGTAGGCCGACAGGATGCGCTTGCCTTCTATCTCGTTCAGCATCGAGCGGTTTTCACGCAGCGCGGTTTCGATGACCTCCCGCACGGCTGCATGATCGGGTTGCAGATCCTCCGGCATCTCATCCGGTGTCTGCATCAGGACCTGCATGTTGCGGCGGTAGTTCACCATATGGGCGAAGGCGCGTATTGCCGCATCGGGGGTGTCGTAGGAGGCAAGGCCCGCTTCGGCAAAGGCCTTGCGCGCTTTTTGCACCGCATCTCCGCCGGACCAGCAGGTCAGGATGTTTTTCGGGCTGTTGTGCACCGCCTTGATGACGGCGCGCGCCGGCTCGATGGATGGCACGATGGCGGTTGGCGCATGCATGACCAGGACGGCATCCACGCCAGGGTCGGACAGCACCGCCTGCACGGCGGCGGCGTAACGTTCGCTGGGTGCGTCGCCGATGATGTCGATCGGATTGCTATGCGACCAGGTCGGAGGCAACACGGCATCGAGCTGTGTGATCGTCGCCGGCGAAAGATCGGCAAGGCTGCCGCCAAACTCGATCAGCTTATCCACCGCCATGACGCCCGGTCCGCCGCCATTGGTCACGATGGCGAGTCTTTCACCCGGCAGTTTCCGATTGCGTCCCAGCGTCTCGACGGCGGCGAACAGCTCTTCAACACCATCCACGCGCAGGATACCGGCGCGGCGCAAGGCCGCCGAGTAGACGTCGTCGCCGCCAGCAAGCGCGCCGGTGTGAGAGGCGGCTGCCTGGGCGGCGCGAGCGTTGCGGCCGGATTTCACCGCAACAATCGGCTTGTTGCGGGCTGCGGCACGTGCCGCAGAGACGAATTTGCGCGCCTGCTTCACGGACTCGATGTAAAGCAGAATGGCGCGGGTCTGAGGATCGCTGGCCAGGTAATCCAGCATGTCGCCGAAATCGATGTCGGCAGAATCGCCCAGCGATATGAAATGGCTGAATCCGATGCCATGCTGCTTCGCCCAGTCGAGCACGATGGTGCACAGCGCGCCGGATTGACTGACGAAGGCCAACTGGCCCGGTTCGGCGCTGGTATGGGCAAAGGACGCATTCAAACGCAGGCCAGGCACCAGCATGCCGACGCAGTTCGGCCCCAGGATGCGCAGCAGATGCGGTTTGGCGGCATCCAGCATCGCTTGCTGAAGTGTGCGGCCGTCTGGCGTTTTGCCGCTCGATAAGCCGGCAGTCAGAACGATCACTGCGCGGCATCCCGTCTCGCCAAGCGTCCCGATGAGTCCGGGCACGGTGTCAGGCGGTGTGCAGATCACCGCCAGGTCTGGGCTGGCGGGGAGGGCGCGGACATCGGGATAGCAAGTCAGGCCCTGCAGGGCGCGGTATTTCGGATTGACCGGCCAGATGGAGCCTTGGAAACCACCGCTCAGAATATTGCTCAGCACCACGGTGCCGACTCGGGTCGGCCGGTCGGAAGCGCCAATCACTGCGACAGAACGCGGCGCAAAAAGCTTGTCGAGATTACGAATCGTCATGCGCGGTGCCCCTAAATCGATACGCGACAGGACTTATTGCGCCTGTCTTAATCGCTTATGCTGGGCATGTTCGCATAATAACGTTCCACCGCAACGCGGAGGCTCTGGCTGCGACGATATGCCGGCGTTAACCTTTTTTATGCCGGAGCGCAGTTCTCCGTCGCTAAGACACTCGTCCAGGATACTTGGAAATCCAATGGGATGACTGCCCGACAATCCAATCTCAGGGCAGGGAGAGAGCGGCAATCGGGCTGGTTTTGGTTAACAAAAACTCACCGAAGTCCTTATGACAATTAGCAAATTTTGCCGCAGACGCATTTTTCCCTATTGACGGGTTCGCCGCCGGTGGGTAAAAATCAGTCATCCTCAAAAGAGGACGACACACCTAGATCCTAGAACAGGAGCTTTTCAAATGCCTAATTCCGTCAATACCAATACTGGTGCCCTCGTTGCCCTGGCCTCGCTGCGCACGATCAACAGCGACCTGGACAAGACTTCCAAGAAGGTTCAGACCGGTTTCAAGGTTGCCGACGCGTCGGACGACGCTGCGGTCTTCTCGGTTGCTCAGGGCATCCGTGGTAACATCAAGGCCTATTCGGCTGTGCAGTCCTCGCTGGCCAACGGCGAAGGCCTCGGCCAGGTGACCAACGCCGCGCTGAAGGGCATCTCGGATCAGATCGCCGAAGTCCGCGCCAAGTTGGCCCTGCTGGGTAACGACGCTCTGACCGCCGAGCAGCGCACGATCTACCAGAACGACGTCAATGAGCTGCTGGGTACCATGACCCGCTATGCTCAGCAGGCGGAGTACAATGGTCAGAACCTGATCAAGACTGGTGGTACGGACCTGTCGACCGTGGGTGATACCAGCGGCACGATCTTGACCCTGACTGCGGTCGATATCGAAGCTGCCATCACCACCGCTCAGGGCGCCCTGGCGATGACCGGTTCGGCCGACTACGCTGCCGACGTTGCTGCTATCGACACCCTTGAGAACGCTGTGAACGACGCTTCGGCGACGATCGCTGCCCAGACCAAGGCGATGTCGCTGCAGAAGAGCTTCGTTGACGATCTGGTCGACGCCACCAAGAAGGGCCTTGGTGCTCTGGTTGACGCCGACGTGGCTGCCGAAAGCGCCACCCTGCAGTCTCTGCAGGTCCGTCAGCAGCTGGCCATCCAGTCGCTGTCGATCGCCAACCAGTCGCCGAACACCCTGCTCAGCCTGTTCCGTTAATCGGCAGTCTGAACAAGACTTCGGGGAAGGGGGCCGCAAGGCCCCCTTTCTTTTTGTCGTCACGATCTTTTTTGCTTTCTAAGCGGCTTTCGTCACGGGATCGAACGGGATTTCTTGACGGGGGGGCGGAAGCCGGATAGCCCTGTCTAGTCGTTAACAGATTGGGAGGAGGCGCAAGCCTCCCGAAATCGCGTGCCACTGATTATCACTTTAAAAGCCGGCGAGAAATTCATCCTCAATCGGGCGGTACTCAGCCTCTCGAAATCGGCCAGCATTATTATTGAGAACAAAGCGTCCTTCCTGCGCGAAAAGCACATCATGAAGCCGGAGGACGTCGATACGGCGGCCAAGAAGATCTATTACCTCTGCCAGCTGGCCTATCTCTGGGAAGAGAATTTCGACGAGTACTATCCAAAAATTAAGGAAGCCTGTTTGGAATTCGTTAAGGCAGCTCCGAGTACTCATGCCATAGTAGGCAGTATCGGGGCGGCACTGGTCCAAAAAGACTTTTTCAAGCTCCTGAAGCTGGCTCGACGGTTGATCGAGGTGGAACGGAGATTACTTGATGTCGGCAAAAAATCCTTACCTGACGGCTCAAAACGCACTTGAGACGCCGCGACAGGTCGAATACCGACTGTTTTCGTCCGTCACTCGCGCCCTTATGGATATCCGTCCACTGATAGGCAGCAAGCATCCCGCCGATGTCGCCAAGGTTTACTCGGCCCTGAACTGGAATCGGGATGTCTGGAATCACCTGATGCCGGAAGTGCTTGACGAAGCCAACAAGTTGACCAAGGACGTCAAAGTCTCGCTGATCAACATCTGCATCTTTGTCAACAAGCACACCGAGAAGCTTCTAGCCGGTGAGCCAGTCGAAGTCGATGCGCTGATTCAGATCAACCGCAACATCATGGAAGGGCTGAAATAGCCTTTTGGCAGTGCCGATCCGCAGGTAGAAATTCATCTACCTTTGGCCGTCCGGTCATTCCCGCTTTGGTCATTTACATTCCTTCAAGGAAGATGTGAGACAAGGCGGTGGTTGCAGGCCTACCGCGTAAGAGAGGGGAATGTTCATGGCAATGACCGAGGAAGAGCAGAGCAGAATCACGCGCGAATCCTTCGTCGCCACCTGGGAGGCCCTGGTGAATGGCGGCGTCAATCGCGAGGTCGTTGCGGCGATTGCGATGAGCATGGCTCTTGCGGAACTGACGTCGATCTTCGGCAAGGCGGTCACTGCCCATGGTCTGGAGAAGCTGCCCGACACCATCCGCTCCGGTGCCTTCGACCGAAAGTAACCGGCGCTTCATATCCCGTTGAAAAAACCGGCCATTGGCCGGTTTTTTTGTCGCCAGGTGGTGGCGAAAGCCGGCCGCCCTCTGGCCTGCGGCGGTCCGGTTCGCTAGATTGGTTTCAAATGTAACCAAAACGGGAGGAAACGGATGGCGGCATTCGCCTATCCGCAATTCGGTTACACGGCGCCGAAGGTGCCCAGGGGCGGCAGCGAAAAATGCCGCGTGGCCATCGTCGGCGGCGGGCCGGTCGGGCTGACGGCGGCGCTGGATCTGGCCCAGCACGGCATTTCCTGCATCCTTCTCGATGAAGAAGACACCGTCAGCGTGGGCAGCCGCGCCATTTGCTACGCCAAACGCACGCTGGAAATCTGGGACCGGCTCGGCGTGGGCGAGCGCATGCTTAAAAAGGGCGTGACCTGGCAGGTTGGCAAGGTCTTCCATGGCGCGTCCCAATGCTACAGCTTCGACCTCCTTCCGGAGAGCGGGCATCGCTTTCCCGCCTTCATCAATCTTCAGCAATACTACGCCGAGCTCTATCTGGTCGAAGCCGCGCAGGCGCGGCCGGAGATCGAGTTGCGCTGGAAGCATCGGGTCTATGATGTCGTGCCAGGCAACGACGGCGTGCGGCTGAGTGTGACCACGCCGGATGGCGATTACACCCTGATCGCCGATTATGTGCTTGCGGCCGATGGTGCACGCTCCACGGTGCGGCGCAAGCTCGGATTGGATTTCCGCGGACAGGTTTTCGAGGATCGGTTCCTGATTGCGGATGTCCGCATGAAGGCGGATTTCCCCACCGAGCGATGGTTCTGGTTCGATCCGCCTTTTCATGCCGGCGGATCGGCATTGCTGCACAAGCAGCCCGACGACGTCTGGCGCATTGATCTGCAATTGGGCTGGCAGGCCGATCCCGAAGTGGAACGTCAGCCTGAACGCGTGCTGCCGCGCCTGAAGGCCATGCTGGGCGAGAACACGCCTTTCGAGCTGGAATGGATCAGTGTCTACACCTTCCAATGCCGGCGTCTCGATCGCTTCCGTCATGGCCGAGTGCTGTTCATTGGTGATTCCGCACATCAGGTTTCTCCTTTCGGCGCCCGCGGCGCAAATTCCGGTATTCAGGATGTCGATAATCTGGTGTGGAAACTCGCGCTTGTGATGCAGGGTGAAGCGCCGGAGACATTGCTCGACAGTTACGATCTCGAGCGCGTTGCGGCGGCTGATGAGAATATTCTGCATTCCACCCGCAGCACTGATTTCATCGTGCCGCGCAACAATGCGGTTCGCGCCTTGCGCGATGCAGTGCTGGGGCTTGCAGACGAGCATGCCTTTGCGCGGCGGCTGGTCAATTCGGGCCGGCTGTCCATGCCGGCCACCTACCGCAACTCCGTCCTTTCCACGCCGGATACCGAGGCCTTCGAAAAAGGCCCGCAGCCAGGCGCCCCCGCCATCGACGCACCCATCGATCAGGGCAAGGACTGGCTGCTGCGACGTTGCCAGTCAGGGGCATTCACACTAATCAGTTTCAATGGGGAGATAGAATTGCCGTCCACGTTGCAGGACAAGGTGAAACTGGTGACGGTGCGTGATGAAGGACTCGCTGCTGATCGCTACAGCGCCGCTCCGGGAACGGCCTATCTTTTACGGCCTGACCAGCATGTCGCCGCACGCTGGCGCCGCCCCAGTTCAGCGGAAATTTCAAGGGCTTATGAGCGGGCTATCGGCCGCGTGGCATAGCGCCTGGGCGGTGCGACGCTTGACAGGGCGAACTCGCGGCTTATCACTGGCGCGTCATTTTTGCCGTCTCGCGGCACAATAATCGCCAGGAGCATTTCGTATGAGTCGCGCCTTCTTGTTTCCGGGGCAGGGCAGCCAGGCCGTTGGCATGGGCAAGGCACTGGCCGAAGCCTTCGCCAGCGCCCGAGAGGTGTTCCAGGAAGTCGACGATGCGCTGTCGCAGAAGCTCTCGACCCTGATGTTCGAGGGGCCCGAAGCCGATCTGACCCTGACGGAGAATGCGCAGCCGGCACTGATGGCCGCCAGCGTGGCGGTGGTCCGCGTGGCGGAGAAGGATTTCGGCATTGACCTCGCATCCAAAGGTCGTTTCGCAGCTGGTCATTCGCTGGGCGAGTATTCCGCGCTTTGCGCGATGGGGGCGTTGTCGGTTGCCGATGCTGCGCGTCTGCTGAAGCTGCGCGGTCAGTCGATGCAGAAGGCGGTACCGGTGGGTGAGGGCGCAATGGCTGCCTTGCTTGGCGCCGAGCTGGAAGTTGCGCAGGAAGTTGTTGCCGAAGCGGCGCAGGGCGAAGTGCTGGGCTGCGCCAATGACAATGGCGGTGGCCAGGTGGTGATCTCGGGCAAGAAGACGGCCGTTGAGCGCGCCATCGAAGTGGCGAAAGCCAAAGGCGTGAAGCGCGGTATGCTGCTGCCGGTCAGCGCACCGTTCCATTGTGCACTGATGCAGCCTGCTGCCGACGCCATGGCCGAGGCGCTTGCGAAAGTGCAGATGAACGCGCCGAAGCTGCCGGTGGTTTCGAACGTTACTGCCAAGGGCGAATCCAATCCCGACGATATCAAGGCCCTGCTGGTGCAGCAGGTGACCGGCCTCGTGCGCTGGCGCGAAGGCGTGCTGTGGCTGAAGGATCAGGGCGTCGGTCAGGTCGTCGAACTCGGCTCGGGCAAGGTGCTGGCCGGCCTGGTGAAGCGCATCGACAAGGATATCGAGCCGATCAGCGTCGGTACGCCTGCTGAGCTGGAAACCTGGGCCAAGACCCTCTAAATCCCCCTTGAGGAGACATCGATGTTTGACCTGACCGGCAAATTCGCTTTGGTGACCGGCGCGACCGGCGGCATCGGCGGCGCGATCGCCACCGCCCTTCATGCCCAGGGGGCTACCGTGGGCCTGTCCGGTACCCGCGAGGCGGTGCTGCAGGAACTGGCTGCCAAGCTGGGCAGCCGCGTTCATCTCCTGCCGTGCAATCTGGCCGATGCCGAAGCGGTCAACAGTCTGATCGGTCAGGCGGAAGCTGCAATGGGCCAGGTCGATATCCTGGTCAACAACGCCGGTATTACCCGCGATGGCCTTGCCATGCGCATGAAGGACGAGGACTGGCAGACGGTGCTGGATGTGAATCTGAGCGCCGCCTTCCGCCTCGCGCGCGCTTCGCTGAAGGGCATGATGAAGCGGCGCTGGGGCCGCATCATCAGCATCACCTCGGTGGTGGGCGCGACCGGCAATCCGGGGCAGGCGAACTATGCTGCCGCCAAGGCGGGCCTGACGGGCATGAGCAAGGCCCTGGCCCAGGAGGTCGCCTCCCGCAACATTACCGTGAACTGCGTGGCGCCGGGCTTCATCCAGACCGCGATGACCGACGTGCTGACGGACCAGCAGAAAGAGGTCATTTCGCAAAAGATCCCGGCCGGCCGACTCGGGCAGAGCCCTGAAATCGCCGCCGCGGTGGTCTATCTGGCCTCGGAAGAGGCGGGCTATGTCACCGGCCAGACCCTCCATGTAAATGGCGGTATGGCTATGATTTCCTGAGGAAATTCGGCGCAGAAGCGTCCAGCCTGGGCCTCTTGGAACTGCTTGGAAGCGCCGATTTTCTATGCTAATGGAGGCCCCCATCTGCCGGCAGCCGCCCGCCAAGGCGCGACGCAGGCAGCCACAACCACAAGGATTTGGAAATGAGCGACATTGCTGAGCGCGTTAAGAAGATCGTCGTCGAGCATCTGGGCGTCGAGGAAGAGAAGGTCACCGAGAGCGCAAGCTTTATCGACGATCTGGGCGCGGACAGCTTGGACACGGTTGAACTGGTGATGGCGTTCGAAGAAGAGTTCGGCGTCGAGATCCCGGACGATGCGGCCGAGAAGATCCTGACCGTCAAGGACGCCATCGACTTCATCAAGGAGCGTGCGGCGTCGTAATTCCGGCTGACGCCGCCGTCCCCCGTGCGTAACCTTTTTCTGTCCCCGTCACGAAAGGCCTGAGCCATGCGTCGTGTCGTCGTCACCGGCCTTGGCCTGGTCACGCCGCTTGCTACTGGCGTGGAGGCGACTTGGACCCGTCTGATCAACGGCGAGTCGGGTCTTGGTCCGATCACCCGTTTCGATGCGTCCGAGATGCCGGCAAAGGTTGCCGGCGAAGTTCCGCTTAAGGCGGATTTCCCGGACCGCGCCGATGCCTTCGATCCGGATCAATGGATGGAAGCCAAGGAACGCAAGCGCGTGGACGATTTCATCGTCTACGGCGTGGCGGCGGCGAAGCAGGCCCTGGCGGATGCCAATTGGGCCCCGCAGACCGAGGAAGATCGCTGCCGTACCGGCGTGCTGATCGGCTCGGGCATCGGCGGCCTGAACGGCATCGAAGAGGCGGCGATCACGCTCAAAGAAAAGGGCCATCGCCGCATCAGCCCGTTCTTCGTTCCGGGCCGGCTGATCAACCTTGTTTCCGGCTACGTCTCGATCGAGCACGGCCTGAAGGGCCCGAACCATGCAGTGGTAACGGCCTGCTCGACCGGCGCACATGCCATCGGCGATGCCGCCCGTCTGGTGGCCTTCGACGATGCCGATGTGATGGTGGCCGGCGGCGCCGAAGCGACCATCGGTCCGCTCGGGATTGCCGGTTTCTGCGCCGCCCGTGCGCTGTCGACCGGTTACAATGACCGTCCGACGGCTGCCTCGCGTCCCTGGGACAAGGGGCGCGACGGCTTCGTGATGGGCGAGGGTGCCGGCGTGGTCGTGCTGGAAGAGCTTGAGCATGCCAAGCGCCGTGGCGCCAAGATTTATGCCGAAGTGGTGGGCTATGGCCTTTCGGGCGATGCCTATCACATCACCGCGCCGCATGAGAGCGGCGATGGCGCCTTCCGCTGCATGCAGATGGCCCTCAAGCGTGCCGGCCTGCAGCCCTCCGATATCGATTACGTGAATGCCCATGGCACCTCGACGCCGCTGGGCGACGAGATCGAACTGGGCGCGGTGAAGCGCCTGTTCGGTAGTGCACTGGCCAATCTGTCGATGTCGTCGACTAAGTCGTCCATCGGCCATCTGCTGGGTGCCGCTGGCGCGGTCGAGGCGATCTTCTCGATCCTGGCGATCAAGACCGGCGTCATTCCGCCGACCTTGAACCTGGACGATCCGTCCGAGGTGGCGGAGGGCCTCGACCTTGTGCCGCATAAGGCGAAAAAGCGCGAGGTCCGCGCGGCGCTGTCGAACTCGTTCGGGTTCGGCGGCACCAACGCCTCTCTGGTCCTGAAGCGGTACGACGCCTAAACTCTCCCGTATGAAGCGGATTCTGCGCTGGCTGCTGGCGGTTTCGCTGGCAGCCCTTTTGGCGCTTGCCGGCGCCTATGCGTGGTTCCTGTCCTGGCTCGATGCTCCTGGGCCCTCTGGGCAGGAGACGGTGGTGCTCATCCCGCGCGGCACCGGCATTGCCGGCATCGCCCAGCGTCTGGTGCAGCAGCAGGTCGTATCCCACGTAAAACTCCTGGAACTGGCTGCTTGGTACACGGACACGGCCGGCCGGCTGAAGGCCGGGGAATATCTTTTTCCGGCCGCAGAAACGCCGCGCCGCGCGCTGGAGCGCATTGCCGCCGGCCGGGTCATGGTCCGACGCCTCACGATCCCCGAAGGTCTGAGCAGTGCGGCGATTCGCCAGTTGGTCGAAGCCGCGGAAGCGATGAGCGGCGAGTGGCCGAAGGAGCCGGTTCCGGAAGGCGCGCTGCTGCCGGAAACCTATCATTACGTTTATGGCGACAACCGTGCCGACCTGGTCGCCCGGATGCGGAAAAGCCACGAGAATCTGCTGGCGGAGCTATGGGCCAAGCGTGCGTCTGATCTGCCTTTTACAACCCCGGAGCAGGCTGTCATTCTTGCTTCCATCGTCGAGGCGGAAACGCCGATCCCGGCAGAACGCGCGCGGGTGGCCGGCGTATATATCAACCGGCTGCGCAAAGGCATGCGCCTGCAGGCTGATCCGACGGTCGTTTACGGACTGACCAAGGGGGAGCGCGAACTGGACCGGCCGCTCAGCCGGGCCGATCTCGCCAAAGCCACACCGTGGAACACCTACACCGTCGATGGCCTGCCGCCGACGCCGATCAATCATCCCGGGCGCGCCAGCCTGGCTGCAGTATTGCAGCCCGAGCAGCACGATTTCCTATTCTTCGTTGCCGACGGCAAAGGTGGGCATCTGTTCGCCACGACCTATGAGCAGCATCTGAAGAACGTTGCTGCCTATCGTGCCAGCCAGCGACGCTAATCCTTCAACGGTGCGCGGCGCAGCAAGCTGTCCAGCAGCGGATAGGGCAGTAACCCGAGCAGGCGAGCCATGGCCAGCATCGGCCAAGGAAAGGCGATACGGCCTTTGTTCCGGCGCAGGCCATCGCGGATGATCCGCGCTGCCTTTTCGGTGTCCATCAGGAAGGGCATCGGAAACTTGTTGCGCGAGGTCATCCGGCTGATCACGAAACCAGGACAGATCGCTGAGACTTTCACGCCTTCTGGCGCCAGACGGCCGCGCAGTTCCTCGGCATAGCTGCGCGCGAAATGTTTTGTGGAGGAATAGGGCACCGCACCTGGCGTCGAGATGAAGCCTGCCAGTGATGACATGATGCCGATCTGGCCGCTGCGCTGGCGCACCATGATCGGAATGGCTGGGTTCACAGTGTTCAGCACACCGTCGATATTCACACTGGTGATTGCGCGGACGTAGCCGTCAAACTCATCCCAGCCCTTGAAGCCCCCCGAAACGCCGGCATTGGCGATCACCAAATCCAGCCGGACCTGGCTTGCGACCTCCTCGACGAACGCCCGCATCGCTGCGGCATCGGTCACCGGCACAGGCCGGGCGATGACCTGGGCACCCCGGGACCGGCAAGCCGCAGCGACATCGTCCAGGCGCGCAACATTCCGTCCGGTGAGCGCCAGCAGCACTCCAGGAGCGGCGTATAGCGTAGCCAGAGCCGCCCCGATTCCACTGGAGGCTCCGGTGATCAGGATCCCGGAAAGGGGAACAGGTTCCACCACTTAGCCTCGACCCTCCGCTGGTTTACCACTATAGTGCGCCGCACCGTAGCATTCCTGGGGGATTCGTGTCGCTGATCAGTATGACTGGCTTTGCCCGCGCCGAAGGTCGTGCGGCTGGCAAGACCTGGATCTGGGAACTCAAGTCGGTCAACGGCCGCGGGCTGGAACTGCGGTTCCGGCTGCCCTCCGGATATGAAAGCCTCGAAGCTGAGCTGCGGGCCTTGGCGCAAACCAAGCTGGTGCGCGGCAATGTCACACTCAATCTGCAATTTGCCGAATCCGGTGAAACCGGACCGTCTTACCGGCTGAACGAGGCCCTGCTGGAGCAACTGCTGGAACTGGCCTCGCGCTTGGAGAAGAGGGGCATCGGCGCGCCGCGGCTCGATGGACTGCTGGCGGTGCGCGGCGTGGTCGAGCCGGTCAGCGCCGGCGAAGACGAAGCTGCCCGTGCGGAACTGGAAGCCGCTTTGAAAGCCAGCTTCGCCGAAGCATTGGATCGGCTGGTTGCCAGCCGTGCGGCCGAGGGTGCCAAGCTGGCCGCCGTGCTGCGCGGCCTGCTGGATGAGATCGCTGCATTGACGGCGCGCGCAAGGGAGGCGGAGGCCATGTGGCCGGAGGCGCTGCGCAACCGCCTGCGTCAGCAGCTCAATGAGTTGCTGGCACTGTCGCCGCCAGTGTCGGAAGAACGGCTGGCGCAGGAACTGGCTGTGCAGGTGACGCGGCAGGATATCCGTGAGGAAGTCGACCGGCTGAATGCTCATATCGAAACCGCCCGGGGGCTTATCGAGGGCGGCGATGCGCGCGGCGTCGGCCGCAAGCTGGATTTCCTGGCGCAGGAATTCAATCGTGAATCAAACACCCTCTGCTCCAAATCCTTCGATGCCGGGCTGACCGCCATCGGTCTGGATCTGAAGCTGGTGGTCGATCGGTTGCGCGAGCAGGCTCAGAATGTCGAGTAACGTTTCCCCGCATATCAGCATCAGCCGCCGTGGCCTGATGCTGGTTCTCTCTTCGCCTTCGGGCGCCGGCAAGACGACGATTTCCCGCCGTCTGCTGGAGATGGACACCAACCTGCATCTGTCGATCTCGGTGACCACGCGGCCCCGCCGGCCCGGGGAAACCGATGGCGTTCACTATCACTTCATCAGTAACGAAGATTTCGGCCTGATGGTGAACCGCCAGGAGCTGCTCGAACATGCGAAGGTGTTCGATTATTACTATGGCACCCCGCGCGAGCAGGTCGAAAGCCGACTGGCCAGCGGTCAGGACATCCTCTTTGACATCGACTGGCAGGGAACGCAGCAACTGGCGCAGAATGCCCGTGCCGACCTCGTCAGCGTCTTCATCCTGCCGCCCTCGATCCGCGATCTGGAGCGCCGGCTGAAAACGCGCGCCCAGGATTCGGCGGAAGTGGTCGCCAAGCGGATGTCCAAGGCAGCCGATGAGATCAGCCACTGGGCCGAATACGATTACATCGTGATCAATGACGATGTAGAGCGCTGCCTGGCGCAGGTTCACGCCATTCTCACCGCAGAGCGGCTTCGGCGGCATCGCGGCACTGGGCTTGTCGATTTCGTCAAGCAGCTGCGTGACGGCCGCTGATCAGAGCTGCTGCGCCAGGGCGCAGAACTCTTCGATGGTGAGCGTTTCAGCGCGTCTGGTTGGATCGATTCCCGCCTCGGTCAGCTTTGCATCGGCATTGGGCCAAATCGACTTCAACGCCGTGCGCAGCATCTTGCGGCGCTGATTGAAGGCCGCTGCGGTAACACGTTCCAGCTTGGCCGGATCGGCTTCGGCCAAGGGCCGGTCCCGCGGTTCCAGCTCCACCAGGGTCGAGGTCACCTTCGGCGGTGGCACGAACGCCTTCGGGCCGATGTCGAATAGCAAGCGCACGTGGCAGCGCCACTGGGCTGCGACGGCAAGTCGCCCGTAGTTCTTGCCTCCGGGCGGCGCTGCCAGCCTTTCGGCGACTTCCTTCTGCACCAGGACGGTAATGCGGGTAAATTTATCTGCCTGCCCCAGCCAGCCGAGCAGCAATGGCGTGGCGATGTTGTAGGGCAGGTTCGCGACGATCTGCCATGGCGGCGTCGTCAGGGCCGCAAGATCGGTCTCCAGGGCATCGCCGGCATGCAGGGCAAGGCGTCCTTCGGCGGCCGCGACCAGTTCGCCCAGCGCGGCCAGGCAGCGCTCGTCGCGTTCCACGGCAACAACCTTCGGTGCATTCTCCAGCAGCAATGCGCGGGTCAGGCCGCCTGGACCGGGACCGATTTCGATCACCGTTGCGTCAGACCAGGGCATTGCTGCCCGGGCAATTTTGCGCGTGAGATTCAAATCGAGGAGAAAATTCTGCCCCAGCGATTTGCGGGCAGCGAGATCGTGCCGGGCGATGACATCGCGCAGCGGCGGCAGAGCCTCGACTGGCGATGTCATCGACGATACCGCGCCATCCGCGCGGCCAGTTTCAAAGCTGCGATCAGGCTGTCCGGCCGGGCAATGCCCTTGCCGGCAATGTCAAAGGCCGTGCCATGGTCAGGCGAGGTGCGGATGATCGGCAGGCCTAGCGTCACATTCACCCCGCTGTCGAAATCCAGTGTCTTGATCGGGATGAGCGCCTGGTCATGGTACATGCAGATCGCAGCATCGTATTCCGCGCGCGCCGCCTCGTGAAACATCGTGTCGGGGGGCAGGGGGCCGACTGCGGCGATGCCCTCCGCCTGCAGGCGGGCCACTGCCGGAGCAACGATGTCGATGTCTTCCGTTCCCATGCTGCCGGACTCTCCAGCATGGGGATTGAGGCCGGCGATTGCCAGACGTGGCTGAGCGATGCCGAACTTGTCCCGCAGATCCATCGCGGTGGTCCGCGCCGTTTCAAATATCAATTCTGTGGTGAGGGTCTCAATCGATTGCCGGAGCGACATATGGATCGTGACCGGCACCACGCGGAGGCGGTCGGAAGCCAGCATCATCACGGGCAAAGGCTGGCCGCATAGCGCACCAAGAAATTCCGTCTGCCCGGGATATTTGAAACCTGCCGCGTAAAGCGCGGCCTTGTGGATCGGATTGGTGACGATTGCGGCGGCCCGGTCGGACTGGCACAGCTCGACTGCGATTTCGATGGCGCGCATTACCGCAGAAGCGTTGGCCGGCTCGGGTTGCCCGGGAAGAGGTATTTTCTCCACCGGCACCGGCAGAACCGGCAGGGCATCATCAAAAGCGATAAAGGCCTCATCCGGCTCGGCGATGGCCTGCATGGGAACGTCCCACCCTAGCTGCTCAGCCAGCGATTTCAGGCGGCCGGTGTCGTCCAGCATGAAGAAGGGCTGCAAGCCGTCCTTCTGGCGCCGCAGCCAGGCCTGCATAGCGATTTCGCCGCCGATGCCCGCCGGCTCGCCCATAGTGAGAGCAAGCGGCGCAGACAGGCGCTGCTCAGCGGAATTCGATGGTGGCATCTCGCCGCAATTCACGAATGTAGCGCTGGGCCAGCAACTCAGCGCGCCGGATCAGAAGGTTCTGCCGGATCTGGTTGCGGTCGAAGGCGTTGCTTTCTTCCTTGCCGCAGAGTGTGAACAGATGAACGCCGCGCGGGGTCTGCACCGGTTCGGAGGTCTCGTTCACATTCAGGTTGCTCACGGCCTGGCGGAATGCCTCCGGCAAGTCGCCGAGGCGCAATGTCCCAAGGCTGCCGGAACCAGGCGCCTGCAGTCTCTCCGCGATACCTTCGACGTCATCGCAGCTGCGGATTTCGCTACGCACCGACTGTGCCCGGGCGAAGACGGCTTGCGCATTTCCGGCATTGCCGTCCAGCGGCAGAAGGATCTGCTTCAGAGTTACCTTGGTATCCTGTGCGCCGGGGAGCGCGATCTGCCGCCGGTCGCGCAGGGCGATGATCTGATAGCCGCCCACTGTGCGGATCGGCTCGGAAATATCGCCCTTGTTCATGCGGGCGACCACTGCTTCGACTTCTTCCGGCAAGGTTCCTCGCTGAACCCAGCCGACCTCGCCGCCATTGGCTGCGGTGGTGCCGCGACTGAATTGCCGCGCCAGGGCCGGAAAGCTCGCGCCATTCCGCAACTGCTCGATGATGCGCAGGGCCGTCTGACGCTGCGGCTCCTCCTGATCGGGATTGTCGACCGGTATCAGGATCTCCGAAATCAGTTCTTCGGTCTGGCCGGCGGAGCTGCGCAGCTTGGCGATGACTTCGTCGACTTCCTGATCGGTAATAGTGGTGGTGGCCATCAGTCGGCCGCGAACCATGCGTGCCCAGGTCAGTTCGGCCCGGACCTGCGCCATCACTGCTTCAGGATCGATGCCTGAACGCTGGGCGTATTCCTCGAACCGCCCCGCCGGAATGCCAAGCTGACGCTCGATTGCGCTGAGCGCAGTATCCAGCTCCTGCTGCGAGATGGATATGCCACGGCGTTTGGCCTCCTGCATCTGCAGCCGCTCGTCGATCAGCGACCGCATGGCCTGCTCCCGAACGGCACGGAGCACTTCGGGATTGTCCGGCAGGCGAGCCGTGGCCATGATGATGCGCAACCGCTGGGTGACATCCCGAAGCGAGATCACTTCATCATTCACCAACGCGACGATGCGCTGCTGGTCCTGACCATAGGCGGGACCTCCAGCCAGTCCGACGAGAAGCACAAGAAGGGCGATCAGGCGAAGCATCGGCAACTCAGTTGAAGGTTGCAATTCGGAACCGGAAACCAATGGTGGTGTCCGGTTGGATATCCCGGTTCACGGTAAAGGTCCGCTGGGCGAAGAGTACAATATCGAAACACTCGTCGGTATAGCGCAAGGCGCCAAAATTCAGCAGTGAACCGCCCTCCGAACCCAGCTCCCGCGTATGACGGAACTCCGTACCCCAGTACTTCGTCAACTGCAGGCGTAAAGCGCCGCTGACGGCCTCCTGATCTCCAATGCCGTCGTCGACCAGATCGGTGTCCGCTACATTGGCATAGGTGAGGCTGAGGTAAGTGGTATTGGTGCCCAGCGTGGTTGTCAGTTCGTGTCGCTGGACATCCAGATTCTTGTTCTGCGCGAGACGAATGCGATCGACTAGGGTTATATAGCGTCCGGGAGAGATGGTCAGGCGGCCAACATAGTCCGACAGCCGATCATTAAGACCAGCGCCCTCCGCATAAATATGGGTCTCGCGGGTTCGCAGTGACTGGCCGAGCAGGAGTTCCGAGTAGCCACCTGATTGACCGTAGGCGGCGGCACGGAGGCCGTAATTGAGCTTCGGGCCGCCGTCCCAGCGATCATAGCCGGGGAAACGGTTGTAATTGAACAGATTGGTCTCATCGAATTCGAGGGTGAGCGAATCTTCATTCGGAATATCGTCAGGATTGCCGCCATGTGGCGTGATCACAGCGCTGACGATTGGCTCGATGAGCTGACGGACCTTGCCTTCGTCGCGCACAAATGGATAGCGCCAGTCAAGCGCCACTAACGGAATGGCGCGGCCGGCGAAATTGGAACCGTCATTGCCGGACGGGATCATGCCCAGCGATTCATCGACATCGTTGACCCAGTAGCCATCCGCACGCAGCAGAGCCGTCGCCGTAAAAATTTCACCGGTAGATGCGTAGTAGGGCTGCGTCCAGGAAACGGTAGTGGAAAGACGACGCATATCTGTACCGGCCTGCCGATATATCGACGCCATATTCGCGTCAAAAGCCCAGCGTCCGCCATAGTCGCCTGGTTCCATGATCGCGCTATAGTCGAAGATCGGCGCAGCAATCGGAACAGTGTCCGAGCGTACACCCGCCCGCAGATTCTGGAAGGAGAAGGCATTTATTGCGGCGAAGTGGCGATTATTGATCGCCTGAGCATAAACACGGCTGGTTAGGGCATTGACCGCCGAGTATTCCGGAATGTTGTAAAGGTTCAGATATGTATCGTCTGAGGCACGGAAGATATTTGCCCCCCAGGTGACATCGTCATTATAGCGGAAGGCCATGTTTGCGCGGATGTGGCCGCGGAATTCGTCACCGCTCTTGTTGTCGTACTTGTCTGCCTGGGTGATGCTGGCATCCACCCAATATTCACCGGTTGCACGACGTTGGCGCAGTTCCCCATACATCATGCCGCCTTGATCTGTGGAGTATTGCGGCATGAGCGTGACGTCCGTGTTATCGTCAACGACATAGTAATACGGAACACGAAAGGCTTGGCCGAAGTATGCGCTGCTCAAATAGCTTGGCGGCAAAAAACCGCTGCGCCGATTGACCGTCGGATCCGGGTGGCTGAAGTAGGGCGTATACAATATGGGGATGCCAAACATTTCAAACCATGCATCCCGGTACATAATTTCCTGTGCTTGCTGGTCGTGGATGACGCGATCACTGCGAATCTGCCATAGCGGCGGCCGCGTGCGGTCATCTGGGCAAAGCTCACAGGTCGTGTATACGGCTTTATGCATGACGGTGGTGTTGCCGTCCCGGCGTTCGCCGTAGGCCGCAGCACCGCGCGAATAGTCGCTCAGCAGAAAGGATATATCGCGGATAAAGCCATTCCGCATGCCGGAGGTCAGCTCCATGTAATCGGCGAACAGCACTGAGCCATCCTGCTCCATGAGCGTGACATTGCCACTGGCGACGACTTTATCGTCGCGTTCGCTGTAGCTGACCAGATCAGCCAACAGGGTTCGACCACCCTGCGCCAGTTCGACGCCGCCTGCTGCTTTGACGACACCGAATTCCTGGTCGTAAGTCAGGCTGTCGGCGGTCACCAGCACGGGTGCATCCGTCCCGGTTTGAGCGAAAGCCAGGGCGGATGTTGCGAGCCAGAAGCAGACGGAGAGGCTTAGAAAGCGATTGCGGCCCCGGCTCATCCATCCTCCAGGTGAAACAGCAGGGACGTGCCGAGCATGAAAAAGACGGCGGTAGGTGCCCATGCTGCCAGTGGCACCGGCAGGGTGCCGTTCAGTCCAAACGGTTGGGTCAATTCAACGCTGAAATACAACAAAAATCCGGTGCCTACGCCACCTGCCAGCATGAAGCCGATGCCGCCGCGGCGGGTTAGCCGCAGGCTGAAACTGGCAGCCACCAGAAACATGCCGCACAACAGCACCGGCAAGGCCAGCAACGAGTAGAAATGCAATCTATGCCGAACGGCGGAAAAGCCGGCAGCCTCCAGGGTCGCTATGAAGGACGGCAATTCCCAGAAGGAAATGGTGCTGGGTGAAGCAAAGCTTTCCTGGATGCGGTCAAAGGTCAGGCTGGTTGCGACGCGCAGCGTCTGGTAGCGCTCGGTCGGCCGATCGGGATAGCTTATCACCACATTCTGCAGTGACCAGTGGCCTTCCTCGAGAAAGGCCGTGGCGGCATCGATGCGTTTGACGAAGTGATCATTGCCTTCGAAGTAAAACAGGATGGCATCGTGCAGGCGCACGCCCTGCTGGGCGACCCGAAGGGCATGGATGACAATCTGTCCCGTTGCATCCGCCTCGCGCAGCCATAAGCCCCCCGATGAGACAGCCAGCATGCTGCTCCGGCCGCGTAACGCCTTTGCCTCTATCGCCTCATAGCGCGTGAGCATCGCGGCTGACAAAGGATTGTAGACGGTCACGACAAACACGCCCAACAGGAAGGCGATTGCCAGGCCGGGGAAGAGGAACTGCCAGACCGACACGCCGGCGGCGCGGCTGACGGTCAACTCCTGAGAGCGGGTGAGCCGGCTTAAGGCCAGCATTCCGCCAAACAGGACCGCGAACGGAAACAATTTCGAGAGCAAGGACGGAAGCTTCAGTAGCGACATCTCAAGCACCAGCCCAAGCGGCGCATCCGGTACCTTGCTGGCGCGGCGCAGCAACTCAACGGTATCGAAGCTGAAAGCCAGCACCGCCAGGACGATGAATACGGTCAGGATCGCCATGAAGTAGTGGCGCCCGAAATACATCGAGAGAGTCAGCGACTGCCGCATCACGCCTCCCGTGGCACGCGGGCGGGCATTGTCGGCTCGCGCAGCATCAGTGCAGCGCCGACGAGAAAAACAATTGGCGTGAGATACATTAATGGGATCAGGACGAAGGAGGTAGCCGCCAGATGCGTCACGCCTAAGCTGAGAATCTGCAATGCGATGGCAATGGTAGCGCCCACGGCCAGCCTACGGCCTTGTCCTCGACGGCTGAACTCACCGCCCAGGACGCTGGCAACGGCGATCAGGATCAGCGCGGGCGCATAGAGGGGGGTAACCAGCCGGCGATGACCTTCCACTATCAGCTTGCCGTAGTTCTGCTGATCGGCGCGATCGTCCATGTTCGGCGAAAAGAGTTCGTTGAGATAACGTTCCGAAGGCTCCCGCCAGCCTTCGCCTTCTTTCCGGGCATAACTCTCAAGATCGAGGCTGTAATTGTCGAAATACAGCAGCGAGAGCGATTGCCGGTCAGCGCTGATCTGCTGACGGTTCCCATTGACCATGTAAAGCCGCGGTCCCTGCGGCGTGCGCAGCAGAGTGGCTTTCTCCGCCATCATGGTCACCGGCTGTTCCGGATTGCGGTTGTCATGCACCAGAACGCCGATCATGTCGCCATTGGGCTCGCGCTCACGCACATAAACTGTCAAATCCGATGTCGGCGTGTTGAATACGCCCTCAAGGATGGCCATGCCCGCCAGGTCATTGCGGAATTCGTACTGCGTGGTGCGCAGCGTGCGGGCGCCGAGTGGCATCAGGTACAGCAGGATGACGTACATCACCGCCATGATCACCACGGAGATGTACAAGGCCGGACGAGCCAGCGCGAGGCGGCTGAAGCCTGCGGCCGACAGCACGATGGTCTCGGCATCGCCGGCCAGGCGATTGAAGGCATAAAGCGTGGCGCAAAACGCCGCCACCGGCAGGATGATGGCGACGATGTTGGGCAGCACCAGGATCGTCAGGTAGAAGAAATCGCCAAAAGCAAGGTTGTTGTTGACGATGCGGTCGATGAAGCGCAGCGACTGGGTCAGCCAGATCACGCCAGTGAGGGTGAAGGTGGCAAACAGCAGCGGCCAGGCGATCTGGCGCATGATGTATAGGGTCACTCCGCGCATCGCCGGCAGTATAACGATTCCACCCTTGCTGGCCACAGCCCAGAACCGAAAAGAAGGGCTTGGTCCATAAAGAAGATTCGGCGAATCGCCTGCCGTCGCGGATTGATCGGCCGCCGCCGCCGCCGCTATAGTGCTCGGCCGGTCAGACACCCGAATTTCAGCCGGATTGGAGCATCATGAAAATCGCCATTGTCGAAGCCAAGACCCCGAAGAAGGGCAGTGTCGTCCTCAGCGTTGCCGAGGGGCGGCAGTTGGGGCCTCTGGGCCAGCAGATCGATAAGGCCGTCGGCGGCGCCCTGACCCGGGCCATGACGGCCGCGGCCCGGTTTTCCGGTGCCAAGGGGCAGTGGCTGGAGGTGCTGGCGCCGGGTGGGGGGCTGAAGCGCGTCCTGCTCGCCGGCCTGGGCAAGCCGGTCGACGTCAAGGCTACCGCTTTCGAGGCTTTGGGGGGCGAGGCGGTCCGCCGCCTGATGACCTCGGGCGAGACGGAACTCGCCATTGTGGCCGAAGTGCCGAAAGGCGCGGTTCTGCCGGCTGCCGAGGCGGCGGCCCGGGCCGCTCTGGGCGCGCGGCTTGGCGGCTATCGCTTCGACAAGTACCGCACCACCTTAAAGGATAAGGAAAAGCCGTCCCTGAGCTCGGTCGCCGTTCTCACCGGCGCGGCCGCGGCAGCGCGCAAGCTCTACCAGCCGCTTGACAAGCTGGCTGACGGCGTGGTTCTGACCCGCAATCTGGTTACCGAACCCGCCAACGTCATCTATCCGGAATCCCTGGCGGCCGAATGTCGCAAGCTGGCCAAGCTCGGCGTGAAGGTCGAGGTGCTGGGTGAGCGGGAAATGAAAAAGCTCGGCATGGGCGCGCTGCTGGGCGTCGGCCAGGGCTCGGAGCGTGAGTCCCAGCTCGTCGTCATGCAGTGGAATGGTGGCAAGAAGGGCACCAAGCCAGTCGCCCTGGTCGGCAAGGGCGTCTGCTTCGATACCGGCGGCATCTCGATCAAGCCGTCCGCCGGCATGGAGGAGATGAAGTGGGATATGGGCGGCGCCGGCGCGGTGATCGGTGCCATGGCCGCTATCGCTGGCCGCAAGGCCAAGGCCAATGTCGTCGGCGTCGTGGCGCTGGTGGAAAACATGCCCGACGGCAAGGCGCAGCGCCCGGGCGACGTGGTGAAGTCCATGTCGGGCCAGACCATCGAGGTGCTGAATACGGATGCTGAAGGCCGCCTGATCCTCTGCGATGCCATGTGGTATGCACAGGAACGCTTCAAGCCCCAGGCGATGGTCGATCTCGCCACCCTGACCGGCGCGATCATCATCTCGCTGGGACATGAGCATGCTGGCCTGTTCTCCAACGACGACAAGCTAGCCGAACGCCTGACCGCAGCCGGCAAGGCCGAGGATGAGCTGCTTTGGCGCATGCCGTTGTCCGATGCTTACGACGAAGGCCTGAAGTCGCAGATCGCTGACATGCAGAACATTGCCGGGCCGGGTTTCGGCGCCGGTTCGATTACGGCCGCGCAGTTCCTGCAGCGCTTCGTCAAGGACAGGACGCCTTGGGCGCATCTTGATATCGCCGGTACCGCCTGGAGCAAGAAGGACAAGGCCACGGTGCCGAAAGGTGCCACCGGCTTCGGCGTGCGCCTGCTGAACCGCCTCATCGCGGATCATTACGAGGAGCGCTGATCGCGCTCCTCTCCAGCATGACCGAATTGCTCTTCTATCATCTGACCCGGCGGCGCCTTGAACAGGTGCTGCCGGAACTGCTGGAGAAGACCTTGCAGCGCGGCTGGCGCGCCGTCGTGAAAGGCGGCACGCCGGAGCGCATCGATGATCTGAATAATGTGCTGTGGACCTATGGGCGTGCCAGTTTCCTGCCGCACGGCGTCAAGGCTGATGGCTTCGAGGACAAGCAGCCGATCTACCTGACCACCGAGGACGAGCGGCCCAACGGCGCTCAGGTGTTGTTCCTCGTGGATGGCGCGGATACGGCTGATGTGTCCGTCTATGACCGGGTCTGCGATCTTTTCGACGGCAATGACGAAGACGCCGTGCAGGCAGCACGCATGCGCTGGAAACGCGCAAAGGACGCCGGCCACAAGCTGACCTATTGGCAGCAATCTGAAACCGGCTGGGTCAAGAAGGCGGAGGGGTAGGGATCTCGGGCAAGCTGAGAGAGATCCTCGGGGCAAGTCCGAGGATGACGTAGCGGCTTAGGCCTGCGCCGCGTCGGTCTGTGCTTCTTCCAGTTTCTCTTGCGCTTCCAGCCAGGCGTCTTCCATGGCCTCGATCTTCTTCACCAGTTCGCCATGCTGCTTCTGCAGGTCGGCCTGGGCGACGGCCGATAACGTCTCGTAGGTTTTCGGATCGGCCAGCTTGGCGTCCAGCTTGGCCTTCTCGGCATTCAGCTTGGCCAAGGCTTTCTCGGCATTCTGCACAGCGATGCGCAGCGGTGCGAGCATCTGGCGCATGACTGCCGCCTGCTTGCGCTCCGCCTTGCGGTCGGCAGCCGATTTCTCGCCGCTGGCGCCGCGCTCGCTTGCCAGCGCTGCTTTCCGGCGTTCCGCCAGCAGGCGCGCGTAATCGTCGAGATCGCCGTCGAAATCCTTCACCGTGCCGTCGGCCACCAGCCAGAAGCGGTCCGCGCAGGCCTCCGCCATATGCCGGTCGTGGCTGACCAGGATCACGGCGCCCTTGAACTCGTTCACCGCCTGCACCAGCGCATCGCGCGTATCCATGTCGAGATGGTTGGTCGGCTCGTCGAGGATCAGAAGATGCGGCGTGTGATGTGTCACCATGGCAAACAGCAGGCGTGCGCGTTCCCCGCCGGAGAGCTTGCCGGCTGCCGTATTCGCCTTGTCGCCGGTCAGGCCAAAGCCGCCTAGCCGCGTGCGGATCTGCTCCACCGTCGCCTTGGGCATCAGATCCTGCATATGCTCGACCGGCGTGCGGTCCGGATCGAGCACTTCGTCCTGGTCCTGGGCGAAATAGCCGATGCGCAGCTTGTTGGTCTGGTGCATCTTGCCTGCCTGCGGCTCAAGGCGCCGCGACAGCAGTTTGGCCAGCGTCGATTTGCCATTGCCGTTGGCGCCCAGCATGGCGATGCGGTCGTCCATGTCGATCCGCATGTTCAGGCTGCGCAGGACCGGCTTGCCGGGCTGATAGCCGACGGCAACATTCTCAAGCGCAATGATCGGCGGCGCCAGTTCCTCGGGCTCGGGCAGGCGGAAGATCACGGTCGGATCTTCGATGGCAGCCACGATCGGCTGCATCTTCGCCAGCATCTTCAGACGGCTTTGCGCCTGGCGCGCCTTGGAGGCCTTGGCGCGGAAGCGGTCGACGAATTCCTGCAGATGCCGGCGCTGCTCAGCCTGGCGCGCTGCCAGTGCCGACTGCTGCTCCATGCGGGCGCGGCGTTCGGCTTCGAAACTGTCGTAATTGCCGCGATAGAGCACCAGCTTTGTGTTGTCGATATGCAGGATATGCTCGACTGCATTATTCAGGAAATGCCGGTCATGGCTGACCAGCAGGAAGGTGCGCGGATAGTTTTTCAGATAGCCTTCCAGCCACAGCGACGCTTCCAAGTCGAGGTGGTTGGTCGGCTCGTCGAGCAGCAGCAGGTCTGGTTCCGCGAACAGGGTTGCTGCCAGAGCGACGCGCATGCGCCAGCCGCCCGAAAAGCTGTCCAGCGGCCGGTTCTGCATCACTTCGTCAAAGCCCAGGCCGGCGAGGATCACCGCCGCCCGCGCCGGGGCGCTATGGGCGTCGATCTCGGAGAGCCGCAGATGCACCTCGGCGATCCGCTCGGCGTCCTCCATGCGGCTAGATTGCTCCAGCGCCTCGGCTTCCGCCAGCAGGGCCTCGCGTTCCGCATCGGCTGCCAGGACATAGCCAATCGGCGTCTGGCTGCCGCCCGGCGGCTCCTGCGGCAGCTTGGCGATGCGGCAGCGCTCGGGCAGCTCAACCCCGCCGGTTTCGGTCTGCAATTCGCCGCAGATCACCTTCAAAAGCGTGGATTTTCCGGTCCCGTTGCGGCCTACCAGGCCGACCTTGTGGCCGGCCGGGATCGTGGCTGAGGCGTGGTCCAGCAGGACGCGCCCGGCGATCCGGTAGGTCAGGTCACGGAAGGTCAGCATCGGAAATCCGAGAATTTCTAAGCCCGGCGGTCACGCCAGGAGTTGCGGGGGTGCGGCGGAGCCTCTATATAGCCGCGACCTTTTTTCCCGCCAATGCCTGAAAGGACAATCCGACCATGGCGATTGAACGTACCTTCTCGATCATCAAGCCGGATGCCACCCGCCGCAATCTGACCGGCGCGATCAACGCGAAGATCGAAGCCGCCGGCCTGCGCATCGTCGCCCAGAAGCGCATCTGGATGAGCCAGAAGCAGGCTGAGACCTTCTATGCGGTGCACAAGGAGCGTCCCTTCTTCAAGGACCTGGTCAACTTCATGATCTCCGGCCCGGTGGTCGTGCAGGTGCTGGAAGGCGAGAACGCCATCGCCAAGTATCGCGAAGTGATGGGCGCCACCAATCCGGCCAATGCTGCGCCTGGCACCATCCGCAAGGAATTCGCCGAGAGCATCGAAGCCAACTCGGTGCATGGCTCGGATGCGCCGGAGACGGCTGCCGTCGAGATCGCCTATTTCTTCTCGGGCACCGAGATCGTCGGCTGATTTTTCAGTTTTCTGAAATGCGAAAGGCCCGGCAGCATTGTCGGGCCTTTTTGCTTTCTGAATACGCTGCGTCAGAAGCGCCTCAGACAGAAGGCGAGATCATTACGCCGCTGGCCGCGGTCGCATCCTTCACACGCACGACCTGTCCCTCGATGGAAAGCCGGCCTTCCGCCAGCCAGCGCAGCGCGGTCGGATAAATCCGGTGTTCCTGTTCCAGCACGGCAGCGGCGACGGTCTCGGGTGTCGCATCAATTGGCACCGGCACCACAGCCTGGATGATGATCGGGCCTTCGTCCATCCCGGGCGTGACGAAATGCACGCTGCAGCCGGTAAAGCGCACGCCGGAGGCGACCACCTGCTCATGTACCTTCACGCCCTTGAAGGCAGGCAGGAGGGAAGGGTGGATGTTGATCATCCGGCCTGTCCATGTCTGCACGAAACCTTCGGTCAGGATGCGCATGAAGCCAGCAAGACAGACCAGTTCGATGCCATGGGTGCGCAGGGTTTCGTTCACTTCGGCGTCGAAATCCTCGCGTGTGCGGCCCTTGCTGGGAATCACTGCCGTGGTGATGCCTTTCGCCTGCGCGTAGTCGAGCCCCTCTGCCGTGGGATTGTTCGACAGGACCAGCGCGATGCGGGCCGGAAAATCAAGCTGGTCTGCCGCCTCGACCAGGGCGCGCAGGTTGCTGCCGCGCCCCGAGATCAGGACGGCGACAGCCTTGCGGTCCATCATCAGTTCCAGGCCTCGGCCATGTTGACGACTTCGGTGACCGGCTCGGCGCTCTTGTCGGCCAGGGCTTCGATCCGGCCGATGCGCGAAACGGTTTCGCCGGCGGCCTGCAACGCCGAGTGGACGGCATCCGCCTGATCCGCCGCCACGGCCACGACCAGACCGATGCCGCAATTGAAGGCGCGCGCCATCTCGGCATCGGAAATCCTGCCGGCGGCCTTCAGCCATTTGAACACCGGCGGCATCGTCCAGCTCTTGGCATCGATCACCGCCTTGGTGCCGTCGGGCAGAACGCGCGGCACGTTGTCGACCAGTCCGCCGCCGGTGATGTGCGCCATCGCCTTGATGCGGCCGTCGCGCACCAGCGGCATGCAACTTTTCACATAGATGCGGGTTGGCACCATCAGGATCTCGGCCAGCGGCTTGGCCGTGTCGAACGGTGCCGGCGATTCGAAGGACAGGCCGTTATCGGCGATCACCTTGCGCACCAGCGAAAAGCCATTCGAATGCACACCCGAGGAGGCCAGACCCAGCAGCACATCCCCCGGCTGCACATCGCGCGGCAACAGACGGCCGCGCTCGGCGGCGCCGACGGCAAAGCCGGCAAGGTCGTAATCCTTCGCCGCATACATGCCCGGCATCTCGGCGGTCTCGCCGCCTGTCAGGGCGCAGCCGGCCTGGCGGCAGCCCTCGGCAATCCCGGCGATCACATTTTTGGCAACTTCCACGTCCAGTTTGCCGGTGGCGTAGTAGTCGAGGAAGAAGAGGGGTTCGGCGCCTTGCACCAGAATATCGTTGACCACCATGGCCACCAGATCGATGCCGACGCCGTCATGGCGGCCGGTTTCGATGGCGATCTTCAGCTTGGTGCCGACACCATCCGTCGAAGACACGAGGATCGGATCGGTGAAGCCCGCCGCCTTGAGATCGAACAATGCGCCGAAGCCGCCGAGCGAGGCATCGGCTCCCTTGCGGCGCGTGGAAGCAGCCAGCGGTTTGATGGCATCGACCAGGGCCTCGCCCGCGTCGATATCGACACCGGCAGCCTTATAAAGCGGCGACGTGTTGATGGTGGCCTCCACGATGGGCTAGAGTGGATGCCGGCCAACATACCCATTCCGTCCCCGTTTGCAATGCTCCAGGCGCGCTTGCTAAGACCATGGTTTTCCATCCTTTTTGCTGGTCTTCTGGGGCTTGCGGCAAGCGCCCCGGCGGAGGCGCAGGGTGTTCGCCCCGAACGCCGCGCGGCCAATCCCTTTACGGTTTCAGGTGTGCCTGTCGATGCCAGCGCCGAGAGTGCCGCTGCGGCACGGCCCATTGCCATCGCCGAGGGCCAGCGCCGCGCATTCACGCAGCTGCTGCGCCGTCTCACCTTGCCGGAAGATCACGGGCGCCTGCCGCGCCCCAGCGAGGCGGTGCTGAATCAGAGCGTTGCCGGCTTCGAGATCGACGAAGAGCGCACCTCGCCGACGCGCTATATCGGCCGCATTACCGTCAGCTTCTACCCGGACATGATCCGGCGCCTGCTGCAGGATGCCCGGCTGCCTTATTCAGAAACGCAGAGCCGCCCGGTCCTGGTGATCCCGGTCTGGCAGGCACCGTCGGGCGACCGCCTGTGGGAAGCGGACAATCCATGGCGCGAGGCCTGGCTGCGGCGGCCGGAAGGCAGCGGCCTGGTGCCGCTCAGCATCGCACCGGCGCGCGAGGATGGTCCGCCGCTGGATCGCCTGCTCGGCAACCCGGATGAGTTGCGCACCTTCGCACGCAAGCTCGGCTTCGAGGATGTCCTGGTGGTTCCCGCCACCTTGCAGCAGCAGGAACTCGGCAATATCCGGATCGAGATCTATCCCTATCACGACGGCAGCGCGACCTTCCTCGACAGCCTGGAGCGCTTCGTGATGACGGGTGGTACCCAGGAAGAGGTGCTGACGAATGCGGCGATGGATATGACGCGCCGCATTGAGGCGCGCTGGAAGGCCGCCACCGTGATCGATCTGGAAAAGCAGAGCCAGCTCAGCGCCGCCGCCTTGTTTGGCGGATTGGCGGAATGGACCACGCTGCGCAACTCGCTGAATGGCGTGCCGGGCCTGCGCAAGGTGGAAGTGCAGCGCCTGAGCCATCGCGATGCCCAGCTGCTGATCGAGTTCTACGGCGATCCGGATCAGCTTGCCGTCGCGCTGGCGCAGCGCGACATCATGCTGGAGCAGCGTGACGGCTTCTGGCAGCTGCGGAGCCGCAAGCAGTGACCGAACGACAGCAATATGCCGCCTGGGGCATCATCGCAGCCGTTACCATTGCCCTGCTGGTACTGCTGAGCCCCATTCTGCTGCCCTTCGTGGCAGGCATGGCGATCGCCTATTTTCTTGATCCGGTGGCCGACTGGCTGGAGCGCCGGGGTTTGTCCCGTACCCTGGCCACCTCGGTGATCGTCATAATTTTCTTCCTGGTGGCATTGCTGCTGTTCATTCTGCTGATCCCGGTGGTGGTGAGCCAGCTTGGCGCTTTTATCGAGCGGCTGCCGGAATATATGGGCATGCTGCGTCACCGCGTGATGCCCTATGTGCAGGATGTTGCGGCGCGTTTCGGCATCGACCTGCAATTCGAGGTTCAGCAGGCGCTCAGCAACAATCGCGAGCAGGCGATGAAGGTACTGGGTGAGGTGGTCAATGGCCTGCTGGGCGGCGGCTGGGCCGTCTTCAATGCCCTGTCGCTGGTGGTCATCACGCCGGTAGTTGCCTTCTATCTGCTGCGTGACTGGGATCGCATGATCGCGCGCATTGATGCCTATCTGCCGCGCGACCATGTCGAAACCATCCGCACGCAGGCCATGGAGATCGACCGCGTGCTGGCCGGTTTCGTGCGCGGCCAGGTGATGGTCTGTCTGTTCCTGGCCTTCTTCTACGGCATCGGCCTGACCGCCCTGGGTCTGCAGTTCGGCCTGTTCATCGGCATCACTGCCGGCATGATCTCCTTCATTCCCTATGTCGGTTCGGCGCTCGGCTTCATTGCATCGGTGGGCGTGGCTCTCGTGCAGTTCTGGCCGGACTGGATCTGGATCGGCGCCGTCGCCGGCCTGTTTGCCCTTGGCCAGTTCATCGAAGGCAATTTCCTGCAGCCCAAGCTGGTCGGCGATCGCGTCGGGTTGCACGCCGTCTGGGTCATTTTCGCCCTGCTGGCAGGCGGCAGTCTGTTCGGTTTCGTCGGCGTGCTGCTGGCGGTGCCGATGTTCGCGGTCATTGGCGTGCTGGCCCGCTATACGCTGGAACGCTATCGCCAAAGCAAACTCTACAAGCCCGGCACACCGCTCGATCCCCATCTATGAAGACGCGTCAACTCAGCCTTGGCCTCACGCTGCCGATTTCCTGGGCGCGCGAGGACTTCCTGGTCGTGCCCGGAAACGAAGCCGCGCTGGGCTGGCTCGACCGCTGGCCCGATTGGCCAAATAACGCACTCGCGCTGCATGGAAACGCGGGCACGGGAAAGACGCATCTTGCGCATATCTGGGCCGCGCAGGTGCCGCAGGCGCAGGTGATTGGCGCGGATGCGCTGACCGCATCTACGGTCGATCAACTGGCACAGCGCCCGTTGGCACTGGACGATGCCGACCGGGTAGGCGATCCCGTCGCGCTGTTCCATCTGGTCAACCTGATGCGCGAGCGCGGCCATAGCCTGCTGCTCACCGGATCGTCTCCGCCCGCGCAATGGCCTTATGCACTGCCCGATCTGATGTCGCGCCTGAAAGCCATGCCGGCCCAGGGCATCGAAGAGCCGGACGATGCGCTCCTGGCCGCTGTGCTGGTCAAGCTGTTCGCCGACCGGCAGCTCAATGTCGGCGAAGACGTCGTGAAATACCTGGTGGCTCGGATCGAGCGCTCCTGTCACGCTGCCCGCCATTGGGTCGCCGCCCTCGATGCCGCAGCCCTGGCGCAGGGTCGCGCGGTCACCGTGGCACTGACCCGCAAGGTGCTGGAGGACGAGAACGGTTTCTAGTTCTCGGTTTCTAGTTTTCGATGCGGCCCGGCGCGCTGAAGGTGTAGCCGCGGCCATAGATCATCTTGATCGGCGCCTCCAGCTGGGAAGCGTCCTTGATCTTGCGGCGCAGCCGGTTGACCACGGCATCGAGATGGCGGTTGTCCCAGCTGGTCTGCGGATGCGCCAGAACTTCTGCCAGCATCTCGCGTGAGCAGGGCTGACCGGCATTCTCGAGCAACGCGCCCATGAAGGCCAGTTCGGTGGCGGTGAGCTTGATCTCCACCCGGTTGGGCGCCACCAGTTGCCAAGCGCTGCGGTTGAGTATCCACTGATCCGGCACACGGTTGACGGCCGTGCTGCGCGGGTCCTGCAGGCGCCGGAGCAGGCTGTGGATCGTGGCTTCGATCTCGCGCAGGCTGCTATGCTTGACGAGGTAGATATCCGCGCCGCTTTCGAAGCCCTTGATCCGGTCGTCCGCTTCGCCCAAGGCGGTCAGCATGATGATGCCGCAATCGGCGCGGGCGCGGATCTCTCCCGCCAGGTCGAAGCCGTTGCCGTCCGGCAGGCCGATATCCAGGATCACGATGTCGGGCAAGGGTCCCTCGGCGAGGGTGCCGCGCAGCTCGCGCGCGGTTCCGACCCCCGTGGCATCAAAACCGCGCATGGCGAGGTAATCGACGAGATCGGTACGGAGCGAGGGTTCGTCTTCGACGACCAGGATACGCGTCGTCATGCTGCTTTAGAGTCCTTCTTGCTTTCGGTAACGGGCACCAGTCCCGGCAGCGGCAGGCGGATCGTCACGATGGTGCCGCCTTCAGGCCTGGTTCGCAGGCTCAGATCGCCATGGTGATAGCCCAGCAATTGCCGGGCGCTGTGCAATCCAATCCCGGTGCCGGTCGCCGGCTTGGTGTTGGAGGCGCGGAAAAAGCGGCGGCCGATGGACGGCATTTCGTCGGCAGGAATACCGATGCCGCAATCCGTCACGGTGATGAGAATGGCATCGCCGTCCAGGCCGGCCGCGATTTCGACCGGGCTGTCTTCGTCGGAATATTTCAGGGCATTGTCAATAATGATTGCCATGACCGTAGCCAGCATCTCGGCATCGCCCCCATAGGCCGGCAAGGCGGAATCCGTCGAGAAGGACAGCCGCTTGATGGTGTGTGGATCGTCGAAATGATGAGTGACGCGGGCGAACAAATCGTCGATGGTCATCTGGCTCGGCTGCACGAGTTCGGCCGGATGGCGTTCGGAATCCAGGAAGCGGTCGATCAGCATCAGCAGCCGTCGCACGGCCCCGCGGATGCTGCTCAGGCGCATCTCCACGGTCCCCGGTGGTTTGTCCAGCACGACCTCGATCATTTCAGCAGCGCGGTCGATGATCGCGAGCGGCGTGCGGAATTCGTGGCTGACCATCCGCAGCAGCTGACGCTGTTCCTCTCGCAGGGCCTTCTCGGTACGCAGGCTCTGGGAGAGCTGTTCCTGCAGGCGCCGGCGCTCGCCTACCTCGCGTTCAAGCTCGGCATTCCGCTGACGCAGATCCGAGGCCATGCGTACGCCGACCATCATCATCATCGCCAGGAACAGCGTCATCATGAACAGATTGCTCTCGAAGAAATACCAGGCCTGGCCGTTCGCGTTTGGCAGTTCGGTACCGGCAGAGTCGAGTGCAATCTGCATGCTGCGCGCGGCAGAGGCGACGGCGTGGGTCAGCAGGATGATGATCGTCGCGATGCGCAGCGACTTCGGCTGGGTCCGGTCGTTCAGCATCGTCCGGATCGCCATCAGCATGATGATGATGGTCACGCCTGAGGTGGCGTAAATCCTCGGCGCCACATTGGCCGGGTCCAGATACAGCGCCAGTGGCCAGAACAGCAGGGTGAAGACGATGCAGGATATGCCGATGACGGGATAGGCGGGCTGATTGAGGAAGCGGGCGAGCCCGCTGACGATCAGCACCAGGCCGGCATTGATGGCGGCGTTGTCCAGCACGATGTGCCAGGCCGGCGGCGCCGGGCCGCGCAGGATTATCATATACATGCCGACCGCGCCGACAATCGAGCCGGCCGCGATCAGCCGCAATTCGTAAAACCTGCGCTGCATGGCCCAGACGTAGATCCACACCACCCCCTGCAGGGTGACGGTAACGCCGAGCATCATGATGATGGATTTCAGGTCGAGCATTGCGGCCGCATCCTGTCCCATCCTCTGCCATCTGCCTAGCCTTGAAAGGAGCGGGGCAGAGGTGGGTGTTTGTCAGATTCTGTAAGAATTGGTCGGGATTGGTAGGAAGACAGGACCCCCCCCATTCTTGTGAAAAGAGTAATTCATCAGCCTGGCATTAGCAGTGCCTTGGGGGGAACCATGATCATTGGCTTCTGTCTGCGCGTTGCACCCCGTAACGCGATGCTTTCTGTGCGCAACGCGGCTTTGGCGGGAACGGCCTTGACGGCTCTCTATGCGCTGCCTGCCTCAGCGGCGCCTCTTTGCGGCGCCAGTGTCGGTGATGGCGTCACCCTGAACTGCGACAGCCTGATCGCCGGCAATGGACTCGATATTGGCGGCTATGACAATGTAACGGTCAATGTTTCCGCCGACTGGATCAACAACGGCCCGCTGATCAGCGGCAATGGCGGGACGGGCATCCAGCTCAACATCGGTTCCGGCGTGGAGATGTCTACCTCCGGCGGCCCGTTGATTTCGCTCGGCCAAGGCAGCGGCAAGATCGTTGTCGAGGGGACGCTGACCAACGAGGGTACGACCCAGCCCCTGATCAGCCTGGAGGGGGGAGAGAGCAACCATTACGAAATCTTTTTCAAGCCAAGCGCCGTGCTTAATCCCAATGGCGGGCTGATCCTTGACAGCACGGCCCGCGTCACCGTGGAGACGAGTAATTTCGACCTCGCCTCCTATATGGAAGCCAGGACCACCAAGGATACCTTCCGGGCTTCGAAGGAGATGACGTTTCTGGAGGACGAAGAAGTCGATCTGGACAATTTCATAAAATCGGACAACAGCGGTTTTGAGATTTTTGAATTCGCCGATGGCAACTGGAATGTGTCGCGCAGCAGTGGCGGCCCCAAGCGCGACCTGCGGGTCACCGGGGGCATGGTCATGCTCCTCGGCGAGCACAATGCCGATGTTGACGTAGCAGGTGGCTTTTTTGGTGCATCCGCAACAAATGTCGTCATCAAAGGCAACCTGACGGTTTCAAATGGCAAGGTAAGGACCTTCAGCGACCTGGCTGTGGGTGGAAATGTCGTCTTCAAATCGGGCACGGCCTATTCGCCGGTGATAGCATACACCGCCGGCAGGCTGGTCGTCGGTGGCAGTGCGAGCATCGCCAAGAACACCACACTGGAGCTTTTCCCCGGCTTGGGGCTGTTCTCGGATGGCTCATTCTCGATCCTGACGGCAGCCAAAGGCATTACCGGCAAATTCAGCACCATTGAGCTGTACGGAGGGCAAACCATAGCTGCATCGGCCAGCTACACGGCCAATGAGATAACGGTCAAGCTCGGCACCTATGCCGATCCTGACAGTGACGACGATGATGACGATGACGGTGGCAACGACAACGTTGGCGGTGGCGGCGGGCACAGCGGTCAGCTTGTTCCTGCTGCGACGACGGCGAGCGGCACGGCTGCGGCAGCGGTGCTGGATGCGGCGCGCGGCAATTCCCAGCTGACCAACCTGATCGCGGTGCTGGACGCATTGCCGCCTGCGCAGAAGGCAGCTGCGCTGACCTCGCTGTCGGGGCAGACGACGACGACGATGGCGGCGATGCCGACGGTCTCGGCGGCCTCGGTGGTGTCGACGGTGCTCAACCACAACACGGCGCAGCCCGGGGCGACGGCGCCGACGCGCTTTGGCGGCACAGGCGACAGTGCCGATGCGGGGCGCCGCAGCGGCATCTCGACGGGTGATGCCTCGCCTGATCATGGCGCCTGGGTTTCCGTGCTGGGCGGCTTCGGGTCTGTGGATGCGAAGAACGGCATCGCCGGCTCGGATACGCGGACCGGCGGCTTTGCCGGCGGGCTTGACTTCGCGCTGGAGCCTGAGCGTGTGACGGCGGGCGTGTCGTTTGGCTATGTCGGCAGCCGCACGGAGATCGACAATGACGGCGGCACGGCGGATGCCAAGGCGGGCTTCCTGGACCTCTATGGCCGTCTGGAGGACTGGGGCATCCGCCTGGACGGCACCCTGATGGGCGGCCGCCATTACGGCGAGCAGAGCCGCACTGTCACGCTGGGTGTGGCAACTGCCACGGCGAAGGGGGAGAATGACGGCTGGAGCCTTGGGGCTGGGCTGCAGGTCAGCACGGGCCTTGAGGTTGCGCGCAGCGAGGATGTCCATGCTGTGCTGCGTCCCTTTGCGGGGGTGACGGCCCAGCGCTACTGGCAGGGCGCGTTCACCGAGAGCGGGGCCGAAACGGCGAACCTTCGCTATGGCAGCTTCACGCGTGACAGCTTTGTGAGCCGTGTTGGCGCGAGCTGGGAGTTTGACATCCAGGCTGGGAAGGAGACGCGTCTGTCGCCGATGGTAAGCCTTGGCTGGGCGCATCAGTTTGCTGCGGATGCGCCGCGGATGGATGCGGCTTTTGCGCTGCTGCCGGATGCACGGTTCTCGGTGACGGGTGCTGAGATGGAGCGCGACAGTCTTGAGATCGGCCTTGGGCTTGATGTGATCGACCTTGGCGAGGGCCTGACCTTCAGCATCGGCTATGGCGGCAGCCTCGCCCGCGATGCCCAGGACCACACCTTCTCAGGACGCGCCAAAATCGCGCTGTGATGCCAAGCATCGATGCCTGATTGGCGACAGCAGGGGTGGGCAAGCTGCCGCCACCCCTGTTAGGGTTCCGGCATGCAGCGGCGCCGTTTAATACCCCGTAGTTTGATTCCTCGCATCCTGCCCCTCGTCATGGCCGCAGGCCTTAGCCTGGCGGGCTGCGCAGCGGACCGTTTCGCAAGCGCGGAGAAGATCGCCGCACCGGCCGGCCTGCAATTCCGGACGACGCAGACCACGTCTTATCGTCTGGCGGCGTGGAAGCGCATGAGCGATCCATCGCAGCCGGTGCATGTCTATATCGAAGGCGATGGCCTGGCCTGGCTGGATCGCAACCGGCCATCGCCCGATCCCACACCGCGCCATCCTCTCGGCCTTGCTTTGGCGGCGCGCGACCCGGCGCCGAATGTGATCGCCATCGCGCGCCCCTGCATGTATGTCGATCTCAGCCGTCAGCCATCCTGCCGGATCGAGACCTGGACGGATGGACGCTTCGATCAATCCGCCATAGCCGCCATCGATCAGGCGCTCACGCAATTAAAGCCGGCCAACATGCGCGTGCATCTGGTCGGCTATTCTGGCGGCGCGGCCATCGCCGCTGCCCTGGCAGCGCGGCGGCAGGATGTTGTTTCGCTGCGCACCGTGGCGGGCAATCTCGATCCGGCGGCGATCACCCGCTTTCATCGCGTTTCCCCCATGCCCACCGCCATCGACATCGCGGCCATGGCCCCAGCGCTTGCCGCGATGCCGCAGCGCCATTTTATGGGAACTAAGGATACGGTCATTCCGGCTTTCGTAATCGAGCAATTCGCAAAGAATGCCGGACGCTGCGCGGCGGTGAGCCGTGTGGTGGCAACGCATGGCGAGGGCTGGACCGAGCAATGGCCTGCGCTACTGCGGATGCCGTTGCCCTGTGAGCAGGCGCAGTAAGAAAGAAGACTATTCGAGTTTCTTGCCGTCGAGCTTCCGCTGGAAGCGGGCCTCCTCCTTGCGCGCGGCATCGCGGTCGGACTTGCGCTGGCCATAGCGGATGCGGTTCTCGGCCGCCTTCGCCTTGGCCTCCTCCCGCTGCCGCGCCTTGCGGGCCTTGTTGAGGTTGATCAGATCGGCCACGGATGAATCCTGCTGCTGAACCGTGTCAGGATACCAAATGCCGGGCGGCAAGGGCAGGGGTGGTCCAGGGGGCGCTCCGTGTTGCCAATATCCCTCCCGGGCATGGAGCTGATGGCTGAACGGGATGGGCTGGTTTGGCATCCCTTGCGCCGACCGGCTCAGGTCAGCCCCTTACGACTTTCAGCCGTCCAGTTGGCGCGGTGTTACAAAACTGGCCAGAAACCCAGCCCCCGGTTTGACCTGCGGCCAGTTTTCCACCGGGAAGCAGAGCTCGGCCAAGCCTGCCGTCGGGTATTTTTCTTCCAGCCGGGCGAGGGCGTTGCCCGCGCTGGTCCCGGTCAGGCGCCGCGCGAAATCCTCCAACCCGGGATTGTGGCCGATCAGCAGCACTTCCCGGCAGGTGGCGGGCACAGTGCGGATAACGGTGAGCAGGACGGCCGCCTCAGCCAGATAAAGCTTGGCCTCAAAGCGGGTCTTGATTTGGTCGGGCGGGGTTGGGGCGAGGCGTTTTTCCAGCCGCTCCCAGGTCTGTCGAGTGCGAGTGGCGGGCGAGCACAGCACCAGATCGGGCCGGATGCCGCGCTCGGACATATGCCGGGCTAGCCGGCGGCAGGCTTTCTCGCCACGCGGGCTCAATGGTCGGGCGAAATCGTCCAGCTCGGGGTCGTCCCAGGCCGATTTGGCATGCCGCAGAAGCCAGAGCCGGAGCATGGAATCATCCTTAGCGCGAGGGGGCGAGCGGTTGTCGCTGCTTTGACATGATCGGGCGTTAGACCTATACCCGGAAGCAACAGAGGCCCAGATATGCAGCAATTGGCGGAAAATCTCCAGGCCGTCCCCCCCGAGGGCGCCCCCCTGGCGCGGCCCCCGATCACGCTCAGCCCGCGCGAGCGATTCATAAACCGCGAACTGTCCTGGCTCGCCTTCAATCTGCGCGTCATGGAGGAGGCGAACAACAAACGCTACCCGCTGCTGGAACGCCTGCGCTTCCTGTCGATCTCGGCCAACAATCTGGATGAGTTCTTCATGGTCCGCGTCGCAGGCCTGTACGGCCAGATCCGCGCCGGTATCGAGGAGCATAGCCAGGACGGCCTGACACCCGCGCAGCAACTGGCGCTGATCACCCAGGACGCCACCGAGCTGATGATTAAGCAGCAGGCTTGCTGGCGCAACTTAATCCGCGAACTTGCCGAAGCTGGCATCCATGTGCTGGAGCCGCATCATCTCACTGCCGACGATCGCAAGTGGCTGGAGGATTATTTCCTCGCCCATGTCTTTCCGGTTCTGACGCCGCTGGCCATCGATCCCGCGCATCCCTTCCCGTTTATCCCCAATCTGGGTTTCGCGATGGTGATGCAGATGCGGCGGATGCGTGACGGCCGCAGCCTGAACGCGCTGTTGCCGCTGCCGAGCCAGGTCGAGCGATTCGTGCGCCTGCCAGGCGAGCATATCCGCTTTCTGTCGCTGGAGAATCTGGTCGGGCTGTTTCTCAGCAAGCTGTTTCCTGGCTACGAAATTCTGGGCTCGGGCCTGTTCCGCATCACGCGCGACAGCGATATCGAAATCGAGGAAGAGGCCGAGGATCTGGTGCGGCTGTTCGAAACAGCGCTCAAGCGTCGCCGCCGCGGCAACGTGATCCGCCTCAAGATCAACCACGACATGCCAGATGACCTGCGCAAGTTCGTTTGCGAGGAACTCGGCGTCAGCCCGGAAACGGTGATCCCCGTTGATGGCCTGCTTGGTCTTGCCGATACCAAGAAGCTGATCGTCGATGATCTGCCCGACTTGAAATTCCCGCCGTTCAGTCCGCGTTTTCCGGAGCGTATCCGCGATTTCGGCGGCGACTGCTTTGCCGCAATTCGGCACAAGGACATTGTCGTCCATCATCCGTATGAAAGCTTCGACGTAGTGGTGCAGTTCCTGCGTCAGGCGGCAGCCGATCCGCAGGTTGTGGCGATCAAGCAGACGCTTTACCGCACCTCTGATGACAGCCCGATCGTGCGCACGCTGATCGAGGCTGCGGAAGCCGGCAAGTCTGTAACGGCGCTTGTTGAGTTGAAGGCGCGTTTCGATGAGGCCGCCAACATCAAATGGGCACGCGACCTGGAGCGTGCCGGCGTCCAGGTGGTCTACGGCTTCATCGAGCTGAAAACGCATGCCAAGATTTCGCTGGTGATCCGCCGCGAGGGTGGCCAGCTCAATACCTACGCGCATTTTGGTACCGGCAATTATCATCCATACACCGCGCGCGTTTATACGGATCTGAGTTTCTTCACCGATGATCCCGAGCTCTGCCACGACGCGACCTGCCTGTTCAATTTTCTAACCGGTTATGCGGCGCCGGAGAATCTGAAGCGGGTGGCAATCTCGCCTTACACGCTGCGGCCTCGTTTGCTGGAGCTGATCACCGAGGAAATCCGTCATGCGGAAGCGGGACGGCCGGCGGCGATATGGGCCAAGATGAACAGTCTGGTTGATCCCGTTGTGATCGATGCGCTGTATCAGGCGAGCCAGGCCGGCGTGCAGATCGATCTGATCGTGCGCGGCATCTGCTGCCTGCGGCCGGGTTTGCCGGGGCTTAGCGAAACGATCCGGGTGAAGAGCCTGATCGGCCGCTTTTTAGAGCATTCGCGCATTGTCTGCTTCGGCTCTGGCCATGGCTTGCCGTCGCCGGAGGCCAAGGTTTTCATATCTTCTGCGGATTGGATGCCGCGCAATTTCGACCGCCGCGTCGAAGTGCTGGTCCCGATTGAGAATCCCACCGTGCACGAGCAGATTCTGGATCAGATCATGGTTGCCAATCTGAAGGATCAGGCACAAAGCTGGTATCTTGTCGAAGGCGATAAGTATATCCGCGCCTCGACCGATCCCGATGCTTTCAGCGCGCATACCTATTTCATGACCAACCCGAGCTTGTCTGGGCGCGGCAAGGCATTGAAGAAGCCCGAAGCAATTCCGCGCTTACAGTTGAAGACGAGCTAGGATGGCAGTCGCACAATCGGTTTACAAAAGTCTCGCCGTAACGGGCAGTTTGCCTTTTGGCGTCATCGACGTCGGGTCGAACTCCGTTCGTCTTGTCGTTTTCGATGAGCCGTCGCGCGCGCCGACGCCGATGTTCAATGAAAAGGTGCTTTGCGGCATCGGCCGCGGCTTGAGCGAAACGGGCGCGCTGGACGAGGAGGGGGCGCGTCAGGCGCTGGCCGCCATCCGTCGCTTTGTTGCCTTGGCGCGGCACATGAAGGTGCGGGCGTTGCAGATCGTGGCCACCGCTGCCGTACGCGATGCCAGCAACGGTCCCGCTTTTGTGAGGCAGATCGAACGCGACACGGGCGAGAAGGTTCGCATTCTGTCAGGTCAGGAGGAGGCAACCTATTCGGCCTATGGCGTGCTCTCCGGCATTCCCGATGCCTGCGGCGTCATCGGCGACTTGGGCGGCGGCAGTTTGGAACTGGTGGCTGTCGATGGTCTGAAGCTTGGCGACAGCGTTACGCTGCCGCTGGGGCCGCTGCGCATTGCCAATCTCGGTTCCTATGCCGTCGTGAAGGCCTATATCGACGAAAAGATCAGCGAAGTCGGCTGGCTGAAGAAGTGGAAGGGCAAGTCGCTCTATGCCGTGGGCGGTTCGTGGCGCGCCATTGCCCGCGTGCATATGGCGCAGAAGCACAGCCCCTTGCACATCATCCATCAATACTCGCTGCCGCGCGCCGAGGCGAATGACTTCACCCGCCTTCTGGCGAAGCAAAGCAAGGAATCCCTGGCCCGCGTCGAAGGCGTGCCGCGCAAACGCCAGGATGTGCTGCCGATTGCGGCTTTGGTGATGCGACGCCTGTTGAAGATGCTGGAGCCCAAAGATGTGATCTTCTCGGCCAATGGCCTGCGCGAGGGGCTGGCTTATGCCTTGCTGGATGAGCGCCAGCGCGGCGAAGATCCGCTGCTGGCTTACTGCCTCCATATGGCAAACCGTGAGGGCCGCTTTGGCGAGCATGGCGCCGAGATCGACCGATTCATTGCGCCCATCTTCGAGCGCGACACGCCGGCGCGGCAGCGCATTCGTTACGCGGCGGCAATCCTGTCGGATACCGCCTGGCGCGTGCATCCGGATTATCGCGGCGAGCAATCGCTGGGGCTGATCCTGCATGCACCTTTTGGTGCGATTTTGCAGAACGAGCGGGCACTGCTGGCGCTGATCGTATTCACGCGCTACACCGGCACTGCCAGCGATCCGGTCGCGGCGCCGGCCTGGCAGTTGCTGAACGCAGAGGAAATCCAATACGCCTTGCGCGTCGGTCTGGCGCTTCGCCTGGCTCAGACGCTATCCGGTGGCGTGCCCGGCATTCTGGCCGAGTGCAAGCTGCGGCCGAGCGGCAATGGCATCGTCCTGGAACTGCCAGCGCAGCATGCAGTGCTGGATGGTGAGGCCGTGCAGCGCCGCATGGAGGCACTGGGCAAGGCGCTGGGGCGGAGCATCGAGTTGCGCGTTGCTAAGGCGCGCTGAAGGGGGCGGCTAATCCTTCAGCCGGACCAGCTTGATCCGGCCTTTTTCGGCCGCCAGCGCCAGTTCGCCATGCTTCAGCCGCAGGGCATCCTCGCCGAAGATCTCGCGCCGCCAGCCCTGCAGGGCAGGCACATCCGCATTGTCGTCGGCCGCGATCTTGTCGAGATCGGCTGACGAGGCGATCAGCTTCTGCGCGACGTCGTGATCGTCGCATTTCATCTTGAGCAGCACTTTCAGCAATTCGACCAGCGGGCCGATACCGCGGGGCAGCTCCGGCTCGCGCTCGAGCACCGGCCAGGTCTCCTTGGGTGCCGCTAGTTTCGAGGCGATGGCGGCAAGCAGCCCTTGTCCCATCTTGCCCTCGGCAAAGCCCTTTGACAGGCCGCGCATGCGCTCCAGGTCTTCCGGAGTTTTGGGCGGATGGGCGGCGATTTCCATCAGGCTTTCGTCGCGCAGGATCCGCTGCCGCGGGATATCGCGGTTGCGCGCTTCCACTTCCCGCCAGGCGGCTGCCGCCTGCAGCACCGCCAGATACTCGCCCTTGGTGGTGCGCGGCTTGAGGCGCCGCCAGGCATTCTCGGGCGGCAGCTCATAGGTGGCGGGATCGGCCAGCACGGCCATTTCCTCGCTCAGCCACTCGGCGCGGCCGGTTTTCTCCAGGCGGGCCGACAATTTGTCGTAGATCTTGCGGAGATGCGTAACGTCCGACAGGGCATAGCGGATTTGCTTTTCGGTCAGCGGCCGGCGCGCCCAGTCGGTGAAGCGCGAGGATTTGTCGATCTGGGCGCCGGCCAGCTTGGAGGCCAGCTGTTCGTAGGAAACCTGGTCGCCGAAGCCGCAGACCATGGCCGCCACCTGGGTATCGAACAGCGGCGCGGGCACCTGGCCCATCAGTTTGGTGAAGATCTCAAGGTCCTGCCGTGCGGCATGGAATACCTTCAAAATCTTCGGGTTGCGCAGCAGCTCAAACAGCGGCTCCAGGGAGAGGCCGACGGCCAGAGGGTCGATGACGCGGGCTTCATCCGGGCCGGCCAGCTGGATCAGGCAGACCTTGGGCCAATAGGTGGTTTCCCGCATGAATTCGGTGTCCACCGTTACGTAGGTCGTCCCGGCCAGCGAGGCGCAGAATTGGGCGAGTTCGTCGGTGGTGGTGATGGGGGAGGGGTCGGCACGCATGTGCTGCCTCTTAGCATGCTCAACGCCTCAGCCCAATCCCCTCAGGGTATGCGAGGGGCGTATTTTCCGCTAGGATCGGCCTTGACTTTCCCCGTCCGACAGGGCCAGTTCCCCCTCGATTTTCGTCGGTTTTTCAGAGAGATTCCGAAGGTTATTCCATGTCCCGTTATCGCACGCATACCTGTGGCCAACTGCGTCCCAGCGAGGTCGGCGCCCAAGTCAAGCTCGCCGGCTGGGTCCATCGCAAGCGCGACCACGGCAATCTGCTGTTCATCGACCTGCGGGACCATTACGGCATCACCCAGTGCGTGGCCGAAAGCGGCTCGGAAGCCTTCAAGCAGATGGAGGCACTGCGCTCGGAATACGTTGTCAGCGTCACCGGCAAGGTGGTCGCCCGTACGCCGGAGACGGTGAACCCTAACCTGCCGACCGGCAGCATCGAGGTGGTGGTGTCTGGCATTGAAGTCCTGAGCGAAGCGCAGGAACTGCCGATGCCGGTATTCGGCGAGCAGGAATATCCGGAAGAGATCCGTCTGAAATACCGCTTCCTCGATCTGCGCCGCGAGCGCCTGCACAACAATATCGTGCTGCGCTCGAAGGTCATTTCCTCGATCCGCCGGCGCATGACCGAGCAGGGCTTCATGGAATTCCAGACGCCAATCCTGACGGCGTCCTCGCCGGAAGGCGCGCGCGACTTCCTGGTGCCGAGCCGTCTGCATCCGGGCAAGTTCTATGCGCTGCCGCAGGCGCCGCAGCAGTTCAAGCAGCTCATCATGGTCTCGGGCTTCGATCGCTATTTCCAGATCGCCCCGTGCTTCCGCGATGAGGATGCCCGCAAGGACCGCAGCCCCGGCGAGTTCTACCAGCTCGATGTCGAGATGAGCTTCGTCGAGCAGGAGGACGTCTTCAACGCCGTCGGTCCGGTGATCCATGGCGTGTTCGAGGAGTTCGCCAATGGCCGCGATTGCGGACCGAAGGACTTTCCGCGCATTCCCTATCGCGAGGCGATGCTGAAATACGGCTCCGACAAGCCTGATCTGCGCAACCCGATCATCCTGGCCGACGTGACGGAAGTGTTCCGCGGCTCGGGCTTCGGCGTATTCGCGCGCAACATCGAAAACGGCGCTGTGGTGCGCGGCATTCCGGCGCCCGGCGCAGCGTCGCGTCCGCGCAGCTTCTTCGACAAGCTCAATGACTGGGCACGTCAGGAAGGCGCGGCGGGTCTGGGCTATATCATTTTTGACAATGGGGAAGCCAAGGGGCCGATCGCGAAGTTCCTTGATGCCGATCGCATCGCGCTGCTGAAGAAGCAGGGCAACGTGAAGGACGGCGATGCCATCTTCTTCGCCTGCGACAAGGAAGCGGCGGCGGCCAAGCTGGCCGGTCAGGCGCGTCTGCGCATCGGCGACGAACTGGACATCTGCGAGAAGAACGTCTTCAAGTTCTGCTGGATCGTCGACTTCCCGATGTTCGAGTACAACGAAGACGAAAAGAAGATCGACTTCTCGCACAATCCCTTCTCGATGCCGCAGGGTGGTCTGGAAGCGCTGAACACCAAGGATCCGCTCGACATCCTGGCCTATCAGTACGACATCGTCTGCAATGGCGTGGAACTGTCTTCGGGCGCCATCCGTAACCACAAGCCCGAGATCATGTACCGTGCCTTCGAGATCGCCGGCTATGGCCCTGAAGTGGTGGAGAGCAAGTTCGGCGGCATGCTGAACGCGTTCAAGTATGGCGCCCCGCCGCACGGCGGTATCGCGCCGGGCATCGACCGTATCGTCATGCTGCTGGCCGATGAGCCAAATATCCGCGAGGTCGTGCTGTTCCCGATGAACCAGCAGGCGCAGGATCTGATGATGCAGGCGCCGAGCGAAGTGACACCGAAGCAGCTTCGCGAGCTGCATATCCGTGTCGTCGCACCTGAAGCGGACAAGAAATCGTAACGACGGAGACGGCGGAGCGGCATGCTCGATATCCTCGATTATGTCCGCTTCGCGCTGACCCTGCTCGCGATTCTCGATCCCTTCGCGGCGATCCCGGTCTTCCTGCTGCTGACCGAGGGGCGGCCGAAATCCTACCGCAATCAGACGGCGCGCGTGGCGGCCCTGGCCGTGTTTGGAGGGCTGCTGATCGCCGGCTTCTCGGGCGACGTGATTCTGCGCTTCATGGGCGCCAGTCTGCCGGCCTTTCAGGTTGGCGGCGGTATCGTGCTGTTTCTGATGTCGCTCAGCATGATCAACGCCAAGCTCAGCCCGCAGCAGCATACGCCGGAAGAGGAGGCGGAGGCATCCGACCGCGAAGCCGTCGGCGTCGTGCCGATCGCCATGCCGCTGCTGGTCGGTCCCGGCTCAATCTCGGCAATCATCATTCATGTGCAGAAGGGCGAGGGATTGGCCCATTCCGCCTTGAGCATCGCGGTGCTGGCGCTGATCTGTGTAATCGTCTGGATTGTGCTGAAGCTGGCCCAGCCGATCGGCAACCGTTTGGGGCGCACCGGGATCAACATCCTCAACCGCATTTTCGGCTTGCTGCTGGCCGCGGTAGCGGTTCAAATCTTCGCTAACGGGTTACGGGGGCTATTCCCCGCCCTCGGCTGATAAAAAGAGAGAACACGCCTCGCCATGCTGGACAAAGAAGCCGAAGCCTATCTGGCCCTCGTCAAAGCGGCCAATCGTCCCGACTACGCGACGATGACACCGGAAGCGGCGCGCAAGCTTTACAAGGACAGCCGCGGCGCCGTCACGCCGGAGCCGCCGGAAATGTCGGAGGTCGACAATATCGCCGCGCCCGGCCCGCATGGCCCGATCCCGCTGCGCTATTACCGGCCGGCCGGTGTCGACAAGAAAGAAGTGCTGCCGGTTCTGGTCTATTACCATGGGGGCGGCTGGGTGCTGGGCGATCTCGACACGCATGACGTGGTTTGCCGGATCTTGAGCACCGAGGCCCGCTGCGCGGTGATCGCGGTCGATTACCGCATGGGGCCGGAATGCAAGTTCCCGATGGCGGTAGACGATGCCTATGCCGCGGCGAAATGGGTGGCGGATGAGGCGAAGCCGCTGCGCGTCGATGCCGACAGGCTGGCAGTTGGCGGCGATTCCGCCGGCGGCAATCTGGCGGCGGTGGTCTGTCTCATGGCACGAGGCTTGGAAAACGTGCCGAAGATTGCCTATCAGCTGCTGATCTATCCCGCGACCGACATGCATATGACGACAGCCTCGCATACGAAGTTTGCCGAGGGTCATCTGCTGACGCGAGCCAGCATGGACTGGTTCCAGCAGCACTATCTGAACGGCCCCGAGGATCGGGACGACTGGCGCGCGTCTCCGCTGCACGCGAAAAGCCTGCAAGGCTTGCCGCCGGCCTACGTGCTGGTGGCCGGCCATGACCCTCTGCGCGACGAAGGCGAAGCTTATGCGATGGCGCTGAAGAAGGCTGGCGTGCCGGTGGTGTTCCGCGAGTTCGCAGGCCAGATTCATGGCTTCGTGACTTTGGGTAAAGTCATGCCGCAGGCCGGCCAGGCATTGGCTGAGATGGGGGTGGCTCTGAAGCTCGCCTTCGGGCAGTAATATCTACTCTCGCCCGAGTACCAGCACCCATAGATCGCGGCGAAAATCTTCGCGGTCACTGAGACGGCTGCCGCCCAGTTCGACGATGCTGGGATCGAGCAGATTGCGGCGGTGGCCTTCGCTGTTCATCCACAGCCGTACCACCTCGGACGGATCGCAGAGGCAAAGTGCGATATTCTCGGCTGCATTGCGGAAACGATAACCAGCCTGGTGCAGCCGCCTGCGCAGATCGCCGCCGTCGCAGCCTTCATGGCTGAGCTTGCCACAGGTTTGCAGATCGGCGGCATGAGCTAACGCCGCCTCCGCCAAACGGTCGCTCCATCGCAGCAACGCAAGATTATGGGTGGCGCGGGTTGCGTTCACTGCGGCAAGAAGCTGGTTCTGCCAGCTGGTTTCAGCGGCTGCGCTGCCTCCCATCAACAGAGAGCAGAGCAACAATATGGGGAACAGGTTCGGGCCTGAACAATCCTAATCATGCGCCGATTTGCTGCTTCATCCGAGGCAGGCTAGCCGAGCGATGGTCAACACAAAATCCCCTGGCGGCCAAATAAAACCCCGACGCACTTCTGTGCGCCGGGGCTTCTTCTGGAGGAGAGAACTGTGAACTAAGGCTTACGAGCAGCCCGTGGTCGAGCCGCAGCTATCGCATTTCAGACAGGTGCCGTTGCGCACCAGCGTGAAGTTGCCGCATTCGGGGCAGGCATCGCCCTCGTAGCCCTTCATGCGGGCTTCGGCGATGCGCTCCATCACCTTGCTGCTGGTGCTCACCGTCACCGCCGTTTCGGCGGAGACCGACATCATCGGACCATCAGTGCCGGTGGCCTGCAGCTCGGCCGTCGGCGCGCGGTTCTGGCCGCCCTTCAGCACGTAAAGGTTCGAGCGGATATAGCCGGTGGAGGCGACCTTGATCACTTCCTCGACCTGTTCGACCTCCTTCATCGGCGCCTGCTTGGCGCCCAGCGCGTCGTGGCGCAGATCGTCGGGCTGCACATGGGCGAGATCGGTGCGGCCGAGATAGCTGATCGCCAGTTCGCGGAAGACGTAGTCGAGAATCGACGTCGCCATTTTGATGACGTCGTTGCCTTCCACCATGCCCGAGGGCTCGAAGCGGGTGAAGGTGAAGGCATCGACGAATTCTTCCAGTGGCACGCCGTACTGCAGTCCGATGGAGATCGCGATGGCGAAGTTGTTCATCAGGCTGCGGAAGGCGGCGCCTTCCTTGTGCATGTCGATGAAAATCTCGCCCAGCTTGCCGTCGTCATATTCGCCGGTGCGCAGATATACCTTGTGCCCGCCGACGATCGCCTTCTGGGTGTAACCCTTGCGGCGCAGCGGCAGCTTCAGACGGCCGGCAACATGCTTCTCGACGATGCGCTCGGCAATGACCTGGGCGCGCTGGGCGGAGGGCGCATCTGCCAGCTGCTCGGCGAGGCCTTCATCGTCGCTGTCATCCTCCAGCACCTGCGCCTGCAGCGGCTGGCTCAGCTTAGAGCCATCGCGATAGAGCGCAATCGCCTTGCAGCCCAGCTTCCAGGCCAGCATGTAGGCCTGCTTGCAGTCATCAACAGTGGCAAGGTTCGGCATGTTGATGGTCTTGGAAATCGCGCCCGTGATGAAGGGCTGCGCCGCCGCCATCATGCGGATATGGCTTTCCGCCGAGAGGAAGCGCTTACCGTCCTTGCCGCAGGGATTGGCGCAATCGAAAACCGGCAGATGCGCATCGCGCAGATGCGGCGCGCCTTCCACCGTCATGGCGCCGCAGCAATAAAGGTTTGCCGCGGCGATTTCCTGGCTGCTGAAGCCCAGCGCTGACAGCAGGTCGAAGCTGGGATCGTCAAGCTGGGCATCGGTGAAGCCAAGGCTCTTGCAGAAATCTGCACCTACCGTCCAGCGGTTCAACACGAACTTGATGTCGAAGGCGCCGCGCAGGTTCTTCTCCACCTTCGCAATCACCTCGTCGGTGAAGCCCTTGGCCTTCAGCGTCTCGTGGTTGACGCCAGGCGCGCCCTTCAGGGTGCCATGGCCGACCGCGTAGTCGACGATATCCTTGATCTGTGCATCCGTGTAGCCCAGCGTCTTGAGTGCCAGCGGTACGGTACGGTTGATGATCTTGAAGTAACCGCCGCCAGCGAGCTTCTTGAACTTCACCAGCGCGAAGTCCGGCTCGATGCCGGTGGTATCGCAGTCCATCACCAGACCGATGGTGCCGGTCGGCGCGATCACGCTGACCTGAGCGTTGCGGTAGCCATGTTGCTGGCCAAGCTCGAGTGCCAGATCCCAGGCCGCCTCGGCGGCGCCGAGCAGGGCAGCATCGGGACAGCTTGCATGATCCAGCGGCACCGGCGGCGTGGTCACGCCTTCATAGCCGAAATGATCGCCCTGGGCGGCGCGGCGGTGATTGCGGATCACACGCAGCATGTTTTCCGCATTCGGCGCATAGCCGGGGAAGGCGCCGAGTTCGCCCGCCATCTCGGCCGAGGTGGCGTAGGCAATACCGGTCATCAGCGCAGTGATGGCGCCGCAAAGCGCGCGGCCGGCATCAGAGTCGTAAGACAGGCCACACGACATCAGCAGCGCGCCCAGATTGGCATAACCCAGGCCAAGCGTGCGGAACTTGTAAGACAGCTCAGCGATCTCGCGGCTCGGAAACTGCGCCATCATCACGCTGATTTCCAGCGTGATGGTCCACAGCCGCACGGCGTGCTGGAAGCCCTCGACGTCGAAGCTGCCGTCGTCCTGACGGAAGCACATCAGGTTCAGCGAGGCGAGGTTGCAGGCCGTATCGTCCAGAAACATGTATTCCGAGCAGGGATTGGACGCGTTGATGCGGCCATCCGCCGGACAGGTATGCCAGTCGTTGATGCTGGTATCGAACTGAATGCCCGGATCGGCCGAAGCCCAGGCCGCATAGCCGATGCGCTCCCACAGGTCGCGGGCCTTCACCGTTTTCGCCACCTTGCCGTTGCCGCGGAAGGTGAGGTTCCAGTTGCCGTCCTGCTCGACGGCACGCAGGAACTCGTCCGAGACGCGGACGGAGTTATTCGAGTTCTGGCCCGAGACCGAGAGATACGCTTCCGAATCCCAATCCGTGTCATAGGTCGGGAATTCGATCTCAGTATAGCCCTGCTTGGCGAACTGGATGACGCGCTGGATGTAGTTCTCCGGGATCATCGCCTTGCGGGCGGCGACGATCTCGCGGCGCAACTGCACATTCTTCTTCGGATCAAAGCGGTCATCGCCAGAGCCGAGTTGGCAGGCTTTCATGATCAGGTTGAGGTGCTTGTTGGCCAGCTTGGAGCCGGCAACCAGCGCCGCAACCTTTTGCTCCTCGACCACCTTCCAGTCGATGAACTGCTCGATATCGGGATGGTCGATATCGCAGATCACCATCTTGGCAGCGCGGCGTGTCGTGCCGCCCGACTTGATCGCGCCGGCGGCGCGGTCGCCGATTTTCAGGAAGCTCATCAGGCCCGACGATTTGCCGCCGCCGGACAGCTTTTCGCCTTCGGCGCGCAGCTTCGAGAAATTGCTGCCGGTGCCGGAGCCGTATTTGAACAGGCGCGCTTCGCGCACCCACAGATCCATGATGCCGCCCTCGTTGACGAGGTCGTCCTGCACCGATTGGATGAAGCAGGCATGCGGCTGCGGATGCTCATAGGCCGAACTGGACTTGGTCAGCTTTCCGGTCTTGTAGTCGACGTAATAGTGGCCCTGCGCCGGGCCGTCGATGCCATAGGCCCAATGCAGGCCGGTATTGAACCATTGCGGCGAGTTCGGCGCGGCGATCTGGGCCGCCAGCATGAACCGCATCTCATCATAATAGGCGCGGGCATCTGCTTCCGAATCGAAATAACCGCCCTTCCAGCCCCAATAGGCCCAGGTGCCGGCCAGACGGTCGAAAACCTCGCGGCCGCTGGTTTCCTGGGTGGTGCGGTCCTGCGGCTGCAGCGACTCAAGTGCCTCGGTATCAGCCTCGCGGCGCCAGAGGAATTCGGGGACATCCTCTTCCGGCACCGGCTTCAGCGCGACCGGGACGCCGGCGCGGCGGAAATACTTCTGGGCCAGCACGTCGGCGGCCACCTGCGACCAGCCAGCGGGCACTTCCAGCTGATCCAGCTTGAACACCACGCTGCCATCCGGATTGCGGATTTCGCTCGTCGTGGTCTTCCACTCCAGACCTGCATAAGCGTCTTCGCCTGCGATGGTGAAATGCCGCTGAATACGCATGGTGATTCTTTCCCCGCCGTACTAAGTCGCCCAATGAAATCAATGTGTTGTGGTCTAATGAGGCGACTGAAGAAGGGTGAAAAGCCCAACATCTAGCGCCATCTCGCCGCAACGGCCCTAAATGTAGGTGAACGCGCCGGGACGAGCAAACACGAAATCTGCTACATATCGCCCGACGAGACATTGACAGGGATTTGCCATATTCCCCTGCTCAATATGACTCGTTGAGTTATTCAGGATTCGCTCATGCGCCGCTTTCTTGCCGCCACCGTGATTTTTTTTACGGCCGTTTTCGTCTTGCCGGCTGCCGCGGCCCCGGACAAGGCGACGCGGGAGGCGGCTGAGCGGCTGATGACCACCATCGGCTTGGAAAAGCGGGTCGATACCATGGTCCAGCTTTATCTGACCTTCCTGCCAACCGAGACGCCAGCGCAGCAGGCCCGCGCCGAAAGCTTGCGCCAGCGGGCGCCGGGCGCAGGCCAGCGCTTTCGCGGCTCGGTGGTCAATGCCGCCGTGCAGAGCTACAGCAAATCGGAGATCGACGCGCTGGACGCCTATTTCGCCAGCGGGGAGGGGCAGCGCCTGCTGACCACCGCCATCACCCGAGCCGTCCTGGGGCTGGGCCAGAAGGGGCAGGTGCGGGCGAACGACATCCTGCGGCCGGAAGACCTGCCGCGCGACAACCCCGCCCTGCAGGCAGCCGCGGCGAAATACCCGGCTTTCGAAACGGCGGCCAAGCGTGAACTGGAGCGCGAATTCGCCCAGGAAATCGCGCTGATTACAGCACGTTAAGTGATCCTGCCCGCCCGCTGCGAGGCTTGCCCGGCGGGGGCGGGAATGCCATAGTCCGGCCGAATTTCGGCCCGGATTCCGGTTGAGGTAAATCCCATGAGTCTTATCGGCACCAAGCTCTACACCTGGTGGAAGGGCGAATTCGTCGGCCAGGACAAGTTTGGCAACCGCTATTTCCGCGAGAAGGGCGGGCGCAAGCGCTGGGTCATCTATAATGGCAAGCCGGAGGCCTCCAAGGTTCCGCCGGAATGGCACGCCTGGCTGCATTATACGACGGATGACGCCCCGATCGGCGGCATCGAGCGGAAGCCCTGGCAGAAGGAGCATGTGCCGAACCTGAGCGGCACGCCCTACGCCTATCGTCCGCAGGGCAGTGTCGCCAAGGGCGGTCAGCGCCCGGCGGCGACCGGCGATTACGAAGCCTGGCGGCCGGAATAACGGCCACCTGGAGCTGACAGGAGAGAGGGCAGCAATGAACGGCAATCTGGTTGAAACCCTGATCGGCGCGGTCGTGCTGGCAGTGGCCCTGTTCTTCCTCGGCTTCGCCTATACCAAGACCGGGTTCGGCAATGCCGGCCTGTCGGGTTACGAGCTGCATGCACGCTTCAACCGTGCCGATGGCCTGGTCGTCGGCGGCGATGTGCGCCTGTCCGGCATCAAGATCGGCACGATTACTCGCCAGACGCTCGATCCGAAGACCTATACTGCGGTGGTCACCTTCTCTGTCGATAGCCGCTACGAACTGCCGGAGGACACGGCTGTGAAGGTTGCCTCCGAGGGGCTGCTGGGCGGCAACTATCTGTCCATCGAGCCGGGCGGCAGCGACGTGATGCTGAAGGCCGGCCAGGAAGTGAAGTACACGCAGGGTTCGGTCAACCTGATGGATCTGATCGGTCAGGCGATCTTCAGCGCCACCGGCGCCGGCAATAGCGGCAAGGGGCAGGAGGGCGGCGAGACCGAATTGTCTCCGCTGCCGAAGTAATCCATTCAATTGCGCGTAGCCCTGTGGCTGTAATTCGGCGCTTCCTCATCGCGACGGCATTGCTGGCCACGGCGCCTGCGGTGGCGCAGGTCCCAGACAATACGCCGCAATATCCGTCCAATCCGATGCCGATCGCCGTGCTGCAGGGATTGGATAAGATCACCGCACGCATCTACACCTTCGAGGCGCCGGTCGATCAGACCATTGGCTTTGGCACGCTCAAAGTCACGGTGCGGACCTGCCGCAAGCGGCCGCCGGAATATCCGCCGGAAAGCGCAGCCTATCTCGAAATCGTTGAAGAGCGGCCGGAGCAGGAGCCGCTCGAGCGCTTCCACGGCTGGATGTTCGCCTCAAGCCCGGGGCTCAATCCGCTGGAGCATCCCGTCTACGATGTCTGGCTGATCGATTGCAGAACCAGGTCGGACGGCGCATCGGGCGGCAAGCCGTAGAAGTCAGCGCGGCGCGGCAGCGCGTCGAAGAGCATATCTAGGTATTTCTCGCGCGGCACTTCGATGGCACCGAACTGCATCAGGTGCGGCGTCACGAACTGGGTATCCAGCAAGACGAAGCCGCCCGCGATCAGGCGACCGACCAGATGCACCAATGCCACCTTCGAGGCATCGGTGGCGCGGCTGAACATGCTTTCGCCGAAGAAGGCCGCTCCCAGCTTCACCCCGTAAAGCCCGCCGACGAGGTTCTCGCCATCCCAGCATTCGACGCTATGCGCAAAGCCAAGCCGGTGCAGCTGGATATAGGCGTGGCGGATGGTTTCGTTAATCCAGGTGTTGCGGCGCTGGGGATGATCGGCGGGCGCGGCGCAGGCCGCAATGACGGCGGCAAAATCCTGATCCACGGTGATGCGGAAACGACCGGCGCGCACCGTGCGCGCAAGCTTGCGCGGGACATGGAAGCTGTCCAGCGGCAGGATGCCCCGGCGCTGCGGATAGACCCAGAAATATCCGGGGTCGTCGGCGCTGTCGGCCATCGGGAAATAGCCGCGCGCATAAGCCTGGAGCAGCAACTCGGGCGTCAGCGGTTCGGGGCGGGTGCTCACCATTTGCACATGAGCTTAGCGCGGCGAACGCGCCGCGCCAGTCCCGCCATCGAACCTATCCTTGCCGGGCGATAAACTCTTCCAGCCAGTGGATGTCGTAGGCGCCGTTAACGAAGTCGGGCTCGTTGATCAGCGCAAGATGCAGTGGAATGGTGGTTTCCAGCCCGCCGATCGCATACTCCTCCAGCGCCCGGCGCAGCCGCATCAGACATTCATTGCGGTTGGTACCGTGGACGATCAGCTTGCCAATCAAGCTGTCGTAATGCGGCGGAATCTGATAGCCGGCATAGAGCGCGCTATCGACGCGTACGCCCAGACCGCCGGGCACGTGATATTCGGTAACGCGGCCGGGCGAGGGCGCAAAGGTGCGCGGATTCTCGGCGTTGATGCGGCATTCGATGGCGTGGCCGTTGAACTTGATGTCGTCCTGCGTGTAGCCGAGCGGCGCGCCATCAGCGACGCGGATCTGCTCGCGCACGAGATCGAGGCCGGTGATCATCTCGGTCACTGGATGCTCCACCTGCAGGCGGGTATTCATCTCGATGAAATAGAACTGGCCGTTCTCGTACAGGAACTCGATGGTGCCGGCGCCGCGATAGCCGAGTTTGGCGATGGCATTGGCGGCAATCTGGCCGATCTGGGCACGCTGATCGTCATTCAGTGCCGGCGAGCGGGCTTCTTCCAGCACCTTCTGGTGGCGGCGCTGCAGCGAGCAATCGCGTTCGCCCAGATGCACGGCATTGCCATGACTGTCGCCGAAGATCTGCATTTCGATGTGACGCGGCCGGGCGAGATATTTCTCGACATAGACCGAGTCATTACCGAAAGCGTTGCGCGCCTCGTTGCGTGCCTGGGCCAAAGCCGGGCCGAATTCGTCAGGCGAACGGACCACTTTCATGCCGCGGCCGCCACCGCCCGCAGTGGCCTTGATCAGCACCGGGTAGCCCATGTCATCGGCCAGCTTTCGACCCTGGGCTTCGGATTCGATGGCGCCGTCGGAACCTGGCACCACCGGCAGGCCAAGATCCTTCGCCACCTGCTTGGCGGTGATCTTGTCGCCCATCATCTTGATGTGCTCGGGCGTCGGCCCGATGAAGGCGATGCCATGCGCCTCGACGATCTCGGCGAACTTGGCGTTCTCGGACAGGAAGCCGTAACCCGGATGGATCGCGTCCGCGCCGGTGATTTCGGCAGCCGCGATGATGGCGGGAATGTTCAGATAACTCTGGCTGGAGGGCGGCGGGCCGATGCAGACGGACTCATCGGCGATGCGGACATGCATGGCATCCGCATCCGCGGTGGAATGCACCGCCACGGTGCGAATGCCCATCTCGCGGCAGGCACGGTGAATGCGAAGCGCGATCTCGCCGCGATTGGCGATCAGCACCTTGTCGAACATGGGCAATCCGATCCCTTATTCGATGATCAGCAGAGGCTGGCCGAATTCGACCGGCTGCTGATTCTCGATCAGGATTTTCGAGATCCGGCCACCCTTGGGCGCCGTGATCGGGTTCATGGTCTTCATCGCCTCAACGATCAGAAGCGTCTGACCGGCATTGACGGTATCGCCCAGCTTGACGAAGGGCGCAGCGCCCGGTTCCGGCGCGACATAGACGGTGCCGACCATCGGCGACTTCACCGCGCCGGGATGGTTGGAATAGTCGACCTCGCCACCTGAGGCACCGGCGCTGGCACCAGCAGCGGCAGGCGCCGCCGCAGCGGTCGGGGCAGGGGCAAAGGCCGGAGCAGCGGCGTAGACCGCGCCGCCCTTGGTAACCCGTACCTTCAGCGGACCTTCGCTCCATTCAATCTCGGTCAGGCCGGTCTCGTTCAGCAACTCGGCCAGGTCGCGGATCATCTGCTGGTCAACGCGGCTGGCGCTGGGCTTGCCGTTCTTTTCCTTCGGCGCGGACGCCATGGGAGAACTCCTCTATTCGAATGCGAATCGTTATCGCGAAGATGCGGGATTCAGATGGTTTCGGCCAGCGCTTCCAGCGCCAAGACATAACCCTTCGGGCCAAAGCCGCAGATCACGCCTTTCGCAGCCAGCGAAATATAGGAGTGATGGCGGAAGCTCTCGCGCCGGAAGATATTGGACAAATGGACTTCGACAACCGGTTTCTCGGCGGCATTCAAGGCATCCAGCATGGCAACCGAGGTATGCGTGTAGGCGCCGGCATTGATGACGATTCCGGCCGCCTTGCTGCGCGCCTCCTGGATCCAGTCGACCAGCTCACCCTCATGGTTGCTCTGGCGGAAATCGATGGCCAGGCCGAGACGGCTGCCGGCCGCGCGGCAAAGCTTCTCGACATCGGCCAGGGTTTCCTTGCCGTAAATGGTCGGCTCGCGCAGCCCCAGCATGTTGAGGTTTGGCCCGTTCAGCACGTAAACGACCGGCAGCGAACCTTTACGCTCGCCCGATTTCGGCTGTTTCCGTTGCTGCGCCATGAGTCCTGCCATTCCGTCCGACTTGAGCGCCTTGCCGTACACTATCGCATTGAACGGGGCAACCCGTTGATTGAATAGGCGCGCTATCTGAGCGCAGGCCAGAAAGACTGGTTTGTGTTCCGGGTATGTTTCACGTGAAACATAACCCGGATGGCGAAGAGCAGGGGACGCGCATAGACGCCCTGTATCCTAGTGCAGGTAGAATTAATTAACTAGAATCATATTGAATTTAATATATCTTCAAGTAGAATTAACCAATGGAAACGCCTAAAAATCAATATATTTTAACGCGACCCGAAGCGCAGTAACTCTAAACCTATGGTTAATCCCGTCAATGGGCGCGCAGCGCTTGTCCTTCTCTCCCGGATGGTCTCCAACCAGACCAGCCAAGGGAAGACGCTGGCTGAGCAGCTACTGCCGTCGTCTTCGCAGCAGAAGCAGCAGAACAAGGCTCAGCGGCCGCAACTGCGTCTGGACCGGCCACTTCTCGATACCGACCTGATCGCCGCGCTGGAGGCTTCCCGCCGCGCCGAGAGCCGGCGGCACAGCGATGCTGAGCCTTTGCCGCGTTTCCGTAGCCCTGCCGCCCCACCGCATCCTGTGAAGCCGGGACCCGGGGCGCCGAGCACTGGGACACCAAATTCTGCGACACCAGGCATTGAGGCGCCGAGCGCGCCATCGCCGGGTAGCCCGACTCCGGCTACGACGCCGCCGGATACGACGGCTCCAACGGACACCTCCGCTCCGACGCCTGATTCTGGCGTGCCGGCAGATACGGCTGGCGCCGATCCGACGCTACCACCATCGCCATCTGAGACGCCGCCGGCCGCCGGCGTTTCCACGCCCGTCAATACCAATACGGCGCCGGTTAGCGCGCGGACACTGGATGCGCTGAGCGCACTGCGCGACGTGTTCGACCGCATTGCCAGCGCCGGGAGCAGCAATGATCGTGACAGCGCTCTGGTCACCAGCCTGTCGGGATTCCTGCAGAGCTTCGCACAAACGGTCGGCAATGCGCGCGGCGGGGAGATTCTTGGCGATATCGTGGGCCGTATTGAAACCAGCGTGATCGGACAGGGCGGGTTCGAATTCGCCGATTACTGGCGCGACCCGCAGCTATTCCGCAATCTGAGCGATGGCTTGCGGCAGTTCGCTGCGGCGACCAACCGCGCAGCAGCCGATGCCTTGCGCGACGTGATCATCCGCGTCGGCGACAAGCGGCTTACCGATGCCAATCCGAACAACAACAATCTGCAGCCGCTGGCTTCGGCGATTAGTCGTCTGGGGCGCGCCCTGAAGGGCGAAACCGCGGGGATGGCAGCGCTGCAAAGCTTCCTCGACCGGCTGCCGACGCCAGCCAATACGGCCCGCGATTTCCGCCGCTATGCGGGTGAGATTGTCGGGCTGCTGAGTGAGACGCTGGCCGATCTGCGAGCCGGCGCCGACATGCCCACCAGACTTCTGGCGACGATCGATGCCATTGGGGCTTTAGCCGATCTGGCGCATCAGGGCGACGACTGGCTGCGCAACAGTGCGATCCAGAGTCTGCAGTCGATCATGGCTGAGGCGGCGCCAGCCGCGGCATCGCTGACTGTCACCGCGCGCGCCGCACAGGCCTATCAGGATAACCCGACGGATACCGCGGCGCTGTCTGCGGATCTTTCCGCGTAAGGCTGTCGCAACGGTCATCATTCCGGGCGGACGGCATTGCCAAAGCCGTTCTGGCTGGTTAAGTCGGGTACATGACTGACGATAGCCGTCCCTCCGAAGCTGCCCCCCGCCTGCATGCCGAAATCAATCCGGTCACCCCGTTCCAGCAGAATTGCTCGCTGATCTGGTGCCCGGAGACGATGCGCGGCGCGCTGGTCGATGCCGGCGGCGAGCCGCAGCAATTGCTGGAAGCGGCAAAGCGCCGTGGCGTGACCCTTGAGAAGCTGCTGGTCACCCATGGCCATCTCGATCATGCCGGCGCGGTGATGGATATTGCCGAGCAGCTCGATCTGCCCATCGAAGGGCCGCATGAGGACGACAAATTCTGGATCGATGGCATGCCGCAGGCGGCCAAGCAGTACGGCTTCCCGCCCTGCCGCAGCTTCACGCCGACGCGCTGGCTGAAAGACGGCGACGTTGTCGAGGTTGGCAATCTGAAGCTGGATGTCGTGCATTGCCCCGGCCATACGCCGGGCCATGTCGTCTTCGTGCATCGGCTGTCGCGGGTGGCGCTGGTGGGGGACGTTCTGTTCCAGGGCTCCATCGGCCGCACAGATTTCCCGCGCGGCAATCACGCCGATTTGATCCGCTCGATCCGCGAGAAACTGTTCCCGCTCGGTGACGACATTACCTTTGTCCCCGGCCATGGCCCGCTTTCCACCTTCGGTCAGGAGAGGGCGACCAACCCTTTCGTTTCTGATCGCGCGCTGGGAATAGCGTAAGACAGCCGCAAGGCAGCGCAGGAGTCTTTGCTGCCGAGCTTCCAATTGTCATGCCCGGGCTCGGGCATCTCTACGCCGAAAAGCAACACCCTCGGAGTTGGAACTCCGAGGGTGCAGCAGGTTTGGCACGTCGGTAATGAAGCAACCCCGATCTTACGGCCCGGTGTATTTCACCACCTTCTGATCGATGGCGCCGAAGATCGACTTGCCGTCGCGGTCGAACATCTCGATGCGCACGCGGTCACCGAATTTCATGAACGGCGTCTTCGGCTTGCCTTCGTTGATCGTCTCGATCATGCGGATCTCGGCCAGGCAGGAGAAGCCCTTCGAGGCATCGCGGTTCGACACCGTGCCGCTGCCGACGATGCAGCCGGCGCGCAGGTTACGCGTCTTGGCGGCATGGGCGATCAGATCGGCGAGGCTGAACTGCATGTCGGTGCCCGCATCGGGCTCGCCGAACTTCTTGCCGTTCAGATGCGTCACCAGCGGGCGGCAGACCTTGGAATCCCGCCAGTCGGGGCCAAGTTCATCGGGTGTTACCGCCACCGGCGAAAAAGCGGTGGATGGCTTGCCATGGAAGAAGCCGAAGCCCTTGGCGAGTTCGTTGGGAATAAGGCCGCGCAGCGAGACGTCGTTGACCAGCATCAGCAGCTTGATATGCCCAGCGGCATCCTTCGCCGAAATGCCCATCGGCACGTCATCGGTGATTGCGGCCACTTCGCCTTCCATGTCGATGCCGTAAGCCTCGTCGGCCACCGGGATGTCGGCAGTGGGCGGCAGGAAGTCGTCCGAGCCGCCCTGATACATCAGCGGATCGTGCAAAAATTCCGGCGGCATCTGCGCGCCGCGCGCCTTGCGCACCAGTTCGACATGATTGAGATAGGCCGAACCGTCGCACCATTGATAGGCACGGGGAAGGGGCGAGGCGAGCTTGTCCGGATCGTAGGCAATGGCATTGCCGATCTCGCCCTTGTTCAGCGCATCTGAAATCTGCTGCAGCTTCGGCGCGCTGATCGCCCAGCTGTCCAGGGCCATCTGCAATGTCGGCAGCAGGTTATCGACCGGCAGCATCCGGGTCAGATCCCGGCTGACAACGCAAAGGCGGCCATCGCGGCCATGCCGCAGCGAGGCTAGTTTCATCGGTGTTTATCTCCTGAACGCTTAGATACTCCCACGAGCGTGGGAAGCAAAAACTGAAGACTAGGTCCCCGCATGTGCGGGGACGCCAGCTGATGTTTGCGATTATTCCGCGGCCTGCTTGAAGCCTTCCGGGTTCCAGGTGCCGACATAGCCCTTGAACTCGACGCTCTCGGCGGCGGGCGCGACATCCAGCGCATCGCGGGTGTCGAGCATCACGGCGACTTCGTCGGTCTCCTTCCGCGCAGCCTTGGCGCCGGTGGCGAAAGCCTTGGGATGCGGGCCATGCGGGAAGCCGCAGGGATGCAGGGTGATCATGCCGGGATGGATATTGTCGCGGCTGAAGAACTGGCCCTGATGGTAGAAGATCACCTCGTCATAATCGTCGTTGTTGTGGAAGAAAGGCACCTTCAGCGCTTCGGGATCGCTCTCGATCGGACGCGGCACGAAGGTGCAGACAACGAAGCGCGATGCCAGGAAGGTGGTATGCGCCGAAGGCGGCAGGTGATAGCGGTGGCTCATCAGCGGCCGGATGTCGCGCCAGTTCAGCTTCACCGCGGTGAGATCGCCCTTCCAGCCGACCACATCCAGCGGGTTGAAAGGATAGGTGACGGTGGAGAGCTGGTCGCGCCGCTTGATCACCACGCGCCAGGCTTTGCCGCCGCTCACCGGGCCCTTCTGCTGCTGCGCCTTGAAGGCTTCGTCAATCTCCGGAATCCGCAGTACGGCGGGGTCGAAGATCGCATGCGGACCAAGCAGCCCCTTGTCGGGCAGGCGATAGCTGTCGTTGGTCGCTTCGATCAGCAGGAACTTGCTGGGGCTGCGGGGCTCAAGGCGCCACATGGTGCCGCGCGGCAGCATGATGTAGTCGCCTTCCGTGTAGGAGAAATGCCCGAAGTCGCAGAACAGCTCGCCTTCGCCATCATGAACGAAAAGCAGCTCGTCGCCGTCACCGTTGCGGACCAGGTGATCCATCGTCTCGGTCATCAGCATGTGACGGTATTTCACATGGGCATTGCCGAGCAGCAGCTTGGCCTTCCACGGGCAACTGACGGCATCGGCGAACTTCGCCGTATCAAAGGCCCGCGGCTTCAGCGGGCCTTCCCAGTCGATCCAGCCGGTCGGCGGGTTCTGGTGATAGAGATGGGCCGCTGGACCGAAGAAACCCTCCTTGCCCATCTCACGTTCATAAGTGCCTTCGGGCAGGGCGACATGGGCCTGGCGCGAGGCCACCCCCGCGCTGTGGGTCATCGGAATCCATGTCTTGGCCATGGCGTTTTTCTCCTTACTGCTTATTGAACTGCTATTGACGCTTATGCGTTCGGCTTGAGCACACCGCGGCGGATCTGATCGAGCTCAATGGACTCGAACAGCGCCTTGAAGTTGCCCTCGCCGAAACCTTCGTTGCCTTTACGCTGGATGATCTCGAAGAAGATCGGACCAATTACATTCTCGGTGAAGATCTGCAGCAGCAGGCCCTGATTCTGGGTCGGTGCGCCGTCGATCAGGATCTGCAGCTCCTTGAGGCGGGCAAGATCCTCGTTATGGCCAGGTACACGGTCCGGCACCTGGTCGTAATAGGTGTCGAGCGTCGACTGGAACGGCACGTCGCGGCCGCGCAGGCTGCTGACGGTGCTGTAGATGTCGTCGGTGCCGAGCGCGACGTGCTGGATGCCTTCGCCATGATAGGCATTCAGGTATTCGGCAATCTGCGACTTGTCGTCGGAGCTCTCGTTGATTGGGATGCGGATCTTGCCGCAGGGGCTGGTCATGGCCTTCGACTTCAGGCCGGTCAGCTTGCCCTCGATGTCGAAATACTTGATCTCACGGAAATTGAACAGGCGTTCATAGAACTCCGCCCATTCCGCCATGCGCCCGCGATGCACATTATGGGTGAGGTGATCGACATAGGTCAGACCGACGCCTTTCGGATTGCGCTCGGCGCCCTTGATCGGCACGAAGTCCACATCGTAGATGGTGCCACGCGAACCATAGCGGTCGACCAGATAGATCAGGCTGTCGCCGATACCCTTGATCGCCGGGATCGCCAGTTCCATCGGGCCGACATGCGGCTCGACGCCCCAGGCGCCGAGTTCGCGGGCGCGCTTATAGGCCTTGGCGGCATCCTTGACCCGGAAGGCCATGGCACAGATAGACGGACCGTGGATGCGGGCGAAGCTCTGGGCGAAGCTTTCCGGCTCGGCATTGAGGATGAAATTGATGTCGCCCTGACGATAGAGCGTGACGTTCTTGGAACGATGCCTGGCAACAGCAGAGAAACCCATCCGCTCGAACAGGGCGGCCAGCTTGGCGGGTTCCGGGGCGGCATATTCGATGAATTCAAAGCCGTCCGTGCCCATCGGATTATCGAAGAGATCGGCCATTGGGATATCCTCCCGTTTGGATTTGCGATTGCGGATGATAATAGTTACAATTGAAACTAATTTCAAGGGCGCCGGATTCTGCGGGCGGGAAGCGAATGGGTAAGATTGGATCGACAAAAGAAACGCTCATTCTTGAGCATTTCCTGCCTTACCGACTTTCGGTCGTGACGAACCGGATCAGCGGTGCACTCTCACGGCATTATGCGGCCCGGTTTGGCATCAGCATTCCCGAATGGCGGGTGATCGCCAATCTCGGCCGGCATCCTGATCTGACGGCAAATGAAGTCGCCGAGCGTTCGGCGATGGACAAGGTCACAGTCTCCCGCGCGGTGGCGGCATTGGAAGAAAAGGGATTGCTAGACCGTGTCCGCGATGCGGGCGACAAGCGCAAGTCGCGGCTGTCGCTTTCGGCAAAAGGGCTTCAGGTCTATGGCGAGATTGCGCCGCTGGCGCTCGGCTTTGAGCGTGACCTGCTCACTGCCCTGACACCCGATGAGGTGGCGCAGCTGAACCGCATCATCGACAAGCTGACCAAGCGGATGAACGAGATGCCGGAATCCAGCTAAGATTTAGGCAGACGATTCGCCAGGGAGGAAGCAAATGTCTGCTGATGATGCGCTGTTCGAAATTGGCATGCCCATCCGCCGCGCCGTGCTGGGGGCTGATTACGTCGATGAGTCGATGGCCAAGGCCGACGATTTCATGATGGCATTCCAGCGCGCCACCACGGCCTGGGCCTGGGGGTGGGCCTGGGGCAATCCGGTGCTGGACCGCAAGCAGCGCAGCCTGATGAACATCGCGATGCTGACCGCTATGGGTAAGCCGCATGAGCTGAAGCTGCATGTCAAAGGCGCGCTGAACAACGGCCTAACCGTGGAGGAGATCAAGGCCGCACTGCTGCATGCCACCGCCTATTGCGGCATTCCCGCCGGACTGGAAGCCTTCCGGGCGGCGCATGAGGTGCTGGTGAAAGAGGGGGCGATCCCCGCGCCAAAGGCCGGGTAGCGCTACGTTCTTCAGGAGCCTGAAGCTTCCTCGGACGCCGTCACGGCCTGTTTCTGCTTGGCGGCGATCTGGGCTTCGAAACGGGCTTTGCCGCGGCGATGGACAATGAACAGCACGATGCCGACGGTGATGAAGATCCCGAGCATGATCAACCCGAAATCCTTGGCGATGTTGCCGAGCACTGCCTCGAAGGCGACGCCGAGCAGATAGCCAGCCCAGCAGAAGGCATTCGCCCACAGGCCGGCGGCGACGAAGTTCAGCACGGCAAAGCGCGGCCACGAGATCATGCTCATGCCCATGGCAAGCGACGAGAAGTTGCGCACGCCATAGATGAAGCGGAAGCTGAGGATGAAGCCGACATGGTATTTGTGCAGCATGTCGAGCGCGACGTTGACGCCGCCCTGCAGCTTGGGGAAGCGTTTGAGCAGGCGGTGGCCGTATCGGCGTCCGACCAGGAAGTAGAGCTGATCGCCTGAAAAGCTGCCCAGCCAGGCCGCCGCAATCAGCCAGTACATGTGCAACAGGCCTTGGCTGGCTGCTGCGCCGGCAAAGATCACAAATGTCTCGCCTTCCAGGAAGGTCCAGATGAACGTGATGAGATAGAACCAGTCCTGGTATCGCTCGATCAGTTGATAGATATCGATATCCACGGGGCGGCCGGTTTTTCTCTGGGCGTTAGATCAGGCCGGCAAGCGGCGAGGAGGGATCGGCATAACGTTTCTTCGGCATGCGCCCCGCCAGATAGGCAAGGCGGCCGGCTTCGATCGCCAGCTTCATCGCCCGCGCCATGCGGATCGGGTCCTTGGCCTCGGCGATGGCGGTGTTCATCAGCACGCCGTCGCAGCCAAGCTCCATTGCCACCGCAGCATCGGACGCCGTGCCGACGCCGGCATCGACCAGCACCGGCACTTTGGCGTTCTCGATGATCAGCCGGATATTCACCGGGTTCTGGATGCCGAGGCCTGAGCCAATCGGTGCGGCCAGCGGCATAATCGCGCAGGCGCCGAGGTCTTCCAGCTTCTTCGCCGCGATCGGATCGTCGGCGCAGTAAACCATGACATCGAAGCCTTCCTTCACCAGCAGCTTGGTGGCCGCCAGCGTCTGCTCCATGTCGGGATAGAGGCTCTTCTGGTCGCCCAGCACTTCCAGCTTGACCAGTTTCCAGCCGCCGGCCTCGCGTGCCAGCCGCAGGGTGCGTACGGCCTCCTCGGCGGTGTAGCAGCCGGCGGTATTCGGCAGATAGGTGTATTTCTTGGGGTCGACGTAGTCGACCAGCATCGGCTGCTTGGGGTCGGTGACATTCACCCGGCGAACCGCCACCGTGACGATCTCGGCGCCTGAGGCCTCGATGGCCAGCTTGGTCTGCTCGAAATCCTTGTATTTCCCCGTGCCGACCAGCAGGCGCGACCGGAAGCGGCGGCCGGCGACTTCAAAATAGTCGTCTGCAACCGCACCGAGGGGGGCGTTGCCGCCGCCGATGAAATGCACGATCTCGATCTGGTCGCCGTCGGAGAGGCGGGTGGCGTCATAAGCCGAGCGGGGCACGATCTCGCGATTCAGCTCGATGGCGATTTTACGCATATCCAGATCAAGCTTCGCGAGAAGCTCCGCCACCGTCGCCGTGCCCGCCATGTCGCGGGTCTCGCCATTGATCGTTAACCGCATGTTGGCCACCCTGAACGCTCCTTTCGAACCTGACAGGACAGATGGGGTCCGAAAGGAGGGCCGACAATAGAGCGCGTGCACCCGGACCGGCAACCCTTACGTTCGTCCAAATCCGGCCCAAGGCTTTGTAATGCCAAGCCTATGAGGTAGATTTGGGCCCCGAGGGGAGGGATTCGCATGCTTCTATATGGTTATTTTCGGTCTTCCGCGGCCTACCGGGTCCGGATTGCCCTCAACCTCAAGGGCCTTGCCTACGACAACCATTTCATCCACCTGCAGAAGAACGACCAGCTCGCTCACGAATACGCGAAGCTGAACCCGCAGAAGCTGGTCCCGGCCCTTGTTGACGACGGGCAGGTCCTCACCCAGTCGCTGGCCATCATCGAATATCTGGATGAGACCCATCCCGAGCCGCCGCTGTTGCCCAAGACGCCGGCCGAAAGGGCCCGGGTGCGCGCGCTCGCCCAGGCCATCGCTTGCGACATCCATCCGATCAACAACCTTCGCGTGCTGCGCTATCTGGTAAAGGATCTGGGGCTGCCAGACGAGAAGAAGGATCAATGGTATCGCCATTGGGTGGAGACGGGCCTGCAGGCTGTGGAAGCCCTGCTGAGCGGCAATCCCGCCACCGGGCGCTTCTGCCATGGCGACAAGCCTACCTTGGCGGACATCTGCCTGGTGCCGCAGGTAGCAAATGCCCGGCGCTTCAACTGCGACCTTTCGGCCTGTCCGACCGTGCTGCGCATCGACGCCGAATGCCAGAAGCTGGAAGCCTTCGCCCAGGCGGCGCCGGGTAAGCAGCCGGATGCGGAATAGGCGGCGGTTCGGCATCGCCTTCGCGGCCGCGGTTTCGGCTTTCTTCGTTGCCCTCGCCACAGGCCAAGCGCAGGAGTCGCGCTTTTTCCGTATCGCCACGGGAGGGCAGAGCGGCACGTATTTTCCTGTGGGCTTGCTGATTGCTCAGGCGATCAGCGATATGCCTGCCGGTCCGAACTGCGCCGAACCGCGCTGCGGAGTGCCCGGGCTGGTCGGTGTCGCGCAGATTTCGAATGGGTCGGTCGCCAATATGGCGGCCTTGCAGGCGCGCGAGGTCGAAGCCGCACTGGTCCAGGCCGACGTCGCCCACTGGGCCTTTGAGGCCAAGGAAATTTACCAGGGCAAGCCGCGGCATGACCGCGTCCGGTTCCTTGCCAACCTTTATCCCGAGGCGATGCATGTGGTGGCCCGCCGGCAATCCGGGATCGATACCCTTGCCGCCCTGAAGGGCCGCAAGGTGGCGCTGGATGAGCCGGGTTCGGGAACGCTCATCCACGCCCGCAATCTGCTGACCGCTTACAGCCTGCGCGAGGCCGATCTGCAGGGCGTTTATGTGAAGGCGGACCTGGCTGTGCCGCAGCTGATCGAGGGACGGCTGGATGCCTTCTTCATGGTTGCCGGCTGGCCAGCCAAACCAGTGCTCGATGCCCTGGCATCCGGTCATGCGCGTCTGTTGCCGATTGACGTCGATCCTGCCGCCGGTCCCCTCAAGTCCAACCCCTTTCTGACCAAGGGCGAAATACCAGCCCATGCATATGCGGGCATTCCCGCTGTGCCGTCGCTGATGGTGGGAGCTCAACTGGTGGCCCGTGCCGATCTGCCCGATGATCTCGTGGAGGCAGTTCTGACAGCGTTATGGAGCGAGCGCGGCCAGTCGATTCTGCGACGCGGTCATCCTCGTGCAGCCGATATCCGTTTCGAAGCGGCGCTGGAGGGCCGCAGTCTTCCGCTACATCCAGGCGCCGACCGCTTTTACCGCGATCGTGGCCTGAGGCCGGATTAAGCGAATGAGCTTCTTCCTCGAAGGCAAACGGATCATGGCAGCGATCATCCTGATCGTCGCCGGTGCAGTCGGCATTGCGCTCTATGTGCAAGATACGCTGACCACTGTTGCGCGCAATCTGCCCGTGACCCTGCTGGATCAGGAGCGGGATGCAGAGATGCTGATCCGCGAAGTCGCGAACCTGGCCTGGGCGGTAGAACTATGGGCTCACGAGCCAACGGAAGCGAGCCGCGACCGGGTCGGGGTTCTGCTTGGAACAGCCCGGATCCGCGCAGATGAACTGCGGGCCAACTACAATCTCGACAACATGGTTGGTGCTGCCGGCATGTACGCAGTCGCCAATCCTGCGCTGCAGGACATCACGCGATGGTTCCTGGAGGGCGTGCCGGGGCAGGCGCGGGACTCGCAGGCGGTAATCTCGCTGATCCTTGGACGGGCACGCGACGCCGAAACCAAGCTGGTCCTGCTGCTGCAGGAATCACGCGCTACCGCCCGCGAGATGCTGCAGACACAAGAGCAGCGGCTGGATCGCTTCGCCGATGGCGTCGGCGTGCTGATCGCCTTTGTGGCCGCCCTGGTGATCGGACTGGTGCTGTTGCTGTTCCGCCAGCGTCAGGTGGTCCAGTTGAAAGAGCAGGCGGAGCTGGCGGCGCTGGCTGCCAAACGTGCTGCCGAAGAAGCAAGCCGTGCGAAATCGGAATTCCTGGCCAATATGAGCCATGAGCTGCGCACACCGCTGAACGCGATCATCGGCTTTTCATCGATCATCAAAAGCGAAATGCTGGGGGCGGTGAATATTCCGCGCTATCGCGAGTATGCTGGCGATATCCATGCCAGCGGCGAGCATCTGCTTGCCATTATCGGTGACATCCTCGATCTGTCGAAAGTGGAGGCCGGCAAGTTCGAACTGGCGGAAGAGGAGTTTGACGCCGAAGAGATCATGCAGGCGGCGGCCCGGCTGGTGCGCGAAAAGACGGTCCAGGCGCAGATCGACTTGCAGATAAGTCCGCCGGTGCGGCGGGTGAATTTGCATGCCGACCGCCGCGCCTTGCTTCAGGTGCTGATCAATCTGCTCAGCAATGCTGTAAAGTTCACCCGGGTGGGCAAAGTAACGCTCTCCGCCGAACTGGCTGACGACGGCAGCTTCATCTACTCGGTGAGCGATACCGGCATCGGCATGACCGCGGCGCAAATCAAGATCGCGCTGCAGCCTTTCGGTCAGATCCATAACGCGCTGACGCGGGCGCAGCCTGGCACGGGGCTGGGGCTGCCGCTCAGCGAGCGTCTGGTGCGGCTGCATGGCGGCCGCCTCTCGCTGCATAGCGTGCCGGGCGAAGGGACGAGGGTCGACATCCGCCTGCCGCCGCAGCGGGTTATCGCGGATGCTCAACCGCCTAGAGTAGAGAGCGCGTCGGGCAACTCGTCGAAGTGATCGATCAGGCGATCCGCGCCCAGCTCATGAGCCGGGATGCGCGTGTAGCCGAAACTGACGGCCACGCAGGGCAGGCCGGCCGCCTTGGCGGCATTCACATCATTGGCGGAATCCCCGACCATCGCAGCCCAATCGACGGAAGCGCCGATGCGCTCCAAAGTGCCATGGATATGGCCGGGATCGGGCTTGCGCACCGGCAAGGTGTCGCCGCCGACGATGGCGGCAAAAAAGCTGCTCAGGCCGAGCTGATCCAGCAGCGAACGGCTGAAATGCTCGTATTTGTTGGTGCAGACCGCCAGCAGATAGCCTCGCTCGGCCAGTTTAGCCAGACAGGTCGCGACGCCCGGGAATGGGCGGCTTTTGTTAGCCAGATTGGCCTCATAGCAGGCGAAGAAATCGGCCATCGCCTTTTCGAAGACCTCGGCGGAAGGCTGGCCGCCGGTCGTCTCGAAGCCGCGCTCGACCATGACCCGGGCTCCATCGCCGACCATCTGCCGGATCGCATCGAGGCCGACCGGCGGGCGGCCAGCGCACTGAAGCGCGTAATCGGTGGCAGCGGCCAGATCAGGCGCGGTATCCACCAGCGTGCCGTCGAGATCGAACAAAATCGCTTTGCGCATCATCGTGTTACAATCTGAAAAACCCTGAAACAGACGGAAAAACCTTTTGATTTCCGCTCTGTACGGAGGCTATGACACAGTCCGCTGCGCCGGGGAAGGCGAATCGCGGTTTTCTGCAAGGATTTTCTGTTTACGGATCAAATATGACGAGCGGCGTGGCAATAGTGGTACTGGCGGCGGGGCAAGGCACGCGCATGAAGTCGCAGCTGCCCAAGGTGCTGCATCCGGTGGCCGGCAAGCCGATGCTGGACCATGTGCTCGATGCCGCTAGGGCGCTGGATCCGGACCGGGTGGTCGTCGTCATCGGCAAGGGGCAGGATGCCGTTGCCGCCGCTGCCGCGCCGGCGGTGACGGTGGTGCAGGATCCGCCGCAGGGCACCGGTGATGCCGTGCGCGCGGCGCTCCCGGCCCTGGAGGGCTTCACCGGCGATGTGCTGGTCGTGTTCGGCGATACGCCGCTGCTGACCTCCGATCTGCTCAAGACGTTGCTGGAGGCGCGCCGAGCGGAGGGCAATCCCGCGGCGGTGATTGCCGGCTTCACGCCTGCCGACCCGGCCGCTTATGGCCGTCTGATCCTGGGCAAGGACGGCGCGCTGGAGAAGATCGTCGAATACAAGAACGCATCCGAGCGCGAGCGTCAGGTCCGGCTATGCAACGGCGGCTTGATGGCACTGGATGGCGTGCGGCTGCCGCAACTCCTGAAGAAACTCAGCAATGCGAATATGCAAGGCGAATATCTGCTCACCGACGTGGTCGAGCATGCCAATGCCGCTGGCTGGACCTGCCGCGTTGTTGAGGTCGATCCCGTTGAGGTGATGGGGATCAACACCCGTGCCGAACTGGCTCAGGCCGAAGCCGCGATGCAGCAGCGGCTGCGTCACCAGGCGATGTTGAGCGGCGTGACAATGGTGGCGCCGGACACCGTATACCTGCGCAGTGACACGACGTTTGGCCGTGATGTCGTGATTGAGCCTTTCGTGGTGTTCGGCCCGAAAGTTTCTGTCGGCGACAATGTGGTGATCCGCAGCCACAGCCATGTCGAAGGCGCCAGCATCGCAGCGGGCGCGACCATCGGGCCGTTCGCCCGGTTGCGGCCAGGCGCGGAGATCGCCGAAGCGGCGCATATCGGTAATTTCGTCGAGATCAAGAATGCGAAGATCGAAGCCGGCGCCAAGGTCAATCACCTGACCTATATCGGCGATGCCCGGGTCGGGGCCAAGGCGAATATCGGTGCAGGCACCATCACCTGCAATTACGACGGCTTTGCCAAGCATTTCACCGATATCGGAGCCGGAGCCTTCATCGGTTCGAACAGCGCGCTGGTTGCGCCGGTCAAGATCGGCGATGGCGCCATTGTTGCGGCCGGAAGCACGATCACGCGCAACGTGCCCGCGGATGCGCTGGGCGTCGCGCGCGGCCGGCAGCAAGATATCGCGGGTTTCGCGTCCCGGTTTCGTGCCAGCCGGACGGCCAAGAAAAACGGCTAAGGAGTAAGCTCATGTGCGGAATTGTCGGCGTCGTCGGCAACCGGGATGTCGTGCCATTGCTGATCGACGGCCTCAAGCGGCTGGAATATCGCGGCTATGACTCCGCAGGTATCGCCACGCTGGGGAAGGATGGCGCAATCGAGCGCCGTCGCGCCGAAGGCAAGATCGCCAGGCTGGAAGAACGTTTGCAGCAGCAGCCATTGCGTGGGCTGATCGGCATCGCCCATACGCGCTGGGCCACCCATGGCGCGCCGAATGAGGCAAATGCCCATCCGCATGCAACCGAGCGCGTGGCGATGGTACATAACGGCATCATCGAGAATTATCGCGAGATCGCCGAGGAACTGCTCGCCAAGGGGCATGTCTTTCAGAGCCAGACCGATACCGAAGTGGCGACGCACCTGATCGATCAATACCTGATCGAGGGCAAGGAGCCGCAGGCAGCGGTACAGGCGGCACTGGCGCGGCTGCATGGCGCCTTTGCGCTTGGCATTCTGTTTCACGGCAAGGAAGACCTGCTGATCGGCGCGCGGCGTGGCGCGCCGCTGGCTGTCGGCTTCGGCAACGGCGAGATGTATCTCGGCTCGGATGCCCTGGCGCTGGCGCCGCTGACCGACCGTATCGCGTATCTGGAGGAGGGCGACTTCGTCGTTCTCGCCCGCTCAGGTGCGCTCTTCTTCGATGCCGAAGGCCGTGCGGTGGAACGCGTCGTGCGCCCCACTGCCATCAGCGGCGCAATGATCGGCAAGGGCAATTACCGCCATTACATGCAGAAGGAGATCTACGAGCAGCCGGCAGTGATGGGCGATACCATTAACACGGTCGTCAGCCCGACCGATCGCCTCGTGCATCTGCCGGATCTCGGCGTCGACCTGGCGCAGATCTCCCGGCTGACCATCGTCGCCTGCGGCACGTCGTATTATTCGGGGCTGGTGGCCAAATACTGGCTTGAACGCTATGCGCGCATCGGCGTCGAGGTCGATATCGCCTCTGAATTCCGGTACCGCGAAGCGCCGGTCGACCCGAAAAGCCTCTCCATCTTCATCTCCCAGTCGGGCGAAACCGCTGATACGCTGGCGGCACTGCGCTATGTGAAGAATAGCGGCGGGCGCACCCTTGCCATCGTCAACGTGCCGGAAAGCAGCATGGCGCGCGAGGCCGACGGTATTCTGCTGACCAAGGCGGGGCCGGAAATCGGTGTCGCGTCCACCAAGGCGTTCACCTGCCAGCTCGTTACCCTGGCAGCCTTCAGCCTGGCAGTCGCCCAGGCGCGCGAGGCTCTGAGCGCCGTCGAGACTGGACGCCTGATGGAAGCCTTGATCGAAGCGCCTTCGCGCGCGGCCGAGGTGCTGAATCACGACGAGTCCCTGCAGGCGCTGGCCGAAAAGATCATGGATGCCCGGGACGTGCTGTATATCGGCCGCGGCCCCTGCTTCCCGCTGGCGCTGGAGGGGGCTTTGAAACTGAAGGAAATCTCCTATATCCACGCCGAGGGCTATGCGGCCGGAGAGCTGAAACATGGCCCTATCGCCCTCATCGACGAGGGGGTACCGGTCATTGTGATCGCCCCCAGCGACAGCTTGTTCGAAAAGACCATTTCGAACATGCAGGAGGTGATGGCGCGCGGCGGCAAGGTGATCTTCATGTCGGATCGCAACGGCTTCAAGCATATCGACAACCGCACCTTCGCCACGGTCGAGCTGCCGCAGGTGGACCCCTTCGTGGCGCCGATCCTTTATGCCATCCCGGTGCAGTTGCTCGCCTATCATGTGGCCGTGCTGAAAGGTACCGACGTGGATCAGCCGCGCAATCTGGCCAAGTCGGTGACCGTCGAGTAAGGGAATTGATATGAGCGCGCTGGAGCGCGGACTTCTGCCATTCAGACTCAGCATCTGCGGCGTAGCCGAACTGCACCAGTTCGCGGGCAGGGTTTCCCACATCCTCGGCATCCTTGATCCTGGGACGCCGGATCCGGTCTACAGTCTCTTTCATCCGAAGGCGGTGTGCAGCAGCTTCCGTTTCTACGACATCGTGATGGAGGAGCCGCGAAAGGTACTGCCCAGCGAGAAGGATGTCGCCGGCATCCTGGAAGTTGGCGACAGCCTGGCCCAAACATCCGTCGAGCACCTGCTGGTGCATTGCTATGCCGGCGTTTCGCGCTCGACGGCCGCTGCCGCCATCCTGATGGCCCAGCGCAATCCCGGCCGCGAAGCCGAGATATTCAATGTGCTGGCCGATATCCGTCCCAAGGCTTGGCCGAATACGGTGATGATCAGCCATGCCGACCGGCTGCTGGGCCGGGGCGGGGCGCTTGTCGAGGCGCTCCGGCAGCACCACATTGCCGTAGCCCGTCGCTTTCCCGAGGTTCGGACCTTGATCTCCAGCGTCGGTCGCGGGCATGAATTGCCTGCAGATTTCGATGAAGGACCGAATCCTCATGAGCCAGTATGACTTCGACCTGTTCGTGATCGGCGGCGGCTCGGGCGGTGTGCGCGCCAGCCGCATTGCTGCCGGCTACGGCGCCCGCGTCGGCGTGGCGGAGGAATACCGCTACGGCGGAACCTGCGTCATCCGCGGCTGCGTGCCGAAGAAGCTGCTGGTCTATGGATCGGAATACGCCCATGCCTTTGAGGATGCCGCTGGCTTCGGCTGGACGGTGCCTAAGCCCACATTCGACTGGGCGACGATGATCGCCAACAAGGACAAGGAAATCGCCCGGCTTGAGAAAATCTATCACGGCCTGTTCGTGAATGCCGGTGCCAAGACTTTCGAGGCGCGTGCGACCTTGAAGGATGCCCATACCGTCGTGATCGAAGGCGGCGAGACGGTAACAGCCGACAAGATCCTGATTGCCACCGGCGGCCATCCGTCCAAACCGGCGGTTCCGGGTGCCGAATTGATGATCACCTCCAATGAAGCCTTCCATCTCACCGAGCTGCCCAAGCGCATAGCCATTCTCGGCGGCGGTTTCATCGCCTGTGAATTCGCCGGGATATTCAACGGCTTTGGCTCCGAAGTGGTTCAGCTTTACCGCGGAGAGCAGATATTGCGCGGCTTCGACCAGGATATCCGCGATCATCTTGCCGCAGAGATGAAGAAGACCGGTGTCGATCTGCGGGTGAAGACCGATGTGACCAAGGTCGAGAAAGGCTCGGGCGGTCTGATCATTCATCTCACCGACGGCACCACGCTGGAGGTGGATTGCGTCATGGCGGCCACCGGCCGTAAGCCGAATACCGATGGGCTGGGACTGGAGGCAGTCGGGGTCAAGACTGACGAAGAAGGCGCCATCGTCGTCGATGCCTACTCGCAGACCAGCGTACCGAACATTTATGCCGTCGGTGATGTGACAAACCGGATGAACCTCACCCCGGTTGCCATCCGCGAGGGCCACGCCTTCGCCGATACGGTCTTTGGCGGCAAGCCACGTGCGGTGGATTACCAGAATGTTCCGGCAGCCGTCTTCAGCCAGCCGACCGTCGGCACGGTGGGATTGAGCGAGGCGGATGCGCGGAAGAAGTACGGCGAGATCGATATCTACCGCACCACCTTCCGTCCCATGAAGGCGACGCTGTCTGGCCGCGACGAAAGGGTGATGATGAAGCTGGTGGTGGATGCCAAGACCGATGCGGTGGTTGGCGTCCACATGGTCGGCCACGAGGCTGGCGAGATCATTCAGGGCATCGCCATTGCACTGAAGGCCGGGGCGAAGAAGGCTCACTTCGACGCCACCATCGGCATCCATCCCACCGCCGCCGAGGAGTTCGTCACCATGCGCGAGAAGGTGCGCGAGCCGGCAAAGGTCTGACATGACCAATCAGCCGCGTACCGATGCCCGGGTTACGCTGATCCTTGGCGGTGCCCGCTCGGGCAAGTCGCGGCTGGCGGAGAATCTGGCCGAGCGCCATGGCGGGCGGCTGGTCTATGTTGCCACCGCCGAACCCTGGGATGATGAGATGCGTGCCCGCATCGCCCAGCACAAGATGCGGCGCGGCGATCGCTGGAGCACCATTGAGGCCCCCTTGGCCGTGGCCGAAGTCTTATTGGCGCTCCCGGAGCAAACCGGCGTCGTTCTGATCGATTGCCTGACCTTGTGGCTGTCCAACCTCATGCACGCCCCTCGCGATGTCGAGCGGGAGCAGGAAGGCCTGCTTGCGGCGCTGTCGGCCACTGCTTGCCCCGTCATTCTGGTTTCCAATGAGGTTGGCCTCGGCATCGTGCCGGAAAACAAGCTGGCACGGGACTTTCGCGACCTTCAGGGGCGGCTGAACCAGCGCGTGGCTGAATTGGCCGATCATGTGATCTTCACAGCGGCGGGACTGCCGCTGGTGCTTAAATGAGCCGGGCTTTGATGTTCCAGGGTACGGGCTCGGATGTCGGCAAATCCGTGCTCTGCGCTGGTGTGATCCGTGCGATGAAGAACCGCGGTCATCGTGTGCTGCCGTTTAAGCCCCAGAATATGTCGAATAACGCTGCTGTGACAGCGGAGGGCGGCGAGATTGGCCGTGCTCAAGCCCTGCAGGCGCGCGCCGCCGGCGTAGCGCCGAGCGTGCACATGAACCCGGTGCTGCTGAAACCGCAGGGCGACCGCACCGCGCAGATCATCGTTCATGGCCATATTCATGACCAGAGCAACGCGCGCGGCTATCTTGGAAAGAAAGCCACATTATGGCCGTTCGTTGCAGAAAGCTTCGAACGCCTCAAGCGTGAAGCCGATTTCATCATTGTGGAAGGCGCCGGCTCACCGGCCGAGGTCAATCTGCGCGCCAACGACATCGCCAATATGGGGTTTGCGACCCGTGCCAATGTGCCGGTGATCCTGGTGGGGGATATCGAACGGGGTGGCGTAATTGCAAGCCTGGTTGGCACTCACGTGCTGCTGGAGCCTGAGGAAAAGGCGCTGATCGCCGGTTATGTGATCAACAAGTTCCGTGGCGACGTGAGCCTGTTCGACGAAGGCCTGCGCATCATCACCCAGCGTACCGGGTGGAAAAGCTTAGGCGTGTTGCCGTACCTGCCGATGGTATCACGCCTGCCGGCAGAAGATGCTCTGGCGCTGGACAAAACAGCGCAGCGTGACGGCACCATTGTCATTGCCGTGCCGCGTCTGCAGCATATTGCCAATTTCGATGACTTCGATCCGCTGCGGCAGCATCCGGAGGTGAAACTCGTTTTCGTCCAGCCCGGCCAGCCGCTGCCCGCCGATGCTACCTTGGTCATCCTGCCGGGCACCAAGGCAACGATCGCCGATCTTAAATTCTTCCGCGCGCAGGGTTGGGATATCGATCTCACCGCGCATATGCGGCGAGGGGGGCGCGTTCTTGGGATCTGCGGCGGATACCAGATGCTTGGGCGCAGCATAGCCGATCCGCATGGCATAGAGGGTGAGGCGGAGGCTATTGGCGCTCTCGGCCTGCTCGACGTCGAAACCGTGCTGACCCGGGAGAAGACCCTGGTCGAGACGCATGGTTTTGAGCGTTTCACAGGCGAGGAAGTGCGCGGCTATGAAATGCATATCGGCGTCACATCCGGGACGGATGCGACCCGGCCGATGTTGCGGTTGGCAGGTAGGCACGACGGCGCGGTTTCCGATGACGGCCGTGTTGCCGGCTGTTATCTTCATGGCTTGTTTGCCAGCGATGCCTTCCGGCAAGCTTACCTGTCGCTACTGGCAGGCCGCGCGGTGGGGGTGGAGAATTACGAGGCCGGTGTGGAACAGGCCCTGGACGACTTAGCCGAAGCCATCGAAACGCATCTCGATCTCGACACAATCATAGCGGCAGCGCGATAGCCCCCAGAAGCGCGGCAATTCCCAAAATCAGGCAGGCTAGCTTGTACAAGGCCAATGCTTTGCGGATGTCTTCCGCATTGGCTTCGGCGCGACCATCACCCATCCAGGCGTCATCCACCCAGCTTTCGCCATAGCGCCGCGGTCCCGCCAGCCGCAGTCCGAGCGCACCGGCCATGGCCGCTTCCGGCCAGCCGGCATTCGGCGAGCGGTGTCGGCCGGCATCGCGCTCAACCGCAGCGAAAGCGCATAAAGCCGAAGCTCCTTTGGTAAGCCTAGAGGCAATGATCAGCAGCAGGGCGCTCAGCCGGGAGGCAGGGAGATTGACAAGGTCATCCAGCCGTGCCGCCGCCCAGCCATAGGCCCGGTATTTGTCCGACTTGTGGCCGATCATGCTGTCGGCCGTGTTGATCGCCTTGTACAGTGCGATGCCCGGCAGGCCGCCGATTGCCAGCCAGAAGGCCGGCGCCACGACGCCGTCTGAGAAATTCTCGGCCAGGCTTTCGATTGCTGCCCGGCTGACGCCATGTTCGTCCAGGCTTTCCGGATCGCGGCCGACAATCATCGCCACCGCTTCGCGTCCTCCGGAGAGGCCATCCTGTTCCAATCCTTTCGCGACCTCAGCCACATGGCGGTACAAGCTGCGCTGTGCGATCAGGCTGGCCCCCAGCAATGCTTCCAGCACCCAGCCATAGGGCAGGCCGCGCAGCATGGCGCTGATGATCCAGGCAGCGATGCCTACCAGCGCAAGCAGAAACAGCAGGGCGACAATCCCAGCGAGGCGACGCCGCGCATTACGCCAAGCCGGGCGGTTCAGCACATGCTCCAGCAGGCTGATGGCCATGCCAAACCAGACGACCGGATGCCGGATCGCACGATAAAGCGCATCCGGATAACCGATCACCGCATCCACACTGAGTGCGATGACGAGAAGCCAAAGGTTGATCGCCGTGTCAGTCACCGTAAGATCGCCGTAGTTTCATTCTTGAGGGCACCATGGGCGAGGCGGAGCGGGGTCGTCAACAGGCGCCGGTTCACGGCGGCGATCTAAGCGCTCTCCGTGCCGTGCCCGGCGCTTATGCCGGTGCATGGCTTGATCTCAGTACCGGGATCAATCCGCTATCCTATCCATTGGCGCCGATTCCGGATGATGCATGGCGGCGTCTGCCGGTTGCAGCCGACATCGAGGCCTTGTTGGCGGCAGCGCGTGAGGCATACGGCTGTCCGGATGACAGCGAAGTGGTTGCGGCACCCGGAACACAGGCGGCCATCCAATGGCTGCCACGCTTGTTTTCGCCAAAGCGCGTGGCCGTTCTGGGACCGACCTATGCCGAGCATGCCTATGTCTGGAGGCAGGCCGGCCATGAGGTTGCGGAGCTTTCAGTTCTTCCGGACAATCTTGATGGCATCGAGATTCTGATTGCGGTCAACCCGAATAATCCGGATGGCCGCATCATTGACAAAAACGTGTTGCGCCGTAGGCGCGAAGAGCTTGTGGCGCGCGAGGGATGTCTGATCCTCGACGAGGCCTTCGCCGATGTGGCGCCGGAAATTTCCATGGCTGACGAAGCAGGCAAGCCAGGACTTATCATCCTGCGTTCTTTCGGCAAGTTCTTCGGCCTTGCCGGGATCAGGCTCGGTTTCGTGCTGGGTGATCCGCGCCTGGTGCATGCCCTGCGTCAGGCGCTTGGTCCCTGGGCGGTGGCGGGCCCGGCAGCAGTCATTGGCGCCGCGGCGCTGCGTGATGCCGACTGGCAATCGCAGATGCGCGCACAACTGGGACAACGTCAACGGAAGCTGGATGCGGTTTTGCAAGAACATGGCATTCCAGTGATCGGCGGAACCAGTCTTTTCCGGCTGGCCGAGGTCGCTAATGCGGCGGCGTTTGCGGCCGCGCTGCGCCGGCAGGGAATTCATGTTCGCATTTTCGAAGCACAGCCACGATGGATGCGCTTTGGCTTGCCGGGTGATGAGGCGGAGTTCCGGCGGCGCCTTGGCGTGGTATTGCAGGAATACCCGATTCAGCGCTGATCGCGCATCAGCGCCTGCTTCTGCAGCAGGCTGGCCATGATCACAACCGCGCTGACCACTACGAGCAAAATAGTGGAGATCGCGTTGATCTCCGGCGAGACGCCTAACCGCACAGCCGAGTAGACGCGTACCGGCAGAGTGGTGGCGCCGGGGCCATTGACGAAAGAGGCGACCACCACATCGTCCAGCGACAAGGTGAAGGCCAGCAGCCAGCCGGCGACCAAGGCAGGGGCGAGGCTTGGTACGGTGACCAGCAGAAAGGCCTGGACCGGTCCGGCACCGAGATCGCGGGCGGCAGCTTCAAGGTTGGGATCGAGGCTGACGAGTTTGGATTGCACGATCACCAGGACGAAGGCTGCACCGAAGGTGGCATGCGCAAGCGCAACCGTCAGCAGGCCGCGTTCGATGCCGAGCGAGACGAACAGCATTAGCGTGCTGACGCCCAGAATCACCTCCGGGAGCACCATCGGCGCCAGCATGAATCCGCCAATGGCCTGGCGGCCCGGGAACCGTCCGAGCCGCGTCAGCACAAGTGCGCCCAAGGTACCGAGCAGGGTGGCTATGGTCGCCGCCGTGGTCGCGATCTTCAGCGAATTGAGCGCCGCTTCCAGATAGGCGGAATTGGAGAACAGAACGCCATACCAGTGCAGCGAGAAGCCTCCCCAGACGGTAACCAGCTTGGAGGCGTTGAACGAGAAGATCACCACCAGCAGGATCGGCAGGTAAAGGAAGGCCAGCCCGAAGGTCAGCGCTGTGATATGGATGCTGCCAAGCCGCTTCATTTTTTCATCCCTGGCCGGCTGCCCAGCTCCAGGCGCTGTAAAATAAGGGCAGGTGCCAGAAGAAGGATGGTGAGGATGACGGCAAGCGCGCTGGCCATGGTCCAGTCACGGTTGGAGAAGAACTCCGACCACAGCGCCTGTCCCAGCATGATCGTGGCCGAGCCGCCGAGCAGATCGGGAATGACGAATTCGCCCACGGTCGGAATGAATACCATCAGGCCTGCCGCGAGGATGCCAGAGCGCGCCAGCGGCACAGTGACCAGCCAGAAAGCAGCGATGGGCGAGGCACCGAGATCGACGGCGGCTTCCGTCAGGCGTGGAGACTGTCCGATCAGGCTGGCATAGATCGGCAGGATGGCGAAAGGCAGATAAGTGTAGGTCATGCCAATGACCACGCCAAAGCCTGTATTGATCATCACCAGCGGCTCATCGATCAAACCAAGCCCCATCAGGGCTGCATTGATCAAGCCTTCAGGCTTCAGCAAAGCGATCCAGGCATAGACGCGGATCAGGAACGAGGTCCAGAAGGGCAGGATGATCAGCGTAAGCAGCAGCGGCTGCCAGCGCGGCGCAGCGCAGGAGACCGCGCGCGCAATTGCCAGCCCGAGCGCAAGGCAGCACAAGGTTGCGATGCCGGCATAAAGCAGGCTGTTGCCGAGCGCGCGGATATACAGGGGATCACTGAAGATCAGGGTGTAATTGGCCAGATGCGCTTTCAGGACCAGACCGTATTCGCCGGCCTCGAAGAGTGGCGTATAGGGCGGCTGCGCCAATTGTGGCTCGGCGAAGCTGATCTTCAGGATCAAGGCCGCCGGGATCGCGACGAACAGAAGCGTCCACAACGCGGGCAGGGCGATGAGGGCGAGGCTGCGATAAATCATGGCGCGCTACGCATCGGCCAGCGGCACCAGGGCATCGGCTTCCCAGGTCAGCCACACGGTCTCGTCCAGTTCGATCAGCGGCTCGTGCAATGCGTTCAATTGCGAGGCCTTGACGATCTGGTTGTCGCTCAACCGTACCTCGATGGTCGTCATGTCGCCGATATAATCGATGTCGATCACGGTGCCTGACGCTGTATTCGGCCCTTTGGGCAACGGGTCCCGTGACACTTCAATCTGTTCCAGACGCAACCCTAGCAACTGGTAGCTGTCGGCGGGGCGAGGGATGCCGTCTGCACGGAATTGCAGCTCGAGCTCGCCGCATCGCGCATGCACCATGTCTTCCGCTTCCTCCACCACGATGCTCTCGAAGAGGTTGGCATCGGCCATCAAGGTGGCGACGAAGCGGTCGACGGGACGGTCGTAGATACGGCGCGGATGGTCCACCTGCCGCAAGCGGCCCGCCTGCATGACGGCAATGCGGTCGGCCAGCGCCATGGCTTCATCGTTATCATGCGTGACGAAAACGAAGGCGATGCCGGTTTGCCGGTTCAGCTTGCGCAATTCGGCCTGGGTCTGTTGCCGCAACCTTTTGTCCAGGGCGCCAAGCGGCTCGTCGAGCAGCAAAAGCCGCGGCCGTTTCACCAGTGCGCGGGCTAAGGCCACACGCTGCTGCTGACCGCCGGAAAGCTGGTGCGGTTTGCGGTTGCCATAGTTGCCGATCTCCAGCATCGCCATGGCTTCGTCGACGCGGCGGGCAATCTCGGCACTGGCCATGCCTTCACGCCGCAGGCCGAAGGCGATGTTGTCCCTCACACTCAGATGCGGAAACAGCGCATAAGACTGGAACATCATATTGATCGGCCGCTTATGAGGCGGCAGGCGCGTGATGTCCTGATTGTCGAGCAGGATCTTTCCTTCGTCCGGCATTTCTAGGCCGGCGATCATGCGCAGCAGCGTGGACTTGCCGCAGCCGGACGGGCCGAGGAGGACGAGGGATTCGCCCTCCTCGACCTCCAGGTCAAGATTATCGACCGCCGTTTCGTCGCCGTAATACTTGCTGACGCCCTGGATGTTGAGCAGAGGCATGCTCAGCCGCCGCCTTTAACACGCGTCCAGGCGCGGGTCAGGATACGCTGCTCCGCCTGGTTATAGGGCTGAACGGTATAGAGGTTCTTGATCGCCTCTGCCGGCGGGAAGACGTCCTTGTCGGCCATGGCTTCCTGATCGATGAAGGGCATCGAGGCCGGCACGGCGTTCGGATACTGCACGGCGTTGGTGATTTTGGCGATCACCTTGGGGTCGAGAATGTAGTTGATGAAGGCATGGGCATTGTCCACATTCGGCGCGTCGGCGGGGATTGCCATCACGTCGAACCATTGCTGCGCGCCTTCCTTGGGTAGCAGATACTGCACGCGGACGCCTTTCTGCGCCTCCTCGGCGCGGGTGCGCGCCTGCAAAATGTCGCCCGAGAAGCCATAGGCCAGGCAGGCATCGCCATTGGCAAGGTCATTGATGTATTGCGAGGAATGGAATTTTCGGATGTAAGGACGCACCTTCATCAGCACTTCCTCGGCCTTGGCAATGCTGGCGGCATCCTTGGAGTTCGGATCGAGGCCGAGATATTTCATCGCGGCCACCATGATCTCGTCCGGCGCGTCCAGCAGCACAACGCCGCAATCGGCAAATTTCGACACCACTTCGGGATCGAAGAGCATGCGCAGGCTGTAGGCCGGCGGATTTGGCATGCGCTGCTTGATCTTGTCGGGGTTCAGGCCGATGCCGCTGGTTCCCCACAGATAGATCACGGCATGCTTGTTCTCGGGATCGTATTTCGCCAGGCGCTCCATCTGCGCCGGATCGAGGTTCTTCAGGTTCGGGATTTTGTCCTTATCGAGCGGCCGCAGTAATTTGGCCTGCACCTGGCGCGCCATGTAGTACTGCGTTGGCACCACCACGTCATAACCGGTCTTGCCAGCCAGCAGCTTGGATTCCAGCGTGTCGTTGGAATCATAGACGTCGTATCGTACCTTGATGCCGGTCTGCTTCTCGAAATCCTTCAGGACTTCGGCGTCGATATAGTCTGACCAGTTGTAGACATTGACAACTTTCTCCTGCGCAGCCGCATGGGGGGCGAAGGGCAGGGCAGCGGTGGCCAGAAGTGCGGTAAGCAGGGCGGCTAGACGCATGGCGACGGATTCCCTCGTTCAGTGAGAGTCGAATTATGACAACGGGGTTCGCTCTCAGCAATGGCAGGGGCGGATGTTAGCCTAGGAGGCTTACGGCTGTCCCCACCTTGTCCCTAACCCTTCATGGCTCTGTCGCCGAATCGCGATGCAGTCGGAATGGGGCGATTCGGCCGGCTTGCTGGGAAAGGGCAGTTCAAACTATGCGCATTTTGATCGTTTCTGATGCATGGCATCTCCAAGACGATGATCTGCGCGAGGTGCTGGAGCGGCGGGGCATGTCGCCGAGTGATTGGACCGGAGCGGTTCCGATGGCAGCCAGCCCGGCCTGTCCCGAAATCCGACCGGTGGCGCTGCATTATTCCAGGGACACCTGCAGGCGCAGGCCGCCGAGTAGCGCAGGAAGACGTATGGCTTGATGCAAAGCCCTGTCGGCAGGTAGCTTCCTTCCCAGATCAGAAGACTGGCTCAGTCACAAGGGAGACGCCTCGGATGGGTATTGAGATTCTGCAGACTACGCCATTGCCTCCGGCGGTAGAAGAAATTCTGCAGCGCGATTACCAGGTCCATCGGCTATGGCAGGCGCCGGATCGCGGCGCCCTGCTGGGCGAGGTTGCCGGTCGTGTACGAGGCCTTGTTACTTCGGGCAGTGTCGGCGCCGACCGCAGCCTGATCGAGGCCCTCCCCAAGCTGGAGATCATTTCCTCCTTTGGTGTCGGTTATGATCCCATCGACATCGACTGCGCGAAGGAGCGGGGCGTGATCGTTACCAACACGCCCGACGTGCTGACCGACGATGTCGCCGATATCGCGATGGTGTTGCTGCTCAGTGTCATGCGCCGCATTCCGCAGGGCGACCAATTCGTCCGTCAGGGGCTATGGGCCCGGGGCAAGTTCCCGCTGACCGACAAGATGGGCGGGAAGGTTATGGGAATCGTCGGTCTGGGCCGGATCGGCCAGGCCATCGCGCGCCGGGCCGAGCCATTCGGCATCGAGATCCGCTATTTCGGTCCGCGTCGCAAGGACAGCGTGCCCTACCGTTATTACGACAACCTCGTCGCCATGGCGAAGGATGTCGACATCCTGATGATCGCCTGCCCGGGCGGCAAGGAGACAGCCGGGATTGTGAATGCTGCAGTGATCGAGGCGCTGGGGCCGAAAGGCTATATCGTCAATATCGCCCGCGGCAGCGTGGTTGATGAGCCGGCGATGGTGAAAGCGCTGGTCGAGAAGAAGATTGCCGGCGCCGGCCTGGACGTCTTCGCCAATGAGCCCCATGTGCCGCAGGAGTTGCTGACGCTGGACAATGTCGCGCTGGCGCCGCATGTCGGCAGTGCCACTCATGAGACGCGGCGGGCGATGGGCGAGCTTGTGCTGAAGAACCTTGCAGCCCATTTCGCGGGCCAGCCGGTGCTGACCCGGGTGGTGTAATTACCAGGAGCTGTCGGTACCGCTGCCCCAGCGGCTGCGGGTCCGCATCATCAGGTCGCGCAGCGCCTCGAACGCCATCATCTTCACGGCGTGATCGGTAATCCGGCGCTGCTCGGCCAGATGGTCGGCAACCGGCGAGGAGCGCCCAGCCGGAGCAGTGCCGGCTGCCACGGCATCGAGGCCAGCGGCATTGTTTTCCAGCTTGCGCTCAAAATAGCCGTAGATGTCGCCCACGCTGCGGGGCTGGCCATCGGCCGTGTAGAAGACGTTGCGATTGGCCGCCGCAGCTTCGGGCAGAAGGGCGGCGGCATTTTGCGCGGGATTCTCTTTCAGCGCCGTCAGGAACTTGCTGGCGCCGGCCGGACCAAGGAAATGGCCCAGATAGAGGTCCACCTTTCCGACCTCGACGCCGACTTCACGTGACAGAATCTGCTGGTTGCTGCGGGCATATTCGGCCGCCATAGCCGAGGCGATGCGGGGATCGTCGCGCAGTGCGAGAATTTCGCGCCGGGCAGAGGCATTCATGACGCGAGGGCGGCCGTCGCTGCCGGTATCGATCTGCTGGGCCTGGGCGGCCAGACCGTATTTCGCGCCATGGTCGCGCACCATTTCCAGCCAGGTGCTTTCGATGAACTGGAACAGGCCGCGGGCGGAACTCGTCTTGGCCTGGGCATCGGCCTTGAAGCCGCTTTCCTGGCCGGCCTGAGAAACCAGATAGGCGAAATCCACGCCGGTCCGCTGGCTGGCCTGGCGCAGCGTGGCGAGGAGTTCGTAACTCACCTTATGCCCGCCGATGCGGTAGCTGTCGACGACCTTCAGGCCGGAGGCGGAGGGTGGTGTAATCGGGGCCATCTGCCAATCACGTAATCTGGACCAGCCTTATCCATAAAGCTTATGGCGCAAAGATTCCGTTAACGCCAAGGCGAGCCGGATATCCCCTTGTTTTGCCAAGGATTTCGAGGCAAACAGAGAGAGGGCAGACAGGGGGGAGAAGGTGGCGGATTTCGCCTCTTTGATAGAGGGCGCGCAAATCGACTGGGTAGAGGACGGGCCTTGGCTTGCGCTGCTGCTGATGCTGGTCAGCGGCATCGTCCTGCCAGCGCTGCTTTACAGCCTGTTTGACCGCTGGGCAGCCCGGCGGCTGAAAGTGGACACCGTCGCACTGGCGACCCGGTATGGCGGCTTCATGAACTCCTGGGCCGTGTTCGGCCGTCACGCCACCGAATATCGCGACCTGCGCCCGCTTTTTCCCAATGCCCAGGCGGCCGAACTGGCGCGGTTCGAGGACGGTACGGCGACTATCGCAGCGCGGTTCAGCAGTCAACAAGCCGCCGAGCAGGCCGCGGAGCAGCGCTTTGCAAGCTTCGCTGCTGCCGGGGTCGAATATGCCGATGCCGGCATCAGCTTTCAGACAGCAAGCAGGCCCGGTACCTACGCGCGCGGCCAATGGCTGGTGATCGGCGACAGCCTGTTTGCCTTCTATGCGCCGAATTCGGCTCTGCTGGCCAAGCGGCGCCGAGCGACGCCCGCATTGCGCGCCAGCCGTTTCCCCGGGCCTTTACGGTTGCTGCATAGCCGGGCCGGCCATGGCGTGGTCGTCGCGCTGTGGGTTGTGGGCCACTTGATCATAGCAGCCCTGATGCTGGAGCGGACGGCGTGGCAACCCGGTGAAGGGACGCCGGTCGCCGAGGACGAGTTGCGCCGCCGCCTGACATTGCTGGAGCAGCATCGCGATCGCGTCCGTGCCGTAGCAGTTACGGATCGGGATCGCTTCATGCTGGCGGGCAATCCGCTCGATCTGCGCCGCGGGGACTTCGATCAGCTGGCTGGCCGCACCTGGATCACGGGCATGACCTTGGATTTCGATTCCGGACGCAACGCCGTCAATGCCTTGCTGCTGGTCGGTCAGGTAGGCGAGCCACCTCAGGCCGGGGCTGCGCCGGCACTACCGGAATATTGGCGCAACAATCCGTTTCTGATCGAAAGCGACGATCCTCTGCTGACCGCCGTGCGCGATACCGTACTCACCGGCGGCTGGGGGTGGCAGCCGCAAGTCTTGCCGCGTCTCAGTTTGCCGGAAGCATGGTCTAGCCCGGAACGCTGACTTATAGTTCCACCTCCCAGGTTTAGGGAGGATAGCAGATGCCTAAAGGCTATAAGGCCATGGTGGCCGAGGCGATGGCTGAGATCGTCACGCTTACGCCGCAGCAAGCGGCCGCGAAGCTGAACGACCCGGAAGTCGTGTTTGTCGACATTCGCGATCCGCGCGAGCTGGAACGCGACGGCATGATCCCGAATGCGCTGCATGCTACTCGCGGCATGCTGGAATTCTGGATCGATCCGGAAAGCCCCTATCACCGCAAGGTGTTCAGCGAAGACAAGGAGTTCATCTTTTATTGCGCAGGCGCGCTGCGTTCGGCGCTCGCGACCAAGACAGCGCAGGATATGGGCCTGAAGAAGGTTGCGCATATCGAGGGCGGCTTTGGCGAATGGAAGAAGGCCGGCCTGCCGGTCGCTGCGTGGCAGCCGAAAGTCCCTAAAGCAGAGGGCGAAAAGAAATGAGCGGGCCATTGTCCGGCCTCAAGGTCATCGAAATGCCGGCCATCGGCCCGGTGCCATTCTGCGGCATGCTGCTGGCCGACCTTGGCGCCGATGTGTTGCGTATCGACCGCACGGGCGATGCCGATCTGGGGCTTCCGGTGGAAACGAAGTACGAGCTCGCAGGCCGCGGCAAACGCTCGCTGGCGCTGGATCTGAAAGATCCCAAGGCCATTGAATTGATGCTTCAGCTTGTTGAGAAGGCGGATGTCATCCTGGAAGGTTTCCGACCTGGCGTGATGGAGCGCCTGGGCCTGGGGCCGGACGTGGCCTGTCAGCGCAATCCGAAACTCGTTTATGGCCGGATGACCGGCTGGGGCCAGGATGGTCCGCTGAGCCACGCCGCCGGGCATGACATCAATTACATCGCGCTGACCGGTGCACTGCATGCCATTGGGCATAAGGACGGCAAGCCGGTGCCGCCGCTTAATCTGGTCGGCGATTTCGGCGGCGGTTCGTTGTATCTCGCCATGGGCGTGCTGGCGGCCTTGTTCGAGCGTCAGCAATCCGGCAGAGGGCAGGTGGTCGATGCCGCCATGGTCGACGGCGCAGCATCGCTGATGACCATGTTCTACGGCATGAAGGCGGCCGGCATCTGGACGGATCAGCATGGCGTCAACATCCTCGATAGCGGTGCTCCCTGGTACGACACATATGAATGCAAGGACGGCAAGTTCGTCTCGATCGGGTCCATCGAAGGCAAATTCTATGCCGAGCTCATCAAGGTTCTGGGACTCGATCCTGTAACGCTGCCCAAGCAGCATGACCGCAAGAATTGGGAAAGCCTGCGGGCAGCCTTCGCTGCTGTCTTCAAAACCAGGACGAGAGATGAATGGTGCGCGTTGATGGAAGGCAGCGATATCTGCTTTGCGCCTGTGCTCTCGCTTGAGGAAGCGCCCGGGCACCCGCATATGGCAGCGCGGCGAAACTTCGTCGAACGCGATGGTGTGGTGCAGCCCGCACCGGCGCCGCGCTTTTCGCGCACGCCCGGCGCCATCCGCTCGAAGCCCGCAGCGCGCGGCGAGGGTGGCGAGGATGCCCTGCGCGACTGGGGCGTGATGAACAAGGGGGCAATGCGTGCCGCGTCTGGTGAATAAGGCCGCTCTGTCATCCTGACTGATCGCAGCGTTCACGGTGGCAGTGCTGCCGCTCGATAGACGCCAGATTAAGAAGCTTCGGATAAAGACAGGTTCCCCAGAAAAGAGGAGAAAGTCATGGATTTCGGTATCAGTGGACGCAATGCACTGGTTTGCGCCGCCAGCAAGGGGTTGGGCTTCGGCTGCGCATTGGCCTTGGCCAAGGAGGGGGTCAACGTCACCATCACGGCGCGTAACAAGGATGTGCTGGAAGAAGCAGCGCAGAAGATCCGCGCCGCGGCGCCGGGCGTGACCGTGAAGACGGTCGCCGGCGACATCACCACCGAGGAAGGGCGTCAGCAGGCACTGGCTGCGGCAGGCACTATCGACATCCTGGTGACCAATGCCGGCGGCCCGCCGCCAGGCGATTTCCGCGACTGGGATCGCGATGCCTGGATCAAGGCCGTTGACGCCAACATGATCACGCCGATCCTGCTGACCAAGGCGGTGGTCGACGGCATGGCGCAGCGCAAGTTCGGCCGCATCGTCAATATCACCTCGAACTCGGTGAAGGCGCCAATTCCGCATCTTGGATTGTCGAATGGCGCACGTGCCGGTTTGACCGGCTTCATCAGCGGCGTGGCGCGTCAGGTGGCCAAGGATGGTGTGACGATCAACAACCTGCTGCCGGGCCGTTTCCTGACCGATCGGCTGAAGATCACCATCGGCGCGCAGACCAAGAAAAGCGGGGCTGAGCTGGAAGCCGAGATTGAGAAGCAGGCGGCCACTATTCCCGCTGGCCGCTTCGGCACCGCCGAGGAGTTTGGTCAGGTCTGCGCTTTCCTCTGCTCGGTTCCTGCGGCCTATCTCACGGCGCAGAACATTCTGCTGGACGGCGGCAGCTATCCGGGGACGTTCTAAGCCGCTGCCAAATTTCTGTCATTGAGTGAGAAGGAGGCTTTCGCCTCCTTTTCATTATCCCCTCACGCCGTCTTCATCGAAGCATCCAACGGATGCTGTACCCGGAAGCCGAGCTGCAGTCGGTTCCAGGTATTGATCGCCGATCAGCAAAGTGAGGTTGACCAGTTCGGCATCGCTGAACTGAGCCTTCGCCAGATCGTGATCGGCATCCGGCGCTCCGGTCTGTGCCAGCGGGGTCAGCGCTTCCGTCCAGGCAAGGGCCGCGCGCTCGCAGTCGCTGTATAGCGGGCTCTCGCGCCAGGCGTTCAGCATGTATAGCCGCATTTCGCTTGCGCCCTGCTTGCGTGCATCGGTGGCATGCATATGGATGCAGAAGGCGCATCCATTGATCTGCGATGCACGCAGCTTCACAAGATGCCGGAGGCTTTCCTCCAGGCCGCTTTTGGCCAGGGCGTTTTCCAGCGCCATCATCGCCTTGATGGGTTCCGGGGCGAGCTTGATATGGTCTTTCAATCGGGGGGCATGGCTTCTCCAGTGGGTGTTATTTTGGCCTTCACGGATCCATGACGGTTCACAGGGCGGGTTTGTGTCGCACCGCCCAGCCCCGTTCCGGCGGTTGCCGTCAGGGAAGGGCGGGATGACAGTTTTGAGACCGAGAGGCATGGGTATGCGAGGCCGTTGTGTACCCCTTCGGCGGGCGTTACACTCCATCGCTTTCCAGTGCTTTGGACCCTGGTCCGGAAGGAGCATATGAGCTGGGAAGCCGAGATCGCCGAACTCCGGCGCCGTGAGGAACTCGCTCGCCGCATGGGCGGAGCGGAGAAGGTCAAACGCCAGCATGACGGTGGCAAGCTGACGGTGCGCGAACGCATCGACCGTCTGCTCGATGCTGGCACTTTTCATGAGATCGGCGCCATCGCCGGACGCGGCCAGTACGACGCCAACGGCGATCTGGTCGATTTCAGCCCCACCAATTTCGTTTTCGGCCGTGGTCGGATCAACGGCCGGCCGGTCGTAGTCGGTGGCGATGACTTCACCGTCCGCGGCGGAGCGGCCGATGCCTCGATCTGGCAGAAACAGGTTCATGCCGAACAGATGGCGCGCGAGCTGCGTATTCCCATGATTCGGCTGGTCGATGGCACGGGCGGCGGCGGTTCGGTGAAGTCCCTGGATATGGACGGCCGCACCTATGTTCCCATGATGCCGGGCTGGGATCATGTGGTGGCGAATCTCAGCACGGTTCCGGTGGTGTCGCTGGCGCTTGGCTCTGTGGCGGGATTAGGCGCAGCGCGCGCTGTCAGCAGCCATCTTTGCGTGATGGTCGAAGGCATCTCGCAGATGTTCATCGCCGGTCCGCCGGTAGTAGCCCGCACCGGCGTGCAGATGACCAAGGAGGAACTGGGCGGCGCCGAAATCCATATGCGTGCGGGTGCGGCCGATCTGTCCGTGGCGACGGAGGATGAGGCGTTTGAGGCGGCGCGGCGCTTCCTGTCCTATCTGCCGCAATCGGTCTACGACTTGCCGCCGCGCGTCACGCCGCAGGATGACGTCAATCGGCGCGAAGAGAAGCTTCTTTCCATCGTGCCGCGCGACCGGCGGCGTGTCTACAAGATGCGTGACATCCTCGACATGACGTTGGATGCCGGCAGCTTCTTCGAGATCGGCCGCCTGTATGGCCGCTCGGTGATCACCGGACTGGCGCGGCTGGATGGCTGGCCCGTCGCGGTGCTGGCCAGCGATCCCTATCATTATGGCGGCGGCTGGACGGCGGATTCCTCGCACAAGATCACGCGCTTCGTCGACCTGGCCGAGACCTTTCATCTGCCGGTCGTGCATTTCGTCGATATTCCCGGTTTCCTGATTGGACCGGAGGCCGAACAGGCCGGCACCATCCGGCATGGCGCGCGGGCGCTAGCGGCGGTGTATCAGGCGACTGTGCCCTGGTGCTCGATCATCGTACGCAAGGCTTTCGGCGTCGCCGGTGCCGGGCATTCCAATCACGCACGGCTGCACTATCGTTATGCTTGGCCCTCGGGCGACTGGGGGAGCCTGCCGCTTGAGGGCGGCATCGAGGCAGCTTACCGCGCCGAACTGGAGAAAGCCGACGATCCAGCCGCTCTGCTCAAGCAGATCGAGGACCGCCTGAACAAGGTGCGCTCGCCATTCCGAACGGCCGAGGCCTTCCTGGTGGAAGAGATCATCGATCCGCGCGACACACGCCCGCTGCTTTGCGAATTTGCCAATCTGGCCGCGCCACTGCGGCGGCCGGGTGTTCCAACCTTCGGGTACAGACCATGACAACTACCACCGATATCCCGAACATTCCCAACGAGAAGAAAGCGGCGCCAAAGCCGATCATTCTCACGTCGCATCCCAGCAAGGTGGAAGGGGCCAAGCCGCTGCCCATTGAATGGGGCATGGCGGATCCGATCCTGCGCGGCCCGGTGGTGGCGACGCTGAAAAACCCTGGCGGCAAGAATGCTATCGGCACGCATTCCGGCGCCTATTCGCTTTATCGTGCGCTGGCGATTGCTGCAGGGCAGCTCAAGGCCGAGCACAAGCCCGACCTGACCAATACGACGCCGGCCGAACCCATCGGGCCTTTCCCGCAATGGGCCGATCCCGAGAAGATCGTCTCGCTCGATCCCTGGGGCCATATGACGGCCGAGGTCTTCGCCGAGCAGATCGCGGCGGGTTGGGACATCCGCCCCACCATCGCGGTTACCAAGGCGCATATCAACATGCCGGAGCTGCAGCAGGCGGTACAGGCCGGCCGCCTGAAGCCAGACGGCAATATCCTGGCCGCCAATGGCGATGTGAAGGTTACCAAGATTGCCGTCGAGCCGGTCTGGTGGCTGCCGGGCGTCGCCAAGCGGTTCAAGATCAGCGAGACCGAATTACGCCGCGGCTTGTTCGAGCAGACCGGCGGCATGTTCCCGGAACTGGTTACGCGCCCCGACCTGAAGGTCTTCCTGCCGCCCATCGGTGGCATGACGATCTATCTGTTCGGCGACCCGCGCAAGCTGGGCCAGACCGAAACCAAGATCGCCTGCCGGGTTCATGACGAGTGCAACGGCTCAGATGTCTTTGGTTCGGATATCTGCACCTGCCGCCCCTATCTGGCGCATGGCATCGAGGTTTGCATCGAGCAGGCGCAGCAGGGCGGGGTGGGCGTCATCGTCTATAACCGCAAGGAGGGCCGCGCGCTGGGCGAAGTCACCAAGTTCCTCGTCTACAACGCGCGCAAGCGGCAGGAAGGCGGCGACCGCGCCGAGGCCTATTTCCAGCGCACCGAATGCGTAGCTGGCGTTCAGGACATGCGCTTCCAGGAGTTGATGCCGGATGTGCTGCATTGGCTTGGCATCAGCCGCATCGACCGTCTGGTATCGATGAGCAACATGAAGTTCCAGCCCATCGTCGATAGCGGTATCCAGGTGGTCGAGCGGGTGCCGATTCCGGACGAATTAATTCCGGCCGATGCCAAGGTGGAGATGGACGCCAAGAAGGCAGCCGGTTACTACACCGAGAAAGTGCCTGACGCTGAAGAGTTGAAGAAGGCCAAGGGCCGCGGTCTCGAGGAGTAACAAACTTGGGTAATCTGAATGATCCGGCGCAGGCGGTAGCCTGGCTGCGTTCGCCGGAAGCAATTCGCGCGCGTTGTCATGAACTGCTGGCGCTCGGCGAGCGAGATGCTCTGCCGAATTTCCACGTCCATTTCGACGCCATGCCGGCGGCGGCGGACTATGTCGCAAAGGTGATCCGGGAGAACTATCCGACCCTGGAGATTCCCTATCACGCGCGGTGGCGTCACTTCGCCGCTGGCGGCATTGATCGCTGGGGCAAGCTGGCTGCTGAATTGAAGGATGTCGATCAGGACGAAATCGCCCGCATCCGCTTCGATCTCTGCGTTACCAGCGTGTTGCTGGATGCTGGCGCAGGTCCGGACTGGAAATACGCCGAGGCCGAAACGGGGCAGACGATCGCACGTTCGGAAGGTCTGGCTGTCGCCAGCCTGCATGCCTTCCGCAGTGGGCTTTTCTCAGGCGACAGGGCGCAGCCTTTGCGCGCTGATGCGGCCGGACTTTGTCCGATCCCGCCTAACGCCATCGAAAAGGCGTTCCAGGTGACCGAGAAGAATCCGCTGGTCGGCGTCGAAGGCCGCGCCGCCCTGATGCGTAATCTCGGCGCTGCCCTGAAGGCGCGGCCGGATCTGTTCGGCCGCGATGCCCGCATCGGCGGCCTCTATGACTACCTGAGGCGCCAGGCGCAAGACGGCAAGCTGCCGGCGCGTACCATCCTGTCGGCTGTGCTGGATGGTTTCGGGCCGATCTGGCCTTCGCGTATGACCATGGATGGCGTCAATCTGGGCGACGTCTGGCGGCACCGGGGCATCGTCAGCGGCGACCTGACCTCTGGCTTGGTGCCATTCCATAAACTATCGCAATGGCTGACCTACTCGCTGGTCGAGATATTCGAGGATGCAGGCATTGCAATCACCGGCCTCGATGACCTCACCGGCCTGCCCGAATATCGCAATGGCGGGCTGTTCCTCGATCTGGGGGTGCTCAGTCTGCGCCATGAGGCTTTGGGGCAGTTCGCCCTTCCGGTGGAAGACGAGGCAGTGGTGGAGTGGCGGGCATTGACGCTGGCGCTGCTGGATCGTATCGCCGATCGGGTGCGCGAGCGCCTGGGCAAGACCAAAGCCGAAATGCCGCTGGCGCGCATTCTGGAAGGCGGTACCTGGGCGGCAGGCCGCAAGATCGCCCGCGAGAAGCGTCCCGATGGCGGGCCGCCCTTGCGAGTGGTCAGCGACGGCACGGTTTTCTGATATCAGTAGCGGGGGACATTAATCCATGAACGCCTTTCCGAACGTCACGGTTGTCAGCCACCCTCTGGTGCAGCACAAGCTGACACTGCTCCGCCGCAAGGAGGTATCGACGGCTGAATTCCGCCGCCTCGTCCGCGAACTGAGCCTGCTGCTGGCCTATGAGGTTACCCGCGACCTGCCGCTGGAAAAGACCGATATCGAAACCCCGCTGGAGCCGATGAAGGCGCCGCTGCTTTCGGGCAAGAAGCTGTGCTTCGTGTCCATCCTGCGCGCCGGCAACGGCATCCTGGACGGCATGCTCGATCTGGTCCCCTCGGCCCGCGTCGGTCATATCGGCCTTTATCGCGATCCCGAAACCCTGGTGCCGGTCGAGTATTACCTGAAGCTGCCCGACGATATCCGGGAGCGCTTAGTGATCGTCGTCGATCCGATGCTGGCGACTGGCCATTCCGCCGCGGCGGCCGTGCAGCGGATCAAGGAGGCGGGGGCAACCCAGATCAAGTTCGTCTGCCTGCTGACGGTCCCGGAGGGGCTGCGGGTGATGTACGACAATCATCCCGACGTGCCGGTCTTCACCTGCGCCGTGGACCGCCAGCTGGATGATCATGGCTATATCCGCCCTGGTCTGGGTGATGCCGGCGACCGGATCTACGGCACCAAATGATGGCTGAAATAAAGCCTTTCGTATCCGTCATCACAGCGTAACAAAGCGGCCTGGGGCATATTCGGCGCAATCCGAAAAAGTTTCCCTTGGAGCCATGTCATGGCCGCTCTTTTCCTTCGACGCGCTTTGCGCGTAACGCTTACGCTTGCTACCGCCGCCATCGCGGGCGTCGCCGCCCATAGCTGGGCGGCTTCTGACACCTTCGATCAGTCGGGCGATATCCAGCCGGTGGCTGCCTCCGTGGCGCCGCCGCGCATCGTCGGCCAGGAATCACGGCTCGGCCGCCCGGTGGCTCTGGGCAGCCGGATCGCCAGTGGACCGGGCTCGGGTCTGAAATTCACGCTGAACGACCGCTCGACGGTGATCATCGGCCCGAATAGTGCAATCAGCGTCGACGAGTTTGCCGCTGACCGGGTCGTGCTGCGGCTCGAGCGCGGCAGCTTCTATGTCGACTCCGCCAACCCCGGTAGCCTGTATCTCGTCCTGCCGACCGGGACGGTGACAGTAAAGGCTTCCACCGTGGCGGGCCGGATTGGCCCGAACGGGACCGAGATCGCTCTTCTTAGCGTCGGCCGCGCCGAGGTGATGGGCTTCGGCGGCTATGGCGTTCGCCTCGACCAGCCCGGCGAGGCGACTCGCATCATCGGCCTGGGTGCGCCGACCCAGCCGTCGCTGCTCTCGCCGCAGCGACTGCAGGACTATGTCGGCCTGGCGGGGCAGGTTGCGCTGCTGCAGCACTGACCTCGTCCGGACCGCCCTAGGCGAGTCGCGCGCTCCGGGGGCGTCCGCGAGCGCGGTGACCTGCAGAGGAGTCCTAAAAGCGGGTGTTCCCGTGCTTCTGCCAGACTGTCGACACTTTTCGGCTGACTGATAGAAAAGCCGCATGAAATGCGGCTTTTTTTGCATCTTGAACTTCCGGGGTGGCGGGGGGCGTGACCCCCGGGACACGGTAGCTGCAAAAAAAATCGTCAGGGGGGCGATTTCCTATTGCAATAGGGGGGGGATGCTGTAAATACGGCCCCATTGACGCACCCGCACGTGCCGATGGCCCCTGGCAGGTTATGCAACGACGAACGCGTCTCTTTTGGTGGCACAGCTAAACGGTTGTGCCGGTTCAGAGCCGGTCCGAGAGGGAGGTTTCGATGCTTGCTGCAGCCAAGGACGGCCGCACGACGAACCGTCTTCGACGTGAACAGTCGAAGCGAGTAGAGCTGGGTCAGATCACCCCCAAGATGCAGAAGTTCCTCGCCGAGGCGAAGGATCGTGATCCGTTCCTCGTCGTCGACGTGGACGTGGTGGAGCACAACTACCTCGAACTGCGGCGCTTGCTGCCGCTGGCGCGGATTTTCTACGCCACCAAGGCCAACCCGGCTGCCGAGATCGTGCGCCGGCTGGTCAAGCTCGGCTCCAGCTTCGACGTCGCCTCTCCGGGCGAGATCGAGCTCTGCCTGAAGGAGGGCGTGACCCCGGACCGCATCTCCTACGGTTCGACCATCAAGAAGAAGAGCGACATCGCCTGGGCCTATGAGCGCGGCGTGCGGCTTTATGCCTTCGATTCGATTGCCGAACTGGAAAAGCTGGCGGCTGCCGCTCCGGGTGCGCAGGTTTTTTGCCGGGTGCTGATGGAGTGCGATGGCGCCGAATGGCCGCTGTCGAAGAAATTCGGCTGCTCGCCCCGCATGGCGGCTGACCTGCTGGTCAAGGCGCGCGATCTCGGCCTCGACCCGTATGGCATCTCCTTCCATGTCGGCTCGCAGCAGACCGATCTGAAGCAGTGGGACAAGGCGGTCGCTCAGGTGGCCCAGATGTTCACCATCCTGCAGGAATCGGATGTGGACCTGCGGATGATCAATCTCGGCGGCGGTTTCCCGGCGCGCTATCGCTCGGACGTGCCCGCGCTGGAGGCCTATGCCGAAGCGATCAGTCAGGCGATGACCAAGCATTTCGGCAACAATTTGCCGGAAATGATCATCGAGCCGGGCCGTGGCCTCGTGGGCGATGCCGGTGTGATCCAGGCCGAGGTGGTGCTGATCTCGAAGAAGGACTACGACGACGACCGTCGTTGGGTCTATCTCGACATCGGCAAGTTCTCGGGTCTGGCCGAGACGATGGATGAGGCGATCAAGTACCGCATCATCACGCCGCATGACGGCGGGCCGACCGGTCCGGTTTCTATCGCCGGCCCGACCTGCGACAGCGTCGATACTCTGTACGAGAAGGCGGATTACCAGATGCCGCTGGATCTCGAAGTGGGCGACAAGATCCTGATCCTGTCCGCCGGAGCGTACACGACGACCTATTCGTCGGTGGGCTTCAATGGCTTCCCGCCGTTGAAGAGCTACTGCATCTGATAGGTCGGCGGGTTCCGAGCGGGTTACAAAGGCCGGCGGCGCAAGCTGCCGGCCTTTTTGTTGGTACTCCATACTACTGGAATGAGGATCCAAGCTTCGGCAAACCTAGCACTGGTTAGTCCGATCAGCTTGATCTGGAGCAGCCATTTACGGGTTTTCTGTTGCGGGCTGGCAGCGCCTATGTGACAACTTCTGCGCCCATAAAAACGCGTAAAACGAGAAAACAGGTGAAGAATGGGAGGCAGGCAACAGATGCTGGGGGGCCATCGGCTGCGACGCTATCGGTCGCGGTCTGCTGCACCCCAAGCCACCCCATCATTTTTCCAGTCGGACATCGCAGCGGCACGATGAGAGGGACGCTTTGAGCAATCCGCCTTTTGGCGAGGACCGCTTTCTGGCTGCGCTCGGCCGTCATCGCGACGTGCTGGAGGACGTCGCGCCAGCCGCGCAGCATCCAAGCGCGCTGCTGTCTGAGGCACTGGAGACGATAGGCGAGGGGCTGGCCGTCTGGGACGCCGATACCACCCTCGTGCATTTCAATGGCCGGCTTTCCGAATTATTCGGTTTGGCCGCTGGCGATATCCGGCAAGGGCTGTCTGCCAGGGATTTCCTGCGCCTGCTGATCGAGCGTGGCGCCCTGACAATCCGTGCGGAAGAGGCTACGGCTTGGATCGACGCCTATATCGACGCGTCGACAAAGGCCGACCGCAAGCAAGAAGTGCGGTTGACCGATGGCACCTGGCTGAATTTCGACTGGCGGCGTCTGCCTACTGGTGGATACGTCTCCGTCTTTACCGACATTACGCTTCGCAAACGGGCGCAAATCCGTCTCCGGCAGGCAGAAGCCAAATACCGCCAGATATTCGACAATGTTCACGAGGGCATCATCCAGGAGACGCCCGAGGGGCGGGTGCTGGCGGTCAATCGCGCCGGTGCTGCCATCTTTGGCTTCCATTCGCCAGAAGAGATGCTGGCTACGGTCTTCAATGCCGCCGAGCAGCTCTACGTGAATCCCGAGCGCCGCGATGAATTGCTCAAGCAGCTTGAGCGGCATGGCGTGGTGCGGGACTTCCGCTCCGAGATGCTGCGGCGCGACGGTTCCAGGATCTGGGTTTCCAAAACCCTGCGCCGGGTGACCGACGACCGCGGCAACGCGGTGATGATCGAGGGCATGTTCCGTGATATCAGCGCGCAGCGCCGGGCAGAACAGCAGCTCATGATGGCGAAAGAGCAGGCTGAGGCGGCCAGCCGGGCGAAATCCGATTTCCTTGCGAATATGAGCCATGAGCTGCGCACGCCGCTCAACGCCATTCTCGGTTTTTCCCAAGTGCTGCTCGATGAGATGATGGGCCCGCTTGGCAGTGAGAAATATCGCGAGTACAGCCGCGACATCGTGGCCAGCGGCGAGCATTTGCTCGCCTTGATTAACGATATCCTCGACATGGCCAAGGTCGAATCCGGCATGATGAGCCTGGACGAGGAATGGATCGACCTGAACGAAAGCCTCGATGCCGCCTTGCTGCTGGTGCGCGAACGGGCCACGGCCCATCGCATCGCGCTGCGCAAGCAGATGCCGACGCCGGCGCCGACCATCTGGGCCGATGCCCGGCGGCTGCGGCAGATCTGGATCAATCTGCTCAGCAACGCGGTGAAATTCACCCCGCAGGGCGGCGCCGTGGAAATCCGCTGCGATATTCTTCCGGATGGCGGCATAGAAGTGGTTGTCGCCGATACGGGTATCGGCATACCGGAAGAAGACATCGAACGCGTGCAGCAGCCTTTCAATCAGGTGGCCAGCGCCCTGTCGCGCAGCCATGAGGGGAGCGGGTTGGGATTGTCGCTATCCCGCAGCCTGATCGAACTGCATGGTGGTGAGCTTCATCTTGCAAGCCAGGTTGGCATCGGCACGACGGTCACGGTCAGCCTGCCTGCGGAGCGCTGCCGTCCCGGCGCGTTAGCCGGTATGCAGGACCAGCTTGCCGACCGCCCCGCGATCAGCCATGAGGCGCAAGGCTTGAGCGGCGTCCGCGAGGCGGTAGATGCCACCCAGCCGGGGCCGTCCCTCGCCGCTGACTAGCCACTCATTCAAGGCTGACTGGAGTTGCCGCGCCGTCAGGGGATCGCGGCGTGTTTGCTCGCCAGCGCGGACACCGATGAGTTCCGCTTCCCTAAGCAGCAGGCGATTGGCGGGAAGTTTGGGGTGCCGCCCCGCGGCAAAGCCAATCACCAGATATCGGCTGCCCGCGGCAATGCCTCGCCAAGTCGCATCAAATAAGTCGCCGCCTACCGGATCGAAGACGATATTGACGCCTTGTCCGCCAGTGACGGTACGGACTTGATCGATCCAATCGTATTCGGCTGGATCGACGCAGATGGCGGCACCTGCCGCGACCGCCGCTTCGCGCTTCGCCGGCGATGAAGCGACAGCGATGACGCGGGCTCCCAGCCGGCTTCCCAGCGTCACTGCCGCCAAGCCTGTACCACCGCCAGCGCCAAGCACCAGCAGACTTTCGCCGGCTCGAAGACGGCCCCGTGCCACCAGTGCCACCCAGGCCGTTGCGGCCGCGACAGGGAAGGCTGCTGCTTCCTCGTAGGACCAGTCTGCCGGCTTGCGCAGCAGGCCCTCGGCGCGGGCGACCGCCTCCTCGGCATAGCAGCTTCCGCCGCGGAGAATGACGGCATCGCCGATCTGCCAGCCGGAAGTCTCGGGCCCGATCTCAATGACATCGCCAGCCGCTTCAAATCCCGGCACGAAGGGCAAGGACGGCTTATGCTGGTACTCGCCCGCGATTTGCAGAAGATCCGGGAAATTGACGCCGGCGGCGCGCAGCCGGATGCGCACTTCCCCGGGCTTCAGCGCCGGGCGCGGCAAATCCGCGAGGGTCAGCAGTTCGGGAGAGCCGAGCTGCTGACAGAGAATGGCACGGTAGGTGGTCATATCGTCGCCCTGATCAGCCCTCGGTAGTCCCTATAGATGCAGGCCAAAAACACCCCATTCGGCATTGCCCCCTAGGGCGGGGTCCGCTACTTTCCGCGCGGTTTTTGGGCTCCGGTTCGCAGACAGCGCAGGACGGAACATGAAGGTTAAGGGCGTACCCTACCGCACCATCTGGGTCAACGACGACGGCTGGTCGATCGGCATCATCGATCAGACCAAGCTGCCGCATGCTTTCGTCACCACCAGTCTGAAGACCTGGGAAGAAGCGGCCCATGCGATCAAGGCGATGATCGTGCGCGGCGCGCCGTTGATCGGCGCCACCGGCGCCTATGGCCTCGCTCTGGCAATGCGCGTCGATCCGTCCGATGCAATGCTGGAAAAGGCCTATCAGGTCATCAACGAGACGCGCCCGACTGCGATCAACCTGAAATGGGCGCTGGACCGGGTTCGCAATGCGTTGCACAACCGTCCGCCGGCCGAGCGCGCCGCCATCTCCTACAAGATTGCCGCTGAAATTTGTGAGGAAGATGTCGCTACCTGTTCGGCCATCGGCGACCACGGCTTGACCTTGATCGAGGAAGCATATGAAAAAACCGGACGCAAGCGTGCGGTGAACGTGCTCACCCATTGCAATGCTGGCTGGCTTGGATGCGTCGATTGGGGCACGGCGATCGCGCCGATCTACAAGGCGCACGACAAGGGCATTCCCGTGCATGTCTGGGTCGACGAGACGCGGCCGCGTAACCAGGGCGCTTCGCTCACCGCCTGGGAGCTGAACAGCCATGGCGTGCCTCATACCGTGATCGTCGACAATGCCGGTGGTCATCTGATGCAGCATGGCAAGGTCGATCTCTGCATCGTCGGCACTGACCGCACCACCCGCGACGGCGATGTCTGCAACAAGATCGGTACCTATCTGAAGGCGCTCGCGGCCAAGGACAACAATGTGCCTTTCTATGTGGCGCTGCCCCATTCCACCATCGACTGGACCATCCGCGACGGCGTGAAGGAAATCCCGATTGAGGAACGCGCCCAGGAAGAGGTCATCGTAATGAGCGGCCGTACCGCCACGGGCGAGGTGGTCCCCGTCACCATCACGCCGGAAGGCAGCAAGGCCGCCAATTATGGCTTCGACGTTACGCCGGCACGTCTGGTCACCGGGCTCGTCACCGAGCGCGGCATCTGCGCCGCCTCGGAAGAAGGTCTCATTAAGCTTTATCCCGAATTCGCCAAGTAGGAATTTGCCGACATGAAGAATCTTTGGTCCGACCGCGACGCCAAGGCCGCCATCGCCCATTACGCCAAGCAGGGTGTCAACGAGGATCTGGCGCTGCGCACCTACACCACGCGTCTGCTCGGGGGCGTGCCGGCTCTGGTGCAGCATGGCGGCGGTAATACCTCGGTGAAGACCGTGATGAAGGACCTGCTCGGCAAGCCGGTCGACGTGCTCTGCGTGAAGGGCTCGGGCTGGGACATGGCGGTGATCGAGCCGCCGGGCCTGCCGGCGGTGCGCCTGCACCCGCTGCAGGAACTGATCAAGCTCAAGCAGCTTTCCGACGAAGAGATGGTCAACGTCCAGCGCATCAATCTGCTGGATGCTTCTTCACCAAATCCTTCGGTCGAGACGCTGTTCCACGCCTTCCTGCCGCATAAGTTCATCGACCACACGCATGCCAATGCAATCCTGGCGATCAGCAATCAGCCGAATGGCCGTGCCATCTGCGAGAAGCTGTTCGGCAAGAAGGTGATCATCCTCGACTATATGTTCTCCGGCTTTGTTCTGGCGAAGAAGGCCGCTGAAGCCTATGCCAGACAGCCCGATGCGGAAGGCCTGGTTCTGCTCAAGCACGGCATCTTCACTTGGGGCGACAATGCCAAGCAGGCCTATGATCGGATGATCAAGTTCGTCTCCATGGCGGAGAAGCGTCTGGCCGAAGGCAAGAAGAGGATCGTCCAGGCCAGGCTGCCGAAGAAGGTTGCTCCGCTGAAAGACGTGCTGCCGATCCTGCGCGGCCTGCTTGCGGTGTCCACCGATCAGGACGGCGGCTTCAAGCGCTGGATTTTCGATGTTCGTGGCGGCGAGCAGAATCTCGCCTTCGTGAATGGTAAAGAGGTGGCGCGCTACAGTCAGCAGGGCACGGCGACGCCGGAGCATGTCATTCGCATCAAGCCCTGGCCGCTGGTTCTGCCGGCGCCGGAAGCCGGCAAGCTGGATGAGTTCACCGCTGCCGCCAAGACGGCGATTGCCAAGTTCGCCGAGAAATACACGGCCTATTTCAACCGCCAGAATGCCAAGGCCGAGCAGAAGAAGATCATGCTCGACGTCCTGCCGCGCGTGCTGCTGATCCCGGGCCATGGCCTTGTCGCCGTGGGCAAGTCGCGCAAGGAGGCGAGCGTCGCTGCCGATCAGGCCGAGACGATGGTGGAGGTGATCACCAAGGCCGAAAGCATCGGCCGGTTCGAAAGCATCTCCGAACGCGACATGTTCGATATCGAATACTGGTCGCTGGAACAGGCCAAGCTCGGCAAGGGCGCCGAGAAGCCGCTGGCGCGTCAGGTCGCGGTGATTACCGGCGGTGCGGGTGCTATCGGAGCGGCGACGGCCAAGGCTTTCGCCGCTGAGGGCGCGGAGGTGGCCGTGCTTGATCTTGATGGCGTCAAGGCCGCCGAAGTGGCCAAGAAGCTGGGGGGCATCGGGATTGCCTGCGATGTCACCAAGCCGGATGCCGTCAAAGCGGCCTTCGCGAAGATCGTGCAGCATTTCGGTGGCGTCGATATCGTCGTTTCCAATGCCGGCAATGCCTGGGGCGGCAAGATCGGCGAGGTTTCGGACGAACTGCTGCGCAAATCTTTCGAGCTGAATTTCTTCAGCCATCAGTACGTCGCGCAGACCGCTGTGCAGATCATGCTCAAGCAGAAAACCGGCGGTTGCCTCTTGTTCAATGCTTCCAAGCAGGCGGTCAATCCCGGCCCGGATTTTGGCCCCTATGGTTTGCCGAAGGCTGCAACGCTGTTCCTATCGCGCCAGTACGCGCTGGATTACGGCGATCAGGGTATCCGCTCGTCGGCGGTCAACGCCGACCGTATCCGCTCGGGCTTGCTCACCGACGAGATGGTGGCCAAGCGTTCCAAGGCGCGTGGCGTCTCCGAGAAGGAGTATATGGCTGGCAATCTGCTCAAGCGTGAGGTGAAGGCCGAAGACGTGGCGCAGGCTTTCGTGCAGCTTGCCATGGCGCAGAAAACGACCGCTGCCGTGGCCACCGTGGATGGCGGCAATATCGCGGCAGCGCTGCGGTAAGTTCGAAGTCTGTCGTTCTTTGCTGTCGTCATCCCCGGGCTCGGCCCGGGGATGACGTTCAATTACGGCATCTGCAATCCCCGCACGAGCACCGATACCGTATCGGCGCCGGCATGGCGGTCCTTGGAGATTTCCGCGTATTCCGGATCGTGCATGAAGCGCTCGGCTTCGGCCTGATCGGGGAAGCTCATGATCACCACCTTGTCGCGGTCCCAGTCGCCCTCCAGACGCAGCGGCTTTTCGTCTGCTGCGAGCACCTGGCCCTTGAAGCGCTTGAACACGCCAAAGAACTTCGCCTGATAGCGGTTGTAGGCGTCGCGGTCTTTGAATTTCAGCTGGGCGATGATGTAGACGGCCATGGCATCAGATCTCCAGCCGGGCCACGACCTGGCCTTCCTTTACGGCATCGCCCTCGGCGACGGTCAGCGCGGACAGCTTCCCCGATTTGGGTGCCTCGACCGGGATTTCCATCTTCATCGATTCCAGGATCATCACCAGATCGCCGCTGTTCACTGCCGCGCCGGCCTCGGCTTCGATCTTCCACACCTTTCCTGTGACTTCTGCTTTAATGTCGATAACGGGCATGCTTCCTCCTCGATTCACCATCTTTCTAGCTGGAAGCCTTTGCGCCGTCTGCATAAAATGCGACGGCACAAGGGGTGGTAAATGGCTTGCCGCAGCGTTGTCTTGAACTTGGCCTCTGCGATTGCCGTAACGGCAATCCTTGGAGGATGTCAGACCTATAATGGCCTGCGGCGGGACCTGGGCGTTGACCCGGTCGATCCGCAGCGTGCTACTGCCGGCGCTCCGCAAATGGCCTCTGCGGCGCCGACGCTGGCATCATCCAGCATGCCGCTGCGGGCAGGCGATGTTTCCCAGGCAAGCTGGGCGGCGCAGCGCGCTGCCAGCTACACCAGCCAGTCCAACACAACGCCAGTCGATTACACGCCGTCGGTTAAAAAGGTCGAAGAGGAGGCGAAGCCTGCTGAAGACCAGCCGGCCAGCAGTCAGCCGGCCAGCAGTCAGCCGGCCAATGTCAAACCGGCCGTTCTGAAACCCTCCGGCCAGCCGATCCCGATCAAACCCGGCGCCGCCATGCCGCATCCGAGTTCGGCCTCGGCGTCAGTCGCGGCTTCATCCGCTTCGCCCAAGAGCACGCCTGCCCTGGCTGCTTCTCCCGCAACGCCGTCTGCGTCCGCTATGCCTGCCGGCTACAAGCCTTCCGTTGCGGCCCCGGCCGTGCCGGTTGCGAAGGCGACAGCCGCAGCGGCGGATAAACCTGTATCCGCGAGCGCCGGGCCCTGGCGCGCGCATCTTGCCTCGCACCGCACTGAAGGTGCGGCGATCAACGAATGGCAGGAATTGCTCAAGCGCGATCCCAATCTTTATGGCCAGTTCGATCCCAGAATCGAATGGGTCGACTTGAAGGATCGCGGCTCGTTTGCGAGGCTGATGATCGGCGGCTGGGCCGACCGCAAGGAAGCCGATGCTGCTTGCGCCAGGATCCGCGGCCCGCAGCGCTACTGCGCGGCGGTGAAGGAATAGGGCAGCGTCACCTTCACAATCACAGCAAAAAGGCCGGGTTTTCACCCGGCCTTTTGAATTTCATTGGCTGATGCCGATCAGGCGGCAGCTTCCGCGGCCCGCTGCGCCTTCTTGCGCTCGTTCGGATCCAGCAGCTTCTTGCGGATGCGGATGGACTTCGGCGTGACTTCGACCAGCTCGTCGTCACCGATATAGCTGATCGCCTGTTCCAGCGTCATCTTGCGGGGCGGGGTCAGCTTCACAGCTTCATCCTTGCCGGCGGCGCGGATATTGGTGAGCTGCTTCGCCTTCATCGGGTTCACTTCGAGGTCGTTGTCGCGGCTATGCTCACCGATGATCATGCCCTCGTAGACCGGCGTGCCCGGATCAACGAACAGTACGCCGCGCTCCTCGATGTACCACAGCGCGTAGGCGACGGTTTCGCCGGTGCCGTTGGCGATCAGCACGCCGTTGCGGCGGCCGGGGATCGGGCCGCGATGCGGGCCATAGCCATGGAACAGCTTGTTCATGATGCCGGTACCGCGGGTATCGGTGAGGAACTCGCCGTGATAGCCGATCAGGCCGCGTGACGGCGCCAGGAAGGTGATGCGGGTCTTGCCGCCGCCCGAGGGACGCATGTCGCGCAGCTCGGCCTTGCGCAGGCTCATCTTCTCAACCACCACGCCGGTGTAGGCGTCGTCCACGTCGACATGGACTTCTTCGATCGGCTCCAGCAGTTGGCCGTTCTCGTCCTTCTGGAAGATCACGCGCGGACGGCTGATGGAAAGTTCGAAGCCTTCGCGGCGCATGGTCTCTACCAGCACGCCAAGCTGCAGCTCGCCGCGGCCGGAAACCTGGAAGGCATCCTTCTCGTCGGTCTCGGTGACGCGGATCGCGACATTGCCCTCGGCCTCGCGCAGCAGGCGCTCGCGGATCACGCGGCTCTGCACCTTGCTGCCTTCCTTGCCGGCAAACGGCGAGTTGTTGACCGAGAAGGTCATGGCCAGGGTCGGTGGATCGATCGGATTGGCCGGCACGGCCTCGGTGACGGACGGATCGCAGATCGTGTCGGCGACGGTGGTGGTGGTCAGGCCGGCAATGGCGATGATGTCACCTGCCTGCGCTTCCTCCACCGGCACGCGCTCGATGCCACGGAAGGACAGCAGCTTGGTGGCGCGGCCCGCTTCGATTTCCTTGTCGCCGCGCAGGGCATGGATCGGCGCATTCACCTTGATCTTGCCCGAGTAGATGCGGCCGGTGAGGATACGGCCCAGGAAGTTGTCGGCCTCCAAAGTCGTGACCAGCATCTTAAACGGCGCGTTGACGTCCACCTTCGGCGGCGGCACATGGCGCACGATCAGGTCGAAGAGGGGCGACAGGTCCTTGCGCGGTCCTTCCAGGCTGTCATCGGCCCAGCCGGAACGGCCCGAGGCGAACATCACCGGGAAGTCGAGCTGCTCTTCCGTGGCATCCAGGGCGGCGAACAGGTCGAAGACCTCTGAATGGACCTCGATGGGCCGGGCATCCTGACGGTCGACCTTGTTGATGACGACGATGGGGCGCATGCCAAGGCCTAGGGCCTTGGTCAGCACGAACTTGGTCTGCGGCAGCGGGCCCTCGGCAGCATCGACCAGCAGGACGACGCCATCGACCATGTTCAGGATGCGCTCGACTTCACCGCCGAAATCGGCATGGCCGGGGGTGTCGACGATGTTGACCCGGGTACCGCGCCATTCCACCGAAGTGCACTTGGCCAGGATGGTGATGCCGCGCTCGCGCTCCAGATCGTTGGAGTCCATCACGCGCTCGGCCACCTGCTGGTTTTCGCGGAATGAACCGGACTGGCGCAGCAAGGCATCGACCAGGGTTGTCTTGCCATGGTCGACGTGGGCGATGATGGCGATGTTGCGGATATCCATGCGCTTACACAAAAAGGCCCGGTCGTCCGATGGACAGGCGGCCAGGCGCGATTCCTCTGGGTTTGGCTTGAAAGCTGCGGCGTATATACGGCGGGGCAGGGCCGGTTACAAGTGAAGATTTGCTGCGCTGCGGCAGCACATCCAGAAATTAACCATTTCAGAGGCTTAACCTATCAGCCCGGGAGGGGCGCGACTGCCAACCTGGTTGAATACGGCGGTACTCAAACCTGCCTAACTAGCCATAATGAAATCACAAATCCTATCCCCTTGGCGAAGGCAGAATGGCCTTCCGAGCTACAGGTGGAAATCTAGGAACCCTTATCGTTCATTTTGTCTGCACCTGCGGTCTTGCTCGCAGTTTTTGTTCCATGCGGGTGTGCCAGTGACGTATCGGCGCCCCCGGCGAGAAACAGCTAATGGAGGGACAAAGTGGGTGGGCAGATATCCATACTGCTGGTTGATCAGAGCCGATTATTTCGAGAAGGCCTGAAACGCATATTTCAGGACAGCGTTTTTCAAGTCAGCCACGAGGCAGCGGCCTTGTCGGAAGCGTTGGACAAGCTGAAATCCTCGCCCGACACCAACATTCTGCTGACTGAACTCCCCGTCGGCAATGCCGCATCCCCCTCGGACGTCATTGGGGCGATCCGCGATACGGCGCCAAACACCCGCATCGTCGTCCTGACGAACGATAACGACGGCGTGTCCCTGATGCGGGCGCTGGACGCCGGTGTCGATGGCTATCTGCTGAAGAGCATGTCGGCGGACGCTCTGAAGCAATCCCTCCATCTCGTCATGCTAGGCGAGAAGGTTTTTCCGACCGATCTGGCCCGTTGCCTGGTGAATGGCGCGCAGGTCCCGTCCGGCAGCAGCGGAACAGGCCGGCGGACGGCTTCCGGCCGCGGCCTGTCCGAGCGTGAGATGCAGATCCTGAATTGCCTGCTGGGTGGGGATTCCAACAAGATGATCGCCAACCGGCTGCAGATATCGGAAGGCACAGTGAAGGTCCATCTGAAGGGAATCTTGAAGAAGATCAACGTGCAGAACCGAACTCAGGCCGCGATCTGGGCGCTCAATAATGGGATGGCGCAGACTGCCCAGCATTCCGGCCTCAAGGCCTGAGAGGATTTAGCCCCAGCGGTTCGTGTAGCTGCCTGCGGGCAGCTTAAGCGCCCGGGTATGTGCGCGATGTTCAGGCCGAGCCTAGGCGTGCAGCCCAGACGGCGGCGAGGCCGGACAGCGCCCGGTTTCGCGCCCGTCTGGGATGGGGACAAGGAGGGAGAGGGGATCCCTACACCCGGAGATCGGCCATGGTACCTTCGGTCTTGCCGGTTTCGACCTTCATCTTCTCTTCGATGGCCTGGCGGATCTCCTCCTCGATGGCCTTGCGCTTCTCGGCGTCCAGCTCGGCCAGCCTCTCTTCGGTGAGGCCTTTGTCTTCCAATATCTGAGCGCGGATGCGCTCGGCGACCGACATGCGAGCGTAGTCGAGGAACTCGTCCTGGACGCTCTTCCTGCCCTCAATTTCCTCGGTCGGGAGACCGCTGGCCGCGCTGCTGGACGAGGGGCTAAAGCTGGGCAAAAGGACGCCGAGGCCACCAATTCCGGAAATCGACATGAGCTTCTCCTTCACAATTCACAACCAGGAGAAGCAATCCGCATGCCAAGAATTTTGGTTAATTCCAGGCTGAAAATCAAAGAAAAATCAGTAATTAAATGATTAATCTTACCTTTTAATTTACCTTAAGTTCGGCAATTCCCGCCGGGGCGGGCAAGTTGAACCTAGGTGTGCCCGCATAAAATATGATGACAATCATCATATTTTATGGTCAACTCATCGGCATGAGATCGCCCGCAAAAGCCAACCTGCTCCAGACGGAATTACCGCTCGGCCGCCCCCGCCGGCTGCGGGGGATCCGTAAGGGCGAAGCCACCCGCCAGTCCATCCTGCGTCATGCCGCCCGCGCCATCCGCGAGGCCGGTCCTGAGCAGGTCGGGGTGGCCGATGTGATGCGCGCAGCCGGACTTACCCATGGCGGCTTCTATGCTCACTTCCCCTCCAAGGACGCGCTGGTCGCCGGCGCCATCGAAGGCATGTTCGCCGAGGGTGCCGCGCGCTTCGCCGCTGTGACCGGTGCCGCCACCGGCAAGGCGGCCCTCAAGGCCTGGATCCAGAGCTACCTGTCGCCCGACCATCGCGACAACCGGGCGGGCGGCTGTGCGGTTGCCGCCCTGAACACCGAGGCCAGCCGTCTTGAGCCGGTGGCGCGGGCGGCCTTCGAGGCCGGCCTGCGCGGCATTGCCGCCCGGTTTGTCCGCCACCTGTCGCCGCCGCTGCCGCCGGAGGAAGCCGAAGCCGCGGCCTGGTCGCTGATGGCTGAACTCTCCGGCACGCTGGCCCTGGCGCGGGTCATTGCCGATCCAAAGCTATCCAACCGCATCCTGGAGGCGGGCCGCGATGCCGCGATGCGCCGCCTCGACGCGCTGCTGCCCTGAAAGGGAAAAGATGACGGTCCAGAAACCCATCCCGGTGGCTGGCGCTGCTGCTGGCCGCGAGGCGCTTCTGCAAGGTCCGATCCTGCCCACGCTGTTGCGGCTGACCTTGCCCAATACCGTGGCGATGGTGGCTACCGCGCTGGCTGCGATTGCCGAGACGACCTATGTCGGCCGCCTGGGCGTCGAGCCGCTGGCTGCCATGGCGCTGGTCTTTCCCATGGCCATGCTGATGCAGATGATGTCGGCGGGTGCCATGGGCGGCGGCGTTTCCTCGGCGATCAGCCGGGCTCTTGGCGCGGGCGACCTGGCGCGGGCCAACACGCTGGCGATCCATGCCATCATCATCGCTCTGGCGGCCGGGTTGTTTTTCACACTGTTCTTCTTTGCTTTGGGGCCGTCCATCTATCGCCTGCTGGGCGGGCGCGACGGTGCGCTGGAGCAGGCCATCCTCTATTCAAATACCATTTTCGCAGGCATCACCGCCGTCTGGCTGTTCAACACCTTCGCTTCGATCCTGCGTGGGACCGGCAACATGATGGTGCCCTCGGTGCTGGGGTTAATCGTGGCCGGGCTGCAGATCGCCATCGGCGGCACGCTCGGGCTGGGATTAGGGCCGGTACCCAAGCTCGGCATCGTCGGCGTAGCCATTGGCGCGGTCTCGGCTTTCGGGCTTGGCGCGCTGTATCTCTTCCTGCATCTGAATGGCCGCCGCGCCCGGCTTCGCCTGACGTTGCAGGGCTTCACTGCTCAGCGCGCGCTGTTCGTCGATATTCTGAAAGTAGGCGCCATGGCCTGCCTGTCCTCGCTGCAGACCGTGGTGACCATTCTGATCTTCACCGGTCTGGTGGCGCGGTTCGGTACGGCCGCCTTGGCTGGCTATGGCATCGGTGCCCGGCTGGAATTCCTGCTGATCCCGATTGCCTTCTCGGTCGGTGTGGCCAGTGTGCCGATGGTCGGCATGGCGATTGGCGCCAAGGACGTGACGCGCGCGCGCCGTGTCGCCTGGACAGCAGGCAGCCTTTCGGCGGCTGCGCTAGCCGCCATCGGCCTTGTCGTCATTATCTTTCCGGATGCCTGGACCAGCCTGTTCACCAGCGACGTGGCCGTGATCAAGGCCGGGCGGCAATATCTGACCGCCGCCGGTGCCGGCTTTCCTTTCTTCGGCCTCGGCCTGTGCCTTTATTTCGCGTCGCAGGGGGCGGGCAAGCTGCTGGGGCCTGTTCTGGCCGGCACACTGCGTCTGGTCTTGGTCGCGCTGGTTGGATGGTGGCTGACGATGAGCAGCGCCGAAGCCTGGACGCTTTTCGCATTGGCGGGCGGCGCCATGGTGATCTATGGACTGGCGACAGCCGCCGCGGTCTACAGGACGCGTTGGTAAAATGACTGCTGCGCGGCTGTTAAGACATCGGGGGGTGTCTGCCCCGGCGCTGTGTCAGACACTGATTTCGACTGGTGTTGTTCTCCGGTCATCAGCGGGGGGCCGCCAGCTTTGGGAAAGCGCAAGGTAAAGGTCGTGCCGTTATTGACCGCGACAACCAGCGTGGCGCCGATCTGGCGGGCAAACCCCTGGATAAGCTGCAATCCCGAATTCCGGCGGCGTTGTTCAGGCAAGCCGACGCCATCATCGGACACGATTGCGAGCGCGGCGGAATCGTCCTCGGAAAGCAAAACCGTGATGGTTCCGCCGCCATTGGGGAAGGCGTGCTTTACGGCATTGGTCAGCATTTCGAGCAGGATCAGCGCGGCGGGAACCGCCTGACGCGTATCGATTTCGACATGAGCGGTTTCACAGCGCACCGCGATGCCAGTCTCCGGCGGCACGATGCTTGGATTGCTGCACAATGCCCGCAGGAAGCTGCCGAAATCCATCGTGGACGCGCTCTCAGCGCTGTAAAGCAGATTATGCACCTCCGAGATGGCCCAGATCCGCTTTTCGATATCTTGGAAGATTGCGGGCGGCAGACCGGCCTTGCGGGCTTGCAGGCTGATCAGGCTTTGCACGGCCAGAAGATTGTTCCGGATGCGATGGTTCATCTCCTTGAACAGTGAATCCTTCAGCTCGGCGCTGCGCTGTGCCGCAATCAGCGAGACTTGCGTTTCCAGCCGCCGTTGCACCTGACCAACGGCGATATATCCAAGCACTGCCGCAAGGAACAGCACGACAATGTGGGGAATCAGCTCCTCGACGATGGCGGCGTGAATGCTGGCTTCGGAAAATCCGACATTGGCATAGAGCGGCAAATCGGCGATCTGCTTGTAGGCATACAGGCGCTTCACGCCGTCGACGGATGCGGACAGTTGGATGAGGCCTTCGGAGCTGTTTCGGATAGCCTGAAGATATGGACTGTCGGGAGCGATCTTGGTGGGTCCCGCCATGCCAGATTCCGAACCAACAGGCGGCCATCGCGGGTCGCAACCGACGCCACGGCGTGTTCTTCGCGCGCTAGCCTTTGATAGAAGTCTCGGATTGCAGCCACGTCGATGGTACTGACGACGGTCCACCCCTGCCTTTCAGTAGTGCGACGGGCGAACAGCAGGGCGTCAAGGCCGCTGGGGCGCAGGATTTGCCTGTCGATCACCAGGATTTCCGGTTGAGCCGAGAGGACTTGAAAGAAAGGCCGTTCGTTGAAAGACGCGCCGGGAGCCAGGGGCTGACTTGCCGCTACAGGCTTACCGCTATCATCGATAACGGCTATGGTATGCGTCAGGGGAACCGTATTTCGTAGCTCCTCCAGCTCTTCGGCCAAAAGGGCGATGTCGGATGCATCGCTATACCGGCGCAGCAGGATGTCGGCGCGATCCAGGGCGATCTGCTGGCCTTGCACGATGCGCTGGGTGAATTCGCTGGCCAGTTCGGCGTTGCGCCGGGCATGTTCGGCCGCGCGCTGCCATTCCGCTTGCCAGGTTTCGTAGCTCCACAGAAGGGCGAGGACCCCCGGAATCAGCAAAGCTCCGAAGCGAAGCCATTTCAATTGTTTACGAACTCGGGCAACCATGCCTATTCCCCCTGGGTTGCGGCATTACGGGTGCCTGACGCCATTGCGGCAATCTGAAACGCTTAGCCGTTAGAAGATTGATGATTTTGGGCTCGATATGCTTCGCGGGGCGATCGCTGAGCGAACAGGCCGAATGACGATTCCCGCATTCAAACGTCGGCCATCCATTGTCTGACATATATGGGGTTACTGTGCCGCAATGGAAAGCTGCTTCGGACTATGAGCCAGATTATTTCCTGGTGGAGCAGTGGCGGCAGGCAAGGTTTCGACTGCCGCCGGCTTGCGGAACAATGATTGGCGGTCCAGCGCAATATAGCCCAAAGAGGCGAGGCGGTGGTGCAGCCGGATCAGATCAGGCCGTGTCCGGAGGATTTCCGTTTCACCGCCTTCAAAGCTGGTCAGCAGGAAACCGCCAGGCAGCAGGGCTGTATTGAGATGCTCCAGGACCGCCATCGGGTCATGCAAATGGCTGAAGACATCATTGCAGATGGCGACATGGACTGACGGAAGTTCCGGCAACGGCCGTATCCGGGTGCAGGGAAGGGATTGATAAGCCAGCCCCAGGCGCCGGCAGAGCCAGGAGAGAAATTCCAGCCGCATGGTCGGAAGGTCGGCCAGTACCAGCTTCGGAGCGGCGTCTTTCTGCCGAAGTGTCAGAGCCAGAGAGATCGATGTCTGTGCCAAGCCGCAGCCAAAGTCGGCAATCACGGGCGCGGACACATCTCTGAGCGCCATCATGATCGGATGGTCGTCCCGCCAGATCGGCACCGGAAGGCTGACCTGCCGCAGCATGAACAGCCAGTCGTGCAAACGATAGGCGTCGTGAATCTCGCGCACGGAATCGTTTGCGATGACGCTGAAGAGTGCGATTTGCGTTTCGGTGAACCGGCGGAAGGATGCGCCATTATGCCCGTCGGGCAGCGCCTGCCAGGACGCACGATAACGATGCCGGCTTTCCTCGTCGGAAATGCCCAGCCGCTCGGCATTCCAGGCGCAGAAGCCTTCTTGCCACAGATTTAAGAAGTCAATTCCGCAGGTTACATGAGTATCGCGTTGCGGCCCCGTTCCCAGAACGCGACGGGCCATCCTGCGGATCACACCCTCGCCCGATGCTTGTTCTCCCATGATTTTCCCCGGCCTCTGTTTTGTCGCAGTATCGCCAATGGACGGAAGGCAGGGGTGACCAAGCTGTGGCTGGCCGGGGCCTTGGCTTAGGAAAGAGACAACTGGCACGCCGGTAAATGAGGGCGATGGCAGCGATAGAGACCCCAGGACTACGGCCCGGAAGGACTTGCAGGTCGCAGGTGGTTTGTCTTTGATGGCGGTAATGGGGAAGGGGGCCAGCCGAATATCATGGATCGAGAAAGCTGCATCGTTGCAGCCCCGCTGACTGCCGAGGCTTTCGCGCCGTTTGGCCATGTGCTGACGCCCCCCGCCGATGCGGGACGTTCTTATTATGGCGATCTGATCCAGAACCGCCGGCCTGAGGCTCGTCTGGATCTCTCCTTCGCCACCGTCCAGCCAGATAGCCTGCCGTTGAAGCTTCGGCTGTTCGAGCGGCACGCCTATTCCTCGCAGGCCTTCATACCGCTGGATGTTGCTCGCTATCTGGTGACCGTTTGCCCCGATAACGGACGAGGCCAGCCGGCTCCCTCTCAGGCAGTCAGCTTCATCGCTAATGCCGCGCAAACAGTCATTTACGCGCCCGGCACTTGGCACCATCCGATGGTGACCCTGGACCGGCCTGGCCGTTTCGCGGTCGTCATGTGGGCCATGGGGGATGCCGGGGATGAGGAGCTGGTGCCGCTGGATCTGCCTTGTAAGGTCGTCGATCCTTCCGGCGATCTGCTTACCGATTGAGCAGGGCTAGGCTGTAAGACGAGGTAAAAGGGAGTTCCGGCATTGGCAAGCATTTTGCTTCGTCAAAGCTCAGTTCCTTCGAGAGACCAATGCCCGTCATTCTGACCCATAACCGCCAGAGCCGCCGCGGCGCCCCTTTCCCCGAGTACCTGAAGGCGATCCAGTCCCACGCAGACTATCGGCTTGCCGCCAAGGAGATCTCCGCCTGGCCCGGTTTTGCCGTCACGCCCTTGCATAACCTGTCCGCCTTGGCGCAGGCGCATGGTTTTGCCTCGATCCATTATAAGGACGAAGGCAGCCGCTTTGGGCTGGGCAGTTTCAAGGCGCTCGGCGGCGCCTATGCCGTTTTTCGTCTGCTGCAACGGCATGTGGCGTTGCAGACCGGTTTGTTGCCGGAGCAGGTCAGCAGCGACGATCTGCTCTCGGGCCGCTACGCCGATCTGGTACGCAACGTGACGGTGACGTGCGCCACGGATGGCAATCATGGCCGCTCAGTCGCCTGGGGCGCCTCTTTATTTGGTTGCGCCTGCGTCATCTATATCCATGCTTTGGTATCCCAAGGCCGCCGTTCGGCGATTGCCGCATATGGCGCGGAGGTCGTACGCGTTCCCGGCAATTACGACGATGCCGTACGCCAGGCGCAGGCCGATGCCGAGCGGCTGGGTCGCTTCGTTGTGTCTGACACCTCTTATCCGGGCTATCGCGATATCCCGCGTGACGTGATGCAGGGCTATTCGGTGATGGCAGCCGAAGCGTTAACGCAGATCCTGCAGCCGCCCACGCATGTTTTCGTGCAGGGCGGCGTCGGCGGATTGGCGGCTGCCGTGCTGGCGTATCTCTGGGAAGAGGCGGGAGCCAGCCGGCCGGTTTTCGTCGTCGTGGAGCCGGATCGGGCCGATTGCCTGCGGCGTAGTGCGGAGGCCCGTCATCCTGTAACGGTGACGGGCGATCTCAATACGATCATGGCAGGTCTGGCCTGCGGTGAGGTTTCCGAAATCGCCTGGGAGATACTGCAGCCCGGCGCCGATGCCTTCATGGCCATCGATGATGAACAGGCCGCTGCGATGATGCGGCAACTCGCAGAACCGCTCCCGGGCGATCCGCCAATCGTCGCGGGTGAATCCGCCGTTGCCGGCTTGGCGGGTGCCCTTGCTGCGCGGCAGGATCCTGCCATGGCCGCAGCGCTTGATCTGGGCCCGCAATCGCGTCTTCTGGTCTTTGGCACGGAAGGCGCAACCGATCCTGAACTCTATCAGCGAATTGTCGGGCGGCCGGCGGCTGCAGTCGCAACGAGCATGTGAGGAAACGATGCCGCGTTTCGTTACCGTTGCCGCAGCACAGCTTGGTCCCATCGCCCGCAACGACAGCCGTGCTCAAGTCGTCGAGCGGCTGATCGCCCACCTGCGCGAGGCAAAGCGGATGGGCTGCGACCTCGTGGTTTTTCCCGAACTGGCGCTGACCACTTTTTTCCCGCGCTGGTACATGACGGACCAGACCGAGATCGACAGCTTCTTCGAACGGTCCATGCCGGGGCCGGATACCCAGCCGCTATTCGACGAAGCCCGCCGTATCAATCTTGGATTCTATCTCGGATACGCCGAGCTGACTGAACAGGACGGCGTCACCAAGCGATTCAACACATCCATCCTTGTCGGCAAGGACGGGCAGATCATCGGAAAATACCGCAAGGTGCATCTGCCTGGCCATCGAGAGTACGAGCCCTGGCGCCGTTTCCAGCATCTGGAGAAACGCTACTTCGATGTCAGCGATACCGGTTTCCAGGTTTGGCGCGCCTTCGGCGGGGTGTTCGGCATGTGCATCTGCAACGATCGCCGCTGGCCGGAAACCTATCGCGTGATGGGCCTGCAGGGCGCGGAGATGATCCTGCTTGGCTATAACACGCCGGTGCATAATCCGCCGGCGCCGGATCACGACGATCTGTCGCTGTTCCACAACCAGTTGGTGATGCAGGCTGGCGCCTATCAGAACGGATGCTGGGTGGTGGGTGTCGCCAAAGCCGGCAACGAGGAAGGCGTTCCAATGATTGGCGGCAGCCAGATCATTGCGCCGTCCGGCGTTACCGTGGCGGCAACGCGTGGGGATGGCGACGAACTGGCTGTCGCCTGCTGCGATCTCGATGCCTGCGCCAGCTATAAGACCACGACATTCAACTTCGCTGCACATCGTATGCCGCAGCATTATCGCTTGATCGTTGAACGTAAGGGAGCAGAGCCGCCACCATGAAGCCACTGAAATCCGCTTTACCGCCTCCGCTGATCGAAAGCATGTTTGCAGAATGCGGGGTAACTCTGCGTCCCGGCCGCGCCGAGACCATCTCGGCCGTATTGGGCGCTGCCGTGGCGCGTTTCCGCCAGGTCGCACATAAGCTGCCCTTCGAACGTGAGCCGGGCCTGTTCCCGGATATGGATATGCCGAAGAAGAAACGGAGCCGGTGATGAGCCAGAAGAAGGATTTGGCTTTGATGGGGCTGGCTGAAGCAGCCCAGGCCGTTGCGCGCGGACGTGTTTCCGCACAGGCCCTGACGGAGGCTTGCCTGGCGCAGATCGAGGAATGGCAGCCTCGCGTGAACGCCTTTCTGAAACTGGAAGCAGCCGCTGCGTTAAAAGCTGCAAAGGCAGTCGATCGCGCCCGCAAGCGCGGCGCCAAACTCGGCCGCTTGGCTGGCGTGCCGCTGGCTCATAAGGACATGTATTACCGGGCTGGAAAGGAAACCAGCTGCGGCTCGGCCATCCGCCGCCATTGGAAGGCGACCGAGACATCAACGGCGCTGGAGCGTCTGGATGCCGAGGGCGCCCTCGATCTTGGCCGTCTCAACATGGCCGAATTCGCCTTCGGTCCGACCGGGCATAATTACCATTACGGACATGCCCGTAATCCCTGGAACACGGATCGGATTACCGGCGGCTCATCAAGCGGCTCGGCGGCTGCAGTCGCCGCACGCATGGCATTTGGCGCGCTTGGCTCCGACACCGGCGGTTCGATCCGCCTGCCGGCGCATTATTGTGGTCTGGTCGGGATGAAGCCGACATGGGGCCGCGTCAGCCGCGCTGCCTGTATGCCGCTCAGCTACTCGCTCGACACCGTGGGGCCTCTGACCCGGCGGGTGGAAGACAATGCGCTGTTGCTGGAGATCCTGGCGGGTGCCGATCCGCGTGATCCGACCGCCAGCAGCCGGCCCGTCGACCGCTATCTGGCTGCTGCACGCTCCGGTGCAGTGAGGGGAATGAAGCTGGCTGTGCCTCGCGCCTATTTCTGGGACAAGCTGAACAAGGCGAGTGCCGAAAGCCTGGAAGCGACGCTGAAAACCTTCGCCAAACTTGGCGTCAAGATCATCGAGATAACGCCGCCGGATATGGAGATGATCACATCCGCCGCCATGGTGATGATGTCGGCGGAGGCAGCCGCACTGCATGCGCCTTGGCTGCGTACCCGGCCGCATCTTTATAGCGATCAGGTGCGGGCCCGGCTGGAGAATGGCCTGGCGCTCAGCGCGCTGGATTATATCGACGCACAGCGCTGGCGTGGGGAAGCCGTGGCGGCGTTCGTGAAAGCGATGAATGGCGCCGATGCGATCTTTGCGCCGGTGGCTGACAAGCCTGCACCGACCATTGCCGAAACCGATGTCGCTGGGAAACCGGAGGCGGGGAAGGTGATTGCGACATTGACCCGCCTGACCCGGCCGATCAATTACCTCGGCTTGCCGGGATTGACTGTTCCCGCCGGTTTCGTGCGGGGCGGAATGCCGGTCGGCTTCCAACTGATCGGCCGGCCTTTCGATGAAGCGCTGCTATACCGTCTTGGCGGCGCTTACGAAGCCAAGACGCGTCATTACGAGCGCGTACCCGTTTAGTCTCTGCCTTCCAGTAACTCAGCCAGAGCCGGTGCCAACCCTTGCGTTGGCACCGGCGCAAGGCGAGGCGCTGTGATCCTTTGCCCGGCAGCGGCCTCCGAGTATTGAAGCGCTGGCGTGAAGCCATCGATAACAGGGAAGGGGACGCGGTCGGCGATACGCTCGAGCATGCCGATCATGCCCGCGCCGCCCAGGACCACCAGTTCGGCACCGTCTTCGGCGACAGCGGCTTCGCACGCGGCGATGATATTGGCTTCCGCCGCTGCAGGATCGGCGGCGATCTGACCACCGTTGGACGCCAGTGTCCGCACACTGGCAAGGTGTTTATCCAGCCCAATCATCTCAACGTATTCGCGAAGCATTGGTCCCCAGCGTTCGCCGCCGGTCACGATGGAGAAGCGCTGGACCAGTTCCGCTGCCCTCCGGCAACCTGATTCTGCCATGCCGAATACCGGCACACTGGCGACTTCCCGTAACGCCTGCAAACCTGGATCGCCAAAGCAGGCCAACACGATAGCGTCGGCTTCACCGCCATGTTCAGCATAGGCATCGAGGGCTGCATGGCTGGCGATCGCATAGGCGCTGCGTGAGGCGATCACCTCGGCGCCAAACCGCCCTGTTACGCCTTTGATTCGTGTTCCTGGCCGCATGATCCGCCGCGCCGCCGCAACGGCGCGCTCGGTCATGGCGACACTGGTATTGGCATTGATGATAAGTAGCCGCATGCAATGCTTATGGCGGCTGTCGGCATGCGGCTTCAAGCGCTAAGTCGTGCGCCATAGCCGGGAGAGCGCCGCACATCAATCTGCATAAAACGCGGGCAGGTCTGTCTTCCACGAGGCAGAGGGGAGAGTGTCCATCACATTCGTGCACATAAGATTCACGAACTTGAGCGGCTGGCACGGACCTTGCGTCGCAATGGTCATCGTCCATACAAGGTGGCGCTCATGATACAAAAAAAACTCTCCTCCAGACTGTTCTCCATGCTGACTATTACGGCCTTTGCAGGCTTCGCCGCTGGCTCGGCGCTGGCGCAGGGCACGTTGCGGATCGGCATGACCGCTTCGGATATCCCGCTCACCACGGGCCAGACCGACAATGGCGGCGAAGGCATGCGCTTCATGGGCTACACGGTCTATGATTCGCTGATTAACTGGGATCTCAGCAGCGCCGATAAGCCGTCCGACCTGACGCCAGGCCTGGCGGAAAGCTGGAGCGTTGATCCCGCAGACAAGACCAGATGGACCTTCAAGCTGCGTCAGGGCGTGAAATTCCACGACGGCAGCGAATGGACCGCCGAAGTAGCGGTGTGGAATTTCGAAAAGCTGCTGAACAAGGACGCGCCGCAATTCGATCCGCGCCAATCGGCACAGGGCCGTTCGCGCATTCCATCCGTCGCCAGCTACAAGGCAGTCGACAAATACACGCTTGAAATCATTACCAAGTCGCCGGACGCGACCCTGCCGTATCAGCTTGCCTGGATCATGTTCTCCTCCAAGGCCCAGTGGGAGAAGCTGAAGAGCTGGGACGAATTCGCCAAGACGCCGTCGGGTACCGGCCCTTGGAAGCTGGCCGCTTTCGTGCCGCGTGAACGCGCCGAGCTGGTACCGAACCCGGATTACTGGGACAAGAAGCGCGTGCCGAAGCTGGACAAGATGGTGCTCATCCCGCTGCCTGAGCCGAATGCGCGTGTGGCGGCCTTGCGCTCCGGGCAGGTGGATTGGATTGAGGCGCCGGCCCCGGACACCATTCCCTCCCTGAAGAGCAGCGGCTTTACCATCGTCACCAATGCCTATCCGCATAACTGGACCTGGCATCTGTCGCGCGCCGAAGGATCGCCCTGGAACGATATCCGTATCCGCAAGGCGGCGAATCTTGCGGTGGATCGCGAGGGGATGAAGGAACTGCTCAGCGGCATGATGATCCCTGCCGAGGGATTCTTCCCGCCCGGCCATCAGTGGTTCGGCAATCCAAGCTTCAAGCTGAAATACGATCCCGCCGAAGCACTCAAGCTGATGAAGGAGGCTGGCTATGGGCCGGACAAGCCGCTGAAGACCAAGGTGCTGATCTCGCCTTCGGGGTCGGGGCAGATGCTGCCGCTGCCGATGAACGAATTCGTCCAGCAGAATCTGGCCGAGATCGGCCTGCAGGTCGATTTCGAGGTGGTGGAGTGGAATACGCTGATCAACATATGGCGTGCCGGCGCGAAGCATGAAAGCTCACGCGGCGGAACGGCGATGAACTACAGCTACTTCATCCAGGATCCGTTCACTGGCGTCATCCGCCATCTGCAATGCAACCTGGCACCTCCGGCCGGCACCAACTGGGGCCATTATTGCGACCCCGAGATGGATAAGCTGTTCGATCAGGTGCGCACCACCTTCGATCCGGCGGAACAGACCAAGGTGATACAGAAGGTTCACGAGAAATACGTCGACGACGCGATCTTCCTGATGATCACCCATGACGTTAATCCGCGTGCCATGACGTCCAAGGTGAAGGGCTTCGTGCAGGCGCAGAACTGGTTCCAGGACTTCTCGCCGATCACGATGGCTAACTAGGTCTGTTCCAAACCGGCCTCGGCTCGCCGGGGCCGGTTCCTGATCCTTGGATCCGTGGGGCCCATGCTTTTTTACGCCCTGAAACGTCTGATCTATGTGCTGCCGGTGGCTTTCGGCGTCAGCGTGGTATGCTTTCTGCTGGTGCATATTACGCCGGGTGATCCGCTGACTGCAGTACTGCCGGTTGATGCCTCGGCGGAATTGCAGGCGCAGATGCGGGCCATCTATGGCTTCGATAAGCCTCTGCCGGTGCAATACGTCATATGGCTGGGCAAGGTACTGACTGGCGATCTGGGAACATCGATTGCCACCGGACGCGCCGTGCTGACCGAAGTCTCACGCGCCGTCGGCAATACGCTGATCCTGTCTGCGGTTGCTACGATCATTGGTTTCTTCCTTGGCTGCTTGTTCGGTTTCGTCGCCGGCTATTACCGGGACTCGGCGATGGACCGGTTGGCCTCGACCTTGTCGGTGCTTGGGGTGAGCGTCCCGCATTACTGGCTTGGCATGGTGATGGTTATCATCTTTTCGGTGCAGTTGAACTGGCTGCCAGCCACGGGGGCTGGCCCCGGCGGTTCGGCCGAATGGGCCTGGGACTGGGATCATATCCGACATCTCATCCTGCCTGCGGTCACCATGTCGGTGATCCCGATGGGCGTGATTGCGCGCACGGTCCGGGCATTGGTGGCCGAAATCCTGTCTCAGGACTTCATCCTGGCGCTGGCCGCCAAGGGGCTGACCGACCGGGGGATTTTCATCCATGTCGTGAAGAATGCCGCGCCGACCGCGCTTGCCGTGATGGGGCTGCAGCTTGGCTATCTGCTCGGCGGGTCGATCCTGATCGAGACGGTCTTCTCCTGGCCGGGGACGGGCTTCCTGCTCAATGCCGCCATCTTCCAGCGCGACCTGCCGCTGCTGCAGGGGACGATCCTGGTGCTGGCGATGTTTTTCGTGCTGCTCAACCTGCTGGTCGATGTGATGCAGACCGCGCTTGATCCGCGCATTCAGCGGGGCTGACATGGCAGTGGGCGCATTGGACAACAAAAACGTTATCGCGCCGATCCAGGTCTCGGACGGCTATTGGAAGGGCGTGCTGCGCCGCCTGATGCGCGATCCCGTGACGATGGGCGCGCTGATCGTCATCCTGCTGCTGGTGCTGATGGCGATCTTTGCGCCTTATCTGGCGCCGGCCGATCCATTTAAAAGCTCGATGCTGCGGCGCCTGAGGCCGATCGGCACGCCGGGCTTTCCGCTTGGCGCCGATGAGCTGGGACGCGATATGCTGTCGCGCCTGATCTTCGGTGCACGATTGTCTCTCTTCATGGGAGTGACGCCGGTGCTGATGGCATTCGTCATCGGCTCAGGCTTGGGAATTTTCGCCGGCTATGTCGGTGGCGCGCTCAACACTGCGATCATGCGCACCATCGACGTCTTCTATGCCTTCCCGTCGGTGTTGCTGGCGGTGGCGTTGTCCGGCGCTCTGGGGGCTGGCATCTTCAACGCTCTTGTATCCCTGACCATCGTTTTCATACCGCCAATTACCCGCGTCGCGGAAAGTGTAACCACACAGGTGCGCAACCGTGACTATGTCGAAGCGGCGCGTGCCAGCGGCGCCAGTGGGCTGACCATCGTGCGGGTGCATGTGTTGGGCAATGTGCTGAGCCCGATTTTTGTCTATGCCACCAGCCTGGTTTCGGTATCGATGATCCTGGCCTCGGGGCTGAGCTTTCTTGGTCTCGGCGTCCGGCCGCCGGAGCCTGAATGGGGGCTGATGCTCAATACTCTGCGCACGGCGATTTATGTCAATCCGCTCGTCGCGGCTTTGCCGGGCGTGATGATTTTCATCACCTCCATTTCCTTCAACATGTTTTCGGACGGGCTGCGCTCGGCCATGGATGTGCGGGCATGACGGAACTGGCGGACATGCAGCAAAGCGTTGCCCGCGATCCCCGAGACCGTGGCGGTCCGCGCCAGCCATTGCTGAGCGTGCGCGGACTGGTGAAACATTTCCCTGTCGGCAAAAACCTGTTCGGCCGCAGCCGCAATGTGGTTCGCGCAGTCGACGACGTCGATTTCGAACTGCTGAAAGGCGAAACGCTCGGCATCGTCGGTGAATCCGGCTGTGGGAAGTCGACGACGGCACGTCTGCTGATGAATCTGATCGAGCCGGATGCCGGCGAGATCATTTTCGACGGCGAGGTGGTCGGGCATGATATCTCGCTGCGGGATTACCGCCGCCAGGTCCAGATGGTGTTCCAGGATAGTTACGCCTCGCTGAATCCGCGCCTCACCATCGAGGACTCCATCGCATTTGCGCCGCGTGTGCATGGCGTGTCGCGCCGCGAGGCGGTTGGCCGCGCGCATGATCTGCTGGCCCGCGTCGGCCTTGAACCGCATCGCTTTGCCGGCCGCTATCCTCATGAACTTTCAGGTGGACAGCGGCAGCGGGTAAACATCGCCCGCGCTCTTGCGCTTGAGCCTCGGCTGGTGATCCTGGATGAGGCGGTCTCGGCGCTCGATAAGTCGGTCGAGGCGCAGGTGCTGAATCTCCTGCTCGACTTAAAAGACGCTTTCGGTCTGACCTACATTTTCATCTCGCATGACCTGAACGTCGTGCGTTTCATTTCGGATCGCGTCATGGTGATGTATCTCGGCAAGGTGGCTGAGATCGGCGATGCCGAGTCCGTCTTTGCACAGCCACAACACCCCTATAGCGCGGCCTTGCTGGCATCGATGCCAGCCATGGATCCGGACGCACGCACCGAACAGGCTCCGCTTTACGGCGATCCGCCCAATCCGATCGATCCGCCGCCGGGATGCCGTTTTCATACGCGCTGCAGATTCGCCGATCCAGTTTGTAGCCAGACTGTTCCCAGTCTCACGCCCGCTGGCGAAACCCAGCAGGTGGCCTGTCTGATGCGCCAATATGGCTCAGGTCATTCGTGTATCGGTCTGGAGGGCAGGGCATGACCGGCACGGCGGCGCCGATCATCGACATCCGGGATCTGACCGTGACCTTCATCGGAGGCCGCAAGCCTGTGCATGCGGTCAATGGCGTGACACTAGCCATCCAGCCGGCAGAGGTGCTGGCTCTGCTGGGTGAATCCGGCTCGGGTAAGAGTGTCACCCTGCGAAGCCTCCTTGGTTTACATCCCCCGGGCCGGACTAGCATCGGCGGCAGCATTCAGGTTGCAGGCAAAGACGTGATGGCCTTGTCCGGTCGCGCGCTGGCGGATTTCCGCGGCAAGACAGTGTCCATGATCTTCCAAGAGCCGTTGCTGGCGCTTGATCCCGTGTATACCGTTGGCGCCCAGATCGCCGAGACGATACAGCGTCACGAAGCCGTGTCTCGGGTCAAGGCACGGGCACGCGCTTTGGCACTGTTGCAGAAGGTGCGAATTCCTTCGCCGGAACGCCGGCTTGATGCTTTTCCGCATGAGATGTCTGGCGGCATGCGTCAGCGCGCCATGATTGCGCTGGCACTGGCCTGCAATCCGCAGATCCTTCTGGCGGACGAGCCGACAACGGCACTCGATGCCACGGTGCAGATTCAGATCCTGCTTCTGCTGCGCGAGTTGCAGCGCGAGCTGGGTCTGACGGTAATTCTGGTGACCCACGATATCGGCGTCGCCGTTGAGGTCGCCGACCGCGTCGCCGTGATGTATGCCGGCCGCATCGTCGAAACAGGGCCGGTTCGAGAGATCATTCGCAATCCACGGCACCCTTACACGCAAGGCCTGCTTGCCTCTCGGGCTCATGGCGCGATGACGGGCTCACGCCTGGATGCCATCCCTGGATCGCCGCCCGATCTGGCTGATCTGCCGCCGGGGTGTTCCTTTGCGCCGCGCTGCAAGCATGCCAAGGCGACTTGCGTGGAGACGGCGCCTGAAATCCGCTCTGTGACAGCCGATCACTGGATGCGCTGCATGCTGGACGCAGAGGCAGCAGAATAGAAATTGGTTATTGCGTAGCCTGCCCCTGCAATGCGGCATCAGGAATGGCAGGCGCCCGATGTATTCGGCTACTAGCCGCAGTCTCCCAAGCCTGCCGATATGCTCCGGCGTATGCTGAGCCTGCCCCACATTCTTCACCCAGCCCTGAATGCGGGCTGGTGCGACATTGAAGCGCCAGCGGTGCGTCACGCTTGCCTTAAGTGCGGTGGAGGAACGGTATGGCCATAAGGCGATGTCGAATGCTATTCAGTGTCAAGAATGAGTCACTAGGGCAGGAAACGGATGATACCCAAGGCAGTATCTGGACTTGGTCCAGAGGCGGAATACCGCGCTTTTCTCGAGCAGGGGCGCTTCATGATCCAGCGCAGCCGCTCAACCGGACAATATGTCTTCTATCCCCGCGTTGCAGCGCCCGGCAGCGGTGCGACTGATCTGGAATGGGTCGAAGCCTCGGGCCTGGGCCTGATTTACTCCATCACTGTCAACCGCGCCCGCACGGGCAGCTACAACATCGCGCTCGTCGACCTCGACGAGGGCCCGCGGCTCATGACCCGGATCGAAGGCGTCGAAACCGCGCCGATCGGTACGCGTGTTCGCGCCCGCATTGTCAAGATCGATGGCGAACCCGCTGTGGTCTTCGACATCGCTGCGATGGAGGGCAGGGCATGAGCGGCCTTTCTGTACGCGGCAAGACTGCCATTGTCGGAATCGGCGGAGCAGGCTGGGGCGAAGCACCCGGACGCTCGGCAATCGAACTGCTGGGGGACGCGGCGCTGGCCGCCATCGCCGATGCGGGGCTGGAACTCAAGGACATCGACGGGCTTTGCGCGGCCACCAGCACGCATGCTTTCCCGACGCTTTCGGTTGCGGAATATCTTGGCATCAAGCCGACTTTCTTTGACGGCACGAATGTCGGCGGATCATCTTTCGAGATGCATTTGCTGCAGGCCGCCCTGGCGCTTGAGGCCGGCATCTGCAATGCAGTGCTGATCTGTTACGGCTCCAACCAGCGCACGGCAGGTGGCCGGCTGGTCTCGATGAGTGAACCGCAATGGCATGAAGTGCCGTACAAGCCGCGTCATCCGATCACGGCTTATGCCCTGGCGGCGCAGCGACATATGTATCAGTACGGCACCACGCGCGAGATGCTGGCCGATATCGCCGTCGCTGCACGGCAATGGGCCAACATGAACCCTGCTGCTTTTGAGCGGGGGCCGCTGACGCGCGAGGACGTGCTGAATTCCCGCATGGTCAGCGATCCGCTCACCACGCGCGATTGCTGCCTGGTCACCGATGGCGGCGCTGCCTGCGTGATGGTGCGTGCTGACCGGGCAAAGTCGATGAGGCAGAAACCGGTCTATCTGCTGGGCGTGGGCGGTGCGCATTCGCATCGCTCGATCACGCAGATGACCGATCTGACCCGCACCGCCGCGGCAGAAAGCGGCCCGCGCGCCTTCGCCATGGCCGGGTTGAAGCCGTCGGATGTCGATCTGGTGATGCTCTATGACGCCTTCACCATCACGACATTGCTGTTCCTAGAAGATCTTGGCTTTTGCCCGAAGGGAGAGGGCGGCCGTTTCGTGCAGGGCGGCACAATCGCCCCGGGCGGCAAGCTGGCGGTGAATACCAGTGGCGGCGGATTGTCCTGCATCCATCCTGGCATGTACGGCATGTTCCTGATTCTCGAGGCTGTCACGCAGCTTCGCGGCCATGCCGGTGAGCGCCAGCTTAAGAAATGCGACATCGCGATCTGCCACGGCAATGGCGGTACCCTGTCGAGCCAGGTGACCGCACTGCTGGGTAGCGACGCAGCTTTATGATCGATGGCCTGATGCGAAAACGGCAAACTCATGATCTTCGCACATTAGGCTGGCGTTGCGCTTATCTCTATCGACCTTAACCCGGTGATCATTCTGGCGGAAGGACAGGGTGCTTTCGCCGCCGATGCCGTTCTTGAAATCGGAACCGTCCATGGCCATTGACTACGAAAATCTGCTCAACTTCCCCATTCCAGAAGTGCGTCAGACGCTGACGCGCCGCGATACGGTCTTTTACGCGCTGTCGATCGGTTTCGGCTACGACCCGATGGACGAGCGTCAGCTCGATTTCGTCGATCATCATCGTAACCTGCAGGCCGTGCCCTCGATGGCGGCCGTGCTTTGTCATCCTGGTTTCTGGCTCCGCGACCCGCGCACCGGTGTCGATGCTGTTCGTCTGGTGCATGGCGAGCAGGAGATCGAAATTCATAAGCCGCTACCGGTGGAAGGCGTTCTTGTAGGTCGCACCCGTGTTACCGGCATCGTCGACAAGGGCGAAGGGAAGGGCGCGCTGCTCTATTCGGAGAAGCAGGTGCGCGACGAGGTCGGTTCCCTGATCGCCTCTGCGCGTGCGACCACCTTCCTGCGCGGCGACGGCGGCTTTGGCGGGCCATCGGGACCGATCAAGCCGCCCCATCCGGTGCCCGAGGGTACGCCGGATATCGTCATCGATCTGCCGACCCGGCCGGAGCAAGCGCTTTATTACCGGCTCAATGGCGATGACAATCCGCTGCATGCCGATCCCGCCGTGGCGGCGAAGGCCGGTTTCCCGCGCCCCATCCTGCATGGGCTTTGCACGCTCGGCGTTGTCACCCATGCCTTGTTGCGCGGACTGGCAGATTACCGCGCCGACAGGCTGCGCCGCCTTGGCTTGCGTTTTTCCGCGCCGGTTTTTCCGGGTGAAACGATCCGGACGGAAATCTGGCATAGCGGCGCTTTCAGGGCGCGGGTCGTCGAGCGGGATGTCATCGTCGTCAACAACGGGCTGGCCGAGCTAGGCGGCTGATGAGTTGGATCAGGAGAATAATGGGTATGGAACGCCGCGCTGGGGCGGGGGAGGACGCGAATCGTCAAGCATGAGGAATTCCTCGCCAGGCGTCCCGATTCGCCCCTCCCGCACCAAGGCCCTTCGGCAATTTGGGGTTGCGCGCCGCATTTTTACCGTATAACCCCGGGCTTGGGGTGATCGAGATTTTTGCGAATCCATTGACAAGCAAGTCGGATAGGACTGTCCGTGAGGGAGCCCCCGCGCCGTTGGGGCATCTCTTGATCGTCGACGATGATCCGGTTGTCCGGGAGATACTGAGTTCTTCGCTGTCAGAGCATGGCTATCAAGTGAAGGCATGCGAAGACGGCGAACAGATGAACGCATTGTTGCGTGAGTTTCCCGCCGATATCGTGCTTTTGGATATACGGTTACCCGGTACGGATGGCCTGGCTCTGACGCGTTATCTTCGGGCGCAATCGGATATTGGCATCATTCTAGTCACGCGTCTTGACGATGAGGTCGATCGTATCATCGGCCTGGAGATCGGCGCCGACGATTACATCGCCAAACCGTTCAATCTGCGAGAAGTGCGAGCGCGGGTAGGAGCGCTCATGCGCCGTATCAGTGCCGTCGGCCGCAGCGATATTTCGGAAACAATCCGATTCGGAGACTGGGCGCTCAACCTTGCCACGCAGCGTTTGCGGCGCATCGACGGCGAAGAGATACGCCTGACACCCGGTGAATATCAGGTGCTGGCATGCCTGGTGCAGCGGCCTCAGAAGCTGACCACGCGTGAGCATGTGATTGCCATGGGTTCCGTGTCCCTCTCCGAAGAAAGCCTCGACGTGCTGATTTCGCGTCTTCGTCGCAAGCTCGGCGACAACCACCGCAATCCACAACTCATCCAGACTGTGCATGGGCAGGGCTACGTCTTTGTGCCGGCGCCTTATTAGCATCGTAGTCTTCTTGCTGTTCTGCTGCAGTGGTGCCGCATCGGCCAGGCAGGAAGTGCTGCAACCCAACTCTTCAATAAACCTGCTGCGGCAGGCTGAAATATTCCATGGCGACGAAGCGAACCTGCCAGCAGCCATAGAGGCCGTTCGCGCCGCCGCCGGCGAACTCAAGTTGCCGCACGAGATGTACAGCGAGCGCTGGTTCGTATTGGATCTGCAAAATCCCCTCCACTCTGAGATGCGGAGGTGGATCCTGAGAATGGAGACAGATCCACTGTTTTTGCCAGTCTTCGCCGTTCTCAAAGATGGCGTCATCGAGCAAATCGAACGCCGCAACGATGCCGTCGCTATAGGAGTGACCAGTGGAGGCGCGCTGGGGCTCGAACAGCGGTTTCAATTCGTCGTTCCGCCGGGCGAGACCAGGACCATCGTGCTGCGCGTGGCGGCTGTCAGCTTCACGACATTGGCTGCCGACATCGTCGACTTGCCCAGTTATATCCAGTGGGCGTCAGTGAAGCATGTGATCGTGCTTTTTGCGCTGGCCATCATTCTGGCAATCGGCGTTTACAATTTGTCGCTCGGCATCGCGCTGCGCCGTGTGTCGCATATCTGGTACGCCCTGCATGCATTGTCGGGTTTTATCGCCTGGGCCCTTGTGTACGGCATTTTCGCCGATCTGTTTGGTTTCTCCGATCATGATCGTATTGCGTATAAGCTGGCCATTGCCGGCGTTGTGACTTTCAGTCCGCTCTTTGTCCGGTCACTTTTTGCACCCGACAGCATGCCCAAGGCGCTGGATCGTTTCCTGCTTGCCATCGTTACAATCCACGTCGCTTTCGCCTTAGCCACAATCCTGCTTTGGCCTTTCCCCGAATGGCAGCGCGCATGGGTGAGGGGGCCAGACTACGCCTATCTCGTCGCGATCGTGGGCAACGTGGCGATGCTGTGTGCTGGAATATGGGCGGCGTCGCGCCGTATCGTCGGCGCCGGATGGTTTCTGCTCGGATGGGTGCCTTATATGGCATCCACAACCTACGTCATTCCTAGCACGTTCGGCCTGTATCCATTTTCGGGCTCGATGATACTGATGATTCTGCTGGGTGCTACTTGGGAGTCTTTATTGCTGTCCCAGGCGCTCGGGGCGCGCCTTCGCGCCATGGACCGCGAACGAAGTGCCGCTGAAAGCCGGCGCGATGCGTTACAGACGTTCATAGCCTCGGTCAGTCATGACCTGCGCGCGCCGGTCCTTTCGATCATCGCCACCGTCAGTTCGGCACGGGGCCAGACCAGCGATATAACCTTGCTGCGGCTTCTAGATCTGATCAGCCGCTCTGCCACAACCATGCTGGGGCTGTTGTCCGACCTGCTCGATAAGCAGCGTTTGGCCACGGCCCGCTTTCAGCTGAATTCCGTACCTTTCGATCTTTTCAATGTCATCGAAGATTGCCTGTCCATGCTGCGTTATCGCGCAGAGGAAAAGGGGTTGAAACTGGAATGTGTGGTGGAAGGCGCCATTGAGGCCGGTGCCGCCGGCGATCCTTTGCGGTTGAAGCAGATTCTGACCAATCTGCTGGATAACGCCGTCAAGTTCTCCGATGCCGGCGTCGTCAGGCTTACGGTTTCGGCGACGGGAAACGGGCAGGAGCGTCATATCTGCTTCGAGGTTGCGGATACCGGACCGGGGATTCCCGTGCCTCAGCGCGAACAGATATTCGAGTCATTCTTCAAGGCGGATCCCGATAAGCCCGGCCCGATAAGCCCGGGGTGGGGCTTGGTCTGCCTATTGCTCGCCACTTGACCAGTTTGATGGGCGGGTCGCTCGTCGTGCAGGATAATTCGCCGCGAGGCACGCGTTTTACGGTGACCATCCCGCTCCCGGTGGCCAGCTTCGGCGTGACCGGGCGGCGCCACACGATCTGGCTTATCGACGACGATCCTGACCAACGCGAGCTCTGGCCCCAACTGCTGGCCGGTGAAGTTATCGGGGTAGAAGCGCTGTCGCCGCAGGCAGCGGCCGATCACACGCCGCTCGGAGAGATCGACGCGGTGCTGATGGACCTCTCGATCGATTACGAGTTGATGGTCACTGTGCTTCGTCGGCTGCGCAAAAGCCCGATCGCACGGCAGGTACCTGTAATAGCCTTCTCGGCAGATCCGGACCGCTCGAAGCCTGAAATTGGGATGCTCGGAATCCTACCCAGCCCGGGGAAGTCGATGTCGCCGGCCGAGGTGGCGGTATTGATACGCTCCGTTGCCTCAGCGCCGCTCTTGGTGGACAGGGCTCGCCAATTTGAGCTGTTCGATGAGTTGGGGGCGGAAGGTTTTTCCCGAACGGTTGAAAAGTTTCTCCTTCTAAGCCAGGAGATCGCCACAGCCCGGGATCTGGGCTTTGCCCCCGCCGGCCTGCTGCACCGGCTCTCAGGCAGTGCGGCCCTGGTCGGATTCCCGGAGATAGCGCGGGCCGCGCGTCGCTGTGAAAAGCTGGGGGATAGCCTGACCCGGGACGATTTGGATGCCCTCTGCCGTCTTTTCGACGAGAGTATCGAACAGTTTCCTGCCGCGCAGGTTGATCGAATCGGGAAGCCCTAGGTCAAGTCTGAACGCCCGCCAACGAAATCCGAACGGATCGTAACAAGGGCGTCAGTTCGATTGAATCCCGCAAGCCCCATTCGCTAACACCCATAAGCACTTGCTGCCAGAAGCGCTTGCTGATTGGGGGGGCATGATGGGGACGCGAAAATCACTGCTATTGGCTTCGACAGCCGTCGCGACATTCATTGCCGGAGCGGCGGGAGCTGGGGCGCAGCAGCCCACCGGAGGCAAGGTGTCCTACAACATGCTGCTGGGCCAGGCCGGCATGCTGTCTTTTGGCCATGCGCTGTATTTCGGCCTTGGCGCGTATTTCACGCTGCATGCCATCAACGCGGCTTCGGCGGGCCTCTTCTTCATACCGCTTAGCCTGATGCCGCTGGTCGGCGGCCTGGCCGGTGCCTTCTTCGGTCTGGTCTTTGGTTATGTCTCGACCCGGCGCGCAGGAACCACCTTTGCCATGATTTCGCTCGGTTTGGGTGAACTGGTGCATGCCGCTGCGCTGATGTTCAGCTTCTTTGGCGGCGAGGGCGGCATCAGCGGCGACCGCGTCTATGGTGAGCCGTTTTTCGGCATCACCTTCGGCCCCGGCATTCAGGTCTATTACCTGATCGCGGCTTGGTGCTTTGTCTGTATGCTGGCGATGTATGCCTTCACGCTGACGCCGCTTGGGCGGCTGGCCAATGCAGTGCGCGACAATCCCGAACGCGTGGAATTCATCGGTTTCAATCCGCGCAAGGTGCGCTGGATGGTGCTGATCGCGTCGGGCTTTTTCGCAGGCATCGCGGGTGGCCTGATGGCCATCAATCAGGAGATCGTCACGGCTGACTCCACCAACATGTGGCGCTCCGGCTCGGTGCTGCTGGCCACCTATATCGGCGGCACGGCCTTCTTCTACGGCCCGGTGCTGGGCGCGGTGGTCTTCACGCTGTTCTCGGTTGCCCTGGCCAAGGCCACGGCTGCCTGGCCGCTCTATCTCGGCATTTTCTTCATCGCCATCGTGATCCTGTCGCCCGGTGGCATTGCCGGGGCCGTCGCAGCCCATGCCCCGGTGCTGAAAAGCCGGCATCGCAGCGCGCTGCTGGCGCGCTACCTCCTGCTGCTCGTGCCGCTGGCGCTGCTGATTTTCGGTCTGGTTCTGCTGGTAGAGATGACCTACCGCCTGTCCGGCCATACGGTGAGCGCACAGAGCCTGTCTCTGCTCGGCCTTGATTTCGTGGCCGATGAACTCGGCTCCTGGGCCAAGGCGTTGGGAATCATACTGCTGGGCGGCGTATTGCTGCGCCCGCTGCTGCGCGGGGCGAAGGCAGTCTGGGAGGATATCCATCAGGAGCGGGCGGAAGCCAAGGGAGGGCAGCCATGACCGCATCCGTAGCCACGGCACCGGCGCTGGAACTGCGCAACCTGCGCAAGCAGTTCGGCCGGACCTCGATCATCAACGGCGTGGATCTGACGATCAAGGCGGGTGAGCGGCATGCGCTCATCGGGCCGAACGGGGCGGGCAAATCCACCCTGTTCAATCTGATCTCGGGCCGTTTCGCGCCCACCAGCGGCGATGTCCTGCTGCACGGCAAGAGCATTGCCGGCCGGCCGGCCTATGAAATCTGCCGCCTCGGGCTGTCGCGCAGCTTCCAGATCACCAACGTGTTCCCGAAGCTCAGCGTGTTCGAAAATCTGCGCTGCTCGCTGCTCTGGTCGTCTGGCCATCGCTATTCTTTCTGGGAACGCCTCTCCAGCCTGACCAGGCTGCGGGAGCGGACCGAGGCGATCCTTGAGGAAACCCAGTTGACCGCGCGCCGCGATACCCCGGCTGGTCTGCTGACCTATGCCGAGCAGCGGGCACTGGAAATCGGCATGACGATCGCCGGCGGCGCCAGCGTGATCCTGCTGGATGAGCCGACCGCCGGCATGAGCCATTATGAAACCGAGTATGTGGTGGAACTGATCCGGCGTATGACAGAGGGACGCACGCTGCTGATGGTGGAGCATGACATGAGCGTCGTGTTCGGCCTGGCCGACCGCATTTCCGTGCTGGTCTACGGCCAGGTGATTGCCACTGATACGCCGGAGGCGATCCGCGCCAATCCGGCCGTGCAGGAAGCCTATCTCGGCACCAGTGCCGAGGCAGCGTAAGGGATGGGCGAAACCATGACGGACCGCCTGCTGCAGGTGAATCAGCTGAACGCTTGGTATGGCAAGAGCCATGTCTTGCGTGGCGTGGAGATAGAAATCATGCCGGGCGAGATCGTCGCTCTGCTGGGCCGCAACGGAGTAGGGCGCTCGACGCTGGCCAAGGCCATCATGGGCATGGTCGATGTGCAGGGCTCGATCCGCTTCAAGGGGCGCGAACTGGTCGGCGAGCGGACCTATCGCATCGCCAAGCTCGGCATCGGCTATGTGCCGGAAAGCCGCGACGTGTTTCCGTCGCTGAGCGTTGCCCAGAATCTGGTACTGGGTGTGAAGCCGCCGCAAAAAAGCCAGTCTGCCTGGACCATCGAAGACATGTACGCCATGTTCCCGCGCCTGCAGGAACGCAAGGATACTCCCGCCGGTTCACTCTCCGGCGGCGAGCAGCAGATGCTGACGCTCTGCCGCACGCTGATGGGCAATCCGGATCTGATCCTGATCGACGAGCCGACCGAGGGCCTCGCGCCGAAGATCGTGGCGCAGGTCGGAGAGTTCCTGCAGCGCATCAAGGAACGCGGCGTGTCGGTCCTGCTGATCGAGCAGAAGCTTTCGATTGCGCTGGATATCTGTACCCGGCTCTACGTGATGGGGCATGGCCAGGTGGTGTTCGAGGGCACGCCGGAAGACCTGCGCCAGGCCAGCTCCGTGCGCGAGGAATGGCTTCAGGTCTGACGCCTGCCGGCGCCTTCAGGCCCGGTCGTGAAAACTGGGGAAATGGTGGGCGGTGAGAGGGTCGAACTCCCGACATCCTCGGTGTAAACGAGGCGCTCTACCACTGAGCTAACCGCCCGGCCGGAACCGTGGCCGCCATATAGCAGAGACCGACCGCCCCGCCAATCCCTGGGGGAGGGCAGAAAATCCCGTCCTGCGCGAAGAAGGGGTTGGTTATCCGAGGATATGCAGCCGCGGCGTGATTGCCTGGTCGCTGAGGTCCAGGCTGGCCAGGGCGATCGGCAGGGAAAAGCGCCGCGGCCCGGCGCTGCCGGGATTAAGGTACAGAACGCCATCCACCGTATCGGCTTTCGGCTTATGCGAATGACCTGACACCACGACGTCTATCCCCTCCATGGCAGGATCGACATCGAGCTCCTTGAGATTATGGAGCACGTAAATCTTCCGCCCGGCCAAAGTCACCGTCGCGCGGTCTGGGTAGTGCCGGGCCCAGTCGCCGATATCCACATTGCCCCTGACCGCCGTCACCGGCGCGATCTCCTGCAACGCCTGAATGACGGCGGGATCGCCGATATCGCCGGCATGAACGATATGCTCAGCCTCGGATAGGCGCTGGATCGCCTCGGGGCGCAGCAGCCCGTGGGTATCGGATATGATGCCGATCTTCATCCGCCAGATAATGGCATATTACAGAAGCAGGTCTATCTCCGCCGCTTCGCTGCGGGCCTGTGAGGCCGCTGGCGGATCATCGGTTCGCCTCGGCCGCAAGGCCTCGTCCTCGATGCGGATGCGGTGCCGCAGCAGCAATGCATTGAACAGCGACCAGACCAAAGCTACTGGCCAAGCCCCGAAGGCCAGCGGCAACACAGCAATCTCACCCGCCACGATCCAGTAATTCGGATGGCGCAGAAAGCGGAATGGGCCATGCCGCACCAGCGGCGCGTCATCCAGCGTAATGACCCGGGTGGTCCAGTAGGGGCCGAGGGTCGTGATCACCCAAAGACGCAGGATCTGCAAGACGGCGAAAACGCCGATCAAAAGCCAGTTCGGTTCGGTGTCCAATGGCACGGTGGTGGCGATCGCCAGCAGCCAGGAGGCATGCAGCAGGATGAAAAGCGGGTAATGCCTGGCGTTGGTTTCGCGGCCGCCGCGCGCAAGCAATCGCCGTGTATTGCGTTGCGCCCAGACAAGTTCCGCCAGGCGCTGCAGTACCACGAAGCCTAAGATCCAGATCAGCGGTGTCATGGAATATCCAGAAGCAGCATGGCGGCGGTAAAGCCTGGTCCCAGCGAGGTTAGCAATTGCACGCCTTTATCCTTAGCCTCCAGCGCGGCCTTGAGAACGAACAGCACGGTTACGGATGACATGTTGCCATGGGCGCGCAAAACAGCGCGGGAATGCACCATCGCGCCTGGGGCGAGGCCGAAACTCTCCTCCAGAGCATCGATCACTTTCGCGCCGCCTGGATGGCAGATGAAGCCGTCGATATCCTCCAGAGACGCGTCATGGGAAGCAAGGAAGGCATCGACAATCGGCCGCAAATCGCGCCGCACAAGGTCCGGTATACTGCCCGAGAAGACGACCTTCAGTCCATCGTCGGTGACATCCCAGCCCATCACATCGAGGCTGCCCGGCCAGGTATGTTCGCCACTCGGGCCGATGCAGGGCTTTGCCGGCACGGCCTTCTTCTGTCCGTATTCATTGCGGCAACTGACAATGGCGGCAGCCGCGCCATCGCCGAAAAGCGCTGTGGCGATGATGTTGCTTTTCGAGCGATCCTGATTGCGAAACGTCAGGCCGCAAAGCTCGACCACCAGCAGAAGCACATGGCTGTCCGGTTCTGCGCGGGCCATCGCTGCCGCCCGCGCCAGGCCAAGCACGCCGCCGGCGCAGCCCAGGCCGAAGATTGGCAGGCGCGTGACATCTCTTCGGAAAGGCAGATGCTGCATCACCAGGGCATCCAGGCTCGGCGTCGCGATGCCGGATGAGCATACGGTGATCAGCGTATCGATATCCTCCGCCTGCAATCCGGCATCATCCAGCGCACGCTGCGTAGCTTCCGTCAGCAGTGCTGTGGCGCTTTCCAGAAACAGCCGGTTGCGTTCGCCGAAGCCATGCGGCTGGACATACCAGTCCAGCGGCACGCAAGAATGCCGGGTTTCGATTTCGGCATGCTGATAGATCGGCGTCAGGCGGCTGAAGTCGCTGATGGCGTCCGCGAACACCTCGCCGGCGCGCTGCGCCACCTCATTCTGCTGCAAAATATGCGGCGGTACCGCCGTTTGCAGTGAGATGAGACGCGGCGCGAGATTCTGGACGCGGTCGAACAGCATGGGCCAGCCTGCAAGAAGAGGAACGGCCACATAACGCGCGAACCGGTCTGGGGTTCAATTCCAGGACGAATAAGCTGCGCGCAGAAAGCGGGAGATCAGAATTTTGTAAGCGGGGAGGAGGGTTATCTGAGGCGCCGGAAATGCCGGCGCATCTGATCGCGCGGTGCTATTCCGCCGCCTGAAGCGTGGGATAGTCGGTATAGCCTTCGGCGCCGCCGCCATAGAAGGTGGAACGGTCAGGCGGTGTCAGCGGCGCGCGGCGGCGCAGGCGTTCGACCAGATCGGGATTGCTGATGAAGGGGCGCCCGAAGGCGATCAGATCGGCGCGGCCGTTTTTCACCGCTTCTTCAGCCAGTTCCGGTGTATAGCCGTTATTGACGATCCAGGTATTGCGGAACCGGCTGTGCAAGGCGCCGTAATCGAAGCCGGCCCCGAAATTCCGGTCGCCACCCGTCTGGCCTTCAATGATATGGATGTAGACGAGATTGAGGCGGTCCAGCTGTTCGACCACATAGTTGAACAGAGGCTGCGGATTGCTGTCATGGGCATCGTTGGCGGGTGTCACTGGCGAGAGGCGGATACCGGTCCGCTCCGGGCCGATCTCGCTGCTGATCGCTTCCATCACCTCAAGCATCAGCCGCGTGCGATTCTCAATGCGCCCGCCATATTCGTCCATGCGCTTGTTACTGCCGTCGCGCAGGAACTGATCCAGCAGATAGCCGTTCGCGCCATGGGCTTCGACGCCGTCAAAGCCTGCGGCAATCGCATTCGCCGCGCCGCGGCGATAGGCTTCGATGATTCCCGGTATTTCATGCAGCTCCAGGGCGCGGGGCTCGGACACATCCTTGAATTCGCCGCCGACGAAGGTCTTGGTCTTGGCGCGGATAGGGGAGGGGGCGACCGGCGCCTTGCCGCCCGGCTGCAGGCTGCTATGCGAAACGCGGCCGACATGCCAGAGCTGGAGGAAAATGCGCCCGCCGCGGGCATGCACCGCATCGGTCACCTGCTTCCAGCCGGCGATCTGCTCGTCGCTATGGATGCCCGGCGTGGATTCGTAGCCCTGGCCTTCCGGGCAGACCTGCGTCGCCTCGGCAACGATCAGGCCCGCGCTGGCCCGCTGGCTGTAATACTCCGCCATCAGTGCAGTAGGGACATTGCCCTTGCCCGCGCGGTTGCGGGTCAGCGGCGCCATGACGACGCGGTTGGGCAGGGTAAGGGGACCGAGCTTATAGGGCTCGAAGAGTGTCGCCATGGCAGGATCCATCCGTTGCGAGACCTAGGATACTCAAGCAAAGAAATAGCGGACAGCCGAAAAAGCAAGACTCGATGGCTGTTTCGATTGGCAGCGCAACATCGTCGCTGCGATCCTCGCTTATGCCGCAGCGTGCTTGGGCGCCGGATTGGCTGCGGGCGCATTTCCTGCCAGATAGGCATCGAAGCTGGCGCAGACCTGGCGCACCAGCGCGCGGCCATCCTCCGGCACGGTTATGCGATATCCGTCGCGCAGCACCACGTCATGCCGCATCAGGGTTTCGAGCTTGGCGAGATCGGCATCGAACATTTCAACCGGCATGCCGTGCGCCGCAGCCATGGCAGCGAGATCGACTTCCAGATGGCACATAAGCTGCTCGATCACCGCACGGCGCAGGCGGTCTTCGTTGCTCACGCGGCGCATCCGGGCGACCGGCAGACGGTGCTCCACGATGGCCTGGCGCCAGGCGGCGACGGCCGGAATGTTTTGCGCATAGCCTTCGGGGAAGGTGCTGATCGCCGAGGGGCCAAGACCCAGCAACACTTCGCCGCTCTGGGTCGTATAGCCCTGGAAGTTGCGATGCAGCGACTGGTTCGCGGCACGCTGTGCTAGGCTGTCCTCGGGATGCGCGAAATGATCCAGTCCGATCCGCCGGTAACCTGCCGCAACCAGAACGTCCGCGGCCGCGGCTTCCTGTTCCAGGCGCTCTGCCGTGCCGGGCAGCCGCTCGGCATCGATGCGGGCCTGATGCGCTTTCATCCAGGGAACATGCGCATAGCCGAACAGCGCCAGTCGATCCGGATGCAGCGTCAGGCAGCGCTCTGCGGTCTCCACCACATTCGCCACTGTCTGGTAGGGCAGGCCATAAAGCAGATCGAAGTTGATCGCATTTACGCCGGCAGATCTGAGGGCTTCCACGCTGCGCGCCACGTCCTCGAATGGCTGCACGCGGTTGACGGCTTTCTGGACCTGCGGATCCAGGCTTTGCACGCCGAGGCTGACCCGGTTGAAGCCCATCGCCGCGAGGTCGTTGGCCAGTGGACGGTCGCAATGGCGCGGATCGATCTCGATGGCAATCTCCGCATCCGGCAACATCTTGAAGCGGCGGAAGAGCGGCTCGACGATCCGCTTCAGACCAGCCCCGCCGATGATCGTCGGCGTGCCGCCGCCAAAATGCAGTCCGCTCAGCCGCGCATCCTGCGGCAGGTGGGTGCCGACCAGCTCGATCTCCTGCAGCAGATGCTGCAGGAAACGCTCCAGCATCTCGTCATTTTTGGTGATCTGGGTGTGGCAGCCGCAGTACCAGCACATCTGGCGGCAGAAGGGCACATGCACATACAGCACGAAAGCGGTGCCTTCCGGCTGCGCCTCCAGCCAGGTCTTCCACTCGCCATCTTCTGCCACGGCGCGGAAATGCGGCGCCGTCGGGTAGGAGGTGTAGCGCGGCACCGGTCCTATCGCCTGGACAAGTTGCGCCAGTTCCGCCGTGCGGGACACGCGCGAGGGGGCCAATGGGGCAAAGGAGGAGGCGGGGCTGATAGACTCGGTCATGCAGCCACCAAAGCATGGCCGGCAGGGCCCTTTCCTTGATGTGGCTCAATAAAGGCCGGTTATCCCGATCCCGAAGCATCCTATTGTTCTGGCTGCAATTTTATGACTTCACCGGCCTGTGATCCCGGTCACATCAGGGGGGGGGCGTATGTGCCATAAACGATCCCGTCAGCGTCGAGGGACGATCCCTCGTGTTCCCCAACTAAGAACCCCGGAGACTAGTGCTCCGGGGTTTTTCTTTAGCGGGCCGCGCCTCACAAAATACGGGCGGCATCTTTGCCGCCCGCCAATCAGGTCCAAGCTGGCGCAGGGATCAGCCGAAGGTGTCTGCGATGATCCCGGCATACCAGCCGGCGGTATGCTCGGCTTCCGACTTGCGGAATGCGGCATCGGCCCTCACCGGCGAAACGCCGCCGGAATTGGGCACTTCCGCCACGCCCTGCGGACCCGGCCGGTAGGTGCCGGTGACCGAGATGCCGTATTCGGGTGTCACCAGGCTGTAGCAGGTGTTGTGATATACCGCTGCAGGAGCCTGCGTGCCGCGCAGCGACGACACCACGTTGGCCGCCACCACCTTGGCCTGGCTGTTCGCCGCCGTGCCCGATTTCGGCATTGCGCCGGCAATCGAGGCATCGCCCAGCACGTAAACATGCGCAGCCTTTCGCGATGCGAAACTGGCCGGATCGATGGCGCACCAACCATTCGCTTCCGCCAGCCCGGCATCGAGGGCGATTTTGCCGGCCGTCTGTGGCGGGATGATGTTGATCACGTCGCCCTTCTCGGTGCCGAAGCCGGTCTTTATCGTCATCGACTTCGGATCGACGCTCTCCACCTTGCCGCCATCCTTGCCGGCGATCCAGGTGATCATGCCCGGATACTGGCTTTCCCAGGCGCCCATGAACAGGCCCTGCTTGGAGAAGGCATCCTTGGCGTCGAGGATCAGGATCTTTGACCTGGGCTTATGGGTCTTGAGATACCAGGCGATCATGCTCACCCGCTCGTAGGGTCCGGGCGGGCAGCGGAAGGGGTTGGCGGGCGGCGCGACGATCACCGTGCCGCCATCGCGCATCGCTTCCAGCTGCTTTTTCAGCAGCAGCGTCTGCGGACCGGCCTTCCAGGCATGCGGCATCACCGTATTGGCGGCCTGTTCGTTCCAGCCCGGCACGCCGTCGTATTTCAGTTCGATGCCCGGCGCGACCACCAGCCGGTCGTAGTTGAGCTGCGTGCCGTCCTTCAGCCGCACGCGGCGCGCATTGGTATCCACCGCCGTTGCTTCGCCGTGCACCAGCTTGACGCCATAGCGCTGCTGCAACGGATCGCGGCGATGCGTGATGTCCTCGATAGTGCGGATGCCACCCAGCACATAGTTGGAGAAGGGGCAGGTGACATAGGCCGGGTCGCGCTCGATCAGCGTGACCTCAATCCCGGGATCAAACAGCTTGATGTAACGCGCGGCCGTCGCACCGCCGAAACCGCCTCCGATCACCAAGACGCGGCCGCCATTCTGGGCCCGGGCGATATGCGGCATGCCGATGACGGCGGCCGCTGCGCCGGTTGCGGCCAGGATATGTCGGCGGGTGAAAGTCTGCTTTGCCATGGTTCGTGCCCCCGGTCAGTTCTTGGACAGGTACTCGGCGAGTGCCTTGAGCTGCTCATCCGAATAGCCGCGGGCGATGCGGCCCATGATCGTGTACGGGCGCTTGTCCGTCTTGAACTCGGTCAGAGCGGTGAAGAGCGTTGTCGCATCGACGCCATGAATCGGTGGCATGGTCGGAGAGACATAGGACGCGCTGCCATGACAGACATTGCAGGTCTGTGCGGCCAAGGCGGTATCGCTGATGTTGCGCTGTTGCGCGAAGACCGGGGCTGCCGCGAGAAGGGCAGCCGAGACGGCAACGAGATAGGGCAGACGACGCATTCTTACCTCCCTGCGATTCTGCAGGGCCGGAGCCTAGGTTGCTGCCGTTATTTACGCAAGATTAATTGTTGATATTTATATATTACAGCATAAACTTGTTTATTCTGTGACCTTACTCTCGCGGCCTGCCAGGATGATGGCGCCGACGATCAGGGCCGCCCCTAGCAGGGTACGCCAGTCCAGACTCTCGCCATAGGCGATGACGCCCACGGCCAGTGCGGTCACCAGTTCGCTGGCCCCGGCAATCGCCGTGCGCTCGGCGCCGGCAATCGGCGCGCCCAGCAGCAGCAGTCCCAGCGCGCCCACCGTGCTGATCACCGCCAGGGCGGCGCTGGCGCCCCAGGCCAGGGCAGAGGCGGGCGCCTCTATGCCGCCATCGACGGCGATGCCGAGGATCAGCATGGCGATCAGCCCGCCCAGGAATACGCCACCCAGCCGGACCGGGATGGCCACCCGGCTCAGCCGCTTGGCAGCGATATGCATGAACAGCGCGTAGGCCAGCGGCGGAATGAAGGCCATGCCGATGCTGACGAGGTCGGCGCCATTGCCAAAACCGGTAGGCGACAGAATGAGGATGGCGGCAATCAGCACCAGCGCTGCAGCGACGGCATTCGCCACTGTCAGCCTTTCGCCGAAAGCTAGCCAGCCGATCAGGATGGTGAACAGCGGATAGGTGAACAGGATCAGCACCGTCAGCGCCACGGTGAGCTGCTTCAGTGCCAGGAAATAGAAGAACATCGTGCCCATGTATCCCGCGCCTGCAGTGACCGCGACGGCCATGTCGCGCGGCGCGGCGAGGAAGCGCCGGATGAAAGGCAGCAGGCAGAGGCAGGCGAGGGCAAAGCGCCAGACGAGCAACGATAGCGGCGTCAGGCCCTCGTCATAGGCGGTGCGTGCGAACAGCGGCATCAGGCCGAAGCCGACGGCCCCGAGCGTGACCAGAGCCATGCCAAGCAGGGGAGAGCGATAAGACATGCAGACCTTCGTCGTCCTCGGGTTTGTCCCAAGGCGCTTATTGGTGTTGGTTCGCGACAGTGGAAAAACGAAACGCCCGGGTCAAGCCCGGGCGCGCCGCTACTTCTTGATCCCGCAATATTCGCGGGCGGAGATCCATTCGCCGTGGCGCTGGCAGGAAGCCTCGGCCAAAGCGACGAAGACTTCCATGATGTCTTCCGGCTTGGGCAGCGTATTCGGATCTTCGCCGGGGAAGGCATCGGCGCGCATCTTCGATTGCGTGCCGCCGGGATTGACGAGGTTCACCCGGATGTTGCTCTGTGCCACTTCCTTGGCATAGGTCAGCACCAGGTTGTCCAGCGCGGCTTTCGAAGCCGCGTAGGCGCCCCAGTAGGCGCGCGCATCTCGGGCGACGGACGAGGTCACGAAGATCGCGCGGCCGGCAGGCGAGACATTGAGCAAAGGATGCACGGCGCGCAGCAGGCGCTGATTGGCATGCACATTGACCTTGAACACCTTCTCCCACATATCCGGCGGATACTGGTGCATCGGCGTCATGCGGCCCAGGATGCCGGCATTGCCGACCAGGATGTCGAGGCGGCCGAAACGCTCCAGCAGCGGCGCGGCCAGACCGTCGATCATCTCGGTTTTTTCCAGATCAAGCGGCACCAAAGTGGCGGTGCCGCCGGCGGCCTTGATCTCGTCATCGAGTTCTTCCAAAGCACCGACGGTGCGGGCCACGCAGATCACATGGGCGCCTTCCGCCGCATAGCGCCGCGCAATCGCCGCACCAATACCTCTGCTGGCGCCGGTGATCAGCGCGATCCGGTCTTTCAATCGCATCGTTTCTTGTCTCAGCTATATTCGGCGAGGAGGGTCAGCTGCCTCGGGCCGCGCGCGGGCTTGGCGATCTCGTCGGTCAGGCCGATGGGATAATCGCCCGAGAAGCAGGCGTCGCAGAAGGCCGGCTTGGCGGCGTCGCGGGCCGGGCGGCCCATGGCGCGGTAGAGGCCATCCATCGACAGGAAGGCAAGGCTGTCTGCCTTGATGAACTTGGCCATCTCTTCGACCGTGTGGGTCGCGGCCAGCAGCTTCGAGCGCTCCGGCGTATCCACGCCATAGAAGCAGCTATGGGTGGTCGGCGGAGAAGCGATGCGCATATGCACTTCGCGCGCGCCGGCATCGCGCACCATTTCGACAATCTTGGTCGAGGTGGTGCCGCGCACGATGGAATCGTCCACCAGCACGACCCGCTTGCCCTCGATATAGGCGCGGTTGGCGTTGTGCTTCAGCTTCACGCCGAGATGGCGGATCTGGTCGGTCGGCTCGATGAAGGTGCGGCCGACATAATGGTTGCGGATAATGCCGAGTTCGAAGGGAATGCCGCTCTCGGCGGCATAGCCGATGGCCGCCGGCACGCCGCTATCGGGAACCGGGATCACCACATCGGCTTCGATCGGGTTTTCGCGGGCAAGCTCGGCGCCGATGCGCTTGCGCGCCTCATAGACGCTCATGCCTTCGACCCGCGAGTCCGGACGGGCGAAATAGATGTATTCGAAGATGCAGAAACGGCGCTGCACAGGCGGGAAGGGGCGATGCGAATGGATACCGTCGGCATCGATCACCACGAGCTCGCCCGGCTCGATGTCGCGCACGAATTCGGCACCAAGAATGTCCAGAGCGCAGGTCTCTGATGCCAGTATCGGCGCGCCCTTGAGGTTGCCGAGCACCAGCGGACGGACGCCCCAGGGATCGCGCACGCCGATCAGCTTCTTCGGCGTCAGCAGCACCAAGGCGTAGGCACCCTCGACCTGCTTCAGCGCGTCGATGATGCGGTCCACGACCGTCGCCTTGCGGCTCAGCGCGATAAGATGAGTGATCACTTCCGTGTCCATCGTGGACTGGAAGATGCTGCCCTGCGCGACCAGTTGATCGCGGATCTGGCGGGCATTGGTCAGGTTGCCGTTATGCGCCAGCGCAATGCCGCCCAGTTCCAGATCGGCATAGATCGGCTGCACGTTGCGCAGCAGCGTGCCGCCCGAGGTGGAGTAGCGCACATGCCCGATGGCGCTGTCGCCGGGCAGGCCGCGGATTACCTTCTCGGATGAGAAATTCTGCGCCACATGGCCCAGTGCGCGATGGCTGTTGAAGCGGCCCTCATGGAAGGTGACGACACCGGCCGCCTCCTGTCCGCGATGCTGGAGGGCATGCAGGCCAAGCACGGTATTCGCGGCTGCATCGGGAGTGCCGAAGATGCCGAAAATGCCGCATTCCTCGTGCAGCTTGTCGTCGTCGAATGGATTCGTTTGCATCTCTGGCGGCTCCGGCGCCCGACGGGTTTTCGCCCGCGGCGGCTTCAAGGCTTGTCCTGCGTCTTAATCAGACTTTCGATGCCCTGGCGTTCCTCGGTCTTATAGCCGGTTTGGCTGCGCGAGTCAGCGCTGCCCCCAGATGTTTGATTGGCCTGCGTCTGGTGGGCCGGAACCGGCGTCGGCTGCGGCCTCGGCTGGGCGTCCTTTGCAGGCTGCCGTCTGGGGTCCAGCTGACGCAGCACCAAGTCCATGGCCCAGTTATAGCCGGCCACGGCCAAGGGCCGGGTCCGCGCTTCCAGCAGCCATGCCGGCTGGGTCGGTGCCGGGATCAGCCGGTCGACGATCCACCAGGCCACCACCACGATCAGAGCGCCGCGCGCCAACCCGAAGAGAAACCCCAGCGAACGGTCCACGGCGGAGGCGGCTGAGGCACGAACCTGCTCGGAAATCCAATGGGTCGCGATCGAGCACAGGATCAGGGTCGGCAAAAACAAAGCCGCTCCCGCGGCTATATCGGCGAAAATCCTGGACTCGATATAGGAGCGTGCAATATCGCGGGCAACCGGGAAGAGGAAATATGTCGCAGCCAGCGCGGCAACCCAGCCGGCAATCGACAGCACTTCCTTCACAAAGCCGCGGAACAGCGCCAATAGCGCCGACAGCAGCAGAACGACGATGACGATCAGGTCAACGATATTGATCGGCAGCGACAAGGGCTATTCCTCCCCCGCCCAACTCGCGCGCTCGCGCCCGGCAGCAGCCCGCTTGGCCGCAGCCCGGGCGGCGGGGAAGAGTTCGACCAGTTCGTTCAGCCGCATCAATTCGCTCGTTCCAATGCCCTTGACCTTGTTCTTGGCGCCGGCCGGCATCACCGCATGCTCAAAACCCAGCTTGGCGGCTTCTTTCAGCCGCGATTCCGCCTGGCTGACGGGCCTGACCTCGCCGGCCAGGCTGACCTCGCCGAAGAACACCGTCCGCTCCGGTGCCGGGCTGTCGGCAAGCGAGGAGAGCAGGGCGGCGGCCACGGCCAGATCGGCAGCCGGCTCGACGACTCTCAGGCCGCCGGCGACGTTGAGATAGACGTCGCACCCGGAGTAACGCAAGCCACATCTTGCATCCAGCACGGCCAGGACCATCGCCAGGCGGCCGGAATCCCATCCGACCACTGTGCGGCGCGGCGTGGCCAGCGGCGAGGGCGCGACCAAAGCCTGGATTTCCACCAATAACGGCCTCGTGCCCTCCATGCCCGCAAAGATGGCGGAGCCGGCCACCGGCTCGCCTTTGCCGGCTTCCGAACGGCCGAGGAAGAGGGCGGAGGGATTCGGTACTTCCGCCAGACCGCCATCGGTCATGCTGAACACGCCGATCTCGTCGGTGGCGCCGAAGCGGTTCTTCACCGCGCGCAGGATGCGGAACTGATGGCCGCGCTCGCCCTCGAAATACAGCACCGTGTCGACCATGTGCTCGACCACGCGGGGGCCGGCGATCTGGCCGTCCTTGGTGACATGGCCGACCAGGAAGACGGCGGCGTTGGACTGCTTGGCGACGCGGATCAGCTCATGGGCGCAGGCGCGCACCTGGTTCACCGTTCCCGGCGCGCTTTCGATATTGTCGGCAAAGATCGTCTGGATGGAATCGATCACGATGACAGCCGGCGCGCCTTTGCCTTGCGCCATCGCCGCATCGATGCCGGCCAGGATGTCGCGCAGGCTGTTGGCTGAGGCCAGCATCACCGGCGCGTCAGCCAGGCCCAGGCGCTGCGCCCGCAGGCCGATCTGCGCGACGGCTTCTTCGCCAGAGACATACAGCGCCGTGGCGCCGCGCCGCGCAAGTTGCGCTACGGCCTGCAGAAGGATGGTGGATTTGCCGATGCCGGGATCGCCGCCGATCAGGATGGCCGAGCCGGGCACCAGGCCGCCGCCCAGCACGCGGTCGAGTTCGGCGATGCCGGTGACGGTGCGGACGACCTTGTCGGGCTGTCCGCTGAGGGAAGCGAAATTGATCGCCTTGCCCTTGCCGATCGACAGGCCCTTGGGCACTGCGATCTTGGGAGCTTCCTCAACGATGGTATTCCATTCGCCGCAGGCATCGCATCGGCCTTGCCATTTGCGGTAGGCGGCACCGCAGGATTGGCAGACGAAGGACTCCGACGCTTTGGCCATCAGGGTTTGAGGACTTCCATCTTGATCGGGCCTTCGGCGCGACCGTGAATGAACTGATCGACATATTCGTTGCCGGAATTGTCGATCTGCTCCACTGGGCCGTGCCAGATGATCTTACCCTTGTAGATCATCGCGACATAGTCGGCGATCTTGCGGGCGCTGGCCATGTCATGGGTGATGCTCAGCGCCGTCGCGCCCAGCTTCCGCACGCAGGACAGGATCAGGTCGTTGATAACATCGGCCATGATCGGATCGAGGCCGGTGGTCGGCTCGTCGAAGAAGATGATCTCCGGCTCGGCGGCGATGGCGCGCGCCAGGGCGACGCGCTTCTGCATGCCGCCCGACAGTTCCGCCGGAGACAGCTCGCCCACCTCAGGCCCGAGGCCAACCTGCGCCAGTTTCTCAAGCGCGATCCGCTTGGCCTCCTTGCGGTCCATCCTGCGGCCCTGGATCAGGCCGAAGGCGACGTTTTCCCAGACCGTGAGGCTGTCGAAGAGGGCAGAGCCCTGGAATAGCATGCCGAATTTGCGCAGGCTCTTCTCGCGTTCGGCGGAGTTGAACTTCAGCGAATCCTGGCCGTCGATCAGAATCTGGCCCTGCTCGGGGCGGATCAGGCCGAGGATGCATTTCAGCATCACCGACTTGCCCGAGCCCGAGCCGCCGATCACCACCAGCGACTTGCCGGCCGGTACTTCCAGATTGACGCCGTCGAGTACGACCTTGCGACCGAACCGCTTGCTGACATTCTTGAGGGCGATCTTGGGCTGCATCGCTCAGCGCCCTGCGAAGAAGATTTCGGTGACGAAGTAGTTCGCCACCAGGATCAGGATGGAGGACGACACCACGGCATCCGTGGTCGCGCGGCCGACGCCTTGCGCACCGCCTTTGGAGTTGAAGCCGTGATAGCAGCCCATCAGCGCGATGATGAAGCCGAACACGGCAGCCTTCGCCAAGCCCGAAACCACGTCCAGGGTTTCCAGGAAGTCGACCGTGTTCTTCAGATACGTACCAGCATTGAAGCCCAGCTTATGGATGCTGACCAGGTAGCCGCCCATCACGCCGATGATATCGGCCACCAGGATCAGGATCGGCAGGGTGATCACGCCGGCGATCATGCGCGGCACCACCAGATACTTGAACGGATTGGTCGACAGCGTGGTCAGCGCGTCGATCTGCTCGGTCACCCGCATGGTGCCGATCTCGGCGGCCATGGCGGAAGCGACGCGGCCGGCCACCATCAGGCCGCCCAGCACCGGGCCGAGCTCGCGGGTGATGCCCAGCACCACGATCCAGGCCACGGCGTTCTCGGCATTGAAGCGCGAGGAGCCGAGATAGATCTGCAGCGCCAGCACCATGCCGGTGAACAGTGCGGTCAGGCCGACCACCGGCAGAGAGAAATAGCCGATGGTCATCATCTGCTTGCCGGTGAGGCGGAAATAGAACGGCGGCGCGAAGACATGTCGCACCGAATGGAAGGTGAAGATCGCGACGCGGCCGATGGCGGCGCAGAAGTTCAGGAAGACGCGGCCGATGATGGCAAGCGGATTGATCATGCGGCGCCGCCCTTGTAGACGCGGCGATAGCGGCGGCCGAGCTGCGTCAGGAATTCATAGGCAATGGTGCCGGCCTTGGCAGCCTGCACGTCAATGTCGATCCCGCCGCCAAGCAGGGTGACGCTCATTCCGGGCTGGCAGTCCTCTGCCGGCAGGGCGGAAACATCCAGGGTGATCAGATCCATCGAGACCCGCCCCGCAATTGGTACTTGCACATCACCCTGACGACCTTTGATGACCGCGCGGCCGTCGTGACCGGACAACGCACGGGAGAAACCATCGGCATAACCGACCGCCACAGTGGCGATTCGGCTCGGTTTTTCAACGATATAGCCGGCACCGTAGCCAACGCTGCCCCCCCTGTCAACGGAACGGACCTGGAGGATTTTGCCTTGTAATTGAACCACTTCCGCCATCCTGCCGGCCTCGTGCAGAGGCCCGGCCTCGGGCGGGAAGGGATTTGATCCGTAGAGCGCGATGCCCGGGCGCAGTATGTCGTGATGGTAGGCGGCGCCGAGGAAGACGCCGGCCGAATTGGCGAAGCTTCCCTTCAGTCTGGGGAAGCGTGCGCGCCAGGCTGCGAAGCGCTGACGCTGCGTCTCGTTCAGCGGATGATCGGGCTCATCGGCGCAGGCGAGGTGGGTCATCACGAATTCTAGCGCGATGCCCTCGAAGGCTGTCGGATCGGCCAGTAGGGCGTCGGCCTCCTGCGCAGTCAGGCCAAGGCGGTTCATGCCGGTATCGATATGCAGGGCCGCGGGAAGAGGGCGTCCAAGGCGGCGCGCCGTCTCGCGCCAGGCTGCGATCTGGCCGGGCGTCGACAGCGCAGGCACCAGGCCGGCCTCGGCCAGCGCAACTTCCGCACCGGCGGCAGGTCCATGCAGGATGTGGATGGTTGCCCCAGGCAGCACCTCGCGCAGCGCCAGCGCCTCGGTTGAATGCGCGACGAAGAAGCGGCGACAGCCCGCCCGCCACAAAGCCGGGCCAACTTGCGCGGTCCCCAGGCCATAGGCATCGGCCTTCACTACGGCCGCGCATTCCGCCTGCGGGGCAAGGCCGCCCAGCTTGCGCCAGTTGGCAACCAGCGCATCAAGATCAATGGTCAGAATCGCCTGGTCGCCGAAGGTGAGCATGACGGGTGTTTAGCCCAGCCGCGCTCAAAGAAACAGGCTTAAAAGCATCGAAGGTGACGAAGGGCACGCCATGTTGCAGGCCTGCATGCCCTGCCTTTGGACTTGCTCCGGCGGATCAGGCAGGCCAGACTGGCGGCACTGGGGGATGAGCCACGCAGAGGGCCACGGTCTTACAATCAAAACGTACAATCGAGATTAGTGGTTCGCTCAGGAAATTCATGTCGGCGCCATCCCCAGCCTCCGGTCCCGCGAAGGGCCTGTTCTCCAATCCCTATCTGCTGCTGGTTCTGACCATGGCGATGTGGGGCGGCCATTCGGTGGTCAGCCGCCTGGCAGTGGGCGAGATTTCTCCCGCCTCGCTGACCTTCCTGCGCTGGGTGGTGGTGGCGAGCCTGATGATCGGCGTTGCCGGCCGCGGCCTGCGCGAGCATTGGCCGGTGCTGAAGCCGCGCCTGGGCTATCTCGCCGCTATGGGATCGCTGGGCTACACGGCCTACAACATCCTGCTCTACTGGTCGGCGCATTACACGACCGCGATCAACATCAACATCATCAACGGCGCCATGCCGGCGCTGATCTTCCTCGGCGCGCTGCTGGTCTTCGGCCAGCCTGTGCGGCCGCTGCAATGGGTCGGCACGATCGTGTCGATGGCGGGGGTGACGCTGACGGCGGCGAAGGGCGATCTTTCCACCTTGCTGGAACTGACGATCAATCGCGGCGACATTCTGATCCTGGTCGCCACGGCTTTGTATGCCGGCTATTCGGTGCTGCTGAGAAATCGCCCGATGGTCCCCAGCCTGGTGTTTTTCGCCGCCATGGCGCCGGCGGCGGCCTTGTCGTCGATCCTTTTGCTTGGCGTCGAGATCGCGGCGGGAGAATTCTTCTGGCCGACCTGGAAGGGCTGGGTCGCGTTGATTTACGTCGCGATCTTCCCCTCGCTGCTGTCGCAGATCTTTTTCATCCGCGCCGTCGAACTGATCGGCGCGGGCAGGGCGGGCCTGTTTACCAATCTGATGCCGCTCTTCGGCGCCAGCTTCGCCATGCTCATTCTTGGCGAAGCCTTGGCCTGGTATCATGTGGTTGCCTTGGCGCTGGTGCTCGGCGGCATCCTGCTTGCCGAGTGGAACCAGCGCCGCGGCTGAACGTCAACCGATCCGGAAGAAAGCGATCAGGTCGCTCAATTCCTTGGCCTGACTGGCCAGCGACTGCGCCGAGGCAGAGGTCTGCTCAACCAGGGCGCCGTTGCGCTGGGTCATCTCGTCCATCGAACCGACAGCCGTATTGACCTGCTCCAGTCCGGTCGCCTGCTCGCTGCTGGCGGACGCGATCTCGGCCACGATATCCGAGACCTTCTTGATGGCGACCACGATCTCCTGCAGGGAATTGCCGGTCTGGTTCACCAGGGCGGCGCCGGTTTTTACCTGCTGGTTCGATTCCGCGATCAGCGTCTTGATCTCCTTCGACGCATCGGCCGAGCGTTGCGCCAAAGCGCGCACTTCCTGAGCGACGACGGCAAAGCCCTTGCCGGCTTCGCCAGCCCGTGCCGCTTCGACGCTGGCATTCAGCGCCAGCAGATTGGTCTGGAAGGCGATCTCGTCGATCAGCAGGACGATGTCGCTGATCTTCTGCGCGCTCTCCTCGATGCGGCTCACCGCCGCGACGGCTTCGGACACCACGCTGCCACCCTTTTCGGCGGTGTTGCGTGCGGCCATGGCAAGCTGGTTGGCGGCCTGCGCATTATCGGCATTCTGCTTCACCGTCGCGGTGATCTCATGCATGGAAGCTGCCGTTTCCTCGATGCTGGCCGCCTGGCTTTCCGTGCGGCTGGCCAGATCCTGGCTACCGGTGGAAATCTCGGCCGAGGCTTCGTTCACCGCGGCGGCGCTTTGCGTAATGCCGCGCATGGTGTTGGCCAGCTTCTCGTTGGTGCTGTTGACGTTGTCCTTGAGCTGCGCGAACACGCCCTGATAATGACCGGTGACGCGCCGCGACAGGTCGCCGCCAGCCATCGCCGCCAGCACGCGGCTGACTTCATCGATGGCGGCCGCAACGCTGCCGACCAGGTTGTTGATGCCGTCGCCCAACTTGTGCATCACGCCATTCAGCTTGTGGGTATCGATGCGCTGGGTGAGGTTGCCTGCAACGGCGGCGCTGACCACCATGCCGACCGAACGGTCAAGTTCGGCCTCCTGCGCTTCGCGGTCGCGTTCGCGCTGCTGGCGCTCGGCCTCCACCTGCTGGCGCAGGCGTTCGTTCTCCAGGCCATTCTCCTTGAACACCTGGACGGCCTTGGCCATCTGGCCGATCTCGTCGGCGCGATCCAGACCGTCCACGGTGACGTTGTAATTGCCCTGCGACAGGGTGCTCATCGTCTCGGTCAGGCCCATAATGGGCTTGCGGATCGAGCGGCCGATCAGGAAGGCGAAGAAAAGGGCGACGCCCAGGGCAATTGGCGCCATCGTGGCGATGGTCGCCAGGGTCGTGACCAGATTGGAATGCATGCTTTCCTGTTCGGATTCCGCTTCCAGACGGCGCGATTCCGCCAGGCTGACGGCATGCTCCAGAGCACCATCGGCGTTCTTCGCCATCCTGGCCATCATCTCTGTGCCGATCTTGCCGATGCTGGCCATCACCTGGCTGAGGCCGGCGCTATAGGCCTTGGTCGCGGCGGTCAGCTTCTCGCCAGTCTCCTGCTGTGGGCCGCCCTTCAGGCGGGCGGCAAGCTGTTCCGACTGCGCGCCGATATCCTGCGAAAGGTGCTGCACGCGTGCCAGCAGTTCCGGCTTGGGGCGGTAGAGATACTGATAGGCCGCCGAGCCGATCGCATTCATTGTATCCGAGACGCGCATGGCCAGATAGGCCGTCTGATAGTCGCCGGCGGCAGCGGAGTCCTGAATCAGCTGCGGCAGTACCATGTTGATGAAGCCGCTATTGGGCACGACCTCCTTGGTGAAAACGCCGATATAGCCCGCCTTGATCGCGACAGTTTCCTCGACTGCCGCGCCGAATGCCTGAACCATCTGTGCCATCTCGCCCAGCAAACGTTTTTCGTTCGCATCGGCATCGGCCTCCGCTTCCGCGAGAGTCTGGGGGATCGACTTGACCAGTTTGCGCGCGGCTTCGAGGCTGGCCGGCGTGTCCATGTTCAAAAACAGCAGCACGTTGCGCGCAAGATCGATGACGTCGCGCTCGGCGCGCGTCACGGCGCTGGTCGCCTTGGCGGTCTCGCTGTATTCGGAGAAAAGCCCGCGGGCATTGTTGGCGCCAAGAATTCCCGCTCCTGCGATGACGAGAAGAAGGAAGATGACGGCGCCGAATCCCACATTGATACGGCCGCCTATGCTCAGGCGGGAGAGGACGTTGTCAGTCATGGTGTTCCCGGGCGTTAGTTATTAGCCGCACAAGACGGCACGGGCAGCCTAGCACTTCGCCGGATGGCGAAGAACGGGAACGGGTAGGGGTATTACCGGAATTTAACCCAGGGTTACATCCAAAAAGAGCATCACCACGAAGCCGCCGAACAGCGCGGAGGTTGCACCGCGCTCGGTGCCCTTGCGGTGGGTTTCCGGGATCACTTCGGATGAGATGATGAACAGCATCGCGCCGGCGGCGAAGGCCAGCGCCCAGGGCAGCAGCGAGCCGGAAATGGCGATGGCGCCCGCGCCGAACAGGCCGCCCAAAGGCTCCAGTGCACCGCTTATCGCGGCGACGCCGAAAGCGGTACTACGGCGATAGCCTTCGCCGCGCAATGCGACGGCCACGGCTAGCCCTTCAGGCATGTTCTGCAAGCCGATGCCAAGGGTTACGCCTAGCCCGTTGGCAAGGTCACCGCTGCCTGCCGCAATGCCGACGGCCAGTCCTTCCGGAAAATTGTGCAGAGCGATGGCGATGACGAACAGCCAGACGCGGGCCAGCCGCGAGTGATCGGTATTCTCCCGGCCCTTGGGGCCGAAATGCTCATGCGGCGCCAGCCCATGGGCGACATGCATCGCCAGCGCGCCGAACAGCAGCGCCACGATCACTGCGCTTGCGGCATAGCCGCGGCTGCCGAATCCCACTTCCGCCCGGTCCAGCGCCGGCAGCAGCAGCGAGAAGAAGGTCGCGGCCAGCATCACGCCGGCGGCGAAAGCCAGCATGATGTTCTGCGTGGTCGGCTTCAGATCGCGCACTACGAAGACCGGAGTGGCGCCCAGGGATGTCAGCACGAAACCGGCGACCACGCTGGAAGCCACACCGAAGGCAAAAGGGTACTGGCTGGCGAGGGAGGCGAGGAGGTCCATGCCGCAGATGTAGCATGGACCCGGCCGGCTTAGACAGGGGCAATCAGGCGAGGGGCTAAAACCGGACAGCGCCGGCCGGTCAGGCCGGCGCGCCCTTCTTCATGGCGATGGCAAGCCGGTTCCACGCGTTCATGGTGGCAATTGCGATGGTCAGCTCCACGATCATGCGGTCGTCGAACAGGCCTTTCAGCGGTTCGAAAACCGCGTCCGGCACACGCTGGTGTTCCAGCCTCGTGACCGCTTCCGCATAGGCCAGCGCGGCGCGTTCCTTCTCGTCGAACAACGGCGATTCCCACCAGATGGCGACATGGTGCAGCTTGCGGTCGCTGGCGCCGTGTTCCTTGGCCTCGCGGCTATGCTGGTCGACGCAATAGGCGCAGCCGTTGATCTGCGATATCCGCACCCAAAGGATATCCAGCAACGGGCGCGGGACGGTAGCAGCCATATGGGCATGGCCGGCGAACAGGCCTTTGATGCCTTCGGGGCTGAGAGCACGATAATCGAGGCGCTGGGTCATGGCTTGTCTCCAATCGTTTCTTGGCTTTGACGCCAGCCCAGACGGCCGGAGCAGCCGCTTTGTGACATCGGATGCGCGCGCAAAAAAAAGCGGAGCCCCGGAAGGGGGCTCCGCCTCGTTCATTCGTGAGCGGCTAGCGGTTAGTGGTGGCGCAGGCCGTGGTGCCCTTTGTGATGTCCGAACCTCGCGCCACCCGGGCCCTTGGCGAACAGGACATCGGCGGTGGCTTTCTGCTCGGCGCTCAGCGACTGGTAGAAGGGACGGAAGGCCGCCAGATAGCGCTCCTGCGCCGCCATGGCTTCCTTCATCATCGCCTGCCGCCGTTCCAGACGGTCCAGGGCAGTTAGCGCAGCCGGGGCCGTGGCGTTGGCCTGCTGACGGCGGGCCTCGAACTTCTCGGCCATCGCCTTGGCGCTGGCGCGCATTTCATCGGCCAGCTTGTCGAACAGCGGCTGCTGTTCCGGCGTCAGCTTCAGCTCGGCGCGCAGGAAGGCAAGGCGGCCTTCGATGAAGCGGCCGGGCTTTGCCTGCTCGGCGTCACGCTTATGGATCGTCGCATGATGCGTCGGCGCGCCTGCGCCGGGTGCGGGTTGGGCCAGCGCCAGCGGGGCGGTGCCCATGGTCGCGATGAGCAGGGCGGCAGCGATTGCGGGACGGCGGAAAGCGGACATGGAACGGACTCCTTCGCTTGTTGGACGAAGCAGCGGTTTGGCGCCGCTTCATCCATACATACGGGGCTGCCCGAAAATTCCTGCGCGAAATTTGAGATGCGATAAGTGAGGCGCGATTTCCAGCCGGCATAAGGCCGGAAAACCGCTGACGCTTAATATGCCTCAGGCAGGTGGTCCGGCGCGATATAATCGCTGAAGCGGGTGAATTCGCTCTCGAACTGCAGCACCACCTTGCCGATGGGGCCGTGACGCTGCTTGCCGATGATGACCTCCGCCAGATTGGCGATGCGGGCCATCTTATCCTGCCAGGCGACATGCTCCGGCGTATCCAGGGTCGGCTCCTTGCGCGCCTCGTAATATTCCTCGCGGAACACGAACATCACGACGTCGGCGTCCTGCTCGATAGCGCCGGATTCGCGCAGGTCCGACAATTGCGGGCGCTTGTCGTCGCGGCTTTCCACGGCGCGCGAGAGCTGGGAGAGGGCGATCACCGGCACGTTGAGATCCTTGGCCAGCGCCTTCAGCGCCTGGGTGACCTCCGAGATTTCCTGCACGCGGTTGTCGTTGCGCCGCGAATTGGCGCCGCGCACGAGCTGCAGGTAGTCGACGATGATCAGGCCGATATTATGCGTACGCTTCAGTCGCCGCGCACGGCTGCGCAGCAGGGCGATCGAGATCGCGCCCGTATCGTCGATGAAGAACGGAATCTGCTGCAGCATCTTCGACACCGGCACGATCTGCCGGGTGAATTCCTCATCGGTGATGTCGCCGCGGCGGAGCCTTTCCGACTGGATGCGGGTCTGCTCCGAAAGAATACGGGTGGCGAGCTGCTCAGCCGACATTTCGAGGCTGAAGAAGGCGACCGGCGCGCCGATCTCGCCGTTGCTCTCGAAATAGGCCTTGGCTGCGTTGAACCCCATATTGGTGACCAGCGCCGTCTTACCCATCGAGGGACGGCCGGCCAGGATGATCAGGTCGGAGGGATGCAGGCCGCCCAGCTTGGCGTCCAGATCCTTCAGGCCAGTGGTCACGCCGCTCAGGCCGCCTTTCTTCCAGGCGGCATCGATCATCGCAATCGACTGAGTGATGGATTCCTTGAACGAGACGAAGCCGCCCTCCGAGCTGCCCTCGTCGGCCAGCTTGAACAGGCGCTGCTCGGCTTCCTCGATCTGCTCGGAAGCAGGCTCCTCGATCTTCGGATCGTAGGCGCGGTTGACCATGTCCTCGCCGATGCTGATCAGCTCGCGGCGCAGCGCCAGGTCGTGGATCACCCGGGCGTAATCCTCGGCATTGATCACGGTGGTCGCGGCGGCGGCGAGGCGGGCGAGATAGGCCGTACCGCCGGCCTTGGCGATCACCTCGTCGCGCTCGAAATAGGCTTTCAGGGTCACCGGATTGGCGATCTCGCCGCGCTCGATCAGCGTCAGCGCCGCCTGATAGATGCGCCGGTGCGCCTCGTGGAAGAAGTGCTCCGGCTGCAGGAAGCCGGACACCTTCATCGCCGCGTCGTTGTTGACCAGGATGGCGCCAAGCAGTTCCTGCTCGGCATCCAGGTTGTGGGGCTGGACGCGGAAGGTCGGCTCGCCCGGTGTGAGGGGGGCGGTGGACTGCTCGTTGGTGCCGGAGGGAGGAAAACTGGTGACCAGAGCCATTTTCAGATTTCTTCTCGGCTAAAATTCTTCCGCTCGATGACCGCCGGATGACAGTTTGACGACAACGCCAAGCAGCGAGGCGGCATTAACGGCAAAGCCGCGAGCAAGTTCCAGTTCTGATTTAGGTTGACACCGTATTATCCACCATATTCTGCCAGTGGATAAGTCTTATCGGTAAGTCAGGATGTTAGCTGCTAAAATCCACAGGCGTCTCGGCGGCTGTGCAGACAAAAAGGGCCGGCGTTTCCGCCGGCCCGATTCGCTAGCCTAACGCGTAGGCGTTTGAAGATCAGGCCTTCTCGGCCTCGGTCTCGGTTTCGCCTTCGGCCTCGGCTTCGACGGTGACGCCTTCGTCCAGCAGGCTCTCGGCCGCCACCTGCTTCTCGGCCTCGGCCTCGGAGCGGGCAACGTTGACCTTCACCTCGACGCTGACTTCCGGATGCAGCACGACGGTCACGCTGCTGACGCCCACCGTCTTGATCGGCGTGGTCAGGCTGACTTGGCCGCGGCTGATGGTGAAGCCGGCTTCGGTGACCGCTTCCGCGATGTCGCGGGCGCTGACCGAACCATAGAGCTGGCCGCTGTCGCCGGCCTGGCGCAGCAGGGTCACGCTCAGGCCCTGCATCTTGGCAGCGACCTTCTCGGCCTCCGCCTTCTTCGCCAGGTTCTGCGCCTCGAGCTGGGCGCGCTGCTTCTCGAAGATCGCCTTGTTGGCCTCGGTGGCCCGCAGCGCCTTCTTGCGCGGCAGCAGGAAGTTACGGGCGTAGCCGTCCTTCACCTTCACCACTTCGCCCATCTGGCCGAGCTTCTCGACACGTTCGAGCAAAATCACTTCCATGTTTAAGTCTCCCGGCTGGTTCCGGCCCCGGCGAGGCGCCGGCGGAAACCCGCCCATTCTTCGATCAAACCCAGGATGGCCACTAGGATCAGCAGAATGCCGCCCAGCGCGCCAGCCACCACCAAGACCGCGTAGAAGGCGGTCAATACCAGTTCGGGAATAGCGGTCCGCGCCGCCACTCCATGCACCACCGCCAACCCCTGCAGCAGATAGGGGAAAGCGAGAATGACCGCCGCGGTCGTGCCGACGAAACCAAGTTCGTCCGGCAGGATCGCCGCCGCCACCGCCGCCACGGCCAAAGCCGCGGCCAGCAGTCTCGGCAAGGCCAGCGTGCGATAACGCGGGCTGGGCCGGCGGTTCTGCTTCACCATCTTCGCCAGCCCTTGGGCCAGCGTGCCGTTGATCACCATCATCACCAGCCAGCCGAAGCCGAGTGCCGAAGGCATGATTTTCGCCAGCCCTTCGGCGGCGGCACTCATATCCATCGGCTTGTCGTCCTGCGGCATGCCGTCAGCAAAAAGACCGAGCACCTGCTCGATCTTCGGCTGCAGCAGGCCGGGCAGGCCGCCTTCGTGGCCCGACGTCAGCAGCAGCGCCAGGACGAAAACGCCCAGCGCCCAGCCAACCAGAACCACAACCAGCCGGCCGGCCGGATACCATTCCAGGCCGTCGACGATGTCGGCATTGCCCGAGGCTTCCGCCGCGGGGCGGGCCAGCAACGCCTGACGCACCAGCAATGCGGCCGGAGCCGCGAAGATGATGAGATAGGCGCCGGCGGCCTGCAGCTCGTTCAGCCCGCTGATCAGCGTGCCGACCACGCCAGCCAAAGCCGCGGCGGGAAAGCCGTGAGTCAGGCCGGCGAAGAACAGCGGCAACGGCGCCAGATAGCTGAGCACGAAGCCGAGCGGACCGCTGGCTGCGGTCAGCACAAGCATCGCGCTCGCCAGGCCGGCGAGGCTGCCGATGAACAAGCTGCGGGTCATGCGTGCGGTTCCATCAAGCAGCCCTTCGTCTCAACGAGGGAAGGACAGCTCTGGGCCTTACTTGATGACGAACGGCAGCAGGGCCAGGTTGCGCGCGCGCTTGATGGCCTGGGCCAGTTCACGCTGCTTCTTGGCCGACACTGCGGTGATGCGCGACGGCACGATCTTGCCGCGCTCGGAAATGAAGCGCGACAGCAGCTTCACATCCTTGTAGTCGATCTTCGGCGCATTCGCGCCCGAGAACGGGCAGGTCTTGCGACGGCGGAAGAACGGACGGCGGGCCGCACCGGCACGGGCGGCAGGCTTGGTTCCAGTGCTCGACATTATTCAGCCTCCGGAGCAGCAGCGGTTTCCTCACGATCGAAGCGCGGACGGCGCTCGCCGCCGAAGCCGCCACGGCCGCCGCCGAAGCCGCGGTCGCCGAAGCCACGATCGGCCCGGTCGCCGCGCTCGCCGCGATCCTTGTTGAGCAGCATGGCCGACTGGCCTTCTTCCAGCTTCTCAACGCGGACCGTGAGGTAGCGCAGGATGTCTTCGTGGATGCGCATGTTGCGCTCCAGCTCGGCGATGGCTGCGCCCGACGCCGAGATGTTCATGAGCACGTAGTGCCCCTTCTTGTTCTTCTTGATACGGTAGCTGAGATTGCGCAGGCCCCACTGCTCGGTCTTGGTGACCTCGCCGCCCTGGGACTTGATGATTTCAGCAAATTGCGCGGCCAGGGCCTCGACCTGCGTGGGCGAGATGTCCTGACGCGCGATGAATACGTTCTCGTAGAACGCCATCGCAAGCTCTCCTTCTGGCTGTTAGCGGCCCGGCGGCGATACCCCATGCATCGACGGATCGGGCCTAGCCGGACCCCGTCGGAGTCCAGCAAGGAGCTATGTGAGGGCGCGGACTATAGCGATTTTCCGCAGGGGCGCAAGCAGGGTGCCGGCGGCCCCCGGTCCGGCACCCGGCCATCATGGAGGAGCTGGACGCCAGGATATTAGAGGTGCTTAACCCCGGCTACCCTGGGGAGGGCATGGCTCATACAGGTTTCCGGTATTGATCGGTCGGCCTAAATATTCTATATTTGTTCTCATTTTCCGGGTTCTGATGCTCGGATCTCTTGAACGCCCGTATGGCAAGGGAGGCATGGCGCCGCATGGGGCTTTTGCAGCGCCGGGACATCGGATGGGGAGCAATGGATGCTGACTGACTCGGACGGTTCTGGATGGGGCTGGAATGGTGCCGGACGGTTTCAAATGGTCTCAAGCGGTGCCAAACGGGCTCAAACGAACCTGAACGGTATAAAAAGGTCGATTTGATAGCAGTGATATCAGTGCAATCATTGCACCGCCAAGGCAGGGCATTATGGCCAGCGTTATCATCCACAATATCGATAAGGATCTGAAAAATCGCCTCCGCCGGCGGCTTACCGCCACCACCGTCGATGGAGGAAGAGCGTCGGGAAATCCTGCGCTGCGTCCTGTTCCAGGAGTCAAAAAATGGGCCTGGACATGATCAATCGCGTGCAGGAAAGGAGCCTGCAGTGACCACAGGCTATCTTGCCGCAGAGGGTTTTGAGGCGCAGCTGCGCGAGGAACTGCGCGGCCATATCCTGTCCGAACATGGCCGGCTGATTCTGGCGGATGAAGAAAGACCGGCCGCCTGGGCCGCAAATATCTGGGTCGATGTCCGAGAGGTCGGCATTGAATCCATTGGCGACGCGGCCGCCAAGTTGAAGGCGATTCAGCGCAACTGGGCCGCCTATGCGCCGCTGCATCACCGCCGCGCCAAGCTGATCGATGAGAAGCTGCCGCATGTCTCGGCCAAGCCGCTTAACTTCGGCGCGCCGCTGCCGACCGCACCGCTCGGCTCTTTCACCCTGCTGGCGCCGGATCGCATGCTTTATGCGGCGCGCTGCTCAAGCCCGGTGCCGCATGGCGAATTCGTTTTCAACGAGGATAAAAGCGGCCCGCCTAATCGCGCCTATCTGAAACTCTGGGAAGCGCTGACCCGCTTTGGCGCGATGCCGAAGGCCGGCGATATCTGCCTTGATCTTGGCGCTTCGCCTGGCGGCTGGACCTGGGTGCTGGGCAAACTCGGCGCCCAAGTGACCGCCATCGACAAGGCGCCGCTTGCGCGCCATGTCGCTGCGATGCCGAATGTGCGCTGGCAGCAGGGCAGCGCCTTCGCGTTGGAGCCGCGCGATTTCGAGCGCGTCGACTGGCTCTGTTCGGATGTGATCTGCTATCCGTCGCGGCTGCTGAAACTGGTCGAGCGCTGGCTTGCCTCAGGCAAGCTGCGCCACGCCATCTGCACGCTGAAGTTCCAGGGCGAAACCGATCACGAGACCGCGCGCGCCTTCGCCGCGATCCCAGGCAGCCGGCTCATGCATCTGCATCACAACAAGCACGAGCTGACCTGGCTGTGGCAGCAGCCTTCTTAATTCTTCAGCGCCGCGCTCAGTGCTTGCGCGGCTGCTGCGTGATGACGCCATACCAGCCAAGGCCGTCATAGGTCTCGTAGCCGATGGTCTTGGCGAAGGCGATCAACTCGCCGCTGGGCGTGTAGTAATAGCCGCGCGGCTTGTCGCCGGTCTCCAGCGCAAAGGGCTGATACAGGCCCTGACCGTCGGAAGAGGCGATGACGCGCCGCTTGGAGTCGAGCAGCAGCACGCGCGAACGCTGCCATTCCTCCTGGCTCAAGGAGGGCTCGTCGCAGACGATGCTCTTGCCCTGCTTGTCCCAGTCGAAGATCACGCCCAGTACGCCGATGGGCGTGCCGTTGATATGGCCCTGTTCGCGCACCGCGGCGGCGTAGATCGCCACCGCCTTGTTGTCGTGGCTGGCGCTCTGGGTGATGTCGTCGACCACATAATCGTCGCCGCTGCGCGTCTGCATGGCAGCCTGGAACCATCGCGTCTGCGCAACGCTGGCCCTCGCGGCGCGGGGAAACTGCCTTGGATTCGACGTGGCGACGACCTGCCCACGGGCATTGGCCAGCACCAGGTTGAGATAGACGGTGTAGAAGCGGTTGATCACGCCAAGCCGCTCGGTGGCGCGGGCCAGCAGTTCTTCGGACGGGTTCTGCAAGGCCTGCCACATGGCGTCGTCGGTGGCCCACCACCGGCAGTCGCAGGTGCGCTCATACAGGTTACGCACAATGAGCTGCACCATGGTCTGCGCCATGTCGGAGAGGCGGGGGCCTTCCAGATCCTTCACGATCTGGACGACGATCTCTTCCGCCGCGCGCTTGGATTCCGAGATGCGCTTGAGCACCACGTCGCGGAAGCGCTTTGAATTCTCGGAGGCCTGGTTGGCCAGGTTCTTCACCTCCTGGGCCACCACCGCGAAGCTGCGGCCGACCTCGCCGGCCCGGGCGGCCTCGATGGAGGCATTCAGGGACAGCAGGGTGGTTTGAAAGGCGATATCCTCATTGTTGGCACCGAATTCCTGAACGTCCCGCTCGATGCCGTCGATCAGCTGATGGATCTGCAGATGATGCGTCTGAGAGCTCATTTTCCGGAAAGCCTGTATGGTGACGAGACGGGGCTGGCGAATGCAGGATGTATGCCGATCAGGTTGTGACGTCCGTCGTGATTTCTATTCATTTCTCGGCACAAAGAAGGGCATCCGCGCCCTATATCGGAAGCAGGAGTTTATCGACTGATCATTATTCGTCCCACTGCACAATAAATGAGCCCAAAAATTAGGCGCAACGGAGAAGAGAGCCATGCAGACACGGCAGGAACGTGATGCTTTCGGTACCGTAGAGGTGCCCGCCGACCGCTACTGGGGGGCGCAAACCCAGCGGGCGCTTACACTTTTCCGGATCGGTACCGAGAAGCTGCCGCCGGCGCTCGTCCGTGCCATCGGGCTGCAGAAGCTGGCCGCCGCCCGCGCCAACGCCAGGCTGGGCGAACTGCCGGCGGAACTGGTCGACGCGATCCAGCAGGCGGCCCGCGAGGTCTCGGAAGGCCGCTTCGATGATCATTTCCCGCTGCCGGTCTGGCAGATCGGCTCGGGCACCGCGACCAACATGAATGCCAATGAGGTGATCGCCAATCGCGCCAACGAATTGCTGGGCCAGCCGCTTGGGACCAAGAAGCCGGTGCACCCCAACGACCACGTCAACCGCGGCCAGTCCTCCAACGACACATTCCCGACCGTGATGCATATCGTCACGGTGCTGGAGCTGAAGCAGCGGCTCATCCCCGCGCTGCAAAAGCTGCAGGCGCAGCTTGCGGCAAAGGCCGAGGCCTGGAGCGGCATCGTCAAGATTGCCCGCACCCATTTGCAGGATGCGACGCCGATGACCCTGGGGCAGGGTTTTGGCGCGATGGCGCGGCAGGTGGAACTGGCCATAATGCGTGTCGAGGACGCCTTGCCGCGGCTTTATCTGCTGGCCCAGGGCGGCACAGCGGTGGGAACGGGGCTGAATGCGAAAACCGGCTTCGATACAGCCTTCGCGGCCGAGCTGTCGGCGCTGACCGACCTGCCTTTTGTCGCCAATCCCAACAAGTTCGAAGGCATGGGCGCGCATGACGCGCTGATGGAGGCCAGCGGCGTGCTGAACACCATCGCCGTGTCGCTGGCCAAGATCGCCAATGATGTGCGCTTCCTCGGCTCCGGGCCGCGCGCGGGTCTCGCCGAACTGGTGCTGCCGCATGACGGCCTGACATCCTCGATCATGCCGGGCAAGCGCAATCCCACATTGGCGGAAGCGATGCTTCAGGTCTGTTATCAGGCGATGGGCAATCATGTTGCCGTTACCCATGCCGCGGCGGCGGGTCATTTCGAGCTGAACGTCGCCAAGCCGGTGATCGTGCACAACATCCTGCAGTCGATCCGCCTGCTGGCCGATGCGGCAACCGTCTTCGGCGAGGACATGATCGCCGGGATCGAGCCGAACAAGGCGACCCTGCAGCGCAACGTCGAGCATTCCATCATGCTGGCCACCGCGCTCAATCCGCATCTGGGCTATGACCGCGTGGCGCAGATCGTCAACAAGGCCTTCGCCGATGGCACCAGCCCGAAACAGGCGGCCGTGGAACTCGGCTTCCTGACGGCCGAGGATTACGACCGCCTGGCCGATCCCGCCACTATGCTGGGGCCGCGGCCGTGATCAAGGTGACCTGATCTTATCGCTGATCCAGTAGTGAACGTGTTAGGCTGACGGCTCGTCGTCGGCCCAGCCGGCGCAGGTGGAGGGGAAGCAATGATCCTGTATGCCGTTTCCGGCATCCTTCTTTTGACAGCCGGGACCATCGGCGGATTTTATGTCTACGACCGGTGGATTCAGCGCGATCACGCCGTGATGCGGAATTTCCCGATCTATGGGCGCTTCCGCTACATCATGGAGAATCTCGGCGAGTATTTCCGCCAGTACTGGTTCACCGCCGACTGGGAAGAGCGGCCCTTCAACCGCCTGACCCGCGCCTGGGTGTATCGCTCGGCCAAGGGCGTCTCCAACTATGTCGCCTTCGGCTCGGAAGTGAATGCGCAGGAGACCGGCCATGTCTATTTCCTGCATTCGCCCTTTCCGGTGAATGACGAGGAAGCCGAGCCCTATACTGGAAAATGGATCGGCAAGGGCATCGTCAGCCGGCCCTACAAGCCGACCAGCTTCTTCCACATCTCCGGCATGAGTTACGGCGCCTTGTCCTCGGCAGCGATTACTGCGCTGTCGCATGGCGCTGCGATGGCGGGTATCTGGCTCGATACGGGCGAGGGCGGCCTGTCGCCCTATCACCTGTCTGGCAACTGCGACATCGTCTTCCAGATTGGCACGGCGAAATACGGCGTGCGCGACCGCGACGGCAATCTCGATGAGGCGCGGCTGAAGGAGATCGCCGAACTGCCGCAGGTCAAGATGATCTGCATCAAGCTCAGCCAGGGCGCCAAGCCCGGCCGCGGCGGCATTCTGCCGGCAGCCAAGGTCACCGAGGAGATCGCCGAGATCAGGCGTATCGATCCGGGCAAGCCCTCGATCTCGCCAAGCCGCCACCGCGAGGTGACCGACATTCCCTCTCTGGTCGCGCTGATCAACCGCGTGCGGCGCATTGCCGATAAGCCGGTCGGCATCAAGATGGCGCTGGGCGACGATCACTTCATCGACGATCTGTTCCGGTATCTGCAGCCGCGCCGCGAGGAAGCGCCGGATTTCATCCAGTTGGACGGCGCGGAAGGCGGCACCGGCGCGGCGCCAGCCCCACTGGCCGATTATGTCGGCCGCTCCATCGTGCAGGCCCTGCCTATCGTTGCCGAGAAATGCCGCTACTACGGCCTGCGTGACCGCATCCGGTTGATTGCGTCCGGCAAGCTGGTGACCCCGGACAAGGTCGCCTGGGCGATCTGCATGGGCGCGGATTACGTGGTGTCCGCGCGCGGCTTCATGTTTTCGCTGGGCTGCATCCAGGCGATGAAATGCAACACCGGCCGTTGCCCGACAGGTGTTACGTCGAACGAGCCGCGCTACATGCGGGGCCTGGACCCGGCACGAAAGGCAGTACGGGTCGCCAATTACGCCAATGCAGTCCGCCATGACGTGGAAGCCATTGCCCATGCCTGCGGCTGCAAATCGGTGCGCGATCTGAAAGCCCATCATGTGCGGGTGCATGGCGGCACGCCGCAGCTTTAGCGGCAGGGCCTTAAGCTCTCCTGAGGTTCGGATTCAATGGCGCGAAGCAGTCCGGACTGTCGAGCTTGACGCTGTTGACGGCAGTCGTGACGCGATAGCGCGCCATTTTCTCATCCGGATAGGGACGCAGCAGGGCGATAAGATCGTTGGCCGGTGTCTCCGGATTGAGCCAGGCGGCAAAGGCCTCGGGCGGAAGAATGACGGGCATGCGGTCGTGCAACAGCCGCAGATAGTCATTCGCCGATGTGGTCAGGATGGTGAAGCATTCCGCGTTGCCGAAGGCCGCTTCGCTTTGCCACAGCCCGGCGAATGCAAACAGTCCGCCGCCCTTCAGGCCAATGCGCCAGGGCTGCTTGGCTTTGTGGCCCTCGATTGCCTGCCATTCGTAGAAACTGTCGGCCGGAACCAGGCAGCGGCGCTGGCGGAAGGCCTCGGCGAAGGTGGGCTTCGTGGTGACCGTTTCGCTGCGCGCATTGATCAGCGGCGCGTTGTTCGGCCCGGCAAATCCCCAGCGCAGCATGACGAGCGCACGATGGCCGCCTGCATCCTGACGGATGACGGCGCTTTGCTGCGTGGGCGCGATGTTCCAGCGCGGCGGGAGATTGGATTGCTGCTGCCCGTAAAGCTCGAAGAATTGCGCCAGATTATCCAGCGGCTGGGTCAGACTGTAGCGGCCACACATGGCCCCGCTATAGCCGATTGCGACGGCCCTGGCTATTCCTGCACTAGTCCAGGTGCGGCTTGCTTTCGGGACGGGCCTTCAGTTCTGCGCCCTCGCGGGCCAAAATCTTGGCGACGCGTTCCGGCGCAAAGCCCAGATCGACCAGGGCAGGGCCGGCATTCGCCACTTCCCGGTATTCGGCAATCAGCCCGTCCCGCAGGGTGTAGATCGCAACGCCCTCGAACATCACGCGCTTGCCCTTGGCTTCCGGCAGCAGCGAGCGGTAGCTGAATGTGTAACGGGCATAGAGGATGCGCCCGTCGCTGACCGGATCGTGCAGATGCCAGCGGAAATCCTCCGCCGTGCGGTAGAACCAGTCATTCACCAGTTCGGCGATCTTAGCGCGGCCTTCGAAGGCTCCGTAGAAGACATCGTGGTAGACGGCGTCTTCGGTGAAGAGTTGCGCAAAGGCTTCGCCGTCGCGGTTTTCTACGGCGCTGGCGAAAGCGCGCAGCATGGCGTCGATAGTCAAAAGGCTCCTCCCGTTTTTGCCGATGCTAGCGCGGGAGGAGCCTTGGGTAAATCTCGGCGGATAGCCAGCTAGAGATTAGCTGCCGCTGCCGGGCTTGTAATTGGGGAAGAAAAGCTGCTCGCCGTTGATCTTGTAGGCGGCGATGGCGTCCTGGCCCTCCTTGGAGGTGATCCAGTCAATGAAGGCCCGGCCTTCCGCGACCTTCACATGCGGATGCTTCTGCGGATTGACCAGCATGACGCCATACTGATTGAACAGCCGCTGATCGCCTTCGACCAGGATGGTGAGTTCGCCGCGATTCTTGAAGTTCAGCCAAGTGCCGCGATCGGTGAGGGCATAGGCGTTCATGCCGCTGGCGGTATTCAGCGTCGGTCCCATGCCCGATCCGGTTTCGCGATACCAGCCCGCGCCAGCCGTCTTCACGTCGACGCCGGCGGCCTTCCACAGCCGCAGCTCGGCCGCATGCGTGCCGGAATTATCGCCGCGCGAGGCGAAGGGGGCCTTGGCCGCCGCGATCTTCTTATAAGCGTCGACAACATCCTTGCTGCCGCCGATCTTGGCTGGATCGCCCTTCGGGCCGACGATGACGAAATCGTTGTACATCACCTGACGGTGTTCCACGCCATGGCCGGCTTCGACGAATTTCTTCTCGGCGGCGGGATCGTGCACGAAAACCACGTCAGCATCGCCGTTCTCACCGGTCTTCAAGGCCTGGCCGGTGCCCTGCGCCACGACGCGGACCTCGACGCCGGTCTTTTGGGTGAACCGCGGCAGGATATGGCCGAACAGGCCCGATTGCTCGGTCGAGGTGGTGCTGGCGATCACGATGAATTTCTGCTGCGCAGAGGCCATTGTAGCCGACAGCACCAGCATCGCGGCGACAGCACCGCCAAGCAGGGATTTGTGATTGAGCATCATCGTCGGTTCTCCTGTGTCACCGGGTTCAAACTGTTACCAGGTCAAATCGCCATTGAGGAAAGCGCCGGCCTCGTCGCTGCGCGGCGCGGTGAAAAAGATGTCGGCCGGGGTCCGCTCGGTAATGCGGCCGCGATGCAGGAAGACGATATCGCTCGCCAGCCGCTTGGCCTGCCCCAGATCATGGGTGGTCATGACGATCTTGGTCCCGTCGCGGACGAAGCCTTTGATGATCTGCTCCACCTGACGGGTTGCCGCGGGATCGAGATTGGCAGTGGGCTCGTCGAGGAACAGGATCTGCGGATTAAGCGCCCAGGCCCGCGCCAGCGCCAGACGCTGCTGCTCGCCGCCCGACAGCACCCGGGCCGGGCGTTCCGCCAGCGCGGCAAGGCCCACGCGGTCCAGGGCCGCCTGCGCGCGCTCGGCCCGCGCATGCCTGTTCATGCCGCGCAGCTTCAGGGGAAAGATCACGTTATCCAGCACCGAACGGCGCAGCAGGACCGGCTTCTGAAACACCATCGCCTGGCCGAAGCGCAGAGTGTCGCGCTGCTGCGCGGCAGGGCCCAGCCATGCGACCCGGCCGCTGGAAGGCTGCAGCAAGCCATGGCACAGCCGCAGCAGCAGGCTCTTGCCGGCGCCGTTGGGGCCGAGGATGACGGTGGGCGGCCCGGCTTCAAGCCGGAGCGTTACGCCATCGATCAGGCGCTGGCCGCCAGCCTGGAAGGAAACTTCTTCCAGCAGCAGCGGCAGCAATGGCGCGGGAGCATGCATGGCTGTCACTCACGCGCCCTGCGTCTTCCGGGTGAAGCTGTTCAGCAGGCTGGCGCCGGTATTGATTGCGATGGCAATGGTCAGCAGCACGATGCCGAGCGCCATCGCCAGCGCGAGATCGCCGCGGCTTGTCTCCAGCGAGATCGCCGTCGTCATGGTGCGGGTGTAGCCCGCGATATTGCCGCCGACGATGATGATGGCGCCGACCTCGGCAATCGCGCGGCCGAAGCCGGCCAGCACTGCGGTGCTCAGGCTGAAGCGGCCATCCCACAGCAGGGTGGCGATGGCCCTCAGCGGCGTGAGGCCAAGAGAGCGCAACTGCTCTTCATATTCCGTCCACAGATCGGCGACGGTCTGGCGGGCCAGTGCGCCGACAATCGGCGTGATCAGCACCACCTGGGCAACAATCATGCCCATCGGCGTGAACAGCCAGCTCAGCGGGCCGAGCGGGCCGGAGCGCGACAGCAGCAGGTAGACAATCAAACCGACCACGACGGGCGGTAAGCCCATGCTGGCGTTGAGCAGCACGATGAAGGCATTGCGTCCGGGAAACCGCGCGAGCGCCAGAAAGGCCCCGAGCGGGAGGCCGATGGTGCTGCCGATCACGACCGCGGTAAGGCTGACACGCAGCGACAGGCCTATGATGCTGAGCAGCTCGGCATTGCCCTGCCACATCATCTGCAGCGCTAGTAAAAATGCATCGGAAATCGTCGTCACGCCTTCGGCTTACCTCAGAAGCGGGGCGTGTGGCAAAGGCTAAGTGATTATTTTCAAATGCAGTTTTTGCTACAAAAACTTTTGTTGCGAAAGTTGGTCAGTTCGTCAGGTCGGACTGCGCCATCGGTTGCCGCTTGCGCTGGTCGGCGGCAATCACCTGGCTCAAGGTGGTCTTCAGTTCTGCTTCATAGAACAGCTTGCCCAGGTTGGGCCACATACGCCACCGCTCGGCGATGCCGGCTTCGTCATAGCCGCTGGCAAAGACGAAGGGCACACCCAGTTCGTGCAGCAGATCAGCCACGGCAAAGCTGCGTTCGCCGCCGACATTCACGTCCAGTATGGCGACGTCGATTTCCTGATGCCGTTCGCGGATGAATTCGATGGCCGGCGCGATCCGCAGGAAAGGACCAAAGACCACGCAGCCGAAATCCTCCATCAGGCCTTCCAGCAGCATGGAGACCAGTGGCTCGTCCTCCAGGATCAGAACCCTGGTTCCCGCCAGCGAGAGATCGCTACCTTCCGTCATGCACTATGCCCCCACAGCGAGATCGAGAACCGGCAGACCAAGCCGCTCTCACCATACTCCATTGACAATTCGCCATTCAATTCGCCGGTAATGCTCCGCTCGATCAGCCGGGAGCCGAAGCCTTTGCGTTGCGGCGGCTGAGCGACGGGCGGGCCGTTTTCTTCCCGCCACTCGATATTGAGGCGGACGTTTCCGTCGCTGGGGAATTCGTCCTGCCATGTCACCTTGAGCCGTCCCTGTGCGGTGGACAGAGCGCCGTATTTCGCTGCGTTCACCGCCAGTTCGTGGAAGATCATGCCCAATGACAGGGCGGCGCGCGGCGGCAGGCGCACCGGCGGGCCGCGCAATTCGATGCGGCTTTCGCCGTAGGGCCGGACCTCTTCGCGCAATATCTCGCGCAGTTCGGCGCCCTGCCACTGGCCGCGGGTGAGGGCGTTATGGGTGCGCGACAGCGCCATCAGCCGCGCCTGGAAGGTTTCGGCGAACTGCTCCGGCGAAACGCCGCTGCGCAGGGTCTGGGTGACGATGGCCTGCACCGTCGCCAGAGTGTTCTTCACCCGGTGGTTCAGTTCATCCATCAGCAGGCGCTGCTGTTCCTGCGCCAGGATGCGGTCGGTGATATCCACGCCGGCGACAAAGATGCCCGAGACCGAGCCGTCCGATCCCGTGATCGGCTGATAGACCAGATCGAAATAGCGTTCCTCCGGCGGCTCGTCAGGCTTACGCTGCAGTGCGATCCGCATGCCCTGGCCGACGAAGGGCTGCCCGGTCGTCATCACCGTCTCAAGCAGGCTCACATGGCCCTGGTCGATGATCTCGGGCAGCGCCTCGCGGATCGGCAGGCCGATCACGTCGCGATAGCCGATCGCTTCCAGACAGGCGTTGTTGACCAGTTCGAAGACGAGATCCGGGCCGCTCAGCACGCACATGATGCCGGGCGCCTGCATGAACAGGCGCCGCAGATGGCTGTGTTCGGCCAGCAGGGTTTGGTTGACCGCCTGAACTGCTTCAGCGCGCAGCAGAAGATCGCCGCCCAGCATCAGCGGCTCGATGGACACCGGGCTGCCGAAAGTCGCGTCTTTCAGCCGCTGAAAGTCGGTCACATCCTGGATCTGCTGCAGGATGAAGGCGATTTCGCCCTGGCTGTTGCGGATCGGCGTATGAACGTAGCTCCAGTAGCGATGCTCGAAGCCGCCGCCGATTGCGGCGGGGCGAGGGCTTGCATGCGGCGGCAAGGTGATGACATCCACCACACCGTATTCGCGGGTGCGCATCAGCGATTCATACAAACGCTCGCGGCTTTCATCGTCGATCGGGAAGGCCGCCACGACGTTGAGGCCGATGAGGTCCTCACGGTTGCGCATCGACGCCTGCAGATAGGCACGGTTCATCTCGACGATCTCGAGATTGGCGTCCATCAGCAGATGCGGTGTCGGAAGGTGGTCGAACACGGCGCGGAAATCGATCGTCAACGCGCCGGCGGTATTCACCCCCGTTTTTATGTCATCGAAACGATCGGTGCTCATTCGCCTGCCGGCTGACTGCACTTATCCCCAATTACCCCATTCCATCAGGGAATGCAGATAGATAACCATTTTTTGGGGGTCTCAGCGAGGAGAAAAGCAACCTTCGGGTGCGGATTGTTAGCCGAAATTGGCTAACCAGGGAAAGATTTCAAGGAGATAGTAGCTGAATTGGCCCAGGCTGTTGGTGAAGATCAGGATGCCTGTAACCACCAGAAGCGCGCCGGCGACGATCTCCACCTTGTGCAGGTGGCGCCTGAATTTCTGCATGAAGGTCATGAACGGCTTCACCGCCAGGGCGGCCAGCAGGAAGGGGATGCCCAGGCCCAGCGCGTAAGTCGCAAGCAGCGACACGCCATAGCCGAGCTGATCGCGGCTGGCGGCCACGGTGAGGATGGTCGCGAGAATGGGGCCGACGCAAGGCGTCCAGCCGAAGGCGAAGGCAAGGCCGATCACATAGGCGCCGAGCACGTTGGTCGGACGTTCGGCAGTGTTGAAACGTGCCTCGCGATACAGCAATCCGATCTTCAGCAGGCCCATGTAATGCAGGCCGAAGATCACGATCACGGCACCGGCGATCTTGCCGATGACGTCGATATTCTGGACGATCAGCCTGTTCAGCGCCGAAGCCGACGCGCCCATGAGCACGAAGACGGTGGAAAAGCCGATCACAAAAGCGAGAGCGGAGATAAACACCCGGCGCATCATGGCCTTGTCGATCTGCTCTTTGCCGACCAGGCGGTCGAGCGTGGTCCCGGCCACGAAGCACAGATAAGCCGGCACCAGCGGCAGGACGCAGGGGCTCAGGAAGCTGATCACGCCGGCGCCGGCGGCGGCGGCGTAGGAAATATCAAGTCCACCCATTGGTCGGTTAATCTCCCGGCATCCTGTTCAGCCAGGCCGGATTGCGTCAGCCGCGAGCGAATAATGCGCGGAAGGCACCTGGCAAGCTGCCTTCCTCAAGATAGCGGACCCCCAGAATGCCGCCAATCACGATACCGCCAAGTGCGACAAAGCTGCCCAAAGCCAGCGTACTGACACCGGTGAGGCCCTGGCCGATGGTGCAGCCCAGCGCGATCACGCCGCCGATGCCCATCAGAATGCCGCCGATGATGTGCGAGATCATATCCTGAGCGTTGGCGAAGCTTTCGACGCGGAAGCTGCCATTCATTTTGGCCATCAGGAAAGCGCCGAGTATCACGCCGGCCACGGTGCTGACGGCGAAATCCAGACGCGCGCCGGTGAAGGTCATCACGTATTGCAGCGCGCTGCCGATGGGCGCGACGAAAGTAAAAGAGATCAGCGGTGCCGGCTCGAAGTCATCGGCGCCGAGAATGCCGGTTGCTGCCCAGCCGCCGACGATGATCGCGCCGATGACGATGCCTGCAGAAATCAGCACCGGCTGGTGCCGGAATCGGGCATCGCGAAACACCCAGATCAGCAGGAGCGCGGGCAGCAACAGGGCAATTGGCCAGCGCAGGCTCTCTGCATTCAGGCCGAAGCCCGCGCCGATCAGATCGGGCAGAGTCTGGCTGGAAAAGCCGAGCGTTTTGAGATTGACCGCCGTCCAGCTTTCCAGCCACAGCCGCACCGGGCCGATCAGGCCGCGCAGCGTGGTGTAGCCGGCAATGCCGATCATCAGCACGACGATCAGGGATTTCAGATTTCCCGCGCCCAGGCGGACGAGGGTGCGGCTGCCGCAGCCGCCGGCCAGAACCATGCCGAAGCCGAACATCACGCCGCCGAGGATGGCACCGACCAGTCCCAGATTGGCGGCCGCATAGATCGACTGATTGAGGTCGACGAGGCCGGCGAGATGCAGCAACTGGCTGCCCAGCATGGCCACGGCGATGGCCAGCGCCCAGCTGCGCAGGCGGTTGGTGTCGCCCATCAGGACCATGTCGCTGATGGCGCCCATCGTGCAGAAATTGCTGCGCTGAACTGTGGCCCCGAAGATGACGCCCAGTACCAAACCGGCGGTATTAACAAGGTAAGGAAGGGGCAGGGCGGTGCCCATGGCGGCTTCTCCGGCGGACGAAAGTATTTGAAGTCATTATATTATTTACATTTGATAAGTGAAGTATTATATCTTTCAACCGCTAATCTTGTGAAATAGGTCATGCTTTCATGAGCCACGTATTGGATGTGAAGGGGCTCAACTGCCCCTTGCCGGTTCTTCGGACGAAAAAGGCCATGAAGGCGGTACCGAAGGGAGAGGTGCTCACGGTGGAAGCAACCGATCCCAATACTCCGCGCGACATCGCTGCTTTGTGCGAGGCGTCAGGATTTGCCCTGCTGTCGTCGTCCGAGCAGGACGGCGTTTTCGTCTTCAAGATCCAGCACGCGGCGTAAGAGAACTTTTGGCTCCGTTTAAGAGCGGTGGAAGAGCCCCCGGGGTTGGCGCAGCAAAGCGAATGCGCTACGGTTAAAATCTAGCGATTCAGTGGTGTTTTACGATGGCGAAGTTCACCGTCGACGATATCGTTCCCGGCCAGCGCTTCGAGCAGCGCCATGGCTTCTATTGGCGCGTGGTTCGGGTGATCAACTTTCCGGGCGAAGACGTGCCGCATGTGCAGTTGGTCAATGATCGCGACAACAGCAGCACGAAAACCGTATCGGTCAACGCGCTGCTGGACCGCAATCTGTTCAAGCTGGTCGAGAAGTGAGGATTACGGCGTCATTGCGCAGTCCGAAATTTCATTCGGCCCGCGTGGGACAAGCTGTTTTTTGCCTTGCGCTGATTGCCGTCGCCGGTTGTGCGGCGCCGCCTGCCGCAGAGCCACCGCCGTTGATGCCGACTGTCGCGGCACCGCCGCAGCCGCCTGAAGAACCACCCGTGACGGCGGCTCCGCCGCCACCGCCTGCGCCGAAATATGCAGGACATGTGGCGAGCTACAAGAATCAGGCAGAGGCCGAAGCCGCTTGGCCTTCATATGCGCAGCGTTTCCCCGTCGTGAAGGATCAGCCCCGGCGCTACGTCGAGATCGACCTGGGGCCGCAGCGGGGCAAAGTCGTGCGGCTGCTACTGGGCAGCTTCCACGAGCAGACTGATGTAACTCATTTCTGTCACAGCTTGAGGGATGCCGGACTATATTGTGCGCCGCACAGTATTCCTGAACAATCAGTAGCGGAAACAAACAGTTAATAAGGATTTCTCGTCTAGCTACCGCAAAACGTCGTACGTCTACGTACGTTTTGTTGGGTTGCCGGGTGCAACCTTTTCTGGCAAAAATATCACATGGAGTACCGCTGAAAGGCGGTGCCTTGGCAGGCATGACACCCCCAAACCGGAGAACCGGCGCGGTGAACCAGGTGCTAAAACCAGTCGTTCAGGAAACCCTGAAACTCGTCGGCGTGGTGGAAAACCAGAGCCGGGAGCTGCTTGCTTTTTGCCAGAACCAGAAAAATCTCAGCGGCCATTTCGCCGACTACAAGCGCTTTGTCGAAAAGATCGAGCATTTCTACGTCTTCGTCGACCTCGTCGATGGCCGCATTCCGGAATTCGAAGAGTCAAAGCAGCAGCCGCTGCGCAAGCATCTGTCGAAGATCCGCTGGAAGATCACCATCCTCGAACTCGACACGACGCGCATCTATCTGATCAACATTTCGCGCTCGGGCCGGCGTCTGCCGCTGGGTGCGCGTGAATTCCTTATGCGCCGTCTCGATCGCCTGAGCGAGATTGCGCAGTATTACGACCGCTTCGGCGAGGAACACGACCTGACGCCGCTGAACGAGGAACTGGTCGAGGCGGTGCGCAAGCTGCTCGAACAGAATATCGAGAACGCGCCGAAGCTCGACGAATTCCAGCCCGCGCCGCCGCCACCGCGTCTTTCCGCGACGCCAAGTGCGCCGCCGCCGCTGGTCGCACCGGAGGCAGTTTCGGTCCCGCGGCCGCTGGCGACGCCCAAACTTCCGCCGCTGCCGTCCAAGATCAATGTCAGGGAGCAGTGGGGCCGCTTCTATGTGGAGAAGGGCTCCATCGTGGCGGTATCCCAGGCCTGCAAGTCGGCGGCGATCTCGCTGGATCAACTGGCGGCCCGGATCGGCGTCAGCCGTGTGGCGCTGACATTGATGCTGAGCGGACAGGATCCGATGCCGCGGCCTGCTGTCGAGAAGCTGCAGAAGTTCATGGCGGATCAGTCGGCGCTGGCGCGGTACCGCGCCTCATAGCAAAGCTGACTGCCTTGCGCCGCTCATCCGGCGCACAACTCTTCCAGCAATTGCCAGCCCAGCGGCCAGTCGCCGAGATTGGACGCTGTATTGATATGCCCATGTGCACCCACCTCAACAAACCGCGCGCCCCAGGCGGTGGCGAATTCACGGGCGCGCGGCAGGTCGACATAAGGATCATTGCTGCTGGCCACGACGATAGCGGGGCAGGAGAAGCCCACCAGCGGCATGGGGCGAAAGCAGCGGGTTTCCGGCGGCGTATGCGTGTCGGAATCCACGTCGGCCGGCGCAACCAGCAATGCGGCTTTCACCAGACGCTCATAACGCGCCATCCAATGCGCGACCAGCGAACATGAGAGGCTATGCGCGACTAAGACAGGAGGCTTGGCGGCCGCGGCAATCGCTGCATCCAGTCGTGCCAGCCAGTCAGTGAAATCGGGCTGATCCCAATCTGCCTGCTCGATGCGGATGAAATCCGGATTGCGCGCTTGCCAGATGCTTTGCCAGTGCTGCGGACCTGAATTGCCGAGGCCTGGAATGATCAGGACCGGAGGCTTCATTCACGCTCCGGCAGCATCGGCAAGGCGCGCCAGCGTTTCATCACGGCCAAGAACGGCAAGCACGTCGAAGATCGGCGGGGACACGGTCCGTCCCGTCAACGCGGCGCGCAGCGGCTGAGCGAGCTGGCCCAATTTGACCTGTTCGGTCTCGGCCAGATTGCGCACCACGGCTTCCGTGCTGGCGGCGGTCCATTCGTTGAGCGGCTGCAGCGCTTCGGACACTTTGCGCAGCCGTGCCTTGGCGGCATCGTCGAGATGCTTCTGCGCTGCCGCATCCGGCTGGATTGGCCGCGCGGCAAACAGGAACAGCACGGCCTCGGCCAGCTCATTCAGATCTTTCGCGCGCTCCTTCACGGCCGGAAGGATCGCCTTCAGCTTGGCCTGCTCGGCTTCGCTGGGCGCGCGGCCGGCATGCTTGGTGATGAAGGGCAGCGCGGCCTGCAGCAGCTCATCGTCCGGCGTGTTGCGGATATAGTGGCCGTTCAGGCTGTTGAGTTTGGCGAAATCGAAGCGGGCGGGCGAGCGGCCGACATGATCAAGGCCGAACCACTCGATGGCCTGCTCGGTGGAGATGATCTCGTCATCGCCATGGCTCCAGCCCAGCCGCAGCAGATAGTTGCGCATCGCCGCCGGCAGATAGCCCATATCGGCATAGGCCTCGGTGCCCAGCGCGCCATGGCGCTTCGACAGCTTGGCGCCATCAGGTCCATGAATCAGCGGGATATGCGCAAATTCAGGGACCTCGAAGCCGGCCGCGAGATAAAGCTGCGTCTGGCGCGCGGCGTTAGTCAGATGATCGTCGCCACGGATCACATGCGTCACGCCCATATCGTGATCGTCGACCACGACCGAGAGATTGTAAGTCGGCGTGCCGTCCGAGCGCAGGATGATCAGGTCGTCGAGCTGCTCGTTCTGGAAGGTCACGTCGCCTTGAACGTGATCCTTGATCACGGTGACGCCCTCGCGCGGCGCCTTGAAGCGCACCACCGGCTTCACGCCGGCCGGCGCGTCCTTGGGGTCGCGGTCGCGCCAGCGGCCGTCATAGCGCATCGGCTTGCCTTCGGCCTTGGCCTTGGCGCGCATCTCTTCCAGCTCTTCCGGCGTGCAATAGCAGTAATAGGCCTTGCCCTCGGCCAGCATCTTATGGGCCACCTCGGCATGGCGCTTCATGCGGGCGAACTGGAAGACCGGCTCGCCATCCCAGTCGATCCCCAGCCACTTCAGACCCTCGAAAATCTTGTCCACCGCATCCTGGGTGGAGCGTTCGCGGTCGGTATCTTCGATGCGCAGCAGGAAGGTGCCGCCGTGATGGCGTGCAAACAGCCAGTTGAACAACGCCGTGCGGGCACCACCGATATGCAGGTAGCCGGTCGGCGAAGGCGCGAAACGAGTAACGACTTTCATGGCGGGATCCAAAAAACGATACAGGCGGCGGTTTTAGCACAGGTGGGGGGCAGGGCAAGCCAACTTCTCGATTTGTACCTGATGTTGGCGGTGGAAACGCCCGGCAAGGTATGCCGGATGGGGCGGGCAACAAAAACATGGTCCGCGAGGGCAAGGGCAGGGCGGCGGCCTGGGGCGAGCAGGCCGCCGCGTCCCCTTTTGGCCTCGATATTCCTGATTGTGTTTTTTAAGCAGCCGAAGGCCATCACGAAGATTGCCGTCATGCCGGTGCGCTATCGCGTCCCTGGGCGCGGGTTGTCATCGGCCGCTCGATCTATGGCGCAGCGCGCCGGAATGTGGCTTGATCGGAAGAGCGGCATGCGGGTCGTCACCATGGCAGAAATTTGCGGCCGCCGGCCCTGGAGGTGCTGCGCGGCCATGGCGCGCAGAATGAGGAAGCGACCGGCGCCGCTGAAGCAGGCAAACGAAAAACGGGGCACGTTTCCGCGCCCCGCATCGATCCCTGATTGGACGCTTGATCAGTACCGGCGCAGCAGCCCAACGAGGCGGCCTTGCACCTTCACCCGGTCGGGGCCGAAGATGCGGGTTTCGTAGGCCGGGTTCGCGGCTTCCAGCGCCACCGAATTGCCCTTGCGGCGCAGACGCTTCAAGGTGACTTCCTGATCGTCGACCAGCGCGACCACGATGGCGCCGTTATCGGCATTGTCGCTGCGCTGAATGATGACCGTGTCACCGTCCATGATGCCGGCATCCACCATCGAATCGCCGGCGACTTCCAGAGCGTAGTGTTCGCCATTGCCAAGCAGGCCGATCGGCACGTCGATCTGCGTGCTCATGTCGCGCAGGGCCTCGATGGGCGTACCGGCGGCGATGCGGCCATAGAGGGGGAGGGTGACGATATCGCGGGCGTTATAGGGGCTGACCGTGACCGGGGTGCCCTGCATCGGCGCGTCGCCTTCCACGGCACGCGGCATCAGCCGGTTGCGCGGCGTAGGAGCGCGCAGATTGCCGGAGGCGCCGCCGCGGATGGGAACAGCCGAATCCGGCAGGCGCAGCACTTCCAGCGCGCGGGCGCGGTGGGCAAGCCGACGGATGAAGCCGCGCTCTTCCAGGCCGGTCACCAGGCGATGGATGCCCGACTTGGACTTCAGCTTCATGGCCTCCTTCATCTCCTCGAAGGAGGGGGAGACGCCGGTGGTTTCCAGCTTCTCGTGAATGTACATCAGCAGATCGTGCTGCTTACGGGTAAGCATGGTTAGCCTCCTCAATCAGGGACCGATGCCGCTGCTTTCCCTGAATGACCCGTCGAGAACAGGCGGACACGTGCCAGCAGCATCAGAACGAACACGAAACCCGCTGAATGTTCTAATGAGGTTCTGCATTCGGGTCAAGTCTTTTTCCACAGGCTAGGTCAAATATGTAGTAAGGTGAACGAAACGGACCTACCAGAGATAGGTTGCGCCGCCTAACAACGAGAATTGCATGCTAGCATGTTCTCGGGGCGCGAACCGCCCTGGGAGCCTTTACCTGGACCCGGCGGGAGGGCGATGATGCCCCCAATAACAACGGGCGCAAAGCGCCCAGTCAGGCTGGACGAACCAGTCTGCAAGGGGAGGGGTAAATGGGTATCCGGCAGAAGCTTTATCTGGCAGTCGGCGCCTTGGCGGCGCTGACGCTGATTTCCAATCTGGTTGGCGGTCTGTTTTTCAACCGGGTGCAGCACACCTATGCCGGCATCACCACCACGAACCTGCCGGCTGTCGTCGCCGCGCTGAACCTTTCATCCCTCAGCGCCGAGCTGACCGCCTGGGCGCCGGCGCTTGCTGCCGCTGACGACGATGCCACGCGCGAGAAAGCCGCAGCTGCGCTTGCGCAGAAGCAGGAGCGTCTGAAACAGACGCTGGAACTCGTGAAGGCATCCACCGATGCCGAGCAGGCCGGCCTGATCGAGGAGATCGAGAAGACGGTCGACTTCCTCGACTCCCGGATGAAGCTGATCGACCGCATCGTCACCGCCAAGTTGGGGTTCATCGCGCAGCAGAACGAGATCCAGCATCAGCTTGGTGAAGACTTCGCGGCCTTCCAGGCGCAGATGGGCCCGGCTTTGAATCGCGCAGTTCAGGCCCTGCGGCAGCAGGGAACCACAGACGACACCGCGGCGGCCGCCAATGCGCTGATTGCGGCCAATAACGCCGTCAACCAGGCAGTGGGCGTCATCTCGGTTGCAGCGCAGGCAACGGTCGCGCCTGAGCTGGAGAATTTCTCCACACAGTTTGCACAACTGAACGCGGCGGTGCTGGAGGAACTGAGCAAGGCAGCCAAGCAATTCGAGATCAATGAACTGCAGGCGGTCACGTCGAAGCTGCTGAGCCACGGCACCGGAACGCAGAGCCTGTTCCAGGTGCGCCGCAGCACGCTGGGCCGCACGGCGATCATTGCGAATACGCTGGCGCAGGCGAGAGACGCCGCCACCGAACTTGCCAGCAAGGTGGAGGCTCTGGTGGCAGCGGCCAGCGCAGCGGCCGACGAGACCGCCGCCACCGCCGCCGATCAGACCACTACCGCGCAGATCGCAATGGTTGCGATCACCGTGCTCTGCCTCGGCATCGCGGCGGCGATTGCGTTCTTCTTCATCGGGCCGCAGATCACGGCGCCGATCCTCCGCCTGACTGCAGCGATGCGGCGGCTGGCGGAGCGCGACTGGTCGGTCGACCTCTCCGACGCCAAGCGCCAAGACGAAATCGGCGCCATGGCGGCAGCGGTCGAAGTCTTCAAGACCAGCGGCCAGGAGAACGAGCGGCTGCAGCAGGAAGTGGAGGCCAGCCGCGAAGCCTTCGAGAGCGAGCGGAAGGCGCAGGAAAAGCTGATCGAAGATGCCATCGGCCAGATCGTCAATGCCGCGACCGCAGGCGATCTGTCGCGCCGCATCGATGCCGACAGGCTGCAGGGGGTGATGCATACGCTCGGCGTGGGCGTCAACGAACTGCTGGCGACGGTGGATAAGGCGCTGGGCGATCTGGGCGCGATGCTGAATGCGCTGGCCCACGGCGATCTGACGCATCGCATTTCGGAGGGCCATCGCGGCGTCTTCGCCCGTCTGGCCAGCGATGCAAACAGCCTGGCCGAAAAACTGGCCGAGATTGTCGGCAGCTTTGCAGCCGCCTCGGCTACCGTGCGCGATGCCGCGGCGGAGATTTCCGGCGGCAGCCGGGATCTGGCACAGCGCACCGAAAGCCAGACAGCCAGCCTGCAGCGCACGGCGGCCTCGATGGAAGAGATTACCGCCACCGTGCGGCATACGGCCGACAATGCCCGCCAGGCGAACCTGCTGGCGAGTTCGGCGCGCGAGGCCGCCCTGCGCGGTGGCGCAGTGGTGGAGAACACCGTCAACGCGATGGGCCAGATCGAAGAGGGCGCGCGCAAGATCGTCGATATTGTCAGCCTGATCGACGAGATCGCCTTCCAGACCAACCTGCTGGCGCTGAACGCTTCCGTCGAAGCGGCGCGGGCAGGCGAGGCAGGCAAGGGCTTTGCCGTGGTGGCGCAGGAGGTGCGCGCGCTGGCGCAGCGTTCGGCCGATGCCTCGAAGGACATCAAGACTCTGATTGCTGCGTCGAATGCTCAGGTGCGTGATGGCGCCAAGCTAGTGAACGAAACCGGCCGCAGCTTGACCGAGATCGTCGACGCCGTGAAAAGCGTGGCCGCGATCATCGAGGAGATTTCGATTGCCAGCCAGGAGCAGGCGTCAGGTCTGGACGAGATCAACGACGCTGTGGCGCAGATGGACGAAATGACCCAGCACAACAGCGCACTGGTGGAAGAGACGACCGCCTCGGCCCAGGCGCTGGCCGATCAGGCCCGCGAACTGGCGGCCTCGATCACCTTCTTCAAGCTGGATCAGGAACCGGTTCGCAGCGCCGCGGAATAGGCCGCGGCGGCCTGGTCCGAGAAGCAGACGAAGTAGACGATCTCGGGCAGGGCTTCGGCCTCCAGCCAGGCTTGCACCTCGCGGACGGCAATCGCGGTCGCAGCGTCCAGCGGGTAGCCATAGACGCCGGTTGAGATCGCCGGAAAGGCGATGGTCGCCAAGCCATGCTGTCGCGCGAGATGGAGGCTGTTGCGGTAACAGCTCGCCAGCAGCTCCGGCTCGCGATTGCCGCCGCCGCGCCAGACCGGTCCCACTGTGTGGATGACATGCCGTGCGGGCAGGCGATAGCCCTTGGTGATCTTGGCCTCGCCGGTGGGACAGCCGCCGAGGGTGCGGCATTCCGCCAATAACTCCGGACCGGCCGCGCGATGGATCGCGCCGTCGACACCGCCGCCGCCGAGCAGGCTTTCATTGGCGGCGTTGACGATCACATCCACCGCCAGCTTGGTGATATCGCCAATTTCGATCTTGATACGCTGCATCATAATCAAAATTCTAGCATTCAAGGCGACTCGCGTGAGGGCTTCCGCGCCCCGCGTTTTACGTTTCGCTAACCATAACAAAACCACAATCCACGCAAGATCTTAGACAAGCGGCTTGCTGCCGTCAGAGTGTTCGTTTAACCGGGTTAAGATGAGCGAGCCCGCTATACCGCCGAAATTGAATCTCAGGCCGCGTAATGCGCCTCGTCCTGCGACGGCGCAGAGTGCCGCCAGCGCGTATGGTGCGGTGCAGGCTCAGGCGGCACCGGCCCAGCGCATCCAGCCGCCCCCGCAGACTCAGCCGACGCCACCGTCTCAGCCGATGCCACCGTCTCAGCCGCGTGGTTTTCTGGCGGCCAACTGGCCGCTGATGGCTGCGGCCACGGCCTTGCTGGCAGGCGGCATCGTGATGGGAATGGCGGTCGGCAGCTCATCGCCGACGCCGGCCGTGGCCGTTGCTGCTGTCGCGCCCTTGCCGCAAGCCGCGCCGCAGCCGCCGCAAAATTCAATCCAGCAGAATCCGGTTCAGCAAAGTGCCGCGCTCGCTGCGGCGGTCCCGGCCGCGCCGGAAGCAGATCAGGGATGGCGGCCCGTCACGCCTGCGACGTTGCAGCCGATGCTTGCGCCAGTGCCGGCACCTGCACCTGCACCAGCGCCTGTCATGACGGCTCCGGCCATGGCGCCCGAGCCGGAACCGGTTCCGGCAGAAAAGGTTGAGGCGAAATCCGAGCCGCCGTCGCCTCCGCCCCTCGAGGCAGCGAAACCAGCGGCTCCAGTCGAGCCTGTTCAAGCCGCTCCCGTTCAGCTTGCTGCCGCGCCCGTCGCACCGCCTTCCCTGGAGGCGGCGACGTCCGGCAAATCCGCGCCGGCATGGCGCGCCCGCGCTGTCGCTCCGCCCGCAGGCGCGAAGCCGCCCTTCGTTGCCATCATCATCGACGATGCGGGGCTGGACCGGAAGAACACGGCGCGCGCCATCAAGATGGCGGGGCCTCTGACCATTTCTTTCATGTCCTACGCCCATGAACTGGCCGAGCAGAGCGCGGCGGCCCGTGCGGCCGGCCATGAAGTGATGCTGCATCTGCCGATGGAGCCGCTGGACGCCAAGCGGAACAACCCGGGCCCCAACGCGCTGTGGCTCAATCTGGACGAAGCCGAGCTGAAGCGCCGTCTGCAGTGGAATCTGGATCGCTTCGACAGCTATGTCGGCATCAACAACCATATGGGCAGCCGCTTCACCGCCGATGCGCCGCGCATGACGTTGGTGATGGAAGAGGTCAGCCGCCGGCAGATCTTCTGGCTCGACAGCCTGTCCGGTCCGAAATCGGTCGGCAGTGCTATCGCTCGCAAGGCTGGTGTCGATACCGCGGAGCGCGATCTGTTTCTCGATGACGAACGCTCGCCCGGCATTCAGCACGAGCTTGCGGCGATGGAGCGCATTGCGCGTGCGCGCGGCGACGTGATCGCCATCGGGCATCCGCATACCTCGACCCTGGATGCGCTGGAGAAGTGGATCGCGGGTGCCAAAGAGAAGGGCTTCAGCCTCGTGCCGGTCAGCACCGTTCTGCTGCGGCGCCAGCAGCAGGAACGCTGATCGATCCGTTGCAGCAATCCAATGCCGCCAACAATGCCAGGCCGGGTGCGGCAGACAGCGGTTGGCGATTTTGGCTGCCCAGATGCCACGCCTCAGGCGTGGTATCCACGAGTTCATTATTACACGAGTTCATTATTGTAAGCCGGGTTGACGCAGTCTTTAGATGAGGAGAGGCCTAATCTTCCTCGCCGCCCATCATGTGCTTGAGCGTCTCGGCATCGTAATTCTCGCCAATGGACATGGCGCAGATGCGCGAGATATGCACCAGCGGCAGGCCGCTTTCCTTCGCCCAGATGTTGAACTGGTTCTGGATCTTCTGAAGGTCACGTTTTGATGTCGGGTTCTCGGCGATATCCACCCCGGCATCCCGCAGGCAGAGGATGACATCGCGCGAGGCGATCCAGCTATCGCGGCCGAGGAAGCGGATCAGATACTGCCCGGTATGGCCGCCGAGGCGGCTGCCGCGCTTGGCCAGCAGATCGAGCAGGCCGACCTGGTCATCAGCAGGCCAGCTGGCGAGGAACTTGCCGAAGCTTCCATGTTCGGCGGCGATATCCAGGACGAACTGCGCATTGGCGCGCACGCTGCGGATCTTTTGCGGGTTGCGTACAATGCGCTTGTCGCTGGCCAGCTTCTCCCAGAACTCGTCAGGCTTGTGCAGCAGCTTGCGTGGTTCAAACTTCAGGAAAGCGGCCTCGAAGCCATCCCACTTGTTCTCGATCACGCTCCACACGAAACCAGCCGAGAAGATGCGCTTGGCCATCTCCGACAGCACCCGGTCGTCGGTCAGCCTGGCGAGTTTCTTGTTGTCCGGCTTTGGCGGCAGCAGCTTCCTGAGGGCCGCTTCGCCACCTTTACGCTTCGCCGCTCGGGCGTAGATGGTTTTGAAGCTGCTGGCCATGGCTCGTGACCTCTGGTTAATGGCCTCCGGTCACTGACCTCGCCCGGCGCGGCTGGCGAAACGTTCGGCCTCCTCGGCGGCACGGATCAGCGCTTTGGCTTTGTTGACGCATTCAATGTGTTCGGACATCGGGTCGCTGTCGGCGACGATGCCGGCCCCGGCCTGCACATACATGGTGCCGTCCTTCACCAGGGCCGTGCGCAGGGTGATGCAGGTATCCATCGAGCCGTTGGCTGAGAAATAGCCGACGCCGCCGGCATAGAAGCTGCGCCGCACCGGCTCCAGCTCGTCGATGATCTCCATCGCGCGCACCTTCGGCGCACCGGAAACGGTACCAGCCGGAAAGCCCGCGAAAAGGGCATCCAGCGCGTCCAAATCGGGGCGGATCTTGCCCTCGACATTGGAGACGATGTGCATGACGTGGCTGTAGCGCTCGATGATGTTGCGCTCGGTGACCTTCACGGTGCCGATCTGCGATACGCGGCCGACATCGTTGCGCCCGAGATCAAGCAGCATCAGATGTTCGGCCAGTTCCTTCGGATCGCTCAGCAGATCCTCGGCCAATGACTGGTCTTCTGCCGGCGTCGCTCCGCGCTTGCGGGTGCCGGCGATGGGGCGCACGGTCACCACTTCATCGCGCAGGCGCACGAGAATCTCGGGCGACGAGCCGACGAGGCAGGGGCCGCCGAGATTGAGATAGAACATGAAGGGCGAGGGGTTGGTCCGCCGCAGCGCGCGATACAGCGCAAACGGCGGCAGGCGGAAGGGGATGCTGAACCGCTGGCCCACCACCACCTGGAAGATGTCGCCGGCGGCGATGTATTCCTTCGCCTTGCGGACCATCTCCATATAGTCCTCGGGTGACATGTTCGATTGCGGCTCGGGCAGGGCGCCGAGATCGGCGATCTGATCGCGCACGGCGCCCAGCGGCCGGTCGAGATCGGCGACGATATCGGCCAGGCGTTCGCTGGCCAGCGAATAGGCGGAGCGCGCATCCATGCCGGCCTTGGGCCGCACCGGCGTGACCACGGTGATCATGTCCAGCACGGAATCAAAGATCGCCATCACGGTCGGCCGCATGAACAGGCCATCCGGCAGCCCAAGCGGATCGGGGTTAGTGTCCGGCACCTTCGGTTCGATCAGCCGCACCATGTCGTAGCCCATGAAGCCGACGAGGCCGGCTGCCATGGGCGGAAGATTATTCGGCAGGTCGATATGGCTTTCGGCCAGCAGCTGCCGCAGGCTTTGCAGCGTCGGCTCCTTGCAGGGCTCGAAGCTCTCCTGATCGAAACGGGCGTTGCGGTTGATCTCGGCCTTCTGGCCCTTGCAGCGCCAGAGCAGATCAGGCTTCAGGCCGATGATCGAATAGCGGCCGCGCACCGCGCCGCCTTCGATCGATTCCAGCAGGCAAGACCAGGGGCGGGTATCGGCCAGTTTCAGAAATGCGGAAACCGGCGTCTCCAGGTCGGCCACCAGCTGAGTCGACAGGACCTGCGCTTCGCCCGCCATGTAGCGTTGCGCGAAGGTCGCATAATCGGGCGTGATCTTCATGCGATTACCGGGCGGATCAGAAACCGGCAGCGCGCGCCCGCGCAGCCGGATCGACCTTCACGCCGATCTCCTGCTGCAAGGCCTGACGGTATTGCTGCACCAGATCCTGCGCCATGCTGCTGGCAAGCTGCTGGACCGTCTGGTCGCGCTGGCTGGCGATGGCGGCGGGATCGGCAGGCTCGATCCGGCTGAGGCGGGCGACGACGGCGCTGTTGGGCGTAATGCCGGGCGCGCTCGCGGCCGGGCCGGTGACGACCTCGCCGGGCTGCTTGGCATTAAACAGCGCCGAGACGACCACCGGCGACAGGGCGCGCTCGGCCGGCTGGCCGCTACGTGTCAGCGGCGCGCTGAGCTGCACGGCGGCGCCGATGGCGGCGGCTTCCTTGGCAAGGTCGCCGCCATTGCGCACGCGCTCGGCGATCTGGCGGGCCTGTTCAGCCGCGGCATCCGCGCGGTCGCGCTGTTGCAGGCGGGCAACGACATCGCTCTTCACGTCATCCAGCGGCCGCAGGGCAGCAGGCGTCACGCCGGTCACCTTCAGCACGATCAGGCCGCCATCGGGCTGATCGACGATATGCGGCTCGGATTCGGTGTCGAGATCGAAGGCCTGCGCCAGGAAATCCGGCTGGGCCGGCAAGCCTTCCACCGGCTTGCCCTGCTTGTCGCGGCCCTGGGCGTCGATGTCCGCAGCGGTGCGCAGTTCGGCACCCTGCGCCTTCACGATCTCTTCGATGGTGGCGCCACCGGCGATCTGGTCGTCGATCTGAGCGCGCAGCTTGCCCATCTCGTCATTGGCTTTGGTCAGCGCAATCTGCTGGCGCAGTTCGGCCTTGGCTTCCTCGAAGCTCTTGGTGCTGCCTGGCTGGACGGCGGTCACGCGAACCACATGCCAGCCGAAGGGGGAAGTGACCGGCTCGCCCACCTTGTTCACATCCAGGCCGAACACGGCATTGGCAATCGCCGCCGGCAGGGCATCCTTGGTCACGCTGCCCAGCTTGACGTCTTCCGGCTTCAGCTTCTGGGTGCGCGCGGCCATGGCGAGGAAATCCTCACCCTTCTGCACGGCCTCATACGCCGCCTTGGCCTCGGCTTCGGTGGGGAAGACGACCTGTTCGACGTCGCGCTTCTCCTGCGTCACATAGGCCTGCTTGTTGGCCTCGTACTCGTCGCGCAGTTCGTCCTCGGCGACCTCGATCTTGGCTGCGCGGTCGGCGGGCGTGATCTGGAACCAGGCGACGCTGCGGCGTTCCGGCGCGGTGAAGGCCGCGGGATTGGCCTTGTAATATTCCTCGATCTTCTCATCGGTCGGGGCCGGCGGTGCCGGCAGCTTGGCAGCGTCGACCACGACGAATTCCGCCAGCCGCCGCTCCAGGCGGTAGCCCAGGATGGTGTCGGCCATCTGCGTCGGCGCGGTGGCCATGCTGCCGAACAGGCTGCCCAGCAGGCGCGTGCGCGCCAGTTCCTGCGTCAGCACGGAGACCAGCATCGCTTCGGAATAGCCTTCCTGGCGGAGGTAATTCTCGAAGGCGAAGCGGTCGAACTGCCCGGTCGGGCCCTTGAATGCCGGCGCGTTCATGATCGCGTGGCGGACATCGACCTCGGTGATCGTCAGGCCCAGATCCTTGGCCGCCTGCTGATAGAGGCGGTCTTCGATCAGACGGTTCAGGACGTTCTCATCCAGGCCAAGCTGGCGGGCCTGCTCGGCGGTGAAGTTGCCGCCGAAGCGGCGCTGCAGCCCGGTCAGTTCACGGCGCCAGGCATCGGCATATTCCGGCTGGCCGATTTCCGCGTCACCCACCTTCGCCACCGGGGCGTTGGTGCCGAAATTGGTGATGTAGTCGCCGATGCCCCAGGCGCCGAAACTGAGGACGAGCAGGACCATCAGTCCCTTGGCGACCCAGGAGGCCGCGCCCTTACGCATCTGCTGCAGCATGAAAGCACCTAAAAAGTGAAGCGAAACAATAGCTCCGGAGCAGTTCCGGAATGGCCGCGCATACTAAAGGCGGGGCAGGGTGGCGGCAAGGTGCCCGGCTTTGCCTTTCCCAGCGGATATTGCTAGGACAGGCAGGGATTCCAGACAGAAAGAGGTGATCATGGCGGCGCGTCAGCCCCTTATCGTCGGCAATTGGAAGATGAACGGTCTGCAGGCCAGCCTGGCCGAAGCCAAGGCGCTGGCTGAGAAGGCCGCAGCGCAGAAACCCGTCGCCGAACTCGGCCTCTGCCCGCCGGCGACGCTGGTGGCTGTCATGGCCGCTACGCTGAAGGGCAGCCCTGTCGGGGTCGGCGGCCAGGATTGCCATGCCAAGGCCTCGGGCGCCCATACCGGCGACATCTCGGCGGAGATGCTGAAGGATGCCGGCGCGACCTATGTGATCGTCGGCCATTCCGAGCGCCGGGCGGATCACGGCGAGAGTGATGAGATCGTCCGCGCCAAGGGCCAGGCAGCCCATCGCGCCGGACTGGTCGCCATCGTCTGCGTCGGCGAGACGCTGGCGCAGCGCGATGCGGGCGAGACCCTGAAGGTCGTCTCCGGCCAGGTGCGCGCCTCGCTGCCCGACGATGCGACGGCGGCGAATACGGTTGTCGCCTACGAGCCGGTCTGGGCGATCGGCACCGGCCGCACGCCGACGGTGGAGCAGGTGGCCGAGGTGCATGCCGCGATCCGCCAGGACCTGATGGCGCGCTTCGACGACGGCGCGAATTTCCGCATCCTCTATGGCGGATCGGTGAAGCCTGACAATGCCAAGCAGCTCATGGCCGTGGCCGATGTCGATGGCGCTCTGGTCGGCGGAGCTAGCTTAAAAGTCAGTGACTTCTGGCCAATCATTGAAGCGAAAAATTAGTTCAAGAGATGGCGCAGAATGGGCATCGAACAGCGTGATCAGGACGGCAGGCTGGCGGCCTTGAAGAAGGTCGCGGAGACCTTTGCCGTCTCGGTCACGCCGCATCTGCAGGCGCAGATCGATCCCGCCGATCCAAAGGATCCCATTGCGCGCCAGTTTCTGCCCGATACGGCCGAGCTGACCACTTACGAGCACGAGCGCGCCGATCCCATCGGCGATGACAGCCACAGCCCGGTGGCGGGCATCGTGCATCGCTACCCCGACCGGGTGCTGCTCAAGCTGGTCAATGTCTGCCCTGTCTATTGCCGCTTCTGCTTCCGCCGCGAGATGGTCGGGCCCGGCAGCAGGGGCCTCAATGCCGAGCAGCTCGATGCGGCCATCGACTACATCGCCCAGCATCCGGCGATCTGGGAGGTCATCCTCACCGGCGGCGATCCGCTGATCGTTTCGGCACGGCGGCTGGCCGAGGTGATGCGGCGGCTGGATGCGATACCGCATCTGGGCGTGATCCGGCTGCATTCCCGTGTGCCGGTGGTCGACCCCGAGCGCATCACGCCCGAACTGGTCGCGGCGATGAAGCAGACCGGCAAGGCCGTGTGGCTGCTGCTGCATGCCAACCATGCCCGAGAATTCGTGCCTGAGGCCCGGGCCGCCATCGCCCGTCTGGTCGATGCCGGCATTCCGGTGCTAGGCCAGTCGGTGCTGCTGAAAGGCGTCAACGACAGTCCTGCGGCGCTGACCGACCTGTTCAAGACGATGGTCGCCAACCGCATCAAGCCGCATTACCTGCATCACGGCGATCTGGCGCGCGGCACAAGTCATTTCCGCGTCAGCCTGGAAGAGGGGCAGAAGCTGATGCGCCGCCTGCGCGGCCATGTCTCCGGCCTGGCGCAGCCGACCTACATCCTCGATATCCCCGGCGGCCATGGCAAAGTGCCGGTCGGCCCGGTCTATGCCGAACCGCAGGAGGATGGCGGCTGGACTGTCACCGATCCCTGGGGCTGTACACACCACTATGCAGATCCTGCGGTGGACGAGGATTAGCAGGCACAACAGCGGAGCGGTTGGCGTGATGGCAGTGATATCACTGCAATCAAATCGGCCTTTTTTTGAGTCCGCTTGGGTTCGTTTGGAACCGTTCCGGCCCATTTGAGCCGTTCGATACTGTTTCAGGTCCGTTTGTGACTGTCTTGGGTTCGTTTGAGCCCGTTGGTCACATCACGCAGCCACGTCAGAATTGATCCTTCGCAAGGCAAGAAGGCTTAAAAGCGCGGATACTCCAATCTGCATATTGTACCGGTTGGAGCAGTGCCATGGCCACCACAGAGACAAAATCCTCAGCGCCCGCTGTCGCCACACGGCCGGGCTGGTTCCGTGCCTATTGGAAACTGCTGCTCGCCGTCGCCGGACTGATCGCCGTTCTGCTGCTGCCAACGCCGGCGGGATTGCCGGTGGCAGGGCAGTATATGCTGGCCGTCCTGGTCTTTGCCGTGGCCGTGTGGATGACTGAGGCACTGGATTATGCCGTCTCGGCCGTCGTGATCGCGGGGCTGATGTCGGTGCTGCTCGGTTTTGCGCCGAACCCTGCCAATCCAGGTGCCTTGATGGGCACCAGCGCAGGCCTGGGCCTGGCCTTCAGCGGTTTTTCCAATTCCGGACTGGCACTGGTGGCATCCGCGCTGTTTCTCGCCGCCGCCATGACGGCGACCGGTCTGGACAAGCGCATCGCGCTGACCATCCTCTCGCGGGTCGGCACGGATACGCGCCAGGTGATGATCGGCCTCATTCTGGTCGGCTTCGTCATCTCTTTCCTGGTGCCGTCCACGACCGCCCGCGTGGCCTGTCTGGTGCCGATCACGCTCGGGATCATCGCCGCCTTCGGCGTCGAGCGCCGCAGCCGCTTTGCCGGCATGCTGATGATCATCACCGTGCAGACGGCCAGCATCTGGAATGTCGGCATCAAGACGGCGGCGGCGCAGAACATGGTGGCGATCGGCTTCATCGAGAAGATGCTGCACACCACCATCACCTGGCTGGACTGGTTCATTGCCGCGGCACCTTTCGGCGTGGTGATGTCGATTGCCCTTTACTTCATCATGAACTGGATGATGCCGCCGGAGATGCGCAGCGTGCCGGGCGGACGCGACGGCATCCGCAAGTCGCTGGCTGAGCTCGGACCGATGAAGCTGTCGGAGAAGAAGCTGCTGGCGCTGTCTCTGACCCTGCTGGCCTTCTGGGCGACCGAAGGTGTGCTGCACAGGATCGATACCAGCACCACAACCGTTGTCGCCGTTGCGCTGATGTTCATGCCCGGCATCGGCATCATGACCTGGAAAGAGGCGCAGCCGCGCATACCCTGGGGCACCATCGTGCTGTTCGGTGTCGGCATCAGTCTTGGCAGCGCGCTTCTGCAGACCAAGGGCGCAAGCTGGCTTGCTCAGATGCTGGTGAAGCTGCTGGGGCTGGAGCAGGCGACGGCCCTGTTCATCCTCGGCACCATGAGCCTGTTCCTGATCGTGATCCATCTCGGTTTTGCGAGCGCCACGGCACTGGCTTCGGCAATGATCCCGATTGTCATCGCCGTGCTGCAGAACGTCATCACGCCGGGTATCAACGTGGTCGGCATGACCATGCTGATGCAGTTCATGGTCAGCTTTGGCTTCATCCTGGTGGTGAATGCGCCGCAGAACATGGTGGCCTACGGCACCGACACGTTTGCCGCGCGCGACTTCATCCGCACCGGCCTGGCGATCACGGTGGTGGGCTTCCTGCTGGTGATGCTGCTCGGCGCAACCTACTGGCGCTGGCTGGGATACGTGTAAGGAAGTACGCGTAAGAGAAGAGGGGGGCGTCAGCGCGCCCCCCAGGCTTCCAGCAGCCATTGATGCATCGGATGTTCGCCGGAAGAGCCGGGCAGCCGCGGGGCAGCCTCGCGCACCTTGCTGGGGCTCATCCCGTAATGGGCGCGGAAGACGCGCGAGAAATGCGACTCATTGGCGAAGCCGGCCGCATAGGCGATGGAGCCAATGCTGCGCGCGGCGGTATCCGGGCTGCGCAGGGCGGCAAAGGCATGTTCTAGCCGGCGCAGCATGATCACCTGGCTGACGCCGCCGCGGGAGGCGAAGGCGCGGTACAGATGCGCGCGCGATACCCGAAGCTCGCGGCACAGGGTATCGGGGCCAAGCGTCTGCACGCCGATATTGGCGTCGATATAGGCCATCGCCCGCTCCAGCAGGGCCTGGGCCTGCTGGGTCTCGTTTTGCTGCGCAGCTTCCACGACCCCGAACAGACTGCCTCCGATGGAAGCGGCGATGCTTTTTGAAAGACCAAAAACCTCTGCATTGCCGGCCGTCGGAAGCACTTCCAGCAGGCTGGTCAGGCATGCCGCCAGAAGCTGCCCGGTTGGCCGGTCTTTGGTGATCACCGTGCCGTGGACATCGGCGGCGGGCATGAAAGGGACCACGAGCTGGCGCGGCAGGAAAAGCATGAGCATGGAACAGGCGTCGAAACGTGTCGAAAACGGCCGGCTGAGATCGGCGAGGGCGGTATCGCCAGCCTGAAGCGTAACGGAGCGGTCGCCGGCGAGCGCGGTGGCACCGCCAGAGAAGCAATGCACGATCATGAAATGATCGGCGCTGCGCCGGCACTTCATCCGGTCGCGGACGAATTGCTGCGGCGACATGGTTACCCGGGTCACCATTAGCCAAGGACTGAGATAGGAAACGGTCTGTCCAAAGAAGGGAGGACTGCCCGGTCCATCGGGCACGATCACGTCGACGACCGGATTTAAATGCGCTCTCCATTCAGCCAGGCGCTCATGCTCCGGCCACATCTCGGAGCGGAACTCCCAGCGGATGGGGCTCTCTATCAGATGGCTTTCTGCCATGTGCTTACCCCGCGCTAGATCTGCGCCGTTTCTGGCGCGAAATCAGGATTCCCGAAATTGGTAAAGGAAGGGTTTTGCTGACTGTCTCATTTCCTTGTTCTGAGCATCTCACCCAGCAATATGCAGCTTGTGTCGGGGCCGGCTTGGCCTCAGGTTGTTCGCGTGTGTCGACTCGCAGTACCCTTCGGTCCGACCCTGAATTGATTAGGCATTATAGGGGCTCGGCCGAAGGGAATGTGAGAGGGGTGGCGGGCCCGGAGGCGGGGAAAGAATTTCGTGTGTCTCCGAATTGCCGATTTCCGGTGGCGGCTGATTGGCCGTCACCGGCGCTGCCCGCCCTCAATTATAATTGCAAGCGCTAGTGTTCAGGCTCCCTGTATAACGCGAGTTTGCGGCCAATTCCTCGTTTGCTAGACTGTTGTGCCGATCTGCGTGAAGGCGTTGCGGGCTGCGGTTTGCGGCCAATTCCTCGTTTGCTAGACTGCATAGCGCCGTTATACAGGCGTTGACACGCTGCGGTTTGCGGCCAATTCCTCGTTTGCTAGACTCGCGAGTTGATCGAGGTCGGCGTGCCGTCGAGCTGCGGTTTGCGGCCAATTCCTCGTTTGCTAGACTTTGCGTTCGTGGATCTCGATCACTTCGGCGGCTGCGGTTTGCGGCCAATTCCTCGTTTGCTAGACTCGCCCGGTGGAGGGCTGAGCCATGCTCTGGCTGCGGTTTGCGGCCAATTCCTCGTTTGCTAGACTCTTGCCAAACCGCTTCTGGATGCTGACCAGCTGCGGTTTGCGGCCAATTCCTCGTTTGCTAGACTAGGACAGGGGCGAAGCGCGCGCTCGCTTGTGCTGCGGTTTGCGGCCAATTCCTCGTTTGCTAGACTACCATGGCCCGAGGGCGGCGGACCCGACGAGCTGCGGTTTGCGGCCAATTCCTCGTTTGCTAGACTTTCGGACGTGATAGTATCGCCCGCCAACTCGCTGCGGTTTGCGGCCAATTCCTCGTTTGCTAGACTCTGAACCCGCTGGTTCAGCAGTTGGCCCTTGCTGCGGTTTGCGGCCAATTCCTCGTTTGCTAGACTTCCCGCGCTCGCAGGATGCCTCTTTTCCTTCGCTGCGGTTTGCGGCCAATTCCTCGTTTGCTAGACTTGCATGTCGGGAAGGGCGCGATGAGGGAAGGCTGCGGTTTGCGGCCAATTCCTCGTTTGCTAGACTTGCGGCGGTTCATATCCATAAGCTCGCGCCAGCTGCGGTTTGCGGCCAATTCCTCGTTTGCTAGACTTGCCGGCTTGCGCGTTGCCGTCACGATCAGGCTGCGGTTTGCGGCCAATTCCTCGTTTGCTAGACTTGGCAGGCCGATATAGTCAGCAGCCCATGCGCTGCGGTTTGCGGCCAATTCCTCGTTTGCTAGACTTCCGAGACGTGGTCTTTCTTCGCCGACATCGCTGCGGTTTGCGGCCAATTCCTCGTTTGCTAGACTTCCAATTGCCTCGCCGTGTCCTAGTTTTTAGCTGCGGTTTGCGGCCAATTCCTCGTTTGCTAGACTTGCGAGGCAGCCAAGCCCTGGCCGATCGATGGCTGCGGTTTGCGGCCAATTCCTCGTTTGCTAGACTTAAGCGGCCAACGCGGGCGAGCCGCGCGCGGGCTGCGGTTTGCGGCCAATTCCTCGTTTGCTAGACTTGTCGGCGTCGTCGTTGAGCCTGGCCGCATGGCTGCGGTTTGCGGCCAATTCCTCGTTTGCTAGACTTGCGGTGCACCGTGCGGAGCAGTTGATCAGCGCTGCGGTTTGCGGCCAATTCCTCGTTTGCTAGACTTCCGAAAGGTCGAACGCCGCATAGCCCTCGCGCTGCGGTTTGCGGCCAATTCCTCGTTTGCTAGACTAGGATCGGTCAAATCGTCATGCTCGATTGTGCTGCGGTTTGCGGCCAATTCCTCGTTTGCTAGACTTAGGTCGGCGAGGATGGTTGCGTGGTCCATGGCTGCGGTTTGCGGCCAATTCCTCGTTTGCTAGACTTTCGAAGTTGTCCCGGAATGCGAGCCCGGCTGCTGCGGTTTGCGGCCAATTCCTCGTTTGCTAGACTTGCCGCAAGGATGCGTTCAGCGCCGGCCTGCAGCTGCGGTTTGCGGCCAATTCCTCGTTTGCTAGACTTTCGGGTCCATCGTCAGAGTCCTTTCGGGTAGCTGCGGTTTGCGGCCAATTCCTCGTTTGCTAGACTTTGTATCCCTCCACCAGACGCGGCCCCATAAGCTGCGGTTTGCGGCCAATTCCTCGTTTGCTAGACTTGCGGCATCCGACATGTTAGCGATAATGGTGCTGCGGTTTGCGGCCAATTCCTCGTTTGCTAGACTTCCGTTCCCGACAGACCACCAACTCGCAGTTGCTGCGGTTTGCGGCCAATTCCTCGTTTGCTAGACTTGCTTCAGCGGCGCGGCATCAAGCCGGCCGAGCTGCGGTTTGCGGCCAATTCCTCGTTTGCTAGACTTTTGCTTCCGCTTCTGGCCCCGCCAGTGTCAGCTGCGGTTTGCGGCCAATTCCTCGTTTGCTAGACTTTACACCGCCGGCCATGTCCATGCCATCGCGCTGCGGTTTGCGGCCAATTCCTCGTTTGCTAGACTTGCGGCGGTCATGGCGTCGATCTCGTCTTGCGCTGCGGTTTGCGGCCAATTCCTCGTTTGCTAGACTTTACAGGGCTTCAAACAGGTAGATCGGTGCAAGCTGCGGTTTGCGGCCAATTCCTCGTTTGCTAGACTTAAGCGCCAGCCGGTCATTCTGGACGGTAGCGCTGCGGTTTGCGGCCAATTCCTCGTTTGCTAGACTTCTTCACCGGCGAGGTGTCAGAGCAATGTTTGCTGCGGTTTGCGGCCAATTCCTCGTTTGCTAGACTTGCATGGCGGTTTCGAACACCGCCTTGACGTGCTGCGGTTTGCGGCCAATTCCTCGTTTGCTAGACTTGTCGTTGATGATCTTCAGCAACGCAGGGTCGCTGCGGTTTGCGGCCAATTCCTCGTTTGCTAGACTTACCGGCCGCGGAGGCTTCACGTCAGCCCGCGCTGCGGTTTGCGGCCAATTCCTCGTTTGCTAGACTTTCATGAATGGGTTTTCACAAAGCACGGCGGGCTGCGGTTTGCGGCCAATTCCTCGTTTGCTAGACTTTTGCGTACGCAAGCAGCCGCTCCCGGTTCCGCTGCGGTTTGCGGCCAATTCCTCGTTTGCTAGACTTGACGCCTTGCAGGCCCTTTATCGGGCCGCCGCTGCGGTTTGCGGCCAATTCCTCGTTTGCTAGACTTATGTGGTCCCCAGAATGAAGCCCAACCGACGCTGCGGTTTGCGGCCAATTCCTCGTTTGCTAGACTTAGGGTCCGCGTAACCATTTGGTTTAAAAATAAAAATCGCTCGATTGCCGCCTTAGAACGGCGCCCCAATCGAGCGATTTTTCCTACCGGGGAGAGTTTTGCGGCCCGATTCGGCAGATGTTCCAGCTGACAGGAGGCCATCAGAACATCTCCATCTGCGCCGGCGCATCCGGCATGGCTTGGCGTGCGCGGCCGACAAAGGTCCGGATTTTTGAAAATTGCTTGTCGGTGATCACCATGAAACGGACCTCCCCCTCGGCTGGTACGCATTTGCCCATGCGGTTTACATGGACGACCGCATTTTCGTGACTCGCGCAATGCCGATAGTAGACGGAATACTGCATCATGGAAAAACCGTCTTCCAGCAAATCCTTGCGGAAACGGGCATAGGCGCGGCGCTGCTTCTTCGTCTCGACGGGCAGATCGAAAAAGGCGAAAACCCACACGGTGCGCCATCCATACGGCCATGCCGGATTTTCAGGTTTCCGCCGAGCCATGGGAAAGCGCCTCGGTCAACGGCAAGCCGCGGGGTAGAGCAAGCAGCGCCGATCCCGGCAGTTCGGCAACATTCTCGCCGGTCATCGCCGCGGCTAGGCTTTGCGCGGCCTTCTCAATGCCGAGCATCAGCGGAAAGGCCTTGCCGCCAATAACAATGCGCTCAGCGAACAAGCTGAGCAGGGCGCGCTTCCCATCGCGGTCGACTTCCCCAGTGTGTCCTTCGTCACGAATGGCCCTCACTTTCCAATCGACGTAGGGGCGAAACGGCTCGATCAGATCGTCGGCGAGACAGAAAGGGTTGTCGCGCCGTTCATGGAAAACGCCGAGGCTTGGATGTAGCCCCGTCCCAACGAGGGCGCGGGCGCAGGCAGCTCGCAGCACGGCATAACCGTAATTGAGCAACCCGTTCGGTGGCGCTCCGAAGCGGTCCCGTCGGAAGTCGCGTCCCATCAGTGCGGGCCAATACCGCTGCGCCGCCTGAGCTTCCAAATTGTCCGGATCGCCGGAACGCACTCGTCCCGCAAGGCCGCTCAAACCTTCGTCTTTACCGGTAAAGGCCGTCAGCACTGCCGCCTGCTGGCTGATTTTAGCAACCACCAGCGCTTGCCAGATGCGCTTCTTTACCGGCGCTCCTGCATTGGCCTGACTTTGGAAACGCGATGCCTGAAGGACATGACCATCCAGCGGCAGCAGCAGCCCAATCGGCATGTGATCCTTGCCGCATAACGCCACCGTGGTTCCGGCCTCGGCCAGGGCAGCCAGTAGGGAGTGCGAATAGCGCGTCTCGGGATGATCGACGATCAGGACGCCGAGATCCTCTATCGGTACGGTGGTCGGATCTCGACCTTCCAGCTCGATCACCAATTGCTTGTGCTGCATGCGAAGCTTGGTGGGAGCTGACGATATCTCGATCACCCGCTTCAACATGGAGGCCTCAATCGCGGGCCGGCCTGACCCGGCCGATGGGGTCGACGGAAACTTTTTTTGCCCCCATAGCCACTAAGCTCGACGCATTGGGCCTTTTCCAAACCGTCCCTCCAGCCTCGGTATGATCCACCAAGACTATTTGCCCTGAGTCCCAGACGCTGGTCACAACACGATAGATTGGCCGGCCGTTGTTGTTGGGAAATGCCAGTGTTGTGCCTGGTGTTAGGGTGAAAAGGAGTTGCGCGCCATCTGGCAGAACTCGCTGAACGACGGGCTCTTTCCTAGCAGTGCGGCGTGCTGCTTCTATCCGGCTGACAGTTCTGTAACTTACTTTTCCGTCAATGGACCGATAGATCGCCATGTGATGGTTATCACTGGCCGCGGCGTAGGCTTTTCCACCGTTTAGGGCGGTCACAAGATGAGGTTGCGATTTCACAATAACTCTGGCCTTCTTGACCTCGCGATCCGGTTTTCCAGCTCTGCCAGGTAGCATGAGCGGTGTCGCGAAGGCTTTCTTGACATCGCCGTCATGGGCGGCCAGCCGTTCTTGCGCCAGCGTGCGGATACGCTCGTCGCGTATCGCGTCTATTTCGCCCTTGCTCATCTGCGCTAAGGCTTTGCGTTTGACATAGAAGCGATATTCCTTGCCGCCTTCGCGTATTGGCGGCTCGCCGCTATCGCCAAGCCGGGTTTCGTCATGCAGCGGTCCATTCACCTTACGGCGAACGCGATGCGATACGACGATAGCCTCCAGCGCCGTACGCAGATCGTCGCGGAAGGCCGGCCAGGGCAGGTCGATTGCCGGCGGCTTTTCTTCGGGGCGGTCTTCTTGCGCTTTATACCAGCGGACGATGTCCTGCATCGCCCGGGTATCGAATAGGGCGGTCACTGCAGCATCGAGGGCATGATGGCGGTGATCGTCGCGATTTTTCCTTCCGTCTTCGCCGAGCAGGCGATCCAGATGCCATAATTTGCGCAAACGCGACACGATGCGGCCATTGCGCGGTTCGACGTCGAAAATTCCGCGCGGCATCAATTGGCCGAGCCACGCCCGTGCCTCCCGGGCAATGTAAGCGGTATCGCCGATCAACCGGTCGTCGCTTCTGTCGTCTGCCGCTGCGAAAGGTTGCTCTCGCGTGAAGCGTTTCCACTTGCTCTCGGGGAAATGTCCAGCATCCACCTTATTGCGCAGGTGAATCTTCACTTCTTCCCAGTCCGGCAGATCGGCTATGCCATGATTGCTGGCGTAAAGCTCGAAAGGAGTCCGTTGTCCTTTCTTGTTATTCACGTCACGTCGGCAAAGGGTCTTGTTCGCAAAGGAATCGTCCAGACTCAACGAGCGCGGCCAAATATGCTCGATGTCATATCGCGGCATGTTGCCGAATAAGTCGGCAAATCCGATGCTATCGAAAGTGTAGGGGCAGGTCTTTTCGCATTCCTGCCATAACAGCCATTTTTCAATATCGCCTGCGGTAGGTTCGCGGCCAAGGGATGCCTTTAGTTCCTTGGCAGCCTGCTTGCGCTGCCGTTCGCGCTCGGCAAGCGTCCGCATGTAATTCGCTTTATCTTTACCGGTCAGCGCGACGTTGCGGGCAAGCTCGATGCGAATGCGCTCCGGTTTGCCATAAGTCGCGAGCAGGTTATTGACGACCTTGCGAAGTTCGGTCAGGGCACGTTTCACCGTAGGATTGCGCAGATCCTCGAATTGCCGCGGATCCGACGGCAGCTTTTCTATGGGGTCCGATTTTTCGAATTGCTCCGGGTAAACGAGCTTGCGGGCCTCGGCATAGGTGAGGCCGGCCTCCATATGAGGCAGCAATTTTTGGATGGCCTTGATCGAATGGCGTAACCAGGCAGCCGGCGGCTCGATACGGGACAGGGTTTCGGCGGTTTTTCGGCTGGCGTTCCATTCCGCTTGTGCGAACGCAATGAAGCGCTGACGTTCGGCTTCGGCGGAGTTGCCGTCACGGATTTCCACTCGCTTCTCGCCCAGCTTTCTGTATTGGATCGCCCAGAGCCGATCTTGCAGTTCCGCACGGATGGCGTCTTTTTTGGGGTGCGTATTCCAGGCTTCGCCAAAGGCGTCGATCAATGCCGCTTCCAGCGCATTGCCGGGCAAAGCCTTCTTGCCGCCTTCAACCTCGAAATTGAACTTTGTTTTGAGCGATGTGCCATTGCGTTGCCAGACCGGCTTCAACAGTTTGCGCGCAGCTGGGAAGGAAAGGGACGGGGAGGTTTCCAATGCCGCCAATAGCAGCCTGCGTTCATCCTCGTCCAGGGGGCGGGCATTGCCACCTGCCAATCGCAAATTGTTCAGCGTCTGCAGCATTTCGAAGCGCTGACCAATCCAGGCGCCCTTCGGGCAAAGCGGTGCGTCCTTTTCTAGCAGGCAAGTTCCGAGGGTCTTGAGGCGCCAGAAAATCGGACGTTGCCGGAAGGCCGTTTCAGCCAGGGCAGCCCTAAGATTGTCGGTAAGCAAGTCGGGATGATATTTGACTTGAGCCGTCCAGAAACGCTCGAACTCTTCCTGCGTCATGGTCCGTGCCGTATGGTGCCCGCGGCGTTTGCTCTGGGACTTCAGCCACTGGCCCAACGTACGTCCTTGCAGCTCGGCGGCAATCTGGCTGATTTCTGCCTTGATGCCTTCGTCTTCTTTCTCCTTGGCCGGGTCAGATGGCTCGACGGCCGCGATACGGGCCGACTGGAAGCCGCGCCGCTTGAGTATATGGAAGAGGGCTCGGCCTACTTCGTGCGGTGATAACTTCTGGCTCAAGCCCCGGTCGCGTAGGTCATAAGGATCGGCCTGCGCCAGTTCTGCGGGCCACTGTTTCGGATCGTCGGTAGGGAGCAGTCCGGCTTCAGCCAGGATTTCATGCAGTGCCCGCCGGCGCCAGCGCTTACGTCGCAATTGCCGGCGCATCATCCGCTTGGCGCGCCGCTGGGCGTTACGCGGTTCGCCTTTGTCTTCGGTCACCCCCTCCGGAAAGATGCGGACGCCCAGCCGTTCGATGCGGCCAGCCTTCCGGTCGGAATCGTAGTCGATGACGGCGAAGCCGATGGAGGTGGTTCCGACGTCGAAGCCCCAGATACGCATGCCTGCCCCCAATACGAGTATATTCTTTTATCTTGCAATCACAGGATGACTCAGGTATGGTGCCTGTGTCTAGCAAACAAGGAATTGGCTCGCTTACCGCAGGCAAAGCTTAAGCGTTCCAAGAGCGAGGGCTGGGCGCCCCTCCGACGCGATATACGCCCAACTTTCAAGCCCTTGCCGGTTACGCCGGCAGGGGCTTTCCATATGCGGCGGCAGGGTGTAAAAGCCCCCGGACTTTCCGGAGATTGATGCGATGATGACCTTCCTGCTCGTGGTGCATATCCTGCTCGCGCTGGCGCTGATCGGCGTGATCCTGATGCAGCGTTCGGAAGGCGGCGCCTTGGGCATTGGCGGGGGCGGCGGCTTCATGACCGCGCGTGGCCAGGCCAATCTGCTGACCCGCTCCACGGCCATTCTCGCGGCTCTGTTCATCGCCACCAGCATCCTGCTGGCCATTCTCTCCGGGAATCGCGGCACGCCGCGCTCGATTCTCGACGCTCCGGCGCCGACCGCCCCGGCAGCGCCCGCCGAGTCGCAGAAGCCGAGCGTTCCGCTGTCTCAGTAACTATCGGAAACTTCTAAAAGTTTTCAGTGTTGTGAAATCGCGCACGGCAGTGCGCATAGCCCTTCATTGTGTCGGATGAATGCGTTAAACAGGAAGCCCATGACGCGGTACATCTTCATCACCGGCGGCGTGGTTTCCTCCCTCGGAAAAGGCTTGGCTTCGGCGGCGCTCGGTGCCCTGTTGCAGGCTCGCGGCTACACCGTCCGCCTTCGCAAACTCGATCCCTATATCAACGTCGATCCGGGCACCATGAGCCCGTATCAGCATGGCGAGGTCTTCGTCACTGATGACGGGGCCGAAACCGACCTTGATCTTGGCCATTACGAGCGCTTCACCGGCGTGCCCGGCCGCCGGAGCGACAACATCACCACCGGCCGCATCTATCAGACGGTGATCGCCAAGGAGCGCCGCGGCGATTATCTGGGCGGCACCGTTCAGGTGATCCCGCACATCACCGACGCCATCAAGGATTTCATCGCCGCCGAGAACGAAGGCGTCGATTTCATGCTGGTGGAAGTCGGCGGCACGGTGGGCGATATCGAAAGCCTGCCGTTCCTGGAGGCGATCCGCCAGTTCGGCCTGGAGGCGGGCCGCGGCCAGGCGATCTACATCCATGTCACGCTGGTGCCCTATATCGCCGCCTCGGGCGAGCTGAAGACCAAGCCGACGCAGCATTCGGTGAAGGAGCTGCGCTCCATCGGCATCCAGCCCGATATCCTGCTCTGCCGCGCCGACCGCGAGATCCCGCAGGGCGACCGCAAGAAGATGGCGCTGTTCTGCAACGTGCGCGAAGAGGCCGTCATTCCGGCGCTGGACGTCGAGACGATCTATGCCGCGCCGCTGGCCTATCACGAGGCCGGCTTGGACGTGCAGGTGCTGAAGGCCTTCGGCATTGATGCCGGCAAGGAGCCGGACCTGAGCGGCTGGAAGAACATCGTGCAGCGCGTGGTGTCGCCGGAAAGCGCTGTGAAGATCGCCATCGTCGGCAAGTATACCGGCCTGAAGGATGCCTATAAGTCGCTGGCCGAGGCGCTGGTGCATGGCGGCATCGCCAACAATGCCCGCGTCAACATCGAATGGATCGAAAGCGAGATCTTCGAGAAGGACGAAACAGCCCTGCATGCGCTGGATGGCGTGCATGCCATCCTGGTGCCGGGCGGCTTCGGCGAGCGCGGTTCGGAAGGCAAGATCAAGGCCGTCACCTTTGCGCGCGAGCGGCGGATTCCGTATTTCGGCATCTGCTTCGGCATGCAGATGGCGGTGATCGAATACGCCCGCTCGAAGGCCGGCATCAAGAATGCGAGCAGCACCGAATTCGGCCCGACCGACGAGCCGCTGGTCGGCATGATGACCGAATGGATGCGCGGCAACGAGCTGGAGAAGCGCTCGGCTGCCGGCGATCTCGGCGGCACGATGCGGCTGGGCGCTTATGACGCGGCCCTGAAGCCGGGCAGCCGGGTGGCGGAAATCTATGGCAGCACCCTGATATCGGAGCGTCATCGCCATCGCTACGAGGTCAATACCAGCTACCGCGAGCGGCTGGAGGCCTGCGGCCTGGTCTTCTCCGGCATGTCGCCGGACGGCCTGCTGCCCGAGATCGTTGAACTGCCCGACCATCCTTGGTTCATCGGCGTGCAGTATCACCCGGAACTGAAATCGAAGCCCTTCGAGCCGCATCCGCTATTCGCTAGCTTCGTCAAGGCGGCGCTGGACCAGTCGCGGCTGGTGTGACCCGTTAGGCGTCACCCGCAAGAGCGTCATGCCCGGGCATGACGACGGGCAAAGGGCGGCCATGTTTATTGCACCCGCCTGCCATATGTCAGGCGGCGACAAATCCAGTCCCGGTCTGTAAACTAGGCGCGGGGCGTGAGATCAGGAGAGTGACGTTATGAGCGAGGCTCAGAATCCCATCCGCCATGTGAAGGTCGGAGACTTCGAGATCGGCAACGACCTGCCGCTGACCTTGATCGCCGGTCCCTGCGCCATGGAAAGCCGCGAACACGCGCTGGACATGGCTGGCAGCCTGAAGGAGCTGACCGAGAAGCTCGGGATCAACTTCATCTACAAATCTTCCTTCGACAAGGCGAACCGCACCTCGATCCGCAGCAACCGCGGCTTCGGCCTTGAGAACGCGCTGCCGGTCTTCCGCGAGATACGCGAGACGCTCGGCCTGCCGGTGATCACCGACGTGCATACCGAAGAGCAGTGTCGTCTCGTCGCCGACAGCGTCGACGTGCTGCAGATCCCGGCCTTCCTGTGCCGTCAGACCGATCTGTTGGTGGCAGCCGCGCAGACCGGCAAGCCGGTCAACGTGAAGAAGGGCCAGTTCCTCGCGCCCTGGGACATGAAGAACATCGTTGAGAAGTTCGACTACTGCAACAATCCGAACGTGATGCTGTGCGAGCGCGGGGTGTCGTTTGGCTACAACACGCTGGTCAACGACATGCGCGCGCTGCCGATCATGGCCGAGACCGGCTGTCCGGTGGTGTTCGACGCCACCCATTCGGTGCAGCAGCCGGGTGGCAGGGGCACGGCCTCGGGCGGCGACCGTCGCTTCGTGCCGGTGCTGGCACGCGGGGCGGTGGCCATCGGTGTGGCGGCTGTGTTCATGGAGACCCACAAGGACCCGGACAACGCACCCTCGGACGGCCCCAACATGGTGCAGTTCGACAAGCTGGAGCCGATCCTCGAGCAGCTGCTCGAATTCGACCATCTGGCGAAGAGCACGCATTAAGCGCCGCTGTCTTTTCTTGTGAATTTCCGTCGCCCGCGGGGCCGGGAAACGTTTTTCTGGCCGCGGTTTTTTTTGCCGTTCTGTGGCAGAGGCTTGGGGCAAGCCCGGCTATGACGGAAAGGGCATTGACGGTGCTGCCGTCTGCCTTCAACTTGCCACCATTGGGCCCCTTGCCCCGGGCCGCCTGCCGGGCTATCCCTTCGGCGGCAATTTTCCCTTTTTATCCAGCTTTCCAGAGGTTTTGGCATGAGCGGCATTCGCGACATCGTGGCGCGGGAAATTCTCGACAGCCGTGGCAATCCCACGGTCGAGGTGGATGTGGTGCTGGAATCCGGTGCCTTCGGCCGCGCCGCCGTGCCCTCGGGCGCATCCACCGGCGCCCATGAGGCGGTTGAACTGCGCGATGGCGATAAGAGCCGCTATCTGGGCAAGGGCGTGCAGAAAGCCGTCGAGGCTGTGAACACCGAGATCTTCGATGCGATCTCAGGCTTCGAGGCCAGTGAGCAGCTCAAGATCGACCGCACGATGATCGATCTCGACGGCACACCGAACAAGGCGCGTCTGGGCGCCAATGCCATCCTGGGCGTGAGCCTGGCGGTGGCCAAGGCGGCCGCGGCCGAGGCCGACCTGCCGCTTTATCGTTATGTCGGCGGCGCGGCGGCGCATGTCCTGCCGGTGCCGATGATGAACATCGTCAATGGCGGCGCCCATGCCGACAATCCGATCGATGTTCAGGAATTCATGATCATGCCGGTTTCGGCCAAGACCTGCGCCGATGCCATCCGCATGGGCGCCGAGGTTTTCCATACGCTGAAGAAGAAGCTGAAGGATGCCGGCCACAACACCAATGTCGGCGACGAGGGCGGCTTCGCGCCGAACCTGCCGAGCACCCGCGGCGCGCTCGACTTCATCATGCAGGCGATTGAAGCGGCGGGCTACAAGGCCGGCCAGGACGTGATGATCGCACTCGATGCTGCCAGCACCGAGTTCTTCAAGGACGGCAAGTATCATCTGGAGGGCGAGGGCCTGACGCTCGATCCGGTCGGCATGGCGCAATACTGGCAGAAGCTGGTCGGCGATTATCCCATCGTTTCCATCGAAGACGGCATGGCCGAGGACGACTGGAACGGCTGGAAGCTGCTGACCGAGGCCATCGGCAACCGCGTGCAGCTCGTCGGCGATGACCTGTTCGTCACCAACCCGAAGCGCCTCGCTCAGGGCATCGAGAAGGGCATCGGCAATGCGATCCTGGTCAAGGTCAACCAGATCGGCACGCTGTCCGAGACGCTGGAAGCCGTTGAGCTTGCGCATAAGAACGGCTATCGCGCAGTGATGTCACATCGCTCGGGCGAGACCGAGGACAGCACGATTGCCGATCTGGCGGTGGCGACCAATTGCGGCCAGATCAAGACCGGCTCGCTGGCACGTTCCGACCGGCTGGCGAAGTACAACCAGCTCATCCGCATCGAGCAGGAGCTCGATGTCGCTGCGAAGTATCCGGGCCTTGCGGCCCTGAAGCGGCAGTGAGCTTGAAGCAGGGACTTCTGATTGCTGCGGCGGTCGCGCTTTTCGCAAGCGCGGCCGCGGCGCAATCGCTGAACGTGGTCGGCCGCTGGGCGGTAAGCCGCGAGCGCTGCGAAGCGGGCGAATTGATCGAATTCAGCGCCGATGGCACGTTCCGCTCCACCCTTGATGAGGCCGAGCCGCGCGAAGGCAGCTACAAGACCGGCCGCGACCGCATCATCCTGCTGGATGAGAATGAGCCCGACCGGGAACTGGCGCTGATCGTGCTCGATCTGACGCCAAACCGCCTTGTAGCCTTCGACGAGACCATCGAGGCGGACCGCCGCCTGCTGCGCTGTCGCTGATTTTTTCTTCGCTATTGCTGACGCCGGAAACGATCCGGGCCTGCGGTCAGCACGCCATTGGTCAAGGTGCCTTTGGCCGTGAAACCTGAATCGTCGAAATACTCAATCTGATTGCCTTGCACGCGGTAGCGTCCGGTATAGGCGCTCTTGCGGCTGCCGCGCGCTTCATCATATCGGCCATCGGGCAGCATCTCGAGACGGATATTGCCGTCTTCGCTGACCCACATGCCGACGACATCTGCATTTTTAGCGTCCACATTCTGCATCGCAGCCTCCTGTGCCGGACGTTCGTTGAAAAGCTCGGTCAGCGTCATCGCCGCGTCGATGGCGCGCGGAAAGCCGGCAAGGACGGTGGTCAGATAGACGACTTCCTTCAATTCCTCGCGGCTGACGCCATGGTTCAGCGCATAGGCGGCATGGATCTTCATCTGCGCGCGGTTGCCCAAGGCGGCGAAGGCGGCAACGGTGACAAGCTGCCGGGTGCGATGATCCAGGCCGGGCCGCGCCCAGACCTCGCCCAGCGCGTAGTCGGTAATTGCATCGGCGAGGAACGGAAAGTCGCGGCGCAGGGCTTCGAGAGCCGGTTGCGGCTGGCCGAGATTGAGCGCGTTCATCACCGCTTCACCGCGCTGGCGGCGTTCTGAGGTCTCCGTCTGCGCCGCGGCGGGTGCGCAGCCGGCGACGGCGCCTAACAGAAGGGCGGCGAATATCGGGCTATGCTTCATGACCCATCTCCTCATTGGGGGCTGGCATCCTCAATAGGGACTGGCAGTGGGGCGAACGATGATCTCGCTGACGTCGACATCGGCGGGCTGGCTGATCGCGTAAGCCATGGCACGAGCAACGGCGGCCGCTGGAATGGTGATCCTGCGGAAGCTTTTCATGCCTTCCTTGCTGGCCGGATCGGTGATGCTGTCGGCCAGTTCGGATTCCGTCGTGCCGGGCGAAATCACGGAGACGCGGATCCTGTCGGTTTCCTGCCGCAGGCCTTCAGAAATGGCCCAGACGGCATATTTTGTGGCGCAGTAGACGGCCGCGGTCGGATAGACGTGATGCGCGCCGATGGAAGCGAGGTTGATGATCTGGCCTTCGCCACGCGCCTTCATCACCGGCAGAACGGCGGCGATGCCATGCAGCACGCCGCGGATATTGACGTCGATCATGCGGTTCCATTCATCGAACTTCAGCGCCGACAATGCAGATAGCGGCATGACCCCGGCATTGTTGATTATCACGTCGATCTGGCCGTAGAGCTGTTTGGCATGACCGGCGAAGGCGGCCATGTCGGCGGCGTCGGTGACATCGAGCTTGCGGAACGCGGCCGTACCGCCAGCTGCGCGGATGTCGTTCACCAGCCTCTCCAGACGATCGGTGCGCCGCGCGCCGAGCAGCAGCCTGCCGCCCTGCTGCGCCAGCAGGCGGGCCGTGGCTTCGCCGATGCCGCTGCTGGCGCCGGTGATCAGAATGACTTTGCCGTTCAGGCTGTTCTGGGTGGACATGACGATCTCCCTGGTTCGCTCGGGTCTCGTTCCCGTGCGGGCCAAGGTGGATCAACAAGCGCCAAGGGCGGTAGATCAGTTCTCCGCGGTGATTGCACAATCCTCCGAAAATGTGGCCGCCATCATGGCCGGTCTGTGCCGGTCGGCCTAATGTCAGTGCTGCCGGCGGGCCGAAATCCGCCGTTTTCCGACGAAGTATTCTTCAGAACGGGAGGCGGGTACATGGAGCGGTATCGGGAACTGGCAGGCTTGATCGACCGCTTCAGCGGCCGCGACGGCGTCCATGCCACTGCTATCCCACGCGTTGGATTGATCCGCTCGACCAAGCCGACCGAGCCGCTGCATGCCCTGCACCAGCCGGCATTGTGTATCCTCGCCCAGGGACGCAAGCAGGTGATGCTGGGCGATCAGGTCTATACCTACGATAAGTCCTGCTATCTGGTCGTGTCGGTCGATGTGCCGGTGGTCGGGCAGGTGACGGAGGCCAGCGCGGCAGAGCCGTATCTTTGTTTTCGCCTGGATTTCGATCCGGCCCAGATCGGCGCACTGCTGATGGAACTCGAGTTGGATCGAGGAAGAGACGAAGCGCCCGGATCGGGGATCACGCTGGGCACGATGACGCCGGAACTGCTCGATGCCGTGATCCGCCTGTTGAAGCTGCTGGAAACGCCGCGCGATATCGCGGCCCTGGCGCCGCTGGCGGAGCGGGAAATCCTTTACCGGCTGCTGCTGGGCGACGCGGCGGCGAAGCTGCGCCAGATCGCGCTAGCCGACAGCAAGCTGCAGCAAATCAACCGAGCGATCACCTGGATCAAGCGTCATTACGCGGAGCCGTTCAGCATCAACGCGCTCACCAGGGCCGCCGGCATGAGTCCGTCGTCGCTGCATCACCATTTCAAGGCGGTGACGGCGATGAGCCCGCTGCAATACCAGAAGCAGCTGCGGCTTCAGGAAGCGCGGCGGCTGATCCTCAGCCAGGCGATGGATGCGGCGACGGCCGGCTTCATGGTGGGCTACGAAAGCCCATCGCAGTTCAGCCGCGAATACAGCCGGATGTTCGGCGCGCCGCCGGTGCGCGACATAACCCGGCTGCGGCAGTTGCAGGAATTCGGTCTGGATCAGCCGGCGGCGTGATCGTCAGTAAGTCATGCAGGCCGCGTTCAGCACGCCCACGGCGAGGCTCAGGCCTGCGGCAACGATGCCGGCGGAGGTTTCATTATTGGTAATGCGCTCGGGCAGGCGCGGCACCAGGAAGCGGGCGGCGATGAAGGTGCCCCACTGGATGATCAAGGCCACCACGCCCCAGACAGCAGCGTCCACCAGGCTTTGCGAATTCATGATGGCGGCGGCGAGGGGCAGGGCGAAGCCGATTGTTGCGCCGCTGAGCGAGATGGCTGCGGCGCTGTTGCCTTCCTTGATCAGGCGCCATTCGTGTTGCGGCGTCAGCTTGGTGTAGACCACCAGAAAGATCATCAGCAGGATCAGCGCGGTGACGAAATACAGCGCGAAATCCGGCAAGGTGTAGAGATAGCGCCCGAAATTCGGCGGCGTCGTGCTGATCATGTCGGTCTCACTCGAAAAGGTGTGGAACGAAACGGCTGGTGTTGCGCGTGATCGCGCTACGGTCCTCCCGGATGCCAAGTCCGCAGGCGCGGGAGGCGACAACCCAGACGCCGAGCACGGGATAAAATCCATCGAAGCATGGCATGTCGATGGCCTGCTGGTAGACCATCGCATCGACGGTCGGATCGCCCTGCATGGGCGTCTGTTCGAGGATGTCGCCATTGGCGGCCAGCCGCGTAATGCCGGCGCCTTCGCGGCCCCAGAGAGGCTTGGCGATCTTCTGCCCCTGGATGGCGGAGGCATCGAAGGAAGCGGGCAGCAGATTTTCATGCTCCGGCCAGCGCTGCCAAAGCAGGGGCAGCAGCGCCTTGGTGGAGAGCAGCATCTTCCATGGCGGCTCGATCATCCGGGTGCCGCTGGGGCCGATATGCTGGGCGAATTCTTCCTGCAGCAGCCATTCCCAGGGGTAGAGCTTGAACAGCACGGTGATCGGCTTCGCCTGCAGATCGACGAAGCGTTTGCCGTTCCAGCCGATCTCGTCGATGTAGAGGCGTCCGGTATCGAGGCCGGCCTGCACGGCAGTATCGCGCAGATATTCGGTGGTACCGAAATCTTCCTCATGATTGCGCACGCAGGCGAAATGAACGCGATGGCCCCAGAGGCCGAAATGCTTCCAGGCCTCGATCAGCGTCTCGTGGATGCCGTTGAACTGGTCGCAATGGGAGCAATAGCTGTCGAGCCATTCCCATTGCACGACGCTCGCTTCATAGAGCGCGGTTGGCGTATCGGCGTTGTATTCGAGCAGCTTGGGCGCGCCATGGCCGTTCCAGGCCAGATCGAAGCGGCCGTAGAGATTCTTGTCCTGGCGGCGCCAGGATTCCTCGATCAGGCTGCAGGCCTGGTCGGGAAGATGGAACGGCGCGTAATCGCCCCGGGCGACGATCTCGTCGACCAGTTCCATGCACATGTCTTCGAGCCGCTGGGCGGCATCGTCCAGTTCATCGACCTGTGCGGCGGTGAGGCGATAGGCGGCGTCTTCGCACCAATAGGGTTCGCCGTCGATCGTGTGAAAGGCAAAGCCGATTTTCTCGGCGCGCTCGCGCCAGTTGGGACGGGGCTCGACGGCAAGGCGCTCCATGACTGGAGGGCCTCAGCTCGCGGCGGAGTAGCTGGCGCCCGTGCGGCCGAAACCGCCCCGCGCAACGCTGGTCGGCGTCGCCTTCGGGGCATCGGGGAAACGCGTACCGCTAAGCTGGCCCAGCGGACGGTTGCCGGTATAGGCCATGTTGTTGGGATCGCGATACAGCGGCTGCGCGCCCCAGGGCGAGGGGCCGCCGAGCGAGCGGCCCAGCATGTAGCCCATCAGCAGCGGCATGAAGACGCCGCCGGAAGAGCGCGCTTGCTGTTCTTGTGCCGGCTGATTGGGATCGCCGGCCGGCTGAGCGGCCGAGAAGGCGTCGTTGCCAGCCAGGATACGGTCCGGCGTACCGCAATTGCCCTCGCCAAAGGCATCCTCGCATTCCCTCAGGCTGGCGAAGCGCGGGGCGGTCTGCACATGGGCGGCGCGGGCATCGGCCAGGGCCATGCGGCAGGCGTCGGGATCGGGCCGGCTGGAGCATTCGGCCTGATCGCGGAGCACGTCATGGCCCGCTAAGGGATCCTGCTGTTCACAGCCGGCCAAGCCGATCAGGCCGACCGTACCGAGCAGTGCGAGGCGAATTGTACGAGGTCTGCGGCGAGATTTCTTGTGCATGCCGGCAACATAATGCCGCCTTGGGCGATGGGGAAGAGGCTGGGGCCGCCCCGCTGCATACAAACTTCCCTAAATCTTTGACTCATAGATAAGAATCGGGCCAATCCGATGAAAATCGTTTGACCCGGCGACTCGGATGTGATTCGATTCGTTCCATGAGTGCTCTTCACGAAATTCGTCGTCATTCGCTTGCCGCGGTCGTTCCGGTGATCTGTTTCGCTGCGATCGCCTATTTCTGTTATCACGCCGTCGAAGGTGAGCATGGGATCAATGCCTATACCCGATTGACCTTGCAGATCCAGGAAACCGAAGCCGCCCTGGCCGAGGTGACGGCGGAGCGTCAGACCCTGGAGCGCCGGGTGAACCTTTTGCGGGCCGACCGGTTGGATGCCGACATGCTGGAAGAGCAATCCCGCCGAGTCCTGGGGATGGTGAAGGACCGCGATTTAGTAATTCTCGGACGCTGATCCGAGGGTGGCGCGAAAGGGAATTACACGAATTAACCGAAATCAGGTTAATCCCGGAGAAATCCTTGTTTTAACTTAACTTGGGCGCCATCTTCCCCTCCGGCCAGCGATCTGGGCCAAGGTTTCGAGCGATCAGGAGGAAACGATGGCGAAAGCGGGAAAAACCGCTGAGGCAGGCGGCAAGAAGGCGGGCAAATTGCCCCCGGCAGATGAACTGCTCCGCTATTACCGAGATATGCTCCTGATCCGCCGCTTCGAGGAGAAGGCAGGCCAGCTTTACGGCATGGGCCTGATCGGCGGCTTCTGCCACCTCTATATCGGCCAGGAAGCGGTGGTCGTCGGCCTGCAGGCCTGCGCCAAGCAGGGCGATGCCGTCATCACCGCCTATCGCGACCACGGCCATATGCTGGCCACCGGCATGGACCCGAAAGGCGTCATGGCGGAGCTGACCGGCCGCATCGGCGGCTATTCGAAGGGCAAGGGCGGCTCGATGCACATGTTCAGCCGCGAGAAGCATTTCTATGGCGGCCATGGCATCGTCGGCGCGCAGGTGCCGATAGGCACGGGCCTCGCCTTCGCCCAGAAGTACAACAAGACCGACAACGTCACCTTCTGTTATTTCGGCGACGGCGCGGCCAATCAGGGCCAAGTCTACGAAAGCTTCAACATGGCCGAGCTGTGGAAGCTGCCGGTCATCTACGTAATCGAGAACAATCAATACGCCATGGGCACCGCAGTGACGCGCGCCTCGGCCCAGCCGGCTCTGTACAGGCGCGGCGAAAGCTTCGGCATCCAGGGGCGGCAGGTCGATGGCATGAACGTGCTGGCGGTGAAGGAAGCAGGCGAGGAGGCGGTGGACTGGTGCCGCTCTGGCAAGGGCCCGATCATCCTTGAAGTGATGACCTATCGCTATCGCGGCCATTCGATGTCCGATCCGGCGAAGTACCGCAGCAAGGAAGAGGTCACCAAGATGCGCGCCGAACACGATCCGATCGATCAGGTGCGCGCCCTGCTGCTGAACAACAAGCTGGCCGATGAAGATGCGTTGAAGGCGATCGATAAGGAAGTGAAGGATATCGTGCAGGAAGCCGCGGACTTCTCGCAGCAAAGCCCCGAACCCGATCCGTCGGAATTGTGGACCGACGTCTACGTCGAAGCATAAGCGGGTAGGGAGGAACAATCATGGCAATCGAGATCCTGATGCCCGCGCTGTCGCCGACGATGACCGAGGGCAAGCTGGCCAAGTGGCACAAGAAGGAAGGCGACGAGATCAAGGCGGGCGACATCATCGCCGAGATCGAAACCGACAAGGCGACGATGGAATTCGAAGCCGTCGACGAAGGCATCCTCGACAAGATCCTGGTGCCCGAGGGCACCGAGAATGTCGCCGTGAATGCGCCGATTGCGGTGCTGCGCGGCGAAGACGAGAAGCCGGGCGCGGCACCGGCCAAGGCGAAGGCCGAACCGGAAGCGAAAGCCGCGCCGCAGGCGCCGGCCAGCGACAACAAGCCCGCCGAGGCGACCAAGCCCGGAGAGTCCGCCGTCACTGCGGCGCCGTCGCCGCAGCCGAAGATCGCCGCCGATCCGGAGATTCCGGAAGGCACGCAGTTCGTCACCATGACGGTGCGCGAAGCGATCCGCGAAGGCATGGCGGAAGAGATGCGCCGCGACAAAAACGTCTTCCTCATGGGCGAGGAGGTCGGCCAGTATCAGGGCGCCTATAAGGTCAGCCAGGGCCTGCTGGACGAGTTCGGCGCCGAACGCGTGATCGACACGCCGATCACTGAACAGGGCTTCGCGGGCCTTGGCGTCGGCGCGGCCTTTGGTGGCCTGCGTCCGATCGTAGAATTCATGACCTTCAACTTCGCGATGCAGGCGATCGACCAGATTGTCAATTCAGCGGCCAAGACGCTGTATATGTCAGGCGGCCAGATGGGCTGCCCCATCGTGTTCCGCGGCCCGAACGGCGCCGCTGCGCGGGTCGCCGCGCAGCATAGCCAGGATTACGCCGCCTGGTATTCGCATATTCCGGGCCTGAAGGTGGTCGCCCCCTATAGCGCGGCCGATGCGAAGGGCCTGATCAAGGCGGCGATCAGGGATCCGAACCCGGTCGTCTTCCTGGAAAACGAAATCCTCTATGGCCGCAGCTTCGACGTGCCGAAGCTGGACGACTACATCGTTCCCATCGGCAAGGCGCGCATCGCGCGTCCGGGCAAGGACGTCACCCTGGTCGGCTATTCGATTTCGGTGGGCCATGCCCTGGCAGCGGCGGAAAAGCTCGCGGCCGAAGGTATCGATGCCGAAGTGATCGATCTGCGCACCATCCGCCCGATGGACAAGGAAACCATCGTGCAGTCGGTGATGAAGACCAACCGGCTGGTGACGGTGGAAGAGGGCTTCCCGCAATCGGGTGTCGGCGCCGAGATCGCCGCCTCGATCATGGAGCTTGCTTTCGACTATCTCGACGCGCCCGTGACCCGCGTGACCGGCAAGGATGTGCCGATGCCTTACGCGGCCAATCTGGAAAAGCTGGCGCTGCCGAGCGTGGATGAGATCGTCCAGGCGGCGAAAGCCGTGTGCTACCGCTAGGGAGGGCTGACGGATGCCAATCGAAATCCTGATGCCGGCCCTTTCGCCGACCATGTCGGAAGGCAAGCTGGCGAAGTGGCACAAGAAAGAGGGCGACGAGATCAAGGCGGGCGACATCATCGCCGAGATCGAGACCGACAAGGCGACGATGGAATTCGAAGCCGTCGACGAGGGCAAGCTGGGCAAGATCCTGGTCGCCGAAGGCACCGAGGGTGTGGCGGTGAACACGCCGATTGCTGTGCTGCTGGAGGAAGGCGAGTCCGCCGCCGACATCAAGGCTGGCAGCGCGCAGCCCGCGGCGAAGCCTGAAGCTAAGGCAGAACCTGCGCCGAAAGCGGAAGCCAAGCCTGAAGCGAAGCCTGCTGCACCGGCCGCTGCTGTATTGGCACCGAGGCAGGATGGCGAACGCATTTTTGCCTCGCCTTTGGCGCGCCGTCTGGCGCAGCAGGCGGGCATCGATCTGAAAACGGTGAAGGGCAGCGGCCCGCATGGCCGCATCGTCAAGGCGGATATCGAAGCGGCACCGAAGGGCACGGCGGCGACGGCGAAGCCCGGTGCTGCAGCTGCGCCCGTGGCAAGCGGCCCCGGCGCGCGTCAGCTCGCCGATCTGCTCAAGATGCCCTATCGCCTGGAGCCGCTGTCGAGCATGCGCAAGACGATCGCGCGGCGGCTTACCGAAGCCAAGCAGACGGTGCCGCATTTCTATCTCACCATCGACACCGAGATCGACGAACTGCTGGCCTTCCGCAAGCGGCTGAACGAGAAGTCCGAGACCAAGATCAGCGTCAACGATTTCGTCATCCGCGCCGTTGCCCTGGCGCTGAAGAAGGTGCCCGCGGCGAATGCCTCTTATGATGAGAGCGGCCTGCTGTTCTACGAGCATGCCGATATTTCGGTTGCGGTGGCGACGCCGAACGGCCTGATCACGCCGATCGTGAAGCAGGCTGAGACGAAGGGCCTGACGCAAATCGCGGCCGAGATGAAGGATCTCGCCGCGCGTGCCCGCGAGGGCAAGCTGAAGCCCGAGGAATATCAGGGCGGCACCTTCTCGATCTCCAATCTCGGCATGTTCGGCATCAAGCAGTTCGAGGCGGTGATCAATCCGCCGCAGGGCTGCATCCTTGCCATCGGCATGGGCGAACAGCGCCCGGTGGTGAAGAACGGCCAGATCGTTCCGGCCACGGTGATGACCTGCACCCTGTCGGTCGATCACCGCGTTGTGGACGGTGCCGTGGGTGCGGAGTTCCTGCAGGCCTTCAAGGGGTTCATCGACGACCCGCTGACCATGCTGCTGTGAGGGCGCGACATGGCTGAAGCGAAAGTCGCGATTGTCACCGGCGCCGGCAAGGGCATGGGGGCTGCGGTGCTGAAGAAGCTCGCAGCCGATGGATACAAGGTGGCGGCAATGTCGCCGTCAGGGGCCGCGAAGACTCTGGCGGAAAGCCTCGGCGGCGTCGGCCTTGCTGGCTCGAATGCCAAGGCGGAAGATCTCAAAGCGCTGGTCGATCTGACGCTGGATAAATACGGCCGCATCGATGCGGTGGTGAACAATACCGGCCATCCGCCCAAGGGCGCGCTGCAGGACCTGGACGATGCCGCCTGGCTGACCGGTTTCGAGCTGGTGCATCTCGCGGTCGTCCGCATGGTGCGGCTGGTGACGCCGGTGATGCTGAAGCAGGGCGGTGGCGCCTTCGTCAATCTGCTCACCTACGCCACTTTCGAGCCTGAGGCGGATTTCCCGATCTCGGGTCCGGTGCGCGCTGCGGTCGCCAGCTTTTCGAAGGTCTATGCCGATCAGTATGCCGCCCAGGGTATCCGCATGAACAATGTGCTGCCGGGCTTCATCGACAGCCTGCCCTCGAAGCCCGAGCGCGTCGCCCGCATCCCGATGAAGCGCTACGGCACCGTGCGCGAGATCGCCGATACGGTGGCCTTCCTGCTGTCGGAGCAGGCCAGTTACATCACCGGCCAGAATATTCGCGTCGACGGCGGCATTACCCGCTCAGTCTGAGGAGAGGCCCATGGCTGATACCAGTTTCGATGTCATCGTCGTCGGCTCGGGCCCGGGCGGCTATACCACCGCCATCCGCGCAGCCCAGCTCGGGATGAAGACGGCCATCGTGGAGCGCGAGCATCTGGGCGGCATCTGCCTGAACTGGGGCTGCATCCCGACCAAGGCCTTGCTGCGCTCAGCCGAGATCTACAGCAACATCAAACATTCCGAGGCTTTTGGTTTCACCGTCGAAGGCAAGGTAACGATCAACACCGCCAAGGTGGTCGAGCGGTCGCGCAAAGTCGCCGCGCAGCTTTCATCGGGCGTGAAGCACCTGATGAAGAAGAACAAGATCACGGTGTTCGACGGCCATGGCGCGCTCAATGGCCCGGGCAAGGTGAAAGTCACCAAGGACGGCAAGCCGGTCGCCGACCTGACGGCGAAGCACATCATCCTCGCCACCGGCGCTCGCGCGCGCGCGCTGCCGGGCCTGGAACCGGATGGCAAGCTCGTCTGGACCTACAAGGAAGCGATGGTGCCGCCGGCTCTGCCCAAGTCGCTGCTGGTCATCGGTTCCGGCGCCATCGGCATCGAATTCGCCAGCTTCTACCGCACGCTCGGCTGCGAAGTGACGGTGGTGGAAGTGCTCGATCGCATCCTGCCGGTGGAAGACGAAGAGATTTCGGCTTTCGCCCAAAAGGCCTTCGAGAAGCAGGGGATGAAGATCCATGTCGGCACGACGGTGACGGCGCTCAAGAAGGGCGCCGACACCGTCACTGCCACACTGAAGGACAAGGCCGGGAAGGAAAGCCAGCTTACGGTCGATCGCGTGATCCTGGCGGTTGGCATCGTTGGCAATGTCGAAAACATCGGCCTGGAAGGTACCAAGGTCAAAGTCGAGAAGTCCCATATCGTGGTCGACGAATACAGCCGGACCCACGAGCCGGGCGTCTATGCCATCGGCGATCTGACCGGGCCGCCCTGGCTTGCGCATAAGGCCGGCCATGAAGGCGTGATCTGCGTGGAGAAGATCGCCGGGCTGAAGGATGTACATCCGCTGGATACATCCAACATCCCCGGTTGTACCTATTGCACGCCTCAGATCGCCAGCGTCGGCCTGACCGAGGCAGCCGCCAAGGCCAAGGGCTATGAGGTGAAGGTGGGCCGGTATCCCTTCATCGCCAACGGCAAGGCGATTGCCCTGGGCGAGCCGGAGGGCTTCGTGAAGACGGTCTTCGACGCCAAGACGGGCGAGCTGCTGGGTGCTCATATGATCGGCGCCGAAGTGACCGAGATGATCCAGGGCTTTGGCATTGCCAAGACCCTGGAAACCACGGAAGTCGAGTTGATGCATGCGGTTTTCCCGCACCCGACCTTGAGCGAAATGATGCATGAGTCGGTGCTGGATGCCTATGGCAGGGCCCTGAATTACTAGTTTTCCGGCCGGGGCGGGCCGGTTTCAGAAACGGGGGTTTCCTGTATAAAAGAGGGCGCTACCTCAGTCGTGAGGCAGGCCCAGAGGGTAAGATCGTGACCGTACAGCAACCGCAGCTCCGCCATCCAGAGAAGGCCCATAAGCCGGACACGCCGCTGCTTCGCAAGCCGGATTGGATTCGTGCGAAAGCGCCGACCGCGCCGGAAGTGGCGGAGACGCGCAAGCTGATGCGCGACCTGAAGTTGAACACGGTCTGTGAGGAAGCGGCCTGCCCGAATTTGGGCGAGTGCTGGAAGCAGCGTCACGCCACCTTCATGATCCTCGGCGCGGTCTGCACCCGCGCCTGCGCTTTCTGCAATGTCGCCACCGGTAAGCCGGGCAGCCTCGATCCACACGAGCCGCAGAATGTCGCCGATGCCGTCGGCAAGCTGGGGCTGCATCACGTGGTGATCACCTCGGTCGACCGCGACGACCTGCCCGATGGCGGCGCCAGCCAGTTCGTCCGCACCATCGAAGCGATCCGCGAGGCGTCGCCCAAGACCACGATTGAAGTGCTGACGCCGGATTTCCTGCGCAAGCCCGGTGCCATCGAAGCGGTGGTGAAGGCGAAGCCGGACGTGTTCAACCACAATCTGGAAACCGTGCCGCGCCTCTATCCGACGATCCGTCCGGGCGCGCGGTATTTCGCCTCGCTGCAACTGCTCGCCAGGGTGAAGGAAATCGATCCCTCGATGTTCACCAAGTCCGGCCTGATGGTGGGCTTAGGCGAGGACAAAATCGAGCTGATGCAGGTCATGGACGATCTGCGCGCCGCCGATGTCGATTTCATCACGCTGGGCCAGTACCTGCAGCCGACCCGCAAGCACGCCCCGGTGGCGCGTTTCGTCGAGCCGGCCGAATTCGAGGCTTACAAGACACTGGCCTATGCCAAGGGCTTCCTGATGGTTGCGTCTTCGCCGCTGACGCGCTCGTCGCATCACGCCGGCGATGATTTTGCCAAGCTGCGTGCTGCACGAGAGGCCAAGCTGGCGGCGGCTGGAGAATAGCAGCGTGCCGACCCACGCAGAAAAGCGTGTCCTGCCATACCGGCCGGACCAGATGTTTGCTCTGGTCGCGGGTGTGGAACACTACCCCAAATTCTTGCCCTGGTGTCTGGGCGCCCGCATCCGCGAGCGCAGCGAGAAACTGATGGTGGCCGACCTGATTATCGGCTTCAAAATGTTTCGCGAGCGTTTCACCTCCCGGGTGACACTCGATCCGCAGGCCATGCGGATCGATGTCGAATACGCCGAAGGGCCGTTCAAATATTTGAGGAATCACTGGAAGTTCCTGCCGCATCCGCAAGGCTGCGAAATCGATTTCTATGTCGACTTCGAATTCAACTCGCGGCTTCTGCAAAAAACCATCGAGTTACTGTTCAATGAAGCGGTGCGCCGCATGGTCGCCGCATTTGAGACACGCGCTCGCCAGCTTTACGGCGAGAATGGATTATCGTTACCGCCTGGTGCTACGATAACCGCTGCCTGATCCGCAGCAAAAATGGAGGCCCGCCGATGGTCGCGTTGCCCACCTTGCCAGTCTCCGGAAACTTACTGGAACGTGGCTTGCGAGGATTGGTGGGCGTCTGGCGCGGCATCGCAGGCGGCGACGAGACAGGCCAGATTGGCCGGGAGGGGGCGCTTGGGCAGAAGGATGTCGAGCGGCTGCGGCACCTGTTCAGCGAATGCCTTGAGGCGCGCGGCGGCGAGGTATCAGCACGCGCCCGTGCCGCAGCCCTGGGACGGCTTTATCTGGGCCTGACCGACGAAGGCAAACGCGCTTTCCTGCAGACCTTGGCGAACGGATTTTCCGCTGACGCCGCCGAGCTGGATAAAGCCATCGCCGAAGTCCAGTCGGCGCCCGATCCAGTCTCCCGCCACAAGGCCGAACGCAAGCTGCGGTTGGCATTGACCCCGCCGCGGCAGCGCCTGCTAACACAATTCACGGCTCTGCCGCAGGGTGTCAAATTCCTGGTCGATCTGCGCGCCGATGCTTTCCGCTTTAAGAAAGACGCGCCGGAACTCGCCATCCTCGATGCCGATCTGGAGGATCTGTTCGTCGCTTGGTTCGATGTCGGCTTCCTGGAATTGCAGCGCATCACCTGGAACAGCCCGGCGGCCCTGCTGGAAAAGCTGATTGCCTATGAGGCGGTGCATGCCATCGAAAGCTGGGACGATCTGCGCAACCGGCTGGACAGCGACCGGCGCTGCTATGCTTTCTTCCATCCGCGCATGCCGCTGGAGCCGCTGATCTTCGTCGAGGTCGCACTGGTGAAAGGCATCGCCGGCAATGTGCAGGCTCTGCTCGATCAATCCTCGCCCGTGCTCGATCCGCGCGAGGCCGATACCGCGATCTTCTATTCGATCTCGAACACGCAGGTCGGCTTGCGCGGGATTTCGTTCGGCAACTTCCTGATCAAGCGCGTGGTGGACGATCTCTCCCGCGAATTGCCGCATCTGAAGCAGTTCTCGACGCTGTCGCCGATCCCGGGCTTCTGCAAATGGCTGAACGAAGCGATTGCACAGGGCACGCCGGACCTGGTCAGCGCGGATGCGCGCGAGAAGCTCCGCGAGGCGCTCGGCAAGCGGTTTTCCAAGGGCATGCTGCCCAGCCTGCTGAAGGACAATAGCTGGGTCGACAATCCGCCTTTGGCTGAGGCGATGAAGCCGGTTCTGCTGCGGCTATGCGCGCGCTATCTGCTGACTGCGCAGGAGCGCGGCCGGCCGCGCGATCCGGTGGCGCGCTTCCATTTGAGCAACGGCGCCACGGTGCATCGTCTGAACTGGCTGGGCGACCGCTCGAAAAACGGCATGACGCAGTCGGCGGGGATCATGGTGAATTATCTCTATCGTCTGGACGATATCGATCAGAACCACGAACGCTTCCAGCGCGATGGCACCATTGCGGCGTCCAGCGAAGTGAGGCGTCTGGCGGCGCTTTAGCGGGCGACGCCGATCTCCTCGACCATTTCCCGCGCCAGGGAGAGTGCATCCTCCACCGTGGCGCTGCGCACGGCGCTGCGGCCGATGGAACCGTAGGTCATGCGCTGATGCATGGTTGCCATGTCGCGCCCGGCGACGGCGATGTGAACGAGGCCAACGGGCTTGGTCTTAGTGCCGCCACCCGGACCCGCGATGCCAGTGCAGGCAATAGCGATATCGGCCTGACTTTTGCGCAATGCGCCTTCCGCCATGGCGCGCGCCACTTCTTCCGACACCGCGCCATGCCCGGCGATGATTTCAGCGGGCACACCAAGCTGTGCCGATTTCGCCGCATTGGAGTAGGTGACGAAACCGCGCTCGAACACATCGGACGAGCCGGCGATCTCGGTCAGCGTCGCCGCGATCAATCCGCCCGTACAGGATTCTGCTGTCGCCAGCATCAGTTTCTTGGCGCGGCATCTGGCCAGCAGGTCTTCGGCCAGGCGAAGCAGGGTATCGTCCATCGATTTCACCAGTAATAGAGCAGTACCAGCATGGTCAGCATGCCATAGACGCCGGCGAAGAGATCATCGATCAGCACGCCGGGCGCGCCGGTGAGGTTACGGTCTGCCCAGGAAGCCGGCCAGACCTTTACCATGTCGAAGAAGCGGAAGGCGAAAAAAGCGAAAGCGTAGAGCGTGAAGTCGAGGGGCACGAAGACCAGGGTCATCCATTGACCAGCCACTTCGTCGATCACGACTTCGCCCGGATCGTCGCCGGGCCAGTAGATGAGATACAGGCGTATCGCCCAAAGCGACAGGAGAGCGACGAAAGCAGTGCCAACCGCCAGTGCCCAGGGCCCGCCGAGATATTGCAAACCCCAGGCAAAGGGCAGGGCGCCGAGCGATCCCCACGTTCCCGGCACGCGCGGCAATTTGCCAAGGCCGAACCAGGTGCAGAGGAGGAAAATCAGCGGCCGCATGATCAGGCCGGCAGGCGGATCGTTGCAGTTGCCATCGCGGCGATGCCTTCGCGGCGGCCGGTGAAGCCCAGTTTCTCGGTTGTCGTGGCTTTCACGCTGATGCGGTCGACGGTGACCTCCATGATCTGAGCGATGCGCTCGCGCATCGCCTGACGATGCGGGCCGATCTTGGGCGCTTCGCAGATGATCGTCACATCGCCATGGGCGATGATGCCGCCGCGCCCGCGCACCAAGCTGACGGCATGTTCCAGGAAGGCAGCGGAGTCAGCATTCTTCCAGCGCGGATCGCTGGGTGGGAAATGCTGACCGATATCGCCAGTGCCGAGCGCGCCGAGTATTGCGTCGGTCAAGGCATGCAAGGCCACATCGGCATCCGAATGACCGGCCAGGCCTTTCTCATGCGGCACCTCGATGCCGCCGATCATCAGTTTTCGGCCAGCCTCGTCCGTGAAGGCATGCACATCGAAACCCTGACCGGTGCGGATATCGGGCAGCTGCAGCAGCAATTGTTTTTCGGCCCGCGCGAAATCCTCGGGTTCGGTCACTTTGAAATTCTCCTCGCTGCCGGGCACGAAGCGCACGGCCAGGCCCGCCTGCTCCGCCACGGCGGCATCGTCTGTCAAAGCAAGTCCAGCAACCTTGCGATGCGCAGACAGAATATCGGCAAAGCGGAAGGCCTGCGGGGTCTGGGCGCGCCACAGGCCTGAGCGGTCCACGCCGCCTTTGGCGAGGCCGGCGTCGTCACGCTTCAAAGTATCGACTACAGGAATCGCCAGGATGGCACCCGGCGCTTCCTTCAGCATGCCGAGCAGCGCATCGATCCGGTCCGGCTGCAGGAAGGGCCGGGCCGCGTCGTGGATCAGCACCGTATCCGGAGCATATTGCTGCAGGGCTTCCAGCCCCAGCCGCACGGAATCCTGCCGGGTCGCCCCGCCCAGGCAAGGGGCGGTAAGGCGGGGCTGGCTTTCCAGGCCAATGGTCGCGGCGCGATAGCTTTCCACATCATCGGGGTGGATCACGACCGTCACCCGTGCTATTGCGGGGTGACGCAGGCAGGCGTCAATACTGTACCGCAGCAATGACTTTCCGCCAAGCAATTGATATTGCTTGGGTTTGTTTCCTCCGGCCCGTAATCCCCGGCCGGCCGCGACGATCAATGCGGCAGCTTGCATGCCGGGCACCCTAGCCGAGGGGCCGGGAACTGGCCAAGGGTCAGCGGCAGGCGCCGGGACCATTTCGGAATGATATTGCGGCGCAATAGGAATCCCACTAATCTGAACAACAACTGTGCAGCTTTAAGCGTTGTGCAAAAAATGAGCATAAAAATCGGTCCCGTCTCCATAGAAGACCCGGTTGTCCTGGCGCCCATGTCTGGAGTGACCGACCTCCCATTCCGCCGCCTCGTAAAGCGCAACGGCGCAGGCTTGGTTGTGTCAGAGATGATCGCCTCGGAGGCGATGGTCCGCGCATCGCGCCAGTCGTTGAAGATGGCGGAGAATGTGCCCGAAGAATTTCCCATGGCGGTGCAGCTTGCCGGTTGCGAGGGCCGCGTCATGGGCGAGGCGGCCAAGCTGAACGAAGATCGCGGCGCTGCGATCATCGACATCAACATGGGCTGCCCGGTGAAGAAAGTCGTCAACGGTTATGCCGGTTCTGCGCTGATGCGTGACCTTGCGCATGCCAAGACGCTGCTGACTGCAACAGTGAAGGCCGTGAAGCTGCCGGTGACACTGAAGATGCGCACCGGTTGGGATGATTCAAACCGCAACGCGCCCGAACTTGCCCGTATCGCGGAAGGCGAGGGCATCAAGATGCTGACCGTGCACGGCCGCACGCGGTGTCAGATGTATAACGGCCGCGCTGACTGGGCCTTTGTGCGCAAGGTGAAGGAAGCCGTGTCGATCCCGGTGATCGTCAACGGCGACATCACCACGCTGGATGAAGCGAAGGAAGCGCTTGAACAGTCGGGGGCCGATGGCGTGATGATCGGTCGCGGCGCTTATGGCCGTCCGTGGTTCCTGCGCCAGGTGATCGAGTTTTTGAAGACCGGAAAGCGCCTGCCCGATCCGCCGCTGCATGAGCAGCAGGCGACGGTGCTGGAGCATTACGATGCGATGCTTGAGCATTACGGCGTGCAGACCGGCCTGAAGATCGCGCGCAAGCATGTGGCATGGTATTCTAAGGGTTTGCCGGGCTCTGCCGAGTTCCGCACGCGCATCATGCAGATCGAGGAGCCGGAGCAGGTCCGTCAGGCGGTGCGCGACTTCTACGCGCCGCAACTGGATCGGATGGCGGCTTGATGGCGCAGATGGAGCACAATATCGAGATGCCGGCGATCGACGCCGCACAGGTGCTCGGTGCAATACCCAATCCGATCCTCGTGATCGGCTCGCAGGGCGAGATCGTTTACGCCAATCCTGCGGCCGAACAATTCTTTCAGGCTGGCGCAGCCGTGCTGTGCCGACAGAACCTGCGTGACATTGTTCCTTTCGGCAGCCCGGTGCTGCAGCTGGCGAGTCAGGTGTTCCGTGAGCGCTACAGCGTTTCCGAATACGACGTCGATCTCGGCACGCCGCGCCTGGGCGAGCGGCTGGTCGACGTGCAGATCTCTCCCGTGCCGGAAGCGCCGGATCTTGCCATCATCCGCTTCGATGAACGCAGCATGGCGGCGAAGATCGACCGCGCACTCACCTATCGCGGCGCGGCACGTTCAGTCACAGGCATGGCCGCGGTGCTGGCGCATGAAGTGAAGAACCCGCTCTCGGGCATTCGCGGCGCAGCTCAGTTGCTGGAGCTCAATGCGAACCAGGCGGATCGCGAACTGACCCGGCTGATCTGCGACGAGACGGATCGCATCTGCGCGCTCGTCGACCGGATGGAGGTCTTTTCCGACAAGCGGCCGATCGAGCGTGGTCCGGTCAACATCCACCAGGTGCTGGAGCATGTCCGCAAGGTGGCCCAGGCGGGCTTCGCGAAGCATCTCCGTTTCGTCGAGCGTTACGACCCTTCGCTGCCGCCCGTTTTCGGCAATCGCGACCAATTAGTCCAAGTATTCCTCAATCTGGTTAAAAATGCGGCAGAAGCCATCGGGGATGACCCGAGCGGCGAGATTGTCCTGACCACGGCTTACCGCCATGGCGTGCGTCTGGCCGTGCGAGGCTCCAAGGACAGGTTGCATTTACCGCTGGAAGTGTCGGTGCAGGATAACGGCCCCGGCGTTTCCGAGGATATCCGGCCATATCTGTTTGATCCATTTGTGACAACCAAGGTCAGCGGCTCTGGCCTCGGTCTTGCATTGGTTGCCAAGATCATCGGCGACCACGGCGGCGTCATCGAATGCGATAGCCGCCCGCGCCGAACCGTATTTAGCGCACGGCTACCGGTACATAACCCCGGTGCGGAAGAAGTCGGAGAGTTCGAATGAGTCATAAGGGCACCATCCTCGTCGCCGACGACGATCGCTCGATCCGGACGGTATTGGATCAGGCGCTTGGCCGGGTCGGTTACCAGGTGCGTTCGACGGGGAACGCCGCAACCTTATGGCGGTGGGCCTCGGAAGGAGAGGGCGACCTGATCATCACCGATGTGGTGATGCCTGATGAAAACGGCCTGGATCTGCTGCCGCGGATGAAACGCATCCGCCCAGACCTGCCGATTATCGTAATGAGCGCGCAGAAGACGCTGCTGACCGCGGTTAAGGCGGCCGAGCGCGGCGCTTACGATTATCTGCCCAAGCCGTTCGACCTGAAGGAACTGCTGCGGGTCGTTGAGCGCGCGCTGAGCCAGCCAAAGGCGCTGCCCTCGGAAGCGGCGGAGGCTGCGGCCGATGAGGAAAAGCTGCCACTGATCGGCCGTTCCCCGGCGATGCAGGAAATCTATCGCGTCATGGCGCGCCTGATGGGCACGGACCTGACCGTGCTGATCTATGGCGAGTCCGGCACCGGCAAGGAACTGGTGGCGCGTGCGCTGCACGACTACGGCAAGCGCCGCAACGGCCCCTTCGTTGCCATCAACATGGCGGCGATTCCGCGCGAACTGATCGAGTCCGAGTTGTTCGGTCACGAGAAGGGTGCCTTCACCGGTGCGGCCAATCGCTATGCCGGCCGTTTCGAGCAGGCCGAAGGCGGCACGCTGTTCCTCGATGAGATCGGTGACATGCCAATCGAGGCGCAGACCCGTCTGCTTCGCGTACTGCAGCAGGGCGAATATACCACTGTGGGTGGCCGCACGCCGATCCGCACCGATGTGCGCATCGTGGCGGCGACCAACCGCGACTTGCGCCAGGCGGTGAATCAGGGCCTGTTCCGCGAAGACCTGTTCTACCGCCTCAACGTCGTGCCGCTGCGTCTGCCGCCGCTGCGCGAGCGCAGCGAGGACATTCCCGATCTCGTCCGGCATTTCCTCAATCAGGCTGCCGCCCAAGGCCTGCCGCTCAAGACGGTGTCGCCCGAGGCGATGGAGCGCATCCGCCGCTATCGCTGGCCCGGCAACGTCCGTGAGCTGGAGAATCTGGTCCGCCGCCTGGCCGCCCTCTACGCCGAGGATGTGATCGGTCTGGAGGTGATCGAAAACGAGCTGGCCGAGCCGCCGCAGGCGCCGCGGGCTGCCGAGCCGAGCGAGGAGGAGACCTTGGGCGGGGCGATCGAGCGGCATCTCACCAAATACTTCGCCGCCCAAGGCGAAGATCTGCCGCCGCCCGGCGTCTATGACCGGATGCTGCGGGAGTTGGAGATTCCGCTGATTTCGCTCAGCCTGGCGGCCACCCGGGGCAACCAGATCAAGGCCGCCCATATGCTGGGCCTGAACCGGAATACCCTGCGCAAGAAGATCCGGGATCACAATATCCAGGTCATCCGGGGGCTTAAGTAAGCCCCCGACTGGTGTCTGCCGCCGCGGGCTAGGCTATGATCGGGCCATGGTCCGGCCAGGCGCACGCGAATCATGACCGACAATACGATGCCGGCGGGGGCCGCTTTGGCCGCCCGCATGCTGCGGCGCGCGGCCGACTGGTTCCGCCGCCATAAGCTCATTCGTCATCTGGAGATTTCCCTCGCGGTTGCCGCGCTGATTGCCGGCACGCTGACCTATCTTGCGATGACCCCGGGCGCCAATCGAGATCTGACGCCCAGGGAAGTCCAGATCCTGCTGCTGACCGACCTGGTCATCCTCTTGAGCCTGATCACCCTGGTGGCGCGCCGCCTGGTGATGCTGTGGATGCAGCGGCGGCGTGGCGCGGCTGGTTCGCGCTTGCATGCCCGCATGGTCATGCTGTTTGCGGCAGTGACGGCATTGCCGACCGTGCTGATGACCGTCTTCGCGGTGCTGTTCTTCAATCTCGGTTTGCAGACTTGGTTCAGTGAGCGAGTCAACGTCGCCGTGAAAGCCTCGGTCGCCGTTGCCGAGGCTTATATCCAGGAGCACCGCAAGACTATTCGAGCCGATGTGCTGGCTATGGCGGTGGATCTCAACCGCGAGGCGCCGCGTCTGGCGCTCAATCCCTTTGCGCTTCAGCAGGCGGTTCGCCAGCTCTCCCGGATGCGCGGCCTGGGCGAGGCGATGGTCTTTACCTCCACCGGCGAAATCCTCGCGCGCAACGAACTCAGCCTGCTGATGGAGTTCGACCGGATTCCGCTGCGCGCGCTTGAGGATGCCAATGCCGGCCAGGTGGTGATCATCACGGCCGAGACGGATGACCGCGTCCGCGCCCTAGTGCGGCTGGATGCTTATCTCGATGCGTATCTTTATGTCGGCCGCTTCATCGACGCGAAGGTGCAGGCCGATCTGGAACGCACGCGCCTGGCGGCAGCGCAATATACGCGGCTTGAGCAGGCGCGTTCGGCGCTGGAGATCAATTTTGCCGTCCTGTTTCTGCTGATCTCCTTGCTGCTGCTGCTGGCGGCGATCTGGTTTGGCCTGCTGATCGCCAATCGCCTCGTGACGCCAATCGGCGAGGTGGTGGCTGCGGCGGAGAAGATCCGCGGCGGCGATCTGACGGCACGGGTCACGGAGCGGCCGGACGATGACGAAATCGCCACGCTCGGCCGCACCTTCAACCGCATGACCAGTCAGTTGGCGGCGCAGCAGGCCGAGTTGATCACCGCCAACCGGCAGCTGGATGAGCGCCGGCGCTTCACCGAAACCGTGCTGTCCGGCGTCAGCGCCGGTGTGATCGGCGTCGACCGCGACGGGTTGGTGACACTTCCCAACCCGTCTGCCTTGGCGATGCTGGAGCAGAGCTTCGACGAGGTGGTTGGCCGTCCTTTCGCTGAGGTTGCACCGGAAATGGCGGAGCTGTTCAACAAGCTCAGCGATGATACGGCGGAGGCTGTCGAGCGCGGCCAGGTGATGATGCGGCGAAGCAGCGGAACGCGCACCTTGCTGGTGCGTGTCGCCCGCGAAGTCACCGGCAACGAATTGCTGGGTTACGTCGTGACCTTCGACGATGTCAGCGAACTGGTCGCGGCGCAGCGCAATGCCGCCTGGGCCGACATCGCCCGCCGCATCGCCCATGAGATCCGCAATCCGCTCACGCCGATTCAGCTTTCGGCCGAACGGCTGAAGCGTAAATATCTCAAAGAGGTGAAGACCGATCCGGAGGTGTTCGAACAATGCACCGACACCATCATCCGGCAGGTCGGCGATATCGGCCGCATGGTTGATGAGTTCTCAGCCTTTGCGCGCATGCCGCGGCCGGTCTATCGCGAAGAGGATTTGGGCCAGCTTGTTCGCCAGGCTGTTTTCCTTCAGCAGGTGGCGCGGCAGGATATCCGCTTCGACAGCCGGTTGCCCAATGAGCCGATCCGCCTGAGCTGCGATTCGCGCCAGATTGCGCAGGTTCTGACGAACATCCTGCAGAATGCCATCGACGCCATCGACGGCCGGGAAAGGCCGGAGGGCGAAGCATTGCCCCAAGGGGCGGTCACCGTCGAACTGCGTCCCGTTGAGGGCGGGGCGGAGATCATGGTGATCGACAATGGTCGCGGTTTACCGGCAGAGAATCGCGACCGGCTGTTCGAACCTTATGTCACCACCCGCGCCAAGGGGACGGGCCTTGGCCTTGCCATTGTGAAGAAGATCATCGAGGAGCATGGCGGCACGATCAGCCTCAGCGACGCGGCGATGTTTGATCCGACCTTGAAAAGTGGTAGTTTGGCGCGCATTCGCCTGCCGCTTGTGCAAGCTGCCGCTCATTCAGGCAGTGAGACCGAGCCGCAGCAGCAGAGTTCTAGTCTCATGAGTCACGATACAGTACGAAAGTTAGGTTCGGGCAGTCATGGCGCGTGACATACTCATCGTCGATGACGAAGCCGACATCCGCAGTCTGATTGCCGGTATTCTGCAGGATGAGGGCTACGAGACCCGCATGGCCGCGGACTCCGACGGCGCGCTTCGGGAGATCGAGGCGCGCCGGCCGAATGCAGTGATTCTCGATATCTGGCTGCAGGGCAGCAAGCTCGACGGTCTTGAGATTCTGGATCGCATCATTCGAGATCATGCCAACGTGCCGGTGATCATGATTTCCGGTCACGGCAATATTGAAACCGCCGTGGCGGCGATCAAACGCGGCGCCTACGACTATATCGAGAAGCCGTTCAAGAGTGACCGCCTGCTGCTGGTGGTCGAGCGTGCTTTGGAGCAGGCGCGCCTGAAGCGCGAGAACGAAGATCTTCGGCAGCGTTCCGGCGCAGGGCTGGACATCATCGGCCAGTCGCCGGCCATCGTCGCACTGCGGCAGGCCATCGAGCGTGTGGCGCCGACCAATAGCCGCGTGCTGATTTCCGGTCCGCCCGGATCGGGCAAGGAACTCGTCGCGCGCCAGTTGCATCAGCGTTCGCGGCGCGCCGGCGGCCCCTGGGTGACACTCAGTGTCGCGGCAATGTCGCCGGAGCAGATGGAGCAGCAGCTCTTCGGCATAGAAGAAGCCGTCAACGGCCAGCGCCATCACAAGATCGGCGTGCTGGAGGAGGCGCATGGCGGCACGCTGTTCCTCGATGAAGTGGCAGAGATGCCGCCGGAGACGCAGGCCAAGCTGCTGCGCGTGCTGACTGAGCAGAGTTTCGAGCGCATCGGCGGCCGCACGCGGGTACAGGTCGATGTCCGCATCATCTCCGGAACCTGCTACGACCTGACGGCGCGGGTGGGGCAGGGATTGTTCCGCCAGGATCTGTTCCACCGGCTGAATGTCGTGCCGCTGAAGGTGCCGGCTTTGCGCGACCGGCGCGAAGACATTCCGCTGCTGGCCAAGCATTTCGTCCAGGTCGAGGCGCATCGCCAGGGCGTGCCGCCGCGCGAGCTGGCGGAAGATGCGCTGCTCGCGCTGCAATCGGCGGAATGGCCGGGCAATGTGCGCGAGCTGCGCAACGCCATCGCGCGTCTGCTGATCATGCTTCCGGCCGAGCAGAAGGGCGCCATTCACGCTGATATGCTGCCTGCCGATCTCGGCGCCACGCCGCCCATTGCCCTGCGGCCGGAAACCACGACGGAAGTCATGGCTTTACCGCTGCGCGATGCGCGTGAGATGTTCGAGCGCGAATATCTGCTGGCGCAGATCACGCGCTTTGGCGGCAATGTTTCCCGTACTGCCAGCTTCATCGGCATGGAGCGCTCGGCCCTGCATCGCAAGCTCAAGGCACTGGGCGTGGTCAATCTCGACCGAAACGGCACAGGCTAAGAGGGGCGCGACGCCATGAAGGTCATCGTCTGCGGTGCCGGTCTGGTTGGGACTACCATCGCCCGCCAGCTGGCGGCCGAGGGCAACGAAGTGACGATGATCGACATCTCGCCTGAGCGCGCCCACAAGGCCGCTGAGAGCTACGATTTGCGCGGAATCGTCGGCCATGCCTCGCATCCGGATGTGCTGGAGCAGGCGGGTGCCGCCGATTCCGACATGCTGATCGCGGTCACCTTCGCGGACGAGGTGAACATGATCGCCTGCGAGGTGGCGCGGGCACTGTTCAACGTCCCGACCAAGATCGCCCGTGTCCGCGCGCAGAGCTATCTCAAGCCGGAATGGTCCGATCTCTTCAACGAAAAGCATATCTCGATCGACTACATCATCTCACCGGAGATCGAGGTGGCGCGGGCAATCCATCGGCGGATCATGACGCCCGGCGCTTTTGAGATGATCCCATTCGCGGAAGACCGTCTGCGCCTGATCGGCGTGCGCCTTGGCGAGGAATGCCCAGTTCTTAACACGCCGCTGCGGCAACTGACGGAGCTGTTTCCGGACCTGGCTGTCAATGTCTGCGGCATCAGCCGGGGCGGGCGCATGATCGTGCCGGAGGCCGACGATCACCTCGAAGTCGGTGACGAAATCTATTTCATCGCGCAGTCCGATCATGTGCAGCGCGGCATGCGGCTGTTTGGCCATGAAGAGCGCGAGGCGCGCCGGATCGTGCTGTCGGGCGGCGGCAATATCGGGCTTTTCCTGGCACGGGAAATCGAGGAGAGCCAGCCCTCGGTGCTTCTGAAGATCATCGAGGCGAACAAGGATCGCGCCGATTATATCGCCGGCCAGATCCGTAATGGCGTGGTGCTGAACGGCGATGCCCTGGACATCGAAATCCTCAACGAGGCCAAGGTGGGGGCCTCCGAGGCCATCATCGCGCTGACCAATGACGACGAGGTGAACATCCTTACCTCGCTGCTGGCCAAGCGGGCCGGCTGCCAGCGCGCGGTCACGCTGGTCAACAACCCGGCCTACGAGAACCTGATCGGCTCACTCGGCGTCGATGTCGTGGTCAATCCCCGTTCGACGACGGTGTCGTCCATCCTGCAGCATGTCCGCCGCGGCCGCATCCGCGGGGTCTACAGTCTGCGCGACGGCGCCGCGGAGGTCCTGGAGGCCGAAGCCGTTGAAACCAGCGCGCTGGTAGGGCAGCCTTTGCGCGATCTCAATCTGCCTGACGGGTTGATGATCGGTGCCATCATTCGGGGTGAACAGGTGATGATCGCTCGCGGAGATAGCGAGATTGAGGCTGGCGACCGCGTCATTCTGTTCGTCCGCAAGGATGTCGTGAAAAAAGTAGAAAAGCTGTTCGCCGTCCGCCTGGAATTCTTCTAAGCATCCCAAAGAAAGGAAAGCGATGTCTCGCGTCGCCTATGTCAATGGCCGCTATCTGCCCTATGCGCGCGCGGCAGTTCATGTCGAAGACCGTGGCTTCCAGTTCGCCGATGGCGTCTATGAGGTGATCGGGGTGCTCGGCGGCCAGCTTGTCGATGCGGACGGCCATGTCGACCGCCTGGAGCGCAGCCTGAAGGAATTGCGCATCGCGCTGCCGATGAGCCGGGGCGCCCTGACTGCCGTGATGGCGGAAACCGTGCGGCGCAACCGCGTCCGCGACGGCCTCATCTACATCCAGGTCACGCGCGGCGCGGCGAAGCGGGAATTCGCCTTCCCAGCCAATACGCGGCCGACGGTGGTTGCAATCGCCCGCAGCCTCAACCTGGTCAAGGCCGCGGCCAATGCGGAGAAGGGCGTTGCCGCCATCACCCAGCCGGATATCCGCTGGGGCCGTTGCGACATCAAGACGGTGGGATTGCTGGCGGCTGCACTGGCCAAGCAGGCTGCCAAGGAAGCCGGCGCCTATGAAGCCTGGCTGGTGGATCGCGACGGCTATGTTACCGAAGGCAGCTCGTCCAACGCCTGGATCGTGACCAAGGACAATGTCCTGGTCACCCGTGCCCTGAGCAAGGCAATCCTCGGCGGCATCACCCGCAGCGCCATTCTGGAACTGGCGCGGCGTTTAGGGATGAAGGTTGAGGAGCGGACCTTTACCGTGGCCGAGGCCCTGGAGGCGAAGGAGGCGTTCGTTACCTCGACGACGTCTTTCGTCATGCCGATCGTGTCGCTCGACGGCAAGCCGATCGGCAATGGCGGGCCGGGCATCCTGGCCAGCAAGCTGCGCGCTGCCTACGAGGCCCATGCTGCCACGCATGCGGCTGGCGGGGCGGATTGGCAGGCACCGTTTATTGCTCCCTAGAGGCATTGCGCTCCCGGAGCATTGCTCTCCAAGATTTCGCGGCCTAAAAAAGCACCGCGTTACGGCTGGTCACGGATGGGGTTCGCATCCCACCCGCGCAGCTTCACGCCATTGTTTTGCCACTTTCGCCCGTTAGTGGTTAAATAGCAGTGCGTGGGGCAGCGGCCGCCGCCCCCGCAAAGTCGGCAGAGTCCGATAAAAACAAAATAAAACAACAACATAAGAAAAGAAAGGTCCAACTATTATGGCCGCCGAAAAGCCTCAAAACGTCCAAGACGTCTTTCTCAATCACATCCGCAAGACCAAGACCCCCGTCACGGTATTCCTCGTGAACGGCGTCAAGTTGCAGGGGATCATCAGCTGGTTCGACAACTTCTCGGTGCTGCTGCGCCGGGACGGTCATATGCAGCTGGTTTACAAGCACGCCATCTCGACGGTGATGCCGTCGGGTCCGATTCAATTGTTCGATCCTGCCTCGCAGGGACAGGGCGCCCAGGGAGAGCAGAGCTGATCGAATTACGAACCGCACATAATGCTGCGGTATCGGTTATAGTTCTGTGATGGCAGATCATAACGGTCCTGGGGACGAGCGCGTGCGTAACGCGCTCGTTCTACATCCCGCTCTGAAATCGGCGCAGAAACCGGCCGCGGCCGACCTGCGCCGGCGGCCGGAAGCACGCCTGGAAGAGGCGGTGGGACTGGCGAAAGCGATCAATCTCAATGTCATTCACTCCGAATTGATCTGGGTTTCCGCCTGGCGTCCGTCGACCCTGATCGGTCCGGGCAAGGCGGAGGAACTCGCAGCTTTTATTGCCGAGCATCCGGTCGATGTCGTGATCGTCGACGCGGCGGTATCGCCGGTGCAGCAGCGCAATCTGGAGCGCGCGCTGAAGGCCAAGGTCATCGACCGCACTGGCCTGATCCTGGAAATCTTCGGCGACCGCGCCCGCACCAAGGAGGGCCGACTGCAGGTCGAGCTGGCGCATCTGACCTATCAGCGCTCGCGCCTGGTACGGTCCTGGACCCACTTGGAGCGTCAGCGCGGCGGCTTCGGCTTCCTCGGCGGTCCTGGCGAAAGCCAGCTGGAAATCGACCGCCGCCTGATCGGCGAACGGATCAGCCGGATCAAGGCCGAGCTTGAGCATGTGGTGAATACCCGCTCACTGCATCGCCGGGCCCGCAGCAAGGTGCCGTATCCGGTGGTGGCATTGGTCGGCTACACCAACGCGGGCAAGTCAACGCTGTTCAACCGTCTGACGGATTCCGCGGTCTTCGCCAAGGATCTGCTGTTCGCCACGCTGGATCCGACCATGCGTGTGGTGCGCCTGCCGTCAGGCCGGCAGATCATCCTGAGCGATACGGTGGGCTTCATCTCCGACCTTCCGACGCATCTGGTCGCCGCCTTCCGTGCGACCCTGGAAGAGGTGATCGCCGCCGATCTCATCCTGCATGTCCGCGACATGTCGCATCCGGACAGCGAAGCCCAGGCGCAGGACGTGAATGACGTTCTGGCCTCGCTGGGCATCAGCGACGATACCGGTCATCGCATTCTGGAGGCCTGGAACAAGGCCGATCTGCTGAGCCCGCAAGGCCGCACCAGCCTGGAAAATCAGGGCAAGCGCCAGGAACGCGCGGTGGTGATCTCCGCATTGGAAGGCACCGGCTGCGACGCGTTGCTGCAGCGCATCGATGCGATGCTGGGCCGGGATCGCGTGGAACTCGATGTTACCCTGGATGCCGGCGATGGCGCGGCTTTGGCCTGGCTGCATCGTCATGGCGAAGTCCTCGACATGCAGGAGCAGGAGGGACATCTCAAGCTCTCGGTAGCGCTGTCGCAGGCCGAGGCTGGCAAATGGCTGAAACGTCAGGATAGGAAACGCGCGTGACTATGCCTCAGGTCGATATGGATGCCGTGCGGATGCTGATCGAGGACGCGGCCCGCCTCACGATCATGCCGCGCTTCCGCCAGCTCAGCACATCCGAAGTCGATCAGAAGGCCGGCCCGCACGACGTTGTCACCATCGCCGACAAGGAATCCGAGGCCTATCTCGAGCCGCGACTGCGCGCCTTGCTGCCTGGCTCGACTGTCGTCGGCGAGGAAGCCGTCAGCGGCGACGAAGGCATCATGGAAGCACTGCGCCGGCCGGGCAGCGCCTGGCTGATCGATCCGGTCGACGGCACCGCCAACTTTGCGGTGGGCAATGCGCTGTTCGCCGTGATGGTAGCGCTGGTGCATGACGGCGATGCGATTGCAAGCTGGATTCACGATCCGGTGCGCGGCGTGACCGCAATGGCGAAGAAGGGCGAGGGCGCCTGGATGCATGAATCCGATGGCAGCCGCCGCAAGCTGGTCACGCCGAAACCGCCGTCGCTGGCGCATATCTCCGGTGCGCCGAATATCCGCTACGGCGACCGCGAATTCGCCGCCCGCATCGCCCATCGCATCGACAAGACCGCGGGCGTTCTCATCCTGCGCTGCGCCGGGCAGGAGTATCTGGCGATGGCGGAAGGCCACATCCACTACGCCGTCTATAACCGCGCCATGCCCTGGGATCACGCGGCCGGATGCCTGCTGATCGAGGAGGCCGGCGGGGTGGCAAAACGGCTGGACGGCAGCCGCTATCGCGCCGCCGACAGGCCCTGGGGGGTACCCTTGATCCCCTGCTGTGGCGAACAGCAGTGGAATTGGCTGAAAACGGGCATTTTTGACCCCTGATTTTGCGCCTTTAACCGGGGTGCCCGGCGTTGCTGTAAGCCCCCCTAGCGTGGTAGTTTTCGGGGCCTGATTCCAGGGCCTGAAACGGCCCTTTCGGGTGGCCCAAAAACGCCGTTTTTGCCGACATCCATATAGCATCCGGACGCCCGTTTCGTGACCGATCAGCCGAAGCTTCCGCACGATATCCAGCCGATTTCAATCGAAGAGGAGATGCAGCGCTCCTACCTCGGTTACGCGATGAGCGTAATCGTGTCGCGCGCGCTGCCCGATGCGCGCGACGGCCTTAAGCCGGTGCATCGCCGCATTCTCTATTCGATGCACGAGAACGGCTACGGTTCGGACAAGCCTTACCGCAAGTCGGCCCGCGTGGTCGGTGATGTGATGGGTAAATATCACCCGCACGGCGACCAGGCGATCTATGACGCCATGGTGCGCATGGCGCAGTCTTTCTCGATGCGCCTGCCGCTGCTGGACGGTCAGGGCAATTTCGGTTCGATGGACGGCGATCCGCCGGCGGCCATGCGTTACACCGAAATCCGCATGGACAAGCCGGCCGAGGCGTTGCTGGAGGATATCGACAAGGAGACTGTCGATTTCCAGCCGAACTACGATGACAGCACGCAGGAGCCGGTGGTTCTGCCAGCGCAGTTCCCCAATCTGCTGGTCAATGGCGCCAACGGCATCGCCGTTGGCATGGCGACCAACATCCCGCCACATAACCTGGGCGAGGTGATCGACGCCTGCTGCGCCTATGTCGACAATCCGGACGTGACGCTGGAGCAGCTGCTGGAGCTGCTGCCGGCGCCGGATTTCCCCACCGGCGGCATCATCCTCGGCCGGGCTGGCGCCAAGGCGGCGATGTGGACCGGCCGAGGCTCGGTGGTCATGCGCGGCCGCGTGCATATCGAGGAGATCCGCAAAGAGCGCGAAGCGATCATCATCACCGAGATTCCCTATCAGGTGAACAAGGCAGCGATGATCGAGAAGATCGCCGAAGCCGTGCGGTCGAAAAAGATCGAAGGCATTTCCGATCTGCGCGATGAATCCGATCGCGACGGCGTGCGTGTGGTGATCGAGGTCAAGCGCGATGCAATGGCGGAGGTGGTGCTGAACCAGCTCTACCGCTTCACACCGCTGCAGACCTCCTTCGGCGTCAACATGCTGGCGCTGAATGGCGGCAAGCCGGAGCTGCTGAATGTGAAGCAGCTCATCGGCGCCTTCGTGAACTTCCGCGAGGAAGTGATCGCCCGGCGCACCCGCTATCTGCTGGGCAAGGCACGCGACCGCGCCCATGTGCTGGTCGGTCTGGCTATCGCGGTGGCGAATATCGACGCTGTGATCGCGCTGATCCGGGCTGCGCCCAATCCGCAGGTCGCGCGCGAGCAGTTGATGGAGCGCGACTGGGAAGCCTCGGACGTGGCTGACATGATCGCGCTGATCGACGATCCGAGCCATCGCGTCATCGACGGCAAGTACAAGCTGTCGGAGACCCAGGCGCGCGCCATTCTCGATCTGCGCCTGCATCGCCTGACGGCGCTGGGCCGCGACGAGATCGGCGACGAGATGAAGAAGCTCGCCGACGAGATCAACGAATATCTCTCGATCCTCGGCAGCCGCGAAAAGCTGATGGGCATCCTGCGCAGCGAACTGGTGGCCATCAAGGAACGCTTCGCCACGCCGCGCCGCACCGAGATCGTCGACCTGGAATTCGAGCAGGACGAAGAGTCGCTGATACAGCGCGAGGACATGGTGGTGACGGTCAGCTTCTCGGGCTACGTGAAGCGTACCCCGCTGTCGACCTACCGCCTACAGAAGCGCGGCGGCAAGGGCCGCACCGGCATGAGCACCAAGGACGAGGATTTCGTCACCCGGGTCTTCGTCGCCAGCACGCACCAGCCGGTCCTGTTCTTCTCCAATATTGGCCGGGTGTACAAACTCAAGGTCTATCGTCTGCCGGAAGGCACGCCGCAATCGCGCGGCAAGGCCTTCGTCAACCTGCTGCCGCTGTCGGAAGGCGAGAAGATCACCACCGTGCTGCCGCTGCCCGAGGACGAGAGCAAGTGGGGCGAGCTGCATGTCATGTTCGCTACCGCCAAGGGCTATGTCCGCCGCAACGATCTGAGCGATTTCGTCTCGATCAACGTCAACGGCAAGATCGCCATGAAGTTCGAAGGCGACGATGCCGACGACAGCCTGGTGGCGGTGCTGCCCTGCACGGATCAGGACGACATTTTGCTGGCCTCCTATGACGGCAAGTGCGTCCGCTTCCCCGTGGCCGACGTGCGTACCTTCCAGAGCCGCTCGTCCACCGGCGTGCGCGGCATGAAGCTGGCGCCAGGCGACCGGGTTATCTCCATGTCGGTGCTGCGTCATTTCGAGGTCACGCCGGAAGAGCGCGAAGCCTATTTCCGCTACGAAGCCGCGCAGGAGCGGATCCGCAACGGCGAGACCGGCGTGGAACTGCCGACCGAAATCTCGGCCGAGCGCTTCACGGCACTTCAGGCCGCCGAGCAGTTCATTCTGACGGTGACCGAGAAGGGCTTCGGCAAGCGCAGCTCGGCGTACGAATACCGCATCACCAGCCGCGGCGGCTCGGGCATCATCAACATCGAGACCACGGCAAAGAACGGCAAGGTCGTCGCCGCCAGCCCGGTGGAGCATGACGATCAGATCATGCTGGTCACCGATGGCGGCCAGGTGATCCGTTGCCCGGTCAACGATATCCGCATCGCGGGCCGTAATACCCAGGGTGTCATCATCTTCAAGCTGAGCGAGGGCGAGAAGGTTGCGTCCGTGGCCCATTTGCCGGAAAGTGGCCCGTCTCAAGACGAAGGCCAGGCCGCGGACGACGCGGGAGATGACACTGGGGAGGAGTAATGACCAAACAGCGGATCGGTCTGTATCCCGGCACTTTCGATCCCGTAACGAAGGGTCACTACGACATCATCAAACGCGCCGGCAAGCTGGTCGATAAGCTTGTCGTCGGCGTAGCGGTGAATGCCGGCAAAGGCCCGCTCTTCTCGCTGGAAGAACGTGTCGAGATGGTGCGCGAGGAGATCGGCCCCCTGATGCCGGGCGCCACCCAGTTCGAGGTCAAGCCGTTCTCCAATCTGCTGATGCACTTCGCCATGGAGATCGGCGCGGTAATGATCATCCGCGGGCTGCGCGCGGTCTCCGACTTCGAATACGAGTTTCAGATGGTCGGCATGAATGCGCGGCTGAACTCGGATATCGAGACGGTCTTCCTGATGGCCTCCGACAACCATCAATTCATCGCTTCCCGCCTGGTGAAGGAAATCGCCATGCTGGGCGGCGATATCAATCCCTTCGTCTCGCCGCGTGTGGCCGAGCGGCTGCGCGGCCGGGTTGCCGCCCTGAAAGTCACCGGAGAGGCTTGATGCGTCGTTTTGTTGTCCTTGCCGCGGCTTTGTTCGGCCTGGTATTCGCCGCGGCGTCCCATGCGCAGATCCGCGATCCGGAGAATACCCTGATCATGGAGCTGAAGGACGGGCAGGTCATTATCGAGATGCGCCCCGACCTGGCACCGAACCATGTGCGGCGGATCAAGGAACTCACCCGCAAGGGCTTTTATGACGGCGTAGTCTTCCATCGCGTGATCCGCGGGTTCATGGCCCAGACCGGCGATCCCACCGGCACGGGCTCTGGCGGTTCGGGACAGAAGCTGGCGGCCGAGTTCAGCCGTGAGCCGCATAAGCGCGGCACCGTTTCCATGGCGCGCACCCGCGATCCGAACAGCGCCGACAGCCAGTTCTTCATCTGCTTTGCCGACGCGCCCCATCTGGACGGGCAATACACCGTCTGGGGGCGGGTGATCAGCGGCATGGATGCCGTCGATCGCATCAAGAAGGGCGCACCCGGCAGCGGCGTGGTCGAAGATCCCGACAAGATCGTCCGCATGCGCGTCGCGGCGGACGTGAAGTAACTTTATTCGTTTCTCAAGGAGCTCCCATGGCGGCCGATCTCGAAAACACCCTGTACCTGGAACTGAAGGACGGCCGCGTCACCATCGCGCTGCGCCCCGATCTCGCGCCCAACCATGTGGCCCGGATCAAGGAACTGGCGCGCCAGAATTTCTACGACGGCCTTAAATTCCATCGCGTGATCGAGGGCTTCATGGCCCAGACCGGCGATCCGCGCGGGGATGGCACTGGCGGCTCGGGCCAGAATCTGAAGGCCGAATTTTCTGACGCGCCGCATGTCCGCGGCACCTGCTCGATGGCGCGCGCCCGCGATCCGCATAGCGCCGACAGCCAGTTCTTCATCTGCTTCGCCGATGCACGCTTCCTGGACGGCCAGTACACCGTCTGGGGCGAAGTCGTCGAGGGCATGGAGCATGTCGATGCCATCAAGCGTGGCGATCAGGCGCGTAATGGCGCTGTGACCGACCCGGATCGCATCATCTCCCTGCGGGTCGCCGCCGACGTGGCGTGATCTCACCCCCAAGGATGGGGGCGCCTATGCTGGTTTCGGATTTCGATTTCGACTTGCCGCCGGCTTTGATTGCCGACCGGCCCGCGGTGCCGCGCGAGGCTGCGCGGCTGCTGTATTTCCATGGCGGCGCCATCGATCCCGGCAACTGGACGGTGGGTGATCTGCCGGCCTTGCTGCGGCCCAATGATCTGCTGGTCTTCAACGACACCAAGGTCATTCCGGCGCGGCTGTTCGGTCGGCGTGAACGCGGCCCGGCCGAGGTGAAGGTCGAGGCCCTGCTGCTCAAGCCGCTGGGACAGCGCCGCTGGACCGCCATGGCCAAGCCCGCGCGGCGTCTGAAACCCGGCGACCGGGTGCTGTTCGAGGGGGGCGTGGCGGCCGAGATGATCGAGCGGCAAGGGGATCAGCTGATCTTCGCTTTTGATCGCGAGGATGCGGAGCTGCTTCTCGTCCTGGAGAAGGTCGGCGCCATGCCGCTGCCGCCGTACATCATGGCGCAGCGTGCAGTGGACGAGCGCGATCGCACGGATTATCAGACCATCTTTGCCGAAAAACTCGGCGCCATCGCCGCGCCGACGGCCGGGCTGCATTTCACTCAGCCGCTGCTTGAGCGGCTGAAGGAGATGGGCGTGCGTACCGCTAGTGTGACGCTGCATGTCGGCGCGGGCACCTTCCTGCCGGTCAAGGTGGAGAGGGTGGAAGACCACAAGATGCATGCCGAATGGGGCGAGGTGACGCCTGCCGCTGTTGAAGCCGTGCAGGCCTCCAGGGCTGCCGGGGGGCGCATCATCGCGGTCGGCACCACATCGCTGCGTCTCCTGGAAAGTGCCGCCCGCGCCGATGGCACGCTGCGGCCGTTTCAGGGCGAGACAGACATCTTCATCACGCCGGGTTTCCAGTTTCATGTGGCGGAAGGCCTGATCACCAATTTTCACCTGCCGAAATCGACCCTGCTGATGCTGGTCGCGGCTTTTGTCGGCCTGGAGGGGCAGCGCGCCATCTACCGGCATGCGGTCGGGAAGGGCTTCCGTTTCTACTCCTATGGCGATACAAGCCTGCTGTTCCGCTAGGTTTGCCCCATGACTCTTCGATTTTCCGTTCGCGCCCAGGACGGCGCCGCCCGCTTGGGCCGGCTTGAGACCGCCCATGGCGCTATCGACACGCCGGCCTTCATGCCTGTCGGCACGGCGGCCACGGTGAAGGCGATGACGCCGGAGATGGTCGCCGAAACCGGCGCGCAGATCATTCTGGGCAATACCTATCACTTGATGCTGCGGCCGACGGCGGAACGCATTGCGAAGCTTGGTGGCTTGCACAAATTCATGAACTGGCCCGGGCCGATCCTGACCGATTCCGGCGGCTTCCAGGTCATGTCGCTGGCCCAGCTCAACAAGGTGACCGAGCATAGCGTCACCTTCCAGTCGCATATCGATGGCGCGCGCTACGAACTGACGCCGGAGCGCTCGATCGAAATTCAGCATCTGCTGGATTCCACCATCACCATGCAGCTCGACGAATGCGTGAAGCTGCCGACGACGACAAAGCGAGCGGCCGAGGCGATGCGCCTGTCGCTGCGCTGGGCGGCGCGCAGCAAGGCGGCCTTCAAGCCTCGGGAAGGCTATGGCCTGTTCGGCATTGTGCAGGGTGGCACCGATGCGGCTCTGCGCGAGGAATCCGCGAAGGGGCTGATCGCTACCGGCTTCGACGGCTATGCCATTGGTGGGCTTGCCGTGGGCGAGACCCAGGAAGAAATGTTTGCCACCCTGGACGTCACCACGCCGCATCTGCCGCAGGACAAGCCGCGCTATCTGATGGGCGTGGGCAAGCCGTCCGATCTGGTTGGCGCGGTGATGCGGGGCGTCGACATGTTTGACTGCGTGCTGCCGACCCGCTCGGGCCGCACAGGCCAGGCCTTCACCCGGCGCGGCAGCATCAATATCCGCAACGCCCGCCATGCCGAAGACCCGCGACCGCTGGACGAGCATTGCCGCTGCCCGGCCTGCCGCAATTACAGCCGCGCCTATCTGCATCATCTGGTGCGGTCGGACGAAATCCTCGGCGCCATGCTGATGACGGCGCATAATCTGACCTACTATCAGGATTTGATGCAGGGCATGCGCGCCGCGGTTGCCGAGGGGCGGTTGGCGGCCTTTGCCGAGGATTTCCACGCCAGGCAGGCGCTCGGCGATATCGAGCCCCTGACGTGACCCGGCGCCTGCTGCGCCACCTTGGGGTTCTGGCCGTGGCGGCAATCTTCGCCGCGCTGGCCTATGGCGCTGTCTATCTGCTGTTCCATCTGTCGCGCGACTGGTGGTAGCCTCCCTTAAAAAAGGGGAGGATCGGATGCCGGTTGCGAAAAGGCAGAAGCAGAAATTCCATGTCAACCGCGCGAAGGATGCGACATTCGCCAGCGATGGGCTGCGCGCCTTCTTCGTCTATCGCGATCTCGGGATCGCCGAGGCGACGAATGGCCGCTTCAATGCGGAAGTCATCCGGGCCAAGGAAGCAAGCCAAGGCGGGACAGGGCGCCACTATCACAAGCTTGACTTCCAGATGGTCTACATGCTGAAGGGCTGGGCCAAATTCGATTACGAAGGCGAGGGCACCTACACCTTCAAAGCCGGCGACTGCTTCCTGCAGCCGCCGGAAATCCGGCATGAGCTGATCGCCTTTTCGAAGGATGTCGAGATGCTTGAGATCACCAGCCCGGCTGGCTTCGAGACGGTATCCGCTTCAGCGCCCGCTCCCGCTATTCCTCGTCGTCGAAGTAAGTGACGGTGAGCAATTGGGTGATCTGATCGCTGCCCGCGGTCAGCGGCATTGTGATCGATTCAAAATGCACGAAGCTGCGGTCCACAAAGTAATAGGTTCCCGTCGCCCTTAGCGGCGAAGCATGCTGCATTGCCCAGGTCAGCCCGTTGTTGAAATCCTCCAGCGCCTCGCCGCTCAGGATCTCGTCGAGATACTTGCCGGTGGGATCGCGGCCGGAATAGCGGCTGATCTGCGTGCCATAGAGGCGAACGCGGAAGCGGCCTTGCGGCTGCCATTCATAGATCAGCACACGCGCCAGATAGGGCCGCAGCACGAAAACGGTGAAATCCTCCCGGTCCGGCACGGTGCGGCCGGCCCGCTTCTCCTGCCAAAGCGCCATCAGCGCCTGCAATTCCGGGCGATGGAACTGCAGGTCGGGATCGAACCGAAATCGGGTATTCACCATTTGCCGGTTCAAGGGCGCTTCTCCTTGTGTCCAGCATATAGGACGGCGAGGGGTGCGGGCGAAAACAGCGGCGAAAACAGCTAAGTAATTGTTTTCACGGATTTTGTGAATCGCCAGGGCCGGGGGGGATGGTGAATTTACTGCGGGCGCTCAAGATTGCTGCGCGGCGCGCTCACTAAGCTCGGCGACATCTGCGGCATGACTATGCCGTGGTCGTGTTCCGCAGATCACGCGCCGCGCGACTTGCCGCCTGCGAGATGCTTCGCCACTGCGTCGGCGGAGGTGCCGACCGCCTGCACTGCCGTGCGCAGCTCGTCCGCCGATACGCCGAACTTCTGCGTCCAGTAGCGGATCTCGTGATCCTCGCTGGTATTGATGCGGCTGCGGTCGGGCTCGCCCCGGTTCTTAAGATCGTCTGCCATGCAATCCTCCGGCTGAGTGGGGGAGTGAACCCGCCCGCAGCGTGCCGGGTTCCGTCTGCCAGCGATGCAGGGATGTCGAGCAGCAGGATGATGAGGACGATGATGCGGCCGGCAGACTGGCCGCCGGCTAACCCATTCGCAGCGCATTGTGCGAGGTGGTGAGCCCGCCGGGATTCGAACCCGGGACCTCTCGATTAAAAGTCGCTTGCTCTACCAGCTGAGCTACGGGCTCACAGAGGTCTTGGAAGGCCCCGTTCAGGGCGCGGCGACCATAGGGGGCAGGGCTGGGCTCGTCAACCAGCCAGCCGCCAGAATTGCCATCCCGCCGGGGCCCCGGCCCTCAGATAACCCCTTGGCCGGGCAGGGAGGATTGTCCGGCCGGGCGGGAGGTTATCGCTTCGTCACCCTGCCAGCCTTTGTCTTTATTTCGCATTTGCGGAATAATATACGTTACGTCCTGGAGGATGAGTGCAATGCCTGTTTTCTACGTCGAAGGTGGGATTTTCAAGGACTTGGCCGACCCGGCGCCCATTCCTGGAACTGAGGAGCGTTACGGGCCGTTTCAGACCGAGCGGGAAGCCGATCAGGTTTGGCGGGCCCGGATGGCGGACAAGATCGACATCTGCAACCACCGTCTTCGAGTCATTCAGCGCGACGCCTGAAAGCGTCCGCGCCGCCGAATCGGCCCTAGCGGTCGCACTGCGCTTTCCTGTTGCTAACTGGTTTGCCTGCCACGATGATTTCGTGACGGGGTGGTCCGATTCGCGAGGACACGCGAGGACATCGGCACGCCTGGGACAAGGAGGCGCATGATAGACTCTTATGCCGCCGCAAGGTTGATCGCCAACCGCGGCGACCTGAGGCGCAAGGCGATCAATTTCAAGCGTGGCCATGATGTCCGCCTGACCCCCGAACTGCGCAGCAAGATCGAAAAGGTCATCGTCGAAACCCAGGCGGATTTCGAAGCCTCGGCGGTGGAAGCGCTGCGGAACCTGAAGGATGCCTGGAATTCGGCGTCCCTGAACTCGGTCGGCCGCGCGCGGTATTACGAGTGGATCTACGACGTGGCGATGGACCTGAAGGGGCAGGGAAGCCTCTTCGGCTATCCGCTGGTCACGCTTTATGCTGACGTGCTGAAGAATCTTGTCGCCGGGCTGACGCATCCGACGTCACGGCTGCATGCCATCATCGGCCTGAACATCGATGCGCTCGGCATCATCATCCGGCGCCGGATCACCGGCCCGGGCAGCACGCTGGAGCGCCGCGTGGCGGAAGCGCTGCGCGAGGCCTATGTGAAGATGCGGCTGCGCGTGCCGTCCGAAGTGGCGGTCGAGCACAAGGTCGCCACCGCCGTACGGCAGCTTGACGGCAAGCGGCCGACTGTCGTCGCACCGGAGCTCAAGGACACCGCCCGGCAATGGCCGACGGGGACGCGGCTGCCGGTCAAGTGACGCCCTCGTTTAAGGATTTGTCATGGCGTCGTCTGATGATCGCAGCAATGCGAAACCAACTGGCCAGCCGCCGGAGGGCTATAACTGGAAGCCCCAGGCGATCAAGCCCATCCCGGCGGTGGAAGTGATCGCCGAGGCGATCAAAAAGGCCGATACCAGCTACTTCTTCGAGAATTACACCAAGCAGGCCAATGCGGTGATCGCCGCACTCAAGCAGCATGGCTATGTGGTGGTGCCATATTATCCGACCGTGGACATGGTCAAGGCCGCCATGGACGAACTGCAATACGGGCAGAACAAGTTCACCAATGTCGTGATGCCCATGTATCTCGCCATGATGAAGGCTGCGCCTAAGCCGAAGTAAGGGGCCGGATAGCGACCCGGACTGCGACAACCGCTCCTTAACCCTCGTTTGGTATTCCAGAAGGACTGCAGTAGAATGCCGGGCGTTGAGCAGGTGGGACTAACAGCATGAGCCGGGAAAAGCTGGTTGCTTTTCTGCGCGTGGCAGGGCCGGAGCGCACTGCCGAGATTCTGAAGCGTCTGCCGCCGCAAGAGGCGCAGGCGATCCAGCAGGCGCTCGACCAAACCCCTGCCGTGCCGTCCTCCCAGGTCGATCTGGCGGCCGATGCCGCGGCGACTTTCGTGGCCGCGACCGCCCACAAGCGGTGAAACACGCATTTCTGCTCGGTGCGCTGCTGGCCTTGGGGCTGGGCCTCGCCAGCACGGCCACGGCGCAGGAGGGCCTCGGTGCCGGCAGCCGGCCGAAGAGCCCCCAGTTATGCATGACGGAAGCCGAGTTCGAGGCTGAGGCCGTGGTAAGATCCGGCATCGTGCTGCGGGCCTATGCGCGAGACTGTGCCCGGCGCGGCATCGATGGCAGCATTCTTCCGCAATGGAGCGCCTTCGATGCGGCCAATGCCGAACAGCTCCGCAATGCCGTCGAATTGCGCAGTCAGGCCTATGCGCGGAACTATCCCAATGACGCCTATGCGGGCCAGCGTGTGATCGACGAGATCCTGACTTCACGCGGCATCGTGCATCCCTCTGCTCAGGAATGCCTCGCCGTGGCCAATGTAGTGGGCGGTTTGACGAGCTGGGACGATTTCCTGCTCCATGCGCGGCGTACGGAACTCGGCCAGGTCAAAACGCAGTTCAGACGCTGCCCGCGCAAGGGCGGCGGTGTTGGCACCGGCCGCTGATCAGCTATTGGGGACGACGATGATCCGGTTGTTTTCCAGCACGATGCTGCCGGCGCGGAAGACGGACGCGCCGTAAGGATCCATCTGGCCGATCACGCGCACACGGTCGCCGGCCTTCACCTTGGTCAATTCCTGCCACGTAGCCCCGAGATTGATCACCATCGATGCGTTGCCGTCATTGAGCACGAAGGTTGTCGGCTGCGGCGAATGCACGATGCCCTGGATCATCACCGCCTTGCCGCGCGGAATCTCGGCAATCGGCACCAGCGGCGGCAGATCGAATTGCATGGTGCGGTTACGGGGCGCATTGGCGTCCCGCTTCGGCGCCGGCTTCTGCTGCGGCTGGGCCTGAGGGGCAATCGGCTTGCTCTCAGGCTGCTGCGCCTGTGGATCGGGCTGGGCCAGCGGTGCTTGCGGCTGAGGCTGCTGCTGCGTCTGCTGCTGCGTCTGCTGCTGTGGCTGTTGCTGGGCCGGCTGCTGGGCGGCAACGGGAACCGCTGCCAGCAGGCAGCCAGCGATCAGCAGCGCTGAGGGACGGATCAGATGCATCTTCCGCCATCGACCTCCATGCATACCCCAGTGATGAAATTGGCTTCATCCGAGGCTAGGTAAAGCGCCGCGTTGGCGATGTCCTGCGGCGTGCTGAAGCGGCCGATGGGGATCGTGCTGACGAATTTCGCCTTCATTTCCTCGGTCTCGGTGCCGCCCATGAATTCCTTCAGCATGGGCGTCAGGCCCGCCACCGGATTCAACGCATTGACCCGGATCTGCTCGGGTGCGAGTTCCACCGCCATCGCCTTGGTCAGCGTGATCACCGCGCCCTTGCTGCCGTTGTACCACACCAGGCCGGGACGGGGGCGCACGCCGGCGGTGGAGGCGATATTCACGAAGGCGCCGCCGCCGCGCTTGCGCATCTCCGGGATGGCGTATTGGGCGGAGAGGTAAATGCTCTTCACATTGACCGCGAAGATTCGGTCGAAAGTGGCCTCGTCGACATCCAGCATGGGGCCGTTGCGTTGCGGCATGCCGGCATTGTTGATCATGATGTCAAGGCCGCCGAAGGTCTTCACCGTCACCTCCACCAGCGCCCGCATCTGATCGCTTTTGCTCACGTCCACGGCGACCGGGATTGCTTTGCCGCCGGCCTTGCCGATCTCGCCGGCGACGCGTTCGGCGGCTTGCAGGTTGAGATCGCCAATTGCCACGGCGGCTCCTTCGGCGGCAAAGCGCTTGGCGATCCCCTCGCCAAAGCCTGATCCGCCACCTGTTACAATCGCCACCTTATTCGCCAGACGCATAGACATTCCTCCCTTGCTCCGGCCTGCATCGTAGCGGTGGGGCGGGCCGGTGCAAGTGCTTTGCCATATTACGAAAATTCACTTGGGTGCGCCCCAGCCCGGTCTGGACAGACGATCAGCGCCGGGATACGCATATCGGGATGCCTACGGGAGGCTGCCTGGGCCTTTTTATAAGCACAGCTTGCAAAAGGGTGGTGGTCGCCAGGCATTCGATTTGAGGAAGAGGACCTTGTGAGCGAGCAGATCAACTCTCCCTCCGAAGACCCCAATGCGCCGCAGATCATCCTGCCGCCGCCGAGGCTCGGCGTGTTCGCCCGGCTGCGCAACTACTTCTTGGCCGGCATCATCGTCACTGCGCCGATCGGGCTCACCATCTATCTGGTCGTCATCACGATTGAGGCGATCGACCGGAACGTGAAGGGCCTGATCCCAGCTGGCTACGAACTGGAGCGCTTCCTGCCGTTCCAGCTGCCTTACGGTCTTCCGGGCCTGGGCATCGTGGTTGCCGTGGTGCTGCTGACATTGATCGGCTTCCTGGCCACCAATTTCCTTGGCCGCACCCTGCTCAATGTGGGCGAGCGGCTAGTGGCGCGCATGCCGGTGATCCGCGGCCTTTATGGTGCGCTGAAGCAGATTTTTGAAACCGTCTTCAGCCAGTCGGGGCAATCCTTCCGGCAGGTGGCGCTGGTGCCTTGGCCCTCAGCCGGGTCCTGGACCATCGCTTTTGTCACCAATTACGTGCAGGGCGAAGTAGCCAATAAGCTCGGCACCGATCTCGTCACCGTATATGTGCCGACAACGCCCAATCCCACTGGCGGTTACATGACTTATTACCGCCGCAGCGACGTGATCATCTTGTCGATGACGGTCGACGAAGCTATGAAACTGATCATCTCCTGTGGCGTGATCGTGCCGCCGGAGAGAAACGTGCCGCAGAGCACGGCAGGAGGAAAGCCCATTGGCCAGCTTAAGCCAAGCGAGGGAACGAACGGCGGCTTTACGCCCTGACGGTCCCGGCGCATTACGGTTCGGCCGTTTCGACGGCCTGAACGATGCAGAGCGGCGCGCCTTTGTCGCCGCGTTTGATCTGCGCCGGCTGGACGCTGATTTCTTCGACGATCCTTATCCCGTTTATCATCTGCTGCGCACATACGAGCCGGTCCGGCAGATGCCGGATGGCAGCTATTTCCTGACCCGCTACGACGACCTGCAGGCGGTTTATCGCGACAACAAGCGGTTCAGTTCCGACAAGAAGGTTGAGTTCAAGCCGAAATTCGGCGACACGCCGCTATACCGCCATCACACCACCAGCCTCGTCTTCAATGATCCGCCGCTGCATACGCGGGTAAGGCGGCTGCTGGCGCCGGCTTTCACGCCGCGGGCGCTGAAGCTGCTGGAAACGCGGTTCATTGCCTTGGTCGATCGTCTGCTGGATCGCGCCGCCAGACAGGGCGGCATGGATGTGATCACCGACTATGCCGCCGCTTTGCCGGTCGAGATCATCGGCGACATGCTGGCTGTGCCCGGCGAGGACCGCCATCTGCTGCGCGACTGGTCGCTGGCCATTCTCGGCGCGCTGGAGCCAGTGCTGACGCCCGAGCGGGCGGAGGCCGGCAACAGGGCGATGATGGAGTTCGAGGCCTATCTGGAAAAGCACATCGCCGCCTGGCGTGATCAGGAGCCGCGCGATGGCTATGGCGACGTGCTGACGTCTCTGATCCGCGGTGAGAATGGCGAAAGCCTGACCGCCGATGAACTGGTGCAGAACTGCATCTTTCTGCTCAATGCCGGGCATGAAACGACCACCAACCTGATCGGCAACGGCGTCGCCGCCTTGCTCGACTGGCCGGATCAGAAGCAGCGTCTGCTGGATGACCCGAGCCTTATCAGGATGGCGGTGGAAGAATTCCTGCGCTTCGAATCCTCCAACCAGTTGGGCAACCGACGCGTGGTGGAGGAGGTGAGCGTCGGCGGCGTGACCTTCGCCCCCGGCACACTGATCACGCTATGCATCGGCGCCGCCAATCGCGATCCATCGCAGTTCCCCGATCCGGACCGTCTGGATGTCGGGCGCCAGCCCAATCGCCATCTTGCGTTCGGCGCAGGCATTCATGCCTGTGCCGGCATGTCGCTGGCCCGCCTCGAGGGACAGATTGCCATTGGCCGCCTGCTGGCACGATTTCCAAATTTCCGCCGCAGCGGGGATTTCGTCCGCGGCGGCCGGGCGCGCTTCCGCGGCTTCCTGAGTTATCCGATCACCTTCTGAAAGAGAGAAACGATGAAACTGTTTTACTCCTCCAATAGTTGTTCGCTCGCCTCGCATATCGCGCTGGAGGAGGCGGGGGTGCCCTATGAGGCCGTGCGGCTGGATCTTAAAGCCGGGGACCAGCGCAAGCCGGAGTATCTGAAGATGAATCCCAAGGGGCGGGTCCCGACCCTGGTGACCGAGCAAGGGGTGCTGACTGAAAGCCCTGCGATCCTGACCTATATCGCGCAGCGCTTCCCGGAGGCGAAGCTGGCGCCCCTGAACGACGCCTTTGCCTTTGCCCAGGTGCAGTCTTTCAACAGCTATCTCTGCTCCACCGTCCATGTCGCCCATGCCCATAAGGTCCGCGGCACCCGCTGGGCCGACGATCCGGTTGCCCTGGCCGACATGCAGCGGAAGGTGCCCCAGACCATGGGCGAGTGCTTCGATCTGATCGAGCGTGAGCTGTTCCGGGGCCCCTGGGCGATGGGGGAGGATTACACCATCGTCGACCCGTATCTTTTTACCTTCACCACCTGGCTGGAGGGCGACGAGGTTGATGTCGCCCGTTTCCCCAAGGTGCAGGCGCATATGAAACGGATGATGGAGCGTCCGGCGGTGAAAAAGGTGCTGGCCGTCCACGCGGCCTGAGGCCCGGTCTTAGGGCTGGACGACTGCAACCTGGAATAGAGGCTTTGTAAACCGGCCAGAACTCGGAAAAACCTCGTCCTGAAGGCGGGCACCGGCTGGCCGGGACGAAGGCGGGCCGCTAGACTCCCGGCCATGAGCAAGGAGACACGGCGTTATTTCATCGAGGGGCGCGTGCAGGGCGTCGGCTTCCGCTACTGGACGGTCGGCAGGGCCAGACACCACGGTCTGGTCGGCTGGGTCCGGAACCGGCGGGACGGGCGCGTCGAGGTTCTGGCTTATGGCGACCGCTCGGTCCTGGACGGCTTTGAGCGCGAGCTGGCGGAGGGCCCGCCTGCGGCCCTGGTTCAGGGTGTCGTACCCGCTCCGGTGACGCCTGAAGAAACCGAGCTGACCTCGACGGCAACCGTTTTCGAGCAGGTGCCGACAGAGTAGGGCCAAATGATAAAACCTGCAAAGAAACAATCATAAATTATGGAAAAGAAAAAGAAATTCAAGCTCACCTTAAAGCAGTGGGCGATCTGTTATGCCGGCTCGCTCGGCTTTGGTGGCCTAGCCTGGTGGGCCACCAGCAGCCCCTGGATCGGTGGTGGCGTTCTTATAGCTTTTACAGCGGCTTACGTATTTTATTTGGCAGGCAAGGTTACAGAAACTGAAACGCGTGCGCTGTCCACCGAGGGGCTATCTCGACAGCAGCGGCGGGCGCTGGAGCGCAAGGTAAAAGCCAAGTAATTCCATATATTATATGGAATTATAGAGATATTAGTTTAGATCGCGGTCGCGCAGGCCTTCGCACCCAGCCGGTCTAGCAAGGCGCCTTCAACGGTATCCCGCAGCACCAGGTCCACCTCCGGCATGGTCACCATCTGGCCGAGATCGGCCAGCGAGGTCACACCGTAGGGCTCGGTTTCGGTCGCCTTGATCCCGCAGGCGACGATGCCGTCGTAATGGCTCAGGTCCGGCTCCACATTGAAGCTCAGGCCATGGAAGGTGACCCAGTGGCGGACCCGTACCCCGATGGCGGCGATCTTGTCCTCCCGGCCCGGGCCCAGGGTGGCCGAACGGTCGACCCAGACCCCGACCCGGCCGTCGCGGATCTCCCCCTTGATGTTGAACCGGGCCAGCGCGGCGATCACCCAGTCTTCCATCCGGCAGACGAAAGCCCGGACGTCTTTCCCGCGGCGGTTGAGATCGAGCATCAGGTAGACGACCCGCTGGCCGGGGCCGTGATAGGTGTACTGGCCGCCACGGCCGGCGGTATAGACCGGGAAACGGGGATCCAGCAGGTCCGCCGCCTTGGCCGAGGTGCCGGCGGTATAGAGCGGGGGGTGCTGCAGCAGCCAGATCAGCTCCCGGGCCTGTCCGGCGCGGATGGCCGCCACCCGTTCCTCCATGGCGGCCAGGGCCGCCTCGTAGGGGACCAGGTCGTCACTGATCGCCCATTCCACCGGGCCGGCGGGGGTATCGATGATTTCGGAGGCGGGGGGCGGAATAAGCATTTCAGACCATCAGGCTTAACGCTGTGCTAACCTTCACCCGCTTACTTAGCGGCAGTAGCGGCCGGAAGGAAGGTATGCCATGGCCTCCAATACAGCAGTCAATGACGTCTCGGTGGAGATCTCGGTGGTTCTGGGCAAGGCGACCATGCCGATCCACCAGGTGCTGAAGGTCGGCCGCGGCGCGGTCATCGAGCTGGACGCCAGCGTGGACGACCATGCCTGGATCTATGCCAACAACAAGCTGATCGCCCGAGGGGAAATCGTCATTTCCGGCGAGAAGGTTGCGATCTCCATTACCGACACGATGTCAGACGATTAACCGGCCGCCCCGGCTTGAACCCCGCGGCGGGATTTGCTATCTCCCCGCGTCGCCCGATATGCGGTCGTGGCGGAATTGGTAGACGCGCAGCGTTGAGGTCGCTGTGGCCGAAAGGCCGTGAAAGTTCGAGTCTTTTCGACCGCACCATCGATTTCCGCGCCAGCGGATGTTAATTCCGGGCCTGTTCTCACATATCCGGTTATTTCAGGCGACCTGAGGCTTCCGCCTCTGGGCGGCTTTTTGGCATACTGCCGCTCACCGTTTGACCGATTCCGATTAGGGTTACCCGAAGATGACATCCGACCTGGACCGCGCGGCGCTGGAATACCACCGGCTGCCGAAGCCGGGTAAGCTTGAAATCACCCCGACCAAACCGCTTGCTACTCAGCGCGATCTGGCCTTGGCCTACAGCCCCGGCGTCGCCGCCGCCTGCCGCGCCATCATCGACGATCCCGCCCAGGCCGCCGAACTGACCGGCCGCGGCAATCTCATCGGCGTCATCTCCAACGGCACTGCCGTGCTGGGCCTGGGCAATATCGGGCCGCTGGCGTCCAAGCCGGTGATGGAGGGCAAGGCCGTCCTGTTCAAGAAATTCGCCGGCGTCGACGTTTTCGATATCGAGATCAACGAAACCGATCCGGACAAGCTGGTCGAGATCATCGCCGCGCTCGAGCCCACCTTCGGCGGCATCAACCTCGAAGACATCAAGTCGCCGGAATGCTTCGTGGTCGAGCGCAAGCTGCGCGAGCGCATGAATATCCCGGTCTTCCACGACGACCAGCATGGCACGGCGATCACCGTCGCGGCGGCGATCCTCAACGGCCTGCGCGTGGTGGAGAAGAAGATTGAGGAGGTTCGCCTGGTCGCCTCCGGCGCTGGCGCAGCCGCCCTGGCCTGCCTCGACCTGCTGGTCGCGCTGGGCATGAAGAAGGAAAACATCGTCGTCACCGACATCGTCGGCGTGGTCTATGAGGGCCGCACCGAGCAGATGGACGAGTTCAAGGCGCGCTACGCCCGGGCGACCAACCATCGCACCCTCGCCGACGCAATCGTCGGCGCGGATGTCTTTCTTGGCCTCTCGGCCGCCAATGTGCTGAAGCCGGAGATGGTCAAGCAGATGGGGCCGCGGCCGCTGATCCTGGCACTGGCGAACCCGACGCCGGAAATCCTGCCGGAAGTGGCCAAGGCGGCCCGTCCGGACGTGGTGATGGCCACCGGCCGTTCGGACTATCCGAACCAGGTCAACAACGTACTGTGCTTCCCGTTCCTGTTCCGCGGCGCGCTGGATGTCGGCGCGACGACGATCAACACCGAAATGGAGCTGGCGGCCGTGCGCGCAATCGCGGATCTCGCCATGGCCGAGATTTCCGACATCGTCGCGCGCGCCTACGGCGCCGACGAGCAGCTCAGCTTCGGCCCGGAATATTTCATCCCGAAGCCCTTCGATCCGCGCCTGATCCTGCAGATCGCGCCTGCGGTGGCGAAGGCGGCCATGGATAGCGGTGTGGCCACACGGCCGATTGCCGATCTGGAGGCTTACCGCGAAAGCCTCGAGCGGTTTGTCTACCGCACCGGTTTCGTCATGCGGCCGACCTTCGAGCGCGCCAAGCGCCGGCCGATGCGGCTGATCTATGCCGAGGGCGAGGACGAACGCGTCTTGCGCGCGGCGCAGATCGTGCTCGACGACAAGCTGGCGCAGCCGACGCTGATCGGCCGCCGCTCGGTGGTCGAGCATCGTATCAAGCGTCTCGGCCTGCGCCTGAAGATCGGCGAGAACGTGCAGCTCATCGACCCCGAGCGCGACGACCGCTACACCGAATACTGGACCGGCTATCTGGCGTTGATGAAGCGCAAGGGCGTCGCGCCAGACGATGCGCGCATCGTCATCCGCACCAATACGACGGTCATCGCCGCCATGGCGGTGCATCGCGGCGAAGCGGACGCGATGATCTGTGGCGCCATCGGCCAGTTCGAGCAGCATCTTCCGCACATCATGGACGTGATCGGCCTGCGTCCCGGCGCGGAACTGCCCGCCGCCATGCAGTTGCTGGTGCTGCCGCAAGGCATGCTGTTCATCGCCGACAGCAACGTGAATTTCGATCCGACCACCGCCGAGATCGTTGCCATCGCGCGGCTGGCGGCGGAAGAGGTGCGCCGCTTCGGCCTGGTGCCGAAGATCGCGCTGCTGTCGCATTCCAATTTCGGCAGCGCGCCGACGCCGTCCTCGCGCAAGATGCGCGAGGCCGTGCAGCGGCTGCAGGAACTGCTGCCCGATATCGAGATCGAAGGCGAGATGAAGGCGGACGCCGCCGTGTCGGAAGCCATTCGCGACAAGCTGCTGCCCGATGGCAAGTTGCGCGGCGCGGCCAATCTGCTGGTGATGCCGAACCTGGATGCGGCCAATATCGCCGCCAATCTGGTGCGCCAGATCGATCAGGGCTTTTATGTCGGCCCGATCCTGATGGGCATGGCGAAATCGGCCCATATCGTTTCGCGCAATGTCACGGTGCGCGGCCTGGTCAATATGAGCGCCGTGGCGGTAGTCGATGCCCAGGATCATGCCGATGGCGCGATGGGCCAGTGGCTCAAGAGCTAAGGGTGGGATCGATGCTTCCCGAACGGCTGGCCAAGGGATATCGCGCTTTCCTCGACGGCCGTTTCTCCAGCGAGCGTTCGCGCTACGAAATGCTCGCCGAGGCAGGCCAGCGGCCGGAGATCATGGTGATCGGCTGCGTCGATTCCCGCGTCTCGCCGGAAGTCATCTTCGACGCGGCGCCGGGCGAATTGCTGGTGGTGCGCAACGTCGCCAATATCGTACCGGCCTACGATCCCGACGGCCATCAGCATGGCACCAGCGCGGCGCTGGAATTCGGCGTGCAGGCCTTGCGGGTGAAGCATATCGTTGTGCTGGGCCATGCGCTTTGCGGCGGCATCCGCGCCTTTGCCGATGATATGGAGCCGCTGTCGCCCGGCGACTTCATTGGGCGCTGGATGTCGCAGATCGCGCCGGCGGCTGAAACGCTCGGCCCGCGCAAGGCAAACGATCTCGAATATCTGCGCCGGCTTGAGTTCGCTTCCGTCGAACTCAGTTTGCAGAATCTGATGACCTTTCCCTGCGTGCGGATCCTCGTCGAGCGCGGTAAGCTGCAGCTGCATGGCGCGTATTTCGGTATCGCCAGCGGGCAGCTTCTGGTGCGCAATCCCGAAACCGGAAAGTTCAACCCGGTATTCGGCGGTGCGCCGGACTGGCTGCCGACCGCGAGCTGATACCGTCCCAGCCGAGACCGTCAGTGACCGATGATGGGGTGCTGGACTTCGGTATCCCAGTCGTGGCCAGCTGCGAACTCCCGTAGCTGCGCAGCAGCGGCGCCTTCGGCATCGCGCCAGATGAGCCCGACGCGATGAGTTTCACGCAGTTCGGGCAATGTCAGCGTTGCGACATTCTTGCCCGGCAGCCAATGCGGCACGATGGCGATGCCCACGCCGGCCTGCACCAAAGCCAACAGTCCCGCATCGCTTTCGACGCGCCCGATGATGCGCGGCCGCACATTCTGCGCGGCGAACAACCGCTCGGCGGCCGGCATGATCTCGGCATGAGGGCGGATGACGAAGGGCTGATCCTGCAGGTCGGCGATGCGTGCCGTGCTGCGATGAGCCAGCACGTGATGCGGCGGCACCGCCAGAACATAGCGCTGTCGGAACAGAGGCAGGGCCATTTCGCCTGGTTCTTGGTCGAGGAACAGGATCGCGGCATCGATACGCCCGAGCTGGAGACGGCGCGACAGGTTGGCGGCGGGCGCTTCGAGGATCTCCAGCGAGGTATCGGGATGGGCAGCGATGAAGCTGCCCAACAGGGTTGTCAGCTGGTGCTGCGGCAGGCCAGGGATATAGCCTAAACGCAGCCGCTGCCGCGGCGCCTGTGCCTGGCGCAGCTCGCGGCGGGCGGTAGTCCATTCCTGCAGCAGAAGCCGCGCGCGGGGCAGAAAACGGGCCCCGGCCGGGGTGAGCTGGGCGCCGCGGCCGCGCTCGAAAAGCGCCACATCGAGGGCCTCTTCCAGCCGTTTGATCCCGGCCGAAAGCGTTGGCTGGGTGACATTGGCGCGCTCGGCGCCCCGGGTGAAACTGCCGGTCTCGACGACCGCCATGAAGTAGCGGATCAGGGTCAGGTTCATGGGCATAGAAAAAGACTATTTATGCCATAAAGACAATTGATTTCCTCTATGCTCCGCTAGGCGTTATCCCAGAGACGGGCGGAAACGAACCTGAGTCGGCAACAGGCCACAAAAGCCGGCTGGCCGGCATCGGCGCGGGGGAATTCCGCCCGGATCGACCTGGATCGAGGGCAGCCGCATGAATGCCATGGCCGAATTCAAACCCAGCGACCTGAATTTCGAGGCGCGGGTGCGCGACAGTTTCAATCGCCAGCCCGCGATGCATCTGATCGGCGCACGCCTCAGCCTGGTGGCTCCCGGGCATTGCGAAATTGAATTGCCGCGGCGGACGGAGATCACGCAACAGCATGGCTTCGTCCATGGCGGCGTGGTCGGCATGATCGCCGACAGCGCGGCGGGTTACGCGGCCTTCAGCCTGTTTCCCGCAGACTCAACCGTACTCACCGTCGAATACAAGCTGAACTTGCTTGCGCCCGCCGATGGCGAGCGTCTGGTGGCGCGCAGCATCGTGACCAAGCATGGCCGCACCCTGACGATCTGCGCCATCGACGTCTTCGCCCACAAGGCAGGGAAGGTCACGCCCTGTGCAACAGGGCTGGCGACGATGATGTGTCTTCAAGGGCGTCCCGATGCGCCCCGTTCACCGGGCTAGGGCTGCATTCCCGTTTCCGATCCGCTACTATTCTTTCACCCGATTCCGAGAGGGGTTCCATCATGATCGCCAACACTTATCCGACGCTCGATTTCGGGCTCGGCGAAACCGCCGATATGCTGCGCCAGACCGTCCGCAGCTTCGTCGACAACGAGCTGGCGCCGCGCGCCGATGCCATCGACAAGACCAACGAATTCCCCCGCGATCTGTGGACCAAGCTGGGCGATCTCGGCCTGCACGGCATTACTGTTGAAGAGGAATATGGCGGCGCGGGCCTTGGCTATCTGGAACATTGTGTCGCCATGGAAGAGGTCAGCCGTGGCTCGGCTTCCGTCGGCCTGTCCTACGGTGCGCATTCCAACCTCTGCGTCAATCAGATCCGCCGTAACGGCAACGAGGAGCAGAAGCGGCGCTATCTGCCCAAGCTGATCTCGGGCGAGCATCTGGGCGCTCTGGCGATGAGCGAGCCGAATGCCGGCTCTGACGTCGTTTCGATGAAGCTGCGCGCCGAGAAGAGGGGTGACCGCTACATCCTGAACGGCAACAAGATGTGGATCACCAACGGTCCGACGGCCGATGTGCTGGTGGTCTATGCCAAGACCGATCCGAATGCAGGCCCGCGCGGCATCACGGCCTTCATCATCGAGAAGGGCTTCAAGGGGTTCTCGACGGCGCAGAAGCTCGACAAGCTTGGGATGCGCGGCTCGGATACCGGTGAGCTGGTCTTTGAGGATTGCGAAGTGCCGGAAGAGAACGTGCTGGGCCAGGTTGGCCGCGGCGTGAACGTGCTGATGAGCGGCCTGGATTACGAGCGCGCAGTGCTCGCCGCCGGTCCGCTGGGCATCATGCAGGCAGCGATGGATGTCGTTCTGCCCTATATCCATGAGCGCAAGCAGTTCGGCCAGCCCATCGGCACCTTCCAGCTCATCCAGGGCAAGATCGCCGACATGTATACCGAGATGAACGCGGCGCGAGCCTATGTCTATGCCGTCGCGCGGGCCTGCGACCGTGGCCAGACCACGCGCAAGGATGCCGCTGGCGCTATCCTTTTCGCGGCCGAGAAGGCGACCAAGATCGCGCTTGATGCGATCCAGATCCTCGGCGGCAACGGCTATATCAACGATTATCCGACCGGCCGTCTGCTGCGCGACGCCAAGCTCTACGAGATTGGCGCTGGCACATCGGAAATCCGCCGCATGCTGATCGGGCGCGAGATCTTCGAGGAGACGAAATAAGCGTGGCCCTGCTGTTACGGAAATGCGCCGTCTCTCTGGCTTTGCTGCTTTCTGCCGTGTCAGCGCATGCGGCGGAAGGCGACAAGTCATGGGATCCGATTGCGCTGGATGAGCAGCAGGTGCGGTGGGCCGCCGACGAACTGGCGGCCACGCCGCATATGGCCGAGGTCTTCACCGCGCCGCTGGGCTATCGGCTGGAGCGGTATTTCTGGCGGGCGCAGAAGCCCGCTGGTGCCTTTGCCATCGTCGTTCTGCGCGACCTGACCGGCGACGACCACTATCTCAGCGGTCCGGTGGATTTGATGAAGTTCGCTACCACGGTCCTCAAGGGCCTGGAGGCCCCGACGCCTAAGGCGCTGGATAAAGCCGATCACGCGGAAGCCACGCCGAATGGGCTGGCTTCAGCGCTGCGTTTCGAGCTGGGCGCCCGGCAATGTCTGGTGATCGGCTTCTATGCGGCGCCAAATGGCAAGCCGCCAGCCAAAAGCATCATGCTGACGGAAGGCAGCATCCGCGTCGATGGCGTCTATTGCGCCACGGCAGGCGAAAAGATGACGAGTGCACGCGCCAGCGCTGTTGCGCAAGGGCTCACGCTCGGCCGAGAAGCGGCAACGCCAGCGCCCGAGATGAAGAAATAACCACAACAAGAACAGGCTGAAACCATGGCTGAGCGTCGGTTGATCTCCTCCGGGTCGAGGTTTGAAGCGACCATGGGCTATTCTCGTGCCGTGGTGGATGGCGAGTGGATTCATGTCTCCGGGACCACCGGCTACGACTATTCCACGATGACGATCTCCGAGGATGTCGTCGAACAGACCGAGCAGACTTTCCGCAACATATCGGCCGCGCTGGCTCAGGCAGGCGCGAGCCTCGATGATGTTGTGCGGGTTCATTACTACCTGACCGATGCGAACTACTTCCCGCTGATCGCGCCGGTTTGCGGCCGCCATTTCGCCAAGGCGAGGCCGGCGGCCACGGCCTTGATCTGCCAGTTGATCGATCCCGCCATGAAGCTGGAGATCGAAGTGACCGCCAGGAAACGCGCCTGGCAACGGGCATAGCCAGCAAGGGCATAGGGGGAACGCGATGTTTACCGAAGAGCAGCAGATGGTCCGCGAGATGGCGCGCAATTTTGCACGTGAGCAGCTGCTGCCCGGCGCAGCGGAGCGCGACCGCACCGCCGAGCCGCCACGCGACCTGCTTTCGGCCATGGGCAGCCTTGGCCTGATGGGCATGTGCGTACCCGAGGAATGGGGCGGGGCGGGCGCCGATTTCATTTCCTACGTGCTGGCGCTGGAAGAGATCGCCGCTGCCGATGGCGCGGTCAGCACGATCATGTCGGTGAACAATTCTCCCGTCTGCGCGGCTTTGCTGCGTTATGGCAGCCCGGCGCAGAAGGAGTGTTTCCTGAAGCCCCTGGCGCGCGGCGAATGGATCGGCGCTTTCTGCCTGACCGAGCCGCAGGCTGGCTCGGATGCCGCTGCCCTCAAGACGCGGGCACGCAAGCAGGGCGATAAATGGGTGATCAACGGCGTGAAGCAGTTCATCACCTCTGGCTCGATTGCCAAGGTCGCCCTGGTTTTCGCCGTCACCGACCCGGACCAGGGCAAGCGCGGCATCTCCTGCTTTGTCGTGCCAACCGACACCCCCGGCTACAGGGTCGCCAGCATCGAGAAGAAGCTGGGGCAGAAATGCTCCGATACCTGCCAGATCGTCTTCGAAGACCTGACGGTGGGTGAGGATGCCTTGCTCGGCGCGGAAGGCGAGGGTTACCGGATCGCGCTGGCCAATCTGGAATCCGGCCGGATCGGCATCGCCGCGCAGTCAGTTGGCATGGCGCGCGCGGCGTTCGAGGCGGCGCTGGCTTATTCGGGCGAGCGGCAGGCATTTGGTACCGCGATCATCAACCATCAGGCGGTGGCTTTCCGGCTGGCAGACATGGCAACCAGCATCGAGGCGGCCCGCCAACTGGTATTGAACGCCGCACGGCTGAAGGATGCCGGCGCGCCATGCCTGAAAGAGGCCAGCATGGCCAAATTGTTTGCATCGGAAATGGCCGAACGCGTATGCTCGGATGCCATCCAGATCCATGGCGGCTACGGCTATCTCGCTGATTTTCCAGTCGAACGGATTTATCGCGATGTCCGCGTCTGCCAGATCTACGAGGGCACCAGCGACGTCCAGCGGCTGGTCATCAGCCGGGCTTTGAACCAGACCTAGAGGGGGGCGATTGTATCAGGGCAACGAGATAGTCTTCATCGCATCTCTGTTGGTCCTGGTCAGCATCTTCTTCGGATCAGCGTCCAGCCGCTTTGGCGTGCCGTTCCTGCTGGTGTTCCTTGGTTTCGGCCTGCTGGCCGGCGAGAGCGGTCCTGGCGGGATCATCTTCAGCGATTATCAGCTCACCTACACCATCGGCTCCGCAGCGCTTGGGATCATTCTCTTCGACGGCGGATTGCGGACCAATTTCTCTACCGTCCGGCTCGTCGCCGGGCCCGCCTTCGTGCTGGCCACCATAGGCGTGGTAGGCACCGCAGCCCTGCTTGGCGTCGCGGCCTATTTCGCCCTGGATATCACCGTACTGGAAGCCTTCCTGGTCGGCTCCATCGTCGGCTCGACCGATGCGGCAGTGGTTTTTTTCCTGCTCAACATGAAGGGCGTGACGCTGCAAAAGCGCGTCAGCGGCACGCTGGAAGTGGAATCCAGCATCAACGATCCGATGGCCATCTTCCTTACCATGGCCTGCGTCGAGCTGATCCGCCTGGGGCAGCCGCCGGAAACCCTCACCTTGCTCGGGCTGTTCGCGGCCCAGATGGTCGGCGGTCTGGCGATCGGCGTAGCCGGCGGTTTTCTGCTGGTTGCCTTGTTCAACCGCGTTCCGGTGGCAGGCGGCTTGTACCCGATTGTCGCGATGGCGGCCGCGCTGCTGATCTTCTCGGGCGCCAATTTCCTCAACGCCTCCGGCTTTGTCGCGGTCTACGTGGCCGGACTTGTGCTGGGCAACCGGCGGCATCGCGGCGCTCAGGTCATTTTGCGCTTCTACGACGGACTGAGCTGGCTGAGTCAGATCGTCATGTTCCTGCTGCTGGGGCTGCTGATGACGCCGGAGAAGATGACCCCTTATGCCATCGGCGGCGGGATCGTCGCCTTTGCGCTGATCCTCGTCGCGCGGCCGCTGGCGGTGCTGATCTGCCTGCTGCCGTTCCGGTATACGTGGCGCGAGATCGGCTTCATTTCCTGGATCGGCCTTCGCGGCGGCGTGCCGATTTTCCTGGCCACGATTCCCGTCCTGGCCGGCATGCCCAATTCCGAACTCTACGTCACCACGGCCTTCTGCTGCGTGCTTGCCTCGCTGACCGTGCAGGGATGGACAATTGGCCCGGTGGCTCGGTTCTTCGGCCTGGAACTGCCAGCGCGCCCGGAGGCGCCGACCCGCACCGAGATCGACTTCGGCGATCCGTCGCTGGACCGCGATATCGCCAGCTATCGGGTGGAGCCGGATTGTCCTGCCCTGGGCTATCGCTTCAGCGAATTGCCGCTGCCACGGCGCTGCCGGGTGATCACCGTGATCCGCAGCGGCGCCGTCATGGATCGCAGCAAGCTGGAGCGGCTGGAGCCCGGAGACTTCCTGCTGGTGCTGGCGCCGCCGGAGCAGTTCTTTTCTCTGGATCGCCTGTTCACCGCCCGCCGCATGGCGAAGCGCAAAGAGCAGGGGCGTGGCGACGAGGTATTCGGCGAATTTGTCGTCTCGGGCGACGCGCTGATGGGCGAGGTTTCGGCGCTCTATGGCATTCCCGTCGACGAGAAGGACCGCAACGATCCCATCGGCGCGTTCATTCGCCGGCGGCTGCGGCGTGCGGCGGTCGTAGGCGACAGATTGCGCGTTGGGCCTATCGAGCTCATCGTGCGCGAGATGCGGGGCGGACGGATCAGCTCCGTCGGCATCGAGTTGGAGCCCGAAGAGAATCCCATCCTGCGCGGCTTCCGTCGCGCGTTCGGTTTTGACTAAATGGGGCTAGATAAAACGGTACGCTGACAAGAAAGTGGAGGAAACATGGCCGCCCCGCTGGAGTTCTATTTCGACTTCTCCTCGCCCTACGGCTATATCGCAGCCCATCGCATCGACGGTATCGCTGCCAAGCATGGCCGCACCGTCGATTGGCGGCCAATGCTGCTGGGCGCGGTGTTCAAGGTGGCCGGTACGCAGCCGCTGACCGAATATCCCCTGAAAGGGAAGTATTCGATTCATGATTTCAAGCGCTGTGCGCGTGAGCATGGCATCGCGTTTAACATGCCAGCCAAGTTTCCGCTGGCGACCCAGGCGGCGGCGCGCGGCGCCTGCTGGCTGAAAGAGGCGATGCCGGAAAAGGCGGTGCCTTTCATCAAGGCGGTTTATGCGGCCTATTTCGTCGAGGGCAGGGACATATCCTCCCCCGGTCTGGTCGCCGATGTCGCGTCGGGTGTTGGCGTGGATAGCGGCGCATTTCTGCAGGCCATCGACAGCCCTGAGATCAAATCAAAGCTGCGCGAGATCACCGACGACGCAATACAGAATCGCGGCGTCTTCGGATCGCCGTTCACTTTCGTCGATGGCGAACCTTTCTGGGGTGCCGACCGCCTCGACATGATAGACCGCTGGCTCGAACGAGGCGGCTGGTAAAAGATCGGCACAGAACATCTGCAAAAAACGACAACGAAGAGGAGCCTTCCGGGATGTCTGCGGCAATTATCTTCTATTGGGATTTCACCTCTCCCTACGCCTATCTGGGTGCCAACCTGATTGAGGCCGTGGCCAAGAAGCATGGGCGCGAGGTGGATTGGCGGCCCATTTCGCTTGGGCATCTGTGGAAGGCGATCCCCGACCGCACGCCATTCCCGAAGATCAAGATGGATTACATGATGCGCGACTGGGAACGTTCGGCGCAGTTGGCCGATCTGCCGATCGTGAAGCTGCCGACGCCATTTCCCACCGACGCCAAGCTGCCGCGGCTGCTGTTTTACCGCCTGAAAGCCCAGGATCCCGCGAAGGCTGTGGCTTTTGCCAAGGCGGTCTTCCGGCAATATTGGGGCGAGGGGCGGGACATTGCCGCGCCGGAGCATCTGACGGCGATCCTCAAGGAACTCGGCATTCCGGAAGAAGAGATCGCTGCTGCCGCCGAGGACAAGGAGGCGCGGCAGAAAGTGATCGATGCCACGAGTGAGGCGGTTGAGATCAAGGCTTTCGGCGTGCCGACGTTCATGATCGACGGCGAGATGTTCTGGGGCTCCGACCGCATCGACCATATCGACCGCTGGCTGGCGCGCCGCGCTTAAGGCGTTGCCGTGAACGCATCATCATCAGGCGGCGCTACGCCGCTTGCGGCCATCGGGCTCATCGTCACCGCCTTGCTGTGGGGGGCGATGATCCCGATGACGCATGCGCTGGCGACCAGGCATCTCGATCCGTTCTTCGTATCGGCCATCCGGTATCTGATCCCGGCGCCGCTGCTGCTGGCGATGAGTGTCGCCTTCGACGGGGCATCACCGTTCCGGGCGCCCTTGCCCTGGCCGAAGGTTTTCCTGCTCGGCGGCGGGATGGCGTCATTTTCCGTGTTCTACACGATCGGGATCATGTTGTCTGAGCCCGTGCGCGCCGCCATTGCGATGAGCTGTAGTCCGCTGATCGCTGCAATCATGACGAAAATCATGATCCGCGTTCCCCTGGCGCGCGGCTTCTGGCCCGCAGCCATCGCGGCAATGATCGGCGCGACCTTGGTGGCGCTGGATGCGGTGCGCCCGAAAGCAGGCTCGCCAGGCGATCATGGCTATCTGGGCGAGATGCTGCTGGTCATCGCGATGATGAGCTGGAGCTGGTATTCGATCAAAGTGCAGTTCTGGCTCGGCCCACTGGGCTGGAGCCAGATGCGCATCACGTTCCTGACGTCGCTATGCGGCGGCATTCTGATCTGCGGCTTGTTCGCCGTTCTGGCGTGGTTCGACCCGCTGCGAATCCCCAGCGAGATGCCGTCCAGCGCTGCGATTGCCATGCTGGCCTGGGTTGGCATCGGCGGCGCGGGACTTGCAATCCTGTTCTGGAATTATGGCGTCAGCCATGTCGGCGTGCCGGTGGCGACGCTTTATACCAGCCTCGCGCCGGTCTTCTCGGTTCTGGTGGCGGCGTTGTTCTTCGGCAGCACGGTTACGCTGCAGCAGATCGCCGGCGGGATCATTATCCTCGCCGGCGTGGTTCGCATGCAGTGGCTGCAGGCGCGGATGGCCAGGCAGCAGGCGGCGCCTTAGAAGATCGTATAAGCGCCGTCGATCACGAAGCTGTCGCCGGTGTGATACCGGCTGGCATCGCTCATCAGATAAACGGCGATGCCGCCGAAATCGTCCGGCTGCCCCCAGCGGCGCGCCGGAATGCGGGGCAGCACGGCGCCGCTGAATTTCGGATCGGCGACGCCGCCAGCCGTCATCTCGGTTTCGATCCAGCCCGGCAGGATGGAATTTGCAGTGACGCCGTAACGTGCCATCTCCACTGCCAGGGCACGGATCATTGCCACCATCGCGCCCTTGCTGGCCGCATACGATTGCGCGCGCGCCGCGCCATGGATCGCCGCGGTGCTCGCCATGCCGACCAGGCGGCCGCCCGTCGTATCGCCCGCCTTGCTGCGCTCGACCATATGCCGCGCGGCAGCCCGCAGGGTGAAGAAGGCGCCATCGGTGTTGACGGAATGCACGCGCCGCCATTCCGCGGTGCTCAATTCATGGAAAGCCGAGCGGCTCTGGCTGACGCCCGCATTGGCAAAGCAGCCATCGATCCGGCCCATCGTCTTCAAGGCTTCGGCGAAAGCCGCTTCGACCTGGTTCTCATCGGATACGTCCACTTTCTGGACCAACACGCGATGGCCAAAGCCTTTCAGCTTGGCTTCTGCGGCAGCGTTCTTGCCGGGATTGCTGCCCCAGATCACCAGATCGCAGCCAGAGGCCGCCAGGCCTTCCGCCATGCCCAATCCGATGCCCCCGTTGCCTCCGGTTATCAGGGCGACTTTGCCTTTGAGATCAAAATTTTCCACGGGCGTCTCCTCCATAGATTTTCTCGATATTGCCGATAGATAAGCGATATTATCAAGTCATTGCGCGAAGCCTATCCTTTTGCCGCCGCGCCCCTTGCGGCGGGGAGGGGGCACTGGCATGTTCGCCCGGTATTGCCCGAGAACGAGAAGCAGAACGCCTGACCATGAGCGTGCTCACCAGCCAACTCGATACCCGTTCGGCAGCCTTCCGCGAAAACGCAGCGCAGATGCAGGCGCTGGTCGACGACCTGAAGGCCAAGGTGCAGAAGATCAAGCAGGGCGGTGGCGAAAAAGCCCGCGAGAAGCATCTCGCGCGCGGCAAGCTGCTGCCGCGCGACCGGGTGCGCACCTTGCTGGATCCGGGCTCGCCGTTTCTCGAACTGAGCCAGTTTGCCGCCTGGGACATGTATGGCGGCGATATCCATGCTGCCGGAATCATCACCGGCATCGGCCGCGTGATGGGCCGCGAATGCGTCATCGTCTGCAATGACGCCACGGTGAAGGGCGGCACCTATTTCCCGATTACCGTGAAGAAGCATCTGCGGGCGCAGGAGATCGCGCGCGAGAACCGGCTGCCCTGCATCTATCTGGTCGATTCAGGCGGCGCGAACCTGCCGACCTGGGACGAGGTGTTCCCCGACAAGGAGCATTTCGGCCGCATCTTCTACAATCAGGCCCGGATGTCGGCGGAGGGGATTCCGCAGATCGCTGTCGTCATGGGCTCATGCACCGCTGGCGGCGCCTACGTGCCGGCCATGTCGGATGAGTCGATCATCGTGCGCAATCAGGGCACGATCTTCCTTGGCGGCCCGCCGCTGGTGAAGGCGGCGACGGGTGAGATCGTTTCCGCAGAAGACTTAGGCGGCGCCGACGTGCATGCCCGTGTCTCGGGCGTCAGCGACCATTACGCCATGAACGATGCCCACGCGCTGGGGCTTGCGCGACGGATCGTCGGCAACCTGAATGGCGTAAAGCAGGTCTCTGGCGATGTCCGGCCGCCGAAGCCGCCGCGTTACGATGCCGCTGAACTTTACGGCGTGATCCCGAAGGATGGCCGCATTCCGTTCGACGTGCGCGAGATCATCGCCCGCATCGTGGATGATTCCGAGCTGGATGAATTCAAGAAGCTCTACGGCACCACGCTGGTTTGCGGCTTCGCCCGCATCCACGGCTATCCCGTCGGCATCATCGCCAATAACGGCATCCTGTTCTCGGAAAGTGCGCTGAAAGGCGCGCATTTCATCGAGCTGTGCTGCCAGCGCGGGATTCCGCTGGTTTTCCTGCAGAACATCACCGGCTTCATGGTCGGCAAGAAATACGAGTCCGGCGGCATCGCCAAGGATGGTGCCAAGCTGGTGACGGCGGTTTCCTGCGCCAATGTGCCCAAATTCACCGTCATCATCGGCGGCTCCTACGGCGCGGGCAATTACGGCATGTGCGGGCGGGCCTATGGCCCGCGGCTTCTGTTCATGTGGCCGAATGCCCGCATCTCGGTGATGGGCGGCGAACAGGCTGCCAGCGTCCTCGCAACCGTCAAGCGTGACGCCATGGAAGCCGAGGGCAAGACCTGGTCGAAGGAAGAGGAAGAAGCCTTCAAGAATCCCATCCGCGCACAATACGACCGCCAGGGGCATCCATACTATGCCTCGGCCCGGCTGTGGGATGACGGCATCATCGATCCGGCCGATACGCGCATGGTGCTGGCGCTGGGCCTGAGCGCTGCTCATAACGCGCCGATTGAACCGACCAGGTTCGGCGTCTTCAGGATGTAAGACATGAGCGAAAGCCAAGAGGTCGTACTGTTTGAGACGGATAGCCGTGGCGTCGCAACCGTGACGCTGAACCGGCCGCAGATCCACAATGCCTTCAACGACGAGGTGGTGCAGCGCCTGCTCGCGATTTGGACCGATGTTGCCGTCCGCAAGAATATCCGCGTGGTCGTTCTCAAAGGCGCGGGGAAAAGCTTCTCCGCCGGCGGTGATCTCGATTGGATGCGTAAATCCGGCCAGGCCAGCCCCGAACAGAATCGCGCCAGCACCATGGCCATGGCGCGCATGCTGAAGCAGTTGCACGATCTGCCTCAGGCGACGCTTGCGCTCGTGCAGGGTAATTGCATGGCGGGCGGCACCGGCCTTGCTTCGGCATCCGATATCGTGATCGCGACGCGCGCGGCGCAGTTCGCGCTGACGGAAGTACGCCTGGGCCTGACGCCTGCTACCATATCACCCTATGTCGTGGCAGCCATCGGCGAGCGACAGGCGCGGCGCTATTTCCTTACCGGTGAGCGTTTCGGCGCGACCGAGGCCAGCCGGATCGGACTGGTGCACGAACTGGTTGAGGACGAAGCGGCGCTGGCGGCGCGAGGCGAGGAGATTGTCTCGGCCCTGCTGCAAGGCGCGCCGGGGGCGATCCGCGATTCAAAGATCCTGATTGAACGCGTCGCCAATCGCCCGGTGGATGAGGCGCTGATGGAATTCACGGCCCAGAATATCGCCGAACGGCGCGCCAGCCCGGAAGGGCAGGAAGGCCTCGCCGCCTTCTTCGAGAAACGCAAGCCCAACTGGGCGCAGTAGACGATGTCAGCGGGGACCGCATGTTCCGCAAGATTCTGATCGCCAACCGCGGCGAGATCGCCTGCCGCATCATTCGCACCGCGAAACGCCTGGGCGTCGGCACGGTTGCCGTCTACTCGGATGCGGACGCGCAGGCGCGGCATGTCCTCATGGCCGATGAGGCTGTGCATATCGGTCCCGCGCCGGTGCGCGACAGCTATCTGGTGGCCGAACGCATCATCGCCGCCGCCAGGCTGACCGGTGCGGAAGCGATTCATCCCGGCTACGGCTTTCTTTCGGAGAATGCCGGCTTTGCCCGCGCCTGCGCTGAGGCGGGCATCGTCTTCATCGGCCCGCCACCGGCGGCAATTGAGGCCATGGGCCTGAAAGGCGCGGCCAAGGCGCTGATGGAGAAGGCCAAGGTTCCCGTCGTGCCGGGCTATCACGGCGACGATCAGACGCCGGAATTGCTGGCCAAGGAAGCCGAGCGGATCGGCTATCCGGTGCTGATCAAGGCCGTCGCGGGCGGCGGCGGCAAGGGTATGCGCCGCGTCGATACGGCGCAGGATTTCGCCGCGGCTCTGGCGGGCGCCAAGCGCGAAGCGGCCAATGCCTTCGGCGACGACAAGGTTCTTTTGGAGAAGTATCTGGTCAAGCCGCGCCATATCGAGATCCAGGTTTTTGCTGATGCCAAAGGCAACGCCGTGCATCTGTTCGAGCGCGACTGCTCGGTGCAGCGGCGCCACCAGAAGGTGCTGGAAGAAGCACCCGCACCCGACATGTCCAGCCAAATGCGCCAGGCCATGGGGGCGGCTGCCGTCGCAGCTGCCAAGGCGATTGGCTATGTCGGCGCCGGAACGGTGGAATTCATCGCCGACGTCTCCGAAGGCCTGCGCGCCGACCGGTTCTATTTCATGGAGATGAACACCCGGCTGCAGGTCGAGCATCCGGTCACCGAAATGATCACCGGCCAGGACCTGGTCGAGTGGCAGTTGCGAGTGGCTGGAGGCGAGGAACTGCCTCTGCGCCAGGAACAGCTAACCATCAGCGGCCATGCCGTCGAGGCGCGCGTCTATGCGGAAGATCCCGTCCGCAATTTCCTGCCTTCTGTGGGCGTGCTGCACCGGCTGCGCAGCCCGGCGGAAAACGCTCATGTCCGCGTGGATACCGGCGTCTCGGAAGGCGATGCGGTGACGCCGTATTACGATCCGATGATCGCCAAGCTAATCGTCTGGGACACCGACCGGAAATCCGCTCTGCGCCGTCTGCGGCAGGCGCTGGGTGAGTATCAGATTGCCGGCGTGGCGACGAATACCGCTTTCCTGATCGCCTTGGCCGGCCATCCGGCCTTTGTCGAAGGCGATCTGGATACCGGTTTCATCGAGCGCTTTCGCTCCGATCTGATCCCGCAGCAGACACCGGCACCGGTTTCAGTGCTGGCCCTTGCGGCGCTGGCCGTCACGCTGGAGCGGCGGGCGCAAGCGGCCGCGATGAGCGTTGGCGATCCTTGGTCGCCCTGGAGTGCCGTCAACGGCTGGCGCATGAATGATGTCGGCTGGGATGAGTTGATCTTCAAAGATCGCGATACCGACATTGCCTGCCGGATCGAGTATGTCGGCGCAGATGCCGTCCGGCTGCGTGTGCAGGACAAAGAAGTGCTGGTTCAGGGTACGCTGGAAGCCGACGGCACTCTGGATGCTGCGCTGGATGGCCGCCGGATGAAGATCGGCATCGTCCGACAAGGCGACGATCTGACCATCCTTTTGCCGGGAGAAACCCACAAGCTTACCCTTGTCGACCCACGGGTGGTGTCCGCTATCGATGAGGGCGCAGGCGGGCAACTGAACGCGCCGATGCCGGGCAAGGTGGTACAGGTTCTGGTGGCGGAAGGTGCAAAGGTCGAGAAGGGCCAGGCCTTGATGATTCTGGAAGCCATGAAGATGGAACATACGATCAGTGCCCCAGGCCGCGGCGTGGTGGCGAAGATCAACTTCCAGGCCGGCGATCAGGTGACCGAGGGCGTTTCGCTGCTCAGTATCGAGGGGGAAGACTGATGGCGATGCCAAGTCGCATCACCCTCTGGGAGGCTGGCCCGCGCGACGGGCTGCAGAACGAGCCCGGCGTCGTCCCGACCGAAGTGAAAGTGGAACTGATCGACAGGCTGGTCGATTGCGGCGTCACCCATGTCGAAGCCACCAGCTTCGTTTCGCCGAAGTGGGTGCCGCAGATGGGCGACCATGCCGAGGTTATGGCGCAGCTCACGCGCAAGCCCGGCGTGACCTATCAGGTGCTCACGCCCAACCTGAAGGGCTATGAAGCGGCCCGCGCGGCAGGAGTAGAGGCCATCGGTATTTTTGCTGCCGCCAGCGAGAGCTTTTCGCGCAAGAACATTAATTGCAGCATCGAGGAAAGCATCGAGCGCTTCCGGCCCGTCGTCGAGGCCGCGCAGCGCGATGGCGTGAAGGTCCGGGGCTTTGTCTCCGTCGTGCTCGGCTGTCCCTTTGAAGGCGAGATCGCGCCGCAGCAAACGGCGAAGGTCGTCAAGCAGCTGTACGATCTCGGCTGCCATGACATTGCCTTGGGCGATACCATTGGCGTCGGTACGCCCGGCAAGGTCAAGGCGATGATCGAGGCCTGCGCCAGTGTGGTGCCGCTTGAAGCCTTGGGCGCGCATTTCCACGACACCTATGGTCAGGCACTGGCCAATACGCTGGCCGCGCTCGAATGCGGCATCACGCGGCATGATGCCTCGGTCGCGGGACTGGGCGGCTGTCCTTACGCGCCGGGCGCCACGGGCAATGTGGCTACCGAGGATGTGGTCTACATGCTGGACGGCCTTGGGATCGAGAGCGGGATCGACCTGAAGAAACTCGTGCAGACCGCCTGGTGGATTTCCGACCGCCTGGGCCGTCCGCCGGCCTCGCGCGTTGCCCGCGCCCTGAAATCGAAATGTCTGTGAGCGTTCAGTGCCAGTCCATCTGTTGAAAATCGCTGTCGGCATCGAGAGCGTCGAGCATTTCCGTCAACGGATGAAGGCCCGCAAGGGCAAGACCTACACGCATTACACCCGCCACATGCCCAAACGTGCGGAAGAGGTGCTGGCGGGCGGATCGCTGTACTGGATCGTCAAAGGTTATATCGCCGTGCGCTGCCCCATCGTCGGCCTGGAAGAGGTGGTGCTGGAGGATAAAGGCCCGCATTGCGGCATCGTGATGAAGACCGAGCTGATCCCGGTGGTGCCAACGCCGCGCCGTCCGCATCAGGGCTGGCGTTATCTGGAGCCGGAGGATGCTCCGCCGGACATGTCCGCTCTCGGCAAGGGCGGCGCAGAAATCCCGCCGGGACTGGCGGCAGAGTTGCGCAACCTCGGGCTCTTATAATACCAAGCGTTCAGTCTTTGTTTTAGGAGTCATGAGATGGACGCTCCGGTTCAGGAGCCTACGCGCGCGCGCATCATCGTCGTGGGAAACGAGAAGGGCGGCTCGGGCAAGTCGACCACGGCGATGCATATCCTCACCGGCCTGCTGCTCGAAGGAGGCCGGGTGGCGGCCGTGGATCTCGATTCCAAGCAGCGGACCCTGACACGTTATCTGGAGAACCGGCAGGCCTTCATCACGCGCAACGGTCTGCGCCTGCCGATGCCGGAATTCGTCGTTGTGCCGGAAAGCGATCTGCCGCTGCGCACGGAAGCCGATGCCGACGAGGCGGAGCGGGTGGCTGCGACGCTGGCCGATCTGGCGCCGCGCCATGACTTCATCCTGATCGATTGTCCGGGCAGCGACACCAATCTGTCCCGCATCGGCCATTCCTATGCCGATCTGCTGATCACGCCAGTGAATGACAGCTTCATCGATGTCGATCTGCTGGCGACCGTTGATCCCGATACGCTGAAGGTGATCAAGCCGAGCCGCTACGCCGTCATGGTCTGGGAGCAGCGCAAGCAGCGTTTCGCCCGCGACCGCCAGAGCGTTGACTGGGTGGTGATCCGCAATCGCCTGTCGCACCTGGATGCGCGCAACAAGCGCAATGTCGGACATGTTCTCCAGTCGCTGGAAAAGCGGATCGGCTTTCGCTTCCTGCCGGGATTGTCGGAACGCGTGATCTTCCGCGAGCTGTTTCTCTCGGGCCTGACCCTGATGGATCTGGACCGCACCGGCGGCGGCATCAACATGGCGCAGGCCGCCGCCCGGCAGGAGATGCGGAACCTCCTGCTCGGGCTGAACCTGATTACTGCGGATTAAGCTGTAGACCGGCTGACCGTCAGCGCGCTTTGCGACGGGTGTACTGGAATATGGCCAACAGCATGGCGATCGCCAGCCCGGTGAGGTCGGTCAGCAATCCGCCATAGATCAGCAGCAGCGACGCCACCAGCAGGACGGCGCGGATCAGCTTCGGCGCCGGACCGAAATACCAGCCCGTCAGCGCACCGGCCAGCAGATAGACGCCGATGCAGGCGGTCGCCGCGTAATGCGTGACCTGTACCCAGTCGCCCTGCATCAGCAGGGCGGGGCTGTAGAAGAACATGAACGGCACGATGAAGGCCGCCATGCCGTAGACGAAGGATGTGACCGAGGTCTTCATCGGATCGCTGCCGGCAATCGCCGCGCCCGCATAGCCCGCCAGGGCGACCGGCGGCGTGATGGCGGAGATCACCGCGTAGTAGAAGACGAACATATGGGCGACCAGCGGCGAGATGCCTAGCTTGATCAAGCCGGGTGCCACCACCGACGCAGCCACCGCATAGGCCGCCGTGGTCGGCATACCCATCCCTAGGATGATGGCGATGGCCATGGCGAAGATCAGCGCCATCAGCTGGCTTTCGCCCGCGATGGCCAGAATCATCGACGAGAAGCGCAGGCCGATGCCGGTCAGGCCGATAACGCCCACGATGATGCCCGCGCAGGCGCAGACGGCGATCAGTTGGATCGTACCCTTAGCGCCCAGATGCAGCGCGTCCAGCACCTCGCGCGGCCCCATACGGGTTTCCGGCAGCAGCCAGCTGATCACCAGCGCGCTGACCATGGCCAGCGTGCCGGAACGGATCACCGAATAACCGGTGACCAGACCGAAGATGAGGACGATCAGCGGGATGAACAGGAAGACGCGCCGCAGCATCTCGTCCATGCGCGGCAGCTGGGACCGGTCCAGGCCGCGCATATTCAGGCGCTTGGCTTCATTGTCGACCATGAAATAGACCGCAATGAAATACAGCGCCGCGGGCAGCACGGCCGCGATCATCAGTTCAGTGTAGGGAATGCCGGTGATCTCGGCCATGATGAAGGCACCAGCCCCCATGACGGGCGGCATGATCTGGCCGCCGGTGGAGGCGGCAGCCTCGATCGCGCCAGCGCTGCGCGGCGGATAGCCGACGCGCTTCATCATCGGAATGGTGAAGGTGCCCGTCGCGGCCACGTTGCCGGCCGAGGTGCCGTTGATGGTGCCCATCAGCGCGCTCGACATAACGGCAACCTTCGCCGGGCCGCCACGGGCCGTTCCGGCCAGCGCGAAGGAGAAGTTGACGAAGTAATCGCCAATCTTCGACACCTGCAGGAAGCCTGCAAAGGTGATGAAGAGGATGATGTAGGTCGACGAAACCGCGGTGGTCGGGCCGAATACGCCTTCCATCGAGTAGACGAAGGAGAAGAGGTGATCAATGCGGATGCCCTTGTGATAAAGCACGCCGGGCATCCACGGACCAACGACGCAGTAGAGCAGGAAGATCGCCGCGATGATCGGCAGGGCAAGGCCCGCGCTGCGGCGCGTGATTTCCAGGATCAGGAAGGTGCCAATCAAGCCGATCACTAGATCCCATTCGGTCGGCGCGGCGCCGGCGCGGAACAGCAGCTGGTCGAGGTTGTCGTAGATATAGACGAAGCAGGCGATGCTCGCCGCCATGAAGATCCAGTCATACCAGGGCGTTCCCGCGCGCTGGCGCGAGCGGGCGGAAAACATCAGGAAGCCAATGGCCGAGCCGAAAGAGACGTGGGCACTGCGGAACAGCCAGGGATCGATCGGATGGATGTTCAGGACGAAGAGGTGGAAGACGGTGAAGAGAACGCAGCTCCAGAAGAGTAGCTGGGCTTCCCAGCCGCGCAGCAGCCGGATATTGCCGCCGACTTCCGCTTCTTCCTGGATTTTCTCAGCCGTTTTCGCCGCCTGATCGCTGGCGAGATCCTTGGTCGTCATGTCTAAAGCCTCCCGCAGGGTGCGCGATTCTTGTGCTCGGCTTACCTGCGCACATTAAGAAAATCCCCCGCCCGTTTTTGAGCGGGCGGGGGATCGCAACTAGCGATACCGATGCACTTACATCGTCTTCGGATGCAGATTGATACCCTTCTCCTTGTAGTACTTCACCGCACCGGGATGGAACGGCAGGAAGGTGTTCTTGTCGGCATTCTGAGCCAGCGTTTCCTTCGCCGCCGAATGGCCCTTCACCATGGCATCGTTGTTGTCGAGCACCGCCTTGACGATCTGATAGGCGACGTCGTCGGGCAGATCCTTATGGGCGATGGCGAAGTTATAGAGGCCGACCGTCTTGTGATCTTCGTTCAGGGTGCGATAGGTGCCCTTCGGAATCAGCGACGGCGACAGTTCCGGAATCTTCTCCTGCAGGGTCTTCAGCTCGTCATCCGTGAAGGTGATGAACTTCACCGGACGCTGTGCCTCCAGCTCGGAGAAGGCAGAGATCGGCACGCCCGCGGCGAAGGCAAACACGTCCAGCAGGCCGTCACCCAGCTGGCTGGCCATGTCGGAGGCACCGCCATTGCGGATCGTCGCCTTGACGCCGAGCGCCTCGAACATCAGCGGGAAGTAGGTGCCCGGCGTACCAGCCTTCGGGCCAACGCCGACCGTCTTGCCTTCCATCTGCTTCACCGAGGTAATGCCGGTCTTTTCAGTGGTGATGAAATGGAACGGCGTGTCATACATCGGGAAGAGGGCGCGGGAATTCTGATACTTCTTGCCGTTCGCCCAGCCGGTGCCGTTCCAGCCGTGCAGGGCGACGCCCATGGTGACCATGCCCAGTTCGATGGCCTTGCTGTCGACCAGCAGAAGGTTCTGGTTCGGGCCCTGCGTCTGCTGCGTGGAAACGTTGATGCCGGTCTTTTCCGTGACCAGGGAGGCAACGACGCCGCCATAAATGAAGTAGGTGCCGCCTACGGAGGCGGTGCCGATGGTCAGGGATTTTGGCTGCGCCTGGGCAAGGCCGGCGACTGCAACAGCCGCAACTGCAGCCAAGCCTAGAGTCTTTAGTTTCGACACAATCATTATAGATATCCTCCCATTACCTGCCCTAGCGGGTCGCGATCATCATGATGTCGACTGCCAGAACCCTGTGCCTAAGATACCGATTAGCACCCTTGAGGCCAATATTTTCCTATCCTCAATTTTGCGCGGTCTTTAGCGCTTAGGCTGTACTGGCAATGAGCTGATCGCTTGCTTATATCTTGGTCAGTCACTCAGCAGGGCAGGTCATGGGCACGGATCGGGAGACTTCCGACAGAACGATGCCGGCAAAGGCGACGGCGCAGGAGGTCGACGCCTTTCTACGGCAGGTCGCGTTGACGCCTCGTGTTGCGCCGCAGCATGGCGGCCGCGGGCGTCTCGTCTTTGCCCTCGATGCAACCGCCAGCCGGCGTCCGACCTGGGACGAGGCGCAGCGCATTCAGGCCGACATGTTTCGCGCGACCGCCGATATCGGCGGGCTGGATGTCCAGCTTGTCTTCTTCCGTGGCCTGGGTGAGTGCAAGGCCTCGCCATGGGTGTCGGAAACCGGCCAGCTCCTGCGGCTGATGCGCCAAGTGGAATGCGTTGGCGGCCATACGCAGATCGAGCGCGTGCTCAATCACACCCTGGCTGAAGCGCGCGAACGCAAGGTCAATGCGCTGGTCTATGTCGGAGATTGTCTCGAAGAGAATCCGGATGACATCGCCATGCGCGCCGGCGAACTGGCGTTGCTGGGCGTACCGATCTTTGCCTTCCAGGAAGGCGAGGATTCGCAGGCAAAAGCCTGCTTCAAGGAAATGGCGCGGCTCACGCGTGGCGCCTATTGCTCCTTCGACCGTTCCAGCGCGGCGCAGTTGCGTCAGTTGCTGTCTGCCGTTGCCGTCTACGCAGCGGGCGGGATGAAGGCACTGGAAGATTACGCCGCGCGTGCCGGTTCGGAAGTGCGGCTGTTGATCGGACAGATGCGGTAACGCAATGGCAGCCTGGTTTGCTTTAGGCGTCATCGGCGTCATCCTGCTCTGGCTGGGCGCGCGCGCTTTCGTCAACGCCGATCCGAAGGTGCTGGCGAAAGGCATTAAGATTATCTTCGCCTTGGCGGCAGGGGCCTTGGCGATCTTTTTCCTCGCGCGCGGCCGCATCGATGTCGCGATGTTTTTAGGTGTCGCTGCGGCGGCTGCGCTGGGCTACGGGCCGCGCATGTTTCCGCTCTTCGGCGGATTGTTCGGACGCGGCGGCCTGTTCGGCGGCCGCGGTCTGGGCAGCGGCTGGACGAAGGCGCGCACGCAGTACGATTCCGGCGGTTTCGACTCCTCATCGTCTGCGCCGCGCTCGGGCGTGGAGACAGCATGGCTGCGCATGCAGCTCGATCATGCGACCGGCCGCATGGATGGCGATGTGCTGCAGGGCGAGTTTGCCGGACGGCGGCTGTCGTCGCTGAAATTCGAAGAGCTGATGACGCTGCTGCGCCATTGCCGCAGCATGGACAATCAATCAGCAGCTCTGCTGGAAGCCTATCTCGACCGCATGATCGGTGAGGACTGGCGCGAACGCGCCGATGCGGCTGGCCAGGACCGCGCGTCCGATGGCAGCGGGGCGATGACCCGTGAGCAGGCTTACGACATCCTCGGCCTGAAGCCCGGCGCCACGCCCGACGAGATCCGCGCCGCCCATCGCCGCCTGATGAAGAAATTCCATCCCGACCAGGGCGGCTCTACCCATCTGGCTGCGCAGATCAACCGCGCCAAGGACCTCCTGCTCGGCGAGTAGGGGCGGTCGGCGAGCGGCGCGAAAGCGGCTGATTTCTGAGGAAATGGTGCCGGATGAGGGGATTGAACCCCCGACCTTCGGTTTACAAAACCGCTGCTCTACCGCTGAGCTAATCCGGCATCTCGATGAGGGCGGCGTTTGTTTACGCGACGTGCGGCTTCCCGACAAGACGGACCGTCCACCCGAATTATTCGTCTACCGTGGCAAAATGGCACTTGATAATCACTCGCAGCAAACCTTATTCTGATCCTGCGAATGAGTTGCAGGATTAGCGATGACGGATTTTCGAGGCAAGGCGGATCTGGGCCAGACCGGCAAGCTGGGTAATTGGCCGCTCAGCGTGCACGAGTTGAGTAAGGGCAGGCACCCGGCAGTCTCGGCGTTCGGCCGGGTGTCCGGTCCTGAGTATCTCCCCATGCTTTCATATCGGGCGTGGCAGCGCGCCACACCGGCTTTTGCCGTCGCAGTGCATTGAGGCGAGGGCGAGCCATGTATGTCTGTCTTTGCCATGGTTTCACCGACGGCGATGTGCGTAACGCCATTGCCGGCGGCTGCCGTTCGGTATCGTCGGTGTATCGTCATCTGGCCGACCGTCCGCAATGCGGCAAATGCGTGCCCGAAGTGCGCGGCTTGCTCGATCAGCACAAGGGCCATCGCGGCGGGCATTGCGCCCTGGTCGCGGCGGTTGCGCAGGCGGAGAACGCCGCATGACGGGGATCGTCCTCGTCGTTGCCGCCTGCCTCGGCGCTGCTGCGTTGCTGCTGATCAAACTGCGCTTGATGCGCGATCTTTTTGCTCTTGAAACGCAACAGCGCAGCAATTGACGGCTTTCTTTGCGAGTAACTCGTAATTACAGCCATTTTCCTTGACCTTCGGCCGTTGCGGCGTATCCCTCAAAGCCAGCGGATCGACATGATTCTCGTCGATCGTAATCGTTGGACGGAGGCTCCGCATGAAGGGCGACAAGAAGGTCATTCAGCATCTCAATGGCGTGCTGAAGAACGAGCTGACCGCCATCAATCAGTATTTCCTGCATGCCCGCATGTGGAAGAGCTGGGGCTTTGAGCGGCTCGGCCATCACGAGTACCAGGAATCCATCGAGGAGATGAAGCACGCCGACAAGCTGATCGAGCGTATCCTTTTGCTCGAAGGCGTGCCGAACCTGCAGGATCTGGGCAAGCTGAAGATCGGTGAAACCGTTCCTGAAGGGCTTCAGGCCAATCTCGAACTGGAGCGCAAGGCGCGCACGGATCTGATCGCTTCCATCGCGCTATGCGAAACCTCGCAGGATTACGTCAGCCGCGATCTGCTCACCGAGATCCTGGAGGATACGGAAGAGCATATCGATCATCTGGAAACGCAGCTTGAGCTGATCCAGAAGGTCGGCCTGCAGAATTACCTGCAGTCGCAGATGGGCGGCGGCTCACCGTCGTAATCTATCGCCTCTAGTCGATCTTCGCTGCAATGCTGCGCGGCGTCAGCCGCGCACGCATTCGTACAGGGCGACAGCCGCCGCTGCCGAAACATTCAGGCTTTCGACCGCGCCGGTCATCGGCAGCTTGGCGAGGAAGTCGCACTTCTCCCGCGTCAGGCGGCGCAGGCCTTCATCCTCGGCGCCCAGCACCAGCGCAACGCGGCGGATGTCGCGCACGGCCTCGGCCAGCGTCTTATCGGTTTCCATCTCCAGCCCGATCCGCCAGAAGCCGTAATCGGCGAGCTGATCCAGCGCGCGCGCCAGATTGGTGACGCGGATCAGCGGGACGACCTCCAGCCCGCCCGAAGCCGCCTTGGCTAGTGCGCCGGTGGCTTCCGGGGCATGGCGGTCGGTGATTACCACCGCGCGGGCGCCGAAAGCGGCGGCTGAGCGAAGGATCGCGCCGATATTGCGCGGATCGGTCACATGGTCGAGCAGCAGCACCAGGTCACGGCCATTCTCCGGTTCGGCCTGCAGCGATTCGATGCCGGGATCGTCCAAGGGATCGGCCAAGACGGCGATGCCCTGATGTACGGCCCCGGGGGGCAGCAGGCTGTCCAGTCGCGTCCTATCCACGACTTCCGGCTGTGGGTTTGGCGGCAGACGGCCCTGAAGCTCGTGCAGGGTATCCTTGGTCAGCACCAGCCGGCGCAGGTAGCGGGCCGGATTCTCCAGCGCGGCCAGGCAGGCATGGGTGCCGTAAAGCCAGACCGGCAGGTCGGTGCGGCCCTCCCGGTGGGGATGGCCATGCGGCTGCCGCGGCTCCCCGCCATGCCGGGTGGGGCGGCTGTCGCCATTATGGGAGCGGCCCTCACGGTGCGTCTCTGGATTCCGGCGCAGCTCTCGATTCGGCCTGTCGGGCCGGCGGGAGCCGGATTCCTCGCGATTTGAGCGGGAGGAATGGCGGGGTGAACGGTCGTCCGTCTTGCGTCTGCGCATGGCGGCCTTTATAGTGCCGTGTCGTAGAAGCAACAACATTGCCGCCAAAACTCGGTAGTTTCGAGGAAAGGGGGCGATGAGGGTGCTTTTGTCGCGTTTAATCCATTGACTAGCGGATATCCCTTCGGTAATCGGGGGGCCCGGTCGGAGGGGTGCCCGAGTGGCTAAAGGGGACGGACTGTAAATCCGTTGGCGCACGCCTACGTTGGTTCGAATCCAACCCCCTCCACCAACTACGCGAGTCCAAAAGTGCCCGAGTCAAAAAGCACATCGGCACCAGAGGGTTAGCGGAGAGTCTTCGGAAGTAACGCGAGCGGCGGGTGTAGCTCAGTGGTAGAGCCCCAGCCTTCCAAGCTGGTTGCGAGGGTTCGATTCCCTTCACCCGCTCCAGCTTGCCGGGCGGAGCCAGAGCCAAGGAGCGACGGCCGCCCACGGCATGTGGCGATGCGAACGGCGCTGAAAGTCAGCGCGGCGCGGAACCGGATGCCGGATCCGTCTCAACCCAACGGCGGCCGCTGAGGCCGGCGACGAACAGGTCGGAATTAACAGGACAGAACGATGGCCAAGGCAAAGTTTGAACGTACGAAGCCGCACTGCAACATTGGGACGATTGGTCACGTTGACCATGGCAAGAC
>NZ_CALGPC010000003.1 GCF_937960835.1 uncultured Ferrovibrio sp.
CATACGAGATTGGTCAGTGACTGGAGTTCAGACGTGTGCTCTTCCGATCTCCGCTGGAGCAGGCCGTTGCTGCCAATCCGAACGACCATCAGGCGCGCTATGATTATGCCGTAGCGCTGTTCGGCGCGCAGAAGACGCAGGAAGCCATCGATCAGCTGCTCGATCTGGTGAAGCGCGACCGCAAATGGAACGACGAAGCGGCGCGCAAGCAGCTCGTGAAGATTTTCGAGGCGCTGGGGCCGATGGATCCGCTGACTGTGGAAGCGCGTCGCCGGCTTTCTTCCATCCTGTTCGCATGAATGACCTGCCGCCTCCCGGCGATATCGGTGCATTGAGCCGCACAATCCCGATTTTTCCGCTGAGCGGCGTGCTGCTGCTGCCGAACACCGTGCTGCCGCTCAACATCTTCGAGCCGCGCTATCTGGCGATGACACGCGACGCGCTAAAGAAAGCGAAATCGGGTGGCGCAGCGCTGATCGGCATGATCCAGCCAACCGAATCCGAGCGTCGTAATCCACGTCCGGATGTCTACAAGGTCGGCTGCGTTGGCGCGATTGCTGATGCAGCCGAAACCCAGGATGGCCGCATCCTGATCACCCTGCGCGGTTTGTGCCGGTTTGCCGTGGCACGCGAGCTCGATGTCGATACGCTGTATCGGCAGGTGGAAGCGGATTACACCCCTTATGCAGATGATTTCACGCGCGTGCAGAGTGGTGAGGCGGACCGCGATCGCCTGCTGAAGGCGCTGAAGGCCTATGGCGAGCGGCGCAACCTGCCTATTGACTGGGACTCGATCCATGCTGCACCCGATGAACTGCTGGTGCATTCCTTGAGCATGATCTGCCCCTTCACCGCCGGCGAAAAGCAAGCCCTTTTGGAAGCCGCACATTTCCGCGACCGCGCCGCGCTGCTGACTACGCTGCTGGAGATGGCGGTGCTAGAATCGGGTAGCCCGCATTATTCCGGCTCGGGTAACAACCCGAAGCTGAACTGACCGGAGCATTATCATGACCGAAGCCACGTCCGCTCCCTCGCCCGCCGCGGCGCCTGTCGACCCCAAGTTGCTCGAATTGCTGGTCTGCCCGGTGACCAAGGGGCCGTTGGTCTATGACCGCGAGAAGAACGAGCTGATCAGTGAGAAGGCCGGGCTGGCTTTCCCGATCCGCGATGGCATCCCGATCATGCTGGTGGACGAGGCGCGCCAGATCGACGACCGTCCGTCTCACGTCGGTTAAATGTCCATGTCGCCATACCAGCAGGCAGGCCGACCCGCCTGCACTGAACTGCGCTACAAATCAGCCGAGAAGCTGCTGGAAGTGGAATTCGCCGACGGCAAGAAGTTCTCCTTCACGGCGGAGTTTTTGCGTGTCGAAAGCCCGTCGGCCGAAGTGCAGGGCCATGGGCCGAACACGAAAACCCTGGTGCCCGGCCGCCGCCATGTCGGCATCATCGGGATCGAACCGGTCGGCACCTATGCCGTGCGGCTGAAATTCGACGATCTGCATGACAGCGGCATCTATAGCTGGGAGTGGTTCTACGACCGCGGCCATGACCAGCAGGAGTTGTGGGCTGCCTATCTGGCCGGCCTGGAGGCCAAGGGCCTGAGCCGCGATCCGCAACGCTGATCTTCACTGTCAACGCCTTAAGCGGCGGGTGTCTGTGCTACAGGCTGCTGGATGCCGCCATACGTTTTTTCTCCGCACCTGTCGGGACAAGGCGGGCATCGGCGTCCTTGGGATAAGACGAAGGGAAGATCCATGCTCTATGCAATCCTTTGCTACAATGACGAAGCGGCGGTCGAAGCCTGGCCCAAGGAGAAGGACGATGCCGTAATCGCCAGACGCCGGCAGGTGACCGATGCCTTGGCGGTGAACGGCAAGCTGGGCCCGGTCTTGCGTCTGATGCCGACAACGGCCGCAACTACCGTACGCTATGGCAAGGAGCCGCTGGTGCTTGATGGACCATTTGCCGAGACCAAGGAGCAGTTGCTGGGCCTTTATGTGATCGATTGCGCCAGTCTCGAAGAGGCCATCGAGACTGCGAAACGCATCGGCGGCAATGAGGATCGCGGCACCTTTGAAATCCGGCCTTTGCGTTATTGCAATGCCGGCGCCCTGGCATTGGAGAACCTGTCCGCATGAGCGACCTGGCCTGGACTGACACGGCGTTGCGCGCTGCGCGTCCTCAGGCCTTGGGTGCTTTGCTGCGTTATTTCCGCGACCTCGACCGCGCCGAGGAAGCCTTTCAGGAAGCCTGTCTCAGAGCCCTGAAGCATTGGCCGCTGAACGGTCCGCCGCGCGATCCGGTTTCCTGGCTTGTCTTTGTAGGACGCAACGCGGGCCTTGACGACATGCGCCGGCGGCAACGACAGGAAGCTCTGCCCGATGAAGCCGTGATCTGCGACCTGGAGGACGCCGAAAGCTGGCAGGCCGAGCAGATTGACCATGCGCAATACCACGACGATGTGCTGCGGCTTTTATTCATCTGCTGCCATCCCGAACTGCCGGCGACGCAGCAGATAGCGCTGGCTTTGCGCATCGTCTCCGGCCTGACGGTGGCTGAGATCGCTCGCGCCTTCCTGGTCAGCGAAGCCGCGATGGAGCAGCGCATCACACGCGCCAAGCGCAAGGTGAGCGATGCCGCCCTGCCCTTCGAGGCGCCGGGCGCGCCGGAGCGGGCCGAGCGGCTGGGCGTGGTCGCGGCGATGATCTACCTCGTATTCAATGAAGGCTACTCCGCCAGCGGTGGCAAAGCGCAGATCCGCGCCTCGCTATGCGAGGAAGCAATCCGGCTGGCTCGGCTTTTGCTGCGAATGTTTCCATCCGAACCGGAGATCATGGGCCTGCTGGCGCTGATGCTGCTGCAACATGCGCGCACACCGGCACGGCTCGATGCGGACGGGCAGATCGTCCTGCTGGACGATCAGGACCGCAGCCTGTGGAATGCCGGGATGATCGCCGAAGGAACGGCACTGATCGACAAAGCGATGCGGCATCGCCGCACCGGGCCTTATCAGGTGCAGGCGGCAATTGCCGCCTTGCATGCGCAGGCCAGCCGCCCGGAAGATACCGATTGGGCGCAGATCGACATGCTCTACGCCACCTTGGAGCGGCTGCAGCCCTCACCCGTGGTAACACTCAACCGCGCCGTCGCGGTATCCAAGCGGCTGGGGCCGGCAGCGGCACTGGAGATGATCCAGCCCCTGGCCAAGCCTTTATCAAGCTATTTCCATTTCCATGGCCTGCAAGGCGCATTGCTCATGCAGCTTGGCCGCAACGAGGAAGCGGGCATCGCTTTCGGCAAGGCCATTGCACTGGCACGTACGCCGGCAGAGGCCGCGCATATCCGCCAGCATCTGGATCGGCTGCAGAAAGACAGCAATCAGCCGGCGGCTTGAGCCGACGGTCACCCCAGCCGCTCGCCCTTCAAAAGCCGCGGCAGGGTTCCGACATCGCCCATCGCATGGCGCATGAAGAACTTCTTCAGCGGCAGAATGCGATCCACGATGCCAAGCCCCAGATCGCGCACGATGCGGACCGGCACGATGTCATTGGAGAATAGCCGGGTCAAACCATCAGTAACCGCGCTGAGCACCAGCGTATCGGTGCGGCGCCAGCGGGCGTAACGCTCCAGCACATCGGCCTGACCAAGATCGAGACCCAGCCGCTTGGCATCCACCAGCGCCTCGGTCAGTGCGGCGATATCGCGCAGCCCCAGATTGAGTCCCTGTCCCGCGATGGGATGGATGCCATGGGCCGCGTCGCCGATCAGCGCCAGACGGTGATCGGTATAGCGCTCGGCATGCAGGAAGCTGAGCGGATAGGACCAACGCGGTCCCACCACATGGGCCTCGCCGTAGCCGTCGCCGAACCGGCGGCGCATCTCAGCTTGGAAATCCGCGTCAGTCAGCGCCATGATAGCTTTGGCGCGCCCGGTAGGTTCGGTCCAGACCAGCGACGAGCGGTGTATGCCATTCTCGTCATCGGTCATCGGCAGAATGGCGAACGGTCCTGCCGGCAGGAAACGCTCCTGTGCCGCGCCCTCATGCGGCAGTTCATGCGCCACTGTGCAGACGATGCCGGTCTGGTCGTAAGCCCAGGTCACTGTCTTGATGCCGGCCTGCTCGCGTACCATGGATTGCCGGCCATCAGCGCCAATCACCAGCCGGGCATGCAGACGGCGGCCGTCTTCCAGTTCCACCATGGCCGGAGCCCCTGAACCGGGGGTACCGCGCTCAATGCGGCTGACGCTCATCGGCGCGAAGAGCCGCAGCGCTGGCAGTTCTTCCAGGGCAGCTTGCTGGGCCAGCCGCATCACGCGGTTTTCGACCATATAGCCGAAAGGCGCATCGCCGAGATCGCGATGATCGTAATGCACGAAAAGCAGCGAATCGCCGTCCGAGACGCGGATGTCCCACATCGGCTGGGCCTCGCGCACATGACGCCACAGGCCGATCGCCTCCAGCATGCGCTGCGAGGCCAGGGCAATTGCCGAGACTCGGCCGTCGAATGCGGCCTGGGTGGCACGTACCGGATCCTCCCGGTCGATCACCGCGACCGAAATGCCGTGACTGGCCAGCGCGATCGCCTCGGTCAGTCCTGCCAATCCGCCGCCGATGATGACCACATCGCAGGACTCCGTATCGCGGGAATCCGTGGCCGCTTGGGAAATTGTTGCCTGCTCGATCATGCAATGCCTCTGGAGTCCGTACCATCGACGGGGCGGGCTGGATTGTCCAGAGCCAAAGGTGCCGTCAAGCGCAAAGCTGATATGGACGCGACACTGTAGCCGTACTAGCTTCTCAGCCATGCATCGTGGATGGCTGGTCCTTCTTGTGCTGGCTTGGCTCACGGCCCTTTTCCCGCCCCTGCCGCGGGAAGCGGCGGCGCAAGAAAAGATTCCCGTCGATCTGGAATTGCTGCTGGCTGTGGATATTTCCGGCAGCATCGATCCCGATGAAGCCAAACTTCAGCGCGAAGGTTATGCCCGCGCCATCGTCGATCCCGCCGTCATCAAGGCGATCCGTTCCGGCATCCATGGCCGCATTGCGCTCGCCTATTTCGAATGGTCGGACAACTACATGCAAACCGACATGATCGAATGGACCCTGGTGCATGACCAAGCCAGCGCCGAGGCCGTGGCCCGGCAGTTGCTGGAACATCCGGTGCGTACCGCACGGCGAACCAGTATTTCCGGCGCCATCCTTCATGCGGTGCCGCGTTTCGGCAGCGGGCCGTATCAGGGCCTGCGCCGCGTGCTGGACATCTCGGGCGATGGGCCGAACAATGATGGCGGGCGGGTCGATCTGGCGCGCGACCAGGCACTCGCCGCGGGTATCGTCATCAATGGCCTGCCGATCATGAACGGACGGGTCAATACCTGGGGTTTTCCCGTCCTGGAGGATCTGGATCGCTATTACGAGGGCTGCGTGATCGGCGGGCCAGGCGCCTTCGTGGTGGCGGCCGAGGGGTTTGATACCTTCTTCGAGGCGATCAGGCGCAAGCTGGTGCTGGAGATCGCGCAAAGGCCTGCGGCCCCCGTCCTCCAGCCGGGTCCTCGTCAGCCGAAATCGGGTCCGATTCTCAGGACTGAGAGTCCGGGCTATGAAAAAGGCTGCGACATCGGCGAACGGCAGAGCCAGGAATTCTGGCGCCGGCGCTTCGACCAGTAAACGGGTGGAACCCCAGCAAAATCACCGGCCTCCGGTCTTGGCCTTGCCCGCCTTTTGCCGTATTTCCAAGGAATAAACCGTCCGGAAGCAACCGGCCCACCTGATACGACTGACCCTCTGGGAGTTCCCGCCAATGACCTCGCGTACTGGTCCGTTCGACCGCGCCGATTTTCCGTTCGCCCTTCGCCTCGTCACCGAAGCTGCCGCCATCGCCGCCTATGACTGGGTAGGCCGCAGCAAGAAGGAGGAAGGCGACGGCGCCGCCGTGGAGGCAATGCGCAAGGCCCTGAACGAGATCAACATCAATGCCGTGGTGATGATTGGCGAAGGCGAGAAGGACAACGCGCCGCTGCTCTATCGTGGCGAACGCATCGGCACAGGCGAGCCGGAAATCGAAATCGCCGTGGACCCCATCGAGGGCACCACCAACATGGCCAACGGCGTCGACAATTCGATGGCGGTTTTCGCCCTGAGCCCACGCGGCTCGATGTTCGATTTAGGCCCCAGCTTCTACATGGACAAGCTGGTGGTGCCGGCTGCGGCCAAAGGCAAGGTCGACCCGACCTGGCCAGTGAAGAAAAAGCTGGAAGCGCTGTCGGCCGCGCTGAACAAGCCGATCTCCGAGCTGCGTATCTTCGTGCTCAACCGCAAACGCCATCATGCGATGATCAAGGAAATCCATGAGGCCGGCGCGCGCACGGTGCTGCAGGAAAACGGCGATGTGGCCGGCGCCTTCATGGCGCTGCAGAAGGGCCATAACGTCGATGCCTTGTTCGGCACCGGCGGCTCACCAGAGGGCGTGATCACGGCAATCTTTGCCAAGGCTCTCGGCGGCGAGTTCTTCGGCCGCGTCGATCCGCAAAGCGACGAGGAAGCTGCCAAGGTGAAGGAATTCGGTCTCGACAGCACCAAGTGGCTGAGCGGCAGCGAACTGGTAAAAAGCGACGATGCGATCTTCGTCGCCACCGGCATCAATTCCGGACCGCTGTGCCGCGGCATCACCATCGACCGCGGCGAAGTCCGCCTGCATACCGTGATCCTGATGGCAAAGACCGGGGCGCGCTACGACCTCGTCAGCCGAATCCCGAAGCGCTGATCAGGAGCATCGCGCGATGAACCTGCGCGAGATTCCGCTCAAGCCTTTTGCCGGACAGAAGCCCGGCACATCGGGCCTGCGCAAGAAGGTCACTGTCTTCCAGCAGCCAGGCTATCTGGAAGCCTTCGTGCAGTCGGTATTCGACACGCAGGAGGCGCTGAAGGGCGGCCTGCTGGTGCTGGGCGGAGACGGCCGGTTCTTCAACCGGCAGGCAATCCAGATCATCCTGCGCATGGCGGCTGCCAACGGCATTGCCCGCGTGCTGGTTGGCCGCGGCGGCATCCTCTCCACGCCGGCGGCCAGCGCGGTGATCCGCCGCCATAAGGCTCAGGGCGGACTGATTTTGTCTGCCAGCCACAACCCAGGAGGACCGGACGGCGATTTCGGCATCAAGTTTAATATCGCCAATGGCGGCCCTGCCCCCGAAGCGGTGACGGAGGCCATCTATCTGTGCAGCGAGCGGATTAAGCGTTATCGCATCCTGGAGGCTGCGGATCTCGATCTTGACCGTGTTGGCGAACAGCGGCTGGGCGGAATGACGGTCAGCGTGATCGATCCCGTCGAGGACTATGCCGCGCTGCTGCAGACATTGTTTGATTTCGACGCTATTCGCGCGCTGATCCAAAAGCCGGATTTCCGCTTCCGCTTCGATGCCATGCATGCAGTGACCGGACCTTATGCGCGCCGCCTGCTGATCGACATGCTGGGTGCGCCGCAAAGCGCGGTCGTCAATGCCGAGCCGAAAGAGGATTTCGGCGGCGGCCACCCCGATCCCAACCCAGTCTATGCCGACAAGCTGTACAAGGACGCGGTGATCGACGGCCAACTCGACTTCGCCGCGGCATCCGATGGTGACGGCGACCGCAACATGATTTTGGGCAAAGGCGTCGCGGTGTCGCCGAGCGACAGCCTTGCCGTGCTGGCCGCCAATGCACGCCTAGCGCCGGGTTATGCCAACGGCATCGCGGGCGTTGCGCGTTCGATGCCAACCAGCCGCGCGGCCGATGCCGTGGCCAAGGCACTTGGCCTTCCCTGTTTCGAGACGCCGACCGGCTGGAAGTTCTTCGGCAATCTGCTGGATGCCGGCCGAATCACGCTCTGTGGTGAAGAAAGCTACGGCACCAGTTCCGATCATCTGCGCGAGAAAGACGGCCTATGGGCGGTCCTGTTCTGGCTGAACATCCTGGCGAAACGCCCGGGTGAGACGGTGTTGTCCATCCTGCAGGATCACTGGCGGCGCTATGGCCGGCATTATTACAGCCGCCATGATTATGAAGCGGTCGATGCCGTGAAGGCCAAGACGGCGCTCGATACCCTGCGTGTCAGCCTGCCGACGCTTTTGGGAAGCAAGATCGGTGAACTTACGATAACGAACGCCGACGATTTTGCCTATCGCGATCCGGTGGATGGCAGCGAAAGCAAGGGGCAGGGTCTGCGCGTGATCTGCGGCGAACAGGCGCGCATCATCGCGCGGCTATCGGGCACCGGCACCGAAGGCGCGACGATCCGGCTTTATTTTGAACTGTTCGAGGCGGATCCTGCCCGCCAGAATGAAGATGTGCAGGCAAAGCTGAAACCGCTGATCGATTTTGCCGAGCGCCAGACCGGCATCCGTCAGCATACCGGTCGCGCGGAACCAGATGTGATTACGTAGCATCCATTACGTAACATCCCAGGGAGAGGCCATGTCGTTGCCACTGCCGATCGACCAGACGCCCGCCTGGCGAGCGCTTGCCGCCCACGCTCTTGCTATGAAGCAGCGGCACTTACGTGAATTGTTCGCGTCCGATCCACAACGTTTCGAGCGCTTTTCCTTCCGTTGCGATGAATTTTTGCTCGACCTGTCGCGCCAGCGGCTGGAGAGCGAAACCTTAAACCTGCTGCTCGATCTTGCCCGTGAGGCAAAGGTCGAGGAGTGGCGGGACCGCATGCTGCGCGGCGAGCGTATTAACGTCACCGAAGATCGCGCCGTACTGCACACCGCTCTGCGCCTGCCCAAGGGCAGCAGCCTGATTGTCGACGGCGAGGACGTGGTGCCACATGTACATCGCGAATTGCAGCGCATGGCCGCGATGGTGGACGCCATCCGCGGCGGTCACTGGCGCGGCGTTACCGGTGAACGCTTCAAGCATGTCATTGCCATCGGCATCGGCGGCTCGGATCTTGGCCCGCGCATGGTCGTGGAGGCGTTGTCGCCCTATCGCCAGCCCGGCCTCGATATCCATTTTGTCAGCAATGTCGACGGCGCGGATATCGCCCGCGCTCTGCAGCGTTGCGATCCGGCTTCGACCCTGGTGATCGTCGCCTCCAAGACCTTCACCACCCAGGAAACCATGATGAATGCCGAGACGGCGCGCGACTGGCTGCGCCGTTCGCTGGGTGCAGATTGCGACTGGGCCAAGCATTTCACCGGCATCTCGGCCAATCCCGGCATTCCCGGCAAATTCGGCATCCCACCCGAGCGCGTGCTGCAATTCTGGGATTGGGTTGGCGGTCGGTACTCGCTGTGGTCGGCGATTGGCCTGTCCATCGCGCTTGCCATCGGCATGCCGCGCTTCCGCGAGTTGCTGGCCGGTGCCCATGCGATGGACCGCCATTTCGCCACGGCGCCGCTGGATAAAAACCTGCCCGTGCTGATGGCGCTGGCAGGTATCTGGAACATCAATTTCCTGGGCTTCACCAGCCTGGCTGTGCTGCCTTACGATCATGGCCTGTCGAAGCTGGCCGCCTATCTGCAGCAGGCGGATATGGAGAGCAACGGCAAGGGCGTCGACCGCTGGGGGCGCAGCGTCGGTTATGCCACCGGTCCGACGGTGTTCGGCGAGCCTGGCACCAACGGCCAGCATGCCTTCTATCAATTGCTGCATCAGGGGCCACAACCAATCCCAGCCGATTTCATCGTGCCGCTGGGCAGCCATTACCGGCTGGACAAGCATCACGACATCCTGCTGGCCAATGCCTTCGCGCAGGCTGAGGCTTTGATGAAAGGCCGTACCCGCGCCGAGGCCGAGGCCGAATTGCGCCAGGAAGGCTTGCCGGAGGATAAGGTCGCCATGCTGGCGCCGCAGAAAGCCTTCCCCGGCAACCGTCCAAGCACGACGATCCTGCTACCGCGCCTGGACCCGTATTATCTGGGGATGCTGATCGCGCTGTATGAGCACAAGATCTTCGTGCAGGGCGCGATCTGGGGGATTAATTCCTTCGATCAGTGGGGGGTCGAGTTAGGCAAGCAGCTGGCCAAGCCGATCCTGGAGGAATTGACAAACAGCAATGTGCAGCATCCGCATGATGCCGCAACCAGCGCACTGATCAATATCGCGCGCGGCTATCCACGCCAGACCTGAACGATTCGAGCAGGTAATCAGGCCGGCAGCTTGTCTATGGCAGTCAGGCCGTCCTTCATCAACCGGGAGGCGGCCTGAGCGCCGCCAACCAGTTCCAGCATGCGTACGGCACCATAAAGCTGCTGCTTGGCTGCATCCTTGCCAAGGCCGTTGAACTTGCCGGATTTGATATCGGCGATCAGCGCAGCCCCACCCTGTTCGATCTGCTGCGTCAGCGTCTTCAGCGCGCTGGCGACTTCCTTCTCGGCGCCGATTTCGTTCGCGACCTTGGCTACCTTCTGCAATGCGAAGGCCCGATTCTCGGCCTGCAGCTTGGCTTCGAACAAAGCCTCCTGCGCCGCGGAGGGATCGTCGCGGCGCGGCGCATCGAGCGCCGCCATGATCTTCGTATCGGCACCGGCGAGGACGCCGGTCTTGACCATCTCGCGCAACCTGGCCTCTGCCGCCTCCATTTCGGGCTGCGGACCATCCGCGATGCCATCGGCCTTCAGCCGGCCGATCATACGGACGAAATCATCAACCATGGCGGCGATGTTGCTGTCGCCGAGCTTCTCGGCATTGGCGCGGCCGATCGACTTGAAGAAACGCCTGCTGTCGCCCGAGATCATCCGGCGGACAAACTGACCGGGCTTCACCCCCTCAATGCCGGTAGGCTGATCACCCAGCGCATCGAAGACCGGCAACAGCTGGAACGGATCACTCGTGCGCGCCAGCACGACAGCGATCATCATTCCGGGCATCGCCGCGCCGCTCAGGCAGAGGGCCGTATAGTCCTCGCGGATCGCCTCGATTTGCTCCGGCAGCAGCTTGCCCACGGGCTTGGGCGATAACTCATCACGCAGCTTTTCCAGCGCGCCCGCAATCTCCAGCGCGCCAAGCATATCGACCAGGTCAAGGAACGGCGTTTCGCCGCCAAGCTTGGCAATCAGTGCCTCGCGATGGGGTGGCTCGTTGTTCGCGCGATCGATTTCCTCGCGCAGGCGCCGCGCGGCAATATTCCACAGCGTCGCGCCGAATTTCGCGATCCGCGGATCCGCACTAGCGCCAATGGCCGGCGGCGACGAGGCACGCAGACTGGCCTCCAATTCCTTCACAGCGGCCTGATCGAGGCAGGACAGCACGAAATCCCAGCACGGCGCCACGGAGGCGCGCGAGATTCGTCCGAACTGCTTGTCACCGTCTTCCGGCAAAACCAGCAGATCTTCAAAGGGATGGCAGAATATGCGCTGCAGCGTCAGATGCCGCGGCGGTCGGGTCTTCACCAGACGCGGCCGCAACGTGCCTAAGGCCGCATCGGCCATGGCGGCCGACAGAACGACGGCGCGCGAGCGCTCAATCAGCAAGGTGAGCTGCGCTACCTTCTCGTCTGGAATTTCGAATAGCTTGCGCTCAATATCGCGCAGTTCGGCAGTAAGGTCGCTCATATGCGCCCCCGCTTCACCGTCTCCACGCGACGGACCATCTCAAGGTCGAGCATACCGGAATTCCACCCCTCCAACGCGCGCACCTGCATACGCGAGCTCTCCTGTATCCCGTGGAGATTCGGCCGGTTGGCCGCCTCCTTCTCCGGGATGATGGGCAAAATCCGGTAAATTTCCGTTACGGCCGCGCGCTGGGCGTCGCGATCCCTGTCCTCATGGGCGCGCCAGAGCAGGATGATGAACTCCCAGCCATCTACGGTCCACCACAGGCGCTCCAAGTCCCGCTTTAGCGGGATGACTGCCTTGTCCCAATTGCTCAGTACACGATCTGCATATTCCACTGGCCGGAGGGCTGCGGTGGCGAGTTCGCGAGCAAATTCTTCGGTAAAACGGGCCATACGCGCCGACGCCCGGGCCAGACCGGCCGCCTCCGACTTGTCGGTGCTCGCCCACCGGTCCAGCCGGTCGGCCAGATCGCCGATGGCCTCTATCAGACGTCCTATCCGGCATTTCTTGGGCATCCCCGGCAGGCCGATCGGCGCCAGCAATTCGCCCCACCGCTCAAGCCGGATGTAAAGCTCATGGGAATTGGTGCCGAGCCGCTCGGCAATATCGCCCAGGCCGCTGCGGATGCGTTCCCGGCCGCTGGACGTCGTCAGGTCGGAGACCTGCAGGGTCATCTGCCCGTCCGACATTCCATCAATCACCTGCCGGAACAAAAAAAAGCGGGTCAGCAGGATCTCGTTTTCCAGTTCGGCCAGTTCCTCCTCGGCGGAACGCTGCGCCTCGGGGCCGGCCAACCCGGTCTTGGCGGTTTCCAGGGTGGCCTGGCGGATATCCGGCGGCAGGCATGACCGCCGCGCCAGGATGGCGTCCTGCAACGCCCGGTCATGCATGGTCAGGGAAAAGATTTCCGGCACATCGCGCCAGCGGATCACGTAATTCCCCTTGGCGCCGGAAAAGGCGGATACCGTCAGCTCAAGCTGCTCGCGGTCATCCATGCGCACGCGCGACTGGCTCAGCGCCGGCGTCGTGAAAGAAACGGCGGTACCGCGTTCTTCAAATCTCGTGGGCTGGAACTGCTGTCCTACGCCGCCCGGAAAAGTCATCCCCCGTCCAACCGTCTGTTGGCCTACTTCGGCGCCACTAAACCACAAGGCCGAAGCGGCGAAAACAATTCGGCGGGGTTCAGGCCAACCAGGACCGCGATTTTTCGATCACCCGGATGGTCTCGTCCCAAAGTTCGAATCGGGGAAGGTCGGCCGGATCGACCCAGGCGACCGCTGCTGCGTCATCGCCGGCAACCGCCTCGCCGCTGACCCAGCGGGCGGCATAGTCGACAATGGTGTAGTGGTAGAGCAGACGCCCGTCCGCGTCACGATGCATCGCATCTATAACCTCCACCAACCCGAGCAGCTCGATCTCAACGCCGGTCTCCTCGCGCAATTCCCGCCGGATGCCTTCGGCAACGGTCTCGCCCAGATGCTGCGCGCCGCCGGGCAGGCTCCAGATACCGGCGCGCGGCGGCCGGCCGCGCTGCACCAGCAGTACCTTGCCGTCTTTCCAGACGATGGCGCCAAGCCCCACCAGGGGCTGGGTGGGATATTCGCGCGACATCGCGGCGCCGGCCCGCCGCCTATTCCGCCGCCTGGCTCAGATCGCCGTTGAGGATGCGCCAGATCTTCTGCGGCGTGGCCGGCATGTCGATATGGGTCACGCCAAGATCGGCGAGAGCATCGACCACCGCATTGATCGTCGCCGGAGCCGAGCCGACCGCGCCCGCTTCTCCCGCGCCCTTCACGCCGAGCGGATTGGTCTTGCACGGCACTTCGCAGAGAATGACTTCGATCTCCGGGAAGTTGTCGGCACGCGGCAGGCAGTAATCGGTGAAGCTGCCGGTCAGCAACTGGCCGTCGGCATCGTAGACGACGTTTTCATAGAGCGCCTGGCCGATACCCTGCACCACACCGCCATGGATCTGGCCCTTCACGATGGTGGGGTTGATCACGCGCCCCATATCGTCAGCGACGACATAGCGCACCACCTCGATCACGCCGGTGGCCTCGTCGATCTCCACCTCGCAGACATGGCAGCCATTGGGGAAGGTGATCGCCTGGACCTGCCAGTCGGCCGCAGTGTCGAGGCCGCGTTCACTGCGTTTGCGCGCCTCGGCGGCGACCTCCATGATGCCGACAGCTCGATCGGTGCCAGCCACGGCAAAGCGGCCAAGCTTGAACTCGATATCGCTCTGCGCGGTCTCCAGCATGTCGGCGGCGATCGCCTTGCCCTTTTCGATCACCTCGTCCTTGGCCTTGAGGATAGCGCCGCCCTCGGAATAGAGAGACCGCGCGCCGCCGGTGCCGCCGCCGGTTGGAATGGCATCCGAATCGCCCTGCTTGATACGGATCTTGTCGAAATCGACGCCAAGCTGCTCGGAAACGATCTGGGTATAGGCCGTCTCGTGGCCCTGACCGGTCGACTGCGTGCCGACATATACCTCGACATAGCCGTCTTCGGTGAACTTGATCTCGGCGCGCTCGGTCGGCGCGCCACCGGTAGCCTCCAGATAATAGGCCATGCCGATACCGCGGCGCTTGCCGTGCTTGCGGGCTTCGGCGCGGCGCGCTTCGAAGCCGGCCCAGTCGATCGCCTGAAGCGCCGTGTTGGAAGTATTCTCGAATTCGCCGGAATCGTAGGTAAGGCCCATGGCGCTGGTCCAGGGGAAGGCGCTGGGCGGGATGTAGTTCCTGCGGCGCAGCTCGGCACGGTCGATCTTCAATTCACGCGCGGCGACGTCGATTAAACGCTCCATGATGTAATTCGATTCCGGACGGCCGGCACCGCGATAGGCGTCCACCGGCACCGTGTTGGTAAACACGCCTTCGACATGGGCATGCACCGCCTGGAAACGATAAACCGAGGACAGCACCTTGGTGCCGGCCATGGTCGGGATCATCGGCGCATAGGTCGACAGATACGCGCCCATATCGGCGATGTTGTGAATGCGCAGAGCAAGGAAGGTATTATCCTTGTCCAGCGCCAGCTCGGCATGGGTGAGATTCGCGCGGCCATGGGTGTCGGTCAGGAAAGCCTCGCTGCGATCCGAGGTCCATTTCACCGGACGCCCCAAGGCTCGGCTGGCAAATAGCACCATCACCTGCTCGGGATAGATGAAAATCTTCATGCCGAAGCCGCCGCCGACGTCGCTGGTGACAACGTGGAACTTGTCCTCGGGAAGACTGAGAATCTTGGCCAGCAGCTTCTTCTGAACCCAGACGCCCTGGGTTGGCACGTAGAGCGTGAAGCGGCCGCTATCCTTGTCAAAATTCGCCAATGCGGAGCGCGCCTCCATCGAGGCGACAACGATGCGGTTATTCTCAAGCGTCAGCTTGACCGTCTTGGCGGCTGAAGCGAACAGCGCATCGACCTTGGCCTTGTCTCCGACTTCCCAGTCGAAGGCGCGGTTGTTCGGCACCTCGGGCCAGATCTGCGGCTGGCCCGGCTCCATCGCAGTCGCCAGGTCGACAGCGGCCGGCAGCGGATCGTAATCCACCTCGATCATCTCTGCCGCATCGCGCGCCTGGGCAACAGTTTCGGCCACCACGAAAGCAACCGGATCGCCGACATGGCGCACCATACCGTCGGCCAGCGCCGGACGCGGCGGGTCGGCGCGCAGCGAGCCGTCGCGGTTTTTCAGCGGAATGGTGCAGGGCAAGTCGCCGATATTGGCCGCCTTCAGATCGGCAATCGTATAGACCGCCTGCACGCCGGGCGCACCCTGGGCTGCCGTGGTATCGATCTTGAGGATCTTGGCATGGGCATGCGGCGAGCGCAGCATCACGCCATAAAGCTGGCCAGGAAGATTGATATCGTCGGTATAACGCCCCTTACCGGTGATGAAACGCTGGTCCTCCACACGGCGAACCGGTTGGCTCTGGCCGAACTTGGTCATCTGGGGATTCCTTTCGGGGCGTGGTATCTACGCAGGACGCTGGCGGAAATGATAGGGATTCCGCCTGCCCTTTCAACCCGTCCAAACACCGGAGATTGCACCCCTTAAACACCGCGGATTGCACCCCTGCTCTGCGTTCATTCCTTCAAATGCATCCTCAAGGCCCATACCGGCGCAAAGACCGGTAAGTCCAGAACGGCAGGGCTCCCATGACAACGCAAAAGCCGGAAAACAGGAATACCGCCGTATAGCCGCCGGTGATGTCGTGCAGCCAGGCGCCCAGCAGTGTACCGGTCGAAACGCCGAAGCCTGAACCCACCATGATGGTCCCGAAAATCATCCCGAAGCGGCGGCCCTGAAAAATCCGGGCCGCCGTGGCGCCGACCATCGGTCCGCGCGCGCCGAAAGACAGGCCAACCAGCAGTACGAAGGCAGACAGGAAAAACAGGTTCTGATGCGCCTTCAACGCCCAGAGTGAGGCCAGGCCGGCCAGGCTGAAGGCATAGGAGATTGCTGCTGAAGCATGCCGGCCGATACGGCCATCGGCCCAGGCAAAACCGATAATACCGATCGGCGTCAGCACGCCGACCAAGCCATAGATCGAGGCGGCCTGCAGCGGCGCATAGCCGAGTTCGACCAGATAGGCGACCGCCTGCACCATCACCGAGAACATGCCGGCGCTGGTGAAAAAGAAGACCGAGGCCAAACCCCAGAAGGCGGTGGTGCGCATCGCGCTCCACAAGGTCCATTCGGTTGCGACCGGCCTCTCCTCGGTTGGCGCTGGCAGAGCGACGCGGCCGGCCTGCGCCAGCGGCCATTGCACCAGCAGCAGCGCCGGCGCCACCAGGATCGCAATGCACGCCAGAACGACATAGGCTGTGCGCCAGCCCCAGGTCTCGATCAGGAACTGCGCCAAAGGCACCAGCATGAGCGAGCCCAGGCCCAGCGCGGCATAGACCACGCTCATCGCCCGCGACAGGGAAGCCCCTTCGAACCAGCGCGCCAGCAGGGCGGAATGCGGCGCATTGCCCAGCGACGATGCGGCGCTGCCGACACTGATGCCTATGAACAGATAGAGTTGCCAAAGCTGGCTTGCCTGCGACGCTGCCAGCAGGCCGGCGGCGAGTAAAATCAGACCGCCTATATAAAGTTTCAACGGCCCGAAACGGTCAAAGCAATAACCCGCAAGCGGCGCGCTGCAGCCTGCCAATAACATCTGGAGCGAATAGATGGCGGCGACTTTCGCGCGGTCCGCCTGAAATTCATCGGTCAATGCCAGCAGGAAGGTGGTGAAGGTTTCACCAGCGCCACGCGACAGCGCATTCAGCAAAAAGCATATGCCAACAAGAATAAGGGCTGTGCGCGCGACATCGCGATGTCGCGCCTGACTTGATCCGTCTTCAGGCATGTCTAGACTCCGGCTCCACTCTCGGCCTGACGCAGCATGTTGCGCGCAATCACCAACTGCTGAATCTGGCTTGTACCCTCATAAAGCCGGAACAGGCGCACATCGCGATAAAAACGTTCAACGGCAAATTCCTGGATATAGCCCGAGCCGCCGTGTATCTGCACGGCGCGGTCGGCAACACGGCCAACCATCTCGGACGCGAAATACTTGCAGCACGCGGCTTCCATCGACACATTTTCGCCGGCGACATAGCGTTTGGCGGCGTCGCGGATCATGCAGCGGGCAGCATAGGCCTCAGTCCGGCTGTCGGCCAGCATGGCCTGGACCAGCTGGAATTCGGCAATCGGCTGGCCGAACTGCTTGCGATCCCGCGCGTAGCTGACCGACTCATGGATCAGCCGCTCGGCGGCACCAACGCACATGGCGGCGATATGCAGCCGGCCGCGATCCAGCACCTTCATCGCGGTCTTGAATCCCTGCCCTTCCTTGCCGCCGATGATATTGGCCGCAGGCACCTTCACGTTATCGAAAATCACATCGGCCGTATGGGCGCCGCGCTGGCCCATTTTCTTGTCTGGCTTGCCAATGGTGATGCCGGGCGAATTCGCTTCCACAATAAAGGCCGTCACGCCGCCCGCACCCTTGTTGTTCGGGTCGGTGCGCGCCATCAGCGTGAAAATGCCGGCATGCGGCGCATTGGTGATGAAGCGCTTGGTGCCATTGACGATATAGACATCGCCCTGGCGTTCGGCCCGGGTACGCACCGAGGCGGCATCGGAGCCGGCTTCCGGCTCGGTGAGCGCGAAGGATGCGATCACTTCACCGCTCGCCAGCTTGGGCAGCCAGCGCCGCTTCTGCTCCTCGGTGCCGTCGATCAGGATGCCCTGGCTGCCGATTCCGACATTGGTGCCGAACATGCTGCGGAAGGCGGGCGAGGTCCAGCCCAGCTCGAAAACCAGTTCGATTTCCTCGGCAAGATCAAGGCCAAGGCCGCCATATTCCTCAGGGATCGAAAGGCCGAACAGGCCAAGTTCGGCGCAGGCTTGCCGGATATCGTCAGGGATGCGGTCTTCGTCAGCGACTTGTTTTTCCAGCGGCACCAATCGTTCACGCACGAAACGGCGCAACGTGGCGCGGGTCTGCTCGAGCGTTTCCAGGTCCATTGCCTATACTCTTCCAAATCGGTCTGCGGCCAGCTTGGCATAACTTGCCGCAGACGCAAAGCGCATCGCATCACCCCTTGCGGAAGGCGATGGCCGCCGCCCAGCCGGCAAACACGGCCAGAAGTACGGCCACCAGGCCGTAGACCGCCGGCTCCGCCCGCGAGAAATCATATATCTGCTGCTCGACGCCCTGCTTGTCGATGAAAAGCGGCGTCGACTGCGCCGCCACGATGCGGTCGTCCCGCACCAGATAGACTTCCGCCTGATAGGTGCCCACCGGTACGGTTGAAGGGAAGCTGATTTCCGTGCGGAACAGCTTCGGCCCGAGGAAATCGATGCCGCCGACCAGTTCGTGGTAGAGGCCCTCGCGGATCTTCTGCCGCGCGATGGCGTTGCGGAACTCGACAATATCTGGCGGTGGCTCAGTGCCGATATAGCGGAAGCGCAGGTTCGCCGTGCCGATCTGCAGGCGCTGCAACAGGCTCTGCGGCGCGATTTCTTCCAATGGCGCGGTGCTGATGACGGCATAGTATCCCGGCACGCCGTCGAAACTTTCTGAGCGGCGCGTCAGCCAGAAGCCCAGCGTGCGGCGCTTGCGGCGCACCACCGCGGTACTGACCGGTCCGCGGATGACCACGATCACTTCGCCCGGCTCGTCAATGGCGCCGAACAGCAGCAGTTCGGTGCCCGTGAAACTGGAGGTGATCGCGATCAGATGCGACGATAGATCGGTGATGAGCGGCGCATCGGCAGGGGCCGGGCCGCGCGGTGCGTTGCGCGTGGCCTGAGCCATCGCCTGCTGCCATAGCAGCACTGCCAGCAGCCCCAGAGCCAGGATGATGACGCGCCGCCTCATCGCGTGGTCCCCGGCGCTGCTTCAAGGAAGTAGGCATCTTCCGGCGGCACCACCAGTTCGATGGCGAGCGCCACGGCGACGATCAGCACCAGCGCAGCCAGAAGTCCGCGAATCTGCTCGCCCCGCAGCCGGGCGCCATGGCGAACGCCGTATTGGGCACCGACCACCGATCCGATCAGCAGCAGCAAAGCCAGCGTGACATCCACTGTCTGGGTCGTGATTGCATGCAGGATGGTGACGTTGGCGGTGACAAAAATGATCTGGAACAGCGAGGTGCCGACGACCACGGCGGTCGGCATGCCAAGCAGATAGATCATCGCGGGCACCAGCATGAAGCCCGCGCCGACGCCCATGATGGCGGCCAGGATACCGACCACGATCCCGAGCCCCACAGGCAGCAGCATGCTGATGTATAGCTGCGACCTGCGGAACCGCATCTTGAAGGGCAGCGCACGGATGAAGGGATGATCGTTCAGCCGCTTGCGGCGCGCCGGCAGCGGCGCGTTCGGCTTGCGCCGCAGCGCGCGGATGCTTTCGATCATCATCAGGCTGCCGATAAAGCCGAGGATCAGCACATAGGACAGCGCGATCACTGCATCGAGCTGGCCGATCCGCTTGAGCACGCCGAACAGGTAAGCACCGAAGCTGGAGCCGATCAGGCCGCCGACCAGCAGCACCGCGCCCATCTTGAAATCGACATTGTTCTTGCGCCAGTGGGCGTAGACGGCGGAAACACTGGCGGCGACGACCTGGTTCGCCGAGGTGGCCACAGCCACCGGCGGCGGCACGCCGATGAAGATCAAAAGCGGCGTCAGCAGAAAGCCGCCGCCGACGCCGAACAGGCCGGAGAGATAGCCCACCGCCCCACCCAGCCCGAGCAGCAGCCACAAATTGACCGACAGCTCGGCGATGGGGAGGTAGATGGGCATAATTGTTTAATTCTTAAGCTGGAGCCGGATGAGCCGGGATGTAACGCAAACTGCCATGATAATCGTTGCTATTTGGTGACTTATTTGCTGGCCGCTGCCGCGTTCCCCGGTGCGGGAATCACCCCGGCCCGCTCCAGCTCCCGTCCCAGCGATCCGGTCAGGAAGCAAAAATACATTCTGAAATCGGAAAACAGCGACCAGAACGGATAGCGGAAAGTCGCCGGCCGATTTTTCTCGACGAAGAAATGGGCGATCCAGGCGGGGCCATAGCCCGCCACCAGGCCACCCAACAGCCAGCGCCAGTCCCCGGTCGCCGCCAGGGCCCCCAGGCAGATCAGCGCCAGGGTGGTTCCAAGATAGTGCCAGGCCCGGGTTGCCGGCTTGGCATGTTCCCTCAGGTAATAGGGCCAAAAGTCCGTATATGCGGTTATCCGATTGTCGGACATGGCTATTTCCTCCGCCTCAGCCTGGTGGAATCATACGCCTCTAAAATGCGGATTTCCAAGCCGAATTCGGCATATTCGCCGGGCCGGGAGATTCTGTTTGACGTTTACGTTAACGTAAACTAAGACTCCCTGCCGACTCAGAAAATCGCCCTTAGGGAGGCCTGCCGTGTCGGACAAGACCTACACGATCACTGATCTGGCGCATGAATTCAAAGTCACTGCGCGCGCCATTCGCTTCTATGAGGATAAAGGGCTGCTGCACCCGTCCCGCCAGGGGATGATGCGCGTCTATACCAAGCGCGACCGCGCCCGCCTGATGCTGATCCTGCGCGGCAAGCGGGTTGGCTTCAGCCTGGCCGAAATCCGCGAGATGATCGACCTCTACGATCTGGGCGACGGCCGCGTGGAGCAGATGAAGCTCACCCTGAAACGCTCGCAGGAGCGGCTGGCCGCGCTGGAAATGCAGCGCCGCGACATCGATACGGCCATTTCCGAGCTGAAACGCGACATCCGCATCATCGAAGACTTCCTGAAGATGAAGGAACGCGACCGCGACAACACGCCCTCCTTCAAGGAATTCGTTCTGTCGCGCACCGGTACCCTGGCGAACGTCGCCGAATAACACTTCAACCTTAAATTTCAGTCCGCTTACTCAAGGAGACGCAGTCATGATGCGCAACGTGGTGATCGCCGGCTATGCCCGCTCGCCTTTCACGCTGGCCCGCAAGGGAGCGCTCACCAAGGTCCGTCCCGACGATCTGGCCGCTCAGGTGGTCAAGGCGCTGGTCGAGCGCACCGGCATCGATCCCAAGGCGATTGAAGACGTCATCGTCGGCTGCGCGTTTCCTGAGGGCGAGCAGGGCCTGAATGTCGCGCGCATCATCAGCTTCCTTGCCGGCATCCCGCTGGAAGCCGCCGGCACTACAGTGAACCGTTTCTGCGGTTCGTCGATGCAGGCGATCCATCAGGCCGCCGGCGCCATCCAGATGAATGCCGGCGAGGCCTTTATCTGCGCCGGCGTGGAAAGCATGACCCGCGTGCCGATGGGCGGCTTCAATACGCTGCCGAACCCGAAGCTGCTGAAGGAATATCCGCAGGCCTACGTCTCGATGGGCATCACGGCGGAAAACCTGGCGAAGAAATACGGCATCGACCGCAAAGCTCAGGAGCAGATGGCGATTGAAAGCCATGCCAAGGCCGCTGCGGCGCAGAAAGCCGGCAAACTGGCGGATGAGATCGTTCCTATCGTCGACGGCAACAATCGCGTCGAGCTCGATGGCTGCATCCGCCCTGACACTTCGGCGGAAGGCCTCGCCGGCCTGAATCCGGCTTTCGACGAAAAGGGCACGGTCACGGCCGGCACCTCCTCGCCGCTCACCGACGGCGCCTCGGCGACGCTGGTCTGCTCGGAAGATTTCGCCAAGGCCCATGGCCTGAAGCCGCTGGCCCGCATCAAGTCGATTGCCGTTGCCGGTTGTGCGCCGGAGATCATGGGCATCGGTCCGGTGCCGGCGACCGAAAAAGCGTTGAAACGCGCCGGCCTGTCGCTGCAGGACATCGATATCATCGAGCTGAACGAAGCCTTCGCCGCGCAGGCGCTGGCCTGTGTCAAGCAAGCCGGTTACGACATGAGCAAGGTCAACCTCGATGGTGGTGCCATTGCGCTCGGCCATCCGATGGGCGCCACCGGTGCGCGCATCACCGGCAAGGCAGCTGCCTTGCTGAAGCGCGAAGGCAAGCAATTTGCGCTGGCCACTCAGTGCATCGGCGGCGGTCAGGGTATCGCCACCGTCCTCGAGGCCGTCTGATCCGCTGGAGCAAGACGTTATGACCGAGATTAAGAAAGTTGCGGTGATCGGCGCCGGCGTGATGGGCTCCGGCATCGCCGCCCATGTCGCCAATGCAGGCATTCCCGTGCTGCTGCTGGATATCGTGCCGCAAGGCGCGAATGACCGCAGCGCGCTGGCCAAGGGCGCCATCGAGAAGATGCTCAAGACCAAGCCTGCGCCCTTCATGCATCCGCGCGTGGCCAAGCTGGTCACCCCTGGCAATCTGGAGGACGATCTCGACAAGCTTGCCGATGTGGACTGGATCTGCGAGGCGATCATCGAGAATGTCGACCTGAAGCGGAAGCTCTATGCCCAGCTTGAGCAGAAGCGTAAGAAAGGCTCGATCGTCACCTCCAATACCTCGACAATTCCGCTGGATTTGCTGACGGAAGGCCTGCCGGAAAGCTTCGCCCAGGATTTCGCGGTCACTCACTTCTTCAATCCGCCGCGCTACATGCGGCTGCTGGAACTGGTGAAAGGACCGAAGACCAAGCCTGAGGTGATCGAGGCGCTGCGCCGCTTCGGCGATGTCAAGCTTGGCAAGGAAGTGGTCGATTGTAAGGACCGCCCGGGCTTCATCGCCAACCGCATCGGCATCTATTGGTCCACCGTTGCTACCGCTCTGGCCTATGACCTGGGCCTGACGGTGGAGGAAGCGGACTCCGTCGTCGGCAGGCCGATGGGCGTGCCCAAGACTGGCATCTTCGGCCTGGCCGATCTGACCGGCATCGATCTTGGCCCTTATGTGGTTGGCTCGATGCTAAAGACGCTGCCGAAGACCGACGCGCTGCATCAGTTCTACAAGGCCGATCATCCGCTGAATGCGCTGATGCAGAAGCTGATCAAGGAAGGCTATACCGGCCGCAAGGGCAAGGGTGGCTTCTATCGCGCCAAGGGCAAGGAAGCGCTGGATCTGAAGACCGGCGAATTCCGTCCCGCGCAGAAGGCCAATCTGGATTCCGTAAAAGCTGCGAAGAAAGGCCTTCGCGCCCTGGTCGAGCATCCTGACAAGGGCGGCCAGTATGCCTGGGGCGTGCTGAGCCGCGTACTGTCTTACGCTGCTGACCTGGTGCCGGAAATCGCCGATGACATCCTCGCCGTCGATACGGCGATGAAGACCGGCTATGCCTGGAAGTACGGTCCCTTCGAACAGATCGATCAGCTCGGCACGCAATGGTTCGCCGACAAGCTGAAGGCGTCTGGCATGCCGGTTCCGAAAATGGTCGAGATCGCGGCCGGCCGTCCCTTCTATAAGGAGGAGGGCGGCAAGGCCTATCGCCTGACTCCGAAGGGCGACTATGCCGAAATCGTGGTGCAGCCAGATGCCTGGACCCTGGCTGACATGAAGCGCGGCAAGCAGCCGATCGCCTCCAACAAGGGCGCGAGCCTGTGGGATGTCGGCGATGGCGTCGCCTGCCTCGAACTGCATACCAAGATGAATGCGGTCGACGCCGACATTATCGCGATGGTCAAGGAAGCCGCAAAGATCGACAAGAAGGGCTTCAAGGCTCTGATCATCGGCGGCGACTACGATAATTTCTCGGTCGGCGCCAATGTCGGCATCGCGCTGTTCCAGGCGAATATCGCGATGTGGCCTGCCATCGAACAAGGCATCTCGGAAGGCCAGGATGCCTATATGAAGCTCAAATACGCACCCTTCCCTGTCGTGGCGGCGGTGGCCGGCATGGCTCTGGGCGGCGGCTGCGAACTGGCGATGCATTCCTCGGCGATCCAGGCCCATGCCGAAAGCTATATGGGCCTTGTCGAGGTCGGCGTCGGCGTCATCCCCGGCTGGGGCGGCTGCAAGGAGCTGGTCACCCGCGCGATTCTGAACAAGAAGCGTCCCGGTGGTCCGATGCCGGCCCTGGCGCAGGTCTTTGAGGCCATCTCGACGGCCAAGGTCGCGACCTCCGCGATGGAAGCGCGCGACATGCTGATCCTGCGCGAGACCGACGGCATCACCATGAACCGCCGCCGCCTGCTGGCCGATGCCAAGGCAAAGGCCTTGGAACTGGCCAAGGACTACCAGCCGCCCAAGCCGGTCGAGATCAACCTGCCGGGTCCGTCCGCGAAGGCCGCGATGAGCCTGGCGGTGGAAGGCTTCCACCTGCAGGGCAGGGCAACCAAGCATGACGTCGTCGTCTCGATGGCGTTGGCGAATGTCGTCTCTGGCGGCAACACCGATATCACCGAAGTGGTCACCGAGAAGAAGCTGCTCGAGCTTGAGCGCGAGAACTTCATGTCGCTGATCAAGACCAATGCCACGCTCGACCGCATCGAGCACATGCTCACCACAGGCAAGCCCCTGCGGAACTGACCCTGTGGAATGAGATGCGGATTTGAGGAGATAAGGCCATGCCGAGCTATACCGCGCCTGTAAAGGACTTCCAGTTCGTGCTGCACGACGTGCTGCAGATGGAAAAGATGAGCAATCTGCTGGGCTTCACCGAAGCCACGCGCGACGTCGTCGATGCTGTTCTCGAAGAGGGCGGCAAGTTCATGAGCGAGGTTCTCGCCCCGCTCAACCAGGTCGGCGATCGCGAAGGTTGCAAATGGAATAATGGCGAAGTCACCACGCCGACCGGCTTCAAGGAAGCCTACAGGCAGTATTGCGAAGCCGGCTGGGGCGCTTTGACCGCCGAAGAGAAATACGGCGGCCAGGGCCTGCCGCATGTGCTGGGCATTGCCATGGCCGAGATCCAGTCGGCGGCCAACATGGCCTTCGCGATGTATCCGGGCCTGACCCACGGCGCCTACGAGGCGCTGCTGCGTCATGGCTCGGAGGAGCAGAAGAACATGTATTTGCCGAACATGGCGTCCGGCAAATGGACCGGCACCATGAACCTGACTGAGCCGCATTGCGGCACGGATCTCGGCCTGATGCGCACCAAGGCCGAGCCGCAGGAAGACGGCAGCTACCTGATCACCGGCACCAAGATTTTCATCTCGGCCGGCGAGCATGACTTGGCCGAGAACATCATCCATCTGGTGCTGGCCAAGATTCCAGGCGGCCCGGAAGGCATCAAGGGCGTCAGCCTCTTCCTGGTGCCGAAATTTTTGGTCAATCCGGATGGCAGCCTGGGCGAGCGCAATGGCGTGACCTGCGGCTCGATCGAGCACAAGATGGGCATCCATGGAAATGCCACCTGCGTGCTGAATTACGACAGGGCCAAGGGCTGGCTGGTCGGTCAGAAGCACAAGGGCATGCAGGCGATGTTCGTCATGATGAACGCCGCCCGCCTTGGCGTCGGCGTGCAGGGCCTGGCTCAGGCCGAAGTCGCCTATCAGAACGCCCTGGCCTATGCCAATGACCGTCTGCAGGGCCGCTCGATCACCGGTGCGAAATACCCCGACAAGCCGGCCGATCCGATCATCGTGCATCCCGATATCCGGCGCATGCTGATGACGATCAAGGCCTTCACCGAAGGCGCCCGCGCGCTGGCCTTGTGGACCGGCATCGAGCTGGACATCGCGGCCAAGCACCCCGATCCGGAGCGCCGCAAGGAGGCCGATGATCTGGTCGCCTTCCTGACGCCGATGGTGAAGGCCTACATGACCGATTTCGGCTATCAGTGCACCACCATGGCCCAGCAGGTCTTTGGCGGCCACGGCTATATCGCCGAATGGGGTATGGAACAGTTCGTGCGCGATGCCCGCATCGCCATGATCTATGAGGGCGCCAACGGTATCCAGGCGCTTGACCTCGTGGGCCGCAAGCTACCGACCGGCATTGGCCGGCTGGCGCGCCGTTTCTTCCATCCGGTGTCGCAGTTCATCGAAGAGAACATGATGAACCCGGAGATCGGCAAGGACTACGTCATGCCGCTGGCTAAGGCCTTCGCACGCTTCCAGACCGCGACGGCGCTGATCAGCGAACGCGGCCTGAAAAATCCGGACGAAGCTGGCGCGGCCTCCTGGGATTATCTCAACATGTTCGCGCTGGTGGCGCTCGGCTTCATGTGGGCCCGCATGGCCCAGGTCGCCAAGCAAAAGTTGGCGGAAGGTGCCGAGGACAAGGAGTTCTACGAGACCAAGCTGATCACCGGCCGCTTCTTCATGGAGCGGATGCTGCCCGATACCGCGGCGCAGCTCGCCAAGATCCAGGCTGGCGGGGAAAGCATGATGATGCTGAAGGCCGCCAATTTCTAAAGTCCGCCATGCAGTGCATGGCCCAGGTCTAGGAGGAAACAAAAACAAATGACCCAATACGGCATCCCGCGCGACATCTATAACGAAGACCATCAGATGTTCCGCGAGGCGGCGCGCAAATTCTTCGAGCGCGAAGTTGTCCCCTACCACGCCAAATGGGAAGAAGACGGCATCGTGCCGCGCGAGGTCTGGCGCAAGGCTGGCGAGGCCGGTTTCCTGTGCTCGACCATGCCGGAAGAATACGGCGGCTCGGGCGTCGACCGCCGCTATTCGGCGATTCTGATGGAAGAGCAGGCCTATACCGGCTGCACCGGCCCGGGCTTTTCACTGCATTCCGACATCGTCGCTCCCTATATTTTGAATTACGGCACCGAGGAGCAGAAGAAAAAGTGGCTGCCGAAGATGGCCACTGGCGAGGTGATCGGCGCCATTGCCATGACCGAGCCGAGCGGCGGCTCCGATCTGCAGGCGGTGAAGACCACCGCGATCCGCGACGGCAATGAGTTTGTCATCAACGGCCAGAAGACCTTCATCACCAACGGCCAGAATGCCGATCTGGTGATCGTGGTCACCAAGACCGATCCGAAACAGGGAGCCAAAGGCACGACGCTGTTCCTGGTCGAGGCTGACCGCGAAGGCTTCACCAAGGGCCGCAATCTCGACAAGCTCGGCATGAAGGCGCAGGACACTTCCGAGCTGTTCTTCTCCGATGTGCGGGTCCCGCCGGAGAACATGCTGGGCGGCGAAGGCCAGGGCTTTTTCTATCTGATGCAGGAACTGGCCTGGGAGCGGCTGCAGATCGCCATCATGGCGGTGGCCGGCTGCGAAGCAGCCCTGAAATGGACGATCGACTATACCCGCGAGCGCAAGGCCTTCGGCAAGAGCGTGCTGGATTTCCAGAACACCAAGTTCGAACTGGCCGAAATGAAGACCGAGACGCAGATCGCCCGCGTCTTTGTCGACAAATGCATCGATCTGGTTGCCGAGCATAAGCTGGATGCCGCCACTGCGGCGATGGCGAAATACTGGTGCAGCGACCTGCAGTGCAAGATCCTGGACCGCTGCCTTCAGCTTTTCGGTGGCTACGGCTTCATGTGGGAATACCCGATCACCCGTGCCTATGCCGATGCCCGTGTGCAGCGGATCTACGGCGGCACCAACGAGATCATGAAGGAGTTGATCAGCCGCACGCTGTGACCCACTTCATGAAGGTTCCAAGAGTCAACTGATGCTGAGGGAGAGAAACGAATGACCGAAGCCTTCATTTATGATGCCGTCCGCACACCGCGCGGCAAGGGACGCGCCAGCGGCGCATTGCACGAAGTCACGCCGATGCGGCTGGCTACCACGGTTCTGGAAGCCGTGCGCGACCGCAACGAACTCGATACTTCCCTGGTCGATGATGTGGTGCTGGGCTGCGTCATGCCAGTTGGCGAACAGGGTGCCGATATCGCCCGCGTCGCCGTGATCCAGTCGGGCTATGCCGAGACCACGGCTGGCGTGCAGATCAACCGTTTCTGCGCTTCGGGCCTGGAAGCCTGCAACATGGCAGCCGCTCAGGTGATGTCGGGCCAGTCGCAGATGGCCATTGGCGGCGGCGTCGAAAGCATGAGCCGCGTGCCGATGGGTTCCGATGGCGGGGCCTGGTCGACTGACCCGGCGGTGGCATTGCCGACCTATTTCGTCCCGCAAGGCATCTCGGCTGACCTGATTGCCACCAAATACGGCTTCAGCCGCGATGATGTGGATGCCTATGCGGTGGAAAGCCAGAAGCGCGCCAAGCGCTCGTGGGATGAAGGCCGGTTCAAGAAGTCCATCGTGCCGGTGAAGGACATCAACGGTCTGACCGTTCTGGACCGCGACGAGCATATGCGTCCGGACACCACGATGCAGACCTTGGCGGCGCTGGAGCCCTCCTTCGCCACCCTCGGCGAGCAGTTCGGTTTCGATTCCGTTGCGACCCAGCGCTATCCGGAAGTCGAGCGGATCGAGCATGTGCATCATGCCGGCAATTCGTCGGGCATCGTTGATGGTGCTGCTGCCGTGCTGATCGGCAATGCCGAAGCCGGCAAGAAAGCTGGCCTGAAGCCGCGTGCCCGCATCCGTGCCTTCGCCTCGGTCGGTTCCGAGCCGACCATCATGCTGACCGGCCCGAGCTTTGCCGCCGAGAAGGCACTGAAGATCGCCGGCATGACGCCCTCCGACATCGATCTGTGGGAATTGAACGAGGCTTTTGCCTCGGTGGTGCTGCGCTTCATGCAGGCGCTCAACATCCCGCACGACAAGATCAACGTGAATGGCGGCGCCATCGCGCTGGGCCATCCGCTGGGCGCGACCGGCGCGATGATCCTCGGCACCATGGTCGACGAGCTGGAGCGCAGCGGCAAGAGCACCGCTCTGGTCACGCTCTGCGTCGGCGCCGGCATGGGCACCGCCACCATCATCGAGCGCGTCTAAGCGCCACCAATTAGAGTTCGGAGACTGACATGATCGACTATTCCGTCGACAGCACTGGCGTTGCATCCATTGTCTGGAATATGGCCGAGCGCCCGATGAACGTCATGAACGGCGAAAGCCTCGCCGCCTTCAGCGACGCCGTCTACAAGGCCATCAATGATAAGGGCGTCAAGGGCGTAATCGTCACCTCGGCCAAGAACGACTTCGTCGCTGGCGCCGATCTGGTGAACCTTCTGAAGGAAAGCGCTGACGCCGCAAAGGCGTTGGCAAATTCCTTCAAGCTGCAGAAGCTGTTTCGCGATATCGAAAAGGCCGGCAAGCCCTTTGTTGCCGCCATCAACGGCACTGCCTTGGGCGGTGGTTACGAGATCTGCCTCGCCTGCCATCGCCGCATCGCTGCCGACAACCCGAAGGCCCTGATCGGCCTGCCGGAAGCCACCATTGGCCTGCTGCCTGGCGCTGGCGGCACGCAGCGCCTGCCCCGCATGATCGGCGTGTCCAAGGCGCTGCCGATGCTGCTGGAGGGCAAGAAGGTCGACCCGAAGACCGCGCTCGGCCTTGGCATGGTGGACGAAGTCGTTCCCGCTGCCGACCTGTTGGCCCGGGCCAAGGACTGGATCCTAGGCGACGGCCAGAGCAGCCATGTGAAGCCCTGGGATCAGAAGGGCTTCCGCGTGCCGGAAGCCGCCAACACCCCACGCGGCGCGCAGGTCTTCACTGCCGGCAATGCCATGCTGCGGGCCAAGACCTACGGCAATTACCCGAATGCGCAATACATTATGTCCTGCGTCTATGAGGGCACGCTGGTCGATATTGATACCGGCCTGAAGATCGAAAGCCGCTACTTCGTTGCCTGCACGCAGTCGAAGGAAGCGCGCAACATGATCCGCTCGCTGTTCTTCTCAATCGGCGAGGCCAACAAGCTCGCCAACCGTCCGAAGGGTGTGCCGACGCAGAGCTATACCAAGATCGGCATCCTGGGCGCCGGGATGATGGGGGCAGGCATTGCCTGGGCGGCCTCTTCGGCCGGCCTGCAGGTGGTGCTGCTGGATACCACGCAGGAAGCCGCCGAGAAGGGCAAGGCCTATTCTGCTGGCCTGCTGGACAAGCGCATCAAGGCGAAGAAGGCCACCGAGGCCGACAAGGAAAAGCAGCTTGGCCTGATCAAGGCGACCACGTCTTACGAGGATCTGAAGGGCTGCGAACTGGTCATCGAGGCCGTGTTCGAGGACCGCGCCATCAAGGCCGACGTGACCAGGAAGGCGGAAGCGCAGCTTGAGCCGACCGCGATCTTCGCCTCCAACACCTCGACCCTGCCGATCACCGGCCTGGCCGAGGCGAGCGCACGGCCAGCCAACTTCATCGGCCTGCATTTCTTCTCGCCAGTCGACAAGATGCCGCTGGTCGAGATCATCCGCGGCAAGCAGACCTCGGATGAAACGCTGGCCCGCGCCATGGACTTCGTGAAGAAGATCCGCAAGACGCCGATCGTGGTGAACGACAGCCGCGGCTTCTACACCAGCCGCGTTTTCGCCACCTACGTGACCGAAGGCCTCACCATGCTGGCCGAGGGTGTCAATCCGGCGATCATCGAGAATGCCGGCAAGGCCGCCGGTATGCCGGTCGGTCCCCTGGCGCTGGCCGACGAGGTTTCGCTGGAACTGATGCACCGCGTCCGCGCCCAGACCAAGAAGGATCTCGGCGACGCCTACAAGTCAGACGGCTCCGAGCCGGTGCTGCAATTGATGGTCGAGAAACTCGGCCGGATCGGCAAGAAGGCTGGCAAGGGCTTCTACGACTATCCCGCCGATGGCAAGAAGCGGCTATGGAAGGGTTTGGCCGAGCATTTCCCGGTCAAGCCGGAAACCGAGCAGCCGGCTCTCGCAGATGTGATCAAGCGGCTGATCTATATCCAGTCGGTCGAAACCGCCCGCTGCATCGAGGAAAAGGTTGTTCTCGATGTGCGCGATGCGGATGTCGGCTCGATCATGGGCTGGGGTTTTCCACCCTTCCGAGGCGGCACGATCAGCAATATCGACACAGTGGGCGTGAAGCCTTTCGTGGCCGAATGCGACCAACTGGCGCAGAAATTTGGCGCCCGCTTCACGCCGCCGAAGCTGCTGCGCGATATGGCGGATCAAGGCAAAAGCTTCTACACCGTCTGATCATACAGGCGTCACAAAAGGAAAGGCCGGCATCTGCCGGCCTTTCTTATTTTATGCTGTCGCGGCAGCATGGCATGCTGCGCTGCAAAATCAGTTTCCGACTGATCTCTCAATCCGCGATTGACCGCCCTGTGTCCGCGACATAGCTTAACAAAAAATTTGTTGCCTCCCGAGCGTTTCGAGTAGGCCTGCGGTCAAGCATCCGATCATGGCGTTCGGCGCAAGACGCCGAGCACCGCCACACTCGAAGTTCCGCTGTCCGGCGAGCCGGTGGCCATTTGTTGCGTGAGTCATTCAACCAACAAACGGGAGGCAACATGAAAGATTTCCGAAAGGCAAAAACCGCCGCCGCCAATCCTACGCGGCGCAAAACTCTCAAAACCCTGGGAGTTTCGGCCGCGCTTGGTGTCGGAACCGCCGCTGTCGGCGCCCCCTTCATCAGTGATCCAGCCAAGGCCGCTACCACCACGTGGAAGGTGCAGACGTCCTGGCCAGCGGGCGCCGGCCTTAACACATTCAAGGCTTGGTGCGCCACGATCAAGGAACGATCGGGCGGCGAACTTGAATTCAAGCCCTTTGCCGCCAAGGAAGTGGTTGGCGATTTTGAGCTATTTGATGGCGTGAAGAACGGTGTGCTGGAGGCAATGAACTCCTTCACTGTCTACTGGGTCGGCAAGCTGCCAGCCACTGCCTTCCTCAGCTCGTATCTGATGGGTCTGCGCTACCCCCACGAGTGGGATGTATTCTTCTACAGCAAGGGCGGGCTGCAGATGGCTCGCGAGATTTTCGCCAAGCAAGGGCTTTATTACGTCAACCGCATCCATCACGGTCCGAATATCGTTCATTCGAAACGGCCGATTCGCTCGATCGAGGATTTCAAGGATCTGAAGCTGCGTGTACCGGGAGGCATGATTGCCGAAGGATTCGCCGCAATCGGCGCCAAAACCACTCTGCTGCCGGGCGGAGAAGTCTTCTCGGCTCTCGAAAAGGGCACCATCGAAGCGGCCGATTATACTGGCCCTGCGGTGAACTGGGATCTCGGCTTTCAGCAGGTCACCAAATACATCTGGATGGGTCCGCCGGGACTGGAGTCGATCTATCAGCCGGTCGACTTGATGGATTTCTGCGTCGGCATGAATCACTGGAACAAGCTGTCACCCCAGATGAAGCAGTTCGTCGAATCGGAAGTGCAGGTTTATTCCAATATTCATCATGCCGCGATCCAGAAGGCGGACCTCGAGGCCTGGGACAAATTCGCCAAGGCTGGCATTGAGGTAAATCGCCTGCCCGCCGAAGATCTGCCGAAATTTCAGCGCATCGCCGTGCCGATATGGTTCAAATGGGCCAACAAGGACAAGGATGCGGCCCGTGTTTTCAAGGCGCAGCTTGAGCTGATGGAATCGCCCAGCTTCGGCTATGTGACACCCGATATGTACGCAGGCCTCAAGCTCGATCTGTAACGCGCATTCCCGGACATAAGAGCGCGCGCGAAGTCAGAGTCGGTGTACCAGGTGGGGCGAAGCGATTGCCCCACCTGTCATCGAAGTCTCCACGCACATCATCGAGGGATGCATGCCAAGCCTGACTTTCACCCCGCCGCACTGGCTCTACTGGGCAGTCTTGCTCCTCTTTCCGCTTGTCGCGCAATACATGGTCATGCGTGAGAAAAAGCGCGGCATCTCGCATGGCCCGTCGCTCGGCGTCGCCTACCTGTTCCTGATCTGCTCTGGCTTTGCCGGTCTGCACCGCTTCTATCTGCGCAGCCGCCTAGGGTATGTATTCATTCCGGTTTTCCTGGCCATACTGTTCGTAAACAGTCAGATCAGCGACTCGCGCGAGGACGTATCGCGTACCCGTGCCGCCGTTGAGAGTTCACATTCCGCCGTAACGCGGGCAAAAAACCAGAATGTCGCCGATCTGAGCCAAGTGGAGGCCGAACTCGCTCGCAGCGAGGCGGAGTTCAAGGTCGCTCAGGAAGAACTGGCGCAACGGCGCCGCCACTCCCAATGGCTTGCCATCCTCATGGGATTGATGCTCCTCGGCGACGCCATCCTGCTGCCACGCCTGACGCGACGGCGGCGTGAAGCCGAACGAGGCGCCGCATCCACTGCGACAACGATTCCACCCATAGAGTTCCATGAGATCGGGACCGGTCAGGATCCGGCGCGTAATCTGCATACCCGCGTCACTGACGCTGTGGAATGGGTAAACATCAAGGTCGGCGAATTTGTCGCCTACTGGGCCGTCATTGCAGTCTTTGCCTACTTTTATGAGGTGATCGCGCGGTACGCGTTCAATTCTCCCACCAACTGGGTGCATGAAAGCATGTTCCTGATGTTTGGCATGCAGTACATGCTATGCGGCGCCTACGCCTATTACGAGGATCAGCATGTTCGCGTCGACGTGCTCTATACCCGGTTCTCCGTGCGCGGCAAGGCCCTGGCTGACATCGTCACATCGCTATTCTTCTTCATCTTCACAATAACGCTGATGTGGACTGCCTGGCGCTTCGCCAGCGACGCTGTCAGCATGAACGAGCACTCCTTCACAGAATGGGGGGTGCAGTACTGGCCGGTAAAGCTTGCCATGCCGATAGGTGCCGCACTGATCGTTCTTCAGGGCGCAGTCAAACTGATCAAAGACATCCTTATCGTTACCCGGGGAGCCTGACCGTGGGACTCGAAATTGGCATTGAATGGCTGAGCCTTCTGCTCTTCGGATCACTCGGGCTGCTGCTCCTGCTCGGCCTTCCCATGGCCTTCTGCACAGGCAGCCTAGCGGTGATCTTTCTATATGTGTTCGGCAACGAATACATCCTCAACATGTTGCCGTCACGCATCTTCCCGTTCATGACGGATTACCAGCTTTCTGCGGTGCCGCTGTTCATCTTCATGGCTGCGGTTCTGGAGAAGGCCGGAATCATCGAGGAACTTTTCGACGTCATCTATAAATGGCTCGGTGCCGTGAAGGGCGGTCTGGCGGCCGCCACTGTGATTGCCTGTACGGCACTTGCCGCCATGGTAGGCGTGGTCGGCGCCACCGAAGTGACCATGGGCATGATCGCATTGCCGGCGATGCTGAAGCGTGGCTACGAGCCAAAGCTTGCCTGTGGCGCACTGCTGTCCGGCGGCACGCTAGGTATCCTTATCCCGCCTTCGGTTATGGCGATCGTCTACGCCGTGGTGGCCCAGCAGTCGCTAGGCGAGCTTCTGGTCGGATCGATTTTCCCGGGCTTCCTGCTCTCTGGTATCTACATCGCCTACGTGCTCATCCGTTGCTATATCAATCCAGCAATGGGTCCGGCCTTACCGCCCGAGGAGCGTGTAGATTTTATCGAAAAGCTGCGCCTGCTGCGCAATACCATTGCTCCGATCCTTTTGATCATTCTGGTGCTTGGCGTCATCTTCGTTGGCATCGCGACGCCGGTTGAAGCGGCCGGTATCGGCACCTTCGGCGCACTGTTCGTGGCCGGGCTGCACCGCCGCCTGACCTGGACCGCCATCAGGCAAGCTTCTCTAGATACGCTGAAGGCCACCGCAATGGTGATGTGGATCTTCTTTGGCGCTACGATGTTCGTCGGCTTTTTCATCGTAAAAGGAGGGCAGACTTTCGTGGCGAATTCCATCCTGGATACCGGGCTGCCCCCCTACGGCATCCTGTTTCTGATGATGGCGATCCTGGTTATCCTCGGCATGTTCCTCGATTGGGTTGGCATTTTGCTGCTGACTGTTCCCATCTTCCTACCGATCATGAAAAGCTTGGAGTTCAATGGCCTCTTCGGTTTACCGGGCATCGCCGCGCAGGATGTGCCGCTGTGGTACGGCGTGATCTTTATGGTCAACATGCAGATGGCTTTTCTGAGCCCGCCCTTCGGCTATTCGCTGTTTTACCTGAAAAGCGTCGCTCCGCCGCAGGTTAGTATGGCGATGATCTTCAAGGCTGCGGTACCCTTTCTGTGCCTGCAGGCTTTCGGACTGGTCCTGTGCATCATCTTTCCCGACATCGTCATCTGGCTGCCGAGGACGATCTATGGCGGACATTGAGATATGAGCGTGCATTGCCAGGCACACACCCAGCGGTCGATTTCGGGTAATTGCCCGACCAGTAGCGCATACCGGAAATATGAGGGTCTGACCGCCTTATAAATTTCGCAGCCGGTCAAGCAACGCGTCGACCACATCGAACGTGTGATAGATGCCGAAACCTATGCGCAGGCGCGCACCGCGATGGTCGGTGACGACTTTGGCAGCCGCCAGCCTCCGTTGAACCTCGTCAGCATTTTCCAATTCGAAAGTCAGAAAATTGCCACGCGGTAGACCAGCCGGTACAACAAGCTGGCTAGAGGCCAGCGGCCCAGCCGGCAGGGATGCCACGAAGCGCTCCTGCAGCGCCTGCACATGCGCATGAATTGTTGTCACGTCCACTGCTTCGCGCTGCAGCCAGTCTTGCACAGCGTTGAAGCGATACAGCCCGCTCGGATCAAACGTGGCGCCCATGAACCGCCAGCCGTCGCCGGCATAAGGCACCTGTCCGGGCTGTGCCGCACTCAAAGCGCCGAAGGCTGCATACCAGCCGGTATCGCGCGGCCGAGCACCCCAGCCGGGCGGGCAATACATGAAGCAGACGCCCTCGCCCGCCATGGCGTATTTATATCCACCGGCGATATAGAAGGCGCGATCGGCGTAAGGCGACCAGTCGGTCGGCCGAGCCATAAATCCGTGATAGCCATCGACCACCAGCATCGCATCGCCCGATGCCGCTGCCAGATCGGCGAAATCTCCCACCGCAAAGCCGGAGTTGAAGAAAACCTGGCTGACATAGATCAGGTCGAAACCCTGCTTTGCCGCCTCGGCAAATCGGGCGGAAAAGCTTGCGAAAGGCATCGCGGCGATACGCTGAACCTGTACAAGCCCGTCTTCCTCCAGCCGGGCGATCTGCCGGGTGAAGGAATGAAACTCGCTGTCGCTGGTCAGAATGCGCAGCGGCCGTGAGGCCGGCAGGCACGAGAGCAGCCGCATCAGCAATTCATGCGTGTTGGGTGCGAAGACAATACTCTTTTCGTCAGGCAGCGCCAGACGCTGGGCGATATGCCGCTGTGCCTGCGGCAGGATGTTGCCTAGCACATGGTCCCATTTGCCATCGATCAGCTTCGCCGCATCCTCCCAGCATTGCATCTGTGCTGCGCGCGTGACATCGGGCCAAGGATGATGGCTATGCGCAGCAAAATGCAGACGCGCCAAATCGGCATTCAGGAAACTGGAGAAGTGCGACGCTAGATCAAGCAAGAGGAACTCCGCTTCAGAGGCTTTCCCAAGTCGGCTCGCTATTTTAGGCTTCAAGCATTTTCAGGAGCAAGACGATGACTACTGACGGCATCCAGACCGATTTCGAAGGCAGGATGAGCTATGGTGACTATCTGAAGCTGGACCAGCTTCTGAACGCGCAAGTTCCATTGTCCGAGGAGCCGGACGAGCTGCTGTTCATCATCATCCATCAAGTGCAGGAATTGTGGATGAAACTGCTCAACCGCGAGCTGGATACCGCCATGATGCATATCCGGGCGGATGCGTTGCGTCCGGCCTTCAAATGCCTGGCCCGGCTGTCGCGCATCCAGATGCAGCTCATCCAGGCCTGGGATGTCCTTTCCACCATGACGCCCAGCGATTACCTGCACTTCCGGCCTGTGCTTGGCTCGTCTTCCGGGTTCCAGTCCTGGCAATACCGGCTGCTGGAATTCAAGCTGGGCGCCAAGAACGCGCTGATGATCAAGCCGCACCGCCATCGCCCCGATATCCTGGCCCTGCTGCAGGCGGCTTACGATGCCCCGAGCCTGTATGACGAGGCTTTGCGCCTGCTGGCCCGCCGTGGCTTTGCCGTGCCCGACGATGTCCTGCAGCGCGATGTGACCCAGCCGCACCGGCCCGATCCCCGGATCGAAGATATCTGGGCCATCGTCTACCGGGAATCGGATACCCATTTCGACCTGTACGAGATGGCTGAGGAACTGGTCGACATCGAGGACAGCTTCCAGCAATGGCGCTTCCGCCACATGAAGACGGTGGAGCGCATCATCGGCATGCGGCCCGGCACGGGCGGCAGCGCCGGCGTGCCCTACCTGAAACAGGCACTGGACCGCAGCTTCTTCCCGGAACTCTGGTCCGTCCGCGGGACGCTGTGATTGCCTGCGATTTGGCTGCGGAATTGCCCGATTTCTAACGATATTGCCCAATCCGGCAGCTCCCGCAGCCAGGCGATAGATTCAGCGCCCGGTCCGCATGGACAGGGGGGGCGGACGCGCCTAAAACATCGCGCCATCTTCCTGCCAACGAGGGCCGCCATGCTCGCGCTTCTCCGCTGCTTCCGCTTCGCCCTTGCCGCTGCTGCCCTGATCGCGGGCAGCGCCGGTAATGCCGCCGCCCAGCCGATCAAGATCGGCATCGCGCAATGGGGCCCGCATCCGCAGCTTGAGAAGACGGTCGAATCCTTCAAGGCGGAACTGACCCGCCTTGGACTGCAGGAAGGCAAGGACGTTACATATGAAATCGATCAGGCGAATTTTGATGTCGCGCTGCTGCCGCAGCTTTTGAACAAACTGAAGGCGACCAAGCCTCAGCTGATCTACACTATCGCCACACCCGTCACCCAGGCAGCCAAGCAGGCGCTGAAGGGATCGGGCATTCCCATCGTCTATGCCGCCGTGAACAATCCGGTGAAAGCCAATCTTACGCCATCCTGGGATCAGGGCGTTGATGACATGGCCGGGGCTTCCGACCAGCAGGACATGGATGCGGTGCTCGCTTTCATTCGCAAGCTACTACCCAACGCCAGACGGGTCGCGGTGGCCTATAATCCCGGTGAGGACAACAACCTCGCGGTTTTCGAGCAGGTCAAGGCAGCAGCATCGCAGCACGGCTTCAGCGTGGTTGGCGCAGGCATCGACAATCCTGCCGATATCCCGATCCGCATTGCCGCTCTGAAAGGCCAGGCAGATGTGATCTACACGCCGACCGGCGGCCTGATCCAGCCGGGCCTGCCGGCGATCGCCGCCTCGGCCGGGCAGATCGGCCTGCCGGTGGTCAATGCCGGTGTCGAAGCCGCCAAGCAGGGTATCGTACTGGCCGGCTATGCGGTGGATTACGCCAAGGTCGGTGCCAATGCAGCCAACGTCGCTTACAAGATCCTCAAGCAGAATGCCAAGATGAAGGATCTGCCGCCGGTGCGCGCTACTGCTGCCGACCATGAAGGCGCGATCAGCGGCAAGCAACTGGCCAAGCTGGGGCTGGCGCTGCCGCCCGCCCTGGCCGATTGCAAATGCGTGGCCGACTAAACCGTTCCCGCCGAGACAGCGCCGATGCTGGCCCTCACCGATCTGCGCAAGCGCTTCTTTCCCGACACCCCGAATGAGCGCGTGGCGCTGAACGGCGTCTCGGTGACCTTCAGGACCGGTACCTTCTGTATCATCATCGGCTCGAACGGTGCCGGGAAAAGCACCCTGCTCAACGCCATCGCAGGCAAGTTTCCGCTTGATGGCGGCAGCATCGCCATCGACGGCGAGGACATCACCAAAGACCCACCGCATCGCCGCGCCCGCCTGGTGTCGCGCGTATTCCAGGACCCGATGGTCGGCACCGCCGCCAGCATGACCGTGGAAGAAAACCTGCTGCTGGCTGAGCTGCGCGCCGCGCCGCATCGCCTGCGCTGGGGCCTGACGGAGACTCGGCGAAACGCCTATCGCGAGCAACTCGCGCTGCTTGGCCTTGGGCTGGAGAACCGTCTGGGCGATCGGGTCGAAACTCTGTCAGGCGGCCAGCGGCAGGCGGTGTCGCTGATCATGGCGGTAATGGGTGAGCCGAAGGTGCTGCTGCTGGACGAACACACCGCGGCGCTCGATCCGCTGACGGCCGAGCGCGTCATGGCAGCGACTTTGCGCGTCGTGCAGGAGCGGTACCTGACCACCCTGATGGTCACGCATAACATGCAGCACGCCATCGACCATGGCGACATGCTGCTGATGATGGATGCCGGGCGGATTCACTTCGCAGCTTCGGGCGCGGAGAAAACCAAGCTCGACATTGCCGATCTCATCGCGCGCTTCCGCGACAAGGAAGACCGCATCCTGCTGGCCGGCTGACATGGATATTCTTGTTCGCTTCTATGAACTGGTGCCGGTGACGCTGGCGCAAAGTCTGATCTACGCCTTTGTTGCCTTCGGCGTGATGCTGCCATTCCGGCTGCTCAGTTTCCCCGACTTGACCAGTGAGGGCTCCTTCCCAATCGGCGGCTGCATCTGTGGCGCCCTGATTGCAGTGGGTTTTCATCCCGCTTTGGCGATGCTCGCCGGAACGCTGGGCGGCTTCCTTGCCGGCACGGCTACAGCGATGGTCAGCCTGAAATTCCGCATCTCGTCGCTGCTGGCCGGGATCATCATCGTCACCATGGTCTACAGCGTTAATCTGCGGATTATGGGCCGCTCGAATATTGCGCTGTTCCAGTTCGATAATATTTTCGACCTGATCTATGCCGGGATGAATAACACCTTATCCCTCAAGATCGCCTTCCTTGCGATTCTGGTCGTCCTGCTGCTGATTCTGGCCCACGCCTTCCTGCGCACCGAGAAAGGCATTGCCTTCCGCGCTGTCGGCGCCAATCTCGATATGGCGGAGGCGCAGGGTATCCATAGCTGGTGGCATATCGTGCTGGGTTTCGGCTTTGCTGGCGGCTTCTGCGCCTTTGCCGGGGCCATGCTGGTGCAGTCCCAGGGTTTTTCGGATGTGAATATCGGTTTTGGCGTACTGATCAACGGCTTGGCTGCTGTGATCATCGGCGAACTGATCACCGGCCGCTCCAGCGTGCTGCGGCAGTTGCTAGCACCTGTTATTGGCGCCATCGTCTATTTTCAGATCATTTCGGTCTGCCTGGCGCTGGGCCTTGCGCCGACCGATCTGAAATTCGCCACCGGCGCATTGGTGCTGCTGATGCTGGCTGCGCCAAAGCTTCTGCCGCGCCTGCGCCGCGGCGAGGACAAGGACCGAATCCGCGAAACTGTTTAACGCCGCCCTCAATAGGCAGTGAACAGCACCATGAAGGCCGAGACGGTCACCGTGGCGATGATGGTCGTCACCAGGATGGTGCTGGATGTCCGCTCAACGAAAGTGTTCTGCGCGGTGGCAAGAATATAGACATTCGCTGCTGTGGGCATCGAAGCCTGGATCACGGCGACAGCGGTCAGAAACGGATCGAGCTTGAGCACATAGGCCGACAGCATCCAGACCATCAGGGGATGCACCGCCAGCTTGCCCACGGCTGTCAGGGTTACCTGATCCAGTCCCTCTGAGATCGGCCGTCCCACGAGCGTCAGGCCAAGCGCAAAGAGCGCGCAGGGTGCCGCCGCATCCGAAAGCAGCTTAAGCAAGGCTTCCAGCGGCACCGGCAATTGCAGGCCGGTCAGCCCCCAGAGCAAGCCAGCGAAGGTGGACAGGATCAGGGGGTTGCGAGCCATGCCTTTGGCGACTTTGCGGAAGATGCCCTGCAGCGAAGCCTGGCCGCTGCTGGACGCCTCAATGATCGCAGTGGTCAATGGGATCAGGATGATGTGATCGAAGACGATCACCAGCACTGCCGGGAGCACGGCGGCGTCGCCGAACAAGGTCACCAGGATCGGCAGGCCCATGAAGCCGACATTGCCGAAGGAAGCGCCCATGCCCTGCATGGCGCGTTCGCCCCATTGCAGCGGAAACAGCAGTCGGCTCAATCCCACCACCAGGCCATAAGCGACCAGGCCGCCGCCGGTATAGGCAGCGACGAAGCGCGGATCGAAAGCCTCAAGAACCGGCGCTTGGGCCATCTTCAGGAACAGCATCGCCGGCAGGGCAAACCAGATCACAAAGGCATTCAGGCCCAGATAGGCCTGCGCCGTGATCAGACGCGTATAGCCGGCGCCGAGCCCGGCAAAGATCAGCCCGAAAAAGGGCAGCGAGACGTTAAGAAGGGTTTCCATAGATAAAGGCTTGATCCGGAGAACGGCTTGATCGCGACGAGGATCAATCAACCATATTCACCGCCGCCGCGAAAGCGCGGAAGCTGGTGATAACGGACGAAGCCGCCATCCTCAGCTCACCGGAACCGTAATGAGCCGCTTGGAAAAAGCTGTCCGCACACGCTCTGGCATGATGATCGACTTGCGTGCATTCAGATCGAACAGCACGGCGACGACCTCGGCGCGGGCCAGCGGTTGATGCGTATTGCTGTCGAGCAGGAAATGACAGAAGCGCCAGGTCTTCTCGCGCAGTTCCAGAATGCCGGTACGTGTGTAATAGGCATCGCCGACAGTCAGCGGACGGAAATAATCGATGGCGTAATCCAGCGCCGCCGAGCCCAAGCCCTGCTGGCGCATCTGATCGGCGGTGAGATCGCCGCCCGCCAGCATATTGCCGGCTGCTTCCGAGAAGCGTGCCATGAAGAAACGCGTCGCCATGCGGCCGGTCTCCTCGGCCTCCCAGCGATCCACCGAACCGCGGCATGTCTCATACATCCCATCCACCGGCGCCGACGGCGGCAACGGCGCGCCAGCGGACTTGGGCGGCGGCGGCGCATCGAGCTCTGACGCAAGCTGCCGCGCTTTATCGACGACATCCGCCGGCAGAGCAACAAAGCCGCTGCCATCCAGATGGTCCAGCGTCACCGTCGCTTCTGCGGTAGCCGAGAGCGTGCCGGTCTCGGCGTCGCAAAGCTCGTGATAGAGATGCAGCCGGTCGGCTTCCACGGCGCGTATGCCAGTGCGCAGGCGCAGCACGGCGCCTTCATGGTTCTCACGCTTGAACTGGATGCGATGCCGCAAGGGACGGATCGCTGTCTTGTCTGCCCGCCGCCGGCCCGGGCCATAGCCCAGCGCCAGCAGAAGATGCTTCTCAGCCTCGGCAAAGCGCGAGAGATAGAACTGCACGTTCAGATGCCCCATGCGGTCGCATTCCCAGGGCTGAACAGGCGAACGGCCGGTGGACAGGAAGCCTTTCTCCACCGCCGCAAGCGCAACCGGCGTTGGCGGTTCGTCGCCGCGCACCAGCAGCGACTGGAACCCGGCCTGTATGTCGTTTGGCATAGGCACCGATTTACGCTGCTCAAGATCAAAGCACAGCGCCAGAACATCAGCCTTCATGCACAGGGCGCCGGTCTCGGCATTGTAGAGCCGGTGATGGAAGCGCATCTTGCGACCCTCAGCCAGAGTCATGCCGCTTTCCATGCGGATCAGATCGCCGGCATGCAGCTCATTCAGATAATTGATGTCCTGATGGACGGCGACCGCGCCCAGCTTGTGCTTGACAAAAGCATCCCGCCCGAAGCCAGCTTCCATCATCACGCTGGCTGCTGCATCGCTGATCCGGCCGACATAAAACTGAATATTCATATGGCCGTATTGGTCGCATTCCCAGGCGGCGACCGAGCCGCGGTAGGTTTCGCGGAAATTGCTCACGTCAGACTCTCTTTATGCTGGCTCGTTTCTGCGTCATCCGGAGAGAGGGACATGTTCGCCTGTCAGGCGGACAGGCGCAACCGCTCAAGCCGCATGCCAAGTGTTTCGACCTGGCGGCGGACCACCGCCTCGCCGCTATCGCCCAGGATTTTCAGGCGGCCCGTGGCCTCCAGCACCAGGGCACCGGTAATGCCGGCCGCTAGAGAGACCGTTTCCGCCCGTATCGCTTCCGCGTCCATCGGCGCCAGATGGCGCATGCCCTCGCCCAGCACCGTATAGCATTGGATCAGCCGGCCATTGAGCAGGCGGTCCAGCTCCGCCGTCAGTCCCACCGGCTTCAGGCCCTGGGCAAGATAAAGCCCGAGATAAAGATCATCGGGCCGTTCGCGATAGAAGCGATAGAAGGCCAGCGCTGCAGCCAGCAGCCGCTCTTTCTCCGGCACATTCGTCACCGCCTCGCGCAGGCTCTTCAGCAGATCGGCCAGCGATCCCGCCAGCATGTCGGCATAGAGCGCTTCCTTACTGGGATAATGCAGATAGACCGTACCGACTGCGATCCCGGCTTCGGCCGCGATGGCGCGCAGGGTTGCGCCATCCAGCCCGTCGCGGCTGAACACGCTGCGCGCGGCCTTGAGGATTGCCTCCCGTTTGAAGGCCTTTACGGCGGCGCGGCGGCCCTGCCGCGCCGTGGCAAGATCAGCGGGCATTGCGCCAGGTCAGCGGATCGCCGCTGTCGCGTTCTCTCACCGCTTCCTTGAAGCCGATCTGCTCGCAGCGCGCCTTGAAGGCGACGCCTTCCGGTGTGTGGCGCGTGATCCCGTCGAACAAGGTGGCGATCGTCTGCGTCGAGTTCAGGCCCATATTGTCGTAGGCTTGGTTGATCATCAGCTTCTGCATCATCAGCTGGTTCTTCGGCACGCTGGCAATACGCTGCAGCAGGGCTTCAACATAGTCGTCCAGCTCAGCCTCCGGCACCGCATCGATCACCAGGCCGTATTCCTTGGCCGTCCTGCCGTCAATCAGATCGCCGGTCAGCAGCATGCGCTTGGCCTTCTCAGCACCCAGGCGATAAACCCACATGCCGGTGGTCGGGCAGCCCCAGATGCGGGCAGGCGGATAGCCGATCTTGGCATCCTCGGCCATGACGACCAGATCGGAGCAGAGCGCGATGTCGCTGCCGCCCGCCACGGCGAACCCGCGGATCTTGGTCACCACCGGCTTCAGAGAGCGCCACAGGCTCATGAAACAGTCGGTGGCCTGGCGCATCCACTGGTAATCGATCATCGGATCCCAGGGCATGTTCTGGCTGCCCAGCACGGGGCGCGGGGCCTCGGCGAATTGTTTGAGATCGTAGCCGGCGCAGAATGCACGGCCAGCGCCGGTCAGGGCGATGACATGGACCTCGTCATCCCAATTGGCCCGCTCGACCGCTTCGCGCAGCCTGACCGGTGTATCCGCGGCAATGGCGTTGAGATGCTCGGGCCGGTTCAGGGTGATGCGAGCGATCCGGCCGTCACGCTCGTAAAGGACAATGGGTTCCTCGGACATGGTTTCCTCCTGTTATGGAGAAACCGTAACATTGATCATTTTAATGAACAATGTTCATAAATCGACCTCGCGATACCGCACATCCGGTAGCGGGTTATGAATGTATGGCGGAATATCGCGGAACCCCAGGGAATCGTAGAGACGGTTCGCCTCGGCCATCCGCTGCAGGGTATCCAGCCGCATGGCGCGGTATCCCAGCCGCCTACCCTCGGCCAGGATCGCCTCGGCCAGTTTTCGGCCCAGCTTCAGCCCGCGCGCCCTCGGATCGACGAAGAGCCGCTTCATCTCGCAGATGCCATCGCCCAGGTCGCGCAAAGCCACCACGCCCATCGGCTGGCCATCCACCTTGGCCAGCAGCAGCGCGCCGGATTTTTCCGGCGCGTATTTGCCCGGCAGCGCCTCCAATTCCTTGTCGAATCCCTGGAAGCACAGGCTGAAATCCAGGGATTGCGCATAGGCGATGAATAGCTGCTTGGCAGCAGCCAGGTCTTCAGGCCCGGCAGCGGGCGCGATGCTGATGACGGGTGCCGTGTCGGTCATGGGGCATCAATGACTGATTCCATCAAAAAGAAAAAGGGCGAGGCACTCAACAGGGGAAAGTGCCTCGCCCGGCCGGCCATTGTCACACGCGCCGGCATCGGCGGCATCGGGGCAGCCGCCGAACTCATTCACAGCTCGATACTGCCCTCCAGGTAAGGCACGCAGTTCCCCGCCAGCCGCACGCGCTCACCTTCGTCGCGGCAATACAATGTGCCGCCACGGGCGGAAGCCTGATAGGCAACGATGTCGCGTTTCCCCAGCCGCTTCGCCCAGTAGGGAACCACGCTGCAATGCGCGGAACCTGTCACCGGATCCTCGGGGACGCCTTTGGACGGCACGAAATACCGCGAGATGCAGTCGACGCCGTCTTCATCAGATGGTGCCGTAACGATGACGCCGTCGCGGTCGATATCCATCAGCCCGGCCATGTTGGGCTGCAGGCTGCGCACGATAGCTGGATCGTCGTAGACCAGCAGGTATTTCGCAGCCCCCAGCACTTCCTTGGGCGGAGCGCCAATCGCCTGGATCAGACCCGCGCAGGCCGTCACCGGCTGCGGTGGACGCGAGGGAAAATCCATTGCCAGACGGCCGCTTTCGCCATCCTGCGTCACCGTCAGCGTGCCGCTTTTGGTGAAAAAACCGATCTGGCTGCGCGATCCGTCCAGCTTGTTGAAAATCACCCATGCAGACGCCAGTGTGGCGTGCCCGCAGAGATCGACTTCCACAGCGGGTGTGAACCAGCGCAGGCCGAATCCATCGCCCTCGGGAACGAAGAAGGCGGTTTCGGACAGATTGTTCTCAGCGGCGATCGCCTGCATCGCGGCATCGGGCAGCCACTTCTGCAATGGCACCACCGCCGCCGGATTGCCTTTGAAGACCGCACTGGCAAAGGCATCGATCTGATAAATCGGAAGCCGCATCGAATTCCCCTTGAGGATCAACGGCCAGCCTGCTGCGAATCAACCGGGCAGGCCGGCGGAAATGATCAACCCCTATCGAAGCCAGAGGGGCTTGCGCAGCTCGGCATGGATATCGGCGCGGCTCAGGCCGACATCCTTCAGAATCTCATCGGGCAAGGTTGCCAGACAGGCCCGCTCGCGAGCCCGGCGTTGCCAATCGAGCAGCATGAGTATGACGGCCGTCGCGCCCTCGGCGCTGACAGCAACCACACGGTCGATAACCCGGCCGATCGTGCTGCCCGCGCGTTCGACCGGGCCGATACCATATGGCCGGTCGATTGTACTAGTACAATTTGCCATGACAATTTCCTCCAAATGCATCCGTTATGGCCAATTGAACCCCGACAAACGGGGTAATCACATATTTGATTGACTCATTGAGAGGGTCAATGCAAAAATTGCCACCATGACAATGTGGCTACCCAAACTCGAACAATTCCCCGGTCCGCGCTATCAGGCCTTGGCCGCCGCCATCGAAGCGGCCATCCGGACGGGCGAATTGCCGGTCGGCGCCAAGCTGCCGCCCCAGCGCGATCTGGCCTGGAAGCTCGGCGTCACGGTCGGCACCATCAGCCGCGGCTACATGCTGGCCGAGCAAAAAGGGCTGCTGTCCGGCGAGGTCGGCCGCGGCACCTTCGTGAAACCGATCCATCCGCCCGGCCTCCATGAGGCCGCCAACGGCAACGACGGCGGCGTCTATCAGGGCGAGATCGTCAGCCTGGCGACACCGGGCGTGATCGAACTGTCCCATAACGAGCCGAGCCTGCCGGAATATGACGAGATCCTGCGCCGCTCGCTGCAGCGCCTTGCCGGCTCACGCGGTTTGCAGCATCTGCTCGGCTATAGCCGCACGCTCGGCGATCCGGCCCATCGCGCTGCCGCCGCAAAATGGATTGGCCGCACCGGGCTGAGCATCTCCGCCGATCAGGTGATCGTCACGGCCGGCGCGCAGCAGGCACTGGCCGTCGCCATCGCGGCAATGACGATGCCGAATGAACCGATGATGGTCGAATCACTCACCTATGGCGGCGTGCATGAGAATGCGCGGCTGCGGCCCGCGCGCCTTGAGGCCGTGGCGATGGATGAGGAAGGTATCATCCCGGAAGCTTTGGCCGAAACGGCAAGACGCACCGGCAGCCGCCTGGTGCTGGTGCAGCCGACCATCCATAACCCGACCACGGCCACCATGTCCGCCAGGCGGCGCGAGGATGTCGTCGCCGTCGCCCGCAAGCACGACCTCACCATCATCGAGGATGACGTCTACGGCTTCGTCGTACGCGAACGGCCGCTGCCGCTCGCAGCGCTGGCGCCGGAGCGCACGATCTATATTGCCTCTGCCTCCAAATGCATGGCGCCTGGCCTGCGCGTCGGCTGGATGGCGGCGCCGCCAGCCCTGATCGAACGCTTTGCCGATGCGCTGCATGCCTATTCGGTCAACAACCCGCGGCTCAACCAGGAGATCGTGCGGCAATGGATCGAAGACGGTACGGCGGAAATGCTGGTGGAACGCCTGCGCGAGGAAGCCGGCATCCGCAACGCCATGGCGGCCGAGATTCTGGAAGGGCTGAACATGCGCAGCCATCCGGCCAGCCTGCATTGCTATCTGGAACTGCCGGAACCCTGGCAGCCGAACGATTTCACCAACCAGGCGCTGGGCCAGGGCGTACGCATTGCAAGCTGCACATCCTTTGTGCCCGACAATCGCGCCAATCCACCGCCGTGGGTGCGCATTTCGCTGGCTCCCTCGCCCGATCGCGAACAGCTTGCTGAGGGTCTGCGGCGTCTGCGCAGCCTGCTGGAGCGCGGCCCGAGCGCGCGGCGCGCCGTCGTCTAGCGCGGACCATACCGCCGGTGACAACGCTTCTTTATCTCGCGCCGATCATCGTGGTGATCGGCCTGGTTGGCAGCGGCCGCGTGTCGCTGATCAAAGCTGGTTTCGGCGGATTGATCGCGACCCTGCCTGTGGTCGCCGTCGCCATGGATGGCCGCGCCGACTATACCGCCTTCGTCCTTACCGAAAGCCTGAAAGGCGCCTGGCTCGCCTGGCATAACGTGGCGGTGATCTTCGCCGGGCTTCTGCTGCATCACGTCATTCGTACGGCTGCGCCAAAGGCAGGCGACACGCGCCAGCCCGATGCCACAATGCGGCACCGACAAGCTTATTTCCTCTGCTTCGTCACCGCCGGCGTGGTGGAATGTGCCATCGGATTTGGCGTCGGCTTCGGCATCGCCATCTATGGTCTGCTCCGTCTCGGTGCGCCCGTCCATGCCGCGGTCGCGCTTGGACTGATCAGCCAGATGCTGGTGCCTTGGGGAGCGCTGAGTATCGGCACCGTGATCGGTGCAGCATTGGGCCATCTGCCGCTGGACCCGTTCGGATATACCAGCGCCCTGCTGATGCCGGCTTTCGGCTTGGGCCTGCTCAGCTGGTTCTGGTGGTGGTCGCATAGCCTCAGCTTCGGCCTGACTGTGAAGAATGCCGTTCTCGATCTGCTCTGGACCGCGGCCTTGCTGGGGCTGCTCTATCTCGGCAACCGATATGTCTCGGTCGACACAGCCGGTCTGGTCGCGACTGCACCGCTGCTGGCGTTGGGTTATCTGCTGGACCGGCAGAGACTGGCCATTCCGCGCATGCTGCGCATCGCCGCGCCCTTCGTGTTGTTGGTTGGAGTTCTGCTGTCGACGCGGCTGGTGGCGCCGCTGGGCGAGGCGCTGCGAGCCTATCTGGTTACGCATCCGTTCGGCGACCTGCCGCCGTTCCCCTGGCTGTATCACGCAGCAAGCATGCTGCTGCTGACCGCTGGGATCTACGGCGCCGTCATGCTGCGCCCGGCGCAATGGCGCAGCGCGATCGCAGCGACATGGCGCGGCGGACGCGTTGCGATGGCAACGACGCTGATCTTTCTGGTGATGGCACGGCTTTTCTCGGCCGCCGGCATTCCCGCCGAGCTGGCCGCAGCATGGCAGAGCGTCGCTGGCGATCATGCCCTGCTGGCGACGCCGATCTTTGCCGCCGTTGCAGGCGGGCTTACCGGTGGCAATACCGCATCGAACAGCCTGCTGCTGCCGCTGCAGGCGGCACTGGCTCAATCTGCTGGCGCATCGGTGCTGTGGGTCGGCGCATTGCAGAATGTCACCGGCAGCATGTTCACGCCCTTCGCGCCAGGCAAGGTGGCATTGGCCTGTGCCTTTGCCGGCTGGGCTGGCGGCGAGCGGCAGGCCTACCGCGCCATCCTGCCGCTGGGTTTCATCCTGCTGCCAATCGCGCTGCTGATTGCCGCATTGCTCTAGGAGCGCGTCACCGTATGCGCATGGTTGAGCGGGCCATGACCATGGCCCAAACCCGGCGCGGTCTCGATGGCCTTGCGCACATAGCGCCGCGCCTGCTCGACTGCTGCCTGAAGCGGCAGGCCGAAAGCCAGGCCCGCGGCGATGGCCGATGCGAGTGTGCAGCCGGTGCCATGCGTTGAGGACGTATCGATGCGGCGGCCTTCGAACCGCTCGACGCGCCCCTCTCCGGTCGCGAGATAATCGACCAGATCATCGCCCGGCAAATGGCCGCCCTTGAGCAGCACGGCACGCGGGCCGAGCGAGAGCAGACGCTCCGCTGCCGCCGGCATCTCGGCCTCGCCCGGAATGGTCATATCGGAAAGCACTTCCGCTTCCGGCAGGTTCGGCGTGATCAATGTGGCACGCGGGATCAGCTTGGTGCGCAGCGCATCAGCAGCCGAGGGCTGCAGCAGACGGGCGCCGCCCTTGGCCACCATCACAGGATCGACCACTAGCGGCACATCGGGCGCATAGCGATCAAGCGCATCGACGATAGCCTCGATGATGTCGGCGCGATGCAGCATGCCGGTCTTGATCGCATCGGCGCCGATATCTTCGAGCACCACGCGCAACTGCAGCGCCACGAAATCCGCCGGCACGTCATGCACCGCATGCACGGTGCGGGTATCCTGCGCGGTAAGCGCGGTGATCGCGGTCGCGGCATAACCGCCCAGAGCGGTGACTGCCTTGATATCGGCCTGAATGCCTGCGCCGCCGCCGGAGTCTGAGCCTGCAATGATCAGCACGCGGCCCGGCTTCGGCGTGCTTGCCCCCTTTTCAGCACTCATGCCGCCGCCTGCTCCAGCGCGGTGACGATGTCATCCACCACCGTCTGCACCAGCACCTCATCCTCACCTTCCGCCATCACGCGGATCAGCGGCTCGGTGCCCGAGGGGCGGATCACGATGCGACCAGCCTTGCCGAGCTTGCGTTCGGCTGCATCGATGGCCTGACGCACCTTGGGCAGTTCCAGCGGCTTGCCGCCGCTATGGCGCACGTTACGCAGCAATTGCGGATAAGGCGTGAAGCGGCGGCAGAAATCGCTCGCCGGACGGCCGGATTCACAGAGCGCGCTCATCACCTGCAACGCCGCAACCAGGCCATCGCCGGTGGTGGCGAAGTCGGACAGGATGATATGGCCCGATTGCTCTCCACCGAGATTGTAGCCAAGCTCGCGCATCGCTTCGAGCACATAGCGGTCGCCGACCTTGGTGCGCGTCAGTTCAAGGCCCAGATCGTTGATGAAGCGCTCCAGCCCGAGATTCGACATCACGGTGGCGACCAGGCCGCCCTTGGACAGCCGGCCCTGGCGCAGCCAGCTCTCGGCGATCACCGCCATGAGCTGATCGCCATCAATCACCGCGCCGCGCTCATCCACCATCACCAGACGGTCGGCATCGCCATCAAGCGCAAGGCCGAGATCGGCGCCATGGGCGACGACGGCTTCCTGCAGCGCACGCGGATGCGTCGAGCCGCAATCCTTGTTGATGTTGAAGCCATCAGGCTTCACCCCGATGGGGATGACTTCGGCTTCCAGTTCCCACAGTACGGTGGGCGCAACCTTATAGGCAGCGCCATTGGCACAGTCGACCACGACTTTCAGTCCGCGCAGGTTGCGCCCCTTAGGCAAGGTCGCCTTGGCGAACTCGATATAGCGGCCATCGGCGTCGTCCAGGCGCTTGGCGCGGCCAAGCTTGGCGGAGTCGGCAAGCTTGGGCTCGGTCTCGCCCAGGATCATCGCTTCGATCTCGCGCTCGGTGGCATCCGACAGCTTGTAGCCATCGGGACCAAACAGCTTGATGCCATTATCGTGGAAGGGATTGTGCGAGGCGGAGATCATCACGCCGAGATCGCAGCGCAAGGCGCGCGTCAGCATCGCCACCGCGGGCGTCGGCATCGGGCCGACGAGAAAGACATCCATGCCCACCGCAGTAAAGCCGGCCACCAGAGCAGGTTCCAGCATGTAGCCCGAAAGCCGCGTATCCTTGCCGATCAGCACGCGATGACGGTGGTCGCCATTGGTGAAATAGGCGCCGGCCGCCATGCCGACACGCAAGGCCGTGGCAGGGGTCATCGGCTCGACATTGGCGAGGCCGCGAATGCCATCGGTTCCAAAAAATTGACGGGTCATTCCTGTCGTCCAAACGGTCAGAATTTGGCCGGACTATGCCACAGAAAACGCAGCGACAGAACCCGATCGGCACGCGAAAATGCTGCGGAAAATCAAGGGTTGTTACGAGTTGTTACAGTGGCTCGCCGCGATCTTAGTACAGCTCCTGGGAAAGTCCCTGCCAGACTTTCAGCGCCTGCACCGTCTCGGCCACGTCATGCACACGGATAATCTGCGCGCCGCCCTTCTCCACGGCCCAAAGCGCGGCGGCGAGCGAACCGGGCACGCGGCGTGCGGGCGCGGCCTCACCCGTCAGCCCGCCGATCATCGACTTGCGCGAAACGCCGACCAGAACGGCGCAGCCGAGATCGTGGAATCGCTGCAAGCCGCGCATGAGCGCGATGTTATGCTGCAGCGTCTTGCCGAAGCCGAAGCCGGGATCGACAACGATCTTGGCACGCGGAATGCCGGCGGCCTCGCAAGCGGCGATGCGGCGGGCGAGATAGTCGTAGACCTCGGCCACCACATCCTCGTAATGCGGCGCCTGCTGCATGGTGCCGGGCTCGCCCTGCATGTGCATCAGGATGACCGGCAGGCCGCTTTCGGCGGCGGCGGCGAGATTGCCCTCGCCTTCCAGCGCGGTGATGTCGTTGAGGATGGCGGCACCGGCCATGGCGGCAGCGCGCATCACGGTGGAGCGGCGGGTATCCACCGAGATGGGAACGCCAAGATCTTGCAAGCCTTCCAGCACCGGCAGCAGCCGGGCGATTTCCTGCTCGGCCGAAACCGGCTGGGCGCCCGGCCGGGTCGATTCGGCGCCGAGATCGATCAGATCGGCCCCGGCCGCGACCTGCGCGCGCGCCTGGGCGATGGCGGCGGCCGGATCGCCCTTTAATCCGTCTCCGGAGAAACTGTCATCGGTGACATTGACGATGCCCATGACGAGCGGACGTGACCAGTCCCAGCCCAGTAGCGGCGCCGGGCGCCCGGGGATGGCTGCGGCCGGTTTTGAACCGGTTGGCTCTAGCCCATATGGGCTCGTCTGTGCCCGATCCGGTTCATTTGGAACCGTTTGGGTTCGTTTGAGCCCGTCTGAGCCCGTTTGTGCTCGCTCGGCTTTTCCCTGATTCAGCTGAGACAAAATTTCGACCGGAATATAAGGGGTTTAAATTTTGATTTGACGGAATTGTTCTTATCATGTTCTTATCATTTCCGCAACCTGGATCTCGGTATTCCGGCCGGGTCTGTCGCCATGCGGTCCAGGCCAAGAAAAGAGGAAGCTAGATGAGCCTCGCCTTTCCCGATCTGGAATTTCTCGTCATTGCACTGATCGTCGTGGCGACGCCGGGCACCGGCATGATCTACACCGTGGCGGCCGGGCTGACGCGCGGCGCCAGGGCAAGCCTGGTGGCGGCGTTCGGCTGCACGCTTGGGATCGTGCCGCATATGCTGGCGGCGATCACGGGCCTTGCGGCTTTGCTGCATGCCAGCGCGCTGCTGTTCGATGCCGTGAAATATGCCGGCGTCGCCTATCTGATCTGGATGGCGTGGCAGACCTGGAATGACCGCGGCAGCCTGAGCCTCACCGGCCAGGGACCGCATAAATCCTCGGCGCTGCAGGTGACGGTGGAAGCCGTGGTGATCAACCTGCTCAACCCGAAACTTTCGATCTTCTTCTTCGCCTTTCTGCCGCAGTTCGTGGACCCCGCTGCGCCAGGCGCGCTCTGCGCCATGCTGGCGATGAGCGGCGTGTTCATGGCGATCACGCTCGTGGTTTTCGCACTCTATGGATTATTTGCAGCCGCCGTGCGCGACCATGTGATCGGCCGGCCGAAAGTGCTGCTCTGGATGCGGCGAAGTTTCGCCGCCGCGTTTGTGGCATTGGGCGCGAAACTCGCGGTGACGGAACGGTGAGAGGCGGCCCGGAAAGGCAAAGAGTTCCTCCACTGGAAGCATAGAAATGAAGATCGGCATCATTGAATGCGGGCCGGTGCCTGGGGTGCTGCAGGCGAAATACGTCAGCTATCCCGCAATGTTCGAGGCACAGTTGCGGCCGCTGCTGCCCAATGCTGCATTCACTACCATCTCGGTCGTAAACGGCGAGCCCCTGCCTGCGCCAGATGCCTGCGATGCCTGGCTGATTCCCGGTTCGCGGCACGGCGTCTACGATCCCCTGCCCTGGATCGAACCGCTGAAAGCCTTCATCCGCGAGGTAGCAAGACTGAAACGGCCGATGGCGGGCGTGTGCTTCGGGCACCAGATCATCGCCGAGGCGCTGGGCGGCAAGGTGGAAAAAGCCGCGATCGGCTTTCGCATTGGCATGGAGCAGTATGAAACCACACTGGGCGGCAACGGCCCGCGCAATGTGACGATGCCGGCCTTTCATCAGGATCAGATTGTCGTGCAGCCGCCAAATAGCGACGTGGTGGCCAGCACCGCAGCCTGCACTTTCGCCGCCTTGCGCTATCGCGATGCGCCGATCTTATCGGTGCAGTTCCATCCCGAATTCAGCATGGATTACCTCGCCGATCTGATCGACTGCATGGGACAGCAGGCAGCACAGCCGGGCCTGTCCGCAGGAGCCGCTTATGATGGCGCTGGAATGCGCTGGATTGCAGCGGCGCTGGCTGGAGAGATGATGACAGGCCTTATCTGAGTAGATCCGCGATCCACGAAATGCTCCTCTTCCGTGCCAGAGGGTAAGAAGCCCGGCAGGAATGTCGGGCTTTTTTTGCGTGCTGGCAGAAGATCCCGGGGCAACGCATTATCTCAGGCCAGCCCCGATCTGCCGGAATCGGGCACAAAATGCCTCCGTTTTGAGCTAGATCATCTTCCCGCAGCACCCCTTGCGTTAGACTTCCTCATCATTGTTCCGTCCAGAGCAAGGAGAGTGCTGCAATGGGTCGTGTTGAAGGCAAGGTCGTGATCGTCACCGGCGGCGCCGTGGGGCTTGGCGAGGCCATGGCGCGGATGATGGCGCGCGAAGGCGCGAAGGTCGTCGTCGCCGATGTCCAGGATGCGCGAGGCGAGGCGGTGGCCAAAACGCTGCCCGATGCGATGTATCAGCATCTCGATGTATCGCGCGAGGAAGAATGGGAGCGCGTGATGCAGCGCGTGCGCGAGGCCTATGGCCGCGTGGACGTCGTCATCAACAATGCCGGCATCGCCATCAGCGGTCCGCCCGAGGAACAGACCCTGGAGGAGTGGCGCCGGCTGATGAGCATCAACCTCGACGGCGTGTTCCTCGGCACCAAGCATGCAATCCGCGCCATGAAGCAGAACAATCCGCGCGGCGGCTCGATCATCAATCTTTCCTCCATCGAAGGGCTGGTGGGCGATCCTAATCTTGGCGCCTACAACGCATCGAAAGGCGGCGTGCGGATCTATACCAAGTCGGTTGCGCTCTACTGTGCGCGTGAGCGCCTCAACATCCGGGTCAACTCGATCCATCCCGGCTATATCTGGACGCCGATGGTGGAGGCGCATCTCGCCCGCCAGGGTGACGTCGCCGCGGGACGCAAGGTGCTGGATGCGATGCACCCGATCGGCCATATTGGCGAGCCCGACGACATCGCCTATGGCGCGCTCTATCTCGCCTCGGATGAATCGAAATTCGTCACCGGCGCCGAACTGGTGATCGACGGCGGCTATACCGCGCAATAAGGCAGCGGGAGGGCCGATTGGCCCATCGCTGAAAAGAAAAAGCCCGGCAGCACCGCCGGGCTTTTGTCTGTCTGATCCTCTCCACGAGGCCCCCGGGTCTGCCCGGGGACAGGTGCTTAAGCGGACCGCTTAAGCGCCGGGCTGCGGTTCAGGCTCGAAGCCGCCGCTGGCGCCGGGCTTCTTGCCGCGCGCGCTGGTCGGCACGGCGGAGCGCGGACCGGTATCGCCAGACGATGACGGCGACTTGTCCTCCGGACGCACGATCGGCTCGCCGCGCAGCAGTGCCTTCACCTCGTCGCCCGAGAGCGTCTCGTATTCGAGCAGCGCCTGAGCGAGCTTGTCGAGGTCGTCGCGATGTTCGGTCAGGATGCGGCGCGCAGCCGCCTCGGCCTCGTCGATGATGCGGCGGATTTCCTCGTCGATCATCTTGGCGGTGGCATCGGAGACATTCTTGCGCTGCGTCACCGAATGGCCGAGGAAGACCTCTTCCTCGTTGTCGGAATAGCGCAGGCGGCCGAGCTTTTCGCTCATGCCCCATTCGGTGACCATGCGGCGCGCAAGGCCCGTGGCCTGCTGGATGTCGTTGGAAGCGCCGGTGGTGACGTTGTCCGGGCCAAAGATGATTTCCTCGGCAATGCGGCCGCCGAACATCATGGCAAGCTTGGATTCCAGCTCCAGCTTCGACATGGAGAGGCGATCCTTCTCGGGCAGCGACATGGTCACGCCCAAGGCGCGGCCGCGCGGAATGATCGTCACCTTATGCAGCGGATCGCATTTCGGCATGAACAGCGAGACCAGCGCATGGCCCGCCTCGTGATAGGCGGTCAGGCGCTTCTCCTCCTCGCCCATCACCATCGAGCGGCGCTCGGCGCCCATCATCACCTTGTCCTTGGCCGCTTCGAAATCGGCCATGGTGACGACGCGGCGATTCTTGCGCGCGGCCAGCAGCGCGGCCTCGTTGACGAGGTTCGCCAGATCGGCGCCGGAGAAGCCGGGCGTGCCGCGGGCGATGATCTTCGGATCGACATCGGGCGCCAGAGGCACCTTGCGCATATGCACGCGCAGGATCTGTTCGCGGCCGATGATGTCGGGGTTCGGCACGACGATCTGGCGGTCGAAACGGCCCGGACGCAGCAGCGCCGGATCGAGCACGTCGGGGCGGTTGGTGGCAGCGATCAGGATCACGCCTTCGGTCGCCTCGAAACCGTCCATCTCGACCAGCAGCTGGTTCAGGGTCTGCTCGCGCTCGTCGTTGCCGCCGCCAAGGCCGGCGCCGCGATGGCGGCCGACCGCGTCGATTTCGTCGATGAAGATGATGCAGGGCGCGTTCTTCTTCGCCTGCTCGAACATGTCGCGGACGCGGCTGGCGCCGACACCGACGAACATCTCGACGAAGTCAGAGCCTGAGATGGTGAAGAAGGGCACGTTGGCTTCGCCGGCGATGGCGCGGGCCAGCAGGGTCTTACCGGTACCCGGCGGGCCGACGAGCAAGCAGCCCTTCGGAATCTTGCCGCCGAGGCGCTGGAACTTCTGCGGGTCGCGCAGGAACTCGACGATCTCTTCCAGCTCGCTCTTGGCTTCCTCGATGCCGGCGACGTCCTCGAAGGTGACGCGGCCATGGCGCTCGGTCAGCAGGCGGGCCTTGGACTTGCCAAACCCCATCGCCTTGCCGCCGCCGGACTGCATCTGGCGCATGAAGAAAATCCACACGCCGATCAGCAGCAGCATCGGGAACCAGGAGACGAAAATGCTGAACAGCGGATTGCCCTCGTCGGGCGGCACGGCGGCAACCCGCACGCCGCGCTCGGTGAGCTTGTTCACCAGGCCCGGATCGTTGGGCATGTAGGTGGTGAAGCCGCGGCCGTCGCGGAAATGGCCGCTGATGGTGCCGTTATTCTGGATCTGAACGTCGGTGATCTGGCCGTTCTGGACGTCGTTGAGGAAGTCGGAATAGGCAAGCGACTGGCTTCCGGTGCGGACCGTCGGGCCCTGAAACAGGTTGAACAAGGCGACCACCAGCAAGCCGATGATCACCCATAAAGCCAAATTGCGACCGAACATGTTCACGGAAGCATAGTCCTCATCAACACCGCGCCACCTGCGCGACCAGGAATAGTGGATCGGAAGTTTAGCCGACTTCTCCAGCTACAGACCATAGATATGAGCAGAGACGGCATAAACAAGCGGTTACCCGGGCATTTCTGCCATATCACGGTCAGGTCAGAGAATTTCCCCGATTCCCCCAAGCGAGCCGCCGGGCGTCCCGGCCGGGCGGAACACGATTGTGATACCCGGCGGCGTAACCCCCAGATGTAGTGGCGGCACGGCCAGCAGCCGTTCCCGCCGCCACAGTGCCGGCAGGCTGGCGCGGACGAAGCGCGGCAGAGCGCTGAGGTTCCACTCGTCCGGCAGGGCGGCATTCCCTAGCGGCATCAGGCTGAGGCCGGGGGGAACACGACGCGGCGCTGTCACCTGAAACCGGCCGTCCCAGAGCAGAAAGGCACCGGCGGTGAGCTTCACCGCGGCGGGCAGATGGCGCGCCTCGCGGCAGACCAGAATGCCCTCCTCCATCCGGCGAAGCTGACAGCCATGCAGGGTCTGCGGCTTGGGCAGGCCATCGCGCAGGACTTGCAGCAGACGCTCGAGCCGGTCCAGACGCGGCGGCAGTGCCTGGCCGCCGATCGCCATCAGCAGCCGCGCCAGCCCCCGCAGGGCGATCTCGTCGCTGGCAGTTTGCAAGGGCGCGGGATCGAGCCAGGCGAAACCGGCGGGCGAGACTTTGGCGGCGGCGCGCAGCACGTCATAGGCCGCATCGGAAAGCGCAGCGCGCGCGCGCGCAAGATTGCGCGCCGTCTGCGCCAGATGGGTGACGAGATCGGCGCGTGCGGATGCGTCGTTCCCGGCCAGCAGATCGAGTGCCTGGCGCACCCGCACGCGGGCATAAACTGGATCGGCGTTGCTGGGATCTTCCACCCAGGCCTGCCTGTGCTGGCGCAGGGTGGCGATAAGCCGTGCCTTCGGAATGTCGAGCAAAGGCCGCAGCAGGACGAGATTATCGTCCAGCGCGCGACGCGGTCCCATCGCCGACAGGCCATCGACGCCGGAGCCGCGCAGCGCGCGCAGCAAAAAAGTCTCCGCCTGATCGTCGCGGTGATGCGCCAGCAGAAGATGACCGATGCCCTGGTGGCGGCATTCATTGCGCAGCAGATCATAGCGTGCCTGACGCGCCTCGGCCTGACGGTTCGCCGTCGGCTTGGCGGTATGTTTCCAGGTAAGCACGCGGCTTTCGATGCCGGCGCTCTTCAACAGCCGCGCGACATGGCGGGCCTCTTTGGTCGATTCCGCGCGCAGGCGGTGATCGACGATCAAGGCAACAAGGCCGGCTTTGTGTTTGGCGGCCCAATCACGGGCAAGCACGGCGAGCGCCATGCTGTCGGCACCGCCGGAGACGGCGACCGCGAGCTTCGCTGCCTTGTCGGATGCCAGAAGCGGCCGCAGCAGGCGATGGAATTCGGCAGCCGTGACAGGCTTTACGGCGCGGTCTTTCGCCGGCTGCACCATGCGGGGGCGGTTATTTGCAGTTAAGCTTGCCGCGCTCGCGGACGGCTGCGTCCTTCACGTGGGTCGGCGCGTTGGGGAATTCCTTCGCCAGCTGACCGAGCGCAGCACAAGCCTCCGGCGTCTTCTTCATCGCCGCTAAAGTCATACCGAGTTTAAGCAGGCTGTCGGGAGCCTTGGCGCTTTTCGGATAGTTCTGATAGCCCTGCAGGAAGGCCTGCGCCGCCGGCTCGTATTGCTGGCGGACGTAATAGGTTTCGCCCAGCCAGTATTGCGCGTTGCCGGCCAGCATGTCCTGCGGATGCGCGCCGAGGAATTCGCGGAAGGCGGCCTCGGCATTGGCATAGTCGCTCTGCACCAGCAGGCGATAGGCGTAGTTATAGCGCTCCTGCGGCGTGCCCTGCGGCAGCTTGCCCGCAGCGCCGGCGGGCGGCGTAACACGAGCAGTTTGCTGCTGGCCCGACTGCTGACCAGGCGCCACGGGCAGCGGGCGGCCCTGCGCGTCAGCGGGCATGGTGCCGAGGACGCCTTCGCGGCTCGGTGCCTGGCCGGGCGTGGCCGACGTCGAGCCGCGCGCCAGAGGCAGTGCAGCCGGCTGGCCGCCCGGCTGTGTGCCTGGTTGTGCGCCCTGGCCTTGCTGGGGCTGCGCGCCTTGGCCTGGCACTCCAGCGGGCGCCTGACCGGCGCGCTCAAGCTCGCTCAGACGGAAATCGACATCCTCGACCAGCTTGTCGAGACGGCGCTGCGCTTGCGTGGCCTTGAACTCGACCTCCTCGAAGCGTCCGGTGAGTTCGCGGATCTGGTTTTCCAGATCGTCGATGCGGGCATTCAGCCGGTTGGCGATGGAACCGCCGCTGCCATCCGAGTCAGTCAGTGCCGGGCCAGCGCCGCTGCCGCCTGAGGGCGGCGTACCGCCGCGATAGACCTGGCGCTGCAGGGTACGCAGGTCGTTTTCCAGCCGGTTGAGGCGGTCGATGGTCTGGGCGTCCTGGGCGGAGGCAGGCAGCGCCACGAGCGGCGCGGCCATCAGCAGCAAGGCGGCGAAAACAGGTTTGGCAAAAGACGCAGGCATAGCAGGACCCCACGGTAGCCGACTCGGCGGAAAACCAAGCTGGTCGATTTTAAAGGGGTTTACGTCAAAAGCATGGCGTGTCGCAACGGCGAGGCGACGCGGCAGGAAAGCCGCACCCGCCCCGGATACGATGTGCCTGCGTCTTGCTGCGGCCTATCAGTTAGCCAGCACCGTGACGCCCCGGCGGTTCTGCGCCCAGGCAGCCTCGTTGGAGCCGATCGCCACCGGGCGCTCCTTGCCATAGGAGATCGTGCTGATGCGATCGGCCGGGATGCCCTGATTGACCAGATAGGATTTCACCGTCGTGGCCCGGCGGTCGGCGAGCGCGAGATTGTATTCACGGGTGCCGCGCTCATCGGAATGGCCTTCAATGACCACGCGCCACTGCGTGTTGCGCTTCAGCCAGGCCACCTGCTTGTCGAGCGTGGCGCGCCCTTCAGGCTTCAGTGTGAAGGAATCGTAGTCGAAGAAGACGCGGTCGCCGACTTCCATTGCGAACTGGCGCTGCGCCTCCTCTCGGCCGAGCGGTGCGGTCCCCACATCGCTTCTGCCGCCCGTACCGTAGGCGCCAGAGGTTGTCGCACCACCAGCACCACCACCGCCCGACAGCGAAGGATCGTAGGACGGTGCCGATTCACAGGCCGCCAAAGCCAGCGCCAGCGCGCCGAAGAGCGCGGACCGCATCATCATCTGCATGAGTTGGATACTCCCCTTTTTTGTCTGCCCGATTCAAATGATCCATAGCAAAGCGCGGCTTTGCGGCAGAAAGGCGCGGGATTTGCGGCAGGAAAAGGGCGCGAAGGGGAAACACCCTGACAGAAATCGCGCCGTAGCAGCGTATACGCAGCCCGAGATAGCAGAACACCCGCCTGCGCCTGACCAAAGCCAGGAGCAGAGCGGGTGTTCCTCAAATCATCATTCCGGGCAGCCTAGCCGCCCGAAGCGATATTAGTTCGACAGGACCGTCACACCGCGACGGTTCTGGGCCCAAGCAGCCTCGTTCGAACCCAGCGCCACCGGACGCTCCTTACCGTAGGAGATCGTGGTGATGCGGTTCGCCGGGATGCCCTGGTTGACCAGGTAGTTCTTCACGGCGTTGGCGCGACGCTCACCCAGCGCGAGGTTGTACTCGCGGGTGCCGCGTTCGTCGCAGTGACCCTCGATCACGACCTTCCACTGCGGATAGCGCTTCAGCCAAGCAGCCTGCTTGTCCAGCGTGGCGCGGCCAGCCGGCTTGACCTCGTACTTGTCGTAGTCGAAGAACACGCGGTCGCCGACGTTAACCTGAAAGTCCTGCACCGAGCCGGCCTGGATGCCGGCGGCAGGGGTGGTAGCAGCAGCAGCGGTGCCGGTGCCGCCGGTGGAGGCGGCTTGTTCGGGGGCCTTCTCGCACGCGGCAAGGAACAAGCCCAGGGCAGCAACGGCCAGGAACTTGGAGCCGAAGGTGTTGAGGCGCATTTTTTTTATCCCTCCAAGGGTTTCGAAGTGAGTCAGGTACTAGAGAACAAAAAATCAGGACCGGCGTTCCGCCTCGGGATCGTCACTTTCTCGTCCCTAGTGCGGCCCGCCTGACTGGTTACCGCCGTTCCGAGTGCTTCGTCGGGAGTTGGGTTTGCAAGACGGACTGTCCTGCAAATGAACCAACGGCAAACGAGGCTGGAACCTTGGTCCAAGCCATTGCGTCATAATCGACTATATGCCCCGGTTTTCGGGGAATCAATAGGGGCTAAGGACTTAGCCGAGCGTTGTTGCAGAAAAGCCGCAGCGCCCGGCGGCAGCAATCCGTATCCTGACTGTCGCCCGAAGGATTAACGGATCAGGGGCGACAGCGGCGACCAGGCCGGGTCGGAGGCATCGATCGGAGTAGGAATTTCCCGTTCGTTATACCCGGTCAGGTCGATGGAGACGAGCCGGACGCGCTGGCCACGCCCGCGGGCATCCGGCGGCGCTTCCCGATAGAACATCAACACGCGGCCATTCGGCGCCCAGGTCGGCGCTTCCTGCACCATCGGCGAGGTCGAAAGGATTCGTTCGCCGCTGCCATCGGGGCGCATCACGCCGATGGAGAATTGTCCGCCGCCTTCCTTGGTGAAGGCAATCAGATCGCCGCGCGGCGACCAGACCGGCGTCGAGTAGCGGCCCTGGTTGAAGCTGATGCGCCGCTGGTTGGTGCCATCGGCATTCATCACGTAAATCTGCTTCGAGCCGCCACGGTCCGAGTTGAAGGTGATCTGCCGGCCATCAGGCGAAAACGACGGCGAGGTGTCGATCGCCGGATCATTGGTCAGGCGCGACCGCTGCCGCGTGCGCAGATCCATCATGTAGATGTCGGAGTTGCCGTCCACCGCCAGCGACATGATGACGCGATTGCCGTCCGGCGAGAAACGCGGCGCAAAGGTCATGCCCGGGAAATCGCCGACCAGTTCCTGCTGTCCGGTATCGATGTTGAACAGATACACGCGCGGCTTGTCGTTGAAATAGCTCAGATAGGTGATTTCCTGCTGGCTCGGCGAGAAGCGCGGCGTCAGCACCAGATAGCGGCCATCGGTGAGGAAGCGATGATTCTCGCCATCCTGATCCATGATGCCCAGGCGCTTGATGCGGCGATCCGGCGGGCCGCTCTCGGCGACATAGACGATGCGGGTATCGAAATAGCCGTCCTCGCCGGTAACGCGCTTGTAAATCGCGTCCGAAATGAGATGCGCCAGGCGACGCCAGTTATCCGGGGTAGTGAACAGCGCCAGGCCGGTCATCTGCTGCTCGGCGGCGACGTCCCAGAGGCGGAATTCGCCGCGCAGCCGGCCGTCGGCCTGCAGCTCGATGCGGCCGTTGACCAGCGCATCGACATTGATGACACGCCAATCCGCAAAACGCGGCTGCACGCGCATGGCCTGCGGGGTCTGGATATGCGCGCGCGGATCGGCCGGCTTGAACAGGCCGGAGCGTTCGAGATTGGCGCGGATGACGCGGGCGACGTCCTGACCGATCTTGGTCGCCTGCGGATTGTCGGCATCGAAATCGGAGATTGCGATCGGCACCGGCTTGAAATTGCCGCGGGTGATGTCGATCTCGACCGCCGCAGTTGCAGGTCTTGCGACCGCCAAGACAACAATCAGCGACGCGAGAAACGCCCCCAGCTTCGGCAGTTTGGACCTGCGCTTCATCCTGTTCTCCGTCATGATTTACCCACCCAACATTTGTCGCGGATCGAAGTTCAGGATGATCTCCTGACTCCATTTGTCCTTATTGCCCGGCGGCAGTTTGAACGGTGCCGCTTTCAGCACGGCACGACGCGCCGATTCAGCCGCTGAGCGGTAGGCCTCCTGGCCCGGCATATACATTCGCGCCTGATCGACGATCTCCGGCTGCGTGCGCAGGCTGCCATCCGGATTGAGGCTGAACCGGATGCGCACGATCAGATTCTGCGCATCCCGCGCGCCCAAATCAAACAGCCACTGATCTTCGACCTGCTTGCGGATGAAATCCTTCTCGCTCATCGAGATCGGCAGATTGGGATTGGAGGGGCCTTCCATGCGCTGCGCGGAGGCCGGCGGCGTGCGCGCAGCCGTCTGCGGCGCCGGATTGGGCTGGGTCGCCGGCGGCGCTTTCATCTTGTTCACCAAAGCCGCCACGTCGGCAAAACTCGGCGCCTTGGATTTTTCCTCAGTGCGCTGTGCCGGCTTGGGCGGCGTCGGCTTGGCTTCCGGCTTCTTCTCCGGCGGCTTGGGCTGCTCGGGCAGCTTGGCCTCTTCCTTCGGCTTGGGCACCGGTTTCGGCGTCGGCTCAGGCTCGGGCATCGGCGCGGGCTTGGGCGCCTCGGCCTGCTGCTTGGGCGGCTCGGGTGCTGGTGGCGGCGGAGGGGGCGGGGGTGCGACCGCCTGCGGCTGTTGCGGCGGCTGCGGCTTCGGCTCCTGCTTCACTTCCGGCGCCGGCTCTTCCTTCGGCTCGGCCTTGTTCTCGACCGCCTTGGGCTGCGGCTTGGGAACATTGGTCTTCTCGGCGATCGGCACGAACTCGGCCAGGATCACCGGCGGCTCGGCCTCCTTCGGCGGTTCGAAGATGTGCGGCAGGCCGAACATCGCCACTGCCAGGATTCCGGCATGGAGGCTCGCCGACAATATATACGAAGACCGATGCACTGCAGCCGACCCTACTCTTCCTGCCTCAACGCTTGCTGCCGCTGGCCGGACCGGTGCCACCGCTCGGCGGATTGCCGACCAGAGCCACCTTGGTGAAGCCGCCCGAATTGATGACACCCATCACTTCCAGCACTTTGCCGTAATTGATCGCCTGATCGCCGCGCACAAAGATGCGGCGGTCGGGCGCACTGCCGGCAATCGCCTGAAGGCGTGGCACCAGCTGGTCTAGCTCAACCGGTGTTTCCTGAAGGTAAATGACGCCCTTGGAATCGACCGTGATGCTGAGCGGCTCGTCCTGGCCCTGGATGGCAGCGGCCTGGGTCTGTGGCAGATCGACCTGCACGCCGACGGTCAGCAGCGGCGCGGCCACCATGAAGACGATCAGCAGCACCAGCATCACGTCGACCAGCGGGGTGACGTTGATGTCCGACATCGGCCGGCGCTTCATCCGGCCGGACCGGCTGCCGCCCTGGAGCTGGATCGCCATCTAGGCCGCCTCCTCGTCGAGCTGGCGCGACATCAGCGCCGAAAACTCGCCGGCGAAACCCTCAAGCCGCACCGACAGCCGGCTGAGATCATTGGAGAACTTGTTGTAGGCCATCACCGCCGGGATCGCGGCCAGCAGCCCGAGCGCGGTGGCAAACAGCGCCTCGGCAATGCCCGGCGCAACCACCGCCAGCGAGGTGTTCTTGCTGGAGGCGATGGCATGGAAGGAATTCATGATGCCCCAGACGGTGCCGAACAGGCCGACGAAGGGCGAGACCGAGCCGACGGAGGCGAGGAAACCGAGATAACGCTCCAGGCGTTCCATCTCGCGGTCAATGGACACGCGCATCACCTGACCAATGCGCACCTGCAAGGAGCCCAGCCCCTGCTTGCCGCGCACCAGTCCGCGCTCGGTGGAGCGACGCCATTCGCGCATGGCAGCCAGGAACAGCACCGCCATCGGATGCTGCGGGCCGGAGATCGACAGCCGGTCATAGAGCGCATCCAGCGAGCCGCCCGACCAGAAATCGGTCTCGAACTTGTCGGTATCGGCGATGACCTTGCGGATCTTGATCAGCTTGTCGAAGATGATTGCCCACGACCAGAAGGAGGCCAGGACCAGCATCAACATCACGGCTTTGACGATCCAGTCGGCCTGGAGGAAGAGCGTCCATAGCGATAAGTCGGAAGCCACTGAAGAGCCCCCGAGCGGCATGGCGCTGACGGTCCTGTCCATACGATTTGGTCCTTCCGTTATAAGTTTCAGATCAACGCGACAAATTTGGTGAAAGTGTGGCGAATATCGCCGCAATTGCCCTCGGAACGCGTGTGGGGCGTCCCTTCTGATCGATACAGGCCAGCTTGACCAAGGCTCGCGCCAGCACCTCTTCCCCGCGCCAAACGTCCTGCTGCAGGCTGACGCTTGCCCCGCGTGATTCGGTGATTGTCGTGAAAACCGTTAATTCTTCGTGCAAGCGGGCGGGCTTGAGGTATTCGATGTTGCAGGCCCGAACGGCGAAGGCGATACCTTCCTCGCCCCGCATCAGGCCAAGCTGGTCGATGCCATGCTGCAACAGCAAGTCGGACCGGGCGCGTTCGATAAAGCGCAGATAATTCGCATAATAAACGATACCCGCGGCATCGGTGTCTTCCCATTGCACCCGTAACGCGTAGCGATGGGCCTGATCAGACATCGTCGTCCTCGTCGCTGGCCAGCAGATCGAGCTGGCTGTCCTGCGGACGCGCCGGCATCGGCAAGCCAAGATGGGCGAAGGCCTGCGCGGTGAGCAGCCGCCCGCGCGGCGTGCGCTGCAGGAACCCCTGCTGGATCAGATAAGGCTCGATCACGTCTTCCAGCGCGTCGCGCGGCTCGCTCAGCGCCGCGGCGATGGTCTCGACGCCGACAGGACCGCCCTGGAAATCACGCGCGATCATGGTCAGGTAGCGGCGGTCCATGGCATCCAGCCCGCGTTCGTCGACCTCCAGCCGCTTGAGCGCCGCATCGGCCTTTACGGCATCCACCAGATCGGCCTTGGCAACGGCAGCGAAGTCGCGCACCCGGCGCAGCAGACGGCCGGCGACGCGCGGCGTTCCGCGGGAACGGCGGGCAATCTCGCGGGCGCCGGAGGCATCCAGGTTGAGGTTCAGCACGCGGGCACCGCGCCGCACGATCAGCTCCAGTTCTTCCACCTCGTAAAAATTCAGGCGCAGCGGAATGCCGAAGCGTTCGCGCAGTGGCGTGGTCAAGAGGCCTGAGCGGGTGGTGGCGCCAACCAGCGTAAAAGGCGGCAGGTCGATGCGTACGCTGCGCGCCGAGGGGCCTTCGCCGATGATCAGGTCGAGCTGGAAATCCTCCATCGCCGGATAGAGGATTTCTTCCACCGCCGGATTGAGGCGATGGATCTCGTCGATGAACAGGACGTCGCGCGCCTCAAGATTGGTAAGCAGGGCGGCGAGATCACCGGCCTTGGCTATCACCGGGCCGGATGTGGCCTTGAAATTGACGCCGAGCTCACGGGCGACGATCTGTGCCAGCGTGGTTTTGCCCAAGCCCGGCGGCCCGTGCAGCAGCACATGGTCCAAGGCTTCGCCGCGCGCCTTGGCTGCCTCGATGAATACCTGCAGATTTTCGCGGGCGCGCGCCTGGCCGATGAAATCGTCCAGGGTCTGCGGGCGCAGATGGCGCTCGAAATCATCGCCATCGGCAGATGCGGCGGAAACGAGCCGCGAGCCCGCTTTGGACCTGTCAGTCATCGCGCCAACTCCTTCAGCCCGGCGCGGATGAGATCCTGCACATTGGCCTTGTCGCCGAGGCTGCGCGCTGCCGCGGTGACCGCGCCGAAAGCCTCAGCCCGCTTGTAGCCAAGATTGACCAGCGCCGAGAGCGCATCGGCCACGGCGCCATTGGCATTCTCCGCATCCGCACCGCCCGGGGGTGCCTGCAAACCCGGACCCAGATCGATGCCGCCGACCTTGTCCTTCAGTTCGGTGACTAGCCGCGCCGCCAGTTTCGGCCCCACGCCGTCGCAGCGGTTCAGCATCGTCTTGTCGGCCGAGGCGATGGCGCGCACCAGTTCGTCCGGCGACAGCGTCGAAAGGATGCCGAGCGCCACTTTGGCGCCGACGCCCTGCACTGTCTGCAGCAGATTGAACCAGCCGCGTTCGGCTTCGGTCGCGAAGCCATAGAGATGGATATGGTCTTCGCGGACATGGGTTTCGATATAAAGCTTCACGGCTTCGCCTGGCCGCGGAAGTGACCGCAAGGTGCGTGCCGAGCAGAAGACCTGATAGCCGACACCGCCGACATCGAGAATGCAGGCGGCATCGGCGACGGAGTCGAGCAGGCCGCTGAGTTTGGCGATCATCGCGCAGCCCGTAAAAGCGCGGCTTCCGCGCTGCGGACGACACGGGCGGAAGCGGCAAAATGCGCATGGCAGATCGCCACCGCCAGGGCATCGGCGGCATCGGCGCCGGTGACGTTCACGCCGGGCAGCAACCGCTTGACCATGGCATGGACCTGTTCCTTGTCGGCATGGCCGGTGCCGACCACCGCCTTCTTGACCATGGTTGGCGCATATTCCGCCACCGGCAGGCCAAGCTGGGCTGGCGCCAGCAGCACGACGCCGCGCGTCTGGCCAAGCTTCAGGGTCGAGGCCGGGTTCTTGTTGACAAAGGTCTCTTCCACGGCGGCGGCCTGCGGCTGCCATTCGGCGAGCAGCAGCGCAAGCGCGTCATGCACGGTACGCAGCCGGTAGGCGAGTTCGTCGTCGGGGTTGGTGCGGATGGTGCCGTGGGCGACATGGCTCAAGCGGTTGCCCTCGGCGAGGATGATGCCCCAGCCGGTGGCGCGCAGACCCGGATCGAGTCCGATGATGCGCATGCGCTCCGCCACTTCGCCTACTGCCCGCCCCCTTTTGCCTGCCGAGACGCTCAGCTGGCGAGCTTCTTCAGCTCGTCGTCCGAGATCTCGAAATTGGCATAGACCTGCTGCACGTCGTCGGAATCCTCAAGGACTTCGATCATCTTGAACAGAGTCTCGGCCTTTTCGCCGTCGATCGGCGTCGTCGTCTTCGGCCGCCAGACCAGCTTGGCCGATTTCGGCTCGCCGAACTTGGCTTCCAGCACCTCGCGCACCTGGGCGAAATCGTCCTGGCTGCAGGTCACGGTATGGCCGTCCTCATCTGACTGCACGTCGTCGGCGCCGGCCTCCAGCGCCCCTTCGAACAGCGCTTCGGCCGAGGCGGCAGAAACCGGGAAGACGATCTCGCCGACCCGGTCGAACATGAAGGCGACCGAGTTGGTTTCGCCCAGGGCGCCGCCGTTCTTGGAGAAAGCAGCGCGGACTTCGCCTGCGGTGCGGTTGCGGTTGTCAGTCAGCGCTTCCACGATCACGGCAACGCCGCCCGGGCCGTAACCCTCGTAGCGCACCTCTTCATAATTGTCCGCCGCGTCGCCGCCGCTGCCGCGCTTGATGGCGCGCTCGACCGTGTCCTTCGGCATGTTGGCGGCACGGGCGGCCTGGACGGCGGCGCGCAGGCGCGGGTTGGTCGCCGGGTCCGGCTGGCCCATGCGGGCCGCGGTGGTCAACTCGCGGATCAGCTTGGTGAAGATCTTGGCGCGCTTGGCATCCTGCGCGCCCTTGCGATGCATGATGTTCTTAAACTGGGAATGGCCGGCCATGACCTTAAACCTATGGCATGAGATAAAGGGCTGTGAACGAATCGGGCATATTTATCATATTTCCGATCATGCGGGCAGCCGAAGGCCGGCCGCCGCTGGCGCCCGGATAAAGCTGACGGGCGATAATTGCAAGCCGCGCGAAGACTGCGGTGGCAGATGCCTTGCTACCGCTCGTTGCAGGCCGCACGCTTGCAGGAAAGAAACACGAACTATACCATCCGCCGCGGCGGCGCACCGGTCTGCCCCGCCAGTTTCCTGACGGGGCGCGCATGCCTGATCTCATGAGTTTGATTGCCGTCCCGCGGGTGGCATCACCGCATTCCTCGGGAGCGCTGCCTGGCTATCCGCAATCCCGCCTGCTGAACGACGCCCATGCCTATTGGCTGGCCTGCCGCTCGGCTGCCGAGATGCCGTCTTGGCGGACGGTCAATACGGCGGCGCTGGACCCATTGCGGCCCCATACGATCCTGTTCGAGGTGCAGCGGGAACCCCTGGATTTCCGCTATGCGGAGATCGGCTCCACGATCCGGGGCATCAGCAATTCCGATCTGACCGGCACGCTGATGAGCGCACTGCCCCACCAGCAGCCGCCCAGCAAGGTCTGGGACCATTTATCCGGCGCAGTGGACGCACGCGCGCCGGTGAAGGGCGTGCTGCCCTATGTCGGAAGGCAGCGGGACATCAACAGCATCTATCATATCGTTCTGCCGCTGGCCGACGACGGCGAAACCGTGGACCGGCTGCTGGTCTGCGTCGATATCGGCCCGTCCTTCCGGCTGCAGGATGGCACCCCGCCCTTTAGTCAGCTGGGCTGAGACAACGGGCCTATAATCGGATCGCCATTGGCGATGGAATTTCGTCGCCGCGTTGGCGCTTCAGTCCTTAAGCGCCGCAGCGACGTGGCGGCGCAGTGCGGGCACGACCTCCGCATCGAACCAGGGCTGGCGTTTGCGCCAGCCGATATTGCGCCAGCTTGGATGCGGCAGCGGAAAGAATTGCGGCGAATAGGCGCGGAAATTCTGCACCGTTTCCGTCATCGTCTTTCCCCGCCGGCGGCCAAGATAATGCGCCTGGGCATATTGGCCGACCAGCAAGGTGAGGCGGATATTGGGAAGTTGCGCCAGCAGACGGCCATGCCAGCGCGGGGCGCATTCCGGGCGCGGCGGATTATCACCGCCCTTCGGATCGCGACCAGGATAGCAGAACCCCATCGGCATGATGGCGATGGTTTCCATGTCGTAGAAACGATCGCGATCCATCGCCAGCCATTCGCGCAGCACGTCGCCGCTGCGGTCATTCCAGGGCAAGCCGGTCTGATGAACTTTGGTGCCCGGCGCCTGGCCGATGATCAAAAGCCGCGCGTTGGGCTTCAAGCGGACCACCGGGCGCGGGCCAAGCGGCAGATAGGGGCTGCACAGATCGCAGCCCCGCACCTGCGCGAGCAGCCTCTGAAGGCGGCCGGTCACGCGCTATAGCATGGCCTGCTGCAGCCGGCCGCCGAGGCGGATCGGCTGGATACGGGTAGCCAGGCCGGTGCGATCATCGGTTTCGACATAGACGGCGCAGAGGGTCGCCTCGCCCATCGCCGGCTCGAAACGGCCGCCGGGCACGCGGCGGGTGAAGCGGTTGAGCGGCTCGGTCTTTTCCATGCCGATCACCGAATTGTAGTCGCCGCACATGCCCGCATCGGTCTGATAGGCCGTGCCGTTGGGCAGGATCTGCGCATCTGCGGTGGGCACATGGCTATGGGTGCCGCAAACCAGCGAGACACGGCCATCGCAGAAGTGGCCCATTGCCATTTTCTCCGACGTCGCTTCGCCATGGATATCGACGACGATGGCATCCGCGCCTGAACCGAGGCGGTATTTCTGCAACTCTCCATCGACGGCCGCGAAGGGATCATCGAGCGGGTCCATGAAAATGCGGCCCATCACCTGGATCACCAGCACCTTCTTGCCGTTTTGCAGCGTGAACAGGCCCGCGCCCTTGCCGGGCGTGCCCTTCGGATAATTCAGCGGCCGCAGCAGGCGCGGATCGCCGTTGATGTAGCTGAGCGTCTCGCGCTGATCCCAGGCATGGTTGCCGAGCACGATGACATCGACGCCGGCAGCATAGAATTCCTCACAGATCTTGCCGGTGATGCCGAAGCCAGCAGCCGCATTCTCGCCATTGACCAGTACGAAATCGAGGCCAAGGCTGCGGCGCAGTTCAGGCACGCGAGCCACAATCGCATCACGTCCGGCCCGCCCGACCACATCGCCGCAATAAAGAAGTTTCACCGGCTCACTCACTTTCCTTAGCATTCTGACCGAATGCGACCGCGCCGCGTTCGGTCACCACCCAATCCAGCATCTCGTCGCCGTCGCCGTGGGGCAGTTCCGCCACCTGCTGTACCGCGAAGGCATAGCCCACGGCCAGCGGCAATTTTGCGCCCGCCGCCCTGGTGCGCCGCAGGGCCCTCAATGTCGTGTCATAATAGCCGCCACCCATGCCAAGGCGATGGCCTTCGCGATCAAAACCCACCAGCGGCACCAGCAGGACATCCGGCTGCAGCGGCGAACTGCCTTCAGGGGGGGCTGGAATGCCATAGGCGCCCGCTGGCGGCACTTGGCTCAGATCCTTGCATAAGCGGAACAGCAGCAGGCGGGAGCCTGTCTGGATCACCGGCAGCACGATCAGCGCGCCCCGGCGCTGAAGCTGCTGCAAAAGCGGGCGCGGATCGAGCTCATCACCCATTGGCCAGTAGCCAGCGACCACCTGACCGGCCTTAACCGGGATCGCCGCCAGGAACCGTTCGGCAGCAAGCTGTGCAATGGCCGCGCCATTGGCGGCGGCGGCTTCAGCGCGGCGCTGCTTGAGCTTGGCGCGGAAACTGGCCTTGCGGGCGTCGGTATCTGGATCGGTGCTAATCAAACGCGATTGGAAAAAAGAAGCGGACGGGCCCGCCATGGCCGTTGGCGTGAGCAAACCTCTGTGGCCTGGCGTACCAGGTGGGCGCCGTATATCCGAAACCACGGTTCCGGTCAGGGACAGCTCCCTCAGAGATGAGCATTGGCCCCAGGGTTATGTATGCCTGACGTACCGGGCAGCACTCCGTCCTAGCCCTTATTTAGGCGCTCTCCAGGCGGGCGGCAATATCCTCCAGGCGTTTTGCCAGGCCAATCAGCGCATCGTTGTCGCCTTGCGCGGTTTTCTGCTCTTCGCGCATGGCGGCGATTTCCTGTTTGATGCTGGCAATATCGCGCTGTGCAGTCTCTAGGTCGTCGGCCAGGGTCAAAGCCGTCATGAGCAAAAGCCGCGCCTCTCCCACCTGGCCAACCAGTGCCGCCAATTCGCGTACCCGCCCATCGATGATCTGCGACAGGCGGCGGACCTGCTCCTCTTCGCCATCGTCGCAGCCGATCGAATAAAGGCGGTTATTAACGGTCACATTCACCTGACCCATGCCACACTCCTAAACTCTCGAAGGCAGTCTGACTGAAAGGCGCAAAGCGCCTGAATCTATTGCCGATGGCTTTAACGCGCCGCCTCGGCATCCAAAGCCTGGCGCAGGCGAGCCATCGTGGCTTCCAGCCTTGCGGCGATGCCCGACTGGAATGCCTGCATCTCGGCGCGCGCGGCCTGAGCCGCTGCCAATTCGGCCTTGAGCGCGGCGACTTCACTCCCGGCAGCGGAAGGCATGGCGCCATCGCCCGATGCCTCGTCCTTACCGCCCGATCCAGCCGCAGCCTCGGCCGCGGCGAGTCGCGTCTGCAAAGCATCGCGCTCGCTTTTTAGCTGAGCGATCTCCCCCTCCAGCGCTTCGATACGCGCATCGTCAGCCTGACCGCTATCGGCCGTATCCTTGCCGGCCCGCTCGGCCTCAGCCTGCATCTGGGCAAGTTCCTGGCGCAACGCATCCACCAGGGCGGCACGTTCCCGCAGACTGGCGGCTTCGTCCTTCGCGGCCTGCAATTCTTCCCGCAGCAGGCGCAGCTCGCTCGTGAGCTGCCCATGCTGGTCCGACAGGCTGCGATAGGCGGCCGCGCGCTGTGCCAGCGCCGCATCCAGACGCCGCACCGCTCGCTCCATGGCGGCTATCGCTGCGGAGGCACCGGATTGCATCAGTTCTTTCTGATAATTGGTCTTGGCTTGTGTAGTTGAGATGGAAGATAAACTTCGTGCCACAGAAGCGTCAACCAAAGCGACCTCCCCTCCAATATCATGCTGTCTTCGTTCACAATGATTTCCGATCCTTGGTTCTATGCCGCCGCCTTTCCGGCGGTATTGATCGTTGGCCTCAGCAAGGGCGGCTTCGGCCCTGGCACGAGCCTGCTTGCCCTGCCGCTGCTGAGCCTGGTCCTGCCGCCCCTGCAGGCCGCGGCGATCATGCTGCCCGTGCTCTGCGCCATGGATCTCGCGGGCCTGTGGGGCTATCGCGGCCTGTGGGACCGCCGGAATATGGCGATCATCCTGACAGGCGCGCTGATCGGCATCCTGATCGGAACCTTGACCGCAGATTATGTCAGCAATAAGGGCGTCCAGATCATCGTCGGCGCCGTCGCGGTCGTCTTCGTACTGCAGAAATGGCTTGGCCGCGGACAGACCGAACCCACCGCGCCCAATGTCGCCAAAGGCCTGTTCTGGAGCGCCTGTTCGGGCTTCACCAGCTTCATCGCCCATGCCGGTGGCCCGCCCCTGCAGATCTATCTGCTGCCTCAGCGGCTGGACAAGACGCTGTTCGTCGGCACGACGGTGGTGTTCTTCGCCGTGGTCAATTACGTCAAGCTGATCCCTTATTGGTGGCTGGGCCAGTTCACGCCGGAAAACCTGGGCACGGCGGCGGTTCTGGCCCCGGTGGCAGTAGCCGGGGTGTATCTCGGCATCTATCTGCACCATAAGCTGAGCGATGCCGGCTTCTACCGCATCGTCTACGTGTTCACCTTCGTCTGTGGACTGAAGCTGCTGGCGGACGGATTCGGCCTGCAATTCCCATAACGTTGCTGGCCAACCCCTTCCGGCCGTTGCCGCGGCCGTACAATTTGTTCTAGCGTGGCGCGCGCCGGGGGGATGGAACCCTCGCACATAGCGCCCAAAGGCTGCGGATACCGGCGCCTGGCGCTCTGAGAGGAACAGCGCATGACGACGATTTACGACCGCGATCTCGATAAAAATCCCGCCAATTACGAACCGCTGTCCCCATTAAGCTTTCTGCGCCGCACGGCCGAGGTCTTCCCCGACCGTCTTGCGGTGATCCATGGCGACTTGCGTTACACCTATGCCGAGCTATACGCGCGCTGCCGCCGGCTGGCCTCGGCGCTGGCACGGCGCGGCATCCGGCGCGGCGACACCGTGGCGATCGTCGCCGCCAACACGCCCGCGCATCTGGAGGCGCATTTCGGTATTCCGGCGACCGGCGCGGTCATCAACGCGATCAACACCCGCCTCGATCCGGCCGCCATCGCTTTCATTCTTGAGCATGGTGAAGCCAAGATTCTGTTCACCGACCGCGAATACAGCGCCGTGGTGAAGGAAGCCGTCGCGCAATCGAAGAACAAGCCCTACGTGATCGACATCGACGATCATCTCTGCACCACGGGCGAGCTGTTCGGCAGCATCGAATACGAGGATTTCCTGAAACTGGGCGATCCCGATTATGCCTGGGCCGGGCCGAGCGACGAATGGGATGCCATCGCGCTGGGCTATACCTCGGGCACCACCGGCAACCCCAAGGGCGTGGTGACACATCATCGCGGCGCCTATCTGAACGCCATGGGCAACGCCGTGACCTGGAACCTGCCCAAGCATCCGGTCTATCTCTGGACCCTGCCGATGTTCCATTGCGACGGCTGGTGCTTCCCCTGGACCATCACCATGCTGGCCGGCGTGCATGTCTGCCTGCGCAAGGTGGACCCGGCCTTGATCTTCGACAGCTTCGTCAATCATGGCGTGACGCATTTCTGCGGCGCGCCGACCGTGCTGAACATGCTGATCAATGCGCCGGCAGAGGTGAAAGCCAAGCTGAAGCCCGGCGTGAAATGCATGACCGCCGGCGCCGCGCCGCCGGCCGCCGTGCTGGCCGCAATGGAGGCCATGGGCTTTGACGTCACCCATGTCTACGGCCTGACCGAAGTCTATGGTCCGGCCGTCGTCTGCGACTGGCATGATGAATGGGACAGCCTGCCCCTGCCCGAAAAAGCAGCGATGAAGGCGCGCCAGGGCGTGCGCTACCACGTCGAGGAAGACGTCACCGTGATGGACCCGCAGACCATGCTGCGCGTGCCTGCCGATGGCCAGACGATGGGCGAGATCATGTTCCGCGGCAACATCGTCATGAAAGGCTATCTGAAGAACCCGAAAGCGACGCAGGAAGCCTTCGCCGGCGGCTGGTTCCATTCCGGCGACCTGGCCGTGCTGCACCCCGACGGCTACATGCAGATCAAGGACCGTTCGAAGGACATCATCATCTCCGGCGGCGAGAATATCTCGACGCTGGAGGTCGAGGGCGTGCTCTACATGCACCCCGACATCCTCGAAGCCGCCGTGGTGGCGCGGCCCGATCCGCATTGGGGCGAGACGCCCTGCGCCTTCGTCACGCTGAAACCCGGCGCGACGACGACGCAGGAGGAGATCATCGCCTTCTGCCGCGAGCGGCTGGCGAAGTTCAAATGCCCCCGCACCGTGGTCTTCGGCGAATTGCCGAAGACCTCGACCGGCAAGATCCAGAAGTTCGAGCTGCGCGAGAAGGCGAAGGCGCTGACCTGAGGTCAGCCCTGAGGTCAGCGCTGACGCCTAAGCCTCAAGGCTCAGCGCCGCGCTTCTCGCGCAGCAGCAAGGATCACTGCTGATAGCGTGTGATCTCTTCCTTAAGTTTCAATTTTTCGCGTTTGAGTTGGGTCAAGCGAACCTGATCGGGCATGGGGCGGTGAATCTCGTCATCGATCTGATCTTGCAACGCATGATGTTTTTCGATGAGAGTGTCGAGATGCGCCGTATTGTTCATCGCATGCTCCTTCTGTCAGTTCGGAGCGCGTCATCCGGCACGGCCTCCCCAGCCCTGGGCGCGGCCGCACCGACACGCGCCTGTTATGATCTAAGCACTGCCCTGTCAGTTTGTCAGCCCCAAAGACAAAATTTCCTTCGGATGTGAGACGATGCGCCGCACAATCAAAACGAGTCGCGCAACAGCGAAGAAGGCAGCGGCAAAATCGGCACCGCCCGCATTGACAGAAACCGTGCCTACCGCGACACGCCGCCGACCGGTCGCTGCAAAAGCTGCCCCCACCGCAACCATGACGATCCGTGCGCCGGCGCAGCGGCGGCTGGTGATTGGGATCACCGGCGCCTCAGGTGTGGTCTATGGACTGCGGCTTTTGGAATGGCTCAAAAACAGCAGCATCGAGGCGCATCTGGTGCTGACCCGCGCTGCGGAAATGACCATCGCTTATGAAACGCCGTATGCGATCAAGGATGTGAAGGCCCTGGCGGCGAAGACCTATCCGATCAGCGATATCGGCGCGGCAATTTCATCGGGTTCATTCCAGACGCTGGGCATGGTGGTGATGCCATGCTCGATGAAGACCTTGGCGGAGATCGCCACCGGGGTGACTTCCAACCTGCTGACACGGGCCGCCGACGTGACCCTGAAGGAGCGCCGCCGCCTTGTGCTGGTGCCGCGCGAGACGCCGCTGCATCTGGGCCATCTGCGCAACATGACTGCGGTGACGGAGATGGGCGCCATCGTGGCCCCGCCGATGCCGGCCTTCTATGCTCAGCCCGAAAGCCTGGACGATCTGGTCAACCACACGGTAGGCCGTGTGCTTGACCTGTTTGGCATCGAAACGACGCTGGTCAAACGCTGGAGCGGCAAGCCGCTCAAGCCGTAAAGGCCGCGCGCAGCAAAGCCGCACCCAACTCACGGGCAGCCTCGTCCCGTGGGGCCAGGCCGTCGAGATAGGCATAAAGATGCGCGGCCGCGGCCATTTCCTCGTCGGCGGTGTCCTGCATCGCCGGACTGAACCGGCTGGCCGCCGCCAGCCAGACCTGGGCGATCTGCTCAAGCCGCAATTCCAGCTGCTTGGCCTCGTCATAGAGCGCGGCCGCCGCGGGCTCGTCGGCCTGCAGATCCTTCAGCGCCCGGCGCGCCTGCCGCAGCGGCAGCAGCGCGGCGTTGACCGGGGCCACCGCCGCCTGGGCGCGGTCCAGCTCGCCTGCGGCCCAGCCGGCGAAGCCACGCCGGGCCCGCCAGAAGCCGAGCAGCAGCATATTCACGTCAGCGCCGAAGCGGTCCTGCAGGGCCAGGCAAGCCTCGGCCACGCCCGGCCGCCCGTAAAGAGCGACGGAAAAACCCCAGAATCCGGCACCCCGCTGGTTGCCGGTATTATCGTCTGCACCCGTGCCTAGCTGTTTCATTCATGCTATGGTTAGGCGCTTTTCCGTGAGGATGAAAGGCGCGGGCCCCGCTCGCGGCTGATGTAATGAATTTGACCGGTCCGATCGACCAAGAGGCCTTGCAGCGCAAACTCGCCGATCTCCGCGCCGAACATCGCGACCTCGACGACGCCATCACTGCGCTGGCCGAGCAGCCAAGCCTCAACCTGATTCAGATCCAGCGCATGAAAAAGCGCAAGCTGGCGCTGAAGGATCAGATCGCCAAGATCGAGAATCTGCTGATTCCCGACATCATTGCCTGACCGCCACACTATCAGGAATGCACGATGATCGGCACCGAGGTGCGATCATCGGAAAATGCCACTACGCGGCTGCCGGCGTGACCCTGAAGGAGCGCCGCCGCCTTGTGTTGGTGCCGCGCGAGACGCCGATGCATCTGGGCCATCGACAGCTGCCGCAGCGTTGATCAGCAGACCCTCGCGGGCGGCTCTGCCCGAGGCGGCGTCATATACGGCGCGACGCCGTTGGTGAGCGTTATGGCCTGATTGATGAAATATCGGATGAAAAAAGAATTTAAAAATATCACGCTGGGAAATTGGGGCAGCTGCGCCAGCGCTGCCGGGCTGCCCACGATGACAAATTCCCGTTCATTCGTAATGTCCTAGGACGCCCGAAGGATATGATCCAGCTGGTCGCGCTCCACTTACGCGCCGCGCTTCTCGATCGTGCGCTTTTCTGCGAGAAGCCGATTGGCCGCGCTTAGAATACGCTCGCGGTCCGCGATCCCAAGCAATCCTGAGACCGGTGCGATCTGCCGCAGATGCGCGCCACGATCACTATCCTCTCGCAACGCGCTGAGGATTGCCGGCGCGCCATCATCGAGCAGTTGCTCCCAGCGATCGATGAAATCATCGCGCATAGAGCGGACCTCGCGATAGCGCTGCAAGGTGCGGCGCATGACTTTCAGCGTCTCGGTCGGATGATCGCGCAGCAGCCGGTCAAGCTCGCTCACCATCAGCCAGGCAACAATATCCTGCCGGCTGAATCGCGCTGTTAGGGGCAGATCCTCGAAGCGGATCCGGTCGAGCGGATCGATGCCAGCATAATCCAGGGGCACCAGCATGCACCGTGTGCGGCCGCGGAACGCCACGCCGATCGGCCGCTTCTCCGCCTGGCGAAAATACCGGGCCGGTCTCCGGTTGAACTCGGTGGAACTGATTGTCTGCATGCTGCACTCGAATTACGTAATTGAGCTATAACTCAATGATATTATTAGCCTCGCGGAAAGCAAAAAATCGCAAGCTGGCGCTGAAAAGATCAGATCGCCAAGATCGAGAATCTGCCGATTCCCGACATCATTGCCTGGCCGCCACACTATCAGGAATGCACGATGATCGGCACCGAGATGCGATCATCGGAAAATGCCACTACGCGGCTGCCGACACGCTGGAACACCAAATTCACCTTCGCATCACCGACGCCGATATCGCTCAGCACCAGGCGGTCGATTGCAGAGGGCAAGGCCGGACGGTGGATATGAATCTCACCGCGTTCGCCATCGATGCGCAGCCCTAAACCCGCTTGCAGCAGCATGAAGATCGCACCGGCCGCCCAGGCCTGCGGCAGGCAGGCGACCGGATAATCGATCGGCGGCTCTCCCTTGGCGCGCGGGAAGCCGCAGAACAGTTCCGGAAGGCGCATGTCGTAATGCACGGCCGCCTCGAACAATTCGTCCAGCAGCCGGATAACGCCATCGCGCTCGCCATACCGCGCCAGGCCTGCCGCGCAGAGCGCTGTATCATGCGGCCAGACGGAGCCGTTGTGGTAGGACATGGGATTGTAGCGGGCCTGGCCGGGCGCCAGCGTACGCACGCCCCAGCCACTGTCGAAAGCCCCGGACAAGATCTGCGCCGTCACCTTTGCCGCGCGATCCGGCACGGGCAGGCCGACATAAAGCAGGTGCCCGGCATTGGAGGCGCGTACACGACACAGTGAACCGTCGCCATCCAGCGCGATCCCATAGAAGCCCGCCTCCGGCATCCAGAAATGATCCTCCACGGCGCGGCGCAGCATCTCGCTGCGCATCTGCCAGCGGCCGGCGGCAACCGCATCGCCGCGCCGCTCGGCCAGTTTCGCCATAGCCGTCAGCGCAGCGAAAACATAGCCCTGCACCTCGACCAGGGCGATCGGCCCCTTGGGATTGCTGCCATCGGCATGGAAGATTGAGTCTTCGCTGTCCTTCCAGCCTTGATTGGCAAGACCCGATGTCTCGCCGCGGGCATAGACGAGGAAGCCCGTAGGCGTCGATTGCATGACCGATTCGATCCAGGACAACGCCGCGACCAAGGCAGGCCAGAGATCCTCGATGAAAGCCAGATCGTTGGTGCGTTCGGCATAGGCGCCAGCCAGCATGATGAAAAGCGGCGTGGTATCGACGCCACCATAGTAGCGCTCGAACGGTACCTCCTGCAGCCGCGGCATCTCGCCCTTGCGGGTTTCGTGCATGATCTTGCCAGGCGCTGAATCGCGGAAGCTGGAGGTTTCCTGGGCCTGATGCTGGGCCAGGAATTTCAACACGCCGCGCGCCAAGGCCGGATCAAACCATAGGGTCTGCAATGCCGTGATGATGGCGTCACGGCCAAACGGCGTGGAGAACCATGGAATGCCGGCATAGGGATAGGGACCAGTCGGCAATTCGCTGGTCAGCAAGGCAAGATCGGCGCGGGATTTATCGAGCCAGGCATTGAACAGGCGGCTGTTGCTGCGCAGCCGCCCGCCGCGCCGCAGTCGCAGACGCATGGCCCGGCGCGCTTTTGCAGCCGCCGCCCGATACCGCACCCTGGATGGCGATGCAGTGCCAGGCATGCTGCCGATTTCGAGGTAGAAGTCGATGCAGCCATTGGGCGGCAGCAGGATCAAAAAATCGGCGCGATCGGCCGTCAGACGGGATGGCGGATGCGAAAAGGCAATGCAGGTGGCGCGTTCCAGGCCATCAAGGCCTTCATAACGGAAGGTCACGCCGGCATTTTCGACCTGTACCGGCAACATGCGACCGCGGCGCTGGCGCATCTGGCCGCGCACCTCGAACATGTCGAAAAAATCGGCACCGAAACGAAAGCCCAAGGGCAGAGCTGCTTCGCGGTCGCTGTAATTGACGCAGCAGATGCGCTCATACAACCGGGCATCCCACAGAAACCGGCTGCGTTCGATATGGATTACGCCTTCGGGAAGGGAGCGGCCACCCAGCGGCGGCAATGGCCGGTTGGTGACATGGGCGGTGAAGAAGATGTTATCGCGGCTGATCGCGGCACTCAGCAGTGACGGGCGTTCGCCTGCCAGCGTCAGCCGGAAATCGGAGAGGATGCGGGTATCGTTATGGAACAGCCCGTCGCCTTCGCCGAGAATATTTCCGTAGGCATCGGCAATAATGAAGGTGTCGCCCTCTTTAAGCGCATAGAGCCGGTTGGGAACGCGCGGTTCGGCGACGGTTTTCTCCTGGCTCTGCGGAACTGCAGCGGCGGGCGACAATCCTTGCGACATGGGATACTCCGACGCTTCCCCCCTTTTTCCCAGCAAGGCTAGGCGCCGGCCGGCATGCCATCTGCAAGGAGACCGATGGATGCCGGCCTGGCCGGAGCCTGACGACGATTTAGGCTGTCTGCATCAAAGCAGGAGTGCTGGCGGCATCGTCGAGGCGGCCAAGGCGCCAATAGAGTTCAAGATATTGCCGCGCCATGACTGTCGCCGAGAAGCGCAGCTCGAAGGCACGCCGGATCTGCCGGCGGTCCAGCTGGCCGATCTGCCAGACCGCCGTGACCGCATCCTCTTCGGTATCGATGATGCGACCGGTCAAGCCATCCTCGACCACTTCCGGAACTGAGCCGCAATTCCACGCCACCACCGGCGTGCCGCAGGCCATGGCTTCAATCATCACCAGACCGAAGGGCTCGGGCCAGTCAATTGGGAAGAGCAGCGCCAGCGCATTGCCCAGGAAATCGGATTTCTGCGCATCGCTGATCTCGCCGATATACTGGATCAGCTTTCCGTCTATCTGCGGCTCGATCACTTCGCGCCAATAGACGCGGTCGGCAGCATCGATCTTGGCGGCGATCTTCAGCGGAATGCCGGCGCGCCGCGCGATCTGGATGGCGCGGTCGGGACGCTTCTCGGGCGAAATCCGGCCCAGGAAAGCCAGATAGCCGCCGCTTGGCTGCGCCGTGAAGCGATACAGATCGATCGGCAGGCCATGGTGGACGGTGCCGATCCAGTTGGCGAAGGAAAGCGGTGCGCGCTGGCTGTTGGAAATCGAAACCAGCGGATAATACGGCCAACGCTTGTAGGCGAGGTCGAGATCCTTCATGTCGAGCCGCCCGTGCAGCGTCGTCACGGTGCGCTCGGCAATGTCCTGGAAATACGGGAAATGCAGAAGATCGACGTGGAAATGCAGCACATCGAATTGATCCGCACGCCGCCGCACCTCATGCAGCATCGAAAGATGCGCGGCGATGTCGGATTTCAGCGCTTCGGGGTCGAGGCGGATCGCCTGGTCGCGAACCGGAACAAGCTTGGCTTTGGTGACAGCGTCGGCGCTGGCGAATAATGTGACCTCATGTCCGAGATCGACCAGCGCGTCGGCAAGATAGGCCACAATGCGCTCGGTGCCGCCATAGAGCTTCGGCGGCACCGCCTCGTACAGAGGGGCGATTTGCGCAATTTTCATACGAATCTCCTCCTTCCTCCTAGCAGCCTGTGGTCGCCTTCGCCGGACGCGCGGCAAGCGCTGCCCCAGGTAAACACCTGACGGAGGAAATCGGATCATTTTGGGCGGAACCCGCAGCAAGCCGCCAGCGGGGTAGCCGCGCTTGCCGTATCCTCCCTCGAGCAACACGGGCAACGAAGCCGCTCGGGCCGCGCGCTCTATAGCCGCGTCAAAGCCCGGCAGCCGGGATGCGGGGCATCCCCGGCGGCGCAGAGATAAGCACGGTTTGCCATGGTTCAAGAGGTCGGCGATCCGCCGCACCCGCGACGAGAGAATCAGAAGCGATCGATCTCAGCCGAGCAAACGCAGGATTTCTGCCGCTGCCGTGCGACCGGAGATCCACGCGCCCGTTGCCGAGCCAACCCATTCGGACGGCGCGAAAGCCTCGCCGGCAAAAACCAGCCGCCGCTGGCCGCTGCGAGCCGCGTTGCGGCGAGCGATCGAAAAGCCGGGTCGCGCTGCTGCAACGGCGCCACGGCTATAGGGTTCCGCCCCCCAGCGGGAGGCAATGCCTTTGATGAAACGGCGATCGATCTCCTCGCCCAAAAGGGCTTTGAGCTGCGCGCGGGCGGCGTCGATCATCGCGGCCTCGCCCTGCGTTTCCAGCGCCCGCGCATAATCGCCGCCAACCACAGCGACGGCGACCGGCTGCGCCTGCACATTCAGGCGGAACAGCATGGGGCCTGTGCCACGCGCAGCACCGGCATCGACCCGCAGAAGCACCTGGGTATTCACCGGCGCTTCGAAGCTGCCCGGCTCATAATGCAGCGCAATGCGGTTGAGCAGTCCCATGGAGAGCCGGCGTAAGGCATCGCGCTGTTCCGCCGGCAATGCGGGCTGGAAGACCAGATCACTTTGCTGCAGCACGCCGATCGGCACCGTCACGATGCAGGCGGCGGCGCGGACCTGGCCCAGCGCCGTGGCAACCGTAGCGCCGCTGTCACCCCATTCGATGCGTGTCACGGGATGCGACAGATACACAGGCAGACCTTCGGCATAGGAGGCCAGCCAGGATCCCATGCCACCAGGCAGCCAGGCATCGTTGCCGGTGCCGGCCAGCCGCGGCACATCGATGGCAGCCACCTGGCCAAATTCAACGCCGATATGCAGCGGGCCGGCCAGCGCCCGGGCCGTATCGGCCCAGCGGGTATCGGTGCCATTGCCATTGAACTTCACCCGGCTGGCCAGCGCGACATCGACGCGCAGGGTCTGCGCATCCACGATGGCGTCGTCTACCCGGTCGTACAAGCTGCCGAGCGCGTCGTAATCCAGGCCGGAGGCCTCGCGCACACCATCGCGCGTGCGATCGAACAACCAGAAATCGCCATCATCGGCCTGCAGCTTGACCTCGCGGCGGCGCAAGTCGGCGACCAGCGGATTGATATCGGCCGAACGCAAAGAGGCAGCACCGAGATCGACGGGGAAGCCAAGCCGCACCGTATCGGTCCAGATACGGCCGCCGATGCGGTCGCGCGCTTCCAACACAGCGACGCTGCGGCCGCGTTCAGCCAAAATGCGCGCGGCAGCAAGGCCGGCAATCCCAGCACCGATGATGGCAACATCGACGCTGCCCGGCAGAGCGGGTTGGGGGTGTGTCTGTGCAAGCGCAGTGTCGCGACGCGGCCATAACGGCAACGCTGCCGTCGCCAATCCTCCTTGGATCGCCCTTCTGCGCGATATGCCTGCCATTGCGCTATTATGCCTGCATGACTGCCGGAATGGGAGGGCTTGCAGCCCGGTCCAGGGCGCGGCCTGCCCGATACGACACCAGATAGATTTAAAGCCGGGCCGCGATGCGGCCCGGCTTGGTCGTCTTGACGGTGCAACGGCGCGTTACTTGGCGAAAGCCTGACGCAGTGCGCTGTTCGCCTGGCTGATCGCAGCGGACGTGGCCGGGCTGTCGGCAACGCCATGCAGCATGACGAAGTCGTGGATCGTGCCGTTGTAGCGCGTCGAGGTGACGGTTACGCCAGCTGCGGTCAGCTTGCGGGCATAAGCCTCGCCTTCGTCGCGCAGCAGGTCATTCTCAGCGACGATCACGGTCGCGGAAGGCAGGCCCTGCAACTGCTCGACCGATGCCTTCAACGGGAAAGCGAGGGCATCGTTACGCACTTCCTTCGGATAGTAGGCATCCAGGAAGTAATGCATCGCATTGGTCGTCAACCACGGACCGTTGCCGAAGGCCGTGTACGAGCCGTTCTGCGAGACGTCGTCGGTCACCGGATAGAACAGCACCTGATGGCTGATCTTCGGGCCGCCGCGCTGCTTGGCCAGCAGGGTCACCGCCGCCGCCATGTTGCCGCCGGCTGAGTCACCCGCGACCGCGATGCGCGATCCGTCGACATTCAGCGCCTTGGCATTATCCACCACGTACTTGGTGGCGGCATAGGCTTCCTCGTTCGGCACCGGATACTTCACCTCAGGCGCCCGGTGGTAGTCGACGAAGATCACGGCGGCCCGAGCACCGACGGCGATCTCGCGGATCAGGCGATCATGGGTATCCTTGCCGCCCAGCACCCATCCGCCGCCGTGAAAGTACATCACAGCAGGCAGGGCTTCGCTGACGCCTTCAGGCCGCACGATCCGGAGATCGACCGCCCCTAGCGGGCCGACCGGGATGGTGAGGTCCTGGATGCTCGCCGGCTGCTTGGCGACCGGGCCGGCCTGGGCGCCGGACAGGACCTTGCGGGCCTCTGCCGGGCTCAGCGTATAGATGGGCGGGCCACCGGCTGCGGTAACGGCGTTCACGAAGTTCTGGCTGACCGGATCGAGATTGGCGGCCTGGGCTCCGGCCTCCCCGGAGATGGCCAGGGCAAGGCCGGCGACCAGGGCGGTAGTGGCGACAAGCTGGCGGGTTTTGCGTGCGATAATCATGACTTAGCTCCGTGATCTGTTGGTTGGCGGTGTCTGGCTGGTGGGCCAGGTGTCCGTCACCGGACAGGAGTTATTTATCGTGATAATTAGTCGCTTGATAATTGATTTCTCCGAATACCTGCTATGAATTTATCGCAGGCGATAATTTATCACGCTATATAATAATGGGCACAAGACAGGAGCTATTGTCATGACGGGACCCAAATCCCCCTCCCCCGACCAAATGCTGCGTTTGGACAACCAGCTCTGTTTCGCCATTTATTCGACGGGGCTGGCCTTCAACCGGCTTTACAAGCCCATCCTGGACGAGATGGGCCTGACCTATCCGCAATATCTGGTGATGCTGGCGCTGTGGGAGCAGGACGGCCAGACCGTCGGCGCCCTGGGCGAAAAGCTGTTCCTGGAGTCGAGCACGCTGACGCCCCTGCTCAAACGTCTGGAGACAGCTGGCTATGTGAAGCGCAGCCGCAACCCGGAAGACGAGCGCCAGGTGCAGATCACCCTGACCGAAACCGGCCGCGCGCTGAAGGACCATGCCCTCGTCTGCCCGACCACGGTGGTGCAGGCCTCGGGACAAAGCCTGAGCGCGTTGATGGAATTGAAGGAAGCGGCGGTGAAGCTTCGCGACGCCTTCAATGCCTACAATGCAGGACGCTGAATGGTCTTATGCTTCCGAACGGAAGGAGTGGGCGGAGAAGACGCCGAGCACTTTCAGCGAGCGGCTGAAATACTCCAGTTCCTGCAGCGCCAGATCGACATGACGCTGGGCCGGATGACCGTCGATCTCGGCATAGAATTCGGCAACCTTGAAGCCATCGGTCAGATAGCTTTCCAGCTTGATCACGTTCACGCCGTTGGTGGCGAAGCCGCCTAGCGCCTTGTAAAGCGCGGCCGGCACGCTGCGCACCTTGAACATGATGGCGGTGATGCAGCCGCCTTTGTTCGGATCAGGATCGCGGCGCTGGCGCTCCAGCTTGATGAAGCGCGTCGTATTGGTGTGATTGTCCTCGATATCGGCGCGCAGGATCTGCAAACCGTAAAGCTCGCCGGCAATGGCCGAAGCAATCGCTGCCTCTTCGGGATTGTTGCGCTCGGCCACGTCCTTCGCCGAACCAGCCGTGTCGCTGGACACCACAGGCTCGATGCCAAGATCCTTGATCAGCCGTCGGCATTGCGACAGCGCCTGCACATGACTGTAGACGCGCTTGATGCTTTTCACCGTGGCCGATTTCGGCGCCAGCAACTGATGGCGCACACGTAGGAAATGCTCGGCCGTGATGTACAGGCCGCCGGTGGGCAGCAATTGGTGGATGTCCGCCACGCGTCCAGCAGTGGAATTCTCAATGGGGATCAGTGCGCAGGCTGCCTTGCCGTCGCGCACTGCAGAGAAGGCATCCTCGAAGGTCGCACAGGGCAGCGGTGCAAATTCGGGCAACGCCTCGCGGCAAGCCAGATGCGAATAGGCGCCCGGCGCGCCCTGAAACGCCACGACCGTTGCGGGATCGGTGGCATCGGTGGCGAGATTGGGCGCGAGAGCGGACGCGGACATGCGAATAACTTCTTTTTTAGATCGGAAAATGCGGATATGGCCTAGCGGCCCGTCATGACCTGGCGGATGCGATCGAGGTCAGAAGGAGTATCGACCCCGAGCGGAAGGGTGTCAACGACAGCCGCCGCGATGCTCATGCCGTTCTCCAGCGCGCGCAATTGTTCGAGCTTTTCGCGCTGCTCCAGCGGCGCTGGCGGCAAGCTGACGAAACGCTCCAGCGCCGCACGGCGATAGGCATAGATGCCGATATGATGCCACAGCGGCCCCTCGCCAGATGGCACCGGGCGGCGGCTGAAATAGAGCGCGCGGCCAATGGTCGCGCCCGACTGAAGGCTAAGCACCGCCTTCACGACATTCGGATCGTCAATCTCGTGGCTTTCGACAATGGGGGTCGCCAGGGTGGCGATGTCGAAGGCAGCATCGGAAAGCGGACTGAGTGCGGCGCGCACCACCTTGGGGTCGATGGCCGGCAGGTCGCCTTGCAGGTTGATGACAGCATCATGGCGCCGCTCGGGGTCCAGCTTGGTCAGCGCCTCATAAATGCGATCCGAGCCCGAGGGATGGTTGGGATCGGTCATCACCGCCTCGCCCCCGGCCGCCCGGACGGCATCGGCGATGGCGGCATCCCCGCAGGCCACGGCGACCCGGGAGAAGCCAGCTTCCTGCGCGCGGCGCAGGCAATGCACGATCATCGGCAGGCCATGGATGTCGGCCAGCGGCTTGTTGGGCAGGCGGGTGGAGGCCAGCCGCGAGGGGATCAGGACGATGGGATTCTGCGGTAAAGAAGCAGTCATGGCGGCTCGGCGAAAAGCGGGACGGGACAAGCGGTTGGCGGCGACTCGAGACAGAGCCACAGGGTGCGGCACTTCGCCGCAGCCAGCGCTGGCGTCAGCTCTTATCGTGCCGATATATACGGGTTGCGAACGGTCCGGGGAAGCCGCTAATGTGCAGCGCGTTTTCGGGCCGTTTCGGGCCCTTTTGCCCATGCTTTCCTGCCGTCAGGAGTGACTTCAAGATGGATAGTTTCGAGCTGAACAAGATGATCGGCGCAGTGCTGTTCTGCCTGCTCATCATCATGGGTGTGAATCAGTTCGGCAACATCGTGGTCAAGCCAAAGCCGCTGGCTGAAGCCGCCTACAAGATTGAAGTCGCCGAGGAAGCCGCGCCGCAGGGCGGTGCTCCGGCCGGCAAGCAGGAAGATGCCGATCCGCCGGTGGCCGAGGTCCTGGCCAAGGCCGATGTCGAGGCCGGCAAGAAGGCGTTTTCGAAATGCGCCGCCTGCCATACTGCTGAACAGGGCGGTGCTGCCAAGGTTGGCCCGAACCTCTTCGGCGTTGTCGGCGCCAAGAAGGGCCATATGGACGGCTTCGCCTATTCGGACGCTCTGAAGAAGACCGAAGGCGACTGGACGTATGAGAATCTCTACGCCTTCCTGAAGAACCCGAAGGCCTATGCCCCGGGCACCAAGATGGCCTATGCCGGCTCGAAGAGCGCCACCGAACGGGCGAACCTGATCGCCTATCTGCGCTCGGTGTCGCCGAACGCGCCGCCGCTGCCGAACTAAGACATGATGTTGGCGACAAGGCCGGGGCTGTCGAAATGAGCGACATCCCGGCCTTTTCCATGTCTGCCGATGCGCTGGTGGCTTTTGCCAACCGGCTGGGCGATCTGGCCCGCGATGCCATCCGCCCGCATTTCCGTAAACGCATCGAAATCGAAAGCAAGGCCGACGCCTCGCCGGTGACCATCGCCGACCGTGCGGCGGAAGCCGCGATGCGTCAGGCCATCGAGGCGGAATATCCCGATCATGGGATCTATGGCGAGGAGTACGGCCATGCGCGGCCGGATGCGCCCTGGCAATGGATCCTCGATCCGATCGACGGCACCAAGAGCTTCGTCACGGGACTGCCGATCTTCGGCACGCTGATTGCGCTGACCTATGAAGGCCAGCCGGTGCTGGGCGTCATCGATCAACCGATCTTGAGCGACCGCTGGCTTGGCGCGCTGGGGCGCCCGACTACCTATAACGGACAGCCGGTGCGCGCGAATACCGGCACCGAGCTCAGCGGGGCCGCCGTGATGACCACCTATGTCGATCTGTTCACCGACAGCGAAAGCGCGGCCTTCAATCGCTTGCGCAAGGCCTGCCGGCTGAATCGGATGTCGGGCGACTGCATCGCCTATGCGATGATCCCGGCTGGTTTTGCCGATATCGTGCTGGACGGCACGGTGCAGCCCTATGATTACGCTGCGCTGATTCCGGTGATCGAAGGCGCTGGCGGCCTGATTACCGACTGGGAAGGTCGGGCTCTGGACACCAAGAGCCCGGCGCGGGTGCTGGCTGCCGCCAATCCTGCGCTGCATGCGGCAGCGCGCGAGATACTCAGCGGAGCATAAGCCATGCGGAAGACGCTTGTTGCGGTTGCCATCGCTCTGAGTTTAACCGCTCCGGCGGTGGCGCAGACGGTGAGCCACGCGCTGTCGCTGGGTGATGCGCCGAAGTACCCGGCCGACTTCAAGCAGCTGGATTATGTGAACGTGAACGCTCCGAAGGGCGGTGAGCTGCGTCTTTCCACGCCGGCCGGTTTCGACAGCCTCAATCCGTTCATCCCCAAAGGCGACGACGCGCCGGGGCTCGGACTGATCTATGAGACCCTGATGACCTCCCCGCCCGACGACGATCTCAGCGAATACGGGCTGATCGCGGAAACGGTCGAGGTGCCCGAGGACCTGAGCTGGGTAATCTTCAACCTGCGCGCCGAGGCGAAATGGCCCGACGGCAAGCCGATCCTGGCGGAAGACGTGGTCTGGAGCTTCGAACAGATCAAGGAACATGGCGATCCCACCCGCCAGCTTTATTACGCCAATGTGCAGAAGGCCGAGGCGCTGGGGCCGCGCAAGGTGAAGTTCAGCTTCTCCGGCCCGAAGAACCGAGAATTGCCGCAGATCATCGGACAGTTGCCGGTGATCCAGAAATCGCTGTGGGAGAAGCGCGGCTTCGACAAGCCGACCTTGGAGAAATGGGAAGGCTCTGGCCCCTACCGGATCAAGGAATTCGAAGCGAACCGCTTCATCGTCTATGAGCGGCGCGAGGATTGGTGGGCCAAGGATCTGCCGATCAACAAGGGCCGCTACAATTTCGGCACCATCCGCTACGACGTCTATCGCGACCAAACGGTAGCGCGCGAAGCCTTCAAATCAGGGCAATACGATTTCCGCGGCGAGAATAGCGGCCGCGAATGGGCCACCTTCTACGACTTCCCCGCCGTCCATCAGGGCCTGGTGAAGAAGGAGATGGTCAAGCACGAGCGGCCAGGTGGCATCAGCGGCTTCATCTTCAACACCCGGCGCGAGAAGTTTCAGGACATCCGCGTGCGCCGCGCCCTGATCCTGGCCTGGGATTTCGAATGGGTAAACAAGAACCTCGCTCATGATGCCTATTACCGGCCGAGCAGCTATTTCGACAATTCGGAATTCGCCGCCACAGGCGAGCCTTCGCCGGAGGAACTGAAGCTGCTGGAGCCGCTGCGCGGGCAGATCCCGGACGAAGTCTTCGGGCCGGCCTACAAGGCGCCCGTCTCCGACGGCTCAGGCAGCGACCGGCGCAACCTGCGCGAGGCGGCGCGGTTGCTGAAGGAAGCCGGCTGGGACGTGAAGAACGGCCGGCTGGTCAACGCCAAGGGCGAAGCCTTCACCATCGACATGCTGTTGCGCGATCCCAGCTATGAACGCATGGGCGCCCCATGGGCGCAGAACCTGCAGCGGCTCGGCATTCAGCTCAACATGCGCAGCGTGGACAGCGCCCAGTATGTCAACCGCGTGCGCAGCTTCGATTACGACGTGATCTATGCCGGCTGGGGGCAGTCGAATTCGCCGGGCAACGAGCAGCGCTTTTTCTTTTCCAGCCGCGCCGCCGACAATCCGGCCAGTCAGAACTACGCCGGCATCAAGAGCCCGGCCATCGACAAGCTGATCGAGGCGGTGATCCACGCGCCGAACCGTAAGGAGCTGGTGGTCGCCACCCGCGCGCTCGACCGCGTGCTGACCTGGGGCCAGTATATCGTGCCGACCTTCGGCCTGAATGCTGACCGCATTGCCTATTGGGATAAATTCGGCAAGCCCGAAAAGACACCGAAGAATGGCGTCGATTTCATGTCCTGGTGGGTCGATCAAGACAAGGCGGCCCGCATCAATGCCGCCCGCGGGAGATAGGTAAGCATGTCGTGGCCTGAACCTATAGAGCTTCGCGATTCCGCCGTGGCGCTGGTGCCGCTGTCGCATACGCATCACGACGATCTGGTCGAGGCGGTGAAGGACGGCGAACTGTGGAACCTCTGGTATACCTTCATCCCGACCCCGGAGAAGATGAAGGCCGAGATCGACCGCCGGCTCGATCTGCAGAAGAAGGGCTCGATGCTGCCCTTCACGGTGATTGACCTCGCCAGCAACAAGCCGGTCGGCATGACCACCTACATGAACATCGATGCGGCCAACAAGCGCGTCGAGATCGGCTCCACCTGGTACCGCAAAAGCGTGCAGCGCACCTCGCTCAATACCCGGGCCAAGATGCTGCTGCTGAGCCATGCTTTCGAGACGCTGGGCTGCATCGCCGTCGAGTTCCGCACCCACTTCTTCAACCATCAGAGCCGCAAGGCCATCGAGCGGCTGGGCGCCAAGATGGATGGCATCTTGCGCAATCACCAGGTTGCCCCGAATGGCAGCCTGCGCGATACCGTGGTCTACAGCATCCTGCCCAGCGAATGGCCTGCCGTGAAAGCCAATCTGCAGCACAAGCTGAAACTGGCGGAGGGTCAGGCGACGTGACGCTCGCGCGTATCTTCGCCCTCGTCCTGATGCTGGCTTCGGCTGCGACAGGCGCGATGGCGCAGGCACGCCATGGTCTTTCTGCGTTTGGCGATCTGAAATACCCGCCCGACTTCAGGCATTTCGATTACGTCAATCCCAATGCACCGAAGGGCGGTGAGCTGCGGGCCTGGCAGCTCAACGTCTTCGACAATCTCAATCCCCTGATTCTCAAGGGGGTAATGGCGCGGGATCTGACGCTGGCTTATCAAAGCCTGATGGTGCGCGCGATGGACGAGCCCGATGCCGTCTATGCTGCTCTGGCCGAAAGCGCGGAGCTGTCGCCCGACCGCCGCTGGGCCGCCTTCAACCTCAATCCCAAGGCCCGCTGGCATGACGGCACGCCGGTCACTGCCGAGGATGTGGTCTTCACTTTCGAGGCCGTGAAGAAGGACGGCCATCCGCTGTATCAGCTGGTGCTGCGCGATCTCGACAGCATCACGGCGGAAACGCCGCTGCGTGTCGTTTTCCGGTTCAAGGAGAGCGAGACCCTTCGCGACCTGCCGCTTACCGTGGCGCAGATCCCGATCATGTCGAAGGCCTGGTTCACCGGCCGCGATTTTGCCAATCCGACCATCGAGCCGCCGCTTGCCTCGGGCCCCTATAAGATCGCCCACGTCAATCCGGGACGCACGCTGATCTTCGAACGCGTGAAGGATTGGTGGGCCAAGGACCTGCCCGTCTATCGGGGCCGCTATAACTTCGATTTCATCCGCGAAGATTACTATCACGACCGCGACATCGCGCTGCAGGCCTTCTTCTCCGGCGAATACGATTTCCGCGAAGAGATCATCGCCCGCGCCTGGGCGACGGCCTATCACGGCAAGCCGGCCTTCGATGCCGGGCGGATCAAGCGCGAGGTGCTGAAGGATGAAACGCCGTCAGGCGTGCAGGCTTTTTTCCTGAACAGCCGCAAGCCGCATCTGAGCGACCGCCGCGTCCGGCAGGCGCTCAACCTCGCCTTCGACTATGAGTGGATGAACAAGACGCTGTTCTACAGCCTGTATAAACGCACCCGCTCCATGTTCGAAAACTCCGATCTGGCTGCTACCGGCTTGCCCAGCGAGGCGGAGCTGAAACTGCTGGAGCCCTTCCGCGGCCGCATCCCTGACGAAGTCTTCACCACCGAATTCCAGCCGCCGGTGAGCGATGGCAGCGGCAACAACCGCGCCAACCTGAAGAAGGCGCAGGAATTGCTGCTGCAGGCGGGATGGCGGATCAAGGATGGCCTTCTGGTCGATAGCCAGGGCAAACCGTTTGAGCTGGAATTCCTGCTGTTCGAGCCGAGCTTCCAGCGCATCATCAATCCCTTTGCCCGCAGCCTGGAGCGGATCGGTATCACTGTCGCCATCCGCCTGGTCGATGTCTCCGCCTTCGAGAACCGGCTGCGCAGCTTCGATTTCGACGTGATCGGGCGGCGCTTTTCCCAGCCGCTGACGCCTGGGGTTGAGCAGCGGAATTTCTGGACCTCGCAAAGCGCCGCGAGTATCGGCAGCTTCAATTATTCCGGCATCCGCGATCCCGTGGTGGATGAACTGGTCGAACATATCGTCACCGCCAAGAGCCGCGACGAGCTGCGTACCGCCACCCGAGCACTGGACCGCGTGCTGATGTGGGGCTGGTACGTCATCCCCAACTGGTATAGCGGCACAGTAAAGCTTGGCTATTGGGACCGTTTTGCACGCCCTGCCGTCAAGCCGGCCTACGATACCGGCCTGATGGACACCTGGTGGATCGACAGCGCCAAGGACAAGGCGTTGAATCTGGCGCGGCAAAGGTGAGACACTGACGCCATGCTTGCTTACATCCTGCGCCGCCTGCTGCTGATCGTGCCGACCCTGCTCGGCATCCTGGTAATCAACTTCGTGATCATCCAGTTCGCACCTGGCGGCCCGGTCGAACAGGTGATTGCGCAGGTCACCGGCACCGCCGCCGATGTCACCGCCCGCGTCTCAGCCGCCAGCGGCGGCGAGGCAGGCCCTGGCGCTGGCACTTTCGTCCAGGCCGGCGATACGGCCGGCAAATACCGCGGCGCCCAGGGTCTGGATCCGGAATTCATCAAGAAGATCGAAAAGCAGTTCGGCTTCGACAAGCCGCCGCATGAACGCTTCTTGCTCATGCTGGGCGACTACCTGAGCTTCGATTTCGGCGAGAGCTATTTCAAGGCGCGGCCGGTGGTCGACCTGATTATCGAGAAGCTGCCGGTATCCATTTCTCTGGGCGTCTGGACGACGCTGCTGGTCTATCTGATCTCGATCCCGCTCGGCATCGCCAAGGCGATGCGGGACGGCAGCCGGTTCGATATCTGGACCTCGGCAGCCATCGTCATCGGCTATGCCATCCCAAGCTTCCTGTTCGCGGTCCTGCTCGTGGTGCTATTTGCCGGCGGCAGCTTCGTGCAATGGTTCCCCTTGCGCGGCCTGACCTCCGACAACTGGAACGAGCTCAGCCTGATCGGCAAGGTGGCGGATTATTTCTGGCATATCACCCTGCCCGTCCTGGCGATGGTGATCGGCGGTTTCGCCTCGCTCACCATGCTGACCAAAAATTCCTTCCTGGAAGAGATCAACAAGCTCTATGTGCTGACGGCACGCGCCAAGGGCCTGTCGGAAAACCGGGTCCTCTATGGCCATGTCTTCCGCAATGCCATGCTGCTGGTGATCGCTGGATTTCCGTCCGCCTTCATCAGCGTTCTGTTCACCTCCTCGCTGCTGATCGAGGTGATCTTCTCGCTGGACGGGCTTGGCCTGCTCGGCTTTGAGGCGGCGTTAAAACGCGACTATCCGATCATGTTTGGCTCGCTTTACATCTTCACCCTGCTTGGCCTGATCGTTAATCTGATCTCTGACCTGATGTACGTCGCTGTCGACCCCCGCATCGACTTCGAGAGCCGGGAGGCGTGATCGGATGCAGATGAGTCCGATCAATACCCGGCGCTGGCGCAATTTCGTCGCCAACAGACGCGGCTTCTGGTCGCTGTGGATATTCCTCATCCTTTTCGGCCTCAGCCTGTTCGCCGAATTCCTGGCCAATGATGCGCCGCTTGTCGTGCGCTATGACGGCAAGTTCTATTTCCCGGTCTTCAAGGCTTATCCAGAGACCACATTCGGTGGCGATTTCGAGACCGAGGCCAAATACCGCGATCCCTTCGTCCAGGAACTGATCCAGGAGAAGGACGGCTGGATGATCTGGCCGCCGATCCGCTACAGCTACCGCACCATCAATTACGACCTCGGCCGCCCCGCCCCGGCGCCGCCATCGCGCGAGAACCTGCTCGGGACCGACGACCAGGGACGCGACGTGCTGGCGCGCCTGATCTATGGCTTCCGCATCTCGGTGCTGTTCGGCCTGGTACTCACCATCCTCAGTTCGATCATCGGCGTTGCCGCCGGTGCAGTGCAGGGCTATTTCGGTGGCAAGACTGACCTGATCTTCCAGCGTTTCATCGAAATCTGGTCAGGCCTGCCGACGCTCTATCTGCTGATCATCCTGGCTTCCATCGTGCAGCCGAATTTCTGGTGGCTGCTTGGGATTATGCTGCTGTTTTCCTGGATGGCGCTGGTCGGCGTGGTCCGTGCTGAATTTCTGCGCGCCCGAAATTTCGGCTATGTGCGCGCCGCCCGCGCGCTCGGCGTATCGAATATCGCTATCATGTGGCGCCACCTGCTGCCCAATGCGATGGTTGCAACATTGACTTTCATGCCGTTTATCCTCAATGGCTCGATCACCACGCTGACGGCGCTGGACTTCCTCGGCTTCGGCCTGCCGCCCGGATCGCCGTCACTGGGCGAATTGCTGGCCCAGGGCAAGAACAACATCCAGGCGCCCTGGCTCGGCATCACCGCGTTCGCGGTGCTGGCGATCATGCTGAGCCTGCTGATCTTCATCGGTGAAGCCGTGCGCGACGCCTTCGATCCGCGCAAGATTTTCCGGTGATGTCATGAGCGAGGCTTTGCTGCAGGTTCGCGATCTGAGCGTCCGCTTCGGCGAAGGCCCGACAGCGGTGGATGCCGTCAGGCATGTTTCTTTTGACATCGCCCGCGGCGAGACGCTGGCGCTGGTGGGCGAAAGCGGGTCGGGCAAGTCAGTGACCGCCCTGTCGGTCATGCAGCTTCTGCCCTATCCGCTTGCCACTCATCCGTCGGGTTCGATCCAGTTCCGTGGCGAGGAACTGGTCGGCGCTCCCGAGAAGGTTCTGCGGCGCATCCGCGGCAACCGTGTGGCAATGATCTTTCAGGAGCCGATGACCTCGCTGAACCCGCTGCACACTATCGAGCGGCAGGTCAACGAGGTCCTGTTCCTGCATAAGGGCCTGCGCCGCGAAGCCGTGCGTGCCCGTACCCTGGAACTGCTCAAACTGGTCGGCCTGCAGGAGGCCGAAAAGCGGCTGAATGCCTATCCGCATCAGCTTTCCGGCGGCCAGCGGCAGCGCGTGATGATCGCCATGGCGCTGGCCAACGAGCCGGACATCCTCATTGCAGACGAACCGACCACGGCGCTCGACGTCACCATTCAGGCGCAGATCCTTAAGCTGCTGAAGGATTTGCAGGCCCGGCTGGGTATGGCTTTGCTGCTGATCACCCATGATCTCAGCATCGTGCGCAAGGTGGCCGACAAGGTCTGCGTGATGACCAAGGGCGAGATCGTCGAGGCCGGCCCGGTCAACGAGGTCTTCTCCGCGCCACGGCATGCCTATACGCAGAAGCTGCTGGCGGCCGAGCCAAAGGGCCGGCCGCATCCGGCATTGGCCGATGCGCCGATGGTGATGGAAGCCCAGGGCATCAAAGTCTGGTTTCCGATCACCGCCGGCCTGCTCAAGCGCACCGTCGGCCATGTGAAGGCCGTGGATGGCATCGATCTCAGCATCCGTGCCGGCGAAACCCTGGGCGTCGTGGGCGAAAGCGGCTCGGGCAAGTCGACCTTGGGCTATGCGCTGCTGCGGCTGCAGAAATGCGAGGGCAGCATCCGCTTCAAGGGCCAGGAACTTCAAGGCAAGAGCTGGGGCGAGATGCGCCCGCTGCGTCCGCAGATGCAGATCGTCTTCCAGGATCCCTTCGATTCCCTGAGCCCCCGCATGTCGGTTTTCCATATCGTCGAAGAAGGTCTGCGGGTGCATGGCCTGGGCGGCAGCGAAGCAGAACGTCGCAAGCTGGTGGCCGATACATTGCACGAAGTCGGCCTCGACCCCGCCACCATGGATCGTTATCCGCATGAATTCTCCGGTGGCCAGCGCCAGCGCATCGCGATCGCACGCGCCATGGTGCTGAAACCCCGCTTCGTGGTTCTGGATGAGCCGACCTCGGCCCTGGACATGAGTGTGCAGGCGCAGATCGTCGATCTGCTGCGCGATCTGCAGGCCAGGCACAAGCTGGCCTATCTCTTCATCAGCCACGATCTGCGAGTGGTGCGCGCACTCGCCGACCGTGTGCTGGTGATGAAGGACGGAAAGGTGGTGGAGCACGGCTCTGCCGAACAGATCTTCGCTGCGCCGCGCACAGATTACACTCGCGCGCTGATTGCGGCCGCGCTCAATCTGGACGTCGCGCCAGCCGGCGTCGTACGCAGTTAGACATCATGGCATTGCTGATTTATTCACCGAGCCACGCGGTGGCCGATTGGGCCAAGGCCATTCAGGCGCTCGCTCCCGATCTCGATATCCGCATCGATCCGGAAGCCGGAAATCCGGCTGACATCGACGTCGCGCTGGTCTGGAAGCCGCCGCCGGGTCTGCTGCAGCGCTTTTTCAATCTCAAACTGATCCATAGCTTTGGCGCCGGGGTTGACGGCATCCTGGCTGATCCGAATATCCCGAAGCATGTGCCGCTGGCGCGCGTTGTCGATGGCGGGCTGACGGTCAGCATGGCGGAATATGTATTGCTGCATGTGCTGCGCTTCCATCGCCAGCTCGACGTTCTGCAGCAGAACCAGCGCGACCGCACCTGGCGCTGGCTGCCGCCGGTGGACGCGAGCGAGCGCGTCGTCGGCATCATGGGGATGGGTGCGCTGGGCAGCCATGTCGCACCCAAGCTGGTCAATCTCGGATTCCAGGTGGCGAGCTGGAGCCGCAGCCTCAAGGCCGTGGAAGGCGTCACCAGCTTTCACGGCGACGAGCACTTGGATGGCTTTTTGCGCATCTGCAACATTCTCGTCTGCCTGCTGCCGCTGACGCCGCAGACCAGAGGCATCATCAATCGCCGGACATTATCCCTGCTGCCGCGCGGCGCCTATCTGATCAATGCCGGGCGCGGCGCGCATGTGGTGGATGACGATCTGCTGCATGCACTGGACAGCGACTGGCTGGCCGGCGCGACGCTGGATGTCTTCAACGAAGAACCGCTGCCGCCTGATCATCCCTTCTGGACGCATCCGAAGGTGACGGTAACCCCGCATAACGCGGCCGACAGCATTCCAGCTCATGTGGCGCCGCAGATCGTCGACAATATCCGCCGTCTGCAGAATGGCCAGCCGATCCTGCGGCTGGTGGATTATGCGCGGGGATATTGAGGCTTTCGCCTCAATCGCTTGCCGCCACTCACTGCCACTTGCGGAAAATCTCGACGAACTTCTCCTCGCCGCAGGCAATGAAGAAGCCGCGTGCAACGCAATTCTCGGTCTCGCCCAGGCGGCGGCGCACGGCTTGCAAGGCAGGCAGGGCTTCCTTGGTGATCTGCTTCTCCTTGAAGCGCAAAACCTCGCCTTCGGTGCGGGCACCGTCATAGATCACGCCCAGGCTTTCCTCGGCGGCAATCTCCGGGCGGCGCTTGTAATAGGTGTTCAGGCTTTTCAGACCGCCGGTCTTCTGGATGAACTGAACGAAGTTGCTCAGTCCCGTATGGCGCTGATCCGGCGCGGTCGACTTCTCTTCACAGGCCGTCAGCAAACCGGCCAACACGACGGCGGCAACACTCGCCGCGGCGCGATTCAACAGCATTTTTCTCTCCACCCCGAGAATCAGGGATCGGCCGGCTAATCCACCCACGGGCCGATCATTGGCGCAAACTTAAAAACCGGGTTGTTAAAGAAAGCTATAAGGATCGACGTCCACGGCGCACTTTACAGCCGATGGTAGTTTGATCTTAGCAAGCCATTCTCGCAGCACGTTCGGAACATCGATATCGCGGGCGGCTTTCAGCAACAGCCGTTCGCGGAACCGGCCCCGCAAATAGTGCAGGGGCGCCGGCGCCGGCCCCAGGACAACCAGGCCTGGACCGCGCGGCGCGGCCTGGGCGAGCCCACGTGCTGCTGCCTGCACCTGGGCCTGGTCTGAACCGCTGAGGATCAGCGCGGCCAGCCGGCCAAAAGGCGGCATACCGGCACGCTGACGCTCCGCCATCTCGGCAGCGATAAAGCCGGCACTGTCATGGCGCGCGAGCGCCGCGATCACCGGATGCTCTGGCAGAAAGCTTTGCAGCAGCACACGGCCCGGATGTGCGGCGCGGCCGGCGCGACCGGCGACCTGGGTCAGCAATTGATGGGTGCGTTCGGCGGCGCGCGGATCGCCGCCCGCCAGACCAAGATCGGCATCGATCACACCGACCAGGGTCAGCAACGGGAAGTGATGACCTTTGGCGACGATCTGCGTGCCGATCAGGATATCGATCTCCTGCCGCTCCATGCGCGCGATCATCTCGGCCAGCTGACCAGGCGAGGTCATGGTATCGGACGCCATGATGGCCAGGCGCGCATCCGGGAACAGCATTGCGGCTTCTTCCGCCAGACGCTCAACGCCCGGACCGCAGGCCTTGAAACGATCCTCAGCGCCGCAGGACGGACAGGCCTCGGGCAGGCGCTGCTGATGGCCGCAATGATGGCATTGCAGGCGGCCATGGCGCTTATGCTCGACCAGCCAGGCCGAGCAGTTCGGGCAACTCAAGCGGTGGCCGCAAGCGCCACATAAAGTGAGCGGCGCATAGCCACGGCGATTGAGGAACAGCATGGCCTGCTCGCCGCCAGCAAGGGTCTCTTCCAGCGCCTGGACCAAAGGCGCGCTGAGAAACCGCTGGCTTGGCAGTTTCTCCTTGCGCAGATCGATCACCGCGATCTGCGGCAATGCAGCGGCGCCATGACGTTCGGGTAGCACGGCATGGGCATAGCGGCGGCGTGCCACATTATACAGGCTTTCCAGCGATGGCGTCGCCGAGGCAAGCACAACGGGTATGCCTTCCAGCTTGCCGCGCACAACCGCCATGTCGCGGGCGTTGTAAATGACACCTTCCTCCTGCTTGTAGGAGGCGTCATGCTCCTCATCGACGACGATCAGGCCAAGATCGGCATAGGGCAGGAATAATGCCGACCGGGCTCCAATCACCACATGCGCTTCGCCACGGCTGATCGCACGTAAAGTCGCAGCGCGGCGCCCTTCCGCCATCTCGGAATGCCATGCCCAGGCGGGTGCGCCAAAACGCTGCTCGAAGCGATCCAGCGATTGCTGCGTCAGCGCAATTTCGGGCAGCAGTACCAAAGCCTGCCTTCCCGCTGCGAGACAGGCAGCAATCGCTTCGTAATAGACCTCCGTCTTGCCGGCGCCGGTCACGCCTTCCAGCAAGGTTACCGAAAAATCCCGTGCATTGACCGCGGCGCGCAGGCCGGCTGCAGCCTCTGCCTGGGCGGTATTCAGCGGCCGGCCCGGCTTGCGCCAGTCAGGATGCGGCGGCGGGCGGAAAGCAGGCACGCTCTCTGCCCGCAAAGCGCCAAGTTCGAGCAGCTTGCGCACCACGGCGGACGAAACGGCGGCGGCTTCAGCCAGTTCGGAGATGCCAAGCCCAGGACGCTCGCGCGCGATATCCAGCACACGCTGACGCTGCGCGCTGGGCCGCATCTCGACGCTGGCGCCAGGATGCAGCACCTGGCGCATGGGCGGCGGCGCGATCAGCGCCCGGGGCTCGGGCAGGCACATTTTTAACACAGCGCCGGACGGGTTGAGCGTATAGCCTGCCACCCAGTCGACCAGCTTGCGCAAGGCCGAACCGATCGGCGGCGCATCACAGGAGCGGATCACCTGCTTGATCGTCTTGCCCGGCCCCAGCGGCTCGGCCTCGCCATCCCAGACCACGCCCAGAGAGACCCGGTTGCCGATCGGCACTTCGACGATCTCGCCGGGCTGCAACCCGCCCGCGCTGGCGCGATAGCTGAACGGCTCCGCCAGCGGCAGAGGCAGCAGAACACGAACCAGATCGGCGGCAGTCAAGGGGTGGGTTCCGGTAGAACAGGAATACGGGGTCAGGTATTGTTAACCAGGTGATTACAGCATTCGCTTATAGCATCCGAGGGCGATTCGGCGCGCCCGCCAGAGTGCCCGTCGAGGACCTCGCCGTGGAGAGTTAGGAGCTTGGAAAGATGAAATTTTTCGTTGATACCGCCGATATTGCCGAAATCAGCGAGTTGAACGATACCGGGCTGCTGGACGGCGTCACCACCAACCCCTCCCTGGTGGCCAAGACCGGCAAGGACTTCTTCGCCACGGTGAAGGAAATCTGCAAGATCGTGAAGGGGCCGGTATCGGCTGAGGTCACCGCCACCGACCATGCCACCATGCTGGCCGAGGGCCGCAAGCTGGCCGAGATCGCCACCAATATCGCGGTGAAGGTCCCGCTCACCCTGGACGGACTGAAAACCTGCAAACTGCTGAGCGATGACGGCATCATGGTCAACGTCACGCTCTGCTTCTCGCCCGCCCAGGCAATCCTGGCCGCCAAGGCCGGCGCGACCTTTATCTCACCCTTCGTTGGCCGGCTGGATGATATCGGCCATGACGGCATGGGCCTGATCGCCGACATCGTGCAGATCTACAACAACTATTCCGACTTCCAGACGGAAGTGCTGGTCGCCAGCATCCGCCATCCGATGCATGTGGTGGAGGCTGCCAAACTGGGCGCCGACATCTGCACCGTGCCGCCCGCCGTTCTGAAATCGCTGGTCAAGCATCCGCTCACCGACAAGGGGCTGGATGCCTTCCTCGCTGACTGGAAAAAGACCGGGCAATCAATCCTAGGAAATCCCTGATGGCCGATTATCGTGCGCCTGCCAGCCCACGTTCCGCCCCCGCTTATCTGGATGAGGCGGATGTCGTCGCCTGGCTGAGGCAGAATCCCGATCTGCTGACGCGCCATCCCGATCTGTGCGAGGTGCTGCTGCCGCCGTCGCGGGCGCAAAGCGGCGACAACGTCGTCGATCTGCAGCGCTTCATGGTGCAGCGCCTGCAGGGCGAGCTTGCGCGTGCTTCCGATGTGGGCGCGGAATTGCTGGATGCGAGCCGGCAGAACATGTCTGCGACGCAGCGCGTGCACGCAGCCGTGCTTGCCCTTCTGGAAGCCGGCAGTTTTGAGCATCTGATCCATATCGCCACTCAGGATTGGACGGACCTGCTGGAGGTCGACACCATCAGTCTTTGCGTCGAAGGCGATCCGCACCGCATGAAGGACATCATCACCGGCGGCGTCTTCGTGCTGCCGCATGGCGCCATCGACACGCTGATCGGCGCCTTGCCAGCTCTGCTGCGCGATCACTGCGAGGCTGCCGAATGGCTTTATGGCCCGGCCGCCAATCTGGTGCGTTCGGATGCCCTGGCACGGCTCGATTTCGGCCCGACCGCGCCGCAGGCGATGCTGGCGCTCGGCTCGCGCGAGCCGGACAAGTTCCAGCCCAATCAGGGTACCGAACTGCTGCAATTCATTGCCGGCGTGCTCGGCCGATCGGTACGCGCATGGCTCGATCTGCCGCAGCCCTGAAGATCGAAGAGGAAGACCGGCTGCCGTTCTTCCTCGCCGCCGAAGACGCCAAAGCCGCGGCTGAGGCCTGGTATCGCTGGCTGGCCAAGGAAAAGCGTTTTTCGAAACACACGCTGCGCGGCTATGGCCTCGATCTCGCCGGCTTCTTCGCATTCCTCGCCGATCACCTGGGGGAAGCAGCGACGCTGCAGGACCTGCGCACGTTACGGCAAAGCGATTTCCGTTCTTACCTTGCCCGCCGTCGCGGCGATGGTCTCGAAGCCAGTTCGCTTGCACGCAGCCTCAGCGCCATCCGCAGCTTCTTCCGCCGTCTGCAGCGCGATGGCCTGGTCGATAATCCAGCGGCACGGCTGATCCGCACGCCGAAGCGGCCGCATAGCGTGCCCAAGCCACTTTCTGTACCCGCCGCCCAGCAGGTTATCGACGCGGTCGAGGAATTCTCTGAGACGCCGTGGCTTCAGGCGCGCGATACGGCAATTCTCACTCTGCTTTGGGGTGCGGGCCTGCGCCTGGGTGAAGCGCTGAGCCTGAATGGCGATCAGATCCCGAAAGGCGACAGCCTGACCGTCACCGGCAAGGGCAACAAGCAGCGGCTGGTGCCGATCCTACCCGTGGTACGCGAGGCAATCCTCGCCTATGCAAAGCTTTGCCCTTATCCGATCGGCCCTGGCACGCCGCTTTTTTATGGCGCGCGCGGTAAAAGGCTGGACCCTGCCATCGTGCAGAAAGCAATGCGCCAGGCCAGGCGGGCGCTGCAACTTCCTGAGACGGCAACCCCGCACGCATTGCGGCACAGCTTCGCCACGCATCTGCTGGCCGGTGGCGGCGATCTGCGCACCATCCAGGAATTGCTCGGCCATGCCTCTCTCGCCACCACCCAGCGCTATACCGAGGTGGATGCGGAGGCGCTTCTGCGGGTCTACGACAGCGCACACCCCCGGGCCCGCGGCGTCAGCACGACTTCGTGATCGCCGTCATCTTGCTCCAGCCGCAGGTAACGGTAGCATCCATCGTATCTGAGAGACGATGCCGATGCGCCGCTGGATCCTCCGCTCCCTTCTGATCGCCCTAGCCCTGCTGATCGTCCTGCCGATTCTGGCCTCGGGCGGCAGCATCGCCATGGCCGAGCGCAAGCATTGGTCGACCAGCCGCTGGGATTCCGCCGGCCTGGCGCCCGATCCGGCCGCGGTGAAGGATGCTGTGGTGCAGGTCTATGGCGCGCGGCTTTGGGGCTGGCGCGGGGCGCTCGCAGTGCATACCTGGATTGTGGTCAAGCCGGCCGGAGCGCCGTCCTACACGCGGTATGAAGTGGTCGGCTGGGGCAGTTCCCCGGTGCGGATCAGCCAGCGCGTGCCGGACGGCTACTGGGCCGGCAACGCCCCGGAACTGCTGCTCGATATGCGGGGGCCGGAGGCCGCCTTTGCCATTCCTTTGATCATTGCTGCCGCCGAACGCTATCCCGGCCGCGAGAAATACGTGATGTGGCCCGGACCCAACTCGAACAGCTTCGTCGCCTATATCGCCCGCCAGGTTCCGGAACTGGGCCTGCATCTGCCGCCGACCGCGATCGGCAAGGACTGGATCGGCACCGATCAAATTTTCGCCCCCGCTCCCAGCGGGACGGGCTGGCAGATCTCGCTTTTCGGCCTTGCCGGGGTGACGGCGGCGGTCAGCGAGGGGATTGAACTCAACCTGCTCGGCCTCACCCTTGGGGTGGACCTGCTGCGGCCCGCCTTGAAGCTGCCTGGGATCGGCCGGCTCGGGATGCCTGCCCATGACGGCCCATTGACGCCGTTTCTCGTACCGGCCGCCGCCCAGGAAACCAGCGGTTGAGCTGCCCGCTGCCGTTATAATTGCAGCCATTTCCCCGCCGGCAGTGTTAAACTGCCTCTCGGCAGGCAGCGTTAGGGATGACCTTGATGACCAATCACCGCAAGGCGTCGTCCCTAGCCCCAGAGGAGTGCGTTATGCTCAGAAACACCGCCCATTTCGCCGCTTCGGCGATCGACGCCGCGTTGACGCGTGGCATGGTCGAGGCCGAACAGACGTCCTGCTGATGCGGGATTGACCAAGAGCGGCGTGCCATGACCCAGTCATCTGCCAACCCCGCTCATGCGCCGGCCATGCCGGTGCTGGCAGGAGGGGATCGACCCAACCCTGGCAGGCTGAACCCGGACCGGGCCGGCATCGGCCTGCGTGCCCCCCATCATCGCGCGTTGCTGGAGCTGCGGCCAGCGGTGGGCTGGGTGGAAATTCATGCCGAGAATTACATGGGCGGCGGCGCGCCGCGTTATTATCTGGAGCAGGCGCGGGCGATCTGGCCGGTTTCAGTGCACGGCGTGGGCCTTGGCTTGGGCGGCAGCGAATTGCCGGATGCGGCCCATCTCGAAAGACTGGCGGCGCTGGTCGAATGGCTGGAGCCGGTGCTGGTGTCGGAGCATCTTGCCTGGGTGGGCGTCGATGGCCGCTACTATAACGACCTGCTGCCGATCCCCTATACTGATGAAAGCCTGGAACTGGCCAGCCGCAATATCGATATCGTGCAGGCGCGGCTGAAGCGACCGATCCTGATCGAAACGCCGGCGACTTATCTGCGCTTTCGCGAAAGCCACATTGCCGAGGCAGAGTTTCTAAGCCGGCTCAGCACCAGCACCGGCTGCGGCATCCTTTGCGACGTCAACAATATCTATGTTTCCAGCGTCAATCATGTCGGACGCGAGGCTGCGCCTGCGGTGGCGGAAGCCTATCTCGACAGCTTGCCGCCCATGGCCGTGCATGAACTGCATGTGGCCGGCCATACCGAGATCGACGCCGATGGGCAGACAATCCTGATCGACGATCACGGCTCCCTGGTGGCCGAGCCGGTCTGGCGGCTTTATGCCAGCGCCGTGCGGAGATTCCCGCATGCCGCCACCTTGCTGGAATGGGATGTCAATATCCCGCCGCTGCCGCATCTGGTCGCCGAAGCCGAACATGCTGACCGCCGTCGCGTCGAAGCGCTGGCAGCCCTTGCAGCGCCGACTGTTGGGCAGACTACCGGGGATAGCGATGAGCGCGCTGCTTGAACGCCAGCGGGAATTTGCCACGGCGCTGACCGACTCGCTCTACATGATCGCCGAGAAGGTGATCGGCGACGCGATTCCGGCCGAAGGCCGCGTGCAGATCTATGCCGATCATTTCCGCACCAGCCTTCTGGAGGCGCTCGCCACCACCTTCCCGGTGACACGAGCCCTGGTTGGCGAGGCTTTCTTTGCCCAGACCGCGCGTGACTTCCTGATTTTCGAGCCGCCGCGTTCGCCCATCCTTACGCAATATGGCGGCGGCTTCCCAACCTTTCTGGCGGCCCTGCCCGACCTGGGTGGGCATAACTACCTGCCCGATATCGCGGCTTTCGAATGGGCGCTGAACACTGCCTATCACGCCGAAGACGCGACCCTGCTGCGTCCTGAAGATCTCCCCGATGCTGAGGTGACGGCGCAATTGCACCTGCCGCTGCATCCTTCGGCCCAGCGGCTGTCAACGCCGTTCCCGGTCAGCGAAATCTGGCAGGTTCATCAGCCGGACGCGCCTGCCGTGGACCGGATTGACATGAATGGAAGCGGCGAGCGTCTGCTGATCTGGCGCCAGCATATCGATATCCGCTGGCGCAAGCTCAATCCGGGCGAGGATCTGCTGCTGGCGGAGCTCAGCGCCGGCGCTCCGCTCGGCAAAGCAGCCCTGGCGGCTTCCGGACAGCCTGGCTTCGATTTCCCCGCCAGCTTCAGCTGGATGCTGGATGGCGGGATCTTCGCCCGGCCGGCGGATCTGCCGCCGCAGGCCGAATAGGCAAGCTGCGCCGTCAATCCAGCCAGGCGTAAGCCGCCGTCAGCATCGCCTCGATGCCCGCCTTCAGCGAAGGATGGATCACCGGCGCGAAGAACGGCGAGTGATTGACCGGGATCGGCTCGCCGCCGGCTTGCGCCTCGGCGAATTTCTTCGGGTCGGTACCGCCGACCCACCAGAAGACGGACGGCACGTTCCAGGCTGTGCCGAACAGACCAAAATCCTCGCTGCCTGACAGCGGCTCCATCGGCAGCATGCGCTCGGCGCCAAGCCGCGCGGTCATCGCATCCACCGTGCGGGCCATCGCCGCCTCGTCATTGATGGTGACGGGGAACTTGCTGATCTCGCGGATCTCCGGCGGCCGCGGTGCACCGGAGGCAGCCGCCTCGGCATCGATGATGCGCTTGATCGAAGCGAGCACGCGGCTGCGCACCTCCTCCTTGAACGAGCGCACATTCAGACGCAGCAGAGCTTCGTCAGGGATAACGTTCTCATTGAAGCCCGACTGCAGCGTGCCGACGGTGACCACGGCGCTGTCGACCATCGCCACCTCGCGCGACACCACGGTCTGCAGCCGCATCACGGTGGCCGAGGCCATCACCACCGGGTCGACGCTGTTCTCCGGCTTGGAGCCATGGGCGCCGCGGCCGATCATCTTCACTTCCCAGCTATCGGCGGCCGACATGGCAATGCCCGGCTTGTAGCCGATCATACCGGCCGGGATCGGGATCAGATGCTGGCCGAGGCAGACATCGGGCTTGGGGAAACGTTTTACCATGCCATCGGCCAGCATCGCGGCAGCGCCGGCGCCGATCTCTTCGGCCGGCTGGAACACCGCCATCACCGTGCCGCGCCACAAATCGCGCGACTCTGCGAGCAGCTTGGTCACCGCCATCAGCCAGGTGACATGCATGTCATGGGCGCAGGCATGCATGATCGAAACCGATTGCCCGAAGCGGTCCGTGCCGGTCTGCTCGCTGGCATAGGGCAAGCCGGTCTTTTCCTTGACCGGCAGACCGTCCATGTCAGCGCGCAGCAGAATGCAGGGACCATCGCCATTCTTCAGCAGGCCGACCACGCCGGTCTTGCCGATGCCGGCATGGACCTCGTAGCCATGATCCTCCAGCCAGCGCGCTGCGATGCCAGCGGTGCGCACCTCCTGCATCGACAATTCGGGATGCTTGTGCAGATCGATATAGATCTTCTCCAGCTCCGGCAGCAGGGCATCGATCCGGCCGAAGACCGCGGCCTTTGCGTCACTGGATTTGGCGGAGGCGACCTGAAGATTCATCGCGGCAGTCCTTAATGATGGATCAGTGGAATTCGCTTAGAGGCGGTAGCCCGTCGCGGCGGCGCGGCAAGCCGATCCGCGCAAGCTTGAAATCCGCACAGGCATCGTCGATCTCGTCCAGCAGGGCGAAAATCTGCTGTGCGATGCGCAGCACATCCTGCTGCGGCAACGCGTCCGGATGCTCGACCAGAGTCAGCAATTGCAGGATTTGCCTCTGCTTGGCGACCTGCTCAGGTGTCAGGTCGGCAGTGGAGGCGTCGAGATCACACCAGCGGCACATCCTGCAATTTGACAGGATCGTCCGCCTGCGGTCAATCTGAGTTTGCTGCTGCGCGGCCCTTCACGCCGCGGCCCGCCCAGATCAGAGCCACCGGGCCCAATAATACGCTCAGGCCCATTACCGCGAAGCCGATCCCCCAGGTCAGCGTGTTCTCGCCGCCGATCGCCTGCTGCGCCGCATCCAACGCAAGACCGACCACAATGGGCCCCAGCACGGAAACGCCGAAGCCCAGGGTCGAATGCAGCGCCATGGTGGAGCCGCGATGCTCCGGCTCGGCCGCTGCCATCATGCCCGACGTCAAGGAGCCCGAATCCCCTGAGATGAAAATGTAGTAGATCGCGCAATAGATGAGCACGCACCAGACCGGCAGGGCGGCCGTGAAGCCGATCATCACGCCGAGCAGCCCCGAGATGCTCATGATTGCGATCAACGCACGGCGGCGGCCGAATTTCAGCGCGAGCTCATTACCAAGCAGGCTGGCCGGCAACCCGATCAGTGTGATCACCGCCGCCAGGACGGTTGGGCTCGGCAAATGCTCCGCCCAGGCGCCGCCCTGGGCGGCATCCCGAGCCAGAACATAGACCAGGAAGGCCGTGATCCAGGCGCGGATCGCGGTCAGCTCGAAGCCATGCGCCGCATAGCCAAGGATATAGCCCATCGCATCGCGATTGCGCAGCACGGGCTTGAGCGCGAAAAGCGGCTGCCCCTTTTTCCGCTGCGGCGGACGCGGCGCGAGCAGTATCCAGGCGGCCACCGCAGCCAGCAGGGAGCCCAGGCCGAGCACGGCAAAACTCACGCGCCAGTCATACCATTCCGCCAGCAATCCGGTGACGGTGAAGCTGAGCGAGATCGCGATCGAATAGCTGGCCGTGTAAAAAGTCACTGCGCGGCTTTGCTCGCCGCCTTCCAGACGATCGGTCAGTGCGCGCAGCCCTGGCATATAAACGGCCGCCTGCCCGACGCCGCCGATGGCGCGCAGCAGAAAGCCGGACCAGAAGTCATCGGCGAGAAAAGCGAAGGCCACGGTGGCGACGCCGGTGACGGCGCTGCCCAGCACGAAGATGTTACGGGCATCATAGCGGTCGGTCAGCGTGACGGCGGGCGCCACCAGCAGCATGTAGCCAAGATAATAGACGCCGGCGATCCAGCCGGCTTCCGTATTGTTTAAGTTCCAGGCCTCGATGAAGGTCGGCATCAGGGCGGGGAAGCTGGCGATGGGGAGGATGGCCAGCACCTCCAGCGCGGCGAGCAGGAGGATCAGTTGACGCGGGGACATATCTGGGCAGGGCGGATGGGCATGCTATTGTTGTCATGCAGTATTCACCGATCTCGTCCAAACCGCCAGAGGGAACGCCGCCTTCTCCTCCGGCCAGACCATAAAAGGGATTTTTATGCTGCCGCTCGTCTCCCGCCGTCGCTTTCTGTTCGGTTCCGCCGCCCTCGGGTTGAGCCCGCTGCTGGCCTGCGCGCCGCGTTTCGAGAATGCCGCCCCGGTGGTGTTCGTACATGGCAACGGCGATACGGCTGCGTTGTGGCACACGACATTCTGGCGCTGGGAAAGCAATGGCTTTCCGCGCGACCGGCTGTTCGCGGTCGACTTCCCCTACCCGCTGGCACGCAATAACGACGCGGTCTTCCAGCGCCTGCGCTCGTCCAGCACCGACCAGCGCGAACAGCTTGCCGCTTTCGTTTCCGAGGTCAAACAGCGGACCAATGCCGCAAAGGTCGCCCTGGTCGGCTCCTCGCGGGGTGGCAATGCAATCCGCAATTACATCAAGAATGGTGGGGGCGCAGCGCATGTTTCGCATGCAGTTCTGTGCGGCACGCCCAATCATGGCGTCATTGTCTCCGACCGGGTTCTGCTCGGCAGCGAATTCAACGGCAGCTCCGCCTTCCTGCGCCAGCTGAACGAAGGGCCGACCGAGACTGTCCCCGGTCCGGCCTGGATGACCACCCTTTCGGACACCAACGACAAATTCGCCCAGCCAGATGGCCGCTATCTGGGAATGCCCGGTCAGCCGACCGGTGTGGCCTTCGACGGCCCCGCATTGAGAGGGGCAAAGAATGTGGTACTGCCTGGCCTCGATCATCGCGAAGTGGCCTTCCATCCAAGGGCCTTCGCCGCGATCTGGGAATTCATCATGGGCGGTGCGCCGGGCACCACCGGCATCGCCGCCGAGGCAGCGCCGATCCTGAACGGCAAGGTCAATGGAATGACCAGCCCGCCCAGCGGCTCTGCGGTGCAGACCAATTTGCCCGTGGCCGGTGCCGTGGTGGAAATCTACGAGACCGATCCGCGAACCGGCGAACGGCGGCGGCAAGTGCATCGGCAGGAAACCGGCGCCGATGGCTATTGGGGGCCGTTCCGCGCCTCACCCTATGCGACGTACGAATTCGTCATCGCCACGCCGGATCATCCGATCACCCATATCTACCGGTCACCCTTCCCGCGTTCATCCTCGATCATTCACCTGCGCCCCGGCTCGCTCAGCGACAAGGCCAAGCTGGCCAGCAGCGCGATTACGCTGAGCCGCCCGCGCGGCTATTTCGGAATAGGCCGCGATACCATCACCTTCGACGGTCAACCCGCAGAGGGTATCGCCGAGGGTGTGCCGAATGTTTCAACAGCGACTTTGCTGCTGCCGGCAGGCTCACCCAAACGCAGCGTCGTCTGCCGGTTCAACGATGAAACCATCGCCGTGCAGTCCTGGCCGCTGGCCGATAACCGCGTGGTGATCGCGGAGCTGCATTACTAGCGGCGGATCAGCAGCAGCCCGCCGCCAACGATCAGCGCCGTGCCGATCCAGGCCGCCAGGCTGGGTATGTCCCCGAAAACCACCCAGCCGATCAGGGCAGCGAAAGCCACCGAGGAATAGCCGAACGGCGCCAGCCAGGCAGCATCTGCGATCTGATAGGCGCGGACATTGCAGAGCTGCCCGGCGATGGCCATCGGCCCCAGCAGGGACAGAGCTGCAAGCTGTTGCCACGATGCATCCTCCCACAGCAGCAGCATCGGCACGATCAGCAGCAGCGTGGCGAACCCGTTGACATGCAGCAGCATGGACAGCGCGCTTTCATGCCGGGTCAGGAACTTGATCAGGATGATCTCGCAAGCGATCAGGAAGGCGCCGAGGATGCCGAATAACGGCCCCCAGCCTGCTTCGAGCATGGCGCCCAAGCCACCGGCCGGCGCATTGCCGCGCACGATCACAAACGCCCCGGCCAGACAGAGCAAGGCCGCAAGGATCTGGCCGCGGCTGACACGTTCCCGCAACAGCAGCACGGCCAGGAGCATGGTGAACATGCCCTGCAGCAGCGCCAGCGCCGCGGCATCGGCCAACGGCATCAGCATCGCTGCCGCCACGTTGCAGCTGCCGCCCGCCACGCCGCAGAAGGCGCGCAGGAAATGCAGCCAGCGCCGCTGGCTGGCTTGGATGGCAGGCCAGACCTCGCGGCGGAGGGCGACCATGCCGCTGACGGTGACAAAGCCACTCAGATAGCGGATGAAGATGATCTGCAGCGCCGGAATGACACCACCGATCAGCTTTCCGGACGAAAAAAGCAGTGAAAAGGCGAAGGCGCCGGCCAGGACCCAGAGTGCGGCGGCCAGCTTCGACTGGCCCCAGCCGGCAGTTGCGTGGGCAATGCTCTGATTGTCGATCATGCCCCTTTTCCTAGCCCGGAACAGGGATCATCGACCAGACCCCGGCCGGAGCAGGTCCGACCTGCCGGGCGGCCAATTGTCCCTGACGGTCCCGGCACTATTTCGCTTCCTAGATTGCGGGGCTGCGCTGCCCCTCCAGGCCGCGGAGGCGGGACAGGAGAGCCATGGGAACAACATTCGCGACATCGGTCACCCTGCGTCCCGCCCGGGCCGAGGATCTGAACTTCGCCTGGTCGATTTACGCCGAGGGCATCCAGCCTTTCGCCTCGGCCTATTATCACTGGGACGAGAAGGATCAGGCTGCCCGTTTCGCACGGATCTACGACTGGCGCCATTCGGCGATCGTGCAATGCGGCAGCGACGATGCCGGCTGGTTCACCATTACCCGCACCGAGCGGGCGATCTGGCTGCAGCAATTTTTCATGAGCGTTGAGTTCCGCGACCTCGGGATCGGCAGCTACCTGCTGGAGCGCCTCTGCGAGGAATGGGATGAAGCGCGTGAAACCGCTTCGCTGATGGTCCTGCGCAACAATCCGGCGCGGCATCTTTATGCACGCTTCGGCTTCCGCACCATCCGGCGCAACGACAGCTGCGACTTCATGCTGCGGCGACCGAGATGACAAAGCCGGCATGAAGCCGAAATGAAAAGGGCGGCCTGGCGGCCGCCCTTTTGCAGTAATGCCTGAAGTCAGCCATCAGATATTGATGGTGCGGCCGTCCACGGCCAGCGCGGCTTCCTTCACCGCTTCCGTCAGCGCCGGATGGGCATGGCAGGTGCGGTAGATATCCTCCGCCGAAGCGCCGAACTCGATCGCCATCACCACTTCCTGGATCAGATGGCCGGCATCCGGGCCAATGATGTGGCAGCCGACGACACGCTTGGTCTTCTCGTCTTCGAGGATTTTCACGAAGCCATCGGTCATCGTCATGGCGCGGGCACGGGCATTGGCCGTGAAGGGGAACTTGCCGGCCTTGTAGGCAATGCCTGCAGCCTTCAGCTCTTCCTCGGTCTTGCCGACGCTGGCGACTTCCGGCCAGGTGTAGACCACCGCCGGAATGGCATCGTAGTTGATATGAGGCTTCTGGCCGGCCAGCATCTCGGCCAGCACGACGCCTTCTTCCTCGGCCTTATGCGCAAGCATGGGACCGGCGATGACATCGCCGATGGCATAGACGCCTGCGGCAGTGGTCTGGAAATGGCCATCGGTCTTGATGCGCCCGCGCTCGTCCAGCTGAACGCCTGCGGCTTCCAGGCCGAGCGCATCGGCATAAGGACGGCGGCCGATCGAAACCAGCACGATATCCGCCGTCATTTCCTCGGCAGCGCCGCCGGCAGCCGGCTCCATGGTCAGGGTGACGCCGGACTTTCCGGCCTTGGCGGAGGCGACCTTGGTCGACAGCTTGAACTTCATCCCCTGCTTGGAGAGGATGCGCTGCATCTGCTTGGAAACTTCGCCATCATTGGTTGGCAGGATGCGGTCGAGGAATTCCACCACCGTGACTTCGGCACCCAGCCGGCTCCAGACCGAGCCGAGCTCCAGGCCGATCACGCCGCCGCCAATCACCACCATCGTCTTCGGCACCTTGCCCAGTTCCAAAGCACCGGTGGACGAGACGATCTGCTTCTCGTCGATCTCGATACCCTTCAGCGGCATCACGTCGGAGCCGGTGGCGATGACGATATGCTTCGCCGAGTAGGTGCCGGCCGATTCACCCTTCACTTCCACCTTGCCGCCGCCGAGCAGCTTGCCTGCTCCCTTCAGCCAGGTGATCTTGTTCTTCTTGAACAGGAACTCGATGCCCTTGGTGGAGGCATCCACCACGCTCTGCTTCTGCTTCATCATCGCCGGCAGGTCGAGTTCGAGCTTGCCCACCTTGATGCCATGCGTGGCGAAGCCATGGCCGGCCTCGTTGAACAGTTCAGACGATTGCAGCAGCGCCTTGGAGGGAATGCAGCCGACATTCAAGCAGGTGCCGCCCAGCGTGGCGCGCTTCTCCACCACTGCGGTCTTCATCCCAAGCTGGGCGCAGCGGATGGCCATGGTGTAGCCGCCCGGCCCGGCGCCGATGATGATGATGTCGAATGCCTGTTCGCTCATCGCTGACTCCAAAATTTTCTGATTGTTCTTGGAAACTGTGCCGGGTGGAAGGTGACGCGGGACCGGCGCAAAAACAAGGGCGGGCCCGAAGGCCCGCCGCACTGATCACATCTCGAACAGCAGACGCTGCGGATCCTCGATGCATTCCTTGACCCGCACCAGGAAGCTGACCGCCTCGCGGCCGTCGATGATGCGGTGGTCGTAAGACAGCGCCAGATACATCATCGGGCGGATCACCACCTGCCCGTTGATGGCCATCGGACGCTCCTGGATCTTGTGCATGCCAAGGATGGCCGACTGCGGCGGATTGATGATCGGCGTGGACATCAGCGAGCCGAACACGCCGCCGTTGGAGACGCTGAAGGTGCCGCCCTGCAGCTCATCAAGGCCAAGCTTGCCGTCACGGGCGCGCTTGCCGAAATCGGCGATCGCCTTCTCGATGCCGGCGAAGGACAGCTGATCGGCATCGCGGATCACCGGCACGACCAGACCGGTCGGCGTCGAGACCGCGCAGCCGATGTTGTAGTAGTTCTTGAAGACGATATCGTCGCCCTCGATCTCGGCATTGACCGCCGGGAATTCCTTCAGCGCCTGCACGCAGGCCTTCACGAAGAAGGACATGAAGCCAAGGCGCACGCCATGGCGCTTCTCAAAGGCTTCGACATACTGCTTGCGGGCAGCCATCAGCGCCGACATGTCCACCTCGTTGAAGGTGGTCAGCATGGCGGCGGTGTTCTGGGCTTCCTTCAGGCGGCGCGCGATGACCTGACGCAGCTTGGACATGCGCTGACGCTCTTCGCGGGCCGCATTGGGGCGCGGACCGGCCGGCACGGCGGGCTTGGCAGCCGGGGCCGCGGCGCCGCCCTGCAGGAGACCGAGCACATCGCCCTTGGTGACGCGGCCATCCTTGCCGGTGCCGGTCACGCCGGAAACGTCGACGCCCTGCTCGGCAGCCAGCTTGGCCGCGGCGGGCAGCGGCTGACCAGCCGCAGAACCGCCCTGCGTGGCAGCCGGGGCGGCGGCGGGGGCAGGGGCAGCAGCCTGCGGCGCCTTCGGAGCCTCAGCCTTGGCAGCCGGCTTCGCGGCAGCGGCACCAGCGCCCGCGGTCAAGGTGGCGAGCAGGTCGCCCACCTGCACGGTGGCGCCTTCCTGAGCAAGCACCTCGGCCAGCGTGCCGGCTTCCGGCGCGTTGACCTCGACGGTCACCTTGTCGGTTTCGAGTTCGACCAGCAATTGGTCCCGTGCGACCGCCTCGCCCGGCTTGACGGCCCAGCGGCCCACCGTGGCTTCGGAGATCGATTCCGCCAATTGCGGGACGCGAATTTCGACTGCCATTTCATACTTCCTTTATCTAACGACGCCCCTCGACTTCAGCCTCGGCGGCCCATCAGGCCGTCAAGGCGTCATCGACCAGCTTCGCCTGCTGTTGGTTATGCTTGCTCATCAGGCCGGTGGCCGGCGAAGCCGCCTCGACACGGCCGGCATAGACCGGACGCTTCACCTTGGAGCCCATCTCGGTCAGCACATGCTCGATATGCGGCTCGATGAAGCTCCAGGCGCCCATATTCTTCGGCTCTTCCTGGCACCAGACGACCACCTTGGCGTTCTTGTAGCGCTGCAGTTCGCTCATCAGCGCCTTATGCGGGAAGGGATACAGCTGCTCGATGCGCAGGATCACCGTATCCTTCATCTCGCGCTTCTGCCGCTCCTCGAACAGGTCGTAATAGACCTTGCCGGTGCAGAGGATGACGCGCTTGATCTTCGCATCATCAAGCTGCGCATCGTCCCACAGCACGCGATGGAAGGACGAGCCGGGGCCCATATCGGTCAGCTTCGAAACCGCCAGCTTGTGACGCAGCAGCGACTTCGGCGTCATCAGGATCAGCGGCTTGCGGAACTTGCGATGGATCTGCCGGCGCAGGATGTGGAAGTAGTTCGCCGGCGTGGTGCAGTTCGCCACCTGCATGTTGTCTTCGGCGCAGAGCTGCAGATAGCGCTCCAGGCGGGCCGAGCTGTGCTCCGGACCCTGGCCTTCATAGCCATGCGGCAGCAGGACGGTGAGGCCCGACATGCGCATCCACTTGGCTTCGCCCGAGGAGATGAACTGGTCGAACACCACCTGCGCGCCGTTAGCGAAGTCGCCGAACTGCGCTTCCCACATGACCAGCGCGTTCGGCTCGGCCAGGCTGTAGCCATACTCAAAGCCAAGCACCGCGGCCTCCGACAGCAAGCTGTCGATCACCTCGTAATGGGCCTGGCCCTCGGCGATATGGTTGAGCGGCACATAGCGCTCTTCCGTCTGCTGGTCGTGCCAGACGCTGTGGCGCTGGCTGAAGGTCCCGCGGCCGCAATCCTGGCCCGACAGGCGGACCGGGAAGCCTTCGAGCTGCAGCGAGCCGAAGGCCAAAGCTTCCGCCGTCGCCCAGTCGATGCCTTCGCCGGCCTCGATGGCATTGCGGCGATTCTGCACGTTGCGCGCCAGCGTCTTGTGAATGTTGAAGCCTTCCGGAATCGTCGTGATCGCCCGGCCGATCTTCTTCAGCGTCTCGATCTCCACCGCGGTGGTGCCGCGGCGGTCCTCGCCGGAGGCGATCTCCAGGCCCGACCACTTGCCTTCCAGCCAGTCAGCCTTGTTGGGCTTGAAGGACTTCGAGGCCTCCAGCTCTTCCTCCAGGCGGTTCTGGAATTCGGTCACCATCGCCTCGGCTTCCGCCTCGGTGACGACGCCCTCCTCGATCAGCCGCTTGGCATAGATCTGCCGCGTCGTCGGATGCGTGGCGATCGTGCGGTACATGATCGGCTGGGTGAACGACGGATCGTCGGTCTCGTTATGGCCGTGACGGCGATAACAGAACAGGTCGATGACCACGTCCTTCTTGAACTTCTGGCGGAACTCGGTGGCGATCTTCGCCACATGAGTCACCGCTTCCGGATCGTCGCCGTTGACATGGAAGATCGGCGCCTGCACCACCTTCGCGCCATCCGACGGATAGGGCGAGGAGCGCGAATAGGACGGATTGGTCGTGAACCCGATCTGGTTGTTGACGATGATGTGGATCGTGCCGCCGGTGCGATAGCCGCGCAGCTCGGACAGCGCGAAGCATTCCGCCACCACGCCCTGGCCGGCGAAAGCCGCGTCGCCATGCAGCAGCACGGTCAGCACCTGCTCGCGCTCGGTGTCGCCATACTGGGTTTGCTTGGCGCGCGCCTTGCCCAAGCAGACCGGATCGACGATCTCAAGATGCGACGGGTTGGCCGCCAGCGACAGGTGCACCTTGTTGCCGTCGAACTCGCGGTCGGCGGAAACGCCAAGGTGATACTTCACGTCGCCCGAACCCTGGAAATCGTCCGGGTGGTAGGCCATGCCCTTGAATTCGGAGAAGATCGCGCGATACGGCTTGGCCATCACGTTGGCCAGCACATTGAGGCGGCCGCGATGCGGCATGCCGAGCACGATCTCGCGCAGGCCGAGCTGGCCGCCGCGCTTGATGATCGCTTCCATCGCCGGGATCAGCGCTTCGCCGCCTTCCAGGCCGAAGCGCTTGGTGCCGGTGAACTTCATGTGGCAGAAGCGCTCGAAGATCTCGCCTTCCACCAGCTTGTTCAGGATCGCCTTCTTGCCCTCGGGCGTGAACTGGACTTCCTTGTCGCGCCCTTCAATGCGCTGCTGGATCCAGGCCTTCTGCTCGGGGTGATAGATGTGCATGAACTCGACGCCGATGGTCGAGCAGTAGGTGCGGCGCAGGATCTGGAGGATTTCGCGCAGCGTCGCGGTCTCCAGGCCCAGCATATTGTCGATGAAGATCGGCCGGTCCATGTCGGCTTCGGTGAAGCCGTAGGTTTCCGGCTCAAGCTCGGGATGCTCGCCGGGCGCCTGGATGCCGAGCGGATCGAGCTGCGCCTTGAGATGGCCGCGGATGCGGTAGTTGCGGATCAGCATCGCCGCGCGGATGGTATCCAGCGCAGCGGCGCGGGCATCGGCGGCGGAGGCGCCGGCCTTGGTGGCGCGCTCGGCGGCCTTGACCGCCTTGCCCTGCGGGCCGAGCAGGCCTTCGTCCTCCAGCGGCACCAGCGAAGCCGGCGGCGCCCAGGAGGGGCGGCTCAGCGCCTGTTCGGGCTTGGCGAAATCTTCGCCCAGCGCCTCGAAGAACTGCCGCCAGGAGGCGTCGACGCTGTTGGGGTTGGCAACGTACTTGGCATACAGCTCCTCAACGAAGGTGCTGTTGCCACCGTAGAGGAACTGCGTGCGTTCAAGCTGCGCCGTCATCGATGTCATGGCGCCGCTTGTTGGCCGGCGCCGTCCTCTGGTTACTTCGGTTACTTCCCGTTCAACAGATCGACCAAGGTGGTGCCAAGCGCTGCCGGGCTATCCGACACACGGATGCCGGCCGATCGCATGGCATCCAGCTTGGTATTCGCGTCGCCCTTGCCGCCCGAGATGATGGCGCCGGCATGACCCATGCGGCGGCCCGGAGGCGCGGTGCGACCGGCGATGAAGCCAACCGTCGGCTTCTTCACCTTCGACTTCTTCAGAAACTCGGCGGCTTCCTCTTCGGCGCTGCCGCCGATCTCGCCGATCATGATGATGCACTCGGTTTCCGGATCGCCCAGGAACAGGTCGAGCGCATCGATGAAGTTGGTGCCGTTGACCGGGTCGCCGCCGATGCCGATGCAGGTGGTCTGGCCGAGACCGGCCGCAGTCGTCTGCGCCACCGCTTCATAGGTCAGGGTGCCGGAGCGCGACACGATGCCGACCTTGCCGCGGCGATGGATATGACCCGGCATGATGCCGATCTTGCACTCGCCCGGCGTGATCACGCCCGGGCAGTTCGGACCGATCAGGCGGGTCTTGCTGCCGCTGAGCGCGCGCTTGACCTTCACCATATCCAGCACCGGGATGCCTTCGGTGATGCAGACCACCAGCGGGATCTCGGCGTCGATGGCTTCAAGGATCGAGTCGGCCGCAAACGGCGGCGGCACGTAGATCACAGAGGCATTGGCGCCGGTCTTCTCGACCGCCTCGGCCACGGTGTTGAACACCGGCAGACCGAGATGCGTGGTGCCGCCCTTACCCGGGGTGACGCCGCCGACCATCTTCGTGCCGTAGGCGATCGCCTGTTCAGTATGGAAGGTGCCCTGGCTGCCAGTGATGCCCTGGCAGATGACCTTGGTGTCCTTGTTAACGAGAACGGCCATTTACTTGGCTCCCTTCACGGCCTTCACCACCTTCTCGGCGGCATCGGCGAGATTGTCGGCAGAGATGATCGGCAGGCCCGATTCGGCCATGATCTTCTTGCCCAGATCGACGTTGGTGCCCTCGAGGCGAACCACCAGCGGCACCGACAGCTTCACTTCGCGGGCAGCGGCGACCACGCCTTCGGCGATGATGTCGCAGCGCATGATGCCGCCGAAGATGTTGACCAGGATGCCTTTGACGTTCGGATCCTTGAGGATGATCTTGAACGCTGCAGTGACGCGCTCCTTGGTGGCGCCGCCGCCGACATCGAGGAAGTTGGCCGGCTCGGAGCCGTACAGCTTGATGATGTCCATCGTCGCCATGGCCAGGCCGGCGCCGTTGACCATGCAGCCGATCTCGCCGTCCAGCTTGACGTAGTTCAGCGACCACTTGGCGGCTTCCAGCTCGGAGGCATCCTCCTCGTCCGGATCGCGCATATCTTCGACATCCTTATGCCGGTATAGCGCGTTGTCGTCGAAGTTCATCTTCGCATCGAGCGCGATCATGTCGCCCGCGCCGGTGACCACCAGCGGGTTGATTTCGACGATCGAGGCGTCGAGGCCGACGAAAGCCTCGTACATCGCCATCATGAACTTCACCGCCGACTGCACCTGCTTGCCTTCCAGGCCGAGGCCAAAGGCAATCTTGCGTGCGTGATGCGGCTGCATGCCGGTCGCCGGGTCAATGGCGACCTTGAGGATCTTCTCCGGATGCTTGGCGGCAACCTCTTCGATCTCCATGCCGCCTTCGGTCGAGGCCATCACGGTGATGCGCGAGGTGGCGCGGTCGACCAGCAGCGAGAGATACAGCTCACGCTTGATGTCGCAGCCTTCCTCGATATAGAGGCGCTTGACCACCTTGCCTTCCGGGCCGGTCTGGTGCGTGACCAGCGTCATGCCCAGCATCTTCTTGGCATTCTCTTCGACGTCGTCGAGCGACTTCACCACCTTGACGCCGCCGGCCTTGCCGCGGCCGCCTGCATGGATCTGGGCCTTGACCACCCAGATCGGGCCGCCGAGCTCGCGGGCTACGGTCTTGGCTTCGTCAGGAGAAAAGGCGACACCGCCGCGGGGTACGGCAACGCCGTATTTCGCGAGCAGGCTTTTTGCCTGATATTCATGGATATTCATGCTGACCTACGGGTTTCGGACCAGAGGCGGGAGCCCAGGTTATGCGGATTGCCGTTCGGGGCCGAGGTTATAGCAGCCTGTCGAAAGCCTGCAACCTTTGCTCCTGCTGAAAGCAGGGGTTTTCGACGAAAGTTCACGGACTTGCGTTCGGCCCCTGCACGCCGCCGTGACCATGGTCACGGAAATATCTGTACTTTGCCGGATGAGCTGATGGCCGCCCTCAGCGGCGGCGGCGCAACTCGCGCCCCTGGCTCGGACCGTCTCCGTAGGAGAAAAGCCGGCTGCTCAACTCTGGGTTGAAGTCAATCTGACTAAGCGAGATTGAGGTGGTCTTGCCCTGCGCGTCGGTCACGGTCCAGCCGGCGAATTCCAGCGGCCTGTCCCCGAAGACCAGGGTCAGCGTGCCTTCCTTGGGACGCGAGGGTTCGAACAGGGTGACCCGCAGGATGGCCGCCCCGCGCTCCACCTTGGCTATGCCGACGCTGTCGTCGAATTTGACCTCATCGCGCAGCAGCATATCCAGCGGCGTGGCACCCAGCGGGATACGCTCCACACTGCGCAGCTCACGATCCTCCATGATGATATAGGCGCCGTCGGAAACGATCAGCATCGGCACCGGCGGATCGAATTCAAAGCGGAAGCGGCCAGGCCGGCTCAAGAAAATCTGGCCTTCGGCGGCATTGCCGTCAGGGCCGACCTGAAGGAATCGGCCTTTCATCGTGCGGACGCTGTTGAAATAGCCGGCGATGCGCTGCAGGTCCTGGCGGTCCTGCTGGGTCAGTTGCGCGCTGGCAGGTGCGGCGGCATAGGCCACCGGCAGGGTCAGCTGCGCCGCAGCGGCAGTAACCGCCATGGCCAGCAGAAAACGGCGGCGGCTCAAGGCCCGGTCTTGAGAGTCTTGAGACTGAACGACCGTGTCCTGAGCGAGAAGGCCCTGAGCGGCGATGGCGGGAAATGTTGGAAGCATGGTTTGAGGCGTAGCCGTCGGGCGTGGCGAAATCAAGGCGGGCCGCTTACTCTTCCATGACAGCGATAGGAGCGCGCATCATGATCCTCACCAGCACCGACAGCGTCGAAGGCCGCAAGATCACTGCCTATCTCGGCATCGTGGCCGGCGAGGCCGTGATGGGCACCAACATCTTCCGGGATTTCTTCGCCGGCATCACCGATATCCTCGGTGGCCGCTCCGGCGGTTATGAAAAGGAGCTGCGCAAGGCCAAGGCGCTGGCGCTGGAAAGCCTGGTGGACGAAGCCAAGCAGCTCGGCGCCGATGCCGTGGTCGGCCTTGATCTCGATTATCAGCAGATCGGCGGCACCGACAGGCAGATGCTGCTGGTCGCGGCGAGCGGCACGGCCGTCAAACTGGGATAATCCTTCCACACATCCAAAAGCCCGGCCAAAAGCCCGGCGCGAACGGCTGCGCTTTCCGTCTTTTCGGCTGATCTTTGTGGTTGAAATGAAACGAACGTTCGATATTATGGCATTCTACATCCAGCCGAGAATATGCCATGACGCGCCCAACCGCCCCTCTTCGCCCTTCTTCCGCAAAAAGCACGAATATTCGTGCTATTATTAACGTACTGGCCAGTCGGCTGGTCTTGAAAGCTGCTTTTCGTCTTGCACCGGGCTGGGCTGCAGCCTACGCAGCCCGGCTTTTCCTCATCCCGCTCCGCCGCCCCGCTCCCAGTCGCTCAGGATATACCTTCCGCGGAGCGCCCCTTGCGGTCGAGGCGCCATCCGGCCCGGTGGCCGCCTGGCTTTATGGCCGGCGCGAAAATCCCGCCGGCCCGGCCATCCTGCTCGTGCATGGCTGGGAAGATGATCATCGCAGCTGGGCAGGTCTCGCGGATAAGCTGGTCCGGCGCGGCTATCAGGTACTGACCCTGGATCTGCCCGGCCACGGCCGCAGCAAGGCCAAGCTCGCCAGCCTTCCCATCCAGGCAGCCGCCATCGCCGCAGTCGCCCGCGAAGCAAACGCGCTGGGCCTTACGCCCTTCCGGGCCGTAATCGCGCATTCGCTGGGCGGGACGGCGACGCTGATTGCCGCAACCGAGATGGGGCTGCGGGCGGAGCGTTTTGCGATCCTCGCCGCGCCGAACCATCCCCGCCTCTTTGCCGGCGCGCTGATGAAGGTCTATGGGCTGAATCAGCAGCGCACGGCGAAAGCCTTTGCCGAGATCGAGCGGCTCGTCGGCCGCAGCATGGATTCGCTTTACCTGCCGCCCAAGCTGCGGCAGCTCGCAGCACCAGGCCTGATCCTGCATAGCCGCGACGACAGGACGGTGCCGCTGCAGCATAGCCAGGAGAATGCCGCCGCCTGGCCGCAGGCAGATTTCCGCATCCTCAACGGCCTAGGCCATCGCCGCCTGATGACCGATCCAGGCGTGCACGAGATGCTGCTGCATTTCGTAACGGCCGACGCGCCAGCGGATGCATTTGGGCTGAAGCCTGAGGTGGCTGCGTAAAAACCCGTCAGCGTCATGCCCAGCCTTAACGCCCAGCTACCATAGCCCCTCTACTTCAGCGCCGCCGCGTGATGGGCAATGTGATCGCCGATGAAGCTGGCGATGAAATAATAGCTGTGATCGTAGCCCGGCTGCAGACGCAGCTGCACCGGAATGCCAGTCTTGCTGGCCGCCGCGACGAAAAGCTGCAGCTTGAGTTGGGTCTCCAGGAACTCATCCGCACTGCCCTGATCGATCAGCACCGGCTTGCGCCAAGCCGTTTGCGTAGCCAGCGCGGTGGCATCGTAAGCACTCCATGCGGAGCGATCTGCTCCAAGATACCCTGCGAAAGCTTTTTGCCCCCAAGGCACCTGCATCGGCGCAACGATGGGAGCGAAGGCGGAGACGGATCGATATTGCTGCGGGTTGCGGAAAGCGCAGACGAGCGCGCCATGGCCGCCCATGGAATGGCCAAAGATTCCAGCACGGGCGCTATCGACTGGGAAATGCCGCGCCATCAGCGCCGGCAATTCCGCCGTGATGTAGGAATACATCCGGTAATGTTTCGACCACGGCGCCTCGGTTGCATCAACATAGAAGCCCGCGCCGGAGCCGAAATCGTATGCGTCGTTCTCACCTGGCAAATTGACCCCTCGTGGAGACGTGTCCGGCGCCACGAGGATCAGGCCATGTTCGGCGGCATAACGCTGGGCGCCGGCCTTGGCCGTCACATTCTCCCAAGTGCAGGTCAATCCCGACAGATAATAAAGCACCGGAAGCCTGGCGCCGTCTGCCGCCTGCGGCGGCAGGTAGATGGAGAACTCCATCCGGCAGTCAAGCACGGCTGATGCATGCGCCCAGACTTCCTGCCGGCCGCCGAAGCAGGCCCATTGTTTGATGCGTTCCATCAGACAGCTGCCCTAGAACGTGACGACCGAGCGGATAGACTTGCCCTCATGCATCAGGTCGAAGGCATCGTTGATCTTTTCCAGCGGCATCACATGGGTGATCAGATCGTCGATATTGATCTTGCCATCCATATACCATTCGACGATCTGCGGCACGTCGCTGCGCCCGCGCGCGCCGCCGAAGGCTGAACCTTTCCAGACGCGTCCGGTAACGAGCTGGAAAGGCCGCGTGGAGATCTCCGCACCTGACGGCGCCACGCCGATGATGATGCTTTCGCCCCAGCCCTTGTGGCAGCATTCCAGCGCCTGGCGCATGGTCTTCACATTGCCGATGCACTCGAAGCTGTAATCGGCACCGCCCTTGGTCAGATTGACGAGATACGGGACCAATTCGTCATCCTTCATGTCCTTCGGGTTGACGAAATGTGTCATGCCGAATTTCTCGGCCATTTCCTTGCGGGCCGGGTTGATGTCGACGCCGACAATCATGTTGGCGCCGACCATGCGCGCGCCCTGGATGACATTGAGGCCGATGCCGCCAAGGCCGAAGACCACGACATTGCTGCCTGGGGTGACTTTCGCCGTATAGATCACCGCGCCTATGCCGGTGGTGACGCCGCAGCCGATATAGCAGACCTTATCGAAAGGCGCGTCCTCGCGGATCTTCGCAACAGCAATTTCCGGCAGCACCGTGTAATTGGCGAAGGTGGAGGTACCCATATAATGCCAGATGGTCTCGCCGCGGCAGGAGAAGCGCGACGTGCCATCCGGCATTACGCCCTGGCCTTGCGTGATGCGGATCGACTGGCAGAGATTGGTCTTGCGGCTGAGGCAGTATTCGCATTGCCGGCATTCCGGCGTGTAGAGCGGGATGACGTGATCGCCCTTCTTCACGCTGGTCACGCCCGGACCGATATCGACCACCACGCCGGCGCCTTCATGGCCAAGGATGCAGGGGAACTTGCCTTCCGAATCCATACCTGAGAGCGTGTAGGCATCGGTATGGCAGACGCCGGTGGCCTTGATCTCGACCAGCACCTCGCCCGCCTTCGGTCCTTCCAACTTCACCGTTTCAATGCTGAGCGGCTTTTTCGCTTCGAAGGCGACGGCGGCGCGGACTTCCATGGGGCTTCCTCCTTGGGTTTGTGCCACCTGGATGATAACCCGCCTGCGCTTTGGGGAAAGCCCGAATTACCGAGATGAAACAGCTTCAAGATGAGGGTTCATGAATAAAACAAAACCCCGGCATCGCTGCCGGGGTTTGCATGTCATCTGAAATCTCATCAAGCTATTCGGCTGCTTCGATATTCCGGGCAAGCACTTCGCGCTTGCCGACATGGTTGGCGGCGCCGACCACGCCTTCCTTCTCCATGCGCTCCATGATGCGGGCGGCGCGGTTATAGCCAATCTGCAGGTGGCGCTGGATAAAGGAGGTCGACGCCTTGCGCTCGCGGCAGACCAGCGCAACAGCCTGATCGTAGAGCGCGTCTTCCTCGCCGCCCTCGCCGCCGGTGCCCGGCATACCGAACTTGCCGCCATCGGGATCAGCAGTGACGGCCTCGACATAGACCGGTTCGGCCTGATCCTTCAAGGTCTTCACCACGCGCTCGACTTCCTCGTCGGAGACGAAGGGGCCGTGGACACGCTGGATGCGGCCCGCGCCCGGCATGAACAGCATATCGCCCATGCCCAGCAACTGCTCGGCGCCCTGCTCGCCCAGAATGGTGCGGCTGTCGATCTTCGACGTCACCTGGAACGAGATGCGGGTGGGGAAATTGGCCTTGATCGTGCCAGTAATGACGTCCACCGAGGGACGCTGGGTCGCCATGATCAGGTGGATGCCGGCCGCGCGCGCCATCTGCGCCAGGCGCTGAATGGCGGCTTCGATCTCCTTGCCGGCGACCAGCATGAGATCGGCCAGTTCGTCAACGATGACCACGATGAAGGGCAGCGGCGAAAGATCGATCGGCCGCTCTTCATACATCGGCTTGCCGGTTTCCGGATCGAAGCCGGTCTGCACGGTGCGGCCAAGCTTCTCGCCCTTGGCACGGGCCTGCGCCAGGCGCTCGTTGTAGCTGGCAATGTTGCGCACGCCGAGCTCCGACATCTTGCGATAGCGGTCCTCCATCTCGCGCACGGTCCATTTCAGCGCCACAACCGCCTTGCCCGGCTCGGTCACCACCGGCGCCAGCAGATGCGGAATGCCGTCATAGACGGAGAGTTCCAGCATCTTCGGATCGACCATGATGAAGCGGCACTGATCCGGGGTCAGCCGGTAGAGCAGCGACAGGATCATGGTGTTGATCGCCACCGACTTGCCCGAACCGGTGGTACCGGCAACGAGCAGATGCGGCATCTTGGCGAGATCGGCGATGATCGGCGCGCCACCGATATCCTTGCCCAGCGCCAGGCCGAGCTTGTTCGATGAGGCCTCGAATTCGGCCGAGGCCAGCAACTCGCGCAGATAAACCGTTTCGCGCTTGGCATTGGGCAACTCGATGCCGATGGCGTTGCGCCCAGGGATGACCGCAACGCGGGCCGAAAGCGCGCTCATCGAGCGGGCAATATCGTCAGAGAGCCCGATCACACGGCTGGACTTGGTGCCGGGCGCGGGCTCAAGCTCATACAGCGTGACCACCGGACCGGGACGGACCTTGGTGATCTCGCCCTGCACGCCGAATTCGTTCAACACCGATTCGAGCATGCGCGCATTCTGCTCCAGCGCATCCTCGTTGATCTTCTCACGCGCCGAATCCGCCGGCGGCGGCTTCAGCAGCGACAATTCCGGCAGTTCGAAATCGCCTTCGCCCAGTTTGAGCGAGGTCTGCGCCTCGCGGGCAGCGCGGCTGCCGGTCTTGGGCTTCTCGATGCGGCGGGTGACGCGGCCCTCATCCGCCTTCTTGGCGGCGGGCAGGCGCGGCAAGTCCTCGTCCTCATCCAGGGTTTCGTCCAGATCCTCCTGATCGGCGTAATCCTCGTCGTCCTCAGCCGCAGCACGGCTGCTGCGGCGCAGGCTGGGCTCGGATTGCCGCAGCACGGGCTCGTCCTCGTCATCGCGGCGCGAAAAGATGGAGCGCAGGCGCTCGAAAAAGCCGCCCACCACCTCCGGCGCTTCCTGGCCCGCGCGGGCCACCGCCTTGCCGCCGCGATAAAGCCCTTGAGCGGCAAGCCCCGTAGTGGCCGCAGCGCCCAGGCCAAGGCCGGCGCCCATGCGGCGCCATTCATTCAGCGACAGGCCCGAAGCGAAATAGAAAGCCAAAACCGCGAAGCCAAAGCACAGCACGGCCGGCAGCACCGCCGACATCGGCAGGCCGAAGGTCACGCCGAGCGGCACAAGCTGCTGATAGAGAATGAAATCGCCAAGAATGCCGCCAAGACCAGTGCGCAGGCTCCAGACCGCCGGTACCGGCAAGGCGGCGGCAAAGCTTGCAAACAGCAGCAGCGTCAGCGGTACCAGCGCAACGTTGAGCCACCAGCGCGGCAGGCCACGATGGGAAACGATGCGAAAGCCCCAGGTGGCGAACAGCAGCACCATCAGCCAGGCCGAAAGGCCCAGCGTCTGCAGCAGGACGTCGGAGATATAGGCGCCCGGCAGGCCGAGCCAGTTCTGGGGTGCCTGCGGCGTGGCGTGATTGAAGTTCGGATCGGTGGGGTTGAAGGTGGCCAAGGCCAGCGCCAGCAGGAAGCTGAAACCAAGCAGCAGCACGCCGCTGCCCTCGGCGGCGCGGCGACGCAGGAAATCGTCGAAGCCATCCGGAAAAAACCGCGCCTTCTTCTTCGACCTGGAAGCCATACCCTTCCTCGCCGCTTTTGCCATGACCCCATTAACCATACGAACAGACATAAAACCGGGCCGGGACAGACTCTTCCGCCCCAGCTTGCCAGAATCTAACGCCCGAGAGTGTTACTGAATCGTTGAAGCGCCAGCTTGGTGGTCTCCACATCGGCCACCAAGGCCAGCCGAAGATACGGTTTTCCGGCTTTTTCGCCGTTATTCTCGGGCCGGGTCAGATAGCCGCCGGGCAAGGCCCGGATGCCAGCCTCCTGCCACAGCTTCTTGGCCGCGGCCTCCGAATCACCCACATCGAGCCAGAGATAGAAGCCGCCGGCCGGCCGGTAGAAGCCGAACCGGTTGCCAATGATGTTCTGGGCGATATCGAATTTCTGCCGGTACAGCGCGCGGCTGGCCTCGACATGGGCCTCGTCGCGCCACAAGGCCGCCGAGGCAGCAGCCACCGGCATCATCAAGCCGGCACAGCCGTAATTGCGCAGCTTGATGAAAGCCTGGCAGATCGTCAGATCGCCGGCGGCAAAACCCGAGCGCAGGCCCGGCACGCTGGAGCGCTTCGACAGCGAATGGAAGACGATCACGTTCTTCAGCGCATCGGCGGTTATCTTGCCGCCGCTGAGATGCATCGCTGCTTCGAGCCCGCCCGGCGGCGGCACCTTGTCGTAGATCTCGGAATAGCATTCGTCGAAGGCGATGACGAAATCGTATTCCCGCGCCAGTTCGATCAGCCGGGCGAGATATTCGATGCTGGCGACCGTGCCCTGCGGATTGGCCGGGGAGCACAGGTAGACCAGCGCCGTGCGGGCCAGGATATCCGGCGGCAGGCCGGCGAAATCCGGCAGGAAGCCATTCTCGGGCGTGGCCGCGACGAAATACGGCTCGGCGCCTGCCGTGACCGCGGCGGCCACATAGGTCTGATAGAAGGGATTGGGCATCAGCACCAAGGGCCGCTCGCCCTTGGGCCCCTTCTTCTCCGGCACGACCACCTGCGAGATCATGTACAGCCCCTCGCGGGTGCCGTTCAGCGCCACGACCTGCCGCTCCGGATCGATCAAGCCTTCAGGCAGGCGATAGCGGCGCTGCAGCCAGCCGGCGATGGCGGCACGCAGGTCCGGCGTGCCATTTGGCGTGGGATAACGGCTTAAGCCCGCAAGATCGCGCCCCAGATGCTCGGCCACAAAATCCGGCATCGCATGCTGCGGTTCGCCGATCGACAGGTTGATCGGCGTCATCCCCTCAGGCAGCGGCTCGGAGTCGAGCAGCGCGCGCAGGCGGGTAAAAGGATAATCGGTCAGCAGGTCGAGACGGGGGTTCAGCATGACACTCAAAATCGAATCGGCCCGCGAATCGGGCCAGGGGCGGCTTTGCCGCAATCTACGGGCGGACGAGTCGGGGGGCAAGCCAGCATCGCTCCCCCACCCACCGGCAGCCATCCTGATTTATTTCGTGTCCCGCCCCTAACAACACACGCAACACGTGTTTATCCTCTCGGCGCATCACGGGGAAAACATCCACTTATGATTACGCTTGGGCTGCCTGCTGGCTGCGGCAGCCCTGCTCTGGATTTCGCCCCCTCCTTTGTGCAGGACAAGATTGGCGTTGTGATGCTGCACGGAAAAAAACCGTCCATAACAGCCTCAATGAAGCGCGGCAGCAGGTGGCGTCCGGCCAGGGCGACAATCGCCGCGATTTCATGGGTCTGAACCATCCTTGCAAGTGCGGGCCATGGCCAGGTGGCGGCATGGATCAGCAGGCGGTTATGAATTGGTGTAAACTGGAAGCCTCCTGAAGGAGTGCTTCCATGACTGAGGGATTGCTGTCTGTCCTGACTTTGCTCGCTGCTTTGGGCAGCGGACTGATCGGTGGCGTCTTCTTCGCCTTTTCCACCTTCGTGATGAAGGCACTCTCCCGGCGCCCGGCCGCCGAAGCCGTCGCCGCCATGCAATCGATCAACATCGTCGTGATCAATCCCTGGTTCATGGCGGCCTTCCTGGGAACCGCGGCACTTTGCCTCCTCCTTGCCGTCCTGGCATTCACCCAAGGCCCGGCGCTGGCTCTGCCCCGGATACTGGCTGGCGCAGCTTTGTATGCCGTCGGCACGTTCGGCGTGACGATGGTTTTCAACGTGCCGCGCAACAACAGGCTGGCGCGGATGCAGCCTGCCAGCGCGGAGGCAGCCGCTTACTGGCCACGCTACGTCGCTGAATGGACGGGATGGAATCACCTGCACACCATTGCCGCCTTGGCTGCATCAGCGGCGTTCATGCTGGCACTATTTGGAATCGATTAAAAAATCCCAGGGATGCTCTCCATAAGGGCTGCTGGAGCCGAAACCGATGCACGACTGCCTGCACCGGCGGCTGCGTAAAAGCTGCCCCCCATAGCGCCCCGTCATGATATGATGGCGCCATGGAGCAGAAACCCCATGCCTCGCCGGCCTGCGCACTGAATGAAGCGCCGGACAGTTATCTTGGCTATCTGACGCCGGCAGAGATTGCCGCGCAGCTTGCGGCCATTGCACGCGCCGCGCATGCAAGCGGCCGGATGGCCTGGGCCGAGAAGATCGAGAGCATCCTGCGCAAGTTGCCATCCGCCTCACCTGCGCCCGAGATCGCGGATGCCGGCGCCGCCCTCGATGCGCTGCTGCCGAAGATCCGCGATGATGGACTGCACGCGACGCTGAAATCGCTGCGTGCGGAGTGGTAGACAGCTAGGCCTGTTCCGGCCCAGGCGGTCCACCGAAAGGCTTTCCTTCACCCGGCGCCATTTCGCCCTCGCCCTCGCGCTCCCGCAGGACACGCAGCGGCGGCGCGCTGCCATCCTTCTGGGTGCCGAAGTAGATGGTGCGATGCGGCCGCGGAATTTCGATTCCCAGCTCATCGAAACGCTTCTTGATGCGCTTCTGGAATTCACGTCGCACGTTCCACTGCTGGAACGGGACGGTGCGGAACCGCGCGCGGATGACAAAGCCCGACGTATCCAGCCTTTCCACGCCCCACATCTCGAATGGATCCAGGATACGGGCATTCCATTCCGGCTCGGCGCGGAATTCCTCGGCCAGCGCCTTCAACACCTCGATCACATGGTCGGGATCCTCGCGGTAAGACACATTGATGTCGAACACCGCCTGGGCGTAGCCGCGCGTCATGTTCTTGATCTTGGTGACCTCGCTGTAGGGGATGACGTGAACGATGCCGTCAAGGTCACGCAGCTTGATGGTGCGGATCGAAATATCCTCCACCACGCCGGCATTGCCGCCGAGATCGACGATATCGCCCACCGCCACCGTATCCTCGGTGAGGATGAAGATGCCGGTGATGATGTCTTTCACCAGGGTCTGCGCGCCGAAGCCGATGGCGAGACCGACCACTCCTGCGCCTGCCAGCAAGGGTGCGATATTGATGCCAAGCTCTGAGAGCACGATCAGCCCGGCGATCAGGCCAAGGATGATCGACACGGTGCGCCGCAAAAGCGGCAGCAGCGTGCGCACGCGGCCCGAGCGCGGCGTCGGGCGCCCATCCGGGCCCGGCTGCGTCAGGTAGTATTCAATGCCGGTGGCCGTGGCTTCCCACAGTGCAACCGTAATCATCAGCACGAGCAGGATGGTGACCATCCGTGCGACGACGGTGCGCCCGGTTTCGGTGGCAAGCCATCCCAGCGCATCGATGCCCCAGGACTGCAGGATCGCGAAGACCGCAATCACATAGATCACGCTCCGGATGATGCTGAGCAGAAGCGGCAGGTAGCGGTTGGCGCGTGCCTCCAGGCCGGGAAACCGAGCACGGGTTTCCCGGCTGATGGCGAATAGCCGGCCAAAGGCGCGCTCGGCAGCGAAACGCAGTGCGCGTGCCAGTACAATGATCGCAATCGTCAGCAAGGTGCCGCGCAGGACGACGCGGAAACCGCCTTCGACGTCGAAGGCCCAGATCGCGTAACTGACAGCGATGTAGAGGATTGCCAGAACATGCCAGATATCGCCGATGCGCTGTCTCAGGACGCGCCAGGTGCGGCTCTTCTGCGGTGTTTCAGGTACGCCCGCATCTTGAGACGGTGCGGTCGCTGCGGCATCGGCAGATGGCTGCTGCCCTCGGATACGGGCGGCAACCGGCGTGCGGATTTGCAGCACCAGAACGGTCAACAGGCCAGCGAAAGCAAAGCCGATCAGCTTGGCCAATGTGTCGACGGCTTCCGGCGGCACACGCACGCGCTCGGCAATCCGGACCACCCCATAGCCGTAGATCGCAACAGCGCTTAAGCGCCGCAGCCAGAGCAATGCGTAATGGGCGCTTTCCTCGTCCAGGCGCAGCAGGCGATTCTGCACTGCGCCATTGGTCAGCAGCGTTTCGGCCGCGATCCCGATGGCGCGCCCCCCGACAAAGGCGAACACGACGATCTGCGCCAGGTCGCGGGTCAAGGCGTTGGGGGCCAGAAATGCCAGGATGCCATGGGCACTGGCGGCGAAGACGGCAATCGGCACCAAACCGATCAGCACCCGCAGGATCGCAAACAGCACCTGAAGCCAGGCGCTGGGGCGCTGGCCTTGTCCGCTGCGCGGTGCATGTAAAGCGGCCAGAGGCCGCCGGATCAGGATATAAGCCAAAGCCTGCAACAGCAGCGCCGCGAGCAGCGTAGCGCCCAGCTTCAGCAGCACATCGGTCCATAAAGCACGTCGGCGCGGATCCTCGATCTGCAACTGCGCCCAATCGGCCAAAGCGGGAAGATCGGAGAACAAGGCGCCGATGGCGGCAAAGGCACTGCCGGCCTTGCGCATCTGTGTCAGCACACCATCCACAATGGCGGAGCTTGGATCTTCCGCCTCAGCAGGGGACGTATCGCTGCCGTCACGCAGCGTTGCCAAGGCGCGCAGGGCCTGGATCAGCTTCCTGCGCTCGTTTTCGTCTTCCAGGCGATCGGCGAAGGCTTGCAATTCGCCAGCGCTCAGCGGCGCTGCCGCGGCGGAAGACTGCGCCTCGGATGATGCCTGGACTGTTGGCAGCAACAAAGACGGCTGTGCCGCGGCCGTTGCCGTCGTCAGAAGGCCAAGACAGAAACATAACAATGTCAGGGTTCGCCGCGCCGGCTGACGCAGCCTGGAGAGAATCGGATTTTCAGTCATCGGGGTGAGCATTTAGCCCATTTTCCGGCATTAGCCACCCCATCGCCGGCTGCCGGGCTGATTGGTTTCGCTCCGCAGTAATAGTCTTCGCAACCAATAGCTTGCGGCTGCACATCAGGCTGATCCTTTGGCCTCGCAAAGGCAGCGCCTTGATTGGTGGACACTCTCAAATGAGAAGATGTGGCGCCCAGGAGCTCAAGCCAAGCACGCAAAATCAAAGGCTTACGGGTTGGCGGGACACTCGCCCCTATCCGCATTTTGCCCCTGAATGTCCCCCGGTTCCATTCCGCATCCAGGCGTGGAACCAATTGTCCAGGATCGGTTGGGCGCCGTTTCTCATAATCTCGGTTTATCGCCTTTGGCGCATAATTCAGAAATATGCGCTAATTCCGATATTTCATTTTTATCGGAATTAGCGCATAATGAGGTTGGAGTGAAAAATGTCCGACCTCGCCCGTACACCGCCCCAAATCGGAAACCTGATCCGCCGCGCCAGGAAGAAGCGTGGCCTGAGCCAGTCGCAACTCGGCGAGCTGGCGGGCCTGCGCCAGGAGACGATCTCGCTGATCGAGACCGGCAACCCGGCCGCGAAGCTGAAGACCATCCTCGCCGTGCTGGCCGCCCTCGACCTTGAATTCCGGATCGTCCCGCGCAGCAAGGGCGCTGCCGCCGAGCTTGAGGACATCTTCTGATGCCACGGCGTCCCCGCCACCAACCGTTGCACGTGCTGATGAACAACCGCCTTGTTGGCCACCTGCACAGGGCGGCCAGCGGCGCGGCTCCTGAACCAGTCAGGATCGCGCAGAACCGCAAGAGCCGCCATATCGACGGCGATCTCATCCTTGGACTTACCTGACGCCTCCAGAAGAGTGAATGGAATTTGGATCGTCGTTGTTTAAGGCGAGCCTGATGAACTTTGCATGAAATGTCTCACGCAATCTCAGCCAGTAAGTAGCTGGTACTGCGCCCCCCTCCCTCGTCCTTGACCAATATTTTACGCTCCAGAAGATCTGTGATGTCGCGCAGCGCCGTGTCCGGCGAGCACTTCTCGATCTTCGCCCATTTCGACGATGTCAGCTTACCTTCGAAGCCGTCTAGCAACCGGTTCAGCATGTCGCGCTGACGTGGGTTTAGGGAATCGCCCGCGTGCGTCTCCCAGAAACGCGCCTTCTTCAATACGCCTGCCAGAATCACTTCCGCACCCTCGAACGCCCGCGACAGGCATGCAAGGAACCACCCTAGCCACTCTGTAATGTCCAGGTCGCCCTTCTGCGTCCTTTCGAGAATCTCGTAATATGCCTTGCGCTCCTGCCGGATTTGCGCGGACAGGCTGTAAAAGCGTTGTGTGCTCTGCTCTGAGCGCGCAAGCTGCATGTCAGCGATGGCGCGCGCGATACGTCCGTTACCATCCTCAAACGGGTGGATGGTAACGAACCACAGATGGGCAACACCCGCCTTGAGCACTGGATCGACGCCGGCTTTAGCGTTGAACCAATCAAGAAATATCTGCATGTCGCCGGAAACACGCGATCCTTCCGGCGCCTCATAATGCACGCGCTCGTGCCCAACCGACCCCGAGATCACCTGCATGGGTCCAGCTTTGTCGTCACGCCACGCGCCGACGATGATGCGGCGCATCCCGCTGCGCCCGGTCGGAAACAGGGCTGCATGCCAGCCGAACAATCGCTCGTCGGTGAGTTCCTGATCATACTTCTGGGTCGCGTCGAGCATCATCTCGACGACGCCCTCGACATCGCGATCCGCCGGAATCAGCCCACCGATATCCATGCCCAGACGCCGGGCAATGGATGAGCGCACCTGATCGCGATCCAGGATCTCACCCTCGATCTCGCTGGACTTCAGGACCTCCTCAGTCATGGTCCGGAGGGTTGCCTCGCTGCGCAGCTCGAAGCCGAGCCCCTCCATCCGCCCGATCAGCCGTCCCTGACGGTGCCGGACGGCGGCAAGCGGCTCCGCCAGGACCTTGTGATCCCAGCGGAACTCCGGCCAATCCGGCAATTCATGAATATAAGGCATAATCTCCGCATCCCATGCGGTGATTATGCCAGCTATTCCCCGCACCACTCAAGTATAATCTCCGCACATCATGCGGAGATTATCGCACGGGCGGCCCTCGCCTTTGGCTTCGTCTATATCCATCCGTTCGAGGACGGTAACGGCCGCATTCATCCGTTATCTGATCCACCATGTCCTCGCCGAACGCGGCTTCAGTCACCGGGCGTGGCGTTCCCGGTCTCGGCGGCGATCCTCGACCGGATCGACCGCTACCGTCGGGTGCTGGAGAGCTACTCCCAGCGCCTGCTGCCGCTCATCCAGTGGGAGACGACACCCGAAGGTTGCCTCCTTCATCGACATGCCCGAACGCATGACCGACCTCCTCTTCACCAGAACGGCGGACGCGTCTCGCAACGCGCCCGCAAAAAAGAATTCGCGGCCCTCACCGACGAAGAAGCCACGCGCATCGAGACGATCTACCGCGAGGCCTTCGGCGAAGCCTGACACAACTGCGGCTGCGACCTCTCGCTCAAACATACTCCTTTGACTTCGGCCCTCACCATCACCCTGGCGAGGGATCAATACCGAATGTGGAGGCGCGAAGGTGGCTCCGGGAGCGCGGCGAGCAGAGCCCGGTGTGGCGCAGCCGACGCGCGCGCAATAGGTATTTGCGCAAGGCGGGCATCGCGATTGCCGCGTAAAACAGCGTGAACGAGCGCCAGCTCATGGCGATCTTCGGCTGACCAACCATGAAGGAGACGGCTCGCTACATGAAGGCCGCGCTCCAGAGGTGCGCGCTGCGAACGCCATGACGCTGTCATGCTGGATCAAAAACCGAACAAAAATGTCCCGCTTTGCCCGCACCGCAGACCGGCGGACATTTTCCGCATCTAACTCTTTGAAAGATCAGGAGTGCGATCAGGAATGGTGCCCAGGGACGGAATCGAACCGCCGACACGGGGATTTTCAGTCCCCTGCTCTACCATCTGAGCTACCTGGGCCCACGGGCAACTGCGAGCCGGAATGGGCCGCAACGGCGCGCGGTTATAGACAAAATCCCCCTGCCTGTCCATATCAACGGCTGCACAATTTTTTCAGCTTCGCCAATCGCTTCGTTCCACCGTTATGTCTGCCGCCCCCGTCATCGCCGTTGCCGGTCTGACCAAGACCTATGGGTCGGCAGCCGCCCCCGTGGTGGCGGTCGATGGCATCGATTTCACGGTGCCGGCCGGCGGGGTGACGGCCCTGCTGGGCGGAAATGGTGCCGGCAAGACCACGACCCTGGCGATGCTGCTTGGGCTGCTCAAGCCTACGGCCGGCAGCATCACCGTGCTGGGCATCGACATGCTGCGCGATCGCCACCGCGTCCTGCCGCGCATGAATTTCTCCAGCCCCTATGTCGATCTGCCGCATCGGCTGACAGTGGCGCAGAACCTGCGCGTCTTCGCCGACCTCTATGCCGTGCCGCACCCGAAGGATCGAATTGCCGAGCTGGCGCGCGATCTCGATTTCACCGCGTTGCTCGACCGCCCCTCGGGTGCCCTGTCGGCTGGACAGAAGACGCGGGTGGCGCTGGCAAAGGCGCTGATCAACAAGCCGGAACTGCTGCTGCTGGACGAGCCGACGGCATCGCTCGATCCCGATACTGCCGATTGGGTGCGCAGCCTGCTGGAAACCTATCAACGCGAGCACAAGGCGACGATCATGCTGGCCTCGCACAACATGGCCGAGGTGGAGCGGCTGTGTCAGCAGGTGCTGATGATGAAGCAGGGCCGCATCGTCGATCGCGGCGCGCCCGGCGAGCTGGTCGCCCGCTATGGCCGGCAGAATCTGGAAGAGGTTTTTCTCGACATCGCGCGCGGCCGCGGCAAGGCAGCGGAACAGGCCACCGCATGAACGGCGAGCTTCTCGGTATCAATCCCTATCGCATCCTCGCGATGCTGCGCCGGCATTGGTATGTCCTGTCCGGCTCGTGGACACGCGTGGTCGAGCTGATCTACTGGCCGGCCGTACAGATGATCATGTGGGGTTTCCTGACGCAGTTCCTGGCCGGCAAGACCTCCTTCGTGGCGCAGGCCTTTGGCGTCTTCCTGGCCGGCATGATGCTGTGGGATTCGCTGTTCCGCGTGCAACTCGGCGTCGCCATCTCGTTTCTGGAGGAAATGTGGGCGCGCAACCTTGGCAATCTCTTCGTTTCGCCGCTGCGTCCCAGCGAATTCGCTCTTTCAGTGCTGCTGATGGGCGTGCTGCGCGCTTTGGTCGGGATGATCCCGGTCAGCCTGATGGCCTGGTGGTTCTTCGGCTTCTCGCTGTATGAGATGGGCTTTGCCCTGGCCGCCTTCTTTGCCAGCTTGATGATGTTCGGCTGGGCGCTCGGTATCGCCGTCTGCGGCCTGATCATGCGGCATGGCTTGGGTGCCGAAAGCGCCGCCTGGGGCGCGATGTTCCTGATCCTGCCGGTGGCGGCCGTCTACTATCCCGTCGCGGTACTGCCGGATTGGCTGCAGGTGATCGCCTGGTCGCTGCCGCCGGCCTATGTCTTCGAGGGCATGCGGGCGCTGCTGATCGACGGCGTGTTGCGCACCGACCTGCTGCTGGGCGCCTTTGCACTGAACGCACTTTATCTGGCGCTGGGCTTTGCCGCCTTCATGGGATGGTTCGAGGCGTCGCGCCAGCGCGGGCTGTTGCTGGGCCAAGGCGAATAAGCGCCGCGTCACCGCGCTGCGGTATTCTGGTGCTGCGGTATTCTGGTACTGCGGTTGCAGCCGCTCTACATCAGGGTCCAAAGATCATTCCGCCCAGCAGCCGGTTCGGCAGCAGCGTAAAGATCCCGGCGATGACCAGACCACCAAAGAAGAGCGAGATCATGCTCCAGCGATGGCTTTGGATATTCCGGCGCCGGACCTGGTAGATCGCCCAGGGCAACGTCACCAAGGCGACGACCGACAGGATATGGATCGGGCTGAACCCGCCCGGCCGCAGCCCCGTGATCCAGAATGAACTGATCGCCGCAATCGCCATCAGTACCACCCAGGCCCAGCCGAGCCGCTTATGCCAGCCCGTGCCCTTGCGCCGGATCAGCATGACGCATCCCAATACAAGGGCCGCCAGAGTAGAGGCCAGATGGATCTGGATGGCAGGGCTGGCGGTCAGGATCGGGGTGAAGTTCATGGCGGAAAACTAGCCCCACCCCCTGAAAATCGGCTATGCCATAGCTATATTCATGTGACTTCTATCACAGTCGCCGCTGGGGAAATCCCACGCCCCACATATCCAAGGATCTTGCCGTGACCGCCACCATCGCCCTGGTCGATGACGACCGCAACATCCTCACCTCCGTCTCCATCGCGCTTGAGGCAGAAGGCTACAAGGTCCGCACCTACAACGACGGCGCCGAGGCGCTGCGCCATCTCACCCAGCAGATGCCGGACCTCGTCATCCTCGACATCAAGATGCCACGATTGGACGGCATGGAAACCTTGAGCCGGCTGCGCCGCGTCAGCCAGGTGCCGGTCATCTTCCTCACCTCCAAGGACGAGGAGATCGATGAGGTTCTGGGCTTGAAGATGGGGGCCGACGACTACATCACCAAGCCGTTCAGTCAGCGCCTGCTGATCGAGCGGATCAAGGCGGTGCTGCGGCGTGCCGAGGCGAACAAGCCCGGCGCGGAGGAAACGGCAACCGACAAGCTGATCGTGCGCGGCCCCCTGGTGCTGGACCCGGCGCGGCATCGCTGCACGTGGAACGGCCATGACGTGACGCTGACGGTCACCGAATTCCTGCTGCTGGAGGCGCTGGCGCAGCGGCCCGGCCATGTGAAGAACCGCGACCAATTGATGGACGCGGCCTATGATGACAACGTCTATGTCGACGACCGCACCATCGACAGCCACATCAAGCGGTTGCGCAAGAAGTTCAAGGCCGTGGACGACAACTTCGACGCGATCGAAACCCTGTATGGCGTCGGCTATCGCTTCAAGGAGCTTGCGTCCTGAAGGAAACCCGCCCGCAGCGGCGGCTGATGTCGCCGCTGACTCGTCGCATATTACTGATCAATCTGGCGGCACCGATATCGCTGGTTCTGGCGTTCCTCTATCTCGACCAGTTCCGGCTGGGCCTGATCGAGTCCCGCCTCACCTCGCTGCGCTACGAAGCAAACCTTATTGCCGGCGCACTGGGTGAATCTGCGATCAGCACCGAGGAATTCGCGCCCGCCCTCGATCGCGAGATGGCGCGCCAGTTGCTGCGCCGTCTTTCGGCGCAATCCAGCGCACGGGCGCGGCTATTCGATGCCGAAGGCGCGCTGATCGCCGATAGCCGTCTTCTGCTTGCCGCAGGCCGCGGCGTCGTCACCCGGCAATTGCCGCCACCGGAGATCGACACGCCGTGGGAGCGGGCACTCGTTGAAGTCTATGAAAGCATCAATGCGCAATTCATGACCCGGCTCGACCTGCCGAAATATGTCGAGCTGCCCTTCACCCATGCCAACGACTATACCGAGACCCGCAAGGCGCTCTCGGGCGACAGCGAAAGCCAGCTTCGCGACCTTGGCGGCGGCCGCATCATGCTGTCCACCGCAGTCCCAGTACAGGGCCTGCGCAAGGTGGTTGGCGCTCTGATGCTCAGCGTCGACAGCACCGAGATCGATACCAGGGTGCGTGAGGAGCGCCTGGCGGTGCTGAAGGTCTTCGCCGCCGTGCTGGGCTTCACGGTGCTTGCCTCATTGTATCTCGCCGGCGCCATCGTGCGGCCGATCCATCGTCTGGCCGAGGCCGCCGAACGCATCCGGGCGGCGAAAGGCCGGATTGCCCATCTGCATATTCCCGATTTTTCCAACCGCGACGACGAGATCGGCGATCTGTCCGCCGTCTTGCGGGCGATGACCGGCGCCTTGACCCAGCGGCTCGACTCCATCGAGCGCTTTGCCGCCGATGTGGCGCATGAGGTGAAGAACCCGCTGACCTCGCTGCGCAGCGCCATGGAAACCTTTGCGCGCACCGACAAGCCGGAACTGCGTGAAAGGCTGCTGAAGGTGATGCAGGACGACGTGCGGCGCATGGATCGCCTGATCTCCGACATCTCGGCTGCATCGCGGCTTGATACCGAACTGGCCCGCTCCGAGGCAGCGCCGATCGACATCGCCGAGATGCTGCGCTCGGTGGTGGAAACTTATGTCGTGCGCGGGCAAACCGAGCGGATGCCGAAGATCGAGCTCAAGCTGATCGAGCCCGGCCCCTATATGGCGCCGGGTTTCGAAAGCCGCTTGGGCCAGGTGGCGCGCAACCTGATCGACAATGCGATCTCCTTCAGCCCGCCCGGCGGAACCATCACCGTCACGGTGCGGCGCGAGCCGAAGCATGTGGTTTTCACCGTCACCGACGAGGGGCCGGGCATCCCGGAGGAAAATCTGGAATCCATTTTCGACCGCTTCTACAGCGAACGTCCCGCCGACGAGGCGTTCGGGCTGCATTCCGGCCTGGGCCTGTCCATTGCCCGGCAGATCGTGCAATCGCTTGGCGGGCGAATACATGCCGAAAACCGAGATGACGGCGTAAGCGGTGCACGTTTTGTGGTACGGCTGCCGCTTTAACCATCATCGGCATGTGATTTCACAGGGGCATGTATTGACTCTCCATGAGGTCAACGGCAGGCTGCGCGGCCATGCTAACTCTCCATGCCAGCTGCGTGGCATTGGCCGGCGAAGCGGTGCTGCTGCGCGGCCCGTCCGGTGCCGGTAAATCCGATCTTGCCTTGCGCTTGATCGAGGACGGCGCGCAATTGGTTGCCGATGACCAGACGCGCTTGCGCCGCGATGGCGCCATCCTCCAGGCGACCGCGCCGGAACGCCTCTATGGTCTTCTTGAAATCCGCGGCCTTGGCCCGGTCGATATCCGCACCATGAATTTAATGCCGGCAGAGACTGCACGGCTGCGCGTGATTTTCGATCTGCTGCCGCGCCCTGAAGTGCCGCGCCTGCCGGAACCGCGTTTTGAGACACTGCTTGGCGTCACCCTGCCCTGTCTTGCTCTCGATGCGTTCAGCACCAGCGCGCCCGTCGTCGTGCGCTGGGCCTTGCGCCTTGCCATCGCGGGCCGCCTGTTTGAGCCGGCGGAAGTGCATGACATGAGGCAACCATTGTCGCGCGGGGCCTGATGGCGGAAATCATCCAGATGCAGCAGATAGCGCCGGTTCGGGTCGTGATCGTCAGCGGCCTTTCCGGCGCCGGCAAGACGACCACGCTGAAACTGCTCGAGGATATGGGCTATGAGGCTGTGGACAATCTTCCATTGTCTTTGCTGCGTCGTCTGACCGCGCCGGAGGAGACCGGCCCGGTAGCGCATTCTGGAGGAGATACTTCGCGGCGTGCGATTGCCGTCGGCGTCGATACCCGCACCCGCGATTTCCAGTGCGAAGCGCTGTCTGCGCTGGTCAACGAGTTGCGGCGCCGCGCCGATCTCGAAACCAGCCTGGTGTATTTCGACTGCGACGATGACGTTCTGCTGAAACGGTTTACAGCAACACGGCGGCGCCATCCGCTGGCCGCCGACCGCCCGGTTGCCGACGGCATTGCGGCCGAACGCCGGCTGATGTCCACGCTGAAGACCGAGGCCGATCTCGTGCTGGATACCACCGCGCTGTCGCTTCCCGACCTAAGGCAGGTCCTGGCCGCGCAATTTGCGCTGGACGACCAGCCTGACCTTAGTATCATGGTGATATCCTTCTCCTATAAACTCGGCCTGCCTCGCGAGGCGGATCTGGTGTTCGATGTGCGCTTCCTGCGCAATCCTCATTATAACGACGAATTGCGGCCTCGCACCGGCGAGGATCCGGCTGTGGCAGCCTATGTCGCCGCCGATCCGGGTTATGCCGACTTCTTTACCCGACTGTCCGAGATGATCACCGCATTGCTGCCGCGCTACGCCGCCGAAGGCAAACGCTACCTGACCATTGCCATCGGCTGCACCGGCGGCCGGCATCGCTCGGTCGCCGTAGCGGAAGCGCTGGGCAAACACTTGCGTGCGGCGGGACAGCATGTCGATATTCGCCACCGCGATCGCGACCAGGCGAACCCTTGAAGCGCATCGAGAAACGCCTAACCCCATGACAGATATCGTCCCAGGATCGGCCCCATGATCGGTATTGTCGTCGTCACCCACGGTCGCCTCGCCGAAGAATTCATCCATGCGACCGAACATGTGGTCGGACCGCAGAAGAATCTGAAGGCGGTCTGCATCGGACCCGAAGATGATATGGAGCAGCGCCGGCAGGACATTCTGGCCGCTGTTGCCGAGGTCGATGCCGGCAAGGGCGTGATCGTTTTGACCGATATGTTCGGCGGCACGCCGTCGAATCTCGCCATCTCCATCATGGATCAGGCCAAGGTCGAGGTGATCGCCGGCGTCAACCTGCCGATGCTGATCAAGCTGGCCAGCGTGCGCACGAAATCCGAGCTGCCGGCAGCCGTCGCGGCCGGCCAGGAGGCAGGCCGCAAATACATCAATGTCGCCTCCAAGCTGCTGGCGGGGGAATCCGATTGATGGATGCGTCCCTCAACAAGGGCGGCGCGCTGCGGTGTAGCGTCACCATCGTCAACCAGCGCGGTCTGCATGCCCGCGCGGCGGCGAAATTCGTCCAAGTGGTGGCCAGGTTCCCGCAGGCCAAAATCCAGGTCCAGAAGGACGGCCAGACGGTGAACGGAGAGTCCATCATGGGGCTGATGATGCTGGCCGGTACCCAGGGCAGCAGCATCGAGATCATCGCCAGCGGCCAGGAGGCCGAGGCCGCCCTCAAGGCCCTGATCGAGCTGATCGAAGGCAAGTTCGGCGAGGCGGAATAGTCCGGACTTAATATTCCTATATAAAGATTTCTTTATATAGTGCTGGACAGACCTGTCCGCCCCCTGCTATATCCCGCCGGGTTTTCGACCCTGAACTGGAGCGGACGGACGATGAGTGCGGATTACAAGGTAAAGGATATCGGCCTGGCCGATTGGGGCCGTAAGGAACTCGATATGGCCGAGACCGAGATGCCGGGTCTGATGGCCGTGCGCGAGGAATTCGGCAAGAGCCAGCCGCTCAAGGGCGCCCGCATCGCCGGCTCGCTGCACATGACGATTCAGACCGCGGTGCTGATCGAGACGCTGAAGGCGCTCGGCGCGGATATCCGCTGGGCTTCGTGCAACATCTACTCCACCCAGGACCACGCCGCCGCCGCGATTGCCGCTGCCGGCATCCCCGTCTTCGCCGTGAAGGGCGAGACCCTGGAGGAATACTGGGAATACACCCACCGCATCTTTGAATGGTCGGACGGCGGCACGCCGAACATGATCCTCGATGACGGCGGCGACGCCACGCTGCTGATCCATCTGGGCATCCAGGCCGAGAAGGATCCGTCTGTCATCTCCAAGCCGACCAATGAGGAGGAGACCGTCCTCTATGCCGCGATCGCCAAGCGGCTTAAGGAGCAGCCCGGCTGGTATTCCCGCATGGGCGCTGCCATCCGCGGCGTGACCGAAGAGACCACCACCGGCGTGCATCGCCTCTATATGATGGCCAAGGAAGGCCGCCTGCTCTTCCCCGCCATCAACGTCAACGACTCTGTCACAAAGTCGAAATTCGACAATCTCTATGGCTGCCGCGAAAGCCTGGTGGACGGCATCCGCCGCGGCACCGACGTGATGATGGCCGGCAAGGTCGCCGTCGTCGCCGGTTTCGGCGATGTCGGCAAGGGCTCGGCTGCCTCTTTGCGCAATGCCGGCTGCCGGGTGATGGTCACCGAGATCGACCCGATCTGCGCGCTGCAGGCCGCCATGGAAGGCTACGAGGTGGTCACCATGGAAGAGGCCGCCCCCAAGGGCGACATCTTCGTCACCGCGACCGGCAACATCGATGTCATCACCCTGGACCACATGCGCCAGATGAAGCATCGCGCCATCGTCTGCAACATCGGCCATTTCGACAGCGAGATCCAGATTGGCGCGCTGCGGAACTACAAGTGGCACAACGTCAAGCCGCAGGTCGACGAAGTCGAGTTCCCCGACGGCAAGCGCATCATCGTCCTGTCGGAAGGCCGCCTGGTTAACCTGGGCAATGCCACCGGCCATCCGAGCTTCGTGATGAGCGCCTCCTTCACCAACCAGGTGCTGGCGCAGATTGAGCTGTGGACCAATCCGGGCAAGTACAAGAATCAGGTCTATACCCTGCCGAAGCACCTCGACGAGAAGGTGGCCAGCCTGCATCTCGCCAAGGTCGGTGCCAAGCTGACCAAGCTGACGCCGCAGCAGGCCAAGTATCTGGGCGTCGATCAGGCCGGGCCGTTCAAGCCGGACCATTACCGCTACTGATCCGCTCCCCTTGGGGAGCGCAAGCGATGGCCGGGCCGGAGAAATCCGGTCTGGCCATTACCATTTTGAAGCCTTGTATTCCCTGCCCCGGCTGTCGATAGTGACCCCCATGTTGGGGGTAGTGGTGACGAGATGTTGAGCGCGGCCGAATTAGGCCTGGGGCTGGCGGCCGTGGCCGCGGCAGGCTTGGCGGGCTGGCAGGCCTTGCGCGCCCAGCGCCTGTCCCGCCGCCTGCGCGAGACCGCCGCCGAGCGCGATCTGTTCGAGGCGGAGCGCTATGCCATTCGCACCGAAACAATCGCTCTGCGCGAAAAACTCGCGGCCCTGACCAGCGAGAGCGAAAACCGCAGCGCCGAGGCGCAGGCGCTCCGCCAGGCTGAGCTGGACGCCAGGGCGATCCTGGATGCCGCCCCCTTCCCAATCTGGCGCCGCGACATGCAGGCCCGGCTGCGCTGGGTCAATGCCCGCTACGCCCAGCTTGCCGAGACGACGCCCGAGGACGTGATCCGGCGCGGCCTGGAACTGGCCTCGCCGCATGATTTCGACCAGCCGCGCAACCTGGCACTGGATGCGCTGAACACTAAAACCCTGCAGACCCAGGAACGCCGCTTCGTCGCTGAAGGCGACCGCCGCAATTACCGCATCTTCGAACTGCCGGCGGGCGACGGCACGCTGGGCTTCGGCCAGGACATCACCGCCGAAGCTGATGCCCGCGGCCAGCTGCGCCGCCATATGGATGCCCATATGGAGGTGCTGCGCACCATCTCGACCGCCACCGCCATCTATGGCCCTGATCGCAAGCTGCTGCTGTGGAACCGCGCCTATGCGCGGCTTTGGGGCCTGGACGAGGCCTGGCTGGAAACGCGCCCCAGCTTCGGCGAGGTGCTGGAGCAGTTGCGCGCCGACCGCCGGCTGCCAGAGCAGATCGACTGGCAGGCCTATAAGCGCGGCCAGCTGGCGCTGTTCACCACTGTGATCGAGCGGCAGGAGGAATTGCTCCACCTTCCCGATGGCTCGACGCTTCGACTCATCATCAGCGCCTATCCGACCGGCGGCCTGCTTTTCGCCTATGACGACGTCACCCGCCAGCTCACCTTGGAGCGCGCCACCAACACCATGATCGCGGTGCAGCGTGCGACATTGGACAATCTCTACGAGGCGGTGGTCGTGTATGGCTCCGATGGCCGACTGTCGCTGTATAACCGCGCCTTCGCCCAGCTTTGGCAGATCGACCCGGATCTCCTCAATCGCCAGCCGCATCTGACCGAGGTGCTGGAAGCGGCACGGCCGCTGATGCAGCGCGGCCCGGACTGGGCGCAGCTGCGCGAGCGCCTGACCAACAGCTTTGCCGCGCGCAAGCCCACGCGCGGCCGGCTGGAGCGCGGCGATGGCCTGGTGATCGATTACGCTTCAGTGCCGCTGCCCGACGGGGCCGTGCTCTATACCTATCTCGATGTCAGCGACAGCATCCGCATCGAGCGGGCCTTGCGCGAGCGCAACGAGGCGCTGGAGCGTACCGACCGCATGAATGCGGCCTTCATCAATAATATCACCCACGACCTGCGCTCTCCGCTCGGCACGCTGATCAGCATGACCGAGGTGCTGAGCCAGGGCATTCTGGGTCCGATGAATGCGCGGCAGGAGGAGTATTGTCGCGACATCATGGTCGTGTCGCGCCACCTGCTGCGCCTATTGGACGACATCATCGCCATCGCCACTATCGAGGTTGGCCAGATGGCGCTGGAGCCCGAAGAAGTGCCGGTCGAAAAGCTGTGGCGCGAGCAGGCGGCGCATTGGCAGGAAGTGGCAGATCGCCGCGCCATCATTCTGGATTTGCCGAAAGAAACCCCGTTTGAGGCCGTCACCGGCGATGAGCAGCGCCTGCGCCAGGCGCTCGACAGCGTCATGGTCGCGGCGCTGGACGGCACGCCGCAGGGCGGCCGCGTCAGCCTCAGCATCAACGGCGTCGATACTCAGAATCTCAGCTTGCGCATCGAATGCCATAGCGGCGGCCTGTCGCCGGTGGAACCGCGTCAGCTTTTCGCCGATCTGGCCGATCCAGCCGGCGAACGCCGCGCCGACGCCGATCTCTCGCTGGTGGTCGCCCGCGGCCTGTTCGATCTGCACGGCGCCCGGCTGCATCTGGATACCGCCAGGGACGGCCAGCAGGCGGTGGAAATCCTCTTGCCGCGTAGCGTTGCGGCTGCACCCGTCCATCCTTAGAGTCACGGCATGCCGGTGATTCGAAGCCTCACGCTGCCCGACGAAGCGGCGACCGCCGCCTTGGCCGGCGCGCTGGCGCCTTTGCTGCGGCCCGGAGATGCCGTTCTGCTGGATGGACCGCTGGGCGCCGGCAAGACCAGCTTCGCCCGCGCGCTGATCCGTAGCCTGTCGCATCCCGGCACGGAAGTCCCCAGTCCCAGCTTCAACCTGGTGCTGACCTACGACACGCCGCAGGCAACGGTGTGGCATTTCGACCTTTACCGCGTCGCCGATCCACGCGAATTGGATGAGCTTGGCCTGGATGAGGCGATGCAGGACGGCATCACCTTGATCGAATGGCCGGAGCGGCTTGGATCGCAATTGCCCGCCCATGCCCTGAGCGTTCGCCTGGCCCCTGCATCCGCACCGACCGCGCGGCAGGTAGAGTTGCTCGGCGACGATGCCTGGGCGCAACGCTTATCTTCTTTCAAGGTATCCAGTGATGTCTGATCGCGCCGCTGTTGATCGCGCTGCATTGTCCGATCGCTTCCTGGCAGCGGCCGGCTGGGGCTCTGCATCCCGCACCAAGCTGGCCGGCGATGCGTCGTTTCGCAAATACGAACGCCTGCAGCGCGGCAGCGAGCCGGCCGTCCTCATGGACGCAGCGCCGCCGCAGGAAGACGTCCGCCCCTTCCTGCGCATCGCCCGCATGCTCCTGGGCTTTGGCTACAGTGCGCCGCGCATCCTGGCCGAGGATGTCGAGAACGGCTTTCTGCTGCTGGAGGATTTGGGCGACGGCCTTTATGCGCGTCTTCTCCGCCAGGGTGCGAACGAGACCGAGCTTTATGCCGCCGCCATCGACTTCCTGCTCGACCTGCATCGTCATCCCGCTGCTGACGATCTTGCAGCTTATGACGAAAAGCGTCTGGTGGAGGAAGCCGAACTCTTTCTCGATTGGTATCTGCCGGCCCTGACCGGGCAGGAGACGGATACCGGGCTGCGCTCGGAATTTTGCGACCTTTGGCATGCGCTGGCGCCGGAGGTGGCTTTGCCGCCGCGTGTGCTGGTGCTGCGCGATTTCCATGCTGAGAATCTGCTGTGGCTGCCCGAACGCAGCGGCACCGCCAAGGTCGGCCTGCTGGACTTCCAGGATGCTGTGGCCGGCCATCCAGCCTACGATCTGGTGTCGCTGCTGGAAGATGCCCGGCGCGATGTGCCGCCGGAACTGGCCGAGGCGATGCTGCAGCGCTACGTTGCTGGCAGCGGGAAAGACGATCAGAGCTTCCGGCGCGCCTATGCGATCCTTGGCGCGCAGCGCAACATCCGCATCCTTGGCGTCTTTACCCGCCTGTGGAAGCGCGACGGCAAGCCGCATTACCAGGCCTTCATGCCGCGCATGTGGGGTCTGGTCGAACGCGATCTCGCCCATCCGGCGCTGGCCGATCTGCGTGCCTGGTTCGACCGCACTGTGCCGCAGCCGCTGCGCCTGCAGCCCCTGCCGGGCCTGCCCGAACTGGCGGCGGCATCATGATTTCCATTCCCGCAACGGCGATGGTTCTTGCCGCCGGGCTTGGCACCCGGCTGCGGCCGCTGACCGAGCATACTCCCAAGCCGCTGATCAAAGTCGCGGGCCAAACCTTGCTGGATCGCTGCCTGGATCGTCTCGTCGAGGCCGGCGTGCAGCGCGCCGTCGTCAACATCCACTGGCTGGGCCAGCAGATCCGCGATCATCTCGCCAGCCGCAGGGATATCGAGATCGTCATCTCGGATGAGAGCGACCTTCTGCTGGAAACCGGCGGCGGCATCGCCAAGGCACTGCCGCTGCTGGGCGATGCGCCCTTCATTTCCGTCAATGCCGATCTGATCTGGCGCGATGCCGTAAGCGGCGGCAACAGCCTGCGGCAATTGGCGATGGCTTTCGATCAGAACGCGATGGATGCGCTGCTGCTGCTGCAACCGCGCGAAAAGGCTACTGGTCATAATGGCGCCGGCGATTTCAATCTGGCGCCATCGGGCCAGCTCAGCCGCCGCGGTGAAGCATCGCAGGCGGCCTTCGTCTATACTGGCGTGCAGATTTTGCAGCCGCGGCTTTTCACCGGCAGCCCCGCGGGAGCTTTTTCGCTGAACCTCCTCTACGACCGTGCGATTGCTGCCGGCCGTCTTTATGGCCTGCCGCATCAGGGCGACTGGGTGGATGTGGGCAGCCCGGCCGGTCTGGCGGCGGCGGAAGCTATGTTCAATGGCGAGCGCGACTAGGCCGCAGCTTTACACCATCGCCCCCGGCCGGCCTTTCCTCGATTTGCTGGCGGCGGGAATTCTGCGCCGCTTCGGCACCGATCCGCTGACGCTATCGCGTGTGACTGTCCTGCTGCCGACGCGGCGCGCCTGCCGCGGCCTGGCCGAGGCTTTCCTGCGTGCCCGCGATGGCGAGGCTTTACTGCTGCCGAAAATCCGCCCGTTGGGCGATATCGACGAAGACGAACTCGACTTACGCGGCATCGATACTGCGGAGGAGGCGCAGCCTTTCGCGCCGCTCGATCGCATGCTGCTGCTGGCGAAGCTGATCGCGGCATCGCCCTTGGCCGGCGGCGACAGTGCCACGGCCTTGCGGCTGGCGCGGCTGCTGGGCGATTTCCTCGACAATGCCGCCACGGAAGAAGTCGGACTGGATCGCCTGCCCGATCTCGTGCCCGCCGAACTGGCCAGCCATTGGCAGGCGACCCTGGAATTCCTGCGCGTCATCCGCGAGCATTGGCCTCGCATCAAGCAGGAACAGGGCCGCCTCGATGCAGCCGAACATCGCCGCCAGGCGATGCAGCGCTGGATCGATCATTGGCAAGCCGCGCCGCCCACCGAACCAGTGATCGCCGCGGGTTCTACCGGTACTATTCCCGCCACCGCGCGACTGCTGAAGCTGATCGCTCGTCTGCCGCAAGGCGCCGTGGTGCTGCCGGGACTGGACAGGCAGCTCGATGATGCCGCCTGGACCGCAGCCACGGCCGAGCCGACGCATCCGCAATTTGCGCTGGCCCATCTGCTCAACACGCTGGGGGCTTCGCGCGCCGATGTTGAAGACTGGTCGCCGGATGCGGCGCCTTCGGCCATTTCGGCCGCACGCGCAACCTTGCTGTCGATCGCGTTGCTGCCGCCATCGGAGACACATCGCTGGCGCAGCCTGCCAAATGGCATTCCACCGCAAAGCTTCCAGGGCCTGAAGCGGATTACAGCCCCGGGGCTGCATGAGGAAGCGCTCGCGATCGCGCTTGCCATGCGCGAAACCCTGGAGACCCCGGGCCGCACGGCTGCGCTGATCACGCCGGACCGCAATCTGGCGCGCCGGGTGGCCGCAGAACTGAGCCGCTATGGGATCGCGGTCGATGATTCCGCCGGCCAGCCGCTGTCGCAGACACCGCCTGCGGTCTTCCTGCGCCTGCTGGCGGAAGCCGTGGCTGAGGATTTCGCGCCAGAGCCTTTGCTGGCGCTGCTGAAGCATCCCTTCTGCACGCTGGGCCTGAAACGCCGCGAATTGCTGCGCTGGGTGCGCAAGATGGAACGCCGCGTCCTGCGCAAAACCTTGCCTCTGGCTTCGCTGGACGATCTCGCGGTGGAACTGGGCAAGCACGAGGAGCTGCTGGCGAATTTCGCGCGGCTGCGCACCGCGTTGCAGCCAGCACTGTCGTCAGAAACAGAGACACTGGCGGAGATGCTGCAGGGCCAGATCAAGGCTGCCGAGGCTTTAACAGCGCCGGATGCTGCATCGAGCGGCGGCCAGACGGAACTCTGGCGCCAGGAAGCCGGCGAGGCCCTGCATGATCTGGTCGTGGAACTGCTTCAGGCGACTGAGTTCGGTCCAGTAACGCGGCGCGAATGGCCGCGGCTGCTGGACGCTCTGCTGGAAGGCCGTGTGGTGCGGCCCCGCCATGGCCGCCATCCACGTCTGTTTATCTGGGGCTTGCTGGAAGCCCGATTGCAGCATGCAGACCGCGTCATCCTCGGCGGCCTGAACGAAGGCACCTGGCCGCCTCAGACGCATGACGATCCCTGGCTGAGCCGCCCGATGCGCGCAGCCCTCGGGCTGGCACCGCTGGAACGCCGGCTGGGACAAACGGCACAGGATTTCGTGCAGGCAGCCTGCAACGATGATGTCATCCTCACACGCTCGGAGAAGGTCGACGGCACGCCCACCGTGCCGGCGCGCTGGCTGCTGCGTCTTGACGCGCTGCTGAAGGATGACGAACGCTGGCAGGCCTGCCACGCGCCACACTATCTCGAATGGGCAGCGCAACTGGACCAGCCGGAGGCATTCATCGCCAGCGAGCCGCCGCGTCCTATGCCGCCGGTGGAAGCGCGGCCCCGGGAACTGCCCGTCACCGCCATCGAAACCTGGATCCGCGATCCTTACGCGCTTTATGCAAGGCGGATTCTGGATCTGCGCAAGCTCGACCCCGTCGGTCCGCCGCCGGATGCCCGCCTGCGCGGCGAGGTGATCCACAAGGTGCTGGAAATCTTTCTCGCCAGACACGGCGATACTTTGCCCGATGACGAGACCGCCCATGCCGAACTGCTGGCCCTGGGCAGGCAGCATTTCGGCGCCTGGCTGCAACGGCCGAATATCGCCGCCCTCTGGTGGCCGCGTTTTGAGCGCGCCATGCGCTGGTTCCTTGCCTATGAACGCGAACGGCGCACTGCCGGCTTCCGCCCCGTATTGCTGGAGAAGGACGGCCACTATGTCTTCCCGACACCGGGCGGCGCCTTCACCCTGAAAGCCAAAGCCGACCGCATCGACCGTCGTGACGGCGTCGGCGATCTGGCCGTGCTTGACTACAAGACCGGCACCCCCCCTTCGGTGAAACAGGTCCATAGCGGTCTGGCGCCGCAGCTCGCACTCGAAGCCGCCATCGCCCAGGCGGGCGGCTTTCCTGAACTGACACCGGCCACGATTGCTGAACTTGTCTATATCCGGCTTGGCGGCGGCGTCGAGCCCGGCGAGGCGAGATATATCGAAGGCACCAGCCGCTCGCCGGTGCCGCCGCCCGATGAATTGGCGAAACTCGCCTTGCAGCGATTGCAGGGCTGGGTGGCGCGCTTCGATGACGAGAGCACGCCCTATCTGTCGCGGCCGCGGCCGCAATTCGTCGACTATCCCGGCGATTACGATCATCTCGCCCGCGCCATCGAGCGCGCCGAAGGCATCGGGGAAGAGTGATGATGTCGCCCGATACCGAACTTTCACTGCATCAGGCAAACCAGCGCGTTGCCGCTGATCCCACGCTGTCGGCCTGGGTGGCGGCCAATGCGGGCTCGGGCAAGACGCGCGTGCTGGTGGACCGCGTCACCCGGCTGCTGCTCGCCGGTACCCGGCCAAGCGGCATTCTATGTCTCACCTTCACCAAGGCGGCAGCCGCCGAAATGGCGATCCGCCTCACCGACCGGCTCGGCGCCTGGACGACGCTGCCCGATGACGCGCTGAAGGCATCCCTGTTCGAATTGCTCGGCCGCCCCGTGACAAACGACGACATGCTTACAGCCCGGCGGCTGTTTGCCCGCACGCTGGAGGCACCCGGCGGCCTGCGGCTGCAAACCGTGCATGCCTTCTGCGAGGCGCTGCTGCAGCGTTTCCCTGTCGAGGCCGGCGTGCCGCCCGGCTTTGCCATTGCCGATGAGGCGATCACCGCCGATCTGTTCGCCGAAGCCCGCAGCCGGGTGCTGGAGCAGGGCCTCTCCGGCGATGCAACGCTTGCACCGGTCATCCGCTTCTTCGCCGAGCGTCTGGACGATGCGCGCTTCGAGCGGCTGTTCGCCACGCTGCTTGGCAAGCGCCGCGACCTTGCCGTGCTGCTGGAGGATTCCGGGGGTGCAGAAGCCGCGATTGGCCGGCTTTATGCACAGCTCGGCCTGCCGCCGGATGCGACCCGCGAGGGCGAAATCCGCCGCCATGTCGATGGCATGGCCATTGGCGACTTGCGGCGCGCGGTGGCTGCGCTGCTGCAAGGCGGCGCCAATGACAGCAAGCTGGGTAAAAAACTGGACCAGTGGCTTGCCGCCGGCTGTCTGCCGGAGCGCTTCGAGGCGGAATGGCTGCCGGCCTTCTTCACCAAGAGCGATCCCAATAAGGCACTGGACAAGCTCGCCAGCAAGATGGCCGAGAAGATCGCTTCCGATTGCGGCGCCATCCTGCAGGCCGAGCAGCAGCGGCTGCTGGCACTGAAGCTGATCCTGAACGCCCTGACGGTTGCCGAAGCAACGGCGATGCTGCTGCGACTGGCCGAGCATATGCTGCACGCCTATGCCGAATTGAAGGCCAGGCGCGGCCTGCTCGACTACGATGACCTGATCCTGCGCAGCCGCGAACTCCTGGTCGAGCCCAGCCGCGTGCCCTGGGTGATGTTCAAGCTGGATCAGGGCATCGACCATATCCTGGTCGACGAAGCGCAGGATACCAGCCCGGATCAATGGTCGGTGGTCGCCGCGCTGGCGGAGGATTTCTTCACTGGCTTCGGCGCGCGCGACGTCAGGCGCACAATCTTCGCCGTCGGCGACGTGAAGCAATCGATCTACAGCTTCCAGGGCGCCCGCCCGCAGGCCTTCCTCGACATGCGCAAGGATTTTGCCCGCCGTGCCGAAGCAGTGGGCGAGCGGCTGCATGCCGTGCCGCTGGAAATGTCGTTCCGCTCGGCACCGGCAATCCTGCAGATGGTCGATGCCGTTTTCGAGGACGAAGCAGCACGCAAGGGTCTGACGGAGGACGGTGCCGAACTGCGTCATCGTGCCAGGCGCCGCGAAGAAGCCGGGCGCGTCGAAATCTGGCCGCCGTTTAAGCCCGATCCGGCAGCGCAGAGCGAGCCTTGGGAAGCGCCGCTCGATTATGTCGGCAAGCGCGATCCGCGCGTACGCCTGGCCGAATGCATTGCCGCTCAGATCAAGCAGTGGACGCTGCATGAGGATCTGCCCAGCGCGGGCCGCAAGGTCAGGCCGGGCGACGTGATGATCCTGGTGCGGCGGCGCAACGTCTTCTTCGAGGCGATGGTGCAGGCGCTCAAGAAAGCCGGCGTGCCTGTTGCCGGCGCCGACCGGATGAAGCTTGCCGAGCAGATCGCCGTGCTCGATCTGCTGGCGCTGGGATCCTTCTGCCTGCTGCCGGAAGACGATCTGACTTTGGCCACGGTGCTGAAAGGCCCCTTGTTCAATTTCAGTGAGGACGATCTTTTTACGCTGTGCTGGAAACGTCAGGAGCGCCGCCTGTGGCACGAATTGCAGCGCCGTGCGGATGACAAACCGCATTGGCGTGCAGCGGTGCACGAGCTGCGGGAGATCATGGCGCGGGCCGATCTCATGCCGCCTTTTGCCTTCTATGCCGAACTGCTGGGCGCGGGCGGTGGACGGCGGCGGCTGGTGGCACGGCTAGGCGCGCAGGCCAACGAGCCAATCGACGAATTCCTTGCCGCCACGCTGAATTACGAGCGGGAAGCAACGCCAAGCCTGCAAGGCTTCCTGGCCTGGTTCCCGCGCCATGCCGGCGAGATCAAGCGAGACCTGGAACAAAGCCGCGACGAGGTGCGCGTGCTGACCGTCCATGGCGCCAAGGGACTGGAAGCACCTATCGTCATCCTGCCGGATTGCTGCGATCTGCCGCAGGAACGCAACGGCGAAGGCTTGCTATGGGGCGAAGCATCTGAGCCGCCGCGCCATCCCACTGCGGGGCCGGCGCAGACCGTGCCGCGACTTTATTGGCCGCTGCGCAAAGAAAACGACACGCCGTTGACTGCCTCAGTGCGTTTGGCGCGGCAGGAAGAACAGATGGCGGAATATCGTCGCCTGCTCTATGTGGCGCTGACCCGCGCCCGCGACCGGCTTTATGTCTGCGGTTATCTCAATGCCAAGACCGCCGAGAAAGGCCCGCCACCGCAAAGCTGGTATACGCTGATCGAAGCGGGCCTCAATCGCCTGTCGCCCATCCAGACCGTGCCGCTGCCCTGGGGCGAGGACGGCCGGCGCTATGAAACCTTTGGCGATCAGCGCGGCAAAACTGCCCCGGAATCCGAACAGAAGCCCTCGCCGCCTCTGCCCGCCTGGTGCCGCGCCCCAGCGCCGCCCGAGCCCTCGCCGCCGCGGCCGCTTAGTCCGTCGCGGCCCAGCCGCTCCGATCCGCCGCCGCTCAGTCCCACGGCGCCGGACCGCATCGCTGGCCTGGCGCGTGGACGTCTGATCCACCGCCTGCTGCAAACCCTGCCCGAGCTGCCGCCAGACGAGCGTAAGAAAGCAGCGACCCGCTTCCTGGCGCTGCCGGCCCATGGCTTGAGTGGCGCCCAGCAAGCGGAGATCGCCCGCGAGGTGCTGACTGTGCTGCAGGAGCCAAGCTTCGCCGCCGTGTTCCAGCCGGGTGCACAAGTGGAAGCCCCATTGGCCGGACGGCTGGGAGAGCGCCTGGTCGTCGGACAGGTTGATCGCTTAATTGTGAACGACGATGCCATCCTTGTTGTGGATTACAAGACGAACCGCCCGCCGCCGAGCCGCGCCGAGGAGATCGATCCGGCCTATCTGGAACAGATGGCCCTCTATCGCGGCCTGCTGCAGCAGATATTTCCCGGCCGTCCGGTACACGCGGCGCTGTTATGGACTTATGCGCCGCGCCTGATGCCGCTATCATCAAGCCTCCTTGATCGGGCGCTGGGCGCTTTCACCGCAACGTGACTGGTCGGAGGCGGGCCGTTTCCCTAGCTTGAGCACCATGTCTGCAAAACGGATCACTTCCTGGATACTGGCGATGGCGTTTGCGACCGGCCTCGGCAGCATCGCCATGGTGCAGAACGCCGCAGCGCAGGCCGGCCGCTCCATCATGGTGCTGGAGCTGTTCACCAGCCAGGGCTGCAACTCCTGTCCGCCCGCCGATGCGCTGATGTTCGACTGGGCCAAACAGCCTGATGTGCTGCCGCTCTCGCTGCATGTCGATTACTGGGACTATCTCGGCTGGAAGGACACTTTCGGCAAGAAAGGCCACAGCAAGCGCCAGCACGAATATGCGCAAAGCATGGGCAAGCGTCAGATCTACACGCCGCAGGTCGTGGTCGACGGCCGCTTTCAGGCGGTCGGTTCCGACCAGAATGCTGTCGCACAGGCGCTGAACAAGGCGCGCAAATCGGAGCGCGTGACCTTGCAGGCGGAATTTAGCAAAGGTGCCTGGCAGATTCTGGTCCCCGATGTTGCAGGCTGGCAAGGCGAGGCGAAGGTGCTGCTCTGCCGCTACGACCGCCGCCATGACGTCACCATCGAACGCGGCGAAAATCACGGCAAGACCATCACCTATCTGAATGTGGCACGGGCCTGGAACACCTTCGGCGAATGGAAGGGCCAGGCGGCGACCTACCGGCTGCCCGATCTCGGCGAGATCGACTGGAGCACCGAAGGCGTCGTCGTCATGTTGCAGTCGCACAATGGGCCAATTCTTGGCGCCGTGGATATCCAAGGCGCCAATTAGCCGCGCCTGCCGCAGCGGCACCGGTTGACACCTCACTGGACGAAGCCGAAGCTTTCCCAAAATCGAAGCATTGAAATCGAGTCATTGGGGACCGCGGAATGAGCGAAACCAAACCGGCTGCCCTACGGCCGTCCAGCACGGTTCTTCTGGTGCGCGATGGCGCCACCGGCCTTGAAGTCTTCATGGTGAAGCGCCACCACGCCATCGATTTCGCTTCCGGCGCGATGGTCTTTCCCGGCGGCAAGCTGGCCGAGGGCGACAGCGATCCGGTGCTGATGGGCCGCCATGCCCGGCCGGGCAAATTCGCGCCACATCTGACGCCCTTCGCCTTCGCCGCCATCCGCGAGGCCTTCGAGGAATCCGGCCTGCTGCTGGCCCGTCAGAAAGGCCAGTCGCGCCTGCTGTCGGCCGAGCAGGCCAGCGCGCTTGGCCATTGGCGCGATCCGCTCAATCGCGGCGAGAAAACCTTGCGCGACATGGCGGAAGCAGAGGGCATCGACTTTGCGCTCGATACCCTCGTGCCCTTCGCCCACTGGATCACGCCGGAGACGATGCCGAAACGCTTCGATACCTGGTTCTTCCTGGCTGCCGCGCCGGAAGGACAGATTGGCGCCCATGACGGCGGTGAATCCGTCGATTCCGCCTGGCTCGGCCCGCAGGCAGCGCTCGATGATTGGGAGGCTCAGCGGCGCACCATCGTGTTTGCGACCCGCATGCAGCTCGTGAAGCTGGCCCGCGCCAGCAACGTCGGTGCGGCTTTGGCCATGGCCGAGCAGGAGCCGATCGTCGATGTCATGCCGGTGCTGGACAGGAATGCGCCGGGAGAGCCGCATCTGCGCATCCCGGCGGAAGCCGGCTATGGCGTGACCGGCGTACCGCTCAGCCGGGTTGGCATGTAGAAGCGTCTTTTTACAGCGCCTTTTCCATCACGCGCGCGAGCCGCGCCGCAAAGCCCTGCGGATCGGCCAGCGGCTCGCCTTCCACCAGCCGAGCCTGATCGAGCAGCAATTGCGCAGCGTCCGTCAGCGCGTCGGTCGCACCCGGCTGCGTGGCCCGCGCAGCCAGCGCCTTGATCAGCGGATGCGACGGATTGATCTCCAGGATGCGTGCGCTGACACGATCGAGCTTCTGATGCAGCCGCAGCAGGCGCTCCAGATGCATGTCCATGTCGCCTTCGGCGGCGCTGAGGCAGACGGCACTGTCGGTCAGACGCTTGGATTCGCGCACATCCTTCACGGCATCGCCGAGGATCTGCTTCAAAGCAGCGATCAGCGTGCCCAGAGCCGCGCCCTCGATTTTGTCTTCCTGCGGCTTGTCGCTGGCCTCGCTCTTCACGGCATCCAGATCGTCGCCTGCCCGCGTCGCCGACTTGATCGGCTTGCCGGCATAGTCGGGCACCACCGAGAGCCAGAAATCGTCCACCGGATCGGTCAGCAGCAGCACCTCAACGCCCTTGGCGCGGAAGCCTTCCAGCTGCGGGCTGCGCTTGAGCTGTTCGATCTGGTCGCCGTTTATGACATAGATGGCGTTCTGCCCCTCCTTCATGGCGGCGATGTAGTCGTCGAGCGACACCCAGCCGTCGCGGGTCGACGAGCGGAAGCGCGCCAGCTTGAGAAGCTGATCGCGATGCTCACGATCCTCATAAAGGCCTTCCTTCAGCACGGCGCCGAAGGTTTCCCAGAATTTCGCGTAAGCCTCGGCGTCGTTCGAGGCCTTCTTCTCCAGCTCGGACAGGACACGCCGGGTGATGGCCTGGCGGATGCGCGCCACCACCGGATTGTTCTGCAGCATTTCGCGGCTGACATTGAGCGGCAGATCGGCTGAATCCACCACGCCGCGCAGGAAGCGCAGCCAGGCCGGAACCAAGTCGTCGCAGCGGTCGGTGATGAAGACCCGCCGCGCATAAAGCTTCAGTTGCGGCCTGCGCGCCGGATCGAACAAGTCGTGTGGCCGCGTGCCGGGGATGAACAGCAGCAGCGCGTAATCCAGCTTGCCTTCTGCCTTGGCATGCAACGTCAGCCAAGGATCATCGAAGGCATGCGCCACATGATGGTAGAAATCCTTGTACTGCTGCTCGGTGATCTCGCTCTTGGCACGGGCCCAGAGCGCGCTGGCGGCATTCAGCGTCTCGCTGTTGTCGCCGTCCTGCAGCACCACCGGCAAGGCGATGTGGTCGGAATAGGTCTTGACAATGCGGCGCAGCCGCTCGGGCTCCAGGAACTCTTCCTCGCCTTCGCGCAGATGCAGGATGATCGTGGTGCCGCGGCCGGAGCGCTCGGCTTCGCCGACGGTGAACTGCCCGGAGCCGTCCGAGACCCAGTGCCAGGCCTGATCCTCGCCGGCCTTGCGGGAGATCACCTCGACCTTGCCGGCCACCATGAAGGCAGAATAGAAGCCGACGCCGAACTGGCCGATCAGCGCCATGTCCTTGGCATTGTCGCCGCTCAGGCCCGCCAGGAACTCGCCCGTGCCCGAGCGCGCGATGGTGCCGAGATTGCTGATCAGCTCGTCGCGGTTCATGCCGATGCCGTTATCGGACAGCGTCAGCGTCTTGGCTGATTTGTCGGCCTGCAGCGTGACCTTCAGATCGGTATCGCCGCCCCACAGGCTGTCATCCGTCTGGGCGGCGAAGCGCAGCTTGTCGCAGGCATCGGAGGCGTTCGAGATCAACTCGCGAAGGAAGATTTCCTTCTGGCTGTAGAGCGCATGCGTGACGATATGCAGCAGCCGCGTCACCTCGGCCTGGAATTGCATCGTCTGATCGGTCATGGCGTCAGACCTCCACGGTGGTACTCAAAACGGAGGGGATCAGCCCTCCTTCTTTTCGTCGTCCTTCTTCTCCGGCTCGATCAGATCCTTAAGCCGGCGATTCATGTCGCGGACGGTCGATTCCGGCAGCAGATAGGCCCAGCCATCCACCCGCGCCTGCGCTTCCTTGGCCTGCTTCTCGGCCTCTTCCGGTGCCAGCAGATCCTTCTGCTCGACATCCTTCTTCACCAGTGCCGGGTCGAAGGCCACCTCGAAGCGGGCCCAGGCCTTCTTGTCATTCTGCTCGTCCGGAATGGCGCGCACGACGACGCGGACGCCGTCCAGCGTGGTGATCTCCACCACCGTGGCCTTGGAGAAATCCTTGCCTTCCGCCTTGGCGACGTCGTCGAAGGTCAGCCAGGCCAGCAGGCCCGGCACGGCATTCACGTCATACTGGGACGCGATCTTCATGCCCTTCGGCATTTCTGCCGGCGTGAAATCGACACTGCTGCTTTCCGCATCCTTCTTCGGCGCACGGACCAGTTTCAGCACTTCGCCATCAGGATAGGTCACCACCGCCTCGGCGACGCGGGCGCGGTCGACCTTGACCACGTCCTTCACCAGCCACTGCACCGGATCGGCGGGCAGTTCGAGAATGCCCTGCGCCAGCCAGGCGCGCGCCTCGCCCGGCTTGCGCACATGATACTGTCCCGGCTTGCCGCCGACGGGGTAGGACTTGATCTTGCCGACGATCACCGCCGCCATCGGCTTGGCCTCGCCATCCACCAGCCGCACCAGGATGGGGCCGGGATCGCTCTTCGCCGCCTCATCGAACGGCTTGTACTGATCCGGCTCGGAGACCTGCAGGCGATCGTAATGCTCCGGCTTGTCGGTGCGCGGCTCGACCGTCTCCAGGCCGGCAATGCCGATGGCGTTCTTGCGCACCAGTTCAGCCCGCACCGGATAATCGCCGCGGCTCGACATCGTCCACTGATCGCCGTTGCGCTCGATGCGGAACAGCGCCTTGGAGGTCGCGATCTCCAGCGACGCGATGTCGTTGACCTTCGCCGTCAATCCGGGGAACAGCGGCTTCGGCGTGAAATCTGCCTGCGTGGCGCTGTCGCGCGAAGCGGCAACCCACCAGCCAAGGCCACCCAGGACGACCGCCGATGCCAGCAAAACGGCCCAGCCTTTATTGCGCATGTCGATCCTCCTTTCCGCCTGCCGTCAGATTTCGGCCACGCGGCGTGCGCGGCGACGGCGCCAGGCGATGCTCAGGCCGATGGCGACCAGCGCGGCCAGCAAGGGCATCAGCCCGATATTGATGAACTTCACCAGGGTCTGCAGACCTTCGATGTCGCGGTTCAGCTCGCGCTGCACGCCGCGCAGCTCGCGCCGGGTCTGCAGCAGCTCGTCGCGGAAGGTATCCAGCGCCGCCTGCTGCTCAGCCGTCAGCAAAGCATTCGACTGCTCCTGGGTCTTGGACTGCAGATCGGCAAGCTTCTTCTGGGTATCCTCCAGCTTCTGCTCAAGCTGCCGCTGGCGCGCCAGGAACTGCTGCTCGGCCTGGCGACGCAGATTGTCGATCACCTCGAACGGCCGCTGCGACCGGCCGCGGCTGCGCAGGCCGATCAGATCGCCCGAGCCCGACATGTTGTCGATCGCATTGATCAGGAAATCGGCATTGGCGGCAATCGGCACATACATGTTCTGGCCGAACATCTGCTGGCTGCGCACCCAGAAGCGGTCATCCAGCAGGTCGGCATCGGCGACCAGCAGCACGTTGATCGGCTTGCTGCTTTCCTTCACCTGCTCACCAGCCGGCACCGCGGGAGCCGCATCCTTGTTCTCCTCCCCTTCCTTCTTCTCCGGCGCCGGAGCGCCGTCGGGGAAAGCCGTCTTGGCGGGGCCGCTGATGCGCGCCGCGAGCACATAGGTCTCGCCGGTCGGCTTGAACTTCTCAGCCAGAACCTGCGGATTGGGATCGCCCTTGAGATCGGCGGTATCCATCAGCATGGCCTGGTTCGAAGACGTAATAAGCGGCGTCACCGTGGTGCTGGCGCCATCGATCCTGCGGATCGAGCCCATCGAGGCCGTGTTGATCTGCGTCAGCTCGGCCGTGACCACATCGTCGCGGCTCATCTGCTCGCTGGAGATCGCCAGCCAGGGCAGGTAATCGACCACGGCCGCGGGACCGCTGCGTCCGGTCTGGACGCGCTGCGCCAGCGCCAGGTCGGCGACGTATTTGTCAGCCTCGACCTCGACGCCCCAGGCCTTGAACAGATCGGGCAGCAGCGAGCTCTGCTCGCCGCCCGGCATCGGCTGGCCGGTCATCGGATTCGGCATTGCCGCCATGGTTTCCGAATAGGGATCGGCGAAGACGATCAGGCGGCCGCCCTTGAGCACATACTGATCGATGGCGTACTGCGCCTGCGGCGACAGATCCTTCGGATGCGCCAGGATCAGCACGCTAAGCTTGTCATTGATCTCCTCGGGCTTCGATGCTTCCAGCATCTTCACTTCGAAGAACTGCTTGATCTGATCGAGGATCAGATAGGGCTGCGACTGCCCGCGCATCGCCGCCATGATGCCGCCCGGACCGTATTCCAGCGGCAGCGAGCCGAGGATGCCGACCACCGGCTTGGTCGGATTGCTCAAGCCGTAGATCAGCTTGGTCAGGTCATATTCCAGGAACTGCTCCTTCTCCGCCTGGAAGAAGGGAATCGTCTGCTGCTGGTCCAGCGTGTTGCTGCCGACCAGACCGAAATAGAACTGCCCGCCCGGCAGGTTGGCCGCCTGCAGCCCGGCCTGCACTGCGCGATCCTCGGCTTCGGTGAACGGCTCGGGGTCGATCACCTCAAGGCGGATCTTGCCATCGGCCAGCGCCGCATAGCGCTCCAGCAGCTCACGCACCCGCAGGCCGTATTGCCGCAGTTGCGGCGCAGCGGAGGCCAGCTTCTCGGAGAAGAAGAAGCGCAGCGTGATCGGTTCCGGAATCTGCTTCAGCACGTTGCGCGTGCCATCGGACAGCGTGTAGAGCCGCGCTTCCGTCAGGTCGACACGCGCGTTGCGCAATCCCTGGTTCGACAGGATGTTGACGGCAAAGAAGATGGCGAAGGCGGCGATCAGCCCGGTGCCGGTGAGAAACGCTTTGCTGCCGGTTTTCATGATGCAGTCTCAGCCCGCTTTCTTGAAATCGACGACAACGGCATTGGCATAGAGCCACACGACGATCAGCGACAGGAAGAAGATCACGTCGCGCAGATCGATCACGCCGTCGGTGATGGCGTTGAAATGGCCCAGGAAGCTGAAGGAGGCGATCGTGTCGACGATCAGACCGGGCGCCCAGCCCTGGAAGAAATTCAGCACCATCGGCGCGCCCGAAACCGTGAAAATGAAGCAGATCAGGACGCTGATCACAAAGGCGATCACCTGATTGCGGGTCAGGGCGCTGATGCAGCTGCCGATCGCCAGATAGGCGCCGGCCATCAGGAAGCTGCCGACATAGCCAGCCAGGATCACGCCGTTATCGGGCGTGCCAAGCCAGTTGACCGTGATCCAGAGCGGAAAGGTCAGCGCCAGCGCGATGCCTGCAAAAACCCAGGCGGCGACGAACTTGCCCAGCACCGCGGCCCAGAGCGGGATCGGCAGGGTCAGCAGCAGTTCGATGGTGCCCGACTTGCGCTCCTCGGCCCAGAGCCGCATTGCGATGGCAGGCAGGAAGAACAGGTAAAGCCAGGGATGAAACAGGAAGAAGGCCTTCAGATCGGCCTGGCCGCGCTCGAAGAACTGGCCGAGATAGAAAGTGAAGATTCCGGCCGTGAACAGGAAGACCACGATGAAGACATAGGCCACGGGCGTGGCGAAATAGCCGGAGAGTTCGCGACGAAGAACGGCGAGCATAGGCTTCATGGCTAATGATCCGATCAGGCGGCGCGCGCGAGCGCGGCGGCTTGGGTGATCTGGCGGAAGGCGGCGTCGAGCTTGCCGGGGCCGGCGATGATGTCGCCGATGCGCCAGCCGGCAGCACCGTCTGGCCGGCCCTCGGCCACGACACGGCCGCGGGCGATGATGATGGCGCGGCTGCAGACCGCTTCCACCTCTTCCAGGATATGGGTGGAGATGATGATCGCCTTGTCGCGCGCCATCGTCTGGATCAGCTGCCGCACTTCGTGCTTCTGGTTCGGATCCAGACCGTCAGTCGGCTCGTCCAGCACCAGCACCGGCGGATCATGCAGGATCGCCTGCGCCAGGCCGACGCGGCGCTTGTAGCCCTTCGACAGGGTGTCGATCGGCTGGTCCAGCACATCCTTGATGTTGACCTGGTCGACCACCTTCTCGATGCGCAACCAGCGGTCCTTGCCGGTCAGGCCACGCACATCGGCGATGAAGTCGAGAAAGCCGCGTGGCGTCATGTCGGCATAGGTCGGCGCGCCTTCGGGCAGATAACCGATGCAGGTCTTGGCAGCCTGCGGATTGGCCTCAACGTCATGACCCATGACCGATATACTGCCAGAAGTAGGACTTAGGAATCCGCACAACATCTTCATGGTTGTGGATTTCCCCGCCCCGTTAGGTCCGAGAAAGCCGAGCACCTCGCCTTTCGCGACCGTGAAACTGATATTGTCGACAGCGGTGAACGGACCGAATTGCTTGACCAGATTCTTTATGTCGATCATCGTTTTGCGTCGTCTCCTGCCTGTCCCCCGTCAGCGCCGTTCCGACGGCGCCCGCTAGATAAGGGTTTACCTGCCCATGGTTCAAGCCCTCCTGATGCGATTTTGCCGGAAAGGCTGGAATCCGCTTTCTCGCGGCCTCAATCGGGGCCTTTTCTGATCCGCCATGCCCCGTCAGCCTGCCATGGACCGCGAATCGCTTCCGTCCCCTGTTTCGCCCTGCGTGAGGATCTGTCAGATCGACCGCCGGACCGGCTGGTGCCTGGGCTGCTATCGCACCGGCGAAGAGATCGGCGCCTGGCCGGGCCTGGACGACAGCGGCAAGCGCGCCTTGCTGGCCCGCATCGCCGCGCGCCGGCAGGGCCTTAGGTAGCGTAAAACCTGCTCGATGCCGCAATTCCTGCTCAAGCGCCTCCTCACGCTGATCGCGACGCTGATCGCGACATCGATCATCGTTTTTCTGGTGCTGGAAATCCTGCCCGGCGATCCGGCACTGCTGGTGCTGGGCATCGATGCGACCGACGAGCAGCTTGCGGTCTTCCGCCAGCAATACGGCCTCGATAGGCCGATCCTGGAACGCTACACCGACTGGATCGGCAATCTGCTGGTTGGCGATTTCGGAATTTCCTATGCCTACAAGACGCCGGTCTGGCAGATGATCGCCGATCGCTTGCCGCTGACCTATCCGCTGACGCTGATGGCCATGCTGCTGACCATCCTGCTGGCCTTGGGGCTTGGCGTCTTTGCGGCCGCGCGCCACAACAAGCCGGCCGATGTCATCGTCATGGGCATCAGCCAGCTTGGCATCTCGATACCGAATTTCTGGTTCGGCCTGCTGCTGATCCTGCTGTTTGCCGTCAATCTCGGCTGGCTGTCGGCCGGTGGCTTTCCCGGCTGGGCCGACGGTCTGGGCCCGGGCCTGCAAAGCCTGATCCTGCCCAGCATCGCGCTGGCCGCCGTGCAGGCCGCGATTCTGGCCCGCATCACGCGCTCCTCGGTCCTGGAAGTGCTGCGCGAGGATTTCGTGCGCACGGCGCGCGCGAAAGGCTTGAGCCGCCATGCGGTGCTGTGGCGCCATGTGCTGCGCAACGCGCTGATCCCCGTTGTCACCATGATCGGCCTGCAATTCGGCAATCTTTTGGCCGGCGCCATCGTGGTCGAGCAGGTCTTCTCGCTGCCCGGCCTCGGACGGCTGATCTTCCAGGCAATCAACAACCGTGATATCGAGGTGGTGAAAGCCGCCGTTGTGCTGCTGGCCTTCACCGTGGTGACCGTCAATTTCATCGTCGATGTCCTTTATGCGGTGATCGATCCGCGCCTGAAGGCCCGCGATGTTTGACCGCGCTGGCTTTCTGCGCCGCGCCCTGCGGCATCGCAGCTTTGCCTTCGGCGGCCTGCTGACCGCCATCGTCGTCGGCATGGCGCTGCTGTCGCTCTTCTGGACGCCCTATTCCACCACGGCCATCAACATCCGCCGCCGCCTGGCGCCGCCATCGGCCGAGCACTGGCTTGGCACCGACGCCTTCGGACGCGACGTGCTGTCGCTCATCCTTGCCGGTGCGCAGAATTCGCTTTTCGTCGCCATCGTGTCGGTCGGCATCGGCCTGCTGCTGGGCAGCGCACTTGGCCTGCTGGCCTCGGCCAGGCGCGGCTGGATCGAAGAGCTGGTGATGCGCATGGCGGATTTCACCTATGCCTTCCCGGCGATCCTGTCGGCGATCATGTTCGCTGCCATTCTCGGGCCGCGGACGATCAACTCGATCATCGCCATCGCGATCTTCAACATTCCGGTCTTTGCCCGCGTCGTGCGTGCTTCAGCCAACGCGATCTGGGCGCGCGACTTCATCCTTGCGGCGCGCTCGGCCGGCAAGGGCCTCTTCCGCATCACCATCGAACATGTGCTGCCGAACATCCTGGCGGTGATCGTCGTGCAGGCGACCATCCAGTTCGCGCTGGCGATTCTGGCCGAAGCGGCCCTGTCCTATCTCGGTCTCGGCACCCAGCCGCCGACGCCCTCCTGGGGCCGCATGCTGAACGACGCCCAGACCTACGTCTTCCGCGCCCCCTTGCTCAGCGTGTTTCCCGGCCTCGCTATCGCGATCTCGGTGCTTGGCCTCAATCTTCTGGGCGATGGCCTGCGCGATCTGACCGATCCGCGCCTGGCGCGGCAAAGGTAAAGCCATGACAGCGCTGCTTTCCGTCCGCGATCTGCGCGTCGCCCTGCCGACCAACCGGGGCGCAACCGAAATCGTCCGCGGCCTCAGCTTTGACCTCAACAAGAGCGAAACGCTTGGCATCGTCGGCGAGTCCGGCTGCGGCAAGTCGATGACTGCTCTGGCTTTGATGGGCCTCCTGCCCGAGGGCGCGGAAACGGCAGGCGAGGTTTCCTACCAGGGCGAGAATCTGCTGCGCGCCAGCGAGAAGCGGCTGTGCGATCTGCGCGGCAACCGCCTGGCGATGATCTTCCAGGAGCCGATGACTTCGCTCAATCCGCTGCATCGCATCGGCGACCAGGTCGCCGAGCCCTTAACCCTGCATGCGGGCCTGAGCCGCCGCCAGGCCAAGGAGCGTGCCGTCGAATTGCTGGATCGCGTCGGAATCCCCGATCCGCGGTCGCGGCTGGATGCCTATCCGCATCAGCTGTCCGGCGGTCAGCGCCAGCGCGTGATGATCGCCATGGCGCTCGCCTGCGGGCCCGACATCCTGATTGCCGACGAGCCGACCACGGCTTTGGATGTCACCATCCAGGGCCAGATCCTCGATCTGATCCGCCAGATTGTGGACGATACCGGCATGGCGCTGATCCTGATCAGCCACGATCTTGGCGTCATTGCCGAGACCGTGGATCGCGTGCTGGTCATGTATGCCGGACGTGCCGTCGAGGCCGGCCCGGTGCATGCGGTCTTTTCCGATCTGGCGCATCCTTATGCCCGCGGCCTGTTCGCCGCCATGCCGCGCCTTGATCGCGCGCTGGCAGAGCGCGCCTATCCGCGCCCGCCGCTGCCGACCATTCCGGGTATCGTGCCCGATCTGCATGATCTGGGCCCGGCCTGCGCCTTTGCTGATCGCTGCAGCCTGTCCGAGCCGCGCTGCCGCGAGAAAATGCCGCCCGAGGTCTTTGTCTCGCCCGAGCATTGGGCGGAATGCTGGCGCACCGATGAAGCGCGGAGACGACTGCCGTGACCGCGCCGCTGGTTCAGCTTCAGGACCTCCACAAGTCCTATCCTTTGCCGCGCACAACGCCGTTTTCGCCGCCGCCGCGCATCCATGCCGTCAACGGCGTCACGCTCGACATCCAGGCTGGCGAGAGCCTTGGCGTGGTGGGCGAGTCCGGCTGCGGGAAGTCGACCCTGGCACGGCTGGTGATGGCTCTGGAGCCGCCCGATAGCGGCCGCATGCTGTTTGCTGGGCGGGATCTCAATGCGTTGACGCCCGCCGAACTGCGCAAGGCGCGGCGCGATTTCCAGATGGTGTTTCAGGACCCATACGGATCGCTCGATCCGAGGCTGACGGTCGAGCGCATCGTGGCAGAACCGCTCGATGTCTTGGAGCGCCTGAGCCGCAGCGACCGCCATCTCCGCATTGCCGATGCGCTGGCTGCTGTGGGCTTGCGCGAAGGCGACATGCGCAAATATCCGCATGAATTCTCCGGCGGCCAGCGCCAGCGCATCGCCATTGCCCGCGCGCTGATCACGCGCCCCAAGCTGATCGTTGCCGACGAGGCGGTGTCGGCGCTGGATGTCTCGGTGCAGGCGCAGGTGCTGAACCTGATGGCGGATCTGCAGCGCCGCTTCGGCATCACCTATCTGTTCATCAGCCACAACCTGGCGGTGGTCGATCATCTCTGCGCGCGGCTGGCGGTGATGTATCTCGGCCGCATTGTGGAAACCGGCCCCACGGCAGCGATCTTCGCGCAGCCCGCGCATCCCTATACCCAGGCTCTGATAGCGGCCCTGCCCCGCCCGGTTCCGCCGCCGCCGGGACAGCGGCGCCGACATTCCCTGCTGCAGGGCAATCCGCCGAACCAGGCAATCTTGCCGCCCGGCTGCGCGCTGGCCGAGCGCTGCCGCTATGCCGATGCAAGATGCCGGACAGACGCGCCGGTATTGCGCTCTTTAAGCGATGGACGCGATGTTGCCTGCCACAAGGCGGAAGAAGTCGCGACTATGAGCGCGGCCGTTCAATCGGTCTGAGCGTGTAGCCGCGTTCGCGCATGCAGTAGTCGACGAATTCGTATTCCCGCGGTCCCCGCATGAAGTAGGACGGCGACTGCACGGAATGGAAAGGCGGCCCCCAGCCGAAGCCGGTGCCGGTATAAGGCGGGTAAAGCTGATGCGTCGCCTGACTTTCATCCAGCGCCTGCCAGTAGGCCTTTTCCCTGCATTCCTTCTCGTCGGCGGCGATTTGCGCAGGCGAGGTATCCGTGCGCGCCCATTCGGTCGAAGCCGCACAGCCGCCCAGCACCAGCAGAGCAAAAGCGCACAGAACCCGTCTCATCATTCCACCGGGACCAGTTTATAGCCGCGCTGTTCCATGCAGTAGACGGCCAGTTCGTACTGACGGGGACCGCGGCGGCTGTAGGATGCCACCGGCCCGCTGCCGCCGTCCTCGCCGCCGCCATCCAGGATGAATTGCGTGTCGCGATAGGGCGGATATTTCGGGCCCGAGGCAAAGCTTTCATCCAGCGCCTGCTCGGCCGCGATCTCTTCGCAGTTCTTCTCATCGGCCAAACGCTGCGCATCCGCGGTATCCGGCCGCGACCATCGTGTCGCCGGCGCGCAGGCCGCCACCATCAGCAGGCACACCAATGCAAGCTTATTCATGCTCCTGATCATGCGAGAGACACTCACGATGGCGGCACCGGCGTCAGACTGTAGCCGCGCGCCCGCAGGCAGAAGGAGCGCAATTCATGCTCGCGCTGCATCCGCGACATGAAGGGATCGTCGAACGGGCCATAGGAGTAGCGGCGGTAGCGGGGAAAGCCGTAGGGCGACCAGGGATAATAGGCAAACGGCATGCTGTAGCTTTCGCGGAACGCCTGGTCGCGCGCAAGCCTGGCGCATTCGGCCGTATCGGCCTCCGCCTCCATCATGGAGACATTGGGCTTGGTCCATTCCATCTGCGGCCCGCAGCCGGCAAGGGTCAATACGACGGCGAGCGGCGATATCCGAAGCATGACATCCCTCCACCGGCAACCCAGCGGGGCAATCATTCACCTGATCCGCATTCAAATAGATCGCGATACAGGTGCGATCTAGATTTTTCCGCGATTGCGGCGGAATAAAGACGCAAGGCCTGTTCTTCTAGGGGCTATTCCTATTCCTGGCAGGGAAAGGCATCCGCCAGCGCCATACGGACCGCCTGCATGGCGTCCAGCTCCATCTGATCGGCGTTGTCCCGCGCCCATTCGACATATTGCTGCTGCAGCAATCCTGCCGGGGCTTCGTGCGGCGCGCAGAACCAGGTCAGTTCCTTGCCGTCGGCGACGATCAGCTCATACATCGCCACGGCCCCCTGCAGATAGCGCTGGCAGCCAGCCAGAAGCGGACTGCCCTCGCCGGACTCGCAGGATGCCGCCAGATCCTTGGCCAGAAACCGCGGCGGCGGAGTGAGATCATTCGACATCATCTGCGCCAGCACAGGCGACGCAATCAGGGTAGCCGCAAACAGCAGAAAAGCAGATAGGCGCATCACACGATCTCGTTCTCGACAGGCTCGCCGCCCAATTGGCGGAAAATGGCATGCATGGCTGAAGCGGCGGCTTCCAGCCGCCCGGCATCGGTAGACCGCAGCACGATGGCGGTGGAGGCCTTGCCGCCCCGGAAAGCCGGATAGGAGCCCATATCGACATCGGGATAGGTCTGCTGCAGCGCGCCCAGCGATTCCGCTACCGCGCCTTCCGGCACCTGGGCGACAATCGTGCGCGACAGCAGGCGATCCCCACCGACCAGCGTCGGCGCGACGCTGGCGACCATCGCCTGGAAAATCGCCGGCACGCCGGCCATCACCATGACATTGCCGATGCGAAAGCCCGGCGCGGCCGATACCGGGTTGTCGATCAGCGTCGCCGTATCGGGGACCCGCGCCATGCGCAGCCGCGCGGCATTCAGCATGCCGGGCTCGTAATGCGCTTCCAGACGGCGGCGGGCTTCCGGATGGATGTCGATGCCCACGCCAAAGGCCTTGGCGATGCTGTCGGCGGTGATGTCGTCATGGGTCGGCCCGATGCCGCCGGAGGTGAAGACGTAGTCATAACGGCTGCGCAGCTCGTTCACGGCAGCGACGATCATCGCCTCGATATCGGGCACCACGCGGGCTTCCATCAGCCGGATGCCCAGCTCGGTCAGCCGGCCCGACAGATAATGCATGTTGGCATCGCGCGTGCGGCCCGAAAGGATTTCGTTGCCGATGACCAGCATCGCCGCAGTGACGATCTTCGGCTGCCTGGTCTCGGCGTTGGGAGGCGTTTCCGTCATGGGGAGGAAATAGCACGCACAACGCGGGCAAGCCAGCACCCGATTAGCGCGATACGACCATTGCCGCCTCTACTTCCGGCTTGTATAGGCGGCGGATGGACTTCCCTGCCCCTTTGACCCCTGCGATCCTTTTGCGCCGCTACAAGCGGTTTCTGGCCGATGTCCGGTTCGATGACGGCCACGAGGAAACCGTGCATTGCCCCAATCCGGGCGCCATGCTGGGCCTGACGGAACCGGGCAGCCGGGTCTGGTTAAAACCCGGCAGGGGCAAGCTCAACTGGGGCTGGGTGCTGGCCGAGGCCGACGGCAGCTTGATCGGCATCGATACCGGGCTGCCCAACCGCCTCACCGCCGAAGCCCTGGCGGCCGGCCGCATTGCAGAACTGACCGGATATCACTTGCATCGGCCGGAAGTTGCCTATGGCGCCCACAGCCGGGTGGATTTCCTGCTGAGCGCCGAGGGCAAGCCCGACTGCTATCTCGAAGTGAAGAATGTCCATCTCAGCCGCCAGCCGGGTTTGGCGGAATTCCCCGATTGCGTCACCGAGCGCGGCGCCAAGCATCTGCGCGAGCTCGCGGCGATGGTCGCCGCCGGCAAGCGGGCCGTCATGCTGTTCGTGGTACAGCGCAGCGATTGCAGCCATTTTCGCATCGCCGCCGACTGCGATCCCGGCTACGCCGCGGCCTTCAGGGAGGCTAGGAATAGCGGGGTCGAGGCGCTATGTTACGCCTGCAACGTCAGCCCGGCCGGGATCAGTATTGCGCGGCCGCTGGTTTTGGACTCGTAACTCACTGGAATAGAACGTTGAATCAAGATTTTGCTCCTATCGTCGATACTGGCGACGAGGACGAGGATTTCCGTCCCGGCGCAATCCGCCTGCACAAGCCGGAGGATTTCGAGGGCATGCGCCGGGCCGGCCGGCTGGCCGCGGAGACGCTGGATTTCATCACCCCCTATGTCGTGCCGGGCGTGACCACCGGCGAGCTCGACGAGCTGTGCCACAAATTCATCGTTGAGCATGGCGCCGTGCCCGCGCCGCTCGGCTATCGCGGCTATCCGAAATCGATCTGCACCTCCGTCAACCACGTCGTCTGCCATGGCATTCCCGGCGACAAGGTGCTGGAAGACGGCGACATCATGAATATCGACGTCACCGTCATCCTGGACGGCTGGCATGGCGATACCAGCCGCATGTTTTTGCTGGGCGATGTCGGCGTGAAGGGCCGCCGCCTGTGCGAGATCACCTACGAAGCCATGATGCGCGGCATCGAAGTGGTGAAGCCCGGCGCCACCACGGGCGATATCGGCTACGCCATTCAGAAATTCGTCGAGAAGGAGCGCTTCTCGGTGGTTCGCGATTTCTGCGGCCATGGCCTTGGCCGCATTTTCCACGAGCCGCCGAACATTCTGCATTACGGCGAACCGGGCACCGGCGTGCCGCTGAAGCCCGGCATGTTCTTCACCATCGAGCCGATGGTGAATGCCGGCAAGTGGCAGGTGAAACTGCTGTCAGACGGCTGGACGGCGGTCACCAAGGACCGTTCGCTCTCGGCGCAGTTCGAGCATTCGATCGGTGTGACCGAAACCGGCTACGAGATCTTCACCCTTTCCCCTAAGGGCTGGCACAAGCCGCCCTATCTGTGATCCCGCATTCCAGTCTCATGCTGCCTGCTGAGGGCTGGCGAAGCAGCCGCGCTTTGCCAGCCTTTCGCCTGTCTCTCCCAGCACATCGACCAGCTTGCGCAGGCGCTGCCCTTCCGCAGTGAGGGAATATTCCACCTTCACCGGCACCTGCGGATAGACGGTCCGCTTCACCAGCCCAGCCTCTTCCAATGCGCGCAGATCCAGCGTCAGCATGCGCTGCGATATGCCGGTCATCAGACGACGCAGCTCGTTGAACCGCTTCGGCCCTTCCAGCAGGTAATACACCAGCACGATGCGCCAGCGTCCGCCCAGCAGGCGCATGGCATCTTCGACAGGACAACCAGAAACGCTTTCCTTCATGCGGAGTCCCCTTAAACCAGCCGGTTCATCCCGGTATAATTTTTGTACCAACGTCACAAAATAGTGCCTTCTTCACAAAAGAAAGCACCTTCTTCATCTTCTGCGCAGCCGGCCGGCATTCGGACAAACGCAGAAGAGGATCTGACGCAAATGGAACCCGTACTTTTCTACGGCATCCCGCATGGCTGCTCGTTCGGCTCCATCGTGGCGCTGGAATGGCTCGGCCAGCCCTATCGGCTTTGCCGCATCGACATGATCAACAAGGATGCGCGCTATGCCCGCTTCAACCCCCTGGAGGAAACACCGGCGCTGCTGCTGGAGAATGGCGAAACGCTGACCGAGAGCCTCGCCATCCTGCTCCACATCGCCGCGCGCGGGCCTGAGCGCAGGCTGGGCGTGACAGGTGGCCCGGCTGGCGACCGGCTGAACCAGATGCTGGCCTATCTGCATACCAGCATGCATGGCGCCTTCGCGCCGGCCTGGGCTGCCTATAAGCTCGAGGATAACGATCCGCTCAGCGCTCGCCTGCGCGAGATGGCGCGCGAAAGCGCTGCCGAATGCTACGCATATCTGCAGTCGATCCTCGCCAAGCGCGACTGGCTACTGGGCGAAAGCCGCAGCATTGCCGATGCCTATCTTGCCGGCATCGCCCGCTGGGGCGAAGACCTGAACCTGTTCGATCTGCAAAAGGATTATCCCGCGCTCTACAGCTATCTGCAAAAGCTAAAGGCCGATCCGGCTGTTGCCTTCGCCCATGCCATCGAAGATGGCAAGCCGGCACAGACCAGCGGGCAGTTCCTCGGCCATGTCGCGATTGGCGAGCTGCTCTCGGCTGTGGCTGCCTGACATGGGCTGAATTTCGCGGTGCCGCCGGCAGACGGCGGCACCGCCACATGCAGCATATCCGCCCGCGCCATCTTGATCATTGCAGCTGGCCGCCATGCTTCAGCCCGCAGGCCGTGAATGGCATTGGATCAGGAAAGCATCTGCCAACCCGGTGACCGTTCTACAAAGGCATCGATACCGTAATCAGGATATGAAATACCCATGATATCGGCCAGATGCCGGGATCTGGCATCGATGACGCCGAGTATGCGGCTGGCATGAAACCGCGACACGTCGATTTCTCTCGATAGTGTGATGGCGATAGGTGTCGCTTTGCTCACCAGTTTGTTGACCGTCTTCGCAAGCAGCTTCCAGCCGATCGTTGTTTCCTTCGCAAAGGCCTCAAGGTCCGCCTTTGCAATCTCGTCTGGATTGGCCGTGCCTCCGATCTTCTGGGCCATGTCGTGATTGTAGTCCGGATAAAGCTTTACACACAGAATGTCGTAAATCGGTGCAAGCGACGGGTACTTTGAGCCCTGCTGGTAGACGAGAGAGAAATTCTTGGCGTGCGCATCCGAATTGCCGCAAAGAAGGTTTGCGATCAACGCCTCGAGCAGCGTCTGCCGTGTGCTGGCGGGCACGGCGGTGTGTTCAGCGACCTCGAATATGCGCTGCAATGTCGGCCCCCCTCTATGCTCGTATTTGGCATACGAAGTGCAGCCGAGCGCTTGGCAGAAGTCCTCCTGATGCAACCTGCTGACCTCCAGCCCATTCCCCTGGCTGACGATCTTCCGGTCATAGCGGTCAACGATCAGGGCATCGAGCTGCGTGCCATCTGCTGCCATGAAGCGGCGCTTCTGGAAGTTTACGGTCGGGATGCCGAGCCGCTTTAACAAAGACAGACAGAAGTATTCATTGTCGACTCCGTTGGGAAACTGACGATCGGAAACCTTGATCAGATGGGTCGTTGCCGCTCCGTTGCACGGCATGTAGAAAGCACCGTTGCGATCCATGGCAACTGCAATCTTGCCCTGCACGCCGGCAAGCGACGGCTTCTCTTTCTGATCAGCGGGCATGCCCTGCTCAAGGCGCCGCAGGCTTTGGATCAGTGTCTCTTCATCGAGCGGATCGTAGTCATCAGGCAGAAGCGCCGGACGCTTGACAGGCCTCTCGCCAGGACGGACGAGCGAGACCGCGCCGGCACAGTCCTTCCCGATCAGGCCGAGAATGCCGATGACGTCATTAGCAGTGGTGCCAGCCCGTGCAGCCTCCTGATCCCGGCGCCTGCCCTCGGGCAGCAGGTTTTCGAAATACGGCCGAGCAACGACGTCGTCGTAGGGCTGCTCGCGCAGCGGCAGACGCAATGACAGCTGAATCTTGTCGGCGCGCTGCAGATAGTCCGGATCATAGGTGAACTCGATTTCGCCTGGAGTCTTGCCTGCCTGACGAAGCAGGCCAACCGGCCTGTCGAAAGGCTCCAGATATACCTCCAGCATCGTGGCCGGCTTATCCATGATCGATCATCAATCAGTGTAGAGGCGAATGCCGACGGCTTCGGCCACGCGCACGGCCAGGTCAAACTCGACGCTAGGCTTTCCGCTCTCCAGCTCGCTGATGAACCGGGTTCCGCAGCCGCACAAACCCGCAAGTGTCGCCTGCGTCATTTTGATTGACTTGCGTGCCTGGCGCACCAGCCCACCCAGGTCCCTGGCAGACCGGATCTGATGATTCCCGATCGGTATGGAAGCTTTGGTCATAGGAGGCCGCTCGACAATTATTCCCGAGCGGGAATAATAAGCGTCGAGTAGAACCGGCGCAACCGATATATTACCGATCGGTAATAAAAGCTTCTTTGGTAGCCGGTCGAGCAATATTTATTCCTGAACGGGAATATTAAACGGTTTAAGACGCTCGCTGCCGGATTTATTCCCGTTCGGGAATAAGCTGCCGCTGACAAGTATTAAACCAAACCCGAGTTCTAGAGGTTCCTCAGTATCCCGAACCTGCTCGCTGGCCAGAGGATCGCCGCCGCCAAACAGGATATCGCGTTCGGTTGACGAAGAGGCAGCCCTGGATCACTTTCAGCCTTACCGAGGGGGGCGCCGCTAGGGCGCTGAGATTCGGCCGGCTGCATCTGCAGCAACGCCGTGACCCTGAAGACCGCCGCATCTGCGGGCTTGATCAGCTCGCCGCCGGCGGACTTGTGAACCTGATCCGGGTCATGCCGGCGGAGGGAACGGTCGTGAGGCGTGAAAGAGTCTGTCTGCTCTATTTGCCGCCTGCATTCCGCGAACATCCACCCATTCCCGGATCTCCACGTCGCCTAGCCGAAGGGAGATCCTCATGGACAAGCTTACCGACGCTTTGAACTTCCACATCACCACGGGGCCGCTGCCGGCCTCGCGCAAAGTCTATCAGCCGGGAAAGCTGCATCCCGACATTCGCGTGCCGCATCGCGAGATCGCGACTCATCCGAGCGCAAACGAGCCGCCGCTTGCGGTCTACGACACCTCCGGCCCCTATACCGACCCGGAAGCCGAGATCGACATCAATCGCGGCCTGCCGCGCTGGCGCACGGCATCGATCCTGGCGCGCGGCGATGTTGAAGCCTATGACGGCCGGCTGCTGCGGCCGGAAGACGATGGCGGCAGCGGCGCGGTTCCCGCCTTTCCGGTGACACACCGCCCGCTGCGCGCCAAAGCAGGCCGGGCGGTAACGCAGCTTGAATATGCGCGGCGCGGCATCATCACGCCCGAGATGGAATATGTCGCCATCCGTGAAAACGAAGGGCGCGCGGCGCTGCAGGAAAAACGCGCCCGCGATGGCGAGGATTTCGGCGCGTCCATCCCCGATTTCGTGACGCCGGAATTCGTGCGCGACGAGATCGCCAGGGGCCGCGCCATCATCCCCTGCAACCTCAACCATCCCGAACTGGAGCCGATGATCATCGGCCGCAATTTCCTGGTGAAGGTGAATGCCAATATCGGCAATTCCGCCGTCACCTCGTCGGTGGCCGAGGAAGTCGACAAGATGGTCTGGGCGATCCGCTGGGGCGCGGATACGGTGATGGACCTCTCCACCGGCCGCAACATCCACAATATCCGCGACTGGATCATCCGCAATTCGCCGGTGCCGATCGGTACCGTGCCGATCTATCAGGCACTGGAGAAGGTCGGCGGCCGCGCGCAAGATCTGAGCTGGGAAGTCTACCGCGACACCTTGATCGAGCAATGCGAGCAGGGCGTCGATTACTTCACCGTCCATGCCGGCGTGCGGCTGGCCTATATTCCGCTCACTGCCAACCGCGTCACCGGCATCGTCAGCCGCGGCGGCTCGATCATGGCGAAATGGTGCCTGGCGCATCATCGGGAGAGCTTCCTCTACGAGCATTTTGAGGAGATCTGCGACATCCTGCGCGCCTATGACGTCAGCTTCTCGCTGGGCGATGGCCTGCGGCCGGGCTCGACCGCCGATGCCAACGACGCGGCGCAATTTGCCGAACTGGAAACCTTGGGTGAGCTGACCAGGATCGCCTGGGACAAGGGCGTGCAGGTGATGATCGAAGGCCCCGGCCATGTGCCGATGCACAAGATCAAGGCCAACATGGACAAGCAGCTCAAGGCCTGCGGCGAGGCGCCCTTCTACACGCTGGGGCCGCTCACCACCGATATTGCGCCGGGCTATGACCACATCACCAGCGGCATCGGCGCGGCGATGATCGGCTGGTATGGCTGCGCCATGCTGTGTTACGTCACGCCGAAGGAGCATCTCGGCCTGCCCGACCGCAACGACGTGAAGACGGGCGTGATCACCTACAAGATCGCCGCCCATGCCGCCGATCTGGCGAAGGGCCATCCCAACGCGGCGCGGCGCGACGATGCCTTGAGCCGGGCACGCTTTGAATTCCGCTGGGAGGATCAGTTCAACCTCGGCCTGGATCCCGAAACGGCGCGGGATTTCCACGACAAGACCCTGCCGAAGGAGGCGCACAAGCTGGCGCATTTCTGCTCCATGTGCGGGCCGAAATTCTGCTCCATGAAGATCAGCCAGGAGGTACGCGACGCCGCGCGCCAGCAGAATGACGTGGCGGAAAGCGGCATGGCCGAGATGGCAGAACGCTTCCGCAGACAGGGCGGGGAGATTTATCATCCCAGCCGATGAGCCAGGATGCGCTGCCGCCCGATTTCGACGCCGCCTTTCGGGAGAAGCTGAAAGAGCTTTTCCTGTGGCGGCGCGACGTGCGGCATTTCCGCCCTGATCCGGTCGATCCGGCCTTGCTGCAGCATCTGCTGGAAGTGGCGGCCCTGGCGCCAAGCGTGGGTAACAGCCAGCCCTGGCGCTTCGTGCTGGTGGAGGATGCCGCGCGCCGCGCCAAGGTGCTGGCCAATTTCGAGCAGGAAAATGCCGCAGCGCTTGGCGATTACAGCGGCGACAAGGCGAAGCTCTATGCCTCGCTGAAGCTGGCGGGACTGAAGGAAGCGCCGGTGCATCTTGCCGTCTTCTGCGACGAGGCCACCGGGCAGGGCCATGGTCTTGGCCGCCGCACCATGCCGGAGATGCTGGATTATTCCGCCGTGATGGCGGTCTATGGCTTCTGGCTGACGGCGCGCAGCTTCGGCATCGGCGCGGGCTGGGTGTCGATCCTCGATCCGGTGGCGGTGAACCGCGATCTCGACCTGCCGGCGGAATGGCGGCTGATCGCCTATCTCTGCGTCGGCTATCCGGCCGAGGAGAGCATCGATCCGGAACTGGAGCGTCGCGGCTGGGAACACCGCCGTCCGGCAACGAGCTTCATCATCCGGCGGTGACGCCTTACCCCTCTCCGGCAAGCGGGAGAGGCGTAAGGCGCGAATTTGAACAAAACAAGTACGATTAAATCCAAAATCAAGGCCCGTTCGGGCCTTGAGAAAGATGCCGGGGCCGGAGCCCGGGCATGACGTCTTTCGTGGTGCCGGTTGGGCGGCCGCCTGCCTTTAAAGCGCGGCTTACGCCACCGCCTCGAGCATGGCGGCGTATTTGTCGACCAGCGCCTGGCAGCGGGCCTTGGCATGCTCGTCCTTGGCGTCCTCGAAATCCTCGCGGGCGTCCTTCAGCTGCTGCTCGACCTTGGCGCGGTCCAGCTTGGCCAGCGGGACAGCCTCCTCGGCCAGCACGGTCAGCTTGTCGCCACCGACCTCGGCGAAGCCGCCGGCGACGAAGATGCGCTCCGGCTCGGCCTTGCCCGGCGTGGTGACCTCGATGACGCCATTGCGCAGCGTCGAGATCACCGGCGCATGGCCCGGCAGCACGCCGAAATCGCCAGCCTCGCCCGGCACCACCACCATCTCGGCATCCACCGAGAGCAGCAGCTTCTCCGGCGATACCAGTTCGAACCCGAAGGTCTCGGCCATGATCAGCTCCTAATCTACGCGACCGGCAGCCTTAGGCCGCCTCGGCCGCCATCTTCTTGGCCTTGGCGATCGCCTCGTCGATGGTGCCGACCATGTAGAAGGCGGCTTCCGGCAGATGGTCGTGCTTGCCGTCGCAGATCTCCTTGAAGCCGCGGATCGTCTCGGCCAGCGGAACCTGCACGCCCGGCGAGCCGGTGAAGACCTGGGCAACGTCGAAGGGCTGCGACAGGAAGCGCTGGATCTTACGGGCGCGGGCAACCGTCAGCTTGTCTTCTTCCGACAGCTCGTCCATGCCCAGGATCGCGATGATATCCTGCAGCGACTTGTAGCTCTGCAGGATTTCCTGCACGCGGCGAGCAACGGTGTAATGCTCTTCGCCGACGATGCGCGGATCGAGGATGCGCGAGGTCGAGTCGAGCGGGTCCACCGCCGGATAGATGCCGAGCTCGGCGATCTGGCGGCTCAACACGGTGGTGGCGTCCAGGTGCGAGAACGAGGTCGCCGGCGCCGGGTCGGTCAAGTCGTCGGCCGGCACGTAAATGGCCTGCACCGAGGTGATCGAGCCCTTGTTGGTGGAGGTGATGCGCTCCTGCAGGGCGCCCATATCGGTGGCCAGCGTCGGCTGGTAACCCACCGCCGAAGGAATGCGGCCGAGCAGCGCCGACACTTCCGAACCCGCCTGGGTGAAGCGGAAGATGTTGTCGACGAAGAACAGCACGTCCTGGCCTTCCTGGTCGCGGAAGTATTCGGCGAGCGTCAGACCGGTCAGCGCGACGCGGGCGCGGGCGCCCGGCGGCTCGTTCATCTGGCCATACACCAGCGCCACCTTCGAGCCCGGGCCGTCGGTCTTGATAACGCCCGATTCCATCATCTCGTGATAGAGGTCGTTACCTTCGCGGGTACGCTCGCCCACACCGGCGAACACCGAGTAACCGCCGTGGGTCTTCGCGATGTTGTTGATCAGCTCCATGATCAGCACGGTCTTGCCGACGCCGGCGCCGCCGAACAGGCCGATCTTACCGCCCTTGGCATACGGCGCGAGCAGGTCGACGACCTTGATGCCGGTGACCAGCACCTTCTGCTCGGTCGACTGATCGACGTATTCCGGCGCGGGCGCATGGATCGGGGCGGCCTGCTTGGCGTTGATCGGGCCGCGCTCGTCGATCGGCTGGCCGATCACGTTGATGATGCGGCCGAGCGTCTCCGGACCCACCGGCACCGAAATCGGCGCGCCGGTGTCGGTGACTTCCATGCCGCGGACCAGACCGTCGGTCGAGTCCATCGCGATGGTGCGCACGGTGTTCTCGCCCAGATGCTGGGCCACTTCGAGCACCAGGTGGTTGCCCTGGTTGGTGCAATGCAGCGCGTTCAGGATTGCCGGCAGGTGTCCGTCGAACTGAACGTCGACGACCGCGCCGATAACCTGGGTGATGCGACCCACCTTGTTCGTAGCCATGATGCTGCTCCGTCCTTCTATCTCGTTTCCCAGCGCGCCGACTTACACGGCCTCGGCGCCGGAGATGATTTCGATCAGTTCCTTGGTGATCTGCGCCTGACGCGAACGGTTGTAGTTCAGCGTCAGCTTCTTGATCATTTCGCCGGCATTGCGCGTCGCATTGTCCATCGCGGTCATGCGGGCGCCCTGCTCGGAAGCGGCATTCTCCAAGAGCGCGCGGTAGACCTGCATCGACAGGTTCCGCGGCAGAAGCTGGGTGAGGATGGTTTCCTCGTCCGGCTCGAACTCGTAGATGGCGCCGCCGAGATCCAAAGCCGCCTCGGCATTCTCGCCGCCGGCGACCATGGCCGGGATGAGCTGCTGCGCGGTCGGAATCTGGCTGATCACCGACTTGAAGTTATTGAAGAAGATCGTGGCCACGTCGAACTCGCCGGCCTCGAACATCGCCAGCACGCGGTCGGCGATTTCCTGAGCTTCGGCGAAACCGATCTTCTTGGACTTCGACAGATCGAGCGTGTCGACGATCTTGCTGGCATGGTCGCGGCGCAACTGGTCGCGGCCCTTCTTGCCGACGCAGAGGATCTTCACCGTCTTGCCGGCGGCCGTCAGCTCGTCGATGCGGCGGCGGGCCAGCTTGACGATGGAGGAGTTGAACGCGCCGCAAAGGCCGCGTTCAGCGGTGGCGACGACGAGCAGATGGACCTGGTCGCTGCCGGTGCCGACCAGCAGGCGCGGGGCATTCTCCGCGCCAGCCTGACCGGCCGCCAGCGAAGACAGAATCTTCGCCATGCGCTCGGCATAGGGCCGGGCCTGTTCGGCCGCCTCCTGGGCGCGGCGCAGCTTGCTGGCCGCCACCATCTTCATCGCCTTCGTGATCTTCTGGGTCGATTTGACCGAGTTGATCCGAACGCGCAGGGATTTAAGGCTAGGCATGACGCGCTACCCGTTCCCTGCCGATCAAGCGAAGGTCTTGGCGAGCTCGTCGAGCACGGCCTTGAGCTTGGCTTCGATCTCCGGCGTCAGCGCCTGCTGCTCGCGGATACCCTGCAGGATATCCGGATGCTTGCTGCGGACGGTGGTCAGCAGGGTCTGCTCGAAACGGCCGACCTGGTTGACCGGCAGCTTGTCGAGATAGCCCTTCACGCCCGAATAGATCGAGACGACCTGCTCTTCGACCGGCAGCGGCTGATACTGCGGCTGCTTGAGCAGCTCGGTCAGGCGGGCGCCGCGGTTGAGCAGGCGCTGGGTCGCCGGATCGAGGTCCGAACCGAACTGGGCGAAGGCGGCCATTTCGCGATACTGCGCCAGTTCCAGCTTAATCGTGCCGGCAACCTGCTTCATCGCCTTGATCTGCGCGGCCGAACCGACGCGGCTGACCGACAGACCGACGTTAATCGCCGGACGGATACCGCGGTAGAACAGCTCGGTCTCGAGGAAGATCTGGCCGTCGGTGATCGAGATGACGTTGGTCGGGATGTAGGCCGACACGTCGCCCGCCTGGGTTTCGATGACCGGCAGAGCGGTCAGCGAGCCGGCGCCGTTCTTGTCGTTCATCTTCGCGGCACGCTCGAGCAGGCGCGAATGGATGTAGAAGACGTCGCCCGGATAGGCTTCGCGGCCCGGCGGACGGCGCAGCAGCAGCGACATCTGGCGGTACGCGACGGCCTGCTTGGACAGGTCGTCATAGATGATCACGGCATGCATGCCGTTGTCACGGAAGTACTCGCCCATGGCGCAGCCGGTATACGGCGCCAGGAACTGCAGCGGGGCCGGCTCCGACGCGGTGGCGGCGACCACGATGGAGTATTCCAGCGCGCCCGACTCTTCCAGCGTCTTCACCACCTGCGCGACGGTCGAGCGCTTCTGACCGATCGCGACGTAGATGCAGTACAGCTTCTTCTTCTCGTCGCCAGTGGCGTTGACCGCCTTCTGGTTCAGGATGGCGTCGATCGCCACGGCGGTCTTGCCGGTCTGACGGTCGCCGATGATCAGCTCGCGCTGGCCGCGGCCGACGGGCACCAGGGCGTCGAGCGCCTTCAGGCCGGTCTGCATCGGCTCGTGCACCGACTTGCGCGGGATGATGCCCGGCGCCTTCACTTCCACGCGGGCGCGGGTGACGTTGGTGAGCGGGCCCTTGCCGTCGATCGGGTTGCCAAGCGCGTCGACGACGCGGCCGAGCAGGCCCTTGCCGACCGGAACGTCGACGATGGTGCCGGTCCGCTTGACGGTGTCGCCTTCCTTGATGCCGCGGTCTTCGCCGAAGATCACGACGCCGACGTTGTCGGTCTCAAGGTTGAGCGCCATGCCCTTGATGCCGCCGGGAAACTCGACCATCTCGCCGGCCTGGACCTTGTCGAGGCCATGCACGCGGGCAATGCCGTCGCCGATGCTGAGCACCTGGCCGACTTCCGAAACCTCGGCTTCAGCGCCGAAATTCTTGATCTGCGACTTGAGGATTTCCGAAATCTCTGCGGCGCGGATGTCCATCACGCAACCCCTTTCATGGCGGACTTGAGATTGTTGAGCTTGTTACGGATCGACGCATCGATCATGCGCGAACCCAGCTTGACGACCAGGCCGCCGATGAGGTCGGGATCGACCTTGGCGTTGATCACCACGTTGCCGGCGGCTTCCGACGACAACGAAGACTTGAGCTGCTGCAGCTGCGCGTCCGTCAGCGGAACGGCAGAGATCACCTCGGCGACGGCTTCGCCGCGATGGTGGCTGAGCAGCTTCTTATAGGCGGAAATGATGTCGCTGAGCGCGAACAGCCGGCGGTTCTGCGCAGTCACGCCGAGAAAGCGGCGGACCAGATCCCCCAGCCCTGCGCGTTCGGCCACGGCTGACATGGCCTTGGCCTGTTCGTCGCGGCCGAAGACCGGCGAGCGGACCAGGCGGACCAGATCGGCGGATTCGGCCAGCAGGGCGGAGAGCGTGTCGAGATCCTTGGCGACGGCGTCGAGCTGACCGGCATCGCGCGCCAGATCGAACAGCGCGGTCGCATAACGGCCAGCAATACCGGAGACGAGCGTTGTTTCCTGAGCCACGAACGACCCTTCTTTCTTATGGGCGCCGGGCCATCGGACCGGGATTCGGATGCAGGCATCCGACCGAACCCCGATAGACCAGCTAAGACTTTGATCGGCCTGGGGAATTCACGAGCCAAAGAGCGCGTTCCCGCAGCCCCCCGGCGCGAAAGCCGCGATTACCTAGCATATGGGTCTGGCGGCTGCAACAGCGAGGCCAAACGACAACCCAACGACAACGCGATGACAGGCCAGGAGGCTTCCGCCGGAGGCTGCAAAGACGGCTGCAGAGGCTGACCAAACAGGTCCAACGGAGCCAAACAGAGCCCAAATGCGTCCATACAGGACTGAAGCCGTCCTAACCGGGCGGGCGGGCCCCTGCCATCAAAGACCACTCCGTCCGGCGCGCCGCAGGTTGCGGTGAATCACCTGGGGCCGGCAGCCGAGTTCCACCGCCGCCGCGACGCTCAAGCCACGGCCAGCCGTTCGGCGGCCTTTATTCAGTCGAGCCGGCGGCGGCGCGGCGGCCCGGCCATGGCGGGAGGCGATTCTGGGCAGGCATCCTCTCTGTTCCGGTCGGAAGTGTAGGATTATTTTTTATTTTTAAGAACAAAGAGTGAAGCAGTATCTGCCGCCCCATCCCGTGCCCGGATACAGGCGGTTTATCCCCGGCGGTTCGTCCCCAGCGGTTCATCACCCAAAGATCCGCGCCGGCCGGAGCAAGGCGCGGGTTGGCAAAGCCCGGCGGCGGCATAATGCTCAAGCCATGCCTGACTCCGTCGCCGACCGCATCCTCGCCGATCTCTGGGCCATCCTCATCTATGTCGGCCGGCCGACCCTGCTGGGCGGGCTGGCGCTGATCATGCTTGCCGCCATCGGGCTGATCTGGACGCGCAAGCATCGCGTGCGCGATCCGCGCGATCCGCTCAAACGCGGCGTGGCGATCATCGTTGGCCTGATCGCGCTGGCGCCGCTGGTGGCGACCATGACCCTGGCGGCGATGCAGCAGGCTGGTCTGCCGCTCGATCGCACCTATTGGCTCGCGCGCACCGCCAAAGCCGTGCCTGGCACCGAGATCGTCGCCGTCATTCTGCTCTTCTGGCTCACCGCACGGCTGAACTGGCAGCGCCGCTCATGGTATGCGGTCTATGGCATTGCAGGAATACTGGTCTCGTTCGGCGGCAGCGTGCTGCTGATCTATGTGCTGAGGTGATGGGCTCCCCTACCGTCATGCCCGGGCCCAGTGGAATGTTCCTGGCCGGGGATCTCCTGCCGAATTGAAAAAACCGATCCGTGGGTGACGGGAGAATGTTGATCATTTCCGTCACGTCTATGCCTGGCATCCACGCGTTGTTTTCAGACGCCGCAGAAAAAATGGGACTCATGGATGCTCGGGGCCAAGCCCGAGCATGACGGCTGGCGGTGCAGACAGATGGGCAGCGTCCGCCGCTATTTGCTCAGCACCTTCTGCACGGCCTTCTGCCAGCCGGCATAGAGCTGCTCGCGGGTGGCGGCGTTCATGCGCGGCTCGAACCGGCGGTCGACGTTCCAGCCGTAAGCGACCGCATCGAGGCCGGCATAGACGCCGGATGCCAGGCCGGCAAGATAGGCCGCGCCCAGAGCCGTCGTCTCGATCACCTTGGGGCGTTCGACGGCGACGTTGAGCATGTCGGCAAGAAACTGGCAGAGCCAGTCATTCGCCACCATGCCGCCATCGACGCGGATCGCGGTCGGCGTCTGCGCGCCATCCGCCTTCATCGCGTTGGTGAGATCGCGCGTCTGATAGGCGACCGATTCCAAAGTGGCGCGGGCAATATGCTCATAGCCCGCATCGAAGGTCAGGCCGAGGATCGCGCCGCGCGCATCCGGATCCCAGTACGGTGCGCCAAGACCAACGAAAGCCGGCACCATATACACGCCGTGATTTTCCGGCACGGCGGCGGCAAGCGTTGCCGTTTCGGCGGCGTCCTTGACGCAGCGCAGCCTGTCGCGCAGCCATTTTACCGCAGCACCCGCAACGAAGATCGAACCTTCAAGCGCATAGGTGGCCTTGCCATCCAAACGATAAGCCACCGTGGTAAGCAGGCGGCTGTTCGAGGCAATCGCCGTGTCGCCGATATTGAGCAGCGCGAAGCAGCCGGTGCCATAGGTCGATTTCACCATGCCGGGCTGGAAGCAGGCCTGGCCGAAGGTGGCGGCCTGCTGATCGCCGGCGATGCCTGCCACCGGCAGGCTGGTGCCAAGGATTTCCGGCAAGGTCGCGCCGAATTCGCCGCTGCAATCCTTCACCTCGGGCAGCATGGCGGCGGGGATGTCGAAGATCTTCAGCAGCGCCTCGTCCCATTGCTGGCGATGGATGTCGAACAGCATGGTGCGCGAGGCGTTGGTGGCATCGGTGGCATGCACCTTGCCGCCGGTGAGCATGAAGAGCAGATAGCTGTCGATGGTGCCAAAGCAGAGCTCGCCCTTCTCGGCACGTTTGCGGGCACCCGGCACATTGTCGAGCAGCCAGTTGATCTTGGTGGCCGAGAAATAGGAATCGATCAGCAGTCCGGTCTTGGCCTGCACCACCGAGTTGATGCCGTCAGAGATCTTGCGGCGGCAGTATTCGGCGGTGCGGCGATCCTGCCAGACGATGGCGCGATGGATCGGCCGGCCGGTTGCGCGCTCCCACACCACGGTGGTCTCGCGCTGATTGGTGATGCCGATGGCGGCAATGTCGCTGGCGCTGAGGCGCGCGCGGGCAATGGCCTCGCGCATCACGCTCTGCACATCGCGCCAGATTTCCTCCGCATCATGCTCAACCCAGCCATCGGCGGGGTAATGCTGCGTCAGTTCCTTCTGGGCGAGGCCGACCACCATGCCCTGCGCATCGAAGACGATGGCGCGCGACGAGGTTGTGCCCTGATCGACGGCAAGGACGTACTGTTTCTGCGCCATGACTTACGCCACCTGCCGGCAGCCTTCGGCCTTGAACACGCGCCTGGTGCTGGGCGGATATTTTTCCAAAAGCCGGGCCGGACGGATCGGACGCGCCACGAGATTGCCGCCGCAATTGGGGCAGATGCCGCGCAGGGTATTCTCCGCGCAGTCGCGGCAGAAGGTGCATTCAAAGGTGCAGATCATCGCATCCGCTGCATCGGGCGCGAGGTCGCGGTTGCAGCATTCGCAGTTCGGGCGCAGTTCCAGCATGAAAACCCTCTCTTTACTTTCGCTTCGCGTCCTGCGCGGCTTTCACCGCCCGCTGCGCCAGCGCGGTGATCGCAGCCCAGTCGCCGCCCGCCACCTTGTCCTTCGGCGCAAGCCAAGAGCCGCCGACGGCAAAGACATTCGGCAGAGCGGCGTAAGACGCGAGATTGGCTTCGGTCACGCCGCCGGTCGGACAGAAGCGCGCATCGGGGAACGGCCCGCCAAAACTTTTCAGCGCAGCAATACCACCCATGCTTTCGGCCGGGAAGAATTTGAACCGCGCGAAGCCATGTTCCAGCCCGCGCATGATCTCGCTGGGCGTCGCAACGGCGGGGATGAAAGGCAGGCCGGTGTCTTTGGCGGAGGCATACAGCGCTTCGGTGGTGCCCGGCGCGATGATGAATCTTGCACCCGCAAGCTGCGCGGCTGCGAACTGCGCGGGATTGAGCACCGTTCCGGCGCCGACGATGGCGGCCGGCACTTCCTGCGCGATGCGGCGGATCGCCTCCAGAGCGGCGCTTGAGCGGAGCGTGATCTCCAGCACCGGCATGCCGCCGGCAACCAGGGCCTGCGCCAAAGGCACAGCATGGGCGGCATCCTCGACGACCAGCACCGGAATGACCGGCGCAGACTGCATCAGGACATCGACGGGTGTGACGCGGTCGATCTTCTCCAGCATGGCTCCTCCCGTTTTCTTTAGGCTTAACACAGAGGAGCCGGGGTCGTCATGCCTGACCCGCAATCGTCATGTCCGGGCCCTTAGTCATCATGCCTGGGCCCAGCAGCAGCATTCCTCGCCGGCATCTTGCGCAAAACGGAGAAAGACCTGCGGGTCAGACCCGCCGGTGACGGCATTGTGGCCAGGCGCGGCATCCATGAGTTGTTTTGGACAGGACCTCGCCGACGGCACGGCCAAGCCGTGCCATGACGTCGAGGCTATGGAGAGCTCTCCTATTCCTTCAGCCCACCGCTTTTCAGGATGAAATCGGCGATTTCGGCGACGCCCTTGTCGGCTTTCAGGTTGGCGAAGATGAAGGGCCGGGTGCCGCGCATCTTTTTCGCATCGCGGTCCATCACTTCCAGCGAAGCGCCGACCAAAGGCGCAAGGTCGATCTTGTTGATCACCAGCAGGTCGGAACGGGTGATGCCCGGGCCGCCCTTGCGCGGGATCTTGTCGCCGGCAGAGACGTCGATGACGTAGATGGTGATGTCAGCGAGTTCGGGCGAGAAAGTCGCAGCCAGGTTGTCGCCGCCGGATTCAACGAAGATCACGTCGAGGCCGGGAAATTTCTTCTGCATCTCGGCCACGGCGGCGAGATTGATCGAAGCATCCTCGCGGATCGCCGTATGGGGACAGCCGCCGGTCTCCACACCCATGATGCGCGCCGGGTCCAGCGCGCCGGCGCGGGTCAGAAACTCGGCGTCCTCCTTGGTGTAGATGTCGTTGGTGACGACCGCGATGTTCCAGTCGTCGCGCAGATGGCGGCAGAGCCGTTCGACCAGCGCCGTCTTGCCCGAACCCACGGGACCGCCGATGCCGACGCGCAAGGGATTTGATGAACTCATGAGCGGAACAGCCTCGTATACTGGGTTTCGTGCATCATAGAGCAAAGATCGACCATCGGTGCAGCCGCGCCGCACTCCTCCAGCGGACAGGCCAGGGCGCAATCCACCACGCTGTCGACCACGGGCAGCAGCGCGGCCAGGGCGCGCTGGCCATCGGTCTGTCCAAGCGGGATGATGCGCACGGCGGCCGAAACGAGATTGGCGGCAAAGGCATGCAGATAAGCCGCCACCACCGCCTTCAGATCGAGCCGGTGCACGGCAGCAGCAAGGCCGATCACGATACTGAGCGCGACGGGCCTGTCGGCACGCAGGCGCGCGAAGTCGTCGAGCACAGGTTTTTCCGCCGCGTTCCAGGCGGCACGGGTCACTGATAAAAACGAGCCGCCCTGCTGCGACGATTCCAGCGCCATTTCCTGCGTACCGCGCCAGGCGGCGGCCAGATCGGCCAGTTCATCAAGGCGCGCAAGATCGCCGGCGGCGGCATAAGCTTCCTTCAGCAGCACGGCATCCGTAAAGCCGGCGCCGCGGCGCAGGATATGGGCGATCCAGCCGCTCAGCGTGGCAACGTCTTTCACATAGCCCGCTTCGATGGCGTATTCGATGCCATGGCTGTAGGAGAAAGCGCCAATCGGATAGCTGGGCGAGAACCAGGCCATCAGGCGATAGAGATCGCCGGATGCGAAGCTCTGCGGCTGCGCGGCTCCGGGTTCAATGCTCGTGGTCATGGCTGTGATGATGGTGGTGGCCGTGATCGTGGGAATGGCTGTGACTGTGGTCGTGGCTGTGATGGTGGCTATGATCATGCCCGCGATCGTTGCCCGGCTTGCCGTAGCGCGAGCCCAGGCCGTAAGGATGCGTGGGATCGCGATTATGCTGGCCATAGGCGCCGCCTTCGGGATCGAAGGGCGCTTCGGTTGGCCGCACCTCGGCGCCGAGGCCTTTCAGCATGTCGACAATGACATGATCGTCGCGGATCAGGATGCGGTCGCCATGGATTTCGGCCGGCAGATGGCGGTTGCCGAGATGCCAGGCGAGCCGCGCCAGCAATTGCGGCGTGGCGGCGCGCACCTCCACCAGCGGCTCGGGCGCGGCCTGCACTTCGATATAGCCTGAGCCGTCCTCCAGCTTCAGCCCGTCGCCATGGCGCAGAACGGTGGCTTCCGCGAGATCGAGCAGGAAGGCGGTGCCATCATCCGCTGCAAGACGGATGCGCCGGCGGTGGCGATCATGATGAGCAAGCGTCACTGTGGCGCGGCGCTCGGAAGCGGGCCAGCGGCTGGCGGGAATGACGGCGGTGGCTTTCAGCATTTCTCTATGGCGTGACTGCTTCTAAGGACGTCATCCGCGAGCTCGGGAATGGTTTTTGGCCGCGGATCTTTCTTTGTTCTGTACAAGATGGCCGGGTCGAGCCCGGCCATGACGCATGCTGTGGCAGGCGCGGCTCTCAAAACAGAAAATACCGCTGTGCCATGGCGAGTTCCTTGGCCGGCTCGCAGCTGAGCAACTGGCCGTCGGCGCGGACGACGTAGGTTTCCGGATCGACCTCGATCTTGGGCATGTAGTTGTTGTGCACCATGTCCTTCTTCGTCACCTTGCGGCAGCCTTTCACGGCGACGAGCGGACGCTGCAGGCCGAATTTCTGCGCGATGCCGGCATCGAGGCTGGCCTGGCTGACAAAGGTGAGGCTCGACTGCACCATGTTGCGGCCGAAGGCGGCGAACATCGGGCGGTAATGCACCGGCTGCGGCGTCGGAATCGAGGCATTTGGGTCGCCCATCGGCGCGGCGGCAATGCTGCCGCCTTTCAGCACCATATCGGGCTTCACGCCGAAGAAGGCCGGCGACCAGATCACCAGATCGGCGAACTTGCCGACCTCGACCGAGCCGATCTCATGCGCAACGCCATGGGAGAGCGCCGGATTGATCGTGTATTTGGCGACATAGCGCTTGGCGCGGACATTGTCGTTGTCGCCTGTCTCCTCGGGCAGGCGGCCGCGCTGCTTCTTCATTTTATCTGCCGTCTGCCAGGTGCGGATGATCACCTCGCCGACGCGGCCCATCGCCTGGCTGTCAGAGGACATCATCGAGAAGGCGCCGAGATCGTGCAGGATGTCTTCGGCCGCGATGGTCTCGCGCCGGATGCGGCTGTCGGCGAAGGCCACGTCCTCCGGGATTTTCGGGTCCAGGTGATGGCAGACCATCAGCATGTCGAGATGCTCGTCCACGGTATTGACCGTGTAGGGCATGGTCGGATTGGTGGATGAGGGCAGCACGTTCGCAAGCCCCGCCACCTTGATGATGTCCGGCGCATGGCCGCCGCCCGCGCCTTCGGTATGGAAGGCGTGGATCGTGCGATGCTTAAACGCGGCGATGGTATCTTCGACGAAGCCGCTTTCGTTCAGCGTATCGGTGTGGATCGCCACCTGGATGTCGTATTGCTCGGCGACGCTGAGGCAGTTGTCGATGGCAGCCGGCGTGGTGCCCCAGTCCTCGTGCAGTTTCAGGCCGCAGGCGCCGGCTTCGATCTGCTCGGCCAGCCCCTCGGGCAAGGCCGCATTGCCCTTGCCGAGGAAGCCGATATTCATCGGGAAGGCTTCCGCTGCCTGCAGCATGCGCATCAGATGGAACGGGCCGGGCGTGCAGGTGGTGGCCGCGGTGCCCGCCGCCGGACCGGTGCCGCCGCCCATCATGGTGGTGACGCCCGAATACAGCGCTTCCTCGATCTGCTGCGGGCAGATGAAATGGATATGCGCATCAAAGCCGCCGGCGGTGACGATCTTGCCTTCGCCCGCAATCGCTTCGGTGCCAGGGCCGATAACGATGTCGACGCCGGGCTGGATATCCGGATTGCCCGCTTTGCCGATGCCCGCGATACGGCCGTTCCTGATGCCGATATCGGCCTTCACGATGCCCCAGTGATCGAGGATCAGCGCGTTGGTGATCACCGTGTCGACGGCGCCGGCGGCATTGGTGGCCTGGCCCTGGCCCATGCCGTCGCGGATCACCTTGCCGCCGCCGAATTTCACCTCTTCGCCATAAAGCGGGGTGTTGGCGGAATAGCCCTCCGGCTGGCCCGCGGCCGCCGTGCGGACCGGCGGCTGTGCGGTGAAATCCTTCTCCACCTCGATGATGAGATCGGTATCGGCCAGCCGCACCTTGTCGCCCACGGTGGGGCCGAACATGCTGGCATAGGCGGAACGGGGAATGCGGTTGGCCATGACTTATTCCTCCGGCCTCAAAGTGCCCATCACCAGTCCGCGGAAGCCGAAGGCATTGCGCTTGCCAGCGAAAGCCACCAGCGAAACCGTGCGCGTCTGGCCGGGCTCGAAGCGCACGGCGGTGCCGGCGGGGATGTCGAGCCGCATGCCGCGCGCCTTGGCGCGGTCGAATTGCAGCGCCGCGTTGGTCTCGAAGAAATGATAATGGCTGCCGACCTGGATCGGCCGGTCGCCGGTATTGGCGACCTCCAGCGTGACCGTGGGCCGGCCGGCATTCAGCTCGATCTCGCCCGGCGCGGTGATGATTTCACCTGGGATCATGGTCTGTGCCCCCTGCCCTTGCGGTTATCCGTCATGCCCGGGCTTGCCCCGGGGCAATCTTGTGCAGATTTGCGAAAGATCCGCGGGGCCAAGCGTGCGGATGACGCATGGTGTTTTCGATGCCCGCATTAGCCATCACCGGATCGGGTTATGCACGGTCACCAGCTTGGTGCCGTCGGGGAAGGTGGCTTCCACCTGGATCTCGTGGATCATCTCGGCAATGCCGGGCATCACCTGATCGCGGGTCAGCACGTTCGCGCCGTCGCGCATCAGTTCTGCGACGGAGCGGCCGTCGCGCGCGCCTTCGACGACGAAATCGGTAATCAGCGCCACGGCTTCGGGATGATTGAGCTTCACGCCGCGCTCCAGCCGGCGGCGCGCTACCATGGCCGCCATGGCCACCAGCAGCTTGTCCTTCTCGCGGGGCGTCAAATTCATGCCGCTCGCCTCCCCCTTTCAACGCAACGAATTGTCAGACGGTAAGATAACGGCGGACATCATCGGCATCCAGCCTGGCGCCGTCGCCTTCGACCACCACTTCGCCGCGCTGCAGCAGGATGAAGCGATCGGCCAGCGCCTTGGCGAAATCGAAATACTGCTCGACCAGCACGATCGCCATGGTGCCGCGACTGGCAAGATCGCGGATGACACGGCCGATATCCTTGATGATGGAGGGCTGGATGCCTTCGGTCGGTTCGTCCAGCAGCAGCAGTCGGGGCCGCGTCACGAGTGCGCGCGCGATTGCCAACTGCTGCTGCTGTCCCCCCGAAAGATCGCCTCCCCGGCGATGACGCATCTCGTGCAGGATAGGAAACAGTGCGAAAATGTCATCGTCAATATGTCTTTCACCGGACGGCAACGGCGCCAGGCCGGTCTGCAGGTTCTCATAGACCGTAAGCCGCGGAAAAATCTCGCGCCCCTGCGGCACCAGGGCGATGCCGCGGCGGGCGCGCTCATGGGGCTTGAGCCCGGTAATATCGACTCCCTCCCAAACCACGCGGCCCGAACGCACGCCCTGCAGGCCGACCAGCGCCCGCATCAGCGAGGTCTTGCCCACGCCATTGCGGCCCAGCACGCAGGTAATCTTCCCGGGCTCGGCCGAAAGCGAGACATCGCGGAGCGCGTGGCTGGCGCCGTAATAGAGATTGATATTCTCGACTGACAGCATCGCTAGCGCCCCAGATAAACCTCGATGACGCGCTGATCGTTCTGCACCGCCTCGACGCTGCCTTCCGCCAGCACGCTGCCTTCATGCAAAACGGTGACCTTGGCGCCGAGGTCGCGCACGAATTCCATATCGTGCTCGACCACGATCAGGGTGCGTTCGCCTTTGAGAGAGAGAATCAGCTCCGCCGTCTGCTTGGTTTCGGCATCGGTCATGCCGGCCACCGGCTCGTCCAGCAGGATGAGCTGGGTGTCCTGCACCAGCAGCATGCCGATCTCCAGCCATTGCTTCTGGCCATGGCTGAGCGCACCGGCAGACTCGCGCACCTTGGCTCCCAAGCCGACGATCTCCAAGGCCCAGGCGATGCGGTCGAGCGCTTCGCCATCAAGCCGCGCGGTCAGCGTCTTGAAGGCGCCGCGCGGCGCTTTCAGGGCAAGCTCGAAATTCTCGAAGACGGTGAGATTTTCGAAAACGGTGGGTTTCTGGAATTTGCGGCCGATGCCGAGATTGGCGATCTCGGTCTCGTCCAGCTTGGTGAGATCGATGCGGCCAGCGAACAGCACCTCGCCCGCATCGGGCTTGGTCTTGCCGGTGATGATGTCCATCATCGTGGTCTTGCCGGCGCCGTTGGGGCCGATGATGGTGCGCAGCTCGCCCGGCGCCACCATCAGCGCCAGATTGTTGATCGCCTTGAAGCCGTCAAAAGAGACCGACACGCCATCGAGATAAAGCTGCGTATCGGACACGCGCGGGCGTTCGATCACCTCAGGCGCAAGGCCCGCGATGGCGGGCTGGATGACGGGCGATGGAATGGGTGTTGCGGCGTGCATTACTCGCTGGCCTCCGCCGTCTTGTAGCTCTGGCGTTCGGCGCGCCAGGATTTCCACTGGCCGATCAGGCCGACGATGCCCTTCGGGAAAAGCAAGGTGCAGGCGACGAACAGGCCGCCGAGCACGAAGAGCCAGAGTTCGGGCGCGGCGCCGGTGAGCCAGGTCTTGACCAGATTGATCAGCACGCCGCCGAGGATGGCGCCATAGAGCGTGCCGCGGCCGCCGACCGCCACCCAGATGGCGATCTCGATGGAATTGGCGGGCGAGAATTCCGACGGATTTATGATGCCGACCTGCGGCACATAGAGCGCGCCGGCGATGCCAGCCAGCACGGCAGAGAGCGTGAAGGCGAAGAGCTTGGCCGCTGTGGGCGAGTAGCCGAGGAAGCGTACGCGGCTTTCGGCATCGCGCACCGCCAGCAACACGCGACCGAGCTTGGACAATGTGACGAAGCGGCAGAGCAAGAAGCACAGGCCCAGTGCCAGCACGGAGGCGATGTAGAGGCCGATGCGGGTGCCCTGCGCCTGGATCGGGAAGCCGAGGATGTCCTTGAAGTCGGTCAGGCCGTTATTGCCGCCGAAGCCCATGTCGTTGCGGAAGAAGGCAAGCATCAGCGCAAAGGTCATCGCCTGGGTGACGATGGAGATGTAGACGCCGGTGACGCGGCTGCGGAAGGCGAACCAGCCGAGCACCAAAGCCAGCAGGCCCGGCGCCAGGATCACCATCAGCAGCGCAAAGGGGAACTGGTCGAAGCCATACCAGTACCAGGGCAGCTCCTTCCAGTTGAGGAAGACCATGAAGTCGGGCAGTTCGGGATGGCCGTAGACGCCGCGCGTGCCGATCTGACGCATCAGGTACATGCCCATGGCATAGCCGCCGAGCGCGAAGAAGGCGCCATGGCCAAGGCTCAGGATGCCGGCATAGCCCCAGACCAGATCGAGGCTGAGCGCGAGGATCGCGTAGCAGGCATATTTGCCGAGCAGCGGCACGAGGTAGTCGGGCAGATGCAGGGCCGAGCCCGACGACGGCAGGACATTGAGCAGCGGCACCAGCACGATCAGCACGAAGCCGATGCCGAGGAACGTGGCCCAGCCGCGCAGGGACAGAAGCGGCGCAGGCCTGGCAAGAGCGGCGAGATCTTCACGCATCAAAAGCTCCTTACGCATCTGCGGCGCGGCCCTTGGCGGCGAACAGGCCGCGCGGGCGCTTCTGGATGAACAGGATGATGAAGATCAGCACCACGACCTTGCCCAGCACGGCGCCGGCGATCGGCTCGAGGAACTTGTTGACGATGCCAAGCGTCAGCGCGCCGACCAGGGTGCCCATCAGATTGCCGACGCCGCCGAAGACGACGACGAGGAAGCTGTCGACGATGTAGATCTGGCCGAGATTGGGCGAGACATTGCCGATCTGGCTGAGCGCGACGCCCGCCATGCCGGCAATGCCCGAGCCGAGCGCAAAGGTCATGGCATCGATGCGGGCAGTCGGGATGCCCATCACATCGGCCATGGCGCGGTTCTGCGTCACCGCCCGCATATGCAGGCCGAAGCTGGTGCGATGCAGGATCAGCGCAATCAGGCCCAGCACGGCGAAGCAGAAAAGAATGATGTAGAGGCGGTTCCAGGTCACAGCGAAGCCGCCAGCCAGCTCGATGGCGCCGGTCATCCATTCCGGATTGGCGACCTCCTTGTTGGGCGCGCCGAAGATCATGCGCACGGCCTGCTGCAGGCCCAGGCTGATGCCCCAGGTGGCCAGCATGGTTTCCAGCGGCCGCCCGTAGAGGAAGCGGATCACGCCGCGCTCGATGGCTACACCGACGGCAGCCGCGACCAGGAAGGCGACAGGAAGAGCGGCGATCAGATAGGCGCCGATCCAGGAGGGCGGCAGCATGGCGCGGAAGATTTCCTGCGTCACATACGCAGAGTAAGCGCCCAGCATGATCATTTCGCCATGCGCCATGTTGATCACGCCCATGACGCCGAAAGTGATGGCAAGGCCGACAGCAGCCAGCAGCAGCACGGAGCCAAGGCTGATGCCCTGCACCAGATTCTCGGCATAGCCCATCAGTGTGAGCTTGGTCTGGATCCTGTCGAAGGCAGCCGCGATGGCGGCTTTTACTTCTGCATCCTGCTCCTGCCCCAGACGGCTCTGCAGCAGGGCGCGCACGCGCATGTCGGAGGAAGAGCCAAGGACCGCCACGGCCGCCAGGCGGCGCGCCTTGTCGGGATCGCTGAGTTCGGCAGCAGCCAGAGCCAGCGCCATCGCCTCTTTCACGTAAGCGATGCTTTCCTTCGCATAGGCCTCGCGCAGCAACGCGACCGCATCGGGCGTGATGCCATCAAGCAAGGCCTTGGCGGCACCGGTGCGCGTGCTGGCCTCGGCGCTGAGCAGGCCTAGGCGGCCGATTGCCTCGCGCAGCACGTTGCGCAGGTTGTTGTTGACGAAAATGACATCCAGGGTGTCGGGCGCGACGATGCCGGCGGGCTCCAGCGTCTCGGCCATGGTCAGGCGCACGTCGTTGCCGCTGCGGTCGCCGATCACGACGGCGCCGTCGGATTTGCGGCTGAACAGGCGGCCGTCGGCCAGCGCTTGGAAAACCGGGATGGCGCGGCCATCGCCCAGAGCCGTCAGCTTCTCGATGGCCTTGCCCTTCTCGGCAAAGCCTTCGGCATTCAGCGCTTTGACGCCGGTGGCGAAATCGAACGGGCCGGCATCCTGCGCGGCGGCATCGCCAGCACCGCCGAGAAGCGCTTTAGCCTCGTCATCCAATACGATGGCCTGCAGTTCCTCGGCGCTGGCCATGGCTTCGATTTCGCCGGTCAGCGCATTGGTGATCACATATTGCTCGCCGTCCTTCTCCGCAATGACGACGGCATTGTCTTCGATACGGATGAAAAGATTGCCCTTGGCCAGCGCCGCAGCAGCCGCCTTGGCCTTCTCGTCCTCGGCGGCGATGAGCATCTGGATCGCGGCCTTGGGATCATCTGTCAGGCCGGCGAGCATGTCTTCCAGCGACTGCGCGAGCGCAGGCGGCGAGAAGAGCCCGGCCAGGACACCGGCCAGGACGAAGGCAATGGCAAGGATGCGTGCGGCGAGGATGCGTGCGACGGACACGGCGATACTCCGGTTGCGCTTATTGCGCGTTATGCCGGGGGCCTGTGCCCCTCTTCCGCTGCAACCCGGAAGAGGGGCCGTGGCCATGGACTACGCTACGACGCTGCTTAGTTGGCGAGGGCCGCGTATTTCGGCTTCTCGCAATTGCCGCAGACCCAGGGGAAGGTCCAGTCCGCGGTCAGCTTGGCGCTTTCCGGAATGTACTTGGACCAGGCATCGGCCTTCACCGGGCCCTTGGTCTTCCACACGATGTTGAACTGACCATCCGGGCGGATCTCGCCGATATAGACCGGCTTGGACAGGTGATGGTTGGTGTTCATCACCGCCGTGAAGCCCGACGGCGCCTTGACCTTCTGGCCATACATCGCCTGGCGCACCGCATCGACATTGGTGGTGCCGGCCTGAGCGACGGCCTGGGCCCACATCTTGAAGCCGATATAGGTGGCTTCCATCGGGTCGTTGGTGACGCGCTTGTCGTCCTTAATAAAGGTCTTCCACTGCTTGATGAACTCGTCGTTCACCGGGTTCTTGATGGACTGGAAGTAGTTCCAGGCCGCCAGATGGCCGACCAGGTTCTTGGTGTCGATGCCGGCCAGCTCTTCCTCGCCGACCGAGAAGGCGACCACCGGGATGTCGGAGGCCTTGATGCCCGCATTGGCCAGTTCCTTGTAGAACGGCACGTTGGCATCGCCATTGATGGTGGAGACCACCGCCGTCTTCTTGCCCGCCGTGCCGAACTTCTTGATGTCGGCGACAATGGTCTGCCAGTCGGAGTGACCGAACGGCGTGTAGTTGATCATGATGTCTTCCTGAGCCACGCCCTTGGACTTCAGGAAGGCTTCCAGGATCTTGTTGGTGGTGCGCGGATAGACGTAATCGGTGCCCGCCAGAACCCAGCGTTTCACCTCGCCGCCTTCCTTGCTCATCAGGTATTCCACTGCCGGGATCGCCTGCTGGTTCGGCGCGGCGCCGGTGTAGAAGACATTGCGCGAGCTTTCCTCGCCTTCATACTGGACGGGATAGAACAGCAGGCCGTTCAGTTCCTCGAAGACCGGCAGCACGGACTTGCGCGACACCGAGGTCCAGCAGCCGAACACGACCGCAACCTTTTCCTTCGACAGCAGCTCGCGCGCCTTTTCGGCAAAGAGCGGCCAGTTCGAGGCGGGATCGACCACCACGGCCTCGACCTTCTTGCCGAGCAGGCCGCCCTTCTTGTTGATGTCCTCCACCATCATCAGGACGGTGTCTTTCAGCGTGGTCTCCGAGATCGCCATCGTGCCCGACAGCGAATGCAGCACGCCGACCTTGATCGTATCCTGGGCTTGGGCGGCGCTGGTTGCCACACCGGCGGCGACTGCGCCCAGCATGGCCATTGTCCGCATGAACTTGCTCATAGTTCCTCTCCTGCGCTCGTGGCGGCCCCCCCTTGGGCTCGTCCAGCAGGAAGGAAATGGCAAAGACCGTGCCAAAGCGGGCAGCGAGGCCTCAGCCGGAGCCGCCGCGCCGATAATTGCCTGATTATGACGGATGAAACCGGAACCGGTCTTCGCGGATGCAAAAAGACCAGATGCGATCCACTTCCGTTATGCGATCCGATAAGGCGGGATTATTGATCCGAATTTAGGCATAGCTGGCAAAAAATGGTGCAGTGGCGAAATTACAGGCAGATTTCGAAGCGGCAGGACGATTCAAAAAAATTCACGATGACTCACAAAGAGTCATTCGACCTTGGTCGAAAGCCGTTCGCTCAGAAACGCCAAAGCCGCGGCATGGATGCCGGCCGGCCCAGCCGGGACCGCAGCACCGACCACAGCGTTGCAAAATGCCGGCGCAGGCGGGCGGCATCCTGATCCAGCAGCCGCGCAAGCAGGAGATCGCCCAGAAGCGTAACGCCGCCTTTAATGTCGTCAGCCTGAAGCCCTTCGCGCAGCAGATCGCGGCAGGCTTCGGCTTCAGGGCCGTGATAAAGAATGAGCGCCTGGGCGACTGCGCCGCCGAACCCTGCCGGATGATCCAGCAGGCCGGCGATATCGCCATCGAGTCTCGTTGCGTCATGCCAGAGCGGCTGCGCCTCGCGCCGCACCTGCCAGCGGTCGAACAGCAGGCCCTGGCGGAAGCGTTCGCCGCGCGCGGTGCGGCCGAAGACCGTCATGTCGCCGGCCAGCAGCAGGCTGTCGGCGGCCAGATCGATCTCCACCTTGCGCCTCAGCCGGGCGCCGTCAAACAGGATCATCTCCTGCGGCAGCCATTCCAGCCGCGCGCCGGCAGCGGCGCGCAGATGAATGCCGATCTCTGCGGTTTCCTCAGCGGTGGCGCGGTAGATCTTCTCGGCCGCCTGCGGTGTGCAGAGCGCATCCGCCTGCGCATCGACCGCGATGGCGATCTGCAGTCGGTCGCCGCCGGTCAGCCCCCCGGCAGTGGTGATCAGCACGGCGGTGGCCGCCTCGCCCGGATCGGGCTGCGGCAGCAGAGCGCGGCAGGGATCGCTTTGATAGAGATCGGCCAGCCGGGTGATGCCCGCCTGCTGGCCAAAACGCAGACGCAGTGCGCCATCGGCCCGCTGAAGGCTGGCAGCGGGCATCATCGCGCAGGAAAAGAGTTCGGCCAAAGCATCGGATCATCATCGGCAAGCATCGGCCGTAAATCAAGCTGATGAGCGGATCCGGTCCGCCATGAGCCGACGGGCCCGAACCGGCCAGATCCCATCAGAAGCGGTATTCAAACAATGCCGCCCGGCCTGAAGGACAGGCCGGGCGGTCATCGCAGCGGCTATTGGAGAAACATAGCTGCCAAAGAAGCGGCGCGATCAGCAGGAAGCGCCATTCAGCTCGATGGTTCCGGTCACTTGCGCGTTGAAACTGCAGCCGACATTGCCGGTATTGCCGGTCGAGCGGGCTGTATCGAGCCTTATATCCTGGACGGTTTTGATGAAGGAGTTTTCATCTGCGCCACCATCAACAGTGACATGGTTGTTGGTGATGGTCGCACTCACCCAGGTTCCGCCCCCTGACTGCGCGGCGATACCGGAGGCAAACGTCCCGGGACCTCCGGGCGTGGACACGTCCATCTTATTGCCGGAGATCAGGATATTTTCAGCCTGGCCCACCAGACGGATGGCTGTGGCATGGTCGCCGCCCGTGACCTTTGATGTAATGGTGTTGTTCAAGATGGCGACGTTGCTGACACCATCGACGGCGATTACACCCCAGCCCGCGCTGCTGCCGGTGCGGCTGAGCGTCAAGCCAGTAATGGTGCTGTTGTCGGCTGCCCTGATGCTCCAGCCGGTCGACATGTCGATCTGACCCGCGGTACCCGGCAGCGTCAGCGTCGCGGTACGCCCGCTGTCAACACCCTACAGCGCGATCTGCGAACCGCCACCGGCCAGAGTCTGCCCATTTTGCATGACGACGTTAGCTGTGGTGACTTCCGCAGTACCGTTCAGGACGATGAGGCTATTGGGGCCGGCCGCGGCAACTTCTGTCGGCAGGTCGGCAATGGCAGACGCATCGAGCTGCACTACCTTTTCCACCGGGCCATTGCCGCCGACGAGCGATGCCGTTTCGACGATATCGGGAAGCTGCGTGACCTGCTGCCCGGTAACGATATCAATGTCACGCACGATCGCGGTGGTCATGCGCCGCTCCTGCAGGCTGGCGGGACGGCTGGAGCCTTTCGGTGCGGCCTGCAGCGGAATGCGCAGACGCAGGCTGGCAAAGCTTTGCGAGCCGCGGACATCGTCATGCTGCCATTCGCCTCCCAGCGTCACCCGCGCGCCCTCCCACAGGCCCGGCGTGTCGAAGCTGACGAATTCAGCGCGAAAACGCGGACCGTAGATGGCCTCCACGCCATCGCCGTCGAAGCGATAGCCGCCGGCATAGACCCGCAGGTCGAAATTGGATTCGGCATCGAATATGGGCACCCGCCAGCCGACTTCCGCGTCGAAACCGCCGATCGCACGCTCCACCATCTGGCTGCGATGGGTGATCATCTGCACCTGCGTGCCGTTCAGCACTGCTTCAGTCTGGTCTGTGGCGCCGACCTGGTTCTCACGGTTTCCAACCGGCCAGTAGCTGTTAGCCCGCAGATCGAAATCTCGGCCCAGCAGCTCCGCGCCGATGGTGAGCTGGTTATAGGTATGACCGGTCGGCGAGCGGCGGCGGTCATAATAGCCATAACCGCCGATATTCCAGCCATCGCTCAGCATCTGCCGCAGGCCGAAGCCGAAATTGCCTTCGCGCGAGGAAGCATCATCCATGCGCAGACGGAAATCGCCGAAAAACAGCGTGTCGTGATCCTGGTCGATAGGCACGAAGAGATCGATTTCGCCCAGGCTGCGCTTGCTGCCGAGCTTGCCCTCGGTTTCGATCCAGGGCTGCCACTTGTCCGACCGGGCGGAAGCAGCCTGAGCCTCGTTCGCCCAAAGCGGCTGCGACAGAAGGCAATATCCCATCCCCGCCAGCAAGGCTGCGGTGCCGGCCGCAATCTGAATCGCCGTTTTGGCAAAGCCGTCGGCTCCCCTGGCATGCACCCTGCCCCGCCGATACCGGCGCCCGGCTGTGCCTTGCAGAAACGTTGCTTCCCGCCCCTGAACCCCAATGTTTTTCATCTGTATTTTTCACCCATAGATGCATCCCACCATCCGCAATGCGAATGGAGCGCTGCATCCTAGGAACAGGCAAAAGGCAGGCAATCACATGGGACGTGCCGTATAAACCACGCCCCTAAGTTGAGATTTCGGAGCGATCAACCGGCCAGATGGTGCAGCCAGGCTTCATATTCCCGGTCGAGGGCATAACGATGCACCGCGAGGCGCCAGCGTTCGGGATATTCGATTGTCCAGCGTTGCCGCACCTGTCGCGGCGCCACCCCGAAATGGCGGCGAAAGACGCGGCTGAAGTCGCTGGCGCTGCCAAAACCCGTACGACGGGCGATTTCGCCGACAGGGCAGTCCGCTTCCTTCAGCAGAAGCCGTACGGCAAAGGAGAGCCGGCGCTCGCGAATACAATGCATCACCCCGCCGTCTTCACCGAAGTGACGATATAATGCGCTGCGCGAAAGGTTCAGCGCGTCGCATATGGCATCGGGGCCCAGCGTCTGATCCGCCAGGTGCTGGTCGATATAGGTATGGATCTGCCGCTCCATCTGCCATCGGCGCCAGGCCACCGTATTCAGATGCGCGCCGTCCACCCCCTCCAGCGAGACGGCCAGCAGATTCAGCAGATTCGGCAATGCCTTCCGGCAGCCTTCGATATCGTTGCCCTTCGCCAGGGCATGAAAGCGCAGCAATGCCTGGCGCAGCGCCGCCGCAGCGGGATCTTTCGCAGTCAGACGACGCATGTGATGGTCATCCGACGCTTTCAGCAAAGGCTCCAGAAGCCCACGCGGCAGGATGAAAGACAGGTGCGAAAACGCACTGGTTTCGCTGTGCATGGGCTGCGACAGATCGAACAGCACCATGTCGCCTGGTTCGATTTCGCCGCCTCCCTTATGCCGCTGCCAGCTCATGCCGCCTGCGAGGAACAGCTGCAGCATATAATGATCCATGCCGTCACGGGCGATCTCAAGGGCGCTGCGGCGCCAGCTCTGCTCGCGTGTCCGAGTATGGGCGAGAACGATATTGTCGAGACGGAAAGCTTCGACAAAGCCCTGGAAATCCGTTCCCGGACGCCCCATCGGTCCCGGTGAAACGTCGAAGATGCAACTCAGGCTGTCGCGCCACAGATCATAGCGGTCCCGGCTGGGTACCGCATTTACATCGAAGCGGGACCGCAGAAGACCGCCGACCGACACCTGCTCCCCGGCCTTGCTCGAATCCATATCATTCCTCCCACCCGCAACTCGATTAAAACAGCATCGGCGGGCAGGCAACCCTGATCCGGGACTGCAGGGGGTATTGTATGGTCGGAAAAGATTCGTGCTGGCCATGGGCCGCGACTTGCCGCAGCCCTGCTTTTCGCCATGCCGCGGCTTGGCCGTGGCGTTCACGAATGCTTGTCTTCTTCGCCTGCAAAGAACCTGTGGATGCCCGGGCCGGCCCGGGCATGACATTGTTTATGCGTCGGATGTGTATATGGCGCGCGCTACACCACTGTCCGGTGGCGCTCGATGCAGGTGCGCAGCACTTCGTCTGCGTCCTTCTTCCACCAGGTGTTCGCCGACATGATCTCGACCTCGCAGAAGCCGCGATAGCCCACGGCTTCGACCATGGCGCGGATAGCGGGGATATCGATCACGCCATCGCCCATCATGCCGCGGTCCAGCAGCAAATCGGTGGTTGGCACCAGCCAGTCGCAGATATGGAAGGCCAGCACCCGTCTTGCGGCGCGCTCGATCTGGCTTTTGAGCTGCGGGTCCCACCAGACGTGGTAGACATCGACGGCGACGCCGAGATGCGTGTCATCGGGGCCCGAGCCGAGCGCATCGCAGATATCGAGCGCCTGGGCCAGCGTGTTCACGCAGGCGCGGTCGGCGGCATACATCGGATGCAAGGGCTCGATCGCCAGCGGCACGCCGGCGGCCCTGGCATGTTCCAGGATTGCGGCGATGCCGTCCTGCACCTGGGCGCGGGCACCAGCGAGGTCTTTTGAGCCCTGCGGCATGCCGCCGACGACCAGCACCAGGCATTGCGCATTCAGCGCCGCCGCATCGTCGATGGCGCGCTTGTTGTCCTCGATTGCCGCCTTCCGCCCAGCCGCGTCTTTCGCCGGGAACATGCCGCCGCGGCAAAGCCCCGTGACAGTCAGTCCCACATCGCGGATATGTTTTGCCGCTTTCGCAGTAGTGTACTCCGCCAGCTTGTCACGCCAGGGCGAGATGCCGGTAATGCCATGGCGCGCGCAGCCTTCGATGCATTGCTGCAGCGACCATTGCTCCTTCACCGTGGCGGTGTTGAGCGAAAGCGGCCCGGGCTTGCTCATGCGGCGATCCCATGCACGGCCATCACCGCCTTCATGCGGCTGGCGGCGCGATCCGGGTCGCTGAGCAGGCCTGCTGCATCGGCCAGGCGGAACAGTTCGGCCAGATGCAGCGCAGAGCGCGTGCTCTGCTGGCCGCCAACCATGACGAAATGATCCTGATGGCCGTTCAGATAGGCCATGAAGACCACGCCGGTCTTGTAGAAGCGGGTCGGCGCCTTGAAGATGTGGCGTGACAGCGGCACGGTAGGCGCCAGCAGCTCGTGGAAGGTCTTCTCATCGCCACGAGTGAGCGCGCCCAGAGCCGCCGAAGCGGCCGGCGCGATGGCATCGAAAATGCCGAGCAACGCATCGGAATGGCCCTGTTCGTCGCCCGCGATCAGTTCGGCATAATTGAAATCGTCGCCGGTATACATGCGCACGCCCTTGGGCAGGCGGCGGCGCATGGTGATTTCCTTGTCCTTGTCCAGCAGCGAGATCTTGATGCCGTCGACCTTGGATGCATTGGCGGAAATGATGTCGAGGCAGACCTCCATCGCGGCCATATGGTCGCCCTTGCCCCAATAGCCCAGCAGGGCCGGATCGAACATCTCGCCCAGCCAATGCAGGATCACCGGCTGCTTCACCTGCCTCAGGATATGGCCATAGACCTGGACGTAATCATCGGGCGATCTGGCGCAGGCGGTAAGCGCGCGCGAGGCCATCAGGATGATGCGGCCGCCAAGCTTTTCAATCGCAGCGCATTGCTCTTCGTAGGCCGCGATCACCTTGTCTATGGTCACATCCGGGCCGGGCGGCAGATGATCGGTACCGGCGCCCGAGAAGACCACCGCGCCGGGCACATCTTTCGCGGCATCGAGCGAGCGGCGGATCAGCTCCAGCGCATCCTTCCATTCCAGCCCCATGCCGCGCTGCGCGGTATCCATCGCTTCGGCCACGCCAAAGCCCAGCGACCAGAGGTGCTGACGGAAGGCGATGGTACGCTCCCAGTCAATCGCCGGGGTCAGCCAGGGGTCGTGGTCGGCCAGGGGATCGGCCACGACATGGGCGGCAGCGAAGGCAACGCGGCTGAAGGGCGGCTTGGTGGCGGGAAAGGCCTTCGGCTGTTTCAGCGTATAGGGCGCCAGCTTGCCGGCGCTGATGGGGAGATTGAGCGTCGTCATTTCAGACCTTCAATTCCGGCAGATCGATCCAGCGGCGTTCCTTCCAGCTCTTCAAGCCCGCTTCCGCCAGCTGCACGCCTTTCGCACCTTCGAGCAGGGTCCATTTGAACGGCTCGTTGTCGATGAGATGGCGGATGAACATCTCCCACTGGGCGCGGAAGCCGTTCGGATAGACCTGGTTGTCGGGAACTTCCTGCCAGGTCTCAAAGAAATTGATGGTCTGCGGAATGTCCGGATTCCACACCGGCTTCGGCGTCGCCGCGCGCGGCTGGATGAAGCATTTATGCAGACCGGCCACGGCGGAGCCGAGCGTACCATCGACATGGAAGGTGACCAGATCGTCGCGCCGCACGCGGGTCACCCAAGAGGAATTGATCTGGGCGATCACGCCGCCTTCCAGTTCGAAGGTGGCATAGGCCGCGTCGTCGGCATCCGCCTTGTAGGGCTTGCCGTTTTCGTCCCAGCGCTGCGGGATATGGGTGGCGCCGAGACAAGAAACGCTTTTGACATTGCCGAACAGGTTGTCGAGCACGTAGCGCCAGTGGCAGAGCATGTCGAGGATGATGCCGCCGCCGTCCTTCAGACGATAATTCCAGGACGGCCGCTGCGCCGGCTGCCAGTCGCCTTCGAAGACCCAGTAGCCGAACTCCCCACGCACGGAGAGGATCTGGCCGAAGAATCCGCTGTCGATCAGCATTTTCATCTTCTGCAGGCCCGGCAGGAACAGCTTGTCCTGCACCACGCCGTTCTTGACGCCGTGCTGCTTGGCGGCCTTGACCAGCTCCATGGCGCTGTCGAGCGTTTCGGCGATCGGCTTCTCGCAATAAATGTCCTTGCCGGCTGCCATCGCCTTTTTCAGCAGATCGGCGCGGAGCTGCGTGGTGGCGGCGTCGAAGAACAGCGTGTCGTCCCTGTTCTTCAGCGCGCCGTCGAGATCGTCGGTATAGCGCTGGATGCCATACTGCCGGGCGAGCTGGGCCACCTTGTCGATATTGCGGCCGACCAGGATCGGATCGGGCATGACGCGGCGGCCATCCTTGAGCAATACCCCGCCATCCTTGCGGATCGCCACGATGGAGCGGATAAGGTGCTGGTTCATGCCCATGCGTCCGGTGACGCCGTTCATGATGATGCCGAGGCGGATTTCCTTGCTCATGATGCTTCCTTATTGGCAAAGGCGGAATGAGGCATGGGCGCGAGCGTGGCCCAATCGGGTTCTGCGGCGCTGGCAAAGCCGGGTGCGGCGAGAAGACTGCCCAGCGCGATCTGGCCGTTTCGGATAGCCAGACGCGCGCGGCCCTGGTGATCGCCGTAAAGATCAGGATGCGCGGCGCGAAAGGCAGCCTGTTCGGAGAGCGGCGCAAAGCCGAAGCCATCGACAAAATGATGGCCATTGCGCTCGACATGCGTCAGGCCCAGCACGGCAACCAGCGCCAGATCCTGCTGCAGCGCGAGGCCGGCCTGGCAGGTGAGGTCCTCTCCGGTAATGAAGTAGCTTTCGCCCCAGGCCTTGCAGCGGGCGGCATTCAGCACCGCCCGGTAGACGCCTTTGCAGGTCTTGGACGAGATGCCGCGATAGCCAAGATCGCGCGCCTGCGGGAAGACATCGTAATCGGCATCCGATTCATCGATGATGACCGGCACATCCTGGCCGAAGCGACCGAGCGGCCTGGACAGAGCCGAGACGCGCCTGATCGGCTGCTCGATATACAGAATCGAGCGGCAGAGATTCTGCAAAGCCGGCTCCGCCTGCATCGCCTGCCACAGCGCAGCGATGCCATCGGCATCGTCATACTGCTCGTTGCCATCGAGGCTGGCCTGATACGGCGCCGCATGGCGATCCAGCACGGCCGCGATGGCCTTGAGGCGGCTTAGGTCATCCGACAGGTTGCCCCCGACCTTCAGCTTGAAATAGCGCAAGCCATAGGCAGCGATGGCGCCTTCCAGAGTTTCGGGCAGGCCGTCATTCAGGCGTCCTGCCGCCGGCAGGTCGGCCTCGGCCAGCGCGTCGAGCATGCCGACGGTATGGCGCGCGGCGATTTGCGAGGCCGGCTGCAGCAATTTCAGGAAACCATTGAGATCAAAACCGGCAAGGTCCGGCGTCAGCGCCACATCGATGCCGAAAAGATTCTGCTGCAAGGCTGCGGCAAACGGCAGGCCATGCAGACGGCAAAGTGCGTCGATCACCGCGCGGTCGAGCAAGGCCGGGCCATAGCTGGCGACCAGGGCGTTCAGCCCCTGCCCTGCGCCCTGCTTCACCAGCGCGCGATGATGCATGGCGGAGTGGCCGAACGCGCTGCGCGGCGTTATGTCCGCGCAATAGGCGGCAACGGCATTCTGCAGGGATTGGCGAAGCTGGGCAAAATTCTGCTCGTTCGATAAAGCCGGGTCCTTGTCGAACCATTTCGGCACCATCAGTTCGGCAGCAGAGCCCCAGGCCTCGCGGCCATCCGGCAACGCGATGCGCAAGCGCACAAAAGCCTGCGGCGCCTCGGTCAGCGTAATCACGCCGAAGCGGAACGGCAGGCGCAGATGCACCAAACGCTCATAAAGCGCGATCTCCCGGATGCGGAAGACCGGCGCCGTCATGGCAGCGCCTCCAGGATGCGGCGCAGATAGCGGATACTGTGCTCGGCCACGCCGGGACCGTCAGGCACGTATTCGAACGGCTCGACGCCGATATCGCCCTGATAGTTGTTGCGCTTCAGCGCGGCGAGGATCGGGGCGAAATCCATCTCGCCCTGGCCGGGGCCGCGGCGGTTCGGGTCGTTGACCTGGATATGGCGGATCAGGCCGCTGGGCATCCATTCGTCGATCAACTGGGGCACCGACTGCTCTTCCGTCAGCCCGGCCGCCGAGCAGTCGATCATGGTGCAGAAATGATTGCTGCCGATGCCTTCGACGATGCCGATCGCTTCGGCCACGGTATTGACGAAATTGGTCTCCTGACGCGACAGCGGCTCAAGGCAGTAGATCACGCCGGCCTCTTCCGCTGCCTCGGCGGCCTTGCGGAAAGCCTCCAGTGCCCAGCCCTTCGGCGCATGGATGTCGCGCTCGGGCAGGCGGCGCTGGGCCGGGGAGCCATGCACCAGGTACCGTCCGCCCAATTCGGCACAGAGGCCACATAGCCGCTTCATCGCCTCGATGGTGCGGCGGCGGGTTGGCGGGTCCGGATCGGTGAGCGACAGGCCTTTCGGCGCAACCAACAGCCAATGCAGGCCGGTGATGGCAATGCCTACCTCTTCCGCCGCGCGGCGCAGCACGCGGCATTCGTTTGTGGTCAAGGCGAGCGGATCTTCAGCCAGAGTGAACGGCGCAACCTCCAAGCCGTCATAGCCGAGCGAGGCCGCATAGGCGCATTGCGCCTCAAACGGCATGCCGGCCAGGACTTCGTTGCAGAGCGCTATTCTCATGAGAAGTAACCAATCAGTTACTTATCCTAGGGCCGGGCCGGCGCATCGTCAATCACGCCCTACAGCACGCGGCGGCGGAACGGCCGCAGCAGCAGGCCGGTGGCGGCACCGAAGGCCCGCCGTGCCGGCGGCACGCTCATCAGCACGGTCACCGCAACCAGCAGAAAGATCACGAAGCTGATCGGGCGGGTGAAGAAGGGCGTAAGATCGCCATCCGACAGGGTCAGGCCGCGGCGCAGGCTTTTGTCCAGCAGATCGCCCAGCACGATACCGAGCACCAGCGGCGCCATCGGATAATTCAGGCCGCGCAGGATCAGACCGATGATGCCGAAAGCCAGCATCACGATAATGTCGAACGGCCGCGAAGCAATGGCATAGGAACCGACGGCGCAAAGCACGAAGATCACCGGCATGATCATCGGCCGGGGGACGGTGAGCACTTTCACCAGCAGCCTGGTGAGCGTCAGGCCATAGAACAGGATGCCGATGGACGCCATCAGCATCATGGCGACGACGTCGTATACGAATTGCGGATTCTCGACCATGATCAGCGGCCCGGGCCGCACGCCATGGATCATCATCGCCGCCAGCAGAACGGCGGCGGGCGCGGAACCCGGCACGGCAAGCGTCAGCACGGGAATGACCGAACCCGGCACGCAGGCATTGTCGCCGGTTTCGGCGGCCATCAGGCCCTCCACCGAGCCCTTGCCGAATTTCTCCTTCTCCTTGCTGGCGCGGCGCGCGGCGGCATAGGAGCTCCAGGCGGCAACATCCTCGCCCACGCCGGGGACAATCCCGACAAAGGTGCCGATCAGGCCCGAGCGGATGACGGTGCGCCAGTACTGCAGCACGTCGCCGATTTTCGGGATGACGGAATCGAATGCATTCACCACGAACTTCGCCGGCTTGTCCTTCATCACGCTGAGCACCTCGGCGAAGCCGAAGACGCCGACCAGCGCCGGGATCAGCGCAATGCCGCCGGAAAGGTCGTGAATGCCGAAGGTGAAGCGGTCATAGGCGTACATGCCTTCCTGGCCGATGCAGGCGATGAACAGCCCGATGAAGCCGGCGATCCAGCCTTTCAGCGGATCGGTGCCGGTGAGATTGCCCGAAATCACCACGCCGAAAACAGCAAGCCAGAAGAATTCATAGGCGCCGAATTTCAACGCCATCTCGCCCAGCACCGGCGTGAACAGCGCCAGGAAGAACATGCCAATCCAGGTGCCGAGCACCGAGCCTGAGGTCGCAATACCCATGGCACGGCCAGCCAGGCCCTGCTTGGCCAGCGCGTGACCGTCAAGGCAGGAGGCCGCCGAAGCCGGCGTACCGGGAATGTTGAGCAGGATGGCGCTGCGGCTGCCGCCATAAATGGCGCCAACGTAGGTGCAGATCAGGATCAGCAGCGCCTCTCCCGGCTGCAGCTTGAGCGTCATCGTCGTCATCAGCGCGACGCCCATCGTGGCAGTGAGGCCTGGCAGTGCGCCGATGATGACGCCAAGCAGGGTGGAGGCCAGCGCGTAAAAGATGATCTGCGGCGTAGAGAATGTGGCTATCGAAGTGGCGAAGCCGATCAGACCGTCCAACATGGCAACTTGCTCAGTTCACATTCAAGGCAGACGCACGAGGAAGAGATCCTCGAACACATACTGGATGATCAGGCCTGACAGCAGGCCATGCACGACGGCAATGAGGATGCCACGCGCAAGCTGGCCTTTCGCACGGCGCTCTTCGTACTGAAAGATGACGACGAAGACGGCGATATAGATCGCGGTCGCCAGCCAGAAGGGCAGCAGGCTTTTGATCAGCGCGCCGGCATAGATGAGCGACCAGCCCAGGGATACAGCAAGCCGCCAATGCTGAGACGGAATGAAAGACCGGCGCTGACGCGGCGCCAGCGCACCGGCGCGGATGGCACGGCTCGCCAGGATCACGCCCATGAAGGCGATGGAGGCGCCGAGAATGCCGGGCAGCAGGCCCGGGATCGTATAGATGGTGACCTGCAGATGCGCGAGGCGGTCCATCGCCCAGCTGCCCCAGACGATGGCAAGTCCGAACAGAATCCAGAAGACGCCCGCCCACAGATCGGCGCGCGGCGATGGCTTGTCATCCTGAGGCGTCGCATCCATCGAAGATTCTCCTGACACGAAGCGGCCGCCCGGTGCGCGCCGGGCGGCCAGGCTCATTCACGCAGTTACGGCTTGGGGATGCCGACGGTGTCGGGTGAGACCTTCGCCTTGCCGCCTTCCTGCAGAATCCAGGCAGCGCCCTGGATCGCCGGGAAGGCCGCCTTCTTGGCGGCTTCGCCGTACTGCGGGTCGAACAGCGCGCCCTTTTCGGTGGCGTATTTCTTCAGCGCGGCCGAATTCTTCATCTTCTCGGCCCAGATCTTGTCGAGCGTGGCCGTGACTTCCGCCGGCACGCCCTTCGGCACGAAGATGCCGAAATAGTTGGTCTCGGTACGGAAGTTCGGCAGCGTCTTGGTCACCGGCTCGATCGGCGCCATGCCTTCGATCTCCAGCGGCTTGTCGGCCAGCACCGCCAGCGGACGCAGACGTTTGGCGCGGATCATCTCGACCTGCTCGACGCCAAGCTGGGTGGTGACCTCCGTCTCGCCCGAGACAGTGGCGATCACCGCGGGATTGCCGCCATCGTAGGAAACGTGTTTGTAGGTGACGCCCGCGCCGCGCGCCAAGGCTTCAGAGCCGAAGTGACCGGATGAATTCACGCCCGCCGTAGCGATCGAGATCTGCCCCGGCTTGGCCTTCATCGCGTCGATCAATTCCTTCAGCGTCTTGTAGGGCGAATTGGGATTCACGCTGACGACCGACTGATTGGCAACGGTGAGATAGAAATGCCAATCGTCCATCTTGGTGTCGAGCAGGCCGGAGACCGCATAGGTACCGACATCCTTCGCCGCGCCCGAAGCCCAGGTATAGCCGTCCTTGGCCGCTTCCAGCACGCTCTTGGTGCCGATCGAGCCCGAGGCGCCGGGCTGGTTGACCACGACAACCTTCTGGCCAAGCGCGTTTTCAAGCTCGCTGGCGGTGACGCGGATCACCTGGTCGGTGGAGCCGCCGGCCGCCCAGGGTACAACGATGGTGATCGGCTTGGTCGGTTTCCACTCTGCCTGGGCCGGAGCCGGGAGGCTCAGGCTGACTGCGCCCAGCACAAAGCCAGCGATTGCGGCACGAGACACGATACTGCCTGCCATGGCGTTTTTCCTCCGTTGCGTGACCATCTTTGTGGCCGTTGGCAACAGCATTTCGCCGCCCGCCGCTCTTGTCAACGGAGAAGTAACTGGTCAGTTACGAAATTGGCGTTTCGCCTGTGACCTTCCAAGGGTTCGCCCAAGGGGTGCCAGGAGACCGTTCAAGGCCGCAGATAGCCGAGAATGACCTCGACCGAATGCTCCATGCGGGCCTTTTGCTGCTTCGGACTCAACAGGTTGCGGCCATAGATGGTCGACAGCGTGTGCACGTTGGAGAAGTAGAAGAAGCCGAGCGCCGCGATGGTGGTATACAGCTCGACCGGATCAACGCCCTTGCGGAACACGCCTTCCTTGACGCCGCGTTCAAGCAGGTCCTGGATGACCACCAGCAGCGGCGTGTAAAGCTGCTGGATCTTCTTGGAATGCCGCAGGTAGCCGGCCTTGTGCAGGTTCTCGGCATTGAGCAGCGCGATGAATTCCGGATTGCGCGAGCAGAATTTGAAATTGAATTCCATGAGATAACGCATGCCCTCGCGCGGCGGCATGCGGGCAACGTCGATGGCGTGTTCCTCCTCGCGCATCTTCTCATAAGCGCGTTCCAGCACGGTCAGCCACAGGCCTTCCTTGTTGCCGAAATACTCGTAGATCATGCGCTTGTTGGCGCCGGACCGCGCGGCGATCTCGTCCACCCGGGCGCCGGCCAGGCCCTTGGCGGCAAATTCATACAGCGCCGCATCAAGGATATTGCGGCGCGTCACATCCGGCTGGCGGCTGCGCTTTTCCGGTTTTTTGTCCGGCTTTCTGGGTTTCTGGTTCGGCATGCTCGCCCCCTGCTCGCCTTCGCGGCGGACATATCGTCTGGCCGGGAAGTCTTGCCGGGCGGCGGGGGGCGGCGTCAAGCGGGGCGCGGGTCTTAACCCTGCGCCCCGTCAGGTCGGCATCGGATCAGGCGAGCATCTCGGGCAGGGTGACGATCTTCACCCCGGCCTTCTCCAGCCCGGCGCGGATATGGCGGGCCATCGACACCGCGCCGGCGCTGTCGCCGTGCACGCAGATCGAATCGACATTGCAGGGAATACGCTTGCCGTTCACCGAGACAATGGCGCGCTCCTGAACCATGCGCAGCACGTTGTTCAGCGCCTCGTCGTTGTCGTGCACCATGGCATTCGGCTGGCCACGCGGCACGAGGTTGCCCTCGTCGTCGTAATTGCGGTCGGCGAAGACTTCCTGGGCCACCGGCAGATTGGCTTTCGCGGCCGCCTCGACCATGGCCGAGCCGGCCGGCGCCAGGAAGATCAGATCCTTGGATACGCCGGCGATGCCGCGGGCGATCGCGGCGGCGAGGTCGGCATCCACAGCGGCCTTGTTGTTGATCGCGCCATGCGGCTTCACATGGGTGACCTTGGCGCCGCGGGTGGCGGCGACACCCATCAGCGCGCCGACCTGATAGGCGATCAGCGCCTCGACTTCCTTGTTGCTCATGGTCATCGGGCGGCGGCCAAAGCCCTGCAGATCGGGATAGGACGGATGGGCGCCGATGGAGACGCCGTTCTTCACGGCTTCCGCCACGGTGTTCTGCATCACCACCCAGTCGCCGGCATGAAAGCCGCAGGCGACATTGGCCGAGGTCACGACGCTGAGCATCGCCGCATCGTCCCCCATATTCCAGGCGCCGAAGCTTTCACCGAGATCACTGTTCAGATTGACCTTCATCGTCACACCCTTCTCCCGCTGGTGTTTCCCGCTGGTGTTTCCCGCTGGTGTTTCCCTCTGGCGTTTTTCACTCGCCGCTACAGGCGTCGACCATGCCGCTGATCAGGTTCTGCGTATATAGGGCATTCAAGTCGAGATAGACATCGGGCAAGGCGGTGCGGATGCCGTCCGCCAGGCGCTTGAGCATTTTTTCCTGCTCACGGCGGATCATCTCGGCCTCGGCCACCGAGATCGCGGTGAAGGTCAGCGTATCGCCCGGCTTCATGCGGCCCACCCGCGGCAGGTCGGCAGAGATCACGGTGGCGATCTTGGTATAGCCGCCGGTGGTCTGGCGGTCGGCCATCAGGATGATCGGCTTGCCGTTGCCCGGCACCTGGATCGAGCCGCTGACCACGCCTTCGGAGGCGATATCCGCGCCCCTGGTATGCTCGATCACCTCGCCGTCGAGGCGGATGCCCATCCGATCGGCTTCCTTGGTGACGGTATAGGTCGCCGAGAGGAAAGTCTGGATGCCTTTTTCGGTAAAGCGGTCTTCCTGCGGACCGAGCACGACGCGGACCGGGCCGCTGCCGTAATCGATGACATCGGCCAGTTCGCGCTCATCGCCTTCCTGCGCAACCTTATTGAGCGGAAGCCGGTCGCCCGCCTGCAAGGCACGGCCTTGGAAACCGCCCAGACCGGAACGCATATAGGTCGAAAAGCTGCCCATGAAGGGCGCAATCGCGAAGCCACCTTCAATGGCCAGGTAAGCGACGCTGCCGTCTTCCACCGCACCGATGGCCAGGCGGTCGCCGCGCTTGAGCAGAACCGAACGCCAGGGCTTGACCGGGCGGGCATCGCCGCCGCCGGCCGGCTGCAACGTCAGCTTGGCCGCACCGCCGAAAGCCACGCGCACCGCATCGGCATTCACCGTGAAAGTCGGGCCGAGATAACCGATTTCCAGCGCGCCGGTATTTTCCTCGTTGCCGACAAGCCGGTTGACCAGCCGGAAGGCGAGCGGATCGGTAGCGCCAGCCACCGGCATGCCAAGCGCCTGATGGCCATAGCGGCCAAGATCCTGCACCGAGGTCATCAGGCCCGGCGCAATAATATCCAGCGTGCCCGCGCTCATGACTTCACCTGCAGGGCGGCATAGTCGAAGCTGCCCTGCTCCACCTGACGCAGCATGGCTGCGTAATCATCCTGCGAGATCGCCGCAAAGGTCACTTCATCGCCGGCGGCCAGCAGAATGGGTTCCTCACGCGAGGCTTCGAACAGCCTCAGCGGCGTGCGGCCGATCAAATGCCACCCGCCCGGGCTTTCCCACGGATAGATCGTGGTCATCGATTCAGCGATCGCCACCGAGCTTTGCGGCACCTTGGTGCGCGGCGACGAGCGGCGCGGCAGATGCAGCCGGGCATCGAGGCCGCCCATATAGGCAAGCCCCGGCATGAAGCCGAGCATGTAGACGAAATAGCGGCCGCCGGCATGCGCGGCGATCACCTGATCCGGCGTGAGCTTGCAGCGCTCGGCGACTTCGGCGAGATCGGGGCCGAGATCGGGCGCGTAGCAGACCGGCAGGCGCCAGAGCCGGCCGACGCGGGCGGCAGGCTTGAGATCGGCCAGCATGGCGCGGACCTTCTCTTCCAGCTCGGCGCGCGTCGCCACCAGCGGGTCATACTGCACCAGCAGGGCCCGGAAGGAGGGGATCGTCTCGATCACGCCCGGCAGATGGGCATCGTGCAAAGCGGCATGCAAGGCCATGACCATGGCATTGATGCCACGGTCGATGCCTTCACCGAATTCGATGCTGAAACCGGTATCGCCGAAGGAGCGGATTTGCGGATAGGCGCTCATACCGCTTCCATAAACCGAGGCGGCTCAGGCCACAACCGGCAAGACCTCGATGTCGTAGCCGTGCGTCAGCTTGCGGCCCAGAACCGGATCTTCCAGCTCCATCTCGAAGCGGCTGGCCGGACGGATGCCGCCAATGGCGCCGAGCGTGCCGCCGAACATCAGGGTGCCGGGCGGCAGCGAAGCCTCGTTGCGATAGCGGGTCATCAGGTCGTCGGGGCTGCGCAAGGACGACACCGCGCCCTCCTGATAGAGGACGCGCTTGCCGTCAATGGTGGCCCAGGAGCGCAGGATCAGCTGATCCCAGTGCGGCTGGACCTCATCGTAGCGCCACAGACCGGTGCCGACCACCTTCGAGCAGAGCTGCTTGGACAGCGCCACGCCGGCGGCTTCCGCCTTGCGGTCTGTATGGTCGGAACCCATCGCGACCCACAGACCATCGGCCATGCTGACGATCACCGGCTCGACCTCGCCCGAAGTATCCGGGCCCAGCACCTGCAGATGCGTGGTCTGCGTCAGCTGGCCGGTGCCGATGCGATAGAACAGCGGCACCGCGGAGGGACGCGGCACGCCGATGGCGGCCAGTTCCTCGATATGATGCTCGATGGCATGCATGTCGCGGCCGGCCCAGCCGGCCACGATCAGCGTATCGATCTCGACCGCGACGCGGTCGCGCTTGTCCTGCCAGAAGCGATCAAATGTCAGCACGCTCGATATCCTCGATTAACCGAAAGTCTTCGGCAGCCACAATGCAAGTTCGGGGAAGACCGCCAAAAGCACGATCGAAATGATCATCGTCAGCACGAAGGGGACCGAGCCGATGATGACGTCGTTCAGCGTGCCCTTGGTGCGCAGCGACTGCACCACGAAGAGGTTGAGACCGACCGGCGGCGTGATCAGCGCCATCTCGATCAGGATGATGAGGATGATGCCGAACCAGATCGGATCGAAGCCGAGACCGAACATCACCGGCGCGACGATCGGGATCGTCGTGATCATCATCGACAGCGTCTCCATGAAGCAGCCAAGGATCAGATAGAAGATCACCACGGCGATCAGCATCTGCCACTGCGACAGGCCGAGCTGGGCAATGTAGTTTGTCAGCATCGTGGTCAGGCCGATGGCCGAGATCACGAAGTTCAGGAAGTAGGCAGCCACGATGATCAGCATCACCATCGCGGTGGTGCGCATGGTGTTTTCCAGCACTTCCTTCATCATCGCAAACGACAGCCTGCGATAGGCAGCCGCAAGGCCGAGCGCGGCGACCACGCCGAGCGAAGCGGCCTCAGTCGGCGTCGCCAGACCGGCATAGATCGAGCCGACCACGACCAGGAAGATGCCGAACGGCGGCACCAGATCGACCAGGCTGCGGATGCGTTCGCCCCAGGAGGCGCTCAGCTTGGCACCACCCCATGAGGGTTTGATCATGCAGAAGATCACGACCATCGCCATGAACAGCAGCGCCAGGCCAAGACCCGGAATGATGCCGGCCAGATACAGCTTCGGGATCGAGGTATCAGTCAGCACCGCATAGATGATGATGTTGATCGACGGCGGGATCAGGATGCCGAGCGTGCCGCCGGCCGCCAGCGTGCCGAGGAAGAGGCGCTCGTTATAGCCGTGCTTCTGCACCAGCGGCAAAGCCACGGTGCCCACTGTCGCCGCGGTGGCCACAGAAGAGCCGGAGGTGGCGGCAAAGACCGCGCAGGCGCCGATATTGGAATGCATCAGGCCGCCCGGCAGCCAGGACAGCCACTTCACCATGGAATCGTACATCCGCTCCGCCACGCCGGCGCGCAGCAGGATCTCGCCCAGCAGGATGAACATCGGGATCGAGACGAGCAGGAAGTCCTTCGACGACGCCCAGGCGACCTCGCCCAGCGCCAGGGTCAGCGGCATCTGGGAATAGAGTTTGTCGAGCAGCAGACCGAGCACGCCGAGCGCGGCGGCAACCGGCAGCGCCAAAGCCAGCAGGACGAGCAGAAGAATCAAAGAGGTGGCAAGCATGTAATCAATCCAGCGGCTTGAGGGACGCGGTATGGGCCGCTTCATCGGCGGCGTCTTCTTCGATCGTGCGGGCGCCGGCAAGACGGCGCACAGTGGCAAGATCGCCACCCAGCAGGGCGAAGAAAGCGCGCAGCAGAAGGGGAATCAGGGTGAACATGAACAGGATGAGGCCGAGCAGCCACAGGATCTGCGGCATCCACAGGGGCGTGGCGAGCGGCGTGGTGGCACGGGCATCAAAAGCCAGCGACGTATCCAGCACGGACCAAGCCTGCCAGGTCAGCAGGGCAATGAACAGGCCAAGCGAGATCAAGGCCGCGATATCAAGCACGGCGCAAACCGGCTGCGGCAGGCGGGTATACAGCGCATCGACCCGCACATTGGCGCGACGCAGCAAGGTGAAAGCCAAAGCCCAGGTCGTGCCGATCGCGAAGGCATAACCGGACAACTCATCGGCGCCGCCCATCGAGATCAGGAACAGCTTGCGGATCAGGACGTCGACGGAGACCAGGATGGCCGAGGCCAGCACCAGGGCGCCGCCGAACCAGATGGCGTAGCGAGAGAAGCGGTCGGCGAGGCCGAGCCAGCGATCGAGCAGGATCATGGGAACCAATCTTACAGGAAAAAAATGGCGAGGCCCTGGAATAAAAGGGCCTCGCCGGGACAGGGACTTACTTGGCGGAGGCGGTCAGGCCGACCACCTTGCCGATGCTGTCGTTCCAGGCCTGGACGCAGTCACCCGGGCAGCGGGCCGCCCATTTCGGCAGAACCACCTCGCTCATCGCCTTCTTCAGCAGAGCCTTGTCGGCATCGGAAACCGGCACGATCGTCATGCTGGCCTTGGTGCCCATGGTGCAGGTGTCCTTGCCGGCGTTGCAGTCGTAACCCTGCTGGGTCTCTTCCGCAGCGGCCTTCCAGATGCGGTCCTCAAGACCGGCGATCTCCTTCTCGAGGAAAGTGCGCACCTTCGGATCCAGCTTCTGCCAGGTCTTGATGTTCACGGCATGCATGACGTGGCTCCAGCCCAGCGGCAGCGCGTAGATGTGGGTGGAGACTTCATGCCACTTGGCCGAGTTGCCCGACAGCGTGCCGGTGATGGCGCAGTCGACGACCTTGTTCTGCAGGGCGGGCACGACTTCATTGAAGGCCAGCGTCACGCCGGTGCCGCCGAAGGCCTCGACGAATTCCGCCAGCGTGCGGTTGCCAGTGCGGACCTTCTTGCCCTTGAGATCGGCCAGACCCTTGATCTCGCCGTTGCAGAACAGAACCTGCGCCGGATACGGCCAGATGCCGAGCACCTTGATGCCGAAGCGCTCGCCATAGAACTTGTCATAGACCGGCTTGTAGGCATCCGAGACCTTGCGGGCGATGTCCGCGTCCGGCGACAGGCCGGCGAGGTCGACGGCTTCGTTGCGGGCGTCGTCGGTGGCGACGTAGCCGAGCACGGTGGAGCCGAAGTCGATGACGCCGAGGCGCATCAGGCGGAAGATTTCCGCGCCCTTCAGGCCCATTTCGTTGAACGGGGTGATTTCAGCGGTGATCGCACCGCCCGACTTCTCCAGCACTTCCTTGGTCCAGAAGGGCTGCTCGAAATTCTTGTACTGGCTCAGGTTACCCCAAGCGCCGACGACCTTCAGCGGCGTCTTGGGCATATCCTGTGCAACGGCGGCGCCGGCCATGCCGACCACCATCGCACTGGCCAGTGCCAGCATCTTCAACTTGCTCATTTCTCTTCCCCTTTAGGTTAGTGAACTTACAGAATCGATAAACGGCTGTTCTTCAGATCGGTGACCAGCATGTAGCCGGGCGCATGGGTGATGCAGAAATCCGGCTTGGCGGCGGCGATCACCGATTGCGGCGTGACGCCGCAAGCCCAGAAGACCGGCAATTCGTCGTCCTTGACTTCGACCGGATCGCCGTAATCGGGCTTCATGATGTCCTTGATGCCGATCATCTCGGGCTTGCCGATATGCACCGGCGCGCCATGCACGGCCGGGAAGCGCGAGGTGATCTGCACGGCGCGGATCGCATCCGCCGGCTTCATCGGACGCATCGACACGACCATCGGGCCGTGGAACACGCCGGCGGGTCGGGTCTGGATATTGGTGCGCCACATCGGCACGTTGGTGCCGCAGGCGATATGGCGCAGCTCGATGCCGTCCTCGACCAGCGCCTCTTCGAAGGAAAACGAGCAGCCGATCAGGAAAGCGACGAGATCGTCGCGCCAGACATCCATGAGATCGGTGACTTCGGCCACCATCTCGCCGTTGCGCCAGATGCGGTAGAGCGGAATGTCGGTGCGGATGTCGACGTCATCGCCAAGCGCCGGAAGGCGCGGATCGCCGGGCTCGGAAGCGGCCAGCAGCGGGCAGGGCTTGGGATTGAACTGGCAGAAGCGGAAGAAATCGTCGGCCAGGGCCTTGGGCAGGATGGCGAGATTGCCCTGCACATAACCCGGCGCGATGCCGGCGGTCGGGCCACGATGCTCATTGCGGCGCACGGCAAGGCGTGCTTCGCGGCCGGTTGGGAAAATACGAAGACCTTGCTGCGCGGCAACAGCATTCATGAACAACTACTCCCCGTGTCATGACGATTTGGCTATCGAGCATGACCAGAGCGCAGCTGTCCAATTGGGAGTTCGGATGAGGAGCGATAAGAAACGCTTATCAGCCCATATTAAATGCAATCAGCCGATGTGCGAGGCAGACTTTAGCGATTGACTACTGCCGATTGCTCAACCTGCGGCGTCTTCTTGCGCTGGCGATGCAAGACCATGTCGTGATGCAGCCCCGTAATGATGGTGCTGCCGGTCTTCGTAAATAAGCCCGGAATTGCGGCATGAATAAGACAGGCGATGCTGGCGAGCAGCATGCGCAGAGAAAAATTCAGGGCCATCAGGGCATGCTCGCCATAAGTCTCGCCGACGCTGCGCGGATGATCGGTAAAAAGACGTGCGAACATGTGACTCCTCGCCAGATTGATGATTTGGCGAAGAATATCCTTGTGATTCGCCGAAATTTTCCCAAACTCCTGATGCTTTACGGCGTATTGATGGGAAAATTTCACACAAACGGCTACCATGCTCGAATTCGACCGCACCGATCTGCGACTCCTTGCCGCGCTTCAGGAGGATGCCAGCCAGTCGCTTAACGAGCTGGCGGAGAGCGTGAACCTGTCGACCAATGCCTGCTGGCGGCGGGTGAAGCGGCTGGAAGAGGCCGGCGTGATTCGCAAACGCGTCGCGCTGCTCGATCCCGTGCTGGCCGGCTGCGGCGTGACAGTATTCGTCGCCGTGCGCACCAACCAGCATACCCATGAATGGCTGGATGCCTTCGCCAGGGCCGTGCGCAAGATACCGGAAGTCGTGGAATTCTACCGGATGAGCGGCGATCTCGATTACCTGCTGAAGATCCTGGTCCGCGACATCGCCCATTACGACCGCGTCTACAAGCGGCTGATCAAGGAGATCAGCCTGTCGGATGTCTCGGCCAGCTTCGCCATGGAGCAGATCAAATACACCACGGCGATTCCGCTGCCGGACAAGACGACGCTGTCGTAAGCCGCGCCGGATCGGTCAGCGCCTGCCGCGCCGCTTGCTTTCCGCTTCGGTGACCTCGCGGGCAATCTCGACAACCGCCTCCGCCATGTAGCTGTCCGGCTTCACCGGATAGCTGGCGTGGAAATTCAGATCGCCCAGCGTCTGCTCGGCATCGACGATGCGCAGCCGCTTTTCCGCCAGTTCGCGGCGGATCACCACCGGCGGGATCGCGGAAACCCCGATCCCGTCCAGCGTCATGCGCACGATGGTGGACAGCGAGGCGTTGCCGTACATGCGCAATTGCGGGAAATCCGAGCGCGTCATCATCTCGCGGATCGCCGTATAAGGCCGCGTGTTGCGCGGATAGGTGATGATCGGCCAGCGCGCGAGCGCAGACAGCGCCACCGGCTCAGGCCCCAGGTCCAGAGCCGGGCTCGCCACCCAGGCCAGCGGGTAGCTCGACAGCGCCACATTCTTCATCCGCGGCTCGCTGATCGGTCCGAGCACGAAGGCGATGTCGAGCTGATGCGCCAGCAGGCGCTCGCGCAGCACCGGGGTGATGTCGACCTCGATCTCAAGCGTAAGCGCCGGATAGACGGCGTGCATGCGCTCGATCAGCTTGGCAAGCCAGGTATGCACAATGGTTTCCGCCACGCCCAGGCGCACCACCCCGCGCATGGCATGCTTTTCGCGGGCCGCCTGCATCATGTCGGCGCGCAGCTGCACCATGCGCTCGGCATAGCCGAGCAATTCGCGGCCCTTCGGCGTCAGCGAGATGCCGCGCGGCTCGCGATCAAACAGCTTCACGCCGAGTTCGGCTTCCAGCAGCGCAATGCGCTGCGACACCGCCGGCTGCGTGGCGTTCAGCTTGTCGGCAGCCGCGCGGAAGCCGCCCAGATGGGCGACCCAGACGAAGGTTTCGAGATTACGGAGATCGGCCATAGAAAAACTCACAACACTGGCGGCCTGACTATAAGCAGATTTTATCGCTTTCAGCAAAGCAGGATATGGAACGATTGTTTCATATTGAATTATTAAGAATCATTTGTTGCATGGGCTGGCGGAATAGGGTTCTATGACAGCCATGAGCCCGGACCGCCTGGCCGACCGCATCGCCGCCGCCTTCGAAAGCCTGCCGCCGCAATTGCAGGCCGCAGCGCGTTTCGCGCTCGATCATCCTGAAGACGTCGCCCTGCTGTCGATGCGCGAGCAGGCCCGCCGCGCCGGGGTGCCGCCGGTGACCATGACCCGGCTCGCGCGCCAGCTTGGTTTTAAGGATTACCAGGATTTCCGCGACCAGCATGCCAGCCTGCTGCGTCGCACCAGCCCCTCGCCGGTCGGCTTCAGCGACCGCGCCGGCCGCCTGCAGCAGCGCCAGCAGCAAAGCGGCGATGCCGGACTGGCGGCGCAGATCGGCTGGAATGTCGCCGAGCAGATCGCCGATTGCCACGACGACGAAGCCATTGCCGGGCTGATCGCCGCCGCCAAGCTGATCGAAAAAGCGCGGCGGGTGCATTTTCTGGGCGCCCGCTCCTGCCATGCGGTCGCCTTTCACGCGCATTACATCTACAGCCTGTTCCGCGATAACGGCGTGCTGCTGGACGGCGCCGGCGATACCGGCATCGATCCTTTGCGCCATATCGGCGCGGAGGATGTATTGCTGGCCGTCAGTGTCGCGCCTTATGCGACGGCGACAATCGAACGGGTCCGTTATGCATCGGCGCGCGATACCAGGATCATCGCCATCACCGACAGCCGGGTTTCGCCGCTGGCCAAGGCCGCGCACGAATGCCTGCTGGTGCCGACGGAAACGCCATCCTTCTTCCATGCGATCACGCCGGCTTTTGCCACGGCCGAAACCCTGATCGCACTGGTTGCCGCGCGCGCCGGCGAAACCGCGCTCTTTGCCATCCGGAATGCCGAGGATCAACTCAATGCCTTCGGCACTTTCTGGACGGCATCCAAAAGCTCCCGCAAAAGGATATCCTCATGAGCACCCGCATCCTGCATCGCGTCATCAATCACGAATATCCGGTCGCCGTCGGCGGCCAGGGGATCTATATCGAGGATGCCGCCGGCAAGCGTTACATCGACGCCTCCGGCGGCGCGGCGGTGAGCTGCCTTGGCCATGGCCATCCGGACGTAACCCGCGCCATGCAGGAACAGGCCGGCAAGCTGGCTTATGCCCATACCAGCTTCTTCACCACCGAGCCGGCCGAGAAGCTGGCCGAATATCTGGTGCAGACCGCACCGGCCGGGATCAGCCATGTCTATTATGTCTCCGGCGGCTCGGAAGCCGTGGAGGCCGCGCTGAAGATGGCGCGGCAGTATCATGTCGAGCGCGGCGAGCCGCAGCGGCGGCATTTCATCGCCCGCCGCCAGAGCTACCACGGCAATACGCTGGGCGCGCTGAGCGTCGGCGGCAATGAATGGCGGCGCCAGCAATTCGCGCCGCTTTTGATCGAGGCGCATCACATCGCGCCCTGCTTCGAATATCGCGAGCGCCGGCCGGAAGAGAGCCTGGAGGCTTATGGCAAGCGCGCCGCCGACGAGCTGGAAGCCAAGATCCTGGAACTCGGCAAGGACAGCGTCATCGCCTTTATCGCCGAAACAGTGGGCGGCGCGACCTCGGGCGCGATCACGCCCGCGCCGGGCTATTTCAAACGCATCCGCGAAATCTGCGACAAATACGGCGTGCTGCTGATCCTCGATGAAGTGATGTGCGGCATGGGCCGCACCGGCACCTTGCATGCCTGCGAGCAGGAAGGCGTTTCGCCCGACATCATGGCCATCGCCAAGGGCCTGGGCGGCGGCTATCAGCCGATCGGCGCCGTGCTGCTGGGCCAGCATGTTTTCGATGCCTTCAAGAACGGCTCCGGCTTCTTCCAGCATGGCCATACCTATCTCGGCCATCCGATGGTCTGTGCGGCGGCTCTGGCGGTGCAGCAGGTGATCCAGCGCGACAACCTGCTCGACAATGTCAAAGCGATGGGCATCCATCTGAACGAGCGGCTGACCGAGCGGTTCGGCAATCACCGCCATGTCGGCGATATCCGCGGCCGCGGCCTGTTCCAGGCCATCGAGCTGGTGAAGGACCGCGCCGACAAGTCGGTGTTCGATCCATCATTGAAGCTGCATGCCCGCATCAAGAAGGAAGCGATGGCGCGCGGCCTGATGGTCTACCCGATGGGCGGCACCATTGATGGCAAGCATGGCGACCACGTTCTGCTGGCGCCGCCTTTCATCTGCCAGAAGCAGGATATCGATATCATCGTCGAACGCCTGGGCGATTCCGTCGAAGCCGCATTGAAGAGCATTGCCTGATGAAGCCCGCCATCATTGCCGTTGCTCCGAACGGCGCCCGCAAGGTCAAGAGCGACCACCCAGCCGTGCCGCTGACCGCTGACGAACTCGGCCGCTGCGCAGCCGATTGCGCCGCCGCCGGCGCCGCCATGATCCATCTGCATGTGCGCCAGGCGGATGGCCGCCATTCGCTGGATGCCGATCTCTATCGGGACGCGATCAAGGCCGTGCGGCGCGAAGCCGGCGAGCAGCTGATCATCCAGGCCACCTCGGAAGCGGCCGGCATCTATAACCGCCATGAACAGATGGCGGCGATGCGCGCGCTGATGCCGGAAGCCTGTTCGCTGGCGGTGCGGGAAATCATCCCCGACGAAGCCGCTGAAACGGATGCGGCCGCTTTCTTAAGCGAGCTCTACAAGGCTGACGTGATGATGCAGTACATCCTCTATTCGGCGGAGGATCTGCAGCGCTTCCATGACCTGAAGGCGCGCGGCATCGTGCCGGGCGATAGGCATTTCGTGCTGTTCGTGCTGGGCCGCTATACGAAGGGCCAGGTTTCCGATCCCATCGACCTGCTGCCTTTCCTGGAAAACTGGAGCGAAAGCGACGGCCTGTTTGCTGTCTGCGCATTCGGGCCGCGCGAATCGGCCTGCGCGCTGACCGCGCTGGGACTGAACGGTCATGCACGCATCGGTTTTGAGAACAACACCCTTCTGGCCGATGGCAGCACGGCGCCAGACAATGCCGCGCTGGTTCGCCAGACGGCATCCGCAGCGGGCGTGATGGGCCGCAGCATAGCCGATGCGCCAGCCGCGCGCGCGATGCTTCACAATCTGCGCTGAAGGCGTCTCCGCCAAACGGGCAGGTTATCGTTAATTAACTGTCGAGACGGGGGGCGGGCCGCCATTTTTCCCTGGAGCGTATTTTTAGCAGGTTCAACAGTAATGGCGTCCATCCTTCTCGTTGATAACGATATGGCCACAGCGGCCGATATCGGCGATTTCCTGAGCGAGGCCGGCCATGAGGTGCATCATGCCATCAATGGGATTGCCGGCCTGCAGGTTCTGATTGCACATCCCATCTCGCTCATCATCGTCGCGCGCAAGGCGCTGCGCATGTCCAGCGTGGACTTTCTGCAATCGCTGCGACAATACGCACCTTATGTGGAAACACCTGTAGTGATGATCGGCGGCACGTCGGGCATGGAAGACGTCGATGCCAGCTTCGGGCCGAGTTTTTCGGAAGAGGTCTTCCTGGCCACCGTCTCGCGGCTGCTGCGCCGCTCGGCCCGCCCGAGCCGCACGTATTACGCTGCAGCCTACTAGGCCGTGGCTGACTAAGCCGCTTTCAGGCTGAAATCCTCCGCCGGCACCGGCAGCGGGCGGCCGGCAAGCTGTGCTGCCATCACTTCGGCCGAACCAAAGGCCAGGGTGAAGCCGAGCGCGCCGTGGCCGACATTGAGCAGCAGATTGTCGATGCCGCTCTCGCCGAGAATGGGCAGCCCCTTCGGCGTGGCCGGACGCAGGCCGGTCCAGGGCGTGAGCTGCTGCCAGGTGGCGGCTGTCGGGAAAGTCTCGCGCGCCTGACGCGTCAGTTGCGCCAGCCGGTCCGGATCGATCTCGCCGCTTTCGCCCACCAGATCGGCCATGCCGGCGACGCGCAACTGCTTGCCCAGCCGCGCATAGACCACCTTATGCGCCGTATCGGTCACCGAGACGCGCGGCGCGGCATCGTCGTTGGCGATCGGCAGCGACAGACTGTAGCCCTTGATCGGATAGATCGGCAGATCAAGGTCCGCCGTCAGCCCCAGCCGCCGGCTGGCGACGCCCGCCGCCAGGATATAGGCGTCGCCTTCGACAACGCCGCCTTCGGTTTCCACGCCGAGCAGCCTGCTGCCCGCGCGCAGCAGGCGTTTGACCCTGCGGCCATAGGCAAAGCGCACACCGCTGCTGCCGCCCGCCAGCAGGCCTTCGATGCCGATGCAGAGCCGATAGGGATCGGCCGCCTCCTCATCGGCGGTATAGACGCCTCCGACGATCCGGTTTGCGATGTTTTGCAGGGAGGGCTCGACCTGCAGGCAGCCGTCGCGGTCCAGCACCTGCTGCACGCTGCCAAGGCGGCTTTGATACTCCACCTGCAGGCGCGCGCCGGCCAATCCCTTTTCGCTGCTGTAGACCACCAGCTTGCCCGCGCGCGTCCAGGCGAAATCGATGCCGCGGATGTCGCCGGCCTGATGCAGAACCTCGCGGCTGAGATAGGCAAGCCGCAGCAGCTTTTCGGTGGTGGCCTGGGCTTCCCGCCTGGTGCAGGCGGCGAGGAACTTCAACAGCCAGCGATACTGAAACAGATCAAAGCCCGGCCGGAAGCGCATCGGCGAGTCGGGATGCAGCAGCAGCTTGGGCAGATCGAACCACACCGATGGCGAAGCCAGCGGCGCGACGTAGGAATAGCTGAGCTGCGCGCCATTGGCATGGCTGGCGCCCTGCGCTGTCGTGGCGGCCCGATCCAGCACGGTGACGCGATGGCCTTCGCGCGCCAGCCGCCAGGCGGTCGTCATCCCCACCACACCAGATCCGATTACGACGACGTCCATGCCGCCCTCCGCGCTGTGCCCGCGGTCATCGCCGGCTCTTGAGGCCAAGCTAGGCATCGCCGCGGCGATCTGCCACTGCGGATCGGCGCAAGCCCTATAACATAATGTAATGCCGCCTCTTGGGCTTGCGCCCGGACAACGCTAGGATGCGCCCGCCTGTTGGGGGGAAATCAAGAATGCAGCTGCGTCATTTGGAAGTCTTTCATGCGGTGATGCTGACAGGAACGATTACGGCCGCCGCGAAGCTGCTCAACATCTCGCAGCCAGCGGCCACCCGCCTGCTGCTGCGTGCCGAGGACCAGCTCGGCTACAAGCTGTTCGACCGCGTCAAAGGCCGGCTCATTCCCACCCGCGAAGGCCAGGTGCTGCATGCCGAGAGCGAGCGCATCGTCAGCGGCCTGGAAAACCTGCGCAAGCTGTCGCGCAATCTCGGCGCCGCCACCAGCGGGCATCTGCGCATCGCCGCGGCACCGGCGCTGTGCATCGATCTGGTGCCGCTGGCGATCTCACGCTTCCGCCAGAAGCATGCCGATGTCAGCTTCGAGGTCGAAACCCGGCAGTATTCCGATCTCGTCCGCGTTGTGCTCAATCACGAGGTGGATATCGGAATCGGCTTCGACGTGCAGCCGCATCCCGGGCTGGAATTGCAGCTGGTCGCCGGCGCCCAATTCTACGGCATTTTTCCGAAGTCCATGGAGAATCGAGTCCCCGCCAGTGTGAAATTCGACTGGTTCCGCAGGCATCCCTTCATCGGCCTGCGCAACGATGATCCTCTGGGCGCGGCGGTCAGTTCCGGACTGAAACTCGCCGGAGTTGAGCTGCAGCCCATCGTGGAGGTCAAGACCAACCAGATCGCGCTTTCCTTGGTTTCCCGCGGCGCGGGCGTTGCCGTGGTCGATCAGTACACGGCCGCAGCCTATGACAGATCGCAGGTGATCGTGCGGCCGCTTACGCCGCGCATCGATTTTGCAGTGCACGCGATTCGCGCCAAGCATCAGCCCGCATCGGTGCTGGCACGCAAGTTCATCGCCACTTTGGCACAGACGGAGAAAACCATTTCCGCGCTGCTGCCTGCCCCGGGAAAGCGAAACGAGACTTGACGAAACCACCTCTCCCGGTGTCCATACCAGTAGGTTATGGGACAGGCACCGATACGCATGGTGGGTGGCTTAGGCTTTCCGCTATCACAGGGGGCGCGTGGGTCCGGCCATAGTCTTTGAACTGGGCATGTCCCGGTCTGGTCGTCAGGCGGCTCGCCATCGACGGCTACCGCAAGCAATCACGGAGGAGAAAATAATGACGCAGTTTACAGCCAAGCGCCTGTTCGGGGGTATCCTCGGCGCGGCCCTGTTGGCCGCCCTGCCCGGCACCGGCATGGCACAGCAGAAGTTCATCACCATCGGCACCGGCGGCGTGACCGGCGTCTATTACGCGGCCGGCGGCGCCATCTGCCGTCTGCTGAACAAGGACCGCAAGTCGCACGGCATCCGCTGCTCGGTCGAGTCGACCGGCGGTTCGGCCTACAACGTCAACACGATCCGCGCCGGCGAGCTCGACTTCGGCATGGCTCAGTCGGACGTGCATTTCAACGGCCTGAAGGGCGTCGGCGCGTTCAAGGATGCCGGCCCGTTCGCCGATCTGCGCTCGGTCTACTCGATCCATCCCGAGCCGTTCACCGTGCTGGCCCGCAAGGAAATCAACGCCACCAAGTTCGAGGATCTGAAGGGCAAGCGCTTCAACGTCGGCAACCCCGGCTCGGGCACCCGTGCCTCGCTGGAAGAGCTGCTCGGCGCGCTCGGCTGGAAGCTGTCTGACTTCTCGCTCGCCTCCGAGCTGAAGGCCGACGAGCACGGCCCGGCGCTGTGCGACAACAAGATCGATGGCTTCTTCTACGGCGTCGGCCATCCTTCGGCCAACATCCAGGATCCGACCACCACCTGCGGCGCCAAGCTGGTCTCCATCGAGGGCCCGGCTGTCGACAAGCTGGTTGCGGAGCATCCCTACTTCGCCAAGGCCACCATCCCGGGCGGCCTGTACAACAACAACCCGCAGCCGACCAACACCTACGGCGTGCTGGCGACCCTGGTCACCTCGGCCAAGGTCGACACCGAGACCGTCTATCAGCTGGTGAAGGCCACCTTCGAGAATTTCGACGAATTCAAGAAGCTGCATCCGGCTTTCGCCAACCTTGATCCGAAGAAGATGATCAAGGACGGCCTCTCGGCGCCGCTGCATGACGGTGCCGTGAAGTACTACAAGGAAAAGGGTTGGATGTAATTTTTCACATCCGGGGAAGCCGGCCCGCGTAACTGCGGGCCGGCTTTTTTGTTGAGCAGATGCCAGTAACGGACGGGGGATCGACCATGACCGAAGCCAAGCCACGGCCAGCCACCGAACAGGAATTGCAGGAACTTGTCGCCGAAGCCGATCTCGGCGGCCGCGACCCAAAAGGCCTGGTGGCCAAAATCATCCTGACCGTCGCCGTCGCCTGGTCCACCTTCCAGGTCTGGTATGCCTCGCCGCTGCCGTTCATGCTCGGCGTCTTCATCCTGAACGACACCCAGGCCCGCGCGATCCATCTCGGCTTCGCGGTCTTTCTCGCCTTCACCTGCTATCCGGCCTTCCGCAAGTCGCCGCGCAGCTATATCCCGCTGATCGACTGGATTCTGGCGCTCGCCGGTGCCTTTGCCGCTTCGTACCTGTATCTTTTCTACGTCGCGCTGTCGCAGCGGCCCGGCACCCCGACCTGGTATGACCTTGTCACTGCCGGTGTCGGCCTCGTGCTGCTGCTCGAAGCGACCCGCCGCACGCTTGGCCCGCCGATGGTGGTCGTGGCTGCGGTCTTCATCGTGTTTACCTTCGCCGGCCCCTACATGCCGGACGTGATCCAGCACAAGGGCGCGTCGGTCTACAAATTCCTGCAACATCAGTGGCTGACCACCGAAGGCGTCTTCGGCGTGGCGCTTGGCGTCTCCACCAGCTTCGTCTTCCTCTTCGTGCTGTTCGGCTCGCTGCTGGAGAAAGCCGGTGGCGGCAACTGGATGATGCAGATTTCGGTCGCCCTGCTCGGCCATCTGCGCGGTGGCCCCGCCAAGGTGGCCGTGGTGTCCTCAGCCCTGAATGGCGTGGTGTCCGGCTCGTCGGTTTCCAACGTCGTCTCCGGCGGCATCTTCACCATCCCGATGATGAAGCGCACCGGCCTTTCCGGCATCAAGGCCGGCGCGATTGAGACCGCCTCCTCCGTCAACGGCCAGATCATGCCCCCGGTGATGGGTGCCGCCGCCTTCCTGATGACGGAATATGTCGGCCTGCCCTATTCCGAGATCGTCAAGCACGCCTTCCTGCCGGCGGTGATTTCCTACATCGCGCTGTTCTACATCGTCGATCTGGAAGCCGTGAAAATCGGCTCCAAGCCGCTGGAGCGCGCCGTGAAGCGTCCGCGCCGCGAATTCTGGCTGCGCCAGGCATTGGGCTGGGCCGGCACCATCGTCGTGCTCTGCGTCCTGTATTATGCCGTGCTCGGCATTCAGGCCGCCTTCGGCGATGCCGCGCCCTGGCTGGTCGCGCTCGGCGGCCTTGCTGTCTATCTGCTAACGCTTTGGTATGCGACGAAGTTCCCCGACCTGGAATTGGACGACGCCAACAATCCAGACATCAAAGTGCCGGAAGCCTGGAGCGTGGCGCGCACCGGCCTGCAATTCATTCTGCCGATCATCGTATTGCTTTGGTGCTTGATGATCGAGGAATTGTCGCCTGGCCTTTCCGCCTTCTGGGCGACCGCCACGATCATCGGCATCGTGGTGACGCAGCGGCCGATCATCGCGCTGTTCCGTAACAGCGGCGGCCTCGCTGCGGCATTCCGCCAGGGTGTGGCCGATCTGATCGACGGCTTCAATCTCGGCGCCCGCAACATGATCGGCATTGGCATCGCGACCGCAACAGCCGGCATCATCGTGGGCACCGTGACGCTGACCGGCATGGGCCTGATGATGACCGACTTCGTCGAGTTCGTCTCCGGCGGCAACATCATCATCATGCTGCTGCTGACGGCCTTCATCTGCCTGATCCTCGGCATGGGCATCCCGACCACGGCAAACTACATCCTGGTCGCCACCCTGATGGCGCCGGTAATCGTCGAGCTCGGCGCTCAGGCGGGCATCCCGATCCCGCTGATCGCCGTCCATCTCTTCGTCTTCTATTTCGGCATCATGGCCGACGTGACGCCGCCGGTGGGCCTGGCCTCCTTTGCCGCTGCCGCGATCTCGGGCGAGGATCCGATCAAGACGGGCCTGCAGGGCACGCTGTACTCGATGCGCACGGCGATCCTGCCCTTTGTCTTCATCTTCAATCCGCAATTGCTGATGATCGACATCGACAACACCATGGAAGCCCTCCTGGTGATCGGCGTCTCCACCATTGCCATCCTGGTCTTCTCGGCCGCCACCATGGGCTGGTTCCTGACCAAGAGCAAAATCTGGGAAACGGTCGTGCTGCTGCTGGTCTGCCTGGCGCTGTTCCGCCCCGGCCTGTTCTGGGATCAGCTCTACGAACCCTACAAGGAGGCGCCTGCGTCGCAGGTCTTTGATATCGCCGGCAAGCTGCCCGAGGATGGCCGCCTGCTGCTGGTCGTCAGCGGCGTCACCCTGGAAGGCGACGATGTGACCAAGACCATCAGCCTGCCGGTTGGCAAGCCGGGCGATGGCCGCAAGCGCCTGAACGACGCCGGTCTGATGGTCACGGCGCTGGGCAACCAGGTGCAGATCGGCTCGGTCCAGTTCGGCTCGGCGGCGCGCCGTGTCGGTCTGGAGCAGGGCTTCACCATCGAGCACGTGCTGCTGCCGGCTGACCGGCCCAGCAAGCACTGGGTCTATGTGCCGGCCTTCGCCTTGCTCGGTCTGGTGATGCTGCTGCAATGGCGTCGCCGGCGCCAGCAGCCGGCCGCCGCGCCGCAGGCCGCATGATGCGTACCGTCGTTCTCTGCTCCGGCGGCATCGATTCCGCCACCTTGGCCTACAAGGTGGCGGCGGAGCGGCAGCTGGATCGTCTGGTCTCCTTCGATTACGGCCAGCGCCACCGGCGCGAACTGGAACATGCCGCGCTGATCGCCGAGCGGCTGGAAACGCGGCATGACGTGATCAACATCGCCGGGCTGGGGCGGTTCCTCTCAAGCTCGGCGCTGATCAGCGGCGGCGCCGAGCCGGTGCCGGACGGGCATTACGCCGAAGACAACATGAAGGCGACCGTGGTGCCGAACCGCAACGCCATCCTGCTCAGCATTGCCTTCGGCATTGCTGCCGGCGCGAAAGCCGATGCGGTCGGCATCGCCGTGCATGGCGGCGACCATTTCATCTATCCCGATTGCCGCCCCGCCTTTGTCGATGCCTTCCGCGCGATGCAGGCATGCGCGCTGGAAGGCATGTGGGAAGTCGAGCTTTACGCGCCGTTTATCGGCACCGACAAGGCCGGGATCGTGCGCGAGGGCCTGCGGCTTGGCGTGCCTTATGAACTGACCTGGAGCTGCTACAAGGGCGGCGAGAAGCATTGCGGCCGCTGCGGCACCTGCGTCGAGCGCCGCGAAGCCTTCCATCTCGCCGGCGCGCCGGACCCGACGCAGTATGAGGATCCGGATTACTGGATCGAAGCGATCCGGAAGATGAAGACGGCGTAGATGTCATGCCCGGCCTTGCGCCGGGCATTTCTTTTCAGCAGCGATCAGGCGGCGGCAATCCCAAGCCGCGCATCGCGGTCGCGCAGCAGGCGGATGATCGGAATGCTGAACAGCACCATCCAGGCCTTGCCGATGATCTGGCCGGCCAGATAGTCGAGGCTGCCGAAGGCCAGATACAAAAACACCACGGAGTCGACGCAAAGGCCCACCAGGCTGGACAGCAGCACGGCGCGGATCAGGCCGCGCTTTTGCAGCGGCGTGTAGACGGCAAAGTCGGCCAGTTCGGACAGCAGGAAGGCCGCAGCCGAAGCCACCACCAAGGACGGCGCAGCCACGAGCCCCGACAAGGCCGCGCCGGCCAGGATCGCCCCCAAGGTCCACAGCTTGCCGAGGCGGCGCTGCACCAGATCGCGCAGCACCAGCGCCAGGCCGATGATCAGCACGCCGCTCGGCGCGGTCACGGCCTGACCATTGAAGCCGGGCGCGACGGGGATGAGACATGGCCCCTGCGGCACGCAGATGGTGCCGACATTCCCGATCAGCCAGTTGGCCAGCGGGACGCAGGCGATGAACGCCGCCAGAAACGCAAATCCTTCCAGACGAATACGGGCCATATGGGGAGACTCCTGTCGGGGCTGGGATATACGGCCCCCGCCCTGTTAAGGCAACCCGGCGGCTTAGTCCTTGATTCTGCTCATTAAGCTGTCCAGCCGGTCGGCCTCAGAGGCCGGCTTGTCCCAGCGGATGCGGGCGATCCGGGGAAACCGCATGGCCACGCCGGATTTGTGCCGGCTGGAGCGGCGCAGGCCCTCATAGGCGATTTCCAGCACCAGGGCTGGCTCGACGCGGCGCACCGGGCCGAAGCGTTCGACGGTGTGGCTGCGCACCCAGCGGTCGAGCTGCTGCAATTCCTCGTCGGTGAAGCCGAAATAGGCTTTGCCGACCGGGACCAGCTCGGCATTGCCCGCCGCATCATCGCGCCAGCAGCCGAAGGTGAAATCCGAATAGAAGGACGAGCGTTTGCCGCTGCCGCGCTGCGCATAGAGCAGCACGGCATCCACCGTATCGGGCGCGCGCTTCCATTTGAACCACAGCCCTTTCGGCCTGCCCGCCACATAGGGGCTGTCGCGCCGCTTGAGCATCAGGCCCTCGGCATTCACCGAGGCCGCCAGTTGGCGCGCCTTCTCCAGCTCCTCCCAGCTCTTGAACGGAAGCTGCACCGAGAGATCGAAGCGCTCCAGCAACGGCATATGCAGCACGCGGCGGCGATACCAGTCCTCCAGCCGGGCCCGCCGTTCCTCGAAGGAGAGGCTGCGCAGATCCTCGTCGCCTTCGAACAGAATGTCGTAAAGGCGCACGAAAGCGGGACGCTGCTTCAACTGCGCAGCAGAGACCGTCTTGCGGTTCAGGCGCTGCTGCAACTCGTTGAAGCTGCCATGCTGATCGCCGATGCGCACCAGCAGTTCGCCGTCGAGAACCGCATCAAGCCCCTGCAGATCGCCGATCTCCGGGAAGGCGGCGCTGATCTCTTCGCCGCCGCGCGAAAAGATGCGTGTCTGCCGCGCCCCGCCCAGCACCTGCACACGGATGCCGTCCCATTTCCATTCGGCGCAAAAATCCTCTGGCTTGAGCTTCCGCAGATCAGCCTCGTCCACCGCCTGCGCCAGCATCAACGGCCGGAAAGCGGCCAGATGATCGACCTGTGGCCGCGCCCTGCCATGCTGCAGCCAGGCAAAAAGCTCGCGATAGGGCGGCTGCAGGCCGGGCCAGACTTCTTCGACCTCATCGATGGAAACCTGGCCGAACTCGGCCAAAGCCGTTTTCACCAGGCGCTCGGACACGCCGACCCGCAGGGAGCCGGTGAACAATTTGATCAGAGCCCAGCGGCCGGTGGCGTCCAGACGATCGAGCCAATCGCCGAGCAATCCTTGCGCCTCGCTGCGCCCGGCAATCCGCGCGCGTTCGATCACTTCCGACAGAGCAGGCGCCACATGCGCATCATCGTGATGCTCAGGCCAGATCAGGGCGACCGTCTCGGCCAGATCGCCGACGAAATCATAAGACCAGCGAAACAGCACCGGATCGCTGCGGCTTTCAGCCAGTTGACGGACTGCCGCCGGCTTGATCGCGGCGATGTTCAGCGCGCCGGTCAAAGCCGCCAGTGCCCAGCCGCGATCAGGATCCGGCGTATGGGCGAAGTAGTCGCGCAGATGCGCCAGCTTGGCATTGCGGCCAGGCGTGAAGATCAGGCTCTCCAGCAATGCGGAAAACGGCTTCACACCGGATCCTCGTCCTCGAAACCGATGAGCGACAACGCCCGGGTGCGGATGCCGCGCTGGCTGGCGGCATGGATCAGTGCCTCCTCGCGCCCATGGGTGACCCAGACCTCCGGCGCGCCGACCTCATCGAGCGTCGCGTTCAACTCGTCCCAGTCCGCGTGATCGGAAATCACCAACGGCAATTCCAGGCCGCGCTGCTTGGCGCGCTGCTTGACCCGCAGCCAGCCGGAGGCGGCGCAATTGACTGCATCTGGCAGGCGGCGCGACCAGCGGTCTTCGATGGCCGATGGCGGTGCCAGTACGATCTGGCCGACCAGTCCGGATTTGGGCATGTCGCCGACATGCCGAAATTCGCCGAGATCGAGGCCGGAACTGCGGTAGAGCTCGCACAGGCCGACCAGTGCGCCATGCAGCCAGATCGGCGCGTCGTAGCCTGCCTCGCGCAGCAGCATGATCACACGCTGCGCCTTGCCCAGCGCATAGACGCCGACCAGATGCGCGCGTTCCGGGAAAAGCTGGACGGATTGCAGCAGCTTGGCGATCTCGTCCTTGTCATCGGGATGTTTGAAGATGGGCAAGGCGAAGGTCGCCTCGGTAACAAAGACATCGCAGCTCTGCACGTCGAAGGGCGGGCAAGTCGGATCGCGGCGGCGCTTATAGTCGCCGGACACCACGGCACGGCTGCCGCGATACTCCAGCACCACCTGGGCGGAGCCGAGCACGTGGCCTGCCGGGATCAGCCGTAAGGTCACATCCTTGATCGTCAGGCTCTCGCCGTATTGAAGCGCCTGCTGCTGACGGCCTGCCTCATCCCCCATGCGGAGCCGCATGATCGACAAGGTCTGCGCTGTTGCCAGCACGTGGCGGTGGCCACCGCGGGCATGGTCGCTGTGGCCATGGGTGATAACGGCGCGATCCGATGGCGCCGTCGGGTCGATGTAGAAATCGCCGGGCTCGACATAGAGGCCGCGCGGCGTGGTCTTCAGCCAGGTTTCGGGATGGGGTGCGTGCATCTGTGGCAAAGATATAGGGCGCGGCAGCGTTCCATCCATTCCGTCCCTGCTCCACCGGCCGGTAGTGACGCGCCGCGATTCAGACCTATATCGCTGGCATGGCGCGTTCATCAGCCCCAGCGCAGCTTCCCGCGCCGCTTGCGGCCTGGTTTGCGGCGCGTGGCTGGCAATTGCATCCGCATCAGCGCGCCATGCTACAAGCCGCCCGGAAAGGCCGTTCCGCCCTGCTGATCGCGCCGACCGGTGGCGGCAAGACCCTGGCCGGTTTCCTGCCCAGCCTGACCGAATTGACGCTGCAGCCTGCCCGGGGACTGCATACGATCTACATCTCGCCGCTGAAGGCGCTGGCCGTCGATGTTCATCGCAACGTGGACACGCCGATTGCCGAAGCGGACTTGCCGATCCGCGCCGAAACCCGCACCGGCGATACGCCGCAATCGAAACGCCAGCGCCAGCGCAGCAAGCCGCCGCATATCCTGATGACCACGCCGGAAAGCCTGGCCCTGATGCTGTCCTATCCGGATGCAGACCGGCAGTTTCGCCACCTGCGCTGCGTGATCATCGATGAGGTGCATTCGCTGACCGGCACCAAGCGCGGCGATCTGCTGAGCCTGGGCCTGGCGCGTCTGGCGCATCTTGCGCCCGAGGCCCGGCGGGTAGGCTTGTCGGCCACCGTTGCCGAACCCGAGCGGCTTGCCGCCTGGCTTGGGTCCGGGATGACGGAAACCGTTAAGATCATTCGTGGCGATCCCGGCATTGCGCCGCAGATCGACATCCTGCTGCCCGGTGCGCGCGTGCCCTGGGCCGGTCATATGGCAATGCACGCGATCCCGGACATCTATGCCGCGATCCGCAGAGCGCGAACGGCGATCGTCTTCGTCAATACCAGGGCGCAGGCCGAACTGGCTTTCCGCGAGTTGTGGCGCATCAATGACGACAATCTGGCCATCGCGCTGCACCACGGCAGCCTGGCGGCCGATCAGCGCCGCAAGGTCGAAGCCGCAATGGCCGCAGGCCGCCTGCGCGCCGTCATTGCGACGGCTTCGCTCGATCTTGGCATCGACTGGGGCGCAGTGGATCTGGTGGTGCAGATGGGTGCGCCGAAAGGCATTTCACGGTTGCTGCAAAGGGTTGGCCGCGCCAATCACCGGCTCGATTGCCCAAGCCGTGCAATCCTGGTGCCGGGCAACAGGTTTGAATTGCTGGAATGCCGCGCCGCCATCGCTGCGGCTGCAGCCGGAGCACTGGATGGCACGCCTGATCGTCCCGGCGCACTCGACGTGCTGGCTCAGCATGTGCTGGGCTGCGCCTGTTCGGCACCGCTTGATCCCGGCAAGCTGTATGCGGAGGTGATCACGGCACAGCCCTATGCAAAGCTGGACCGCGCCAGTTTCGATGCCGTGTTCGATTATGTCGCCACCGGCGGCTATACGCTGCGGGCTTATGAGCGCTATCAGCGCCTGCGCCCACGTCAAGACGGGCTGTGGCAGATCACAACGCCAGCGGTGCTGCGGCTGTATCGCATGAATGTCGGCACCATCGTGGAGGCGCCGATGCTGTCGGTTCGCATGAAGCGGGGCGCGCGTCTGGGCCAGGTACGCCTGGGTCAGGTGGAAGAGTGGTTCGTCCAGGGTCTGCAGCCTGGCGATACCTTTATCTTCGCCGGGCGGCTGCTGCGCTTTGAAGGCATCCGCGACATGCAGGTCATCTGCACGGCGGCAGCCGGAACCGAGCCGAAGATTCCGGCTTACAATGGTGGCAAGCTGCCGTTGTCCAGCATCCTGGCCGACCGCGTACGCGCCCTGCTGCAGAACCGGCGGAACTGGAACGGCCTGCCGCCGGATGTGCGGACCTGGCTGCAGGCGCAGCACCGTCGTTCGGCCCTGCCGCGCCGCGACAACCTGCTGGTCGAGACCTTTCCGCGCGGCAAGCGGCATTTCCTCGTCGCCTATGGCTTTTCCGGCCGCAACGCGCATCAGACGTTGGGCATGCTGCTGACCCGCCGGATGGAGCGTTTCGGCCATCAGCCGCTCGGCTTTGTCGCTACCGATTATGCGCTGGCAATCTGGTCGCTGAAGCCGGCGGAAAAAATCCCGGCGCTGTTTCATCCGGACATGATGGGTGACGATCTGGAAGCCTGGATGGCGGAATCCGCGCTGCTCAAGCGCACTTTTCGCAATGTCGCCGTGATCGCCGGGCTGATCGAGCGGCGCCATCCCGGCCAGGAGAAGACCGGGCGACAGGTTACCTTCAGCTCGGACACGATCTACGACGTGCTGCGCAGGTATCAGCCCGACCATATCCTTCTGCAGGCAACCTGGGCCGACGCCGCTGGCGGTCTGGTGGATGCGCGGCGTCTGTCCGATCTGCTGGCCGCGGTGGAAAGCCGGATCGATCATCGCGCGCTCGACCGCGTCTCGCCGCTGGCAGTGCCGCTGCTGCTTGAGATCGGCGGCGAGCGCGTGCCGAGCAGCGCCGAGGATGCCTTGCTGGCCCAGGCCGCAGCCGAGGCGCTGATTGATGAAGCGATGCAGATCCCACCCTGCTCGGCGCGGAGCGTGGCGTGAGCGTCACCTTCGATCTGAATGGCGCGCGTCTGCATGCAGAACCCGATGGCAGCCTGTGGTGGCCGGCCGAACGGACCCTCGTCGTTGCCGACCTGCATCTGGAAAAGGGCAGCAGCTTTGCGCGCCGCGGCAGGCCGCTGCCGCCCTATGATACGCGCGCAACCCTGGAGCGCCTGCGCCTTGCCATCGAGCGGCACAGGCCAGCGCGGGTCATTTCACTGGGCGATGCTTTCCACGACAAACAGGCGGCCCAGCGCATGCCCGGCGACGACCGCGCCCTGCTGCTGCAGCTCGCAAAGGACCGCGACTGGATCTGGATTGCCGGCAATCATGAAGCTGGCGCCGTGCCCTTCGGCAGCAGCATTGCACAATGGCGCTGCGGCCCGCTGGTCTTCCGCCACGAGCCGCAGCCTGATTTTATCAGCGGCGAAGTGGCCGGACACTGGCACCCGAAGGCGACGGTACGGATGCATGGCCGCAAGGTGTCGCGGCCGTGTTTCGCGACCGATGGCCGGCGGCTGATCCTGCCGGCCTTCGGCGCTTACACGGGCGGTTTCGATCTGCTGACGCCCGTGCTGCGGCAGATGTTCGGCGAGGGCTTGCTGGCGCTGATGCTGGCCCGCGATGTTGTGCATGCGGTACCCGCAGCGCAGCTTGCCCCTGCCGTGCCGTGAATTTTTAAGCGCCGGCCATGCCGGCCCAGGGCTGCGCGATCTCGGTCATGCCGACGCGGTTGCCGTCGCTCTCGATCTGCACTGCGCTGGGGCAGGCATAGCTGAGCGGCAGGGGATCGCGGCGCTTTTCGACGGCCTGCGGGAAGCGCGCCTTCACGGCCTTGCGCACATCCTCGGGCAGCAGCGGATCGAGGAAAGGCTGGCCGATGATGCTGGCATCGAGCCGCGGCTGATGGAAGGCGGCTTCCAACTCCATGCCGTAGTCGATCAGGAAGGAGAGCAGCTGCATCACCGCCGGCATGATGCGGCGCCCGCCCGAGGCGCCGATGGCAAGCCAGGGCTTGTCCTGATCCATCACCAGGGTTGGCAGCATGTTGCTCAACGGGCGTTTGGCGGCGCCGATCGAGTTCGGCGTCCCCGGACGCGGATCGAACCACATGATGCCGTTATTCATCAGGACGCCGCTTTCGGGCAGCATCACGCGGCTGCCGAAGCCCGACAGCAGCGTCTGCGTCACCGCTGCCATGTTGCCGTGCTTGTCGATGACGCAGAAATGGCTGGTGCAGCTCTTGCCGTTATCGGCATCGCCCATGCCGGCAAGGCGCTTCTCGTACGCCTGCGTCAGCCCTTCCGCATAGGCAAGATAGCTTTGCGCCGTCAGACCCTTGCGGTCGAGCTTCGGACCGGCGGCTTCCAGCGCATCGCGCAGGCTGGGCCCCGCGGTGAGGCCAGGCGGCAGCAGCAGCGTCTTGCCGTGATAGTCGTAGCGCAGCGGCTCGACCATGCGGGCGCGGTAGCCGGAGAAGTCGGCTGCCGTAATCTTCGAGCCGCCGGCCTGCAGGTCGCGCACCAGGCTGCGGGCCAGTTCGCCATCGTAATAGTCGCGCGCGCCGGCAGCCGCGAGGCGCTTCAAGCTGGCATGCAGCGCATCATTCTTCAGAAAGCCTTCAAATTCCGGCGCCGGCGGCATGCCGCCTGGCAGAAACACCGCCTTCGATGACGGAAAACGCGCCAGGTCGGCTGCGGCATTGGCCACATGCAGGGTAAGGAACCAGTCATTCTCCATGCCGCGCTCGGCCAGCGCGACGGCGGGTGCCAGGCTCTCGGCCCAGCTGCGGGTGCCGAAGGTTTCCAGCGCCAGCCGCATGCCGTCCACGACGCCGGGAATGGCGATCGAGTGATAGCCGACGATGTTGCGGTCCTCTAGAACGGCGGGCCAGCCGAACAGGTCGCCAGCCACGCCGCCGGTCAGCGGGTAGTCGGCCGGGTTGAGGCCCGAGGCGCTGATCATGCCGTAATCGATGACATGCGAGGTCTTCTTGGCGGCGTCGTAGACCACCATGAAACCACCACCGCCGATACCACTCATCCACGGTTCCAACACGCCAAGCGAGAAGGACACCGCCACAGCGGCATCGATGGCATTGCCGCCGGCGCGCAGCACCTCGGCGCCGATATCGGCCGCCTTCTGGTTCTGGGCGGCGACGACGCCATGCTTGGAACGGACCGCTGCCTTGCTGTAGCGCAGCTCGCGACTGAGATTTTGCGACATGTCGTTTGGCCTTTTCTCTGGGTGGCTCAGACGGTGAAAGGATCCTGGACGCGAGGCCAGTATGGCATCCGCACCTTCTGGAAGGGAATATCCGCGTAATCGGACCGCATGGCGCCGGGGGCCTGCACATAGAGGATCCCGCCTGCCATCGGCGCGAAGCCGGCATGGAAATGCTGTGTCGACTTCACGACAATGATGGCCTTGGCTTTGACGTCGATGCCGAACTGCTCGAAAGCGCCTGGATGGAAGGTCTGCGTCCGGTAGCTGTTCAGCACCAGGTCGACACCATTTTCGGCCTGTATCCAGACGGAATCGCCCATTGGCACATCGCCGCCAAGGCCCGGCTGCATCGCATTCTCGATGATGCGCTTGACCGTGACCTTGAGATCGAGCGGATCGCCCGAGGTCGGGCCGCATTTGCCGCCAACGCGCAGATCAAGACTGGCCCCCTCGCCCGCATCGCAGCAGAAGCGCACCGCCATCGGATCCCAATAGACGCCGCTGACGGCATTGCCGATGCCGCGCTCGATGATGCGGCGCAGGATGAAGGTGGAATCGCCCGGCGCGCCGCCGCCTGGGTTGTCGGTAACATCCGCCAGCACCATAGGCCGCTTGGCGCCTGACGCCGTGGCGCGATCCAGCGCTGCATCAATGCTGAGATTCTGCGTCGCCGTCTGCTCGCGCAGCGACCAGATCTTGCGGCCAAAACGCTCGGCCACCGCCTGGGCCTTGGCCTTGTCGCCATCGGCGATGACCAGCATTTTCGCCGTCGCCTCCAGCACGTCCTGCATCGGGAAACCATGAGCGAAGGAAACCGACAGGATGCCGTCCCTGCCTTCGGCCGCCTGCATCTCGCGCACGAAGGATTTCATCGGTTCGACCGGCGTGCGCCACAGGTTGATCATGCGGGTATCGAAGACCGCCATTACCGGCTTGGCCGTGCCCTGATGCTTGGCCAGCAGGATATTGAACAGTTCCAGCGCGCGCTCCTTGCTGTCGGTATGGGGATACTCCTTGAAGGTGATCAGCGCATCGGCATTGGCCAGCATCGCCTCAGTGATGGAACAATGCAGGTCCAGCTCGGCGCCGACGGCGGCCTGTGGCCCGACAATGGCGCGAATCCGGGCCAGAAGATCGCCTTCGCAATCGTCATAGCCATCCGCCACCATCGCGCCATGCATGCTGAGCAGCACGATATCCACCGGCATGGCCGCCTTCAGGTCGCGCAATATCTCGTCGCGAAAGCCCTCATAGACCTTGCGGACCGTAATTCCAGCGGGCTGTGCGAATGCGGCAAGGCTTTCGGCAACCTCGGCCTGCCGCGCCTCTGCTTCCCGGCGCCAGACATGCAACGGCGCCGAAAACAGGTTCTCAGGCCGCTTGGTGGCATCGCCGCGATAGAGCATCCATTCGGCAAAGCCCTTCTCGCCCGTCGGCAGCGGCGAGAATGTGTTGGTCTCGGTTCCCAAACAGGCGATGAATACCTTCATGGCATGGCTCCCCCAACGTGCCCTTATGGCCTGAAACGGCTCCTTCAGGCGTATTCATTTGTGCTGTAGCGAATCCGCTTGACGAAGCGCAATGCATTGGACACGCTTTGCAGTGACGAAATTACAAATCAGGGGGTTTAAATGAAAAAGAGTACGCTGCGACACCTCGGGTGCTTTGCCTCAATTCTGGCTCTCACTGCTGCTTTTGGCATCACCACGATTAACGATGCGGCAGCGCAGGACAAGAAGGTTCTGCGCTTCATTCCGCATTCGGGCCTGCGCATCACCGACCCGATCATCACCACGGCGTTCATGTCGCGCAATCATGGCTACATGATCTACGACACGCTGTTCGGCGTCGATGAGAAGATGCAGCCGCAGCCGCAGATGGTCGAGAAATACGACGTCAGCGGCGACAAGCTGACCTACACCTTCACGCTCCGCGACGGATTGAAGTTCCACGACGGCGCGCCGGTCACCACGACCGACGTGATCGCCTCGCTGCAGCGCTGGGGCAAGAACGATGCGATGGGCCAGAAGCTCATCGCCTACACCAAGGAGATGAAGGAGGTCGACGCCAAGACCTTCCAGATCATCCTCAAGGAACCCTACGGCCTGGTGATCGATTCGCTGGCCAAGCCCAGCTCGAACGTGCCCTTCATCATGCCGAAGAAGATGGCGGACACGCCCGCCAATCAGAATGTGCCCGATGAAATCGGCTCCGGCCCCTACCGCATGGTCAAGGCCGAGTTCCAGCCGGGCGTGAAGGTCGTCTACGAAAAGAACCCCGACTACAAGCCGCGCAGCGAGCCGCCCAGCTACATGGCCGGCGGCAAGGTGGTGAAGGTCGATCGCGTCGAATGGATCACGATGAGCGACGCGCAGACCGCGATGAACGCGCTGATCAAGGGCGAGGTCGATATCTGGGAGCAGCCGTCTTTCGACCTGCTGCCGGCTCTGAAGAAGGAGAAGGATATCGAGATCCGCAATCTGCAGCCGCTCGGCATGAACTACATGCTGCGCATGAACTGGCTGCAGCCGCCTCTGGACAACGTGAAGGTCCGCCAGGCGATCCTGCATGCGGTCAACCAGGAAGACTACCTGGCGGCGCAGGTGGGCGATCCCGACTATTATAAGGTCTGCCCCGCCATGTTCGGCTGCGCCACTCCGCTGAACACCGCGGAAGGCGCTCCGAAGCCGAGCATCGAGACCGCCAAGAAGCTTTTGAAGGAAAGCGGCTATAAGGGCGAGAAGATCGTCATCATGGCGCCGACCGACCTGGGCAGCATCGCTCAGCTGCCGCTGGTCTCCGGCCCCGTGCTGCGCTCGATCGGCATGAATGTCGACGTCCAGTCGATGGACTGGCAGACGCTGGTCGGCCGCCGCGCCAAGATGGATCCGGTGGATCAGGGCGGCTGGCACATCTTCCACACCGCCTGGGGCACCGCCGACATGATGAACCCGATCGCCAATGCCGGCGTGAAGGGTCTGGGCAAGGAAGGCGGCTTCTTCGGCTGGACGGAAGATCCGGTCATCGAGAAGCTGCGCGACGACTACGCCCGCGAAACCGACCCGGAGAAGCAGAAGCAGATCGCCGCGGCCGTGCAGAAGCGCGCCTATGAAATGGTGCTCTACGTCCCGCTGGGCGAATACTTCCAGCCGTCGGCGGTTCGCAAGAACGTCAAGGGCACCCTGCCCTCGCCGGCCGTCGTTCTGTGGAACATCGAGAAAGAATAAGACTGGCATGGTCGTTGCGTAACGTTTCATCATGCTACGTCTAGTTCTGTCGCGTCTGATGGCTGCCATCCCCGTCATGGGGGTGGTAGCTGTCTTCGTCTTCCTGCTGCTGCGCCTCAGCCCGGGCGATCCGGCCGCGATCCTGGCCGGCGATGCCGCCACGGTGGAAAACATCGCCGCCATCCGTGCCGATCTGGGCCTGGACAAGCCGCTGCCGGAACAGTTCGTCACCTGGATGGGCCAGCTGCTGCAGGGCGACCTCGGCAGATCGGTCTTCTCCAAGCAGCCCGTCACCGTGCTGATCGGGCAGCGCATCGAGCCGACCATTTCGCTAGCCCTGATGACGCTGCTGTTTTCCGTGCTGGTTGCCGTTCCGATGGGCATCATTGCGGCCTGGCGCCAGGGCGGCTGGCTGGATCGCGGCATCATGGCCCTGTCGGTGGCCGGTTTCTCCATCCCGGTCTTCGTGCTCGGCTATATCCTGATCTATTTCTTCTCGATGAAGCTGGACCTGCTGCCGGTGCAGGGCTTCGCCTCGCTGAGCGAGGGCATCCTGCCCTTCCTGGAGCGCATCACCCTGCCGATGGTCACCCTCAGCTTCATCTACATCGCGCTGTTCGCGCGCATCACCCGCGCCGCCATGCTGGAAGTGCTGGGCGAGGATTACATCCGCACCGCCCATGCCAAGGGCCTGAAAGAGAATGTGGTCCTGGTCAAGCATGCGCTGCGCAACGCTGCCATTCCGATCGTTTCGGTGATCGGCATCGGCTTCGCGCTGATGATCGGCGGCGTGGTGGTCACCGAGACGGTGTTCAACATTCCCGGCGTCGGCCGTCTCGTGGTCGATGCGGTGCTGGCGCGCGACTATCCCATCATCCAGGGCGTGATCCTGCTGTTCTCCGGTGTCTATGTCCTGATCAACCTGGCGATCGACGTCGCCTATGTGCTGCTCGATCCGCGGATCAGGTACTGAGGTCAAGCCGCCGATGTCACGTGTCTTAAGTCATCCGCTTTTGCGCAATCCTTCGGTATTGATCGGCGGCGGCATCCTGCTGTTGCTGCTCATCGTCGCGGTTCTGGCCCCCTTGCTGTCGTCCTACGATCCGCAGGCGATCTCGCCGCGCTTCCGCCTGCGCGCGCCGTCGGATCAGTTCCTGATGGGCACCGACATGCTGGGCCGCGATGTCTGGACCCGCGTGGTGCACGGCGCCCGCGTCTCGCTGCTGGTCAGCGCCTGCGTCGCCGTGATCGCACTCTCGATCGGCCTCGTCATCGGCCTGCTGTCGGGCTACATCCGCTGGCTGGACGGGCCGATGATGCGCACCATGGACGGCGTCATGGCCATCCCCGGCATCCTGCTCGCCATCGCGCTCGTCTCGCTGTCCGGCGCGTCGCTGCTCACCGTGATCGTCGCCATCGTGATCCCGGAAATCCCGCGCGTCGCGCGTCTCGTTCGCGGCGTGGTTCTGTCGATCCGCGAGGAGCCTTATGTGGAGGCGGCGATCGGTCTCGGCACGCCGACCCGCAAGATCCTCGTCACCCACATCCTGCCCAACACCATCGCGCCGCTGATCGTGCAGGGCACCTATATCTGCGCCTCCGCCATTCTGGTGGAAGCGATCTTAAGCTTCCTCGGCGCCGGCCTGCCGCCGGAGATTCCCACCTGGGGCAACATCATCGCCGAGGGCCGCGGCGTGTTTCAGCGCGCGCCCTGGATCATCCTGTTCCCCGGCGCCTTCCTCGCCGTCACCATCCTGGCGGTGAACATGCTGGGCGACGGCCTGCGGGACACACTCGATCCGCGCATGAAAAAGCGGCTGGGGGCGTAAGCCATGGCACCGGTGCTCAGCATCCGCAATCTTTCCGTTGCGCTTCCCGCAGGCGGCGACCGCGCCCATGCGGTGAAGAATGTCAGCCTTGAGGTCAATCCCGGCGAGATCGTCTGCCTGGTCGGCGAAAGCGGCTCGGGCAAATCGGTCACCGCCTCCACCGTGATGCGGCTCAATCCGCTTCCGGTAACGGGCGGCCAGGTCCTGCTGGAAGGCGAGGATGTGCTGGCCGCCTCCAAGGCCCGGCTCAGGGCTTTGCGCGGCTCGCGCATGTCGATGATCTTCCAGGAGCCGATGACGGCGCTGAACCCGGCGCACCGTGTCGGCGATCAGGTCGCGGAAATCCTGCATGCCCATGGCTGGACGGCGCAGTCCCACGGCAAGGGATTAAGCATAGCCGAGCGCGTCGAGATGCTGTTCTCGGACGTGCATCTGCCCGATCCGCCCAAGCTGATGCGCGCCTATCCGCATCAGCTGTCCGGCGGCCAGCGTCAGCGCGTGATGATCGCCATGGCCCTGGCGCTGGAGCCCGCCCTGCTGATCGCGGACGAGCCGACGACCGCTTTGGACGTGACCACGCAGGCGCAGATCCTGAGCCTGCTGCGCGAGCTGCAGCAGCAGCGCGGCACCGGCGTCCTGTTCATCACCCACGATTTCGGCGTGGTGGCCGATATCGCCGACCGCGTCGTGGTGATGCGCTATGGCGAGGTGGTGGAAAGCGGCCCGGCGCAGGACGTGCTCTACAACCCGCAGCATGAATATACCAAGATGCTGATCGCGGCAGTGCCGAAGCTGACGCCGCGCCAGGCCAAGCCGGTGGACAATGCGACGCCGCTGATGAGCGCGCGCAACCTGGAAAAGCTTTATGTCACGGCCAGCATGTTCAAGGGCAAGCGCGAGGTGCGCGCCGTCGACAATATCCAGCTCGATCTCTACAAGGGACAGACGCTTGGCATCGTCGGCGAAAGCGGCTCGGGCAAATCGACCGCGGCGCGCTGCGTCGCCCGGCTGATCGAGCCGAGCGGCGGCAGCGTAATGCTGGACGGCCAGGATATCGCGCATCTCAACGAGCGCGCCCTGCATCCCTTCCGCCGCCGCATCCAGGTGGTCTTCCAGGATCCCTACCGCTCGCTCAATCCGCGCCGTACGGTGGGCGAATCGATCATCGAAGGGCCCCTGAACTACGGCGTCAGCCGCAGCGAGGCACTGGAACGCGCCCGCAGCCTGCTGCGCACGGTGGGCATCGACGTCAACGCGCTGGATCGCTATCCGCACCAGTTCTCGGGCGGCCAGCGCCAGCGCATTGCCATCGCCCGCGCGCTGGCCATGGAGCCGGAAATCCTAGTGGCCGACGAGGCCGTGTCGGCACTCGACGTCTCGGTGCAGGCGCAGGTACTGGATCTTCTGGAGAATATCCGCGACCAGTTCGGCATCTCGATCCTGTTCATCACCCATGACCTGCGCGTGGCGGCACGGCTTTGCGACCGCATCGCGGTGATGCAGCGTGGCAAGATCGTCGAGTTTGCCGAGACGGCGAAGCTCTTCGCCGCCCCGCAGCACGAATATACCAAGCAGCTCTTCGCGGCCCTGCCCGGCCGCCATTGGCTGGAAGGCCGCGCCGCAGAATAAACATCGCTGCATAGCCGCGGCCTTCTGGCGGCCTAGATCACATCGGCCACCACGCCATCCAGGGAGGATGCGATGTCGAGTGCGGTGCAGGATGCAGTCGGCCAACAGAATACAGAGGGCCAGCAGGATACAGTGGGCCAGCAGGATATCGCCGCCGCGGTAGCCTCCTTGCGCGAGGAGGCGGTCGCCATGCTGGCCGATCTGGTGCGGCATCCTTCGCTGCTCGGCGATGAGAAAAGCGCGCAGGATTACATGCGCGGCGTTTTCGAGGATCTGGGCCTGACGGTCGATGAATTCGCCATCGACGAAGCCAAGCTGAAGACCCATCCCGGCTATTCGCCGTCTATTATCTCCTATGAAGGCCGCCACAATATCGTCGGCATCCATGAGCCGCGCCATGGCGCCAGGGGCAGATCGCTGATCTTCAACGGCCATATCGACGTGGTGCCGGTCGGCGCCGAGAAGCTGTGGACCCATCCGCCATTCGAGCCGGTGATCAAAGACGGCAGGCTCTATGGCCGCGGCGCGGGCGACATGAAGGCCGGGATCGTCGCCTATACGATGGCCTTCAAGGCTTTGCAGAAGCTGGGCTTCGAGCCGGCGGCCAGGGTGATGCTGCAATCGGTTGTGGAAGAGGAATGCACCGGCAATGGCGCCCTGGCCTGCCTGCTTCAGGGTTATACGGCGGATGCTGCGATCATCACCGAACCGACGCCGGGCATCATGCTGGCGCAGATGGGGGTCATGTGGCTGACGCTGGAGGTCAGCGGCAAGCCGGTCCATGCCTCGGTGGCCCATACCGGCGCCGGCGCCACTGATTTCGCCATGTACATGTTCGGCGAGCTCAAAAAACTGGAGCATCGCTGGAATGCGCCTGAGGGCCGGCATGAGCAATACCGCCATCACGAGCATCCGGTGAACTTCAACCTCGGCAAGATCCAGGGCGGCGAATGGGCTTCCTCGGTGCCGACCGAATGCCGCGCCGATATCCGCATCGGCTTCTATCCGGGAATTTCGCCGGCGCAAGTGCGCGAGACGGTCGAGAAGCTGCTGGCCGAGGCCTATCGGGCGCATCCGCAGAACAACAGCCTCGATTACAGGATCGTCTACGAAGGCTTCCAGGCCGAAGGCTTCGTGCTCGACATGAACGAGCCTGTGCTTGCCGCGCTGGCCGATTGCCATCGCGCCGTGCTGGGCAGCGATGCGCAATTCACCGCCTTCACCGGCACGACGGATGCGCGGTTCTTCAATCTCTACGGCAATACACCGGCCACCTGCTACGGCCCGCAGGCAGGCAATTACCACGGCATCGATGAATGGGTGTCGCTCGACAGCATGATGGACGTGACCATTGTGCTGGCGCTGTTCATGGCCCGCTGGTGCGGCCTTAACCGTCTCGCCTGAAGCACAAGGAAGAAAAAGAAAGATGACTGCATTACACGATCTGTCGGCGCATGACCTTTGGCTGGCTTATCGCACCGGCCGCCTTTCGCCGGTGGAGGTCACCAAGGCGGTGCTGAAGCGGATCGAGGCCTGGGAGCCGAAGATCAACGCCATGTACATCACCGATGCCGAAGGCGCGTTGAAGGCCGCCAGGGCATCCGAGCAGCGCTGGCGCAAGGGCGAGCAGCTGTCGCCGCTGGACGGCGTGCCGATCACGATCAAGGACAATATCGGCACCAAGGGCTGGCCCGCGCCGATCGGCACGGCGGCCGGCGACCTGTCTCCCGGCCCAGTCGATGCGCCGCCGACTGCGCGGGTGCGCGAAGCCGGCTGCGTCATCCTGGGCAAGACCACGATGCCCGATTTCGGCATGCTGGCCTCGGGCGTGTCCAGCCTGCATGGCATCTCGCGCAATCCCTGGAACACGGCGCGCAACACGGCAGGCTCGTCCTCGGGCGCGGGCGCGGCCTTGGCCGCCGGCTACGGCCCGCTGGCGCTCGGCACCGATATCGGCGGCAGCGTGCGCCTGCCGGCGGCTTACAACGGCGTCTTCGCCCTCAAGCCGAGCCTCGGCCGCGTGCCGATCAATCCGCCCTGGCTGGGCCGCGTTACCGGCCCGATGAGCCGCACGGTGATGGACACGGCGCTGCTGATGAACCATCTCACCCGGCCCGATCCGCGCGACTACATGGCTTTGCCGTATCAGGAGGCGGATTACCCCAAACTGCTGGGCGGCGAGGCCAAGGGCAAGCGGATCGGCCTGCTGCTCGATATCGGCGTCGGCATGCCGCTGCAGCCTGCGATCCGCGACGCGATCGAGCGCGCCGCCAAACTGTTCGAGGCTGCCGGCGCCATCGTCGAGCCGGTAAAGCCTTTCCTGACCGCAACGATGACGCAGGGGCTGGATAGCGTCTTCCGCGCCCGTGCCTGGGCCGATTTCGAGCAGATGCCACCCGAGCGCCAGGCCAGGGTCCTTCCCTTCATCGCCGAATGGTGCCGCACCGCCAAGGACATGACGGCCGCCGAGGCCATGCGCGGCCTGGGCCAGGTCTTTGCCTTGCGCGAGGCGACGGTGAATGCCTGCGAGCCCTATGATTTCGTCCTGTCGCCCACCTCGCCGATCACGGCCTATGCCGCCGAGGAGGCCTGCCCGGGCAACGATCTGGAGCATCCCTTCGACCACCTCGTCTTCACCGCGCCCTTCAACATGTCGGAGCAGCCGGCCGCCTCGATCTGCGCCGGTTATGACGGGGAAGGCCTGCCGATCGGCCTGCAGATCATCGGGCACCGGTTCGACGATATCGGCGTGCTGCGCATGGCGGCCATTTTCGAGGAAATCCGCCCGGCACTACGCCCCTGGCCGGAGCCCTGATTCCCCACCCTGGCCTAAGCCTGTGAACCGAAATCCCAGCCGGGCGCCCGGCTGGACTTGTATATACAATTGAACCTATACTGCCCCGAGACGCATCTGAAGGCGCGATTACGGGGCGGGAGAGGCATGTCCGAGGCAAGGCCGAATGCAGAAAGCCTGAACGGGCCGACGCCGCGCTACCGGCGGGTCAAGGAATACATCGTCAAGCATATCGAGTCCGGCCAGTGGCGGGCCGGCGACCAGGTGCCGTCCGAGAGCACCCTGGTGCGCGAGCTCAAGGTCAGCCGCATGACGGTGAACCGCGCGCTGCGCGAGCTGACCCATGAGGGCCTGCTGCTCAGGGTGCAGGGCACCGGCACTTTCGTCGCCGAGAAGCGGCCGATGTTCAACCTGGTCGAATTGCGCAACATCGCCGAGGAGATCCGCGAGCGCGGCCAGCGCCATACCTGCCAGGTCGAACTGCTGCGAAGCGAAAAGGCGGATGCCGAGATTGCCCGCGACCTTGGCATCGATCCCGGTGCGGCGGTCTATCATTCGATCCTTGTGCATCTGGCCGATGGGGTGCCGCTGCAGGTGGAAGACCGCTTCGTCAATCCCGCCACGGCGCCTGGCTATCTCGAAGCCGATTTCAGCACCGTAACGCCAAATGAATTTCTCATGCAGGCAGCGCCCGCCACCGAGGTCGAGCATATCGTCGAGGCCACCATGCCCGATGCCCGCACGCGGCGCCTGCTCAAGATGAAAGACGGCGAGCCTTGCCTGCGGCTCAAGCGCCGCACCTGGTCGGGGGAGCGGATCGTTTCAGCGGCGACGCTGCATTACCCCGGCCATGCCCATCGCTTCGCCACCCGGTTTTCCCACCGCGCCGATGGCACGTCCAAACGGTCGTATCTATAGCGCATCGCATTTGTGAAGAGGTTCCATGTCTGCCGACCTGCGCCGTGACAATTCCCGCCTGATCAAAAGCCCGCACGGACCGGAGCTGACCTGCCGCAACTGGCAGATCGAGGCCGCCTATCGCATGATGCGCAACAACCTCGATCCGGATGTGGCCGAGAAGCCGGAAGAGCTGGTCGTCTATGGCGGCATCGGCCGCGCCGCGCGCAACTGGAAGTATTTCGACCAGATCCAGGAAAGCCTGAAGCAGCTGGCGCCCGACGAAACCCTGCTGGTGCAATCGGGCAAGCCGGTCGGCATCTTCCGCACCCATGAGGATGCGCCGCGCGTACTGATCGCCAATTCCAACCTGGTGCCGAACTGGGCGACCTGGGAGCATTTCCACGAGCTCGACCGCAAGGGCCTGATGATGTACGGCCAGATGACGGCCGGCTCCTGGATCTATATCGGCAGCCAGGGCATCGTGCAGGGCACGTATGAAACCTTCGTCGAGATGGGCCGCCAGCATTACGGCGGCAACCTGAAGGGCCGCTGGATCCTCACCGCAGGCCTTGGCGGCATGGGCGGCGCCCAGGCTCTGGCCGCCACCATGGCCGGCGCCTCGATCATTGCCATCGAATGCCAGCCCTCCCGCATCGAGATGCGGCTGCGCACGCGCTATCTCGACGCCCAGGCCAAGACGCTGGATGAAGCGCTGGCCATGCTGGATGACGCGAAGAAAGCCGGCAAGGCGATCTCCATCGGCCTGCTTGGCAATGCCGCCGAAATCCTGCCCGAGATGGTCAAGCGCGGCATCCGCCCCGATGCGGTGACCGACCAGACCAGCGCCCACGATCCGCTGAACGGCTATCTGCCAGCCGGCTGGAGCCTGGAGAAATGGGAGCAGGCGCGCGAGCAGGACCCGCAGGCCGTGATCAAAGCCGCGAAGGCCTCGATGGCCGAGCATGTGAAGGCGATGCTCGCCTTCAAGGAAATGGGCATTCCGGTTTTCGACTATGGCAACAACATCCGCCAGATGGCCAAGGAAGTGGGCGTCGCCAACGCCTTCGACTTCCCCGGCTTCGTGCCGGCCTATATCCGGCCGCTATTCTGCCGCGGCATCGGACCGTTCCGCTGGGCGGCGCTGTCGGGCGATCCGGAAGACATCGCCAGGACCGATGCCAAGGTTAAGGAGCTGATCCCAAACGATCCGCATCTGCATACCTGGCTCGACATGGCGGGCAAGCGCATCGCCTATCAGGGCCTGCCGGCGCGCATCTGCTGGGTCGGCCTGGGCCAGCGGCATCGGCTGGGCCTTGCCTTCAACGAGATGGTGAAGAACGGCGAGCTGAAGGCGCCCATCGTGATCGGCCGCGACCATCTCGACAGCGGCTCGGTCGCCTCGCCCAACCGCGAAACCGAAGCCATGAAGGACGGCTCGGATGCCGTTTCTGACTGGCCGCTGCTGAATGCGCTGCTCAACACGGCGTCCGGCGCAACCTGGGTGTCGCTGCATCATGGCGGCGGCGTCGGCATGGGATTTTCGCAGCATGCCGGCGTGGTCATCGTTGCCGACGGCACCGAGGCGGCCGCGAAGCGCCTGGAGCGCGTGTTGTGGAACGACCCGGCCACCGGCGTCATGCGCCATGCCGATGCCGGCTATGAGACGGCGATTGCCTGCGCCAAGGAACAGGGCCTGAAGCTGCCGTTTCTCGGCTGAACCGGCAGTTTGATCTAGGCAGCTTCGCCTATTTGGTGTTTGCTGCCTGGATCATTGACCGGAGCCATCGTGACGCCTTCGCTTTTCCTTCGCCGCCACGGCCGGACGCTTGCCGTATTGGCAGTGCCGGTGCCTGTGGTGATCGGTCTCGTTTTCCTGATCTGGCCCCAGCTTGGCGCAGAGACGGCCTATTACACCCCGGGTGTGACGCCGACGCGCGAGGATTGCGCCCTGGCCAAAATGAAGGACTACGCCCGGCTGGACCGGCAGATCCTGCTCAACATCGCACAGGAATGCGAACTGACGGTGCAAAGCATCGAAGGGCATGAGCGGCTGCGCAAAGCCTGGGAAGAGCGCCAGGCCGCACGCCAGGCAGAACCCAAGCCTGCCCCAGCCGCCCCGGCGCCAGAGCCTGACACGCCGCAGGGCGACACGCTGCGCCGCGTCTGGCGCTGAGCGCAGCTCAGGCTCAGCCCTTCAATCAATCGAAAAGATTTGCGATCCGGCCAAGATCACTCGGCCGGATGCGCCTCGGCTTCCGCCAGGGCCAGCTTGCTGCGGTCACGCGCCAGCAGGGTATAGGCCGTGGGAACCACGAACAGCGTCAGCAGAGTGCCGAGCAGCAGGCCGCCGACGATGACAAGGCCGATCTGGTTGCGGCTTTCCGCGCCAGCGCCGGTCGCCATCGCCAGGGGCAGCGCGCCCAGCACCATGGCCGCCGTGGTCATCAGGATCGGGCGCAGACGCAGCGAGGCCGCTTCGATCACCGCATCCAGCCGGCTGCGCCCCTGCTCCTGAAGCTGGTTGGCGAATTCCACGATCAGGATGCCGTTCTTGGTGATCAGACCGACCAGGGTGACCAGTCCCACCTGGCTGTAGATGTTCATCGTGCCGCCGCCCAGCTTCAGCGCCAGCAGAGCGCCGGTCATGGAGAGCGGCACCGTCAGCATGATGATGAAGGGATCGATGAAGCTTTCGAACTGCGCCGCCAGCACCAGATAGATGAAGATCAGCGCGAGCACGAAGATGAAATAGATGTCGCCGGTGGCCTGCTTGAACTCGCGGGACTGGCCGTTGTAGTCGATCTGCACGCCCGGCGGCAGCACCTTGCGCGCAGCTTCCTCCAGCTGCGCCAGCGCCTCGCCCTCGGAATAGCCCGGCGCCACGTTGGCGGTGATATCGGCCGCACGCATCTGGCTCATGCGCGTCAGTTCGCGCGCCGTCAGCGACTCACGCACATCGACCAGATTGGACAGCTGGACCATCTGCCCGCTGCTCGAGCGGACATAGATCTTCGACAGATCCTCCGGCGTCGTGCGCTCGACATTGGCGACCTGAACGATGACTTCGTACTGCTTGCCGTTCTGCTTGAAGCGCGTCACCTGGCGGCCGCCCAGCATGGTTTCGAGCACGCGGCCAATCGTTTCGACCTCGACGCCCAAGTCGGCCGCCTTGTCGCGATTGACCGAGACCTTGACCTCAGGCTTGTTCAGCTTCAGGCGCGTATCGATATTGGTCAAAGCGGGATATTTCGACGCCTCGATCATCACCTGCTGCACCAGGCGGTCCAGCTCGTCGTAATCCATGCTGGCCTGCAGAACGATCCAGATCGGCGCCGAGCGCAGGTTCTGTCCCAGCGACGGCGGATTGTTCACGAAGCCCTGCACGCCGGCCAGCTCGCGGAACTTCGGGGCCAGTTCGTTGACGATGTCCTGCTGCTTGCGGCTGCGGTCATCCCAATGCGTCAGGCGGGTGAACGACACGCCCTGCGAGACGATCGGGTTGCCGGCCACCACGAAGCGGGACTGCGCTTCCGGCACCTGCTCGACGATCGATTCCACCTGCCTGGCGTAACGCTCCATATAGCCGATGGTGGCGCCTTCCGGGCCGTTGAAGCTGCCGATCACGGTGCCGCGATCCTCGATCGGCGACAGTTCCGGCTTGATGCCGAGAAACAGGAAGTAGCTGCCCGCCGCAAAGCCCAGGCCCACCAGGATGACGCCGAGGCGCAGCTTCAGCGAGGCGCGCAGGATGCGGCTATATCCGTCGGTCAGTCCATTGAGCGCCCGCTCCACCAGATTGAACAGCGCGCCATGCTTGGCTTCATGGCGCAGCAGGCGCCCGCACATCATCGGGCTGAGCGTCAAGGCGATGAAGCCCGATACCAGAACGGCGCCGGCCAGCGCCCAGGCGAATTCGGTGAACAGCCGCCCGGTGGTGCCGCTCATGAAGCCGATCGGCGCGTAGACGGCGGCAAGCGTCAAGGTCATCGCCACCACGGCGAAGCCGATCTCCTTGGCCCCCTTGAAGGCGGCCTGCAGCGGCTTCATGCCCTCTTCGATATGGCGGTAGATGTTCTCCAGCACCACGATGGCGTCGTCGACCACCAGGCCGATGGCCAGCACCATGGCCAGCAGGGTCAGCGTGTTCACCGTGAAACCCATCGCCGACATGATGGCAAAGGCACCCAAAAGCGAAGTCGGAATGGTGACGACCGGGATCAGCGTCGCGCGCAGGTTCCGCAAAAACAGGAAGACGACGCCGACCACCAGCAGCACCGCCTCGCCAATGGTGCGGTAGACCGAGTTGATCGAGGCACGGATGAAAATGGAGGTGTCATAGGCGATTTCCGCGCGCATGCCTTCGGGCAGGCTGGCGAGGATGGCGGGCAAGGCCTCGCGGACGCCTTCAGAGATGTCCAGCGGATTGGCGACCGCCTGCTTCACGATGCCAAGCGAGACGGCCGGCTTGCCGTTGAAGCGGACGCTGACGCGCTCGTCCTGCGGCCCGATCTCGGCGCGGCCGACATCCTTGATGCGGACGGGATAGCCGTTGACCTCGCGCACGATGATGGCGTTGAACTGCTCGGCGGTACGCAGATCGGTTTCCGACAACACGGTGAATTCCATGTTGCTGCTTTCGATGCGGCCGGCCGGCACTTCGACATTCTGCCGCCGCAGAGCGGTTTCGACATCCTGCGGCGTCAGGTTGTAGGCGGCGAGCCGCGCCGGATCGAGCCAGATGCGCATCGCATAGCGGCGCTCGCCGAAAATCCTCGCCTCGGCCACACCGGGGATGGATTGCAGGCGGTCCTTGACGAAGCGGTCGGCATAGTCGGTCAGCTCCATCGCCGAATGCCGGTCGGAGGAAAACGCGATGTAGAGCACCGGCTGGGCATCCGCCTCCACCTTGGAGACGATCGGCTCGTCGATCTCATCGGGCAGCTTGCCGCGCACGCGGCTCACCCGGTCGCGCACATCGTTGGCCGTCGATTCCGCATCCCGCGACAGCTTGAAGCGCACCACGACCATGCTGCGCTCGGGGCGCGTAATCGAGCGGACGAAGTCGATGCCCTCGATGCCGGCGATCGATTCCTCCAGCACGCGGGTCACCTGGCTTTCGATGACTTCCGCGCTGGCGCCGCGATAGATGGTTTCGACCAGCACCACCGGCGGGTCGATATTGGGATATTCGCGGACCGACAGGCGGCTGAAGGCCACCAGGCCGATCAGCACCACCACCAGACTGAGAACCGTAGCGAAAACCGGACGTCGGATGCAGATCTCGGAGATTCCCATGATCAGGAACCCCGGATCTCGGAAGCGCGGACATATTGCCCGTCACGGATTTTCTGGCCACCCTCGGCGATGATCTGATCGCTGGCGCTCAGCCCCTCCAGCACCTCCACCTCGCCGGCACGGCGCAGGCCGATACGCAGCTTGGTCATCACGGCTTTGCCGTCTATGACACGGAAGGCGAAGATGTCGTTGCCGACCGGCACCAGGGCGGTTTCGGGCACCAGAACCGCATTGGCGCGGTCCTCCACGATCAGCGACACGCGCGCGAACATGCCCGGATTGAGCTGCTTGTTCGGATTGGGCAGACGCGCGCGCAGGATGGCCGCACGACCGCCCGGATCGAAAGCCGGATCCATCGCATAGACCTTGCCCTCGAAGCTCTTGCCCGGCAGCGCGTCGACCCGCACCTGGATGGTCTGGTTGACGGCGATCAGATGGGCATGAACCTCCGGGATGCGGAAGTCGACCTTCAGCTGATCCAGGCTTTCGATATTCACCAGGGCCTGGCCGGGATTGACGTAATCGCCCACACTGATCTGCCGCAGGCCCATGACGCCATCGAAGGGCGCCACGATGGTGCTCTTGTCCAGCACCGCCTGGGCCAGCGCCAAAGCGGCTTCGTCGGTCGCCAGCTTGGCCAGCGCCTCTTCATGGGCGCGCTGCGTGCCGGCGCCGCGGCCGAACAATTCCTTAGCGCGGTTGAAGTTCGCCTGGCTCAAGGCGACGCTGGCCTTGGCCTGGGCGAGCTGGGCCCGGGCAATGGTGGCATCGAGTTTGATCAGCGGCGCACCGCGTTTGACCGGCGTTCCTTCGTCGAACAGGATTTCCACCACGCGGCCAGCGATCTCGGGGCGCAGGATCACGGACTCGTCGGAGACCAGGCTGCCAACCGCCTCGATCTGCTGACGCACGCGGCCCAGGCTGACCGGCCGGATATCGACCGGGATGGGATTATGCTGGCTGCCCAGCTGGGCGCCGGCCGGACCTGTTGCCGATCCCGTCGCCGACGGCGTCAGGGCCGCCTTGATCTCCGGCCCGAAGAGCATTCCACCGAAAACGCCGGCTGCCACCAGAACCAGGGCAACCCCCATCGCATAGGACTTTTTCATACTTTCCCCGCCTACGAGACATCCAGTCCGGGCAATGCATACATCCAGTCTGGGCAATGCATAGCGTGTGCCGGTCGAAGGAGCTGCCTCGCGCATCCCTAACCTGAAGCAATAATTATACTGTAGAGTTCAGAAAATATGAAATACACATGAATGTCATGCGACGGCAAAAACTGAAGCAAGCCCCCGGCAAAAGCGGCGCGGCCAAGGCGGTGCGCCGGGGCAGGCCGGTCGATGCCCGAAAACACGCCAAAATCCTGGCGGCGGCCAACCGGGTATTTCTGGAGCAGGGCTATGGCGCGGCCAGCATGGATTTGATCGCCCGGCAGGCCGGCGTCTCCAAAATCACCATCTATGCCCATTTTTCAAACAAGGCGACGCTATTTGGCGCAATCGTGGAAGATCTCGCCGCCCGGCTGACCCGGGCGATCGACCAGTTGGCCATTGCCGGGCTGCAGCCGGAACAGGCGCTGCGGCGCGTCGGCGCGGCCTATCTGCGGTTGGCCCTGGCTTCCAGCTCGCTTGCGCTGCACCGGCTGATCGTTGCTGAAACCGCCCGCCACCCCGAGCTCGGCCAACTGATCCATCGCAGCGGACCGCAAATGATCGTCGCCACCCTGGCCAGCTATCTGGCCGGGCGGGCGGAACTGAAACTGAGCAATCCCAAACTGGCGGCCGAGCAGTTCCTTGGGATGGTGCTCGGCCATCGCCAGCTCGGCCTGCTGCTGGGCGCCATGCCGGCGGCCAAGACCCGCAAGACGATCGATCAGACCGTCGACCACGCCGTGCGGCTTTTCCTCAAGGGCTGCCAGCGATAGGCGCGATCATGGCCGCATTCGGCCGTCAATGCGCGCCGGCGAACTGCGTGCGCACCAGATCGGCAAACAGGCCGCCCTGTTCGACCAGCTCGTCGAAACTGCCGCGCTCGACGATGCGGCCCTGGTTCAGCACCAGGATCTGATCGGCCTGACGCACCGTTGCCAGCCGATGCGCAATGATGAAGGTGGTGCGCCCCTGCATCAGCGTATCCAGTGCCTGCTGGATGCGCGCTTCCGTTGCCGCATCGAGGGCAGAGGTTGCTTCATCCAGAATCAGGATCGGCGGGTTCTTCAGCAGCGCGCGGGCAATCGCCAGCCGCTGGCGCTCGCCGCCGCTGACATTCACGCCGCGCTCGCCCACCATCGTCGCATAGCCCTGCGGCTGGCGCATGATGAAGTCATGCGCTTGCGCAAGCTTGGCTGCCTGCTCAACTTCGGCATCGGTTGCCTCCGGCCGGCCGATGCGGATGTTGTCGGCAATCGTGCGATGAAACACGGCGCTGTCCTGAAAGACCACGCCGATATGCTGGCGCAGGCTTTCCAGCGTCACATCGCGGATATCGACACCATCGATCAGGATGCGGCCCGATTGCGGATCCCATAGCCGGCTGAGCAGGGCCATCGACGAGGTCTTGCCTGAGCCGGTCGGGCCGACGAGCGCCACCTTGGTGCCGGCAGGCACTTCGAAGGTGAGATCGATCACCGCCGGGCGCGCATCGTTGTAGGACAGCGTAACGTGATCGAAAACGACATCGCCCTTCACATTGCTCAGCACCGCTGCGCCGGGCTTGTTGCGCACTGCCGCCTCGGTATCGAGGACACTGAAGAACTGATCGAGCGAATGCATCTGGAAGAACATGCGGCTGACGAAGCCCATCGCCGCCTCCAGGCGGCTGATCAGCATGGTGGCGAAGCCCATGAAGCTGACGATCTCGCCGACGCTCGTTTGGCCATGCAGATGCAGCCAGCTTCCCAGCACGAAAATGCTGATAATCGTGATGGTGGACGCCATGCGGCTTAAGACCGTCATCAGCGCCCAGAGATTCAGCACCGGGAATTGCGCCTTCAGCAGACGCTCCATCACCACGGCAAGATCACGCACCTCCAATGCCAGGCGCACGAAACTCTGCACCAGCACGACATTGCCCAAGGCGTCGCCGGCACGGGCCGCCAGTTCGGAGTGATAATCCTCCACCTGGCGCTGGGCGCCCTCGGTGCGATGCACGACGAAGGCGCTGACGAGCGCGAAGACGATGATGAGCGCGATCAGCAGCAGGCCAAGCCGCCAGTTCAGATACAGCGACAGCGGCAGCAGGACGAGCACGGCGACGAAAGTCGACAGATGCTCGCGGAAGAAGGACAGCCACAGGCCGAACAGGTTGTCGGCGCCGGTGAGCATGATCTTAAGCAGGGCGCCGGAATGGGTGCCGCTGTGGAAGGCGGCCGGCAGGCTCATGACATGCTCGAAATACAGCGCCATGGCGGCCAGCCGGCGCCGGTGCGCCAGCCGGTCGGCATGCAGGGCAACCAGGATATTGGCCAGGATGCCGATGCTGCCGGCCGCGATCCAGATCACCAGAAGCTGTATCGTGCGGCTCCAGCTCTCCTCCGGGGTGGCGCCGGTCGGATTGGCCAGCACATCGATGATGCGGCCGAACAGGATCGGTTCGATGAAGCCGATGCCGGCCAGGCCGATATTGGCAACCGCCAGGATCACCGCCAGACGGCGTTCCGGCTGCAACAGGCCCAGGACCCGGGCGTATATGGCGACAAAACCCATGGGTCCCCGCAATATTGGCGCTGCACGGCCATCTGGCTAGGTCCTGCCGGCCAGATGCCGCTGATTTAAGTCCTGGCGCCAAGTCTTGCCGCCGCCGGTGAATCGGCGATAGTGCCGGCCAGTCTACTTTCAGTCCCCGGAGAGATGTCCATGACGACCCGTAGCCGCGACCGCCTCGAAGCCTGCCTTAGCCGCATTGCGGACCCGAATGGCGAGGGCAGCCGCGCGATGCTGAAGGTCTATGCCGATCTGGCCCGCGCCGCCGCCGATGCGGCCGATGCGCGCGCCAAGCTCGGGATGAGCTTGAGCCCGCTGGATGGCCGGATCGTCAGCATCAAGGATCTCTTCGACGTGGCCGGGGAAACGACCACTGCCGGCTCCAAGCTGCTGCGCGGCATGGCGCCGGCAGCCAGCGAGGCACCCGCCATCGCCCGCCTGCGCGCTGCCGGCGCGGTGATTATCGGCAAGACCAACATGACCGAATTTGCCTTCTCCGGCGTCGGCATCAATCCGCATTACGGCACGCCGGGCAACCCGGCCGATCGCAGCCGCATCCCGGGTGGCTCTTCCTCGGGCGGCGCGGTGGCAGTGGCCGATGGGATGAGCGAGATCACCATCGGCTCGGATACCGGCGGCTCGACCCGCATTCCCGCCGCGATGTGCGGCATCGTCGGCTGGAAACCCAGCCAGTACCGGGTGCCGACCAAGGGCGCCTTCCCGCTTTCTTATGCGCTGGACAGCATTGGCCCGATGGCCACCAGCGTCGCCGACTGCGCGCTGGCCGACGCCGTCATGGCGGGCGAAGCGCCGGCTGTCCCGGTCCCGGCGCCGCTGGCCGGGCTGCGGCTTGGCATCGCCAAGGGGCCGCTGCTGGACGGCCTGGAGGCGGCGGTAAGCGACAGCTTCGAGGCGGCGCTGGCGGCGCTGAGCAAGGCCGGCGTGCGCTTCAGCGACGAGCCGCTGGAGGCGCTGGCAGATCTTGCCGTGGTCAATGCCAAGGGAGGCTTCGCCGCCACCGAGGCCTTCTACATCCACCAGGCCTGGATGGACAGCAAGGCGACGGAATTCGATCCCTTCGTGCGCGGCCGCATCGAGCGCGGCCGCAATGTCAGCGCTGCCGATTACATCTTCATGCAGCGCCGCCGGGCCGAGCTGATCAAGGCCATGGACCTGCGCCTGGCCGATCTGGATGCCTTGATCCTGCCGACCACGCCGATTGTGGCGCCGAAAATCGCCGATCTGGCCCATGACGAGGAGGCCTTTACCAAGGCCAACACGCTGCTGCTGCGCAACACCTCGGTTGCGAATTTCTTCGATCTGTGCGCGATCTCGCTGCCGCTGCCAAAGGGCCTGCGCAAGGGTGATCTCAATGTCGGCCTGATGCTGGTCGCCCGCAATGGCCATGATCAGCGCCTGCTGCGGATTGCGGGAGCGGTTGAGGCTCTTCTGGGCGGGCCGCATCGGTAATCCAGAGCCAAAGGACGGCTCCGGGCGCAGATGGTCTGGGCCAGCTGGCGCAATCGCAGGCATAGTCGCGGCGAACGGCGGATGTCGCCCGGTTTCGCATCAGTAGCTCCGGAGCGGGCAACCGCCTCGCCTTGCCCAGGATGCGAACTTCCTCGAATTGACTGACTGGGGGTGGAGCACCTATGTTCATATTATGAACAAGGAAGCTAAGATCGGAAGCGATCCTGCTGACAGCGCCACCATGGCGGCCCTGCTGGATGCCATTGATCGGACCGATCAGCACACCCAGCGCAGTCTGGCAGCACGCCTAGATATTGCCCTGGGGCTCGCCAATACACTGCTGAAACGCTGTGTTTCCAAGGGGTTAGTCAAGATCCGGACTGCCCCCCGCGGCGCTACGCCTATTACCTGACACCGAAGGGCTTTGCAGAGAAAAGCCGCCTGGTTGCTGAATACCTGACGGTTTCCCTGAATTTCTTCCGCCGGGCTCGCGGCCAATACGAAGATTCCTTTTCGGCTCTTGCTGCCCGCGGCATCCGGTCGGTTGCCATCGCCGGCTGCGGCGAGCTTGCCGAAATCGCTCTGCTATCTGCCTCCGCCGCCAACCTGGAGGTGACAGCAATCATCGCTGCCGGGCGTAACGAAGCCTACTTCCACGGCCGGCCGATCGTTGCCGATTGGGAAGCGGCGCAGAAACTGGGGGCGAAGGCCGTCGCGATTGCGGATTCGACCGCCCCTCAGACCGTCTATAACCAGCTTCGAAACCTGCTCTGTGATGAGTACCTGATCGCCCCGTCACTTCTGCACGTGGTACCGTCGAAAAACGGCACACCCTACGAGCCCGCACCCGAATGGCCAAAGCCATGACCGCCTGGTTCGCCGTCTACACCCAGCCACAGAAGGAAGCGCTGGCTGCACAACAGCTCCAGAACCAGGGCTTTGCGGTCTATCTGCCGCGTTACCAGAAACTGCGCCGGCATGCCGGAAAAAGCGAGATCGTCGCCGCACCGCTTTTTCCCCGCTACCTGTTTGCAGGCATCGATCTGATGACCCAGCGCTGGCGCTCGGTCAATGGCACGCGTGGGGTGGTGGGCCTTGTGATGTTCGGAGACAAGCCGGTCCCCGTGCCAGCCCCGGTCTTGGCGGAAATCCGCTCCCGCGAGGACGATCAAGGCTTCATTCGCCTCAATCACGCCGCCGCCTTTCAACCAGGCCAGAGCCTGCGCATCGTCGAAGGTCCGATGGCGGATACAGAGGCTCTGTTCGAGGAAGCCGTCGATGGCCGCCGCGCCATTTTGCTGATCTCCCTGCTGGGCCGCCTGGTACGAACCCAAATGCCGTTGAGATCGCTACAAGCGGCCTAACGGCCCTAGCCAGCTTGCCGATTCGGCCCTATAAGGCGCCGCCATGAGCAAAGCCCCTGCCCCGCAAACCGCCGCGCCCCCGAAAGTGGGCATCGTCAGTCTCGGATGCCCCAAGGCGCTGGTCGATTCAGAGCGCATCATCACCAAACTGCGTGCCGAGGGCTATGCGATCTCGGGCTCCTACGACGCCGCCGATGTGGTGCTGGTCAACACCTGTGGCTTCCTCGATAGCGCCAAGCAGGAATCGCTGGAGGCGATTGGCGAGGCAATGCAGGAAAACGGCCGTGTGATCGTCACCGGCTGCATGGGGGTTGAGGCCGAGAAGATCCGCAGCCTGTTTCCCGACGTGCTGGCGATCACCGGACCCCAGCAGTATGAAGCCGTGGTCGAGGCCGTCCATGAAGCTGTGCCGCCGGCGCATGATCCCTTCATCGATCTCATGCCACCGCAGGGCATCAAGCTCACCCCGCGCCACTATGCCTATCTGAAGATCTCGGAAGGCTGCAATCACAGCTGCAGCTTCTGCATCATCCCGAGCATGCGCGGCAAGCTGAAGAGCCGGCAGGCCAATGACGTGCTCTTTGAGGCCGAACGTCTGGTCCGGGCCGGCGTAAAAGAGCTGCTTGTCATCTCCCAGGATACTTCCGCCTATGGCATCGACCTCAAGCATGCCGAAAGCCAATGGCGCGAGCGCAAGGTCAAGGCACGACTGACCGAGCTTTGCGAGGCCATGGGCAGCCTAGGCGCCTGGGTGCGGCTCCATTACGTCTATCCATACCCGCATGTGGATGAGGTCATCCCGCTGATGGCCGAGGGCAAGCTGCTACCCTATCTCGACATCCCCTTCCAGCATGGCTCGCCGAAAATCCTCAAGGCGATGCGCCGCCCGGGCAATCAGGAAAAGGTTCTGCAGCGGATCAGTGCATGGCGCAGCATCTGCCCGGATCTGGTGATCCGCTCGACCTTCATCGTCGGCTTCCCCGGCGAGACCGAGGAGGAATTCCAGTTCCTGCTCGACTGGATGCAGGAAGCCCAGCTCGACCGCGTTGGCTGCTTCAAGTATGAAAACGTTGACGGTGCAGCCGCCAACGATCTGCCCGGCCATGTGCCTGACGATATCAAGCAGGAGCGCTGGGAGCGCTTCATGGCGGCCCAGCAGCAGATCAGCGCATCCCGGTTGAAGCGCTTTGTCGGACGCACATTGGATGTTCTGGTGGACGATGCCAAGAAAACCACCGCCACCGGCCGCTCTTATGCCGATGCTCCTGAGATCGACGGCGTGGTGAAGATCAGAAAGGCGATTGGCGTCAAGGTCGGTGACATCATCAAGGTCAAGATCGAAAAAGCCGATGCCTACGATCTTACCGGTACCGCTCTACCGGTTTAGCGCGCCACCAGCCCATAGCTTGAGCCGGGAACGAGGCTCAAGCGTTCAGGAACGCTATCGAAAAGTTGTGGCTGCGTCAGCGGCTGGTTAGCAAGGCAGCGACGATTGCGTTAAAGCGCTCGCCGACTGCATCCGACCGGAACTCGGCCGGCAGGAGCGAGGGGCGCAAGGAAGTCGGCGGCGCGGCAGGAACTTGTCGCATGACCTCTATGAATTCTTGTCCTGCAGGCACAATCACCACATTCATCAGCTCGCCGATACCTCCAGCCTCCGGGGTTGCGATGACCTTCACGCCGAGTGCCAGCGCTTCCAGGGCTGCATTTGGCATGCCTTCGTAGCGCGAGGGCATAAGGAAGGCGTCACTCCCGGCGATCCATGAAGCTGGATTGGGATCGTATCCCGGCAGACTGACCCGATCGCCAAGGCCCAATGAGTGGATCTGAGCATTCAATCGAGCGCGTTGTGAACCCTCACCCAGGATGACACAGTGACTGTCCTGCGGCATCTTCGCCATGAAGTCGATCAGCCGATCGAAGCCCTTGGCAGGCTCCAGCCGCCCGGCGGCCACGAAGCGGACCCCTTTGCCGGGGTGACGCCGCAGCGGTATTGCTGCTGCGCGGATCGCCATCTCATCCACCGGATTATTCAGACGCCTCAACTGATGTCGCGGAATACCAAGCTGCAGGAGATCATTTTCCATCCGCTCGGATGTGGCGATCACCAAGTCAGCACTGCCATAAAGCCGCGCGCCCAATCTCCCCCACACGGATTCCGGCGACAAGGATCTGGAAACGTCATTTGCCTCACGCACAATCAGGCGCGCCTGACCCAGCAATGGTCGTGCTGCCAGGAGCGGCAAATTGATATAGCTGAAGGTGGAATAGACAACAGCCGGTCGGATACGCCGCAAGCTGCGGATCAGCGGCAAAAAACCGCTGCGCAGTCGGCTGTGGTTAAGTCCAACCACTTCCAACGATTCCGAGACCTCCCCAAGCCGCGGCCCCTGCGGGTTGAGCACGATGAGAATCGGCTGGAACCGCTGTTGGTCGAGAAGCTTGAAAAGAGTGAGCGTTACGCGCTCAGCTCCACCGCCCGCGAAGGATGGCAGAATTGCGACAATGCGATGCCTGGTCATATTGCTCACGGTCCGGCAAGGAGCACTCGCGGCTAGCGAGCGCCGTAAAAGACGCATAGATGGTGGGCTTATTCCAACTGGTGGCGCTGGTTGCGACGATTGCCGTTCATATCGCGTCAATGCTGCCTGCCGGATGCTCTACAGCAAATCCACGCATTGCAGATCGGCATCAGCCAGCAACGCTACCAACTGATTCAAGCCGTTGTCTCTTCGCCAGGATTGCTGGCTGCTGTTTCACGCATGTCAAGCAGCTCCTCCCAGCGCGCAGCAACCGCCGTTATGCTGTCCTGAGCCACTCTCGCCCGTGCGGCCTCGCCGAGTTTCTTGCGCAGGCTGGCGTCGTCCATCAGGCGCTGCAGGCATGCTGCTAGATGCCTGCTGTCACCCGCGCGATAAACCAGGCCAGTCCGACCGTCCTCGACATAATCTAACGCTCCAGGCAAGCAGTCGGAAACGATGCAGGGCAGGCCGAAGGACATGGCTTCAAGCAATGCATTCGGAGTCCCCTCATACAAGGACGAAAGAACAAATATTCCAGCAGATTTATAAAAGGGCGATGGATCCCTAACGTTACCTAGAAGATCAACGATCGGGCCGATCCCCAACCCTCGCCCCTGCTGTATTAGCTCATCGCGAAGCGGGCCATCGCCCAAAATATTGAGCTGCCAGCCAGCAGCAGCGACATCAAGAAGGGACAAGGCCTGCAGTATCTGAATCTGCCCCTTTTGTGGGACGAGACGGCCCACATTTAGGATGATCCTGTTAGAGACCGGATCGGCCATGGTTTCCGGCAGGCTTACGGGATTGCGCACCACTGCAAGCCGTGCACGAGGGACATAGGACGACATTATCTCGACTGCGTGGGCGGAATTGGCAGTGATACGATCTGCAAAACGATAGAGCAAACGACGCAGAAAACGCCACTGGATTCCCGGATCCTGGCGCTGAGGATCGTTGCGTTCCGAAATGGCCAACGTCAGGCGAAGGCCGATAGACGCCAGGATAGCGAGAACATTCATGGGCGTCAGAAAGGCAATAACAGTCGCCGCATTCGCCCGGACCAATGCGCGGCGCAAGCGAATGATGCGACCTATGTTTGCGATCAATGCCGACCATGGATTGGCGGACGCCCGCACACCGCCGATGACAATGCGCTCGACACCAGCAGGTAGCTGATAGAAATCCTCATCCTTGTTGCGCAATGTTATTGCGACCACTCGCCGGCCCTGCCGAGACCAGTGTTCAAGCAGATTCACGGCAACCCTTTGAGCTCCGCCACCACCAAAGCCTTCAATAGCTATTGCAACAGCTCGCGATCGTGTGAACTCTGCACTCATCGCCGTATGGCTCTGTATACCTTCCTGACTTCGCTCGCATGCCGGGAGATCGAGAATCTCTGGCGAGCATATTCAAAAGCACTGGCGGCAATCTGTTTTGCTCTTTCGGAATCTCGCAGTAATGACGCGACTGCCTCGACAAAGGCATTCTTGTCGTCGGGAGGCACAAGCAGTCCCAATGATGGAGATCCTATAATCTCCGCGTTCCCCCCATCATTGGAGGCAACGACTGGCGTTCCGACAAGCATTGCCTCGATTAAGGTGCGACCAAAAGGTTCAGCTCGCGCCGGCGCAAGCAGCACATCACTCCCAGCAAGCCACGGCTCTATTGGGAAGCGCGCCCCGAGAATCTTGCATATATCCTGAATACCTGCTCTCTGGATTGCTTCCTCCACTTCCTGTCGTAGATCAGGGCGGGGATCGCCCAGCATGGGAAAAAATAGGTTTGCATCTAGTCGACGGCGCAATTCGGCTGCGCAGGCTACAAAGAACTCCGGACGTTTGCGTTTGATGAAATTTCCAACAAAGGTGACGATGTAAGTGTCGTGCGGCAACGCATATTCTTCAAGCAGGTGTTGGCGGGCCTGCATTCGATCTAATTGGTCGTCAATATCGAAGGGATTGTCGATGACCAGACAATCGCGAGCCATTCGCGGCGTCAGACAACGTCGACAGAATTCCGATACGGTAATCTTGGCATCAGCGAGTGCGGAGTAGAAGCCAAGCCTTCTGGAATTCTCAACAGAGCGCTGATGCCAAATCAAATTGATTCCAGCACTGGCCTGACCCCATAGGGTGGTCCGGTTTCAATCTTAGTTCATGATCGGCCTTGGGGCTATTGCCTGGGCAGATGA
>NZ_CALGPC010000004.1 GCF_937960835.1 uncultured Ferrovibrio sp.
TCTTCTGGGGCATTCCAACGTCCTCCTACGGCTCAATAGCCTACTTCAGGGAGGACCACTTTTCAGGGGGCAGACCAAGCTTTCTCGATGGAGCCGACTGGTCCGGCGCCTTGATGCCATTGGCCGACCTGCCGGTGCATTCTGAGATGGCAGACCTGATCCGTTTTGGCGAGGACTTCCGCAATTCGCCCAGCTACAAGCGCCTGTTGCGATTGCTCAACCGGGGCCGCCCGGTCAAGCGCAACATGGTGGCGCTCAGCAGCCCGGAACTGATCGATCAGTATTTCATGACCTATCTCAACCTGCTGGACAGCGTCCGCAGCCATGGCCTGCTGCCACGTGCAGCAGCTCCTGGCGAAACAACCTGGAAATCAGCAGCACGGCGGCGCAGTGAGCGCGATATTGGCATCGCCATTGGTGCCGATGGCGAGCTTTTGCGCTTTCGCCATGGCCAACATCGCACTGCTCTTGCCCAGCTGCTCGGCCTGCCTGCCATCCCGGTCGAGCTGCGCATGGTCCATACCGACTGGCTCAAGCGCCAGGTCGCACGGACAAAGCTGCCACCAGCAGAAGCTCTGCTTGCAGGACTTGCCGAATACGATCTGCAACATCGGCCCGATTGGCGGCCCGAGCTTGAACAAAACCAGCAGCCTTTACAGGTTTAGGCTGTTCACAATCAGGCCGTGACAAAGCGTTAGCCCCGATAGGGACGGAGCAGCAGGTCCTTATGCACAATCACAGTAAGCGGCCAGCCCGGCCGGATGGTGATGGTTGGATGGATGTTGAGATTACGCTCCGTGATGCGCTGACCAGCACGGTTCGTATTCTGCTGCGCGGATTCGCGGATCGCCCGCACCAGTTCGCTCTCCTCGTCTCCGAAGGTCAGTTCAGTGCCAACCCCAAGCAGCGTGGATAAAGCCACACCGCCGATGAGCCGCCAGGTGTGGTAATCGACCGCATCCGCAAGTCCGGCATAGCCACTGGAATCGCTTGCCGGCAGGTTATCGACAACAATGCTCGTCCCATCCGGCATGATGATGCGCTGCCAGACGATAAGTGCGCGGCTCTGGCCATAGGCAATAACGCTGTCATAGCGGCCGATCAGCTGGCTGCCCTGCGGGATCAGAAGGTGACGGCCGCTGACCGTGTCATAGACCGGTTCGGTGACCTGTGCCTTCACAAGCCCCGGCAGATCGGAGTTGATGCCGCTTACAAGGCTTGCAGAAATCACGCTGCCCGCCAGGAGCTGATAGGGTGAAAGCAAGTCCTGCAGGGCGTGCGGATTAAGCGTGCTGGCATCGCTTCTTGCCTGCATGAAATCGAGCTTGCGCCGCTGATGATTCTGGTCGTTTTCCAGATCAAGCGGCAGGGCCGTCAGCTGTGACCGGTTACCCCCCTCCGGCTCCTGAGCGGCAGCGGACGGAGCAGCTTGCCTAGGATGGCTTGCCGCAGTAACCGGTCCCGGTATTTGCGCGCCATTTGCTTTGACGCGGAAAAAGACGCCCGCTTCACGCGCCTGCTGTGCAAGGCGTGCCAGCCGCTGGCGTTCGGCCTCGGCCGCCTTCACCTCGGTATCGATTCCTGAGCGCTCAACGGCCCTTTCCGGCTGGGAATGGCTGGGACGCGGCGGCGGTGGATTTGACAGCGGTGGATTTGGCGGCGGTGCCGGGGGGCGCATTTCGCCGTAGTTCGACGGCAGATTGGAAAGACTGTCGGCGACCGGCCTCTGGCCGCTGAGCTGCAGAAGTTCGCGTCGCTCCCCCTCATGTCTTGGCACTCGCAGAGCCGCAAATGTCGCCCCGAAGACAGCTGCCAGAAGCAAGGCGGCCGCAAGGACAATCAGAAGGCGGTTCAGCCTGACAACCGGTTGCGGCCGACCTTTGAGTTCGACCTTTTCGATCGAGACCTTCTCATCGATCGATACCTTCTCATCGGGCTTGATGGCAGGATCGGAGCGTTCATCTCCCATCGCATCCCCGGTCGCTGCATTCTGGGCTGCTGCGCCCCCGGTCGATGTATCCCTGGCGGGAGCATCCCCAGTCGGTGCATTCCCGGCCGCCGCATCCGTGGTCAATGGATCCTTAGCCACCGCCATTCTCCCCGACAGTGGCTGGCTGATCGGTGCGGCTGATGCGGACGATCTGCTGGGGCGCCTCGCCCAGACGCAGTTCTGCAGCGGCAAACAAGCGATCGACGATGTAGTAATGCCCCCGCATGCGGTAGTTGGTCAGCGCCGCCTCGCCGTTTGGAGCGATCAGAAAGAGCGGCGGCGCCTCTCCCTGGTCTATGCGGCGCGGGAACTCGATATAGACCTTGCGGCCGTCATCGAAGGCCCGCAAAGGGCGCCAGGGTGGTGTGTCGCCGCTGATCGCATAGCGAAATCGCAGTCGCTGCAGATCGAGCCCCTGGTCCACGGCCTGCATCTGCAGGGCTGCCTGGTTGCGCCGCCTGAGCAGCAGGAGTTCGTCCTGCGGATAGCGCCAGGACAGCGCGGCCATATAGACGTCCTCGCGGCTTTCCAGCTCCAGATGATAGGTGCGGCGGTCGGTGGTGATCACAAGATTGGTGCTCAGACCGGCAGCGATGGGCTTGATCAGGATATGCACCTGCTCGCTCAGGCCGCTGCCGCTTGTGGTATCGCCCAGCACCCAGCGCAGGGTATCGCCGGCGGAGACGGCAATCAGTTTCTCTCCCGGCTCGAGCGCGATGTCGCTGACCTGCTCCGGCTTGGCGTAAAGCCGATAAAGCGCTCCTTCCGTATAAGGGTAGACCTGAATGGCGTTGACATAGCCATCAACGGCAGGCTCGTACCGCGCACCGCGCTGCGCCGCCGTGATCTGCTCGACCAGGCTGCTTTGGCGGGCTCGTGCGATCTGGCCAGGCGATTTTCGCGAATCGGCCGGTGTTGAGGCCAGCGGCTTCAACTGGCCGGGCAGCGGCAGGGGTTCCGGTATGGTGACGATCTCAACCGGCGCTGGCGGCTCAGCCGAAAGCAGCGGCGTTTCGTCAGCAGGATCATCGCTGTCGTAGACGATGGCAGGAGGAGGCTGCAGGCTTTTACAGGCGGCAAGCGGCATGACTGCCAGGGCAAGGATAAGCAGATTGAGGACCGCTTTGCTCGAGCCAGAAGGCCAGAAAGGGGTGGGCCGGCATAAAGGGCGGAACGCCTGCTGCTGCGGCGCCGACAGCGGAGATGGCAAATCCTTGCTCATGGGCTTTCTCCCCGGTCCAGTTGCCGCGTCCAGTCCAGGCCATGGACATAGATGCCGAGCGGGTTCTTGCGCAGCCGCTCGGCATCGCGCGGCGGTTCGATCCGAATGGTGAGCATGGCAGTCCAGCGTTCAGCGCTCAGCCGGCTGCCCTGGCGCCAGGTCTCCTCGCGCCATTGCACCTGGAAACTGTCCGCCGAGGCCCGCACGATGCTGATGACGTCGACTGAAACCGAGCGCTCGCCGATCGAACGGAACGGATCATGGGCGGTGGCGTAGGCATTAAGCATGCGCGCCCCCTGGTCGCTGACATAGTCATAGGCCTCAAGCCAGGCCTGTCGCACGACCACGGGATCGATCGACAAGCCCCGCACATTGCGAATGAAGCGGGCCAAATGATGGGCGATCTGGGCATCGCTCGGCCGATACTTAGCCTCGACCGGGCCGATAGCCTGGACTGTGCCGAAGCGGTCGACCTCGACAACGTAAGGGACCACCTGGCCCCGGACAGCGAGCCATACGAGGCCGCCGGCAAGGCAGAGACTGAGCGCAAGGCAGCCAAAAGCAACCAGTCGCCAGCTGCGCGCCTGTACCCGGGCCGAGCCGAGCCGCTCATCCCAGATAGCTGCCGCCTTCTGGTAAGGCGTAACAGGCTGGGGGCTGTCGCCATAACGGCTTTGGGCGCGCTTGAACATCATCGCCGCCCCCTGCCATCGCCTTCGCTCAGATCCGGAGTGGCCGGCGAAGCCGGGCGGTCCCCGTCCCGGATTGCCTGGCTTGCCAGCAGCAGGCGGCCGCGCCGGCGCTGCTCCTCCTGCAGCCGTGCCGCCCAGGCCGGCATGGCGGACGATCCGCCAGCTGCTGGCATACTGCCTGGCGAGGGCGCCCGCTGTGCGGCGCGGCGGCCGGCCTGCATGCCGGCGGCGATGTTGTCGCGCAGGCCCTGTGTCATGACGCGCCCGGCGGTCTGGGCAATACCTTTCAGGCCTGCCCGCACCGCACTTCCAGGATCTGTGCCGTCCCCCGAAGCCTTCGCACCGTCACGGCCGGCTGCATAAGCGGCCGCGGTTCCGGCCCCCAGCGCGGCTGCTGCGCGCGTGGCAGTCATCCCGGCATTGGTCGTCCGCCTTGCCAGCTGCGTGCCAAGGCCTGCGGCAGCAAGGCTTGCCGCGACAGCTGCACCGACGCTGCCCAGCGCGGCACCGGCGCCAAGCTGCGGGGCGCCGGCCGTCAGCCCGGCCGCAACGGCCGGCCCGAAAATGCCAAGCCCGAACAGGGCAAGCGCTCCCAGCATGAGCGACATGGCCTGGACGAGATCTGCCTCGCCGGCTGACAGAGCGGCCGCAAAATCTCCAAACAGGGTGGTGCCGATGCCGAGAATGACGGCAAGCACCATCATCTTGACCCCTGCCCCGATGACATTGCCGAGCACCCGCTCGGCCAGAAAGGCCGTGCGCCCCCACAGCGCGAAAGGCACCAGCACGAAGCCCGCAAGGCTCGTCAGCTTGAATTCCAGCACGGTGATGAACAGCTGCACAGCGAGCAAAAAGAAGCCAAGCACCACCACGAACCAGGCAAGCAGCAGGACCAGCACGGTGACGATGTTGTCGAAGAAGCTGGTGAAGCCGATCAGGCTGCCGGCCTGCTCAAGCAGCGGCAGCGCCGCCTGAAAGCCGGTCCAGGCGACAAAACCCGGGCGGAAGAGATCATCAGCATCAAGCCCGCTAGCGGAGGCCTGCAGCCCAAGCCCGGCAAAACTCTCAAACACAATTGTGGTCAGAAGGCTCCAGTTGTTGAGCAGCAGTGCGAAGAAGCCGACATAAAGGGTCTTGCGGATGAGCTGTGCGATGATGTCGCTGTCCTGGCCCAGCGCCCAGAACAGGCCGGCAAGCGTGATGTCGATGATGATGAGGCTGCCGGTCAGATAGGCGACCTCGCCATCCAGCAGCCCGAAGCCGCTTTCGATATAGGCGATAAAGACCGCAAGAAAGCGGTCGATGATGCCAAGATCGCTCATGCCGCCAAGCCCCTATGGAGGCCACCTTCAAGGCCGTGCGGGCCGGCGCGCGATGAAGCGGGCAAACTGCGCGCGTGCCTGTTCCTGGGCCATGGCCTGACGGGCCTGCTCAAGGCTCTGGGCGCGGTATTGTGCTGCCGCCATCGCCTGGAACTGCGCCTGCTGTTTGGCCTGCAGCGCCAAAAGCTGGTTGGTGGCCTGGCTTGCCTGAAGATTGCCTGCAGCTGCCTGGGACAGATCGACCAGTTCAGCAATCAGCGCCTCGTCACCGGCCAGGGTCTGGGCGAGCTCCGCCTGCAGCCTTAAGCTGTGAGCAAAGCCCTCCATGGCATAGATCCAGCGCTGACGAGCATCGCGCAGCAGGGTATTCCCGCTGATCGAATCGGCATAGGCTTGCGGATAGACTTCCGCTAAAGCCCGCTCCGTCTCGGCCATCGACAGCGCGATGCCCTCGGCATCGTCGATGAGCGCCTCAATGCGCCTCAGCGCCAGGGCAAGCTCAGGCAGAACCGAATGCGGCTGCGGAGCAAGATCGCGCGCCATGTTCTGCAGCATGGTGACCTCGTGCTGCAGGCTTTGAACCTGATTGTCGATCTGAACGAGCGCACGGGCGGCCTGCAAAAGATTCTGCGCATAGTTCGACGGATCGAAAACGGTAAGCGCCCGTGCGGTCTGGCCGCCAAGGCAACACGACAGAGCGGCAGCGATCATGAGACGGACAAGGCAATGACGCAGTTTCATGACCAATCCTCCTTAAAAACCCTCTGCCCTGCATCACTGGCTGCAGCTGAAAGCTCTCTTTCGTATTGCTCCGCAAGCTCGGCCGCCCAGGACAGCCCGCTTTTGCGCAGCCAGGCTTTCAGCAACCCCTGCCGGCCATGCCGGATGAGAAGCTCATCGATCAGGCGCTGGGCCCTGGGGCTTGCGGCAGCGCAGAGACTGAGTGCAATCGGCCCCAGCCCGAGTTCGAACAGGCGATTGCCGCGGCGCGATTGCAGATAGTAATCCCGCTTCGAGGAGGCCGTGGCGATCAGGCCGATCTGGCGCGCATTCAGCCCGAAGCCCTCATAAATGGCACGCAGCTGCGGCTCATGCGCCCGGTCATTGGGTAGGAAAATGCGCTGCGGGCAGGATTCGATGATGGTTGCGGCAATGCTGCTGGCGGCGATGTCAGCCAGAGACTGCGTGGCGAAGATCACGGCCACATTCTTCTTGCGCAGTGTCTTCAGCCAGTCGCGCAGGCGGGCGGCAAAGAGCGGATGGTCCAGAAAAAGCCATGCCTCGTCCAGGACCAGCAGCCCGGGACATCCGTCAAAGCGCTTTTCCAGAAGATGGAACAGGTAGGTCAGCACCGGCAGTATGACCTGCGGCTGGCGCATCAGCGCCTCCATCTCGAAACAGGTCACATCGGCAAGTGCCAGCTGCTGGCGTGCCCCATCAAGCAGAGCACCGTGGGGCCCCTCGAGCGTGAAAGGCTTAAGCGCCAGCTGCAGATGGCGCGATGGCAGCAGCGCCACAAGGCCCGTCAGCGTGCGTTCAGCCTCTGGCGCCGAAGCGAGACTGTTCAGCGCCGACCATACGGCATCCTTGACCTCGGGCGTGAGGACCACCGCCTCCTGGGCCAGCAGCTGCAAAACCCAGTCCACCGCCCAGCTGCGTTCGGCCGGCTCATCGATATGGCAAAGCGGCTGCAGAAGCGCTGCGCCGGGCCCGGCCTCGCCGCCGTCAGCCCAGGCGGCGGCGAAATCATGGAAGCATCCGCCCATCGCAAGCACGGCAAGCCTTGCCGAAGCGCCTTTGTCGAAGATGGCAATCCGGCTGTCCGGATAGCGGCGAAACTGCAGGGCGATCAGCGCCAGCAGCACCGATTTGCCCGCACCGGTCGGGCCGACGATCATCATATGGCCGACATCACCGATATGGGTGGACAAACGAAACGGCGTGGCGCCGCGCGTCTCGGCCAGCAGAAGCGGTGGGCCGGCCAGATGGTCGTTGCGTTCAGGCCCGGCCCAGATGCAGGACAGCGGCACCAGATGGGCAAGGTTGAGGCTGTGGATGAGCGGCTGGCGGATATTGGCATAGAGATGGCCGGGCAGCGAACCGAGCCAGGCCTCGACGGCATTGACGCTCTCGCGGATGGTGGCAAAACCGGCGCCGTTTATCACCTTCTCGACCATGCGCAGCTTGTCGGCAGCAGCCGATGCGCTGGCATCGCTGATGGTGACCGTGATGGTCAGATAGCCGAAGGTGACATGATCCCCGCCAAGCTCCTGCAGGGCGAGATCGGCATCGGCGACCTTGTTGTCGGCGTCTGGATCGATCAGCGGGGCGGGCTGCTGGTAGAGCACCTCGCGCAAGAGCATCAGCATCGATTTGCGCCTGGCAAACCATTGCCGCCGCAGCCGGTTCAGCATGCGCTCGGCATCGGGTTTGTCCATCGGAATGAAGCGGCTCATCCAGCGATAAGGCATGGCCAGCTGGTTGAGGTCGTCCAGAAGACCAGGCCGGGTAAGGTCTGGAAAGCCGAGCACGGTCAGGCTGCGCAGATGCTGCTCCCCCAGCATCGGCTCGAGACCGCCAACCAGTGGCGTGTCGACCAGAAGCGCATCGAGATAGACCGGAATGGATGGCGCCTTGACCCTGTGACGGCGTGTTGAGATGCAGCCATGCAGATAGGTCAGCGTCGCCTCGTCATCGAGCGGTTCGATTTCGGCCAGGATCGGCTGCAGAAGATCGAAGGCACGGTCGGTCTCGCGGCGGAAAAAGGCCAGCCGCTCACGAAGCTCGAAAGACTCCCTGGCCTTTGGCCGCAGCAGCAAAAGCTGCTCAAGCCGTCCAAGCTCATCGACCGGCGGCAGCCAGCAGAGCGTGAGATAGCAACTGCTCTCGAAATGGTGGCGGGCACCGTCCTCGCCCGCAAAACGCGCCTGGCGTTCCTGATCGACGAGCCAGGAGGCGGCATCGGAAAAGCTTGATTGCGGATAGCCTGGAGCTGGATGACGCGTAGCTTCGAAGAACAGCGCCCAGCCATTGCCGAAGCGGCGCAGCATGTTGTTAAGACGTGCGCAGGCGGCGATAAGTTCGGCCTCGCTTGCGCTTTCCAGATCAGGGCCGCGGAACCGGAAGCTGCGCTGCAGGCTGCCATCCTTGTTGAGCACGATGCCCGGCGCAACAAGAGCCGCCCAAGGCAGGTAGTCGGCCAGCAGCCGGCCTTTGCGGCGATAGTCTGCGATCTGCATCATCTGCTCCCTCCCTGCCCTCTCCCTCAGCAGCCAAACCAAGGCGGCTGGTGCAGGTGCCTGGCCAGCACCGGCGCGAATTGCGCATCGCGCCTTGCGATCAGCACCGCCAGGCTATGGCCGACAAGCCAGAGCAGCAGCCCCGCCAGCCACAGCCGCAGGCCAAGGCCCAGGCTCGCCGCCAGCGTGCCGTTGAGAATTGCGAGATTGCGCGGCGCACCTGCCAGCAGGATCGGCGCCGTCAGCGCCTGATGCAGCACGACGGTGAAGCCTTCCGGACCAGAGGAACGGGACATGCTCATGAAATCAGCGCTCCGCCGCCGAAGGAAAAGAAGGTGAGGAAGAAGCTCGTCGCTGCAAAAGCGATCGACAGGCCGAAGACGATCTGGATCAGCCGCCTGAAACCGCCAGCCGTATCGCCGAAGGCAAGAGACAGGCCCGTAATGATGATGATGATCACCGCGATGATGCGCGCCACCGGCCCCTCGATCGAATCCAGGATCGCCTGCAACGGCGTCTCCCAGGGCATGTTCGAGCCAGCCGCAAGGGCCGGACCTGCCTTGGCGACCACAAGGCCGGCCATTGCCCAGCCAAGCCGCAAAAGAAATCCCAGATTGCGCAGGCTGTGCTGGCGCGCGTGCTGCTGGGTCTTTTGCTGCACCGTGTGCCCGAAATCATCGCTCAGCATGGCAGGCTCCTGGGATTGGCGCTTGTTTCGATTGCCATCCGCACCAGCCGGTAATGCCCGTCGGCGGACAGGCCATTCAGCGCGGCGATGGTCTCAACGCGGCGGCCAAGGCTGTTGCCGGAGAGGAAGACAATGACATCGATGGCCTCCGCGATCAGGCTGCGCGGCACCTGGGGGATGGCCTCCTGCACCAGCTGCTCTAACCGGAAAAGCGCTGCGGACGCGGAATTGGCATGCAGGGTCGCAATCCCCCCGGGATGGCCGGTATTCCAGGCCTTGAGCAGGTCGAGCGCCTCGGCACCACGCACCTCGCCGACGATGATGCGATCGGGACGAAGCCGCAGCGTGGAGCGCACCAGATCGCGCAGGCTGCTCACTCCCGGCCGGGCCCTGAGCGCCACCATGTCGGCAAAATGGCACTCAAGCTCCCTTGTATCCTCGATCAGCACCACCCGTTCCTGGTCCGCGGCTATTTCGGCGAGCAAGGCATTGGCCAGGGTCGTCTTGCCTGAGCCGGTGCCGCCGCAGATAAGGATGTTGCGCCGCTCACGCACGGCGCGGCTCAAATAGGCCGCCTCGGAGAGCGTCATGGCGGCGTCGCGCACGTAATCGGCAAGCCCGTAGCGGCGAACTGCGGGCTTGCGGATGGCAAAGCAGGGTGCCGGTGCGACCGGCGGCAGCAAGGCCTCGATACGTGCGCCAGCGATGTTGCTTAAACCTGCCGGCAATTCTGCGCTCAAGACCGGCCGGTCGGGGCCGATCTCCATCCCGGCCTGGCTTGCGACCAACCGGATGATGCGGTCGACTTCCGCAGGCAAAAGCACCACCCCGGTCGCAGCCATGCCGCTTCCAAGCCGTTCGATGCGCAATGCGCCATCGGGATTGACAATGATGTCGCTGACGGCGGGATCCTGCAGGGCGCGGCCGATTGCAGGCCCGAGCGCCGAATGCAGCATGCCATGCTGACGGCGCGAGCTCTCGGCGGCAAACAGGTTCGTCATGATGCTGCCTCCGCCACACCATTGCCTGCCGCCTCGGCTGGCCGCTTTGATGCCTGCTGCTCCGCTGCCTGCTCCATTGCGGCAATGCCGGGCAGCGACGCGCCGCCTCCCCCAGCCGGCGCTGATGGCAGCTCCACTTGCTCTGAAATGATCTGTCCCGGGACTTCCGGGTTCCGTACGTCCTGGCCGGAGGTTTCCGGGTCGGAAATTTCCGGAACTGAGCTTTCCGGGCCTGAGATTTCTGGGCCTGAAATTCCCGGGCCTGACACTTCCTGGCCTGTCGCGTCCTGTTCTGGCTCATCCAGTCCAGGCGCAGTCTCGCTTGCTGCGCCTTCTTTTGCCGTGTCCTTTGCCCCTTCCGGCTCGGCGGCAACAACGAATGCCTCCGGCGGCAAATACTGCACGAGGTCATCGCTCAGCCGGCGCCCGGCGGCGAGCCTGCGACCAACCTGGTCGATGAAGGACTGGAAACGGCGCTGGCCAAGCGCGCTGGCAGCCGGCTGTTCAGCTTCCGCAACCGGCGGCGTAACGGAAAGCTGATAGCGAATGAACAGGGCGAGCGTCTCGATAAGGATATGCAGGTTGCGCTCAAGCCGATGCAGGCTGCGGCTTGTCCGATCAAGCCGTGCCTTGATCAGCGGATCGATCCCGATGCCTGCTTCACGTGACAGCCAGGCCTGCAGGGCTTCGCCGACGACGGCGGATTTCGAGCCGCCCGGCCCGGCTGCCAGGGCAGCCAGCTGCCGGCTCAGGACATCGTTGAGATGGATGGTGTGTCGAACGGTCTTGCTCATGCTCAGCTCCCTGCTTTGGGTGGTCCTGTTCTGCAGCGTCCTCTTCGTCCTGCTTCAGGCGCCTGGATCATGGATCTGCGCGGGAGGTACCTGGATCCGGGCCTGATGCATCTGCTCCCTGCACCGCCATGCTGGTTGCGCGTTCAGATTCCCCATTTGCTGCTTTATCTCGCCGGCTGTCCGGGCTGGCGTTTTGCAACGGCGCGCTTCTCGGCTGGCCGGCAACCGGATAGCGACGTTTCTCCTGATCAGGGTCGGCCAACCCGTCCGGGATGCTGGCTGCCTCTGCAGCGGTATCCGGCTGCGCTCTCTTGCTCGATGACACAGAGGCACCGGTCAGGATCAGATCATCGGCCAGCATGATCATGTCGTCGGCCGGCTGAACATCAGAGCAGGCAGGCCATTGGAACAGCGGCATCATGACTGCATCCGAGGCCTCGTCCGGCCTTTTCTGCGGCAAATCGATGCAGCTCGATGCAATGCGGGAATCGACGGAGCGCTGCTGATCGCTCCAGTCATGGCCCGGCTGACGGGATGCCGGCAGGTCGCATGTCGTGGGCGCCGGCGGCGGCAGGAGGCGTGCCAAGAAACGGCCGTCACGATAGTAGCGCAGCTTCCTCGCCCGGATCGGCGCCATTCCGGAAACAAGGATCAATGCGTCCGATTTCGGCAGCCGACGGATTTCGTCGGGCGTTAAAAGCGGCCTGGCACTGTCCTGCTCGCTGATCGAGACATGCGGCAACCATAGCGCCATACGCCGGCCGGCATAATTGTGGCGCAGCTGCCGTTCGGTTGCCGTGCCCAGGCTCTCCGATAGCCGCTTTGCGGTATGGTCGTCATTGCAGGCAAACGAGATTCGGATGTCGCAGTTTTCAACAATCGCATTATGCGGCCCGTAGAGGGCATCGATCTGGTTGAGCGACTGCGCAACGATGAAGGCGCGGATGCCATAGCCGGCCATGAAGGCAAGTGCGCTATGGAAAAAATCCAGGCGGCCGAGTGCGGGAAACTCATCAAGCATCAGCAGCACGTCATGGCGCTGCCTTCTTGCCGTCCGGCTCTGCCGCCCGGCGATATGGATGGCCGCGCCTTCCTTTGGCGGCGAAGCGGCCCCCTCGGTCAGCCGGCGGGCGATCTGGTTGAGCAAAAGCCTGATCAGCGAGCGCGTGCGTGACAAATCCGATGGCGGGATCGTCAGGTAAAGCGAGACCGGATGGGCGGCGTCGATCAGGTCAGATATCCTGAAATCGCAAGTGCTCGTTGCCCTTGCGATCATTGGATCGCGGTAGAGCGACAAATAGGACAGAGCCGTTGAATGCACGCCAGAGCGTTCATTGTCGGACTTGTCCAGCAGGCTGCGGGCGATTGCAGCGACGACTGGATGCGGCTGCGGCGCATCAATGCTGCCCAGGTGATTGGTCGCCATCATGGCCCGCAGCGTCTGCTCGAAGGGACGCGCCGGATCAGAAAGCAGGCCGACGACACGGTTCAGGCTTTTGTCGGCTTCGGCATAAAGCACATGCAGGATGGCGCCGACCAGCAATTCGTGGCTGGTCCTGTCCCAGTGATTGAGCGTCTTCTGCGTGCCTTCGGGATCAACCAGGATATCGGCAATGTTCTGGGCGTCGCGAACCTCATGTGCTCCCTTGCGCACCTCCAGAAGCGGGTTGTAGCGGATGCTGTGCGCCTCGGTCGGGTTGAAATACAGACAATGCGAAAAGCTGCTGCGCCAGCCTGCGGTCAGCGCCCAGTTCTCCTGCTTGATGTCGATGACAATGACCGAGCCCGTCCAGGACAGTAGCGTTGGGATGACCAATCCCACACCCTTGCCGCTGCGGGTCGGCGCCAAGGCCAGCACATGGGCTGGACCGGCATGGCGCAAATAGCGAGGACCGAATTGCCCCAGCATGACACCGGCATCGCCGTGCAATCCGGCCTTGTCGATCTCGTCTGCACTCGCCCAGCGCGCCGAGCCGAAGGTCGTGGCCTGGCGGCCCTCACGGTTGCGCTGCGGGCTGAAGAGCCAGGCAACCGGAGCCGCCATGAAGCCGCCGAAGGTTGCGATTACGCCGCCGATGGCAAAGACGTCGGGCGCATGGGACTCGAAGGCATACCACCATTCGAAGAGGCGCCAGGGATGATAGACCGGCCATCCAAGCAGCGAAATCATCGGCGCCCCTAGCTGGCGCTGGTAGTCCAGCATGGCGGCGGTCCATTGCGTGGCAAGCCACAGACCGGCGAGGATGGTTCCGAAGACGGCGACGGGGCGGATGATGACCCTGGCAATCGATGGCATGGCGCTGTCCCACAAGCGGAAGGCCTTTCAGGTTGGACATAGCCATGCCGAAAGATGACGCGATCGCCAATTGCGCTTCTCTACGATCTTTTACGATCTCTTACGATCTTCTTCGATCGGGGAGGTGCACCGTTGGGGTACCGGGGGAGGTCCGACCCGAAGCGGCAGGATGCAAGAAGGATATCCGGAAGGACTTTCCTGCGATCTGCGAGGAAATGGTGGGACATAGACTGGATCAGATATCCCGTCCCAGTTCTTGAGCATCTCATACCGGCGGCAGCTCTGCCTTTCGCATTTTGAGAAAGCGTTCGAACAATTCGAAAATGCTATTGGGGATTGTGCTCTTCGTCGTGGTGCAAGCTGGCGGTACGGAGACGGCGACTGATCCAAGATCTGAGACGACTCAGAGTGTTACCGCAGTGCCGCATTGCAGGCTTGTAAGTGAGCAAATGACTCGCAACGATCTATCTTCGATTGCGGCCCGTCACTCTTCCAATGTATACAGGAGATTGAGGGGGGAACCAGTGAGACGACCTGACACATGGGACCCGGGAAGACTTTCAGGCCTTCGAGCGAGCCGGGAGCAACCACATGGCGCGTATTCTTCTGGTCGATGATGAACCATTGCTGCGCGAAACGCTGAAAACCGCGTTGCATGCGGCTGGATATACTGTTGCCCTGGCGCCCAACGGAGACGCGGCCCTGAAGTTGTTGGCAACCGAAGCTTTTGACGTGATCGTCACCGACGTGCTGATGCCAGAAACCGACGGCCTGGAAATGATCATGCGTATTCGCAAGCAGGCCAAGGATGTGCGGATCATCGCCATATCTGGAGGCGGCCGCACGCGCAATATGGACATGCTGGAATTTGCCAAAAGCTTCGGTGCGGACACGGTTATGGCCAAGCCGTTCCTGCCCAAGCAACTGATTGAAACGATCAAAAACCTGATGGGAGAACGGATTTGACAGATGACCCTGCAGCATCAGAACTAGCAGGCCAAGATCTGGAAGGCGTTATTATTCACATAGTTGCCGCCTGAAGCAGGCGTATCTGCGTTCGCAAATCCAGTTCTGAAACAAGGGGTGGAGGCCAGATGAGGCAGGGGGATGCCAAGTCTGATTTTTGAGCTGGACCAGCAGCAATTCGCAATCGGCATCAACTTCGTCGAGGAAGTGCTGCCATTCGTGCCGGCGCGACAGATTCCGCAGGTTCCTGCGATCGTTGAGGGCATCGTCAACCTGCGCGGTTCAGCCCTGCCGGTTCTTAATATTCGCGCCCGCTTCGGGCTGCCTCCCACCCCCCCTGCGCTGTCCGATCATCTGATCGTTGTCAGGATCTCAGGCCGCAAACTTGCCCTGCACGTTGACCGGGCGAACTCTGTTGTCGAGCTGTCCGCTCGCTCCGTCACCGACGTCGCGGCCATTGTCGCGGGAAGCCGCTACATCAGCGGCGTGGCACAAGTCGATGGCGACATCATCTTCATTCACGATCCCGAACTTTTTCTGCGCGAAGCCGAACTGGCAGCGCTGGCGGAATTTGGGATGGCGGCATCATGAGCGCCAAAGCCGCATTGCAGTGCGCCGAGGTGCTGGAATGGTTCTCAAGCTTCAGCGGCGGGACGGTCCCCGCCAGCCGACATGGCGATCTGGAAGCCAGAATACGCCGCGTTATGCGTGCCAACAGCATCCCGAGCATGGCATACTTAAAAGATGCCCTGCTCGCCGGCCATCAGGTTCTGGACAGCATCGTTTCAGAACTGACGGTCGCGGAAACCTACTTCTTCCGCGATCCGCATCATTTCGACCTGATACGCCAGCGGGTGATACCGGAATTCCTGGCCACTCATCCGGCGGACGCTGCCTTCCAGACCTGGAGCGCCGGCTGCGCTACGGGGGAAGAGGCCTATTCGCTCGCCATCCTCTTCGACGAGCTCGGCATCGGCGACCGGTCTCGCATCCTTGCTACCGATATCTGTCGGGCCTCGCTGCAAAAAGCGAAGCGCGGCCGTTACGGCGACTGGTCGTTCCGCAGCGAGGCCAGCGGCGCCGCAAAGCGGTATTTTCGCCAATCCGGTGCCCACTTTGTCCTGGACGAGCAGATCCGCGGCCGCGTGTCCTTCCGCTATGGCAATCTCGCCGCCGATCCAGCCAGTATAGCTGCCGGCACGACCGGCAGGGACATGAACCTCATCCTGTGCCGCAATGTCATGATCTATTTCGATCCGGCAGCGATCCGTCGCCTGGCCGGCATCCTCTTCGACGCCCTCGCGCCGGGCGGTTGGCTCATCGTCGGCCCCTCCGATCCGCCGTTGTGGGATTTCGCCCCGTTCGAGGTTGTCTCGACCGGCAACGGGCTTTTCTACCGCCGGCCGCCGCAAACGACGCCCGCTGTACCCCGGATGGCCAATGTCCCGAGCGCCGTTCTGCAAGCACCGCCCGCGCGCAATGCGGCGGCGAGGTTTCCGACCGCCAGGCTGAGGGGGAGCAGGTCGCAGATTCCCCATCCGCCCAGCCCTGCAACACGCGCCAAGAAACCGGATCCGAGCCAGGGACCTGAGTGGATATCGACACAAAGCTCTGCCCGCGAGCCGGCGCAAGAAGCGGAGAGCGAAGCAGCACGTACGGCACGGCTGGTCCGCGAGGCAGCCGACGCCGGAAGACAGGAATTTGCCGCAATGGCAGAAGCCGCCGCAAAAGCGCATCCGCTGGACGTCGAGATCCAGTATCTCCACGCGCTGGCACTGCTGAGCGCACGGCGCTTCGAGGCCGCCTGCGCAACCGCACGACGGGTCGTCTATCTGGATGGGTCTCTCATCATGGGACATTTCATTCTGGCCACCGCACTGGCCCGCAGCGGTCAGAAGGAGGCAGCCCGGCGCTCCTACCGCAAAGCCGAGGCGCTGTGCGTCGCACTGCCGCCGGATGAAAAGATCCGGTTCGCAAACGGCGAGACCGCCGCCATGCTGCGGGAGGCGGCACGCCTTCATCTGCAGGCAGAAAGGACCGTGTAATCCGATGCTAGCGCCAGCAATAACCAGGATACCGGCTCGCCATGAGCGCTGACCGCACAGCTTTGGCGCCTTCCGGTTTCGATCTGATCGCAGTCCGGATCATGGAGCAGCGCGCCCGCCGGCTTGCCGCGTCGGCGGCTGTGGCCGACCACGACACGACCTATGAAATCCTCGTCTTCCGTGCCGGCGCCGAATTGTACGGCCTCGACCTGGCCTTCGTCGCGCAGGTCACCAAGGTCGGTCCGCTTATCCAGGTTCCAGGCGCCAAGCCACCCTTCGCCGGCATATTCACCCTGCGCGGAGGGATCGTCAGCGCCTTCAGCCTGAGCCAGGCGACCGGCCAAGCCCAGAAGCCGATAACGGAGCACACGCGTGCCATCGTCTGTGGGACAGACATCTTTCGCTTTGCGCTGCTTGCCGATGAAGTAGTGCAAGCCACGTCCGTGCAGACTGGCCGGCTGACGCCGCCCGAAAGCACAGCGCCGCTGGCCGGCTGCACGCGCGGCCTTACCACGACGGGCATCATCGTACTCGACGGCGATCAGCTGGCAAAGTCCGGCGGACCGCTGTTCACCGGCCCGGACGGACCATCAACAATCAATCGGGATTGAAGTGTCAGGGGGGAAACATGGCCCGGCTCACCGTACAGCAAAAGCTCATACTGGGATTCCTCATCGGCCCGGTCATCCTGGCGATCGTTGGCTGGATTGCCTACACCAATACGCGCAGCCTGCTCGACAGCCGCGAACCCATCGTCGGCAGATATGGCGTCATGGTTGCACTGAATGCCGTCGAGGCCGGCTTGCTTGCGACGGAGAACAGCGCGCTCACCTATATTCTGACAAAGGAGCAGCGCTATCGCGACGACTATGTAGCGGAGGTCGCGGCCTTTGACCGCCAGATCCAGCGCCTCAACGAGCTGGTACGCTCAGGCGGCTATACGCTGCCGCAGCTGCAAAGCGCAATTCGCCTCATATCGGAGCGAAGGGCGATCACACGTGACGCCATGGAGAGCCTGAACAATACCGGCATGGAGCAGGCAACCGCGGCGCTGGCGCGGGCAAAACAGATGACCGGCGAGATGCGCGCATTGCTTGGGGAAATTGAGCGCGAATTGCAGGTCCGACTGGAGGCCGACAAGCAGGAGTCGCTGGCTGTGGCGAACCGCAGTTTCGACGCCATCATCTGGGGCACACTGCTAAGCTTCCTGCTGCTGGCGATCGGCAGCTTCTACCTTATTCGCAGCATTACCGTTCCAATCGGTGGCGCGGTTGATGCCTTGGCATCGGCATCGGCGGAAATCCTTGCCGGCACCACGCAGCAGGCAAGTGGAATGCGCGAACAGTCTACCGCGGTATCTGAAACCGTGACCACGGTCGATGAGGTGCTGAAGACTTCCGAACAGGCAGCGCAGCGTGCCCAGTCAGTGGTCGAGGCATCACAGCGCGCCGTCGAAGTCAGCAACAGCGGGCGCAAGGCGATCACCGAATCGATCGAAGTGATGGATGCGGTCAGGGAATCCGCAAACTCCACTGCAGAGGCGATTCTGGCCCTGGCCCGGCAGGCACAATCCATCAGCGAGATCACCGCCTCGGTGAACGAAATCGCCGAGCAGACAAATCTGCTGGCGCTTAACGCCGCGATAGAGGCGGCCCGGGCCGGCGAGGCCGGAAAAGGCTTCGCAGTCGTCGCCAGCGAGATCAAGGCGCTGGCAGAACAGTCGAAAAAGGCCACGACCCAGGTGCGCCAGATTCTGGGAGAAATCCAGCAGGCCACCAATGCGGCGGTGATCGCCACTGAGGAGAGCGGAAAAAGCGTCAACGGGGCGATCAATACGATCAATGCGGCGGGCGCTACGATTAATGAACTTGTTGAGACCATCAACAGCGCTGTACAGGCGGCCATCCAGATCGCCGCCTCGGCCAACCAGCAGAATGCAGGGATGTCGCAGGTTCATCTGGCCATGGCGCAGATAAATCAGGTTGCGAACCAGAATCTTGCGGCAACCAAACAGTCCGAGCAGGCTGCGCGAAATCTCAACGCGCTCGGCCTTCAGCTCAAGCAACTTATAAAAGGCTGATTGTCTTGCCGGTTGACAAGGACAAACTGGCTAGGCGGCTTCTGGCCACGTTCCTTACGGAACTGCAGGAGCACAGCGGCAATCTGGAACGGGGGCTGCTGGAGCTGGAAGCGTGTGACTACGAACGGCGCCGGCATGTCCTTGAAGGATTGTTCCGTACCGCGCATAGCCTTAAGGGTGCCGCGCGGTCCGTCAATGCCGAGCTGATCGAACATTGCTGCCACTGGCTGGAAGAGGTATTCGGAGCCGAGCGCCGGGGCAGCATCCATATTGACCAGTCCAAGCTGGAAATCTGCCTGAGGGCCGCAGACGCGATCCGCGATGCCCGCTACCGGTTGGAGCGCGAACTGCCCCTGTCGTCCGGCCCACTTGCTGCGCTGCTGCCGCAGCTTGCGGAAATAGTAAGCACCGCCCCCGCTGCTTCGCAGCGACCGGCTCTCGCCCAGCAGGACGACATCGCTAAAGAAACCATTGCAGCCGACGTTGCTGTACGGCTTGCCTCGTCGCAACTCGACGCGCTGATTCAGAAGAGCGTCAATCTGGTGATGGTTGGCCGCCGGCCGCTGGCGCAGCTGGAACGTCTCACCAGTCTGATTGACCGGATACGCCAGCGGCGGCTGGATTTCGGCCGGCGCGGGGACAGACCGGCGTCGGTCCTCGAAAACGCGGCCGCAGTAAAGGGGGCGGTGTCGTCCGGGACGATCCAGCTACGCCGCGGACTGGCCGATCTGGAGAAGGATCTGCAGGCCATTGTCAAGGGGCTGACCGAAGATCTGCATGATCTCGGGTTAGCGATATCGGAGCTCGACAGCGATGTGCAGAGCATCCGCATGTCGCCCTTTTCGGAGATCTGCGAACGTTTGCCGCGGGTTCTTCGCGATATCGCCGCCGAAACGGGAAAAAAAGTCGAGTTGGTCGTTCGTGGCGGAGATGTACGCGTCGACCGGACGATACTTCAGCGCCTGGGCAACCCTCTGCTGCATATGGTGCGCAATGCGGTCAGCCATGGTATTGAAATGCCCGAGACACGCTTGGCCGCTGGGAAGGCAGCCACCGGGCGGATCACGGTCAGCGCCAGCCTGCGCGGCTCCACCGTCGAGGTGGTGGTCAGCGATGACGGCGCCGGTCTCGACTTCTCAAGAATTCGCGAACATGCGCGGGCTCAGGCCATTTTCGAGGACGCTGACGAGAGTCGGCTTGCGGAAACCATATTCCTGGCTGGCTTTTCGACTGCCCCAGCAGTCAGCCAGATTTCCGGGCGCGGCGTAGGTCTTGATGTTGTCAAATCGGAAATCGAGGCCATGCGCGGCGTCGTCGCCGTGGAAACGGAGACCGGCCGCGGCACCCGCTTCATCCTCTCGCTGCCGCTGACCCTGAGCACGGTGCGCGGACTGCTGATCCGGGCCGGGAATACCGATTTCGCGGTGGACTCCCTCCTTGTGGACAAAATCCTGCGCTTGCCCGCCACCGACGTGCTGTCCGCGCAGGGGCGCAGCGTCGTTCAGCTGGACGGCAGGATCATTCCGGTGGCGTCGCTAGCGGAATTGCTCGGTCTGCCAAGGCAGGAGATCAACCGGACCGGAAAGCTCACGATCATTGTGCTTGCGAGCGCCCAGGGAAATGCGGCAATCGTTGTTGACGAACTGAATGCCGAGCGGGAGCTGGTTGTACAGGCGCTTGATCCACGCCTGCAGCGTTCATCGGCCATCTCGGCCGCCGCAGTGCTGCCCGATGGCTCCATTGCGCTGCTGCTGAATGCCGCCGAGCTGATCGCCGCGGCGCGAGCACCATCCGTTGGCCGTACCATCACAGCCGACCAGGAGGCAAGCGGGGAGACGGCACGACGCATTCTTGTGGTTGACGATTCGCTTACCACCCGAACCCTGGAACAGAACATACTGGAAGCAGCGGGTTACGAGGTGATTCTCGCCTCGGACGGCCTCGACGCCTGGCATCTGCTGCAGGAAGAGGCCGTCGACCTGATCGTCAGCGACATAGAGATGCCACGGATGGATGGCTTTGCCCTGACGGAAGCCGTGCGCAGCTCGCCCCGCCTCGCGGGGATTCCCATTGTGCTGGTCACCGCACTGGCAAGCGAGGATCACCGGCTGCGCGGCATGCAGGCTGGTGCCGATGCCTATCTGGTCAAGAGCGCCTTCGATCAGGCAACCCTGCTCGATGCCATCAGGCAGGTCCTGTGAGGAGGCTTGGCTTATGCGGGTACTGATCGTCGAAAATTCCCAGCATGTTGCAGAAACGATCGCCGATGCCCTGCGACGCGAGCCCGATATAGAGATCAGCGCCATCGCCAGGACGGGGCCAGAAGGCGTCGCAGCAGCGGTGCGGCTGAAGGTTGACATCATCATCATGGGAATCCAGCTGCCCGAAATGGACGGCTTCGAGGCGACCAAGGAAATAATGATCGAGGCCCCCACCCCGATTGTCGTCGTCGCGGATGATCGCGATGCCGCCCAGGTTGAAATCTCCATACGGGCGCTGCGTGCCGGGGCACTCAGCGTCATTCCGGTGCCGAAAAACAGCGAGCTGCGCGAGGCCGCGGCGACCCGACGGCAGTTCATTCAAACCCTCCGGCTGATGGCCGGCGTGAAGGTGGTGCGACGCTGGCGCCGCACTGCCGCACCTCCGGTATCACCGGAGCGGCGGATGCCAGCTCCTGCAGCGTCGCCGCGGGTGGGGATCATTGCCGTTGCCGCATCCACCGGCGGGCCCGCGGCCCTGCAGCGCATTCTTGCGGATCTTCCCGCGAGCTTTCCGATCCCCATCCTTGCTGTCCAGCACATCTCGCATGGTTTCATCTCCGGCATGGTGGATTGGCTCAACACCGTGTGTTCCCTCAAGGTCCGCATAGCGGCCGACGGCCAGCGCATGGAGCCGCATACCGTCTACTTTGCCGGCGATGATCGTCATCTCGGTGTGTCTTCCCGACAGCTGCTGCGGGTTTCGGATGCTGCACCGCTGGACGGTTTCCGCCCCTCGGCCAATTACCTGTTCTCATCCGTGGCACAGCATTTCGGGGCAGCAGCGGCGGGAGTTGTACTGACCGGCATGGGACGTGACGGTACCGAGGGACTGCAGGAGCTGCGCAAGGCAGGCGGCAGGGTCATTGCGCAGGATGAAGCAACATCCGTAGTCTTCGGGATGCCGGGTTCGGCAATTTCTGCCGGCGTCGTCCATGAGGTGCTGCCGCTGCCGGAGATTTCCTCCCGCCTGACAAACCTCGCTTCCAACAAGGAGATGAACGGACATGTCTAAGATCCTGGTTGTCGAGGACAGCCGGACCCAGGCCGAAGAACTGAAAATCCTCCTGGAGGATGCGGGTCACGATGTCACGATTGCCGGCGATGCTGCGCAGGCTATTGCTGTCTTCCCAGCCGGGCATTTTGAAGTCGTCGTCTCCGATATCGTCATGCCGGGGCAATCGGGCTATGACCTGTGTCGCACGCTGAAGGCCAGCCGCGCCGGGCGCGACGTACCTTTCATACTCCTGTCGAGCCTCAATGATCCGATGGACATCATTCGCGGTTTAGAATGCGGCGCCGACAATTTCCTAACCAAGCCCTATGACCCCGACACCCTGCTGGCGCGGATCAACGCTGCTGTCGAGAATCGGAAACTTCGCAATGAAAGCAAGTTCAAGCTTGGCGTCGAAGTGTACTTCCTCGGCCAAGCCTTCACGATCACATCCGACAAGGAGCAGATTCTCGATTTGCTCATGTCGACCTTCGAAGACATCGTGCGAACGAACAACCAGTTGCGCGCCAGTCAGTCGCAGCTGGCCGAAGCCAAGGCACAGATCGAGGGGCACGCGCGACACCTTGAACAGGTGGTCCGGCAGAGAACAGCCGCCCTTGAGGAGGCGAATCGCTCGCTCGAAAACGAAATCGCGGACCGCAGCCGGATGGCGGAGTCGCTCCGCGAAAGCAATGCCTTGCTCAGCGCCGTCATCTCATCCTCGCCGCTTCCGATCTACGTACTTGATCTGGATGGCAATGTCAGTCTTTGGAGCGCCACAGCGGAGGAGACGTTTGGCTGGTCTGCGGATGAGGTGCTCGGAAAACCTCCACCTTTCATTGAAAAGCAGAACCTGGACATATTCCTGAGGGATTTCGTTCGGGCCGCAGCGGAACACGACTTTCAGGGCAACGAAATCGCCGGGCGTACCCGCGACGGCAAGGTCATCGCGCTGCGCATATCCGGTGCCTCCCTGGTGGACAAGCCCGGCCTTCCGCGCAGCGTTGTCCATGTCGCAGCAGACGTCACCGAGCGCAAACTCATCGACCGCCAGCTGGTGCATGCGCAAAAAATGGAGGCGGTAGGGCAGCTGACTGGCGGGATCGCCCATGACTTCAACAATCTTATCGGCGTGGTGATGGGAAATCTCGACATGATCGCCGATACATTTCCCCAGCGAACGGATGTCCAGAGCATGGTCGACGTGGCGATGGAGGCCTGTCGACGCGGCGCAACGCTGACTCGTCAGCTGCTGGCATTCTCCCGCCGGCAGTCGCTGAACGCCGAGCTGATCGACATCAATGCAACTGTGTCGGGGATGTCCAAACTCCTGGCGACAGCGCTCGGCGAGAACATCGCCCTCAATCTCGTCGCGCCCCCTGAACCATGCCTGGTTATGACCGACCGGGCTCAGCTCGAGTCGGCGATCATGAATCTTGCCGTAAACGCCGCTCACGCCATGAGCGGCGGCGGCACTCTGACAGTGGAAACAAAAGCCCTCGCACTGGATGCGGATTATGCTGCCGCGCATGCCGAACTGAAGCCAGGTGAGTATGTTCTGCTGCAGATCACCGATACCGGTACCGGTATTCCTCCGGAAGTACTGGATCGCGTGTTCGAACCCTTCTTCACGACCAAGCCGGAGGGCAAGGGCAGTGGCCTAGGCCTCAGCCAGGTCTTCGGCTTCGTTCATCAGTCTGGCGGCAATGTAAAGATCTACAGCGAAGTAGGTGTCGGAACGACAGTGCGGGTCTATTTCCCACGGGTAACCAACGCCGGAGAGCCGCGTGCTGCCTCCACGACCGAATCGGATGGCATGGTTGAACGGGGAAACGAGGCCATCCTGCTCGTCGAGGATAACGCTGGCATGCGCCAGACACTGACTGCCCAATTGAGGGGCCTCGGCTACCAGGTTGTTGAAGCGGCCAACGCAGAGGCAGCACTGGAGATACTCACAGGCGGCACGCGGTTCGATTTGTTGTTCACCGACGTCGTGATGCCGGGCAGCATGAGCGGCATCGATCTTGCCCGGGCTGTAGCGCAGCGTTATCCGGAATTGAAAATTCTGGTGTCGTCGGGTTTCCCGGGCGCAGCGGTTGCAGAATCCATGGGCCTGCCGGCGGGAGCACAGTTTCTGAACAAACCCTACCGCTACCGAGAGCTTGCGGCAAAGATCCGAGAGGTGCTGGAAAAATGAGAATGGACAACGCCACTTTCAGGACGGAGCAACCTCGCTTACTGAACGGTTCGCAGGGCTGATTTATGGCTTGTGAGTCCAAGCCACGTTACCAGAGAGAGCCCCAGACAGCGTTTGTTGTTTGCGGCGCGATATAGACGGGACGACTGATGGCAATAGGTGGGCTGTTTAGGCGAATCTTTGGCGATGGGACCTCAGGAACGCAGGGCGGGACCTTGGCAAGCCGGGCCTCCACACCTGCAGCGCCAGCCGGCGTGGATGAGTTTGCGCAGCAACTGAACCAGCTGTTGCTGCAGCAGCGCTCCATCCTATCCGGCAATATCCATCTGGTCGGTCTGAGCAAGATCCGGGACCAGTTGGGCGACGAATGGCCCCGCATTGCGGATCGGGCACAAGATGTCGCGTATAAGGTCATCCAGCGCATGTGCCGGCCAAACGATGTCTTCACGCGCTACGGTGAGCTGTCGTTTATCATCATCTTCTCGGATCTGACGGCGGACCAGGCACAGCTGCGGTGTCACGATATCGGCGAAGAGATCGGCCGCCGCCTGCTGGGAGAGAATTTCGCGGCCGAAGCGACCGATGTCAGTACCGGCGTCTTCGAAAGTGACGGCTCTCTGGTGTTCAATGCCGTCAGCAAAGAGGAGCTTATTCAGCGCCTAACCGGATCTGCGACCCTTGCAACCTCGCCTGAGGTTTCCGGCACTGAACCTGACTTGGAGACGCCGGACTTCTCTTTTGCACAGCTCGACAAGGCAAAGGCCCTCGCCTCCATGGAGGTCATGTATCGACCGATGTGGAATCTGCGCCACAAGGTCATTGCGACCTACTTTGCTACGGTCGGTGCAACGAACGTGTTCGGCGATCGCCTGTGGGATACCGCGCTGCGGCGGGAATATCAGGGCGTCTTGTCCACCGCGGAAATCGACATCTTTATCGCCCGCCGCGCCCTGCGTGATCTGGCAGCCAATGTCGCTCAGGGCCAAAAGGTACTGCTGGGCTGGCCGATCCATTTTGAAACCTTGGCCAGCCGGGCGGGCCGGCAAGCTTACCTTGATCTTTGCCGCACAATACCAGATGCGGTACGGCAGCTTCTGGTTCTGGAAATCGACGGTATGCCGGAGGGAACTCCACAAAGCCGTCTGCTGGAAATCATCGCGGTCATCAGGCCGTTCTGCCGTGGCCAGAATATTCGTGTGCCCTGGACCTTCCGGAATTTCGGCCAGATGACGGGTGCGAGCCTCAACGGCATCGGCTTCGACCTAGCAGCGGCTCCGAGAAACGATACCGAGCGCATTCGGATTTTAAACGAGTTTGCGGCTGCCGCCGACAAGGTTGGTCTCCGATACTACGCCCACGGCCTGAACAGTCGTGCGCAGGCATTGGCAGCATTGTCTGCCGGGTACGAATGGATCGATGGCGACGCCGTTAACCGGCTCACCGATATTCCTGGCAAGATGACCCGCTTCAACATCGGGGATCTGTACAGCGGCCTGTAATCCTCACATCCCAATTCTACGAGCATGATTTCGGGACTTCAGCAGAACGGCATTTGAAAAGTCTCCTTAGACGGCACGAGAATTAAGGTAAGAATTTTTATGTTAACTCCAGATGACAATAAGGGATTGATAATATTACGAGAACACAACCACGCCTCACTCGCAAAGTTCATGAAGGACGCGCAGCCTCCCTTAAAGTAAAATTTTTTTACACAATGCCCGCTCTAGGTATTAAGTCGTTGTTTTGAAATGCTACTACAGACATTGTCCGTCTGTTCAAAAAGCGGGGAGCGCAATTTAACAGAAGGATCGCGCGATCTCAGGGCTTGGCGGATGACCCGCCAGCGACCGGTGGAGGCCTAACGTCCATCGCGGCTGCCAGGGCAGCAGACTGAAGCGTGTGCGGTCGGCGATGATGGTAAAACGCCCCCAGGCAAGATCGATATCGCCCATCGCCAGACCGCCGGTCTCATAATCCAGACCTTCGGCAACATAGTCGCGGCCAAGGCGTGCAGCCAGGCGTTTGAGTTCTTTGTGCCGGAGCTCGTCCAACAAAGCGCGCGAGCAGACGAACTTTCCCTTATCGATCCGTGCATGGCCGCTTTGCAGCAGGTAACGCTGGCGCTTGGCCAAAGCGGTTTTAAGTTCCTGCCCGAAGCCGCGGTCGCGCCGTCCCGGCAGATCGCCCCTGAGCAGCAGCTGGTCAAGCCAGGTCGGCGCATCGGCGTCAAGCTGGCGCTCCAGCGGCCAGACCGACAGCAGGCGAACCGACCAGCGTGAACGGTCTTCGGCAATGGGTAAGCCTGCCGGATCGGCCATGGGACCATGAGCCGGCATTTGCGCATCCCGTTTCAGTTCCAGAATGCAGTCAGGTGGCAGCCGGCTGAGCCGCAGTAAACCAAGATCGGCAAAATGATAGCGGCCATCGACACCAGCAATCACCAGGTAGCCCCTGGCCTGGCTGAGACTGGTCAGGCTTTGGGCAAGCAGACATCCGGTGATCGACTGCGGCGCCTCCGGCTGGAAACCGCTCAGCACCAGTTCGTCCGGCCGCCAGGATATCTGTCTGAGTGTCAGCACCTGTTCGAGGATGCGAACCTGCCGTTGTCGCTCAGCGCCCTGACGCAGGATGCCTTCCATGGCGGGGGCAAGCTGCCACTGGCCGGAGCCGACTGGAGCTGCCAGCCCCATAGTTTTCAGGACCTGCAGCCGATGCACCAACCGGCTCTGCATCAGGCTGTCGCGGTGATCGACCCGCAGCAATCCATCTTCATTGCGGGCAGCAAGCAGCAGACGATCAGTGTCGCAGAAGACAGCGTCGGTTTCAGCATTTATCCGGCCAACTGCGGTCGGCTCTTTCTGCTGTGGCCCCAGATCGTGGTTGACCAGATCGATCGCCCGTGCCTTCAGGCCGTGATAAATGTAGTCATGAGATATCGTAAGGATGCCGCCATCCTTGTCGCGGCCGCGCAATAGGATGTGGGTATGCGGGTGGCCGGTGTTGCTGTGATCGGCCGCAACCCAATCCAGCTTTGTGCCGAGATCGCGCTCGGCCTGATGCATCAACCGCCGGGTCAGCGGCCGCAGATCGTCATATTCCGCTGCATCGGCTGGCGCAACCATGAAACGGTAATGCCCCTCGTCATCGCGCATGCGCTGAAGAATCTCTTGCGGCAAAACCACATCATGCTCGGCATCGTAAAGGCTCGCTGGCCCGCCCATTCGGTCTGTTCCATCGCGCCGGAGATATTTCAGATGGCTGGCCGCTAGATCGGAACTACCCGAGACAAAGCGCGCCCTGACGATCACCTGGCGACTGCCGGATGGGCCATTGAGGCTTTTGATCTTCAGCAATCGCCCGATCCCCGCGCCGCGCCCTATCATGCGTGCCGGGATGCCGTCTGGCCCTCTTTTCAACGGGCCAGGCGAGGAACGCGCGATTGCCATCGTGCGCAGTACCTGCGTCAGATAGAACTGCGGCTTGGCCGGCGGCATCCTGCTTTGCCGCATCGGCCCCAGCCGCGGGCGGCAATCATCTTCACGATCTATCCGGCTCATGTTCGGCAAGGATCAGCAAGGGGCGCAGCCGGGCCTTGATCGCAGCCATGGGAAGCGGTCCGAAATAGCGGCTGTCGAAGGACAGCGCGTGAGCGGCCAACAGCAGGATTTCATCTTCGGCAAGAAAGCGGCAACCCTGCCAGACCGGCAGTGGCCGCCCCAGTGCATCGTAACTCTGGCGTGGATAAGACCGGCCGCCGACCATCAACTGCTGGCCATGCCCGCAGACTTGGTCGCCGACCATGGCCGCAACTTCCTTGATAAGGGGTATATCTGTGAGCAGATAGCCGCGCCTTGCAGCCAGTTCTGTCCAAGGTGAGGGCAATTCCGCCAGGACCACGTCGCCATGGCCGATCCTGCTTGCAGGCAGAGTGATATAGAGCCCGCGCGGCAGGCTGCTGCTTGCATTCCAGACCACGGCCGGCGCTTTTGGCTGAAACAGAGCACCCGCCAGCAGCAGAAGCCCGAGCAGCATCAGAAGGAGGATCAGCCATCGCCGATACCCAGCACGGCGGCGACGTGGCAGAACGATCAATCCATCAGCCAGGCTGATTGCGCGCCGGTGCATCTTGGGATGTCCGATGCTTGCTGGCCCGCGACCAGGAATCGAGATCCTCGATGTGATAGCGCACAACGCGCCCATGCTTGCGAAACCGCGGACCGCTGCCGGTCTTGCGCATCTTTTCGAGAGTGCGATTGGACAATCCGATATAGAAGGCTGCCTGGGCGGTATTGAGAAAAGGGCTGCCCTGTTTGGCCGTGGCAGCCCGGTCCAGAAGATCGTTCATGGCAAGGCTCCGCACAATTGCGCAGCTCCACCCGACTGCGGCACCCGCATCACCTGGGCCGCATGGAACGGCCAACCGGCGCTGCCCCCTTCCCAACCTGCCGGCTCTTATCAAACCACGCGGCTTGGCATTGTGAACCTGCCCGTTTGGGGAGGAATGTGGAAAGCTGACACCTATCCGCCTTGCCGGGCCGGCTGACGCTTGATCAGCCCGGAGGTCTGTTCACGAAATTCCGCTCATCCAGCCGCCGGCCCCGACTGCTGCCATTGGCTCATGCGTTGAGGCGGTTGAGCTTTTGCGACAGGAAGACGAATGGGCGGCACCGCTCAACCCCCGGGAGGCGAACGATTTCGTCAAGCACGGCGTCGAGATCCTCCAGGCGCGGTGCCTCGAGCAGTAGGAACAAATCGGATTCCCCACTGATGGTCGCACAGATTTTGACCTCTGGCAGTAGCCCGAGGCGGTCGATCACCTGCCGTTGCTGACGCTGCGATAGCGCCAGCAGGGCAACCGCCTGCGCATATTCGACGAATGGGTCCTGCCCCAGCCGCAGTCCGTAGCCGCGGATTATCCCATCCCGCTCGAGCCGGCGGATGCGCTCGTGCACAGTGCTGCGGGCCAGCCTGAGCCTTTTGGCCAAGGTCATGGTTGATTGCCGGGCATTTGTCTGCAGCAGTGCAATCAACTGCCGATCAAGCTCATCACGTATGCCGATCATGCGTCCCATGTGCGACCTGCCGACAACACCGCTCCACTCCCCTTCACTGGTCCCGCAGAATCACCGCGTCATCTGGTGACCAGTACAGCTTTACGATATCTCCGACCTCGGCCGCTGCCGCGCCTCGGTTCTGCTGCTTCAAAGCAATCCGGGCCGCCCCAACCGCAATCAGGTAGCGGCTCGATTCGCCAAGAAAAATCCGCTCAGCCACGCGGCCGGTAAGGCCGGCATGGTCAGGATCGCGCGACATGGACAGCCGTTCAGGCCGCAGCAGCAGCCAGCATGGCCCGGTTGCAAGGCTGGCTGCTGCTGGCATTACCGGTTGATCGAATAGCCAGACCTGTCCGTCACGGATATATGCCGACAGCACATTTGCCTCGCCGACAAATTCCGCGATAAAGCGGTTGCCGGGCGAACCATAGAGCCGATGCGGCGGATCGATCTGCTCCAGCCGCCCATGGCGCATCACGCCGACGCGGTCAGACAGTGCTAAAGCCTCATCCTGATCGTGGGTTACAAACAGCACTGTCATTCGCATATCCTGCTGCACGCGCTTGATCTCGCTTTTCATCTGCTCGCGCAGATGCCGATCAAGAGCGGATAGCGGCTCATCCATCAGCAGGATCTTGGGGTTGAAGATAATGGCCCTTGCGAGTGCGACCCGCTGCTGCTGACCACCGGATATTTCATGGGGCATACGGTCGCGCAGATCCTGTAATCTTGTCATTTCCAGAACAGAATCCAGACGCCGGTTAATCTCTTCCTTTTGGCAACGCCGGCAGCGCAGGGGAAAAGCAATGTTCTCAGCCACGCTCATATGCGGAAACAACGCGTAGTTTTGGAACACCATTCCGATTTCGCGTTGATGGCTGGGCAGATCGATGACGGATCGGCCATCAATGAGAATATCGCCGCCGCTTGGCGCCTCAAAGCCCGCGATCAACTTCAGGATGGTGGATTTTCCGGATCCTGATGGCCCCAGCAATGTCACGAATTCGCCAGGTGTCACGGCCAAACTGACATCCTTCAACGCATGGACATGCGGCCCATAGCGTCTTGAAAGGTTTCTGATTTCAACAGAGGCGCTCATGTTGCTACCCCTTGTTGGCAACGATCTCAGTTTCGGCAATCAATCCTGAAGACGAATCATGCATTAGCGCTCACCCTAAATGAAGAGAGTATACTCACTGATTTCGTTTTTCTTTGGAGCCGCTTGAGCGGATTAGCCAAAAGGTTCGGCGACTATCGCATCGCCATCGATCATGAAATGGAGCATTGTCTACCACGCGCTCCTAGAAGCGTCCTTGCCTGACCAATGAGGATTGCCAGCGCTACGACCGTGATGATGCTGCTGGAAGCTGCACTGATCACCGGGTCGAATTGCATGCGGATATCAGCCCACATCTTAAGCGGCAGTGTCTGTGGCAACCGCCCAAGCAGAAAAAGCGTGACCAGAAGTTCATCGAAAGAATGCAGGAAAGCCAGAATCCAGGCACTGGCAACACCTGGCGCCAGAGCCGGCAGAATGATCTGGCGCAGCACTCTCCAGGGCGATGCCCCAAGCGTGGCGGCTGCATATTCCAGCTGACGATTGAGCCCGCGCACCGCCCCCAGGAGAACAACAAGCGCATAGGGAACTGCGAGCAAAAGATGGCCAATGACAAGGCCTGCAAAGCTTCCCAGAAGCCCATAATCTGCCATTGCGACATAAAGACACAAAGCGACGATTACCACTGGCACCAGTAGCGGTGCCATTAGCAGCAAAAAGATTAATTGCTTGCCGAGGAATAGCCCACGTACAAGACCGAAGGCTGCAGCCAGGGCGATGACAACGGCAAGGCTCGCCGTCAGCGCTGCCAGCCGCAGACTGGCCAGCAGCGCCGAGCGCCACTCGGCGCTGTTCAAAAAAGCCTCATACCATTGCCAGGAGAACCCCTGCGGCGGAAAGACCAGGAAGGGGGACGCGCTGAACGACAATAGGTAGACGATGACAAGCGGCGCGAGCATGAAAGCAATTACAAACAGAAGGTGGGCATAGAGCAGCGCCCGCACCAGCCAGCGCGGGCGGGCGAGCGACGCCATGACCATCCGTTCCAGTCCGGCCAGCAGCCACGCCCCTATCCGACCGCCGCTGCGATAACTAGGTTGCCGTGACACTGGCCCTGGCATGCCCCAGATCTGCTCGATCGCAATGATGCGATTGGCCAGCGCCAGCACGATAACAGTCACCAGAAGCAGCATGATCGCGAGCGCATACCCGAATTCCAGATCGCCCAGGGTGGTGATCTGATTGACGATCAGCTGCGCCGGCATGGTTTCCGAAGGACCGCCCAGCAGAGCCGGAGCGATGAAGAAGCCGATCGCCATGATGAAGACCAGAACCCCGGCGGCGATGACACCAGGAAAACTGAGTGGCAAATAGACCCGCAGAAAGGCCTGGACCGGTGCTGCGCCAAGCACGCCTGCGGCCTGCAGCAGACCGCGGTCAATGCGGGCCATGGATGCGTACATGGTGAAGATGGCAATCGGCGTCAGCACATGCACCATGCCGATCTGGACGGCAAAGGACGTCCCCAATAGGCGCAGTGGCCGATCGACCAGATCGAGCGCCAGCAGGATGGCGTTCACCGGACCATGGCGGCCCAGCAGTGCCATCCAGCCATAGGTGCGGATGAGAAAAGCCGTAAATAACGGTACCAGAAGGCAGATCACCAGAAGCCCCGCGAGGCGCTTGGGCAGCGCCGTCAGCAGATAGGCGACGGGATAGCCGATCAGCAGGCACCAGAAGGTTACCGACAGGCCTGTGGCAAAACTGCGCAGCAGTACGGTGCGATAAAGCGGATTGACCACAGTCTCCCAATAGCGCCCGAAATCAAATGCTGCGCCGTCTATGCTGCCCCAGAAGGCCTGCAACAGCGGATAGAAGAAGCAAAACAGCGCAAGCGCAACCGCTGGTGCAAGCTGCCAGATGGTCTTGCCCTTGTAGCCGAGAAGGCCTGCCAGCTTGATCGCTCCCCTTCGTCCGGCTGCGATGTCTGAGAATGCAGCGGACAAAATTGTCATGGCCGGTCCTCCGGCCATGACGCGACACCGCCTATGCCAAACAACGCAGCATTCGGCGAGACCAGGGGATGAGTGTCCCGCCACAGCACAATGCCATCCTGCGGCGCCAGCAGGCGCTGCCGCGGCCGCTCCAGATCGTCGCTGATCTGCGCCAGTACCTGGCCGGCCTGGACACGCTCGCCGGCCTGCACAAAGTAGTCGCACCAGCCCTCCGTCTCGGCCGCCAGCCAGTGATAGCTATCGGCGATTACCGGTTCGGCAGGTGACGGTGACGCTGCAAGAGCGCTGGAATCAATCATGCCCAATTGGGCTGCCGCCCGGCATACCCCATCGACATGAAAGGCAACACTGGCATCGTCAAGCAACCCATTGGCACCGGCCTCGGCGAAGACCGCGCGCTGGCGCTTGATCGCCCGGCCGGTGCAGCTGCGGCCAGCCGCCGCCATATGGACCTGCGGCAAAAAAACGATGACCGCCGGATGAAAGGCGCGGGCCAAGGCAAGATTGGCCTGATCGAGGGCACTGTCGCCACTGCATTGGACGACCATGAATGGCGCCACCACCTCACAAAGATCGCCGCCATGCAGATCGATGAGCAGGTCTGCCTGTCCTGCCCAGTCCTGCAAAAGCGCATCGGCGAGCGCCTCGCTGAACGTGCCATCTGCGCGCCCTGGAAAGCAGAAATTGATGTTCTTGTTGTCGATCGGGCAAAGATGCTGGCAGCGCCCGGGCAGAGCGGGTGGATCGACGATCGGCAGGATCGAAATGCGACCGCGAAAGGGTAGATGGCGAAACAGCCTGATCAGCCAGCGTGTCGCCAGAATGCCAGCCACCTCATTGACATGCATGCCGGCCATCACGCATAGCGCAGGACCGGGGCCATCGCCTTCGATCTCGTAGGCCAGCCATTCATGGCCGCGCAGAGCCGGCGCTGCAAAATTGAGCCGGCGCTCACATACCCGTCGTAACATCGTTTTCTTGCCCCGTTATCCGTCCCTGTTTGCCGTGGCTTTTTTGTCTGGCTCACGGCCTTGCCCAATCCGTACCCGCCGGGATTTACGATCAGCTGTTGGCGTTGACCTTCCACCTGTGCTGGCCTTCCACCTGTGCTGGTCTTAAGCCTGTGCTGGTCTTCCATCTGTGCCGGCCTGCTGCTCCTGCCGGCCTGTGTCCATGTCGTGCCGCTGCCTGTTCTTCACCGAGAACGCAGCATCGCGTTCTTTAGTGGATCTGGCGCTCGATGGCCGACCACAACCTCCCCGGCCCCAGCATTTCCGGCCCAGCACTTCTGGCCCGCTGTCCATATGGACTCCGTGCATCGGCTTCTTTCGCGAAACCGCCCACAGAGGCGGGCACGCCAGCCAATCGCCGGCGGCAACATCAGCTCTATCGGTGCGGCATCGCGGATCGACAGCGTTATTTGCCATCATCCAGTCACTCATGATCGCGCCCATCCGCCGGTTCTGGCTCACCTTTGGACTGCTATTGGGCAAGTGCCTGGATGCAGCGGGCCATGGCGCGCTCCCAATTGGTCTTGCCATCCGGCCCCTGCTCGCTCCACCAGCGGTAATCCTGATAGATCGATTGCGCCGCCGTCTTGGGAGAGCCCGGCAGCCATTCCGCCAGGTCCGGCTTGATGTAGGCATAGGCCTTGGTATTGACCGGACCGAAGGCCATCAGGTTGGCGAAATCCGCCTGTGGCTTGGCCCGGCTGACGAAGGCCAGAAACTTCATGGCATTTTCGGCATTGGGGCTGTTCCTTGGCACCACCCAGTAATCGTATTGCACCAGCGCGTGATGCCAGTTCAGTCCGACGGCAGCGCCTTGCTGGCGTGCCGCATAGATCCGCCCGTTGAAGGCGGTGGACATTGCCAGTTCACCATCAATAAGGCCCTGGGGCGCCTCGCCGCCCATCTGCCACCAGCGCCCGACATGCGGCTTCAAGGCAGCCAGCATGCCGAAGGCGCGCTCCAGGTCGATCGGATAGATGGAATCCTTGTCGGCGCCGGATGCCAGCATGGCGAATTCAAGACCGCCGCCGGAGATCAGACGATCGCCGCAGCCGGACAGGCCGCGCGGACCAGGAAAGCGTTTCACATCAAAGAAGTCCGACCAGTTTTGCGGCCGCGGCTTCTCTGCAGGATATTCTTTCTCATTAAAGGCCATGACGATGGCATAGAGGATCGCTCCTACGCCGTATTCGTGCCTGAGCACCGCCCGCATGCCTTCCAGCGTTTCCGCATCGAAATACTTGTAATCGATCTTCTGCAGAGCATTGCGGTTGATGAAGCTGGTAATTACGCCTGCGCTTAAATTCGTCAGATCAGCTTCCGGCCGCCCCCGCTCAATCGAGGCAAGCAGCTTGCCACTGTCGCCAGGCACCAGGACGACCTTGATGCCGGTCTCCTTTTCGAACGGTTCGAAATAAGCCTTTTTCTGCGCCGCCTCCCAGCTGCCGCCGCCCGTGGTAATGACCACCTCGCCGCTGCCGCGCAAATCCTTGGGCTGCGCCAATGCGGGGACTGCTGCGATCAGCACCATGGCAAGGCCGGCAGCCCATGCGGTGGTTTCGCAACTGCGCCGCTCAATCCTTGGGTGTCTGCATGCCTTGCCGCTCATGACAATCTCCCGATCTTTATTGGTTGCGCCTGTTTCACTGGTTTCACTGACTGCAGCTGTTGCATTGGCTTTATCCGTCCCTGTTTGCCTGTCGGTACTCAGCTAATCCCGTATTTGCCTGACAAACGCTCACTGTGCCGATACGCATTCACCCGCCACCAGCCTGCCGCCATGTCACCTGCCCTGATGTCACCTGCCCTGATGTCACCTGCCCTGATGTCACCTGCCCTGATGTCACCTGCCCTGATGCCATCTGCTGCGATGTCATCTGCTGCGGCGCTCATCCATCGCGGCTCCTTACAAAGGCGGCGGCATGCTTACCGGATGGCTGTTAGGCCTTCTTCAGGATTGCGAAATTCTGCAACGGGACTGCCGGAAACAATCGGCCATCTTGTCGGCGCACTGGCCGTTCACCGACGAAACATTTTGTCAGACCGACACTCCACCCGGGGATCTGATTGCTGACGGCATAGAGCCTCCGCGAGACGATTCGATCACCGCTCTGCGGCAAGATCGCTCATGCGCCACAAATTTGGGTGACGTTTTGTTGTCGACCGTTGTCGCATTCACAGCAGATTGGGCTTTGGCCGTCGTCCTGCCGGCAGCATCTGCCTGGGCGCACCGCTAAAGAGGGATCAGCAAGCGATTGCGAGAATCGCATCGAAGCCTTGCAGGTTGACAAGCGAGAAAGCTTTTACGATGGCCCGCGACGAATCGCTAACTCCTTTTCCTTTGAACACCGATCTGCTGGGGGCGGCCAATCCGCAAGTCTGGGGCGACTACTGGCCGCGCCCCCAAGGCTTCGACGCCCTGTTAAGCCGCTTCTTTGAGGCTCCGATCGAGGACGCCTCCCTGCCGCAGATCTGGTGTTACACGGACCGGCTTTCCTATCGCCCCGGCGAAACTGTCGCCATTCATGGCTGTGCCAGTCGCGACCGCGCCAGCCTGACTATTTATCGTGATGGGCTGCGGATGCAGCCGGCGGCGACATTTGATGATGTCAGCATGGCGTTCCAAATGCCGCCGGCGGATTTCATGGAGACCGGCTGCGACTGGCCTGCGATTCTTCACTGGCGCATTCCCGATTCCGCGCCAAGCGGCTTCTACGTGATCCGCGCCCGCATTGCGGATGATCGGGGCGGCTGGCGCGAGCAGGATCATGGCTTCTTTGTCCTGCCTGCCCGACCCGGCGAAAACGCACCGATCCTGCTGATTGCAGCAAGCAGCACATGGGCCGCCTATAACGACTGGGGCGGCGCGTGCAGTTATGCTGCCGCACAGCAGCCGCAAGGGCTGCCCTTTGCGCCGCGACTGAGCATCCATCGCCCTTATGCCCGCGGCTTCATCTGGCTTCCGGACAATGCGCCGCGCAAGATTGCAGACCACTCGCCCAAGCCCGGTGAAATCCCGCGCTATCCACAGTTTGAGTTCGCGCTGCAGCGGGGCTATAGCCGCTACTATGCCAATGCCGGCTGGGCAAGTTTCGAGCGCCCCTTTGCGTTCTGGGCCGAACGCGAAGGCTACAGGCTGGATTTCGCCTGCCAGCATGATTTGCATTTCACACCCGACCTTCTCGACTCCTATTCCTGCATCGTCATCGTTGGCCATGACGAATACTGGAGCTGGGAGATGCGCGAGGCAATCGAGGATTATTTGCGCAAGGGCGGGCATGTCGCCCGTTTCGCCGGCAATTTCGCCTGGCAGATCCGCCTGGAGGAGCAGGGCCGGGTGCAGGTCTGCTACAACCGGTTGGCACGCAGCCATGATCCGCTGATGCATACGCCGCAGCAGCAGCGCGTGACTGCCTGCTGGGAAGATCCACTGATCGGCTGGCCTGGTGCCAAGACCCTTGGCCTCAACGGCCTGTGGGGCGTCTATGCGGGTTTCGGCAGCATGGTGGCCAATGGCAGCGGCGGATTTACCGTCTACCGGCCACAGCACTGGGCCTTTGCCGGCACCGGTCTGGGCTATGGCGATGTCCTTGGAGGCAGCGCCCGCATTTTCGGCTATGAGGTCGACGGGCTCGATTACTGCATTCGCGACGGCCTGCCGCTGCCGACGGGTCGCGATGGTGCACCTGCTGATGTTCAGATTCTTGCCATGGGGCCTGCCTATAACCGCGAAACCCGGCAAGGCCTGCGAGGCGAGGCAACATATCTGCCCGATGAAACTGCCTATTTTGCGCTCTGCCGCTATGGCGCCGATACCCCGCAGAACCGCGAGCGGGCTGCGCGCGGCAGCGGCATGATCGCCAATATGGCCTTCGGCGCGGGCGAGGTCTTCAACGCAGGTACGATCGACTGGGTTGCCGGACTGATCCGACGCGATGCCGCCACGGAGCAGGTTACGCGCAATGTGCTCAACCGCTACAGCAGGCGCTGACAGCGCCATCTTTATCCGGGAATGGCCCTGCATTCCTATATCCTGCATTCCTATGCCGCAAAGGCTGCGGCGATCATCGATGCAGTCTTGTTGCAGCCGGCCTGACATCAGGTCTGGTCAGGCCATACCCCTTATGAGCCACCGTCGCCTTTCCGGTCGATCTTCTGCGACAGCACGATGAAGGAGCGGCAGCGCTCCACGCCCGGCTGACCGACGATCTCATCGATCAATGCATCGAGATCTTCGAGCCGCGGCGCTTCCAGCAGCAAAAACAGGTCGCTGTCGCCGCTGATCGTATAGCAGAGCTTTATCTCGGGCAGCTTGGCCAGCCGCTCGACGACATTGCGCTGCTGGCGCTGCGCAAGCGCAAGCAAGGCGATCGCCTGGGCATATTCTGCAAACGGATCACGGCCCAGCCTGACCATATAGCCGCGAATGACGCCTTCTCGCTCCAGCCTGCGGATGCGCTCATGCACAGTACTGCGGGCAAGCCCGAGCTTCTTGGCGAGCGCCATGGTGGATTGCCGCGCATTGGCCTGCAGAAGCGCGATCAACTGCCGGTCAAGTTCATCACGCACCCCGTCCCGCATCATGCCGCTTCCCGCAGAAAAAGGGCCGTGATTGCCGCAGCAGGATGGGGGCCGCATCCGGTCACAGCCATGGCGCCAGGGGCTCCTGCTGCAGCATCGCATACACCGATAGCCGGCGGCGCACGACGGCGTGACGATCGCCGTCGACCAGAACCTCGGGGATCAGCGGCCGTGCGTTATAGGTCGATGCCATGACTGCACCATAGGCACCGGCATTTTCGATCGCCAGAAGATCGCCGATAGCCGGCAGCGGCATGGCAAGATTGCGGGCGAAGACATCGCTGCTTTCGCAGACAGGGCCGACGATGTGACAGGGGACGGCACTTGCAGCCGTCATCTGGCGGACTGAGCGGATGGTATGGACCGCGTCATAAAGCGCGGGCCGCAACAGGTCGTTCATCGCTGCGTCGACGACGACAAAGTAGCCCTGCGGCGCCGGCTTGATGTTGATCACCCGCGTCACCAGAAGGCCTGACTGGGCCACAAGACAGCGGCCCGGCTCAATGGTCAGCTTGCATTGCAGCTGTCCGAGCGTCTCGCCGATGATGGCCGCGTAGCCGGCATAATCGGGGCGACGCTTACCGATATAGTCGATGCCAAGGCCGCCGCCGAGATCGAGATCGATTACGCTCAAGCCGGCGTTGCGCAAGGCCTGGACCATTTCGGCAAGGCGCCGGAAGGCAACGCGGAAACGCTCAAGGTCAAGAATCTGTGAGCCGATATGCAGCGCAAGCCCCTGCAGCACGATGCCTGACAGCCCCTGGGCCCTGCGATAGAGGGCCGGCAATTCTGCCCAGGCGATGCCGAATTTGCTTTCTGCCGTGCCGGTGGTGATCTTGGCATGCGTGCCGGCATCCAGGTCGGGATTGACACGCAGGCGGATCGTCATCGGCTTTGCCTGCTCGCGGCAGAGCCGGGCCAGCAGATCGAGCTCGCCGGCCGATTCGACATTGATATGGCCGACCTGGCAGGTCAGCGCCAGACGCAGCTCGGCCTCGGTTTTGCCGATGCCGGAGAAGACGATGTTGCCCGGTGCCATGCCGGCGGCACAGGCGCGCAGCAGCTCGCCGCCGGAGACGACGTCGGCTCCCGCGCCCAGCCGCGCCAGGCTGCGCAGGACCGACAGATTGCCATTCGCCTTCACAGCATAGCAGATTCGCGCAGGCAGCGGCGCCACCGCTTCGGCAAGCGCCAGATAGCTGTCGCAAATTGCCGCACTGGAATAGCAGTAGAAAGGCGTCTCCACGGCAGCGGCAATCTCAGGCAGGGGAAGCTGCTCTGCATGCAGTATCGCATTCTTGAAGTGAAATATGCGCCCATCATGACAGTCACCATTCTGCTGCCTGTCTGGCCAGCTGTCATAGCGGCTTGCCATTGGCTCCTTGGCTGGCTGCATGGCCAGGCGCCCGGCCGTTGATGAGAAGTCCGCCGCCATGGGAGAGACCTTCTAGGCCACCAGGCCAAGCGCGGCTGGCTGTGCTTCGCCATAAAGGCGACCGAACCGGTTGGCAAGGAAATCGCCAAGCGCAACATCCTCCTGGCGGATAAGGCCCGATGAGGGAAGCCGTCCTGCATGGAGCAGGTCGAGCACGGCGCACAGCCCGGCAGCCGTGGCGATCTGGATGGCACTGCGATGGCGGCCATACAGCTCGGTTCCGTAAATCTTGCGCAGGTAACTGTGCTGGATCAGCTGTCCCTGGCTCCAGCCGGAGGCAGTCACGAAGACGATGACGACATCCTGCTCGGTAGTTGGGATCGCCTGTTCAAGGATTTCCTTCAGCAGAAGGCGGCGATCGCGCAGGCGCAGGTCATGCAGAAGCGTCTTCATGATTGCCGCATGGCCCGGATAGCGGATGCTGCGATAGTTAAGTTCACGCAGCCTGCCGGCGAAACTCTCACAAAGCGTGCCAAGCCCGCCGGAGGTGTTGAATGCCTCATAGAGCACGCCATCCAGCGAGAAATGCTCGCATTCCTCCAGCGCCGGCAGGCTGACCAGTTCCCCGTTGCTGATCGCCTCGCAGGGCTGGCAATATTCGTTAATGACCCCTTCCGTGCTCCAGGTCAGGTTGTAGTTCAGGCCGTTGCTCGGATAGAGCGGCAGCGCTCCGGTCCGCAAGCGCAGGCTGTCCAGGCGTTCAAAGCGCTTGGCCAGATGGCTGGCGACGATGGAGACAAAGCCTGGCGCCAGTCCGCATTGGGGGACAAGCGCCGTTTGCGCGGCCTGGGCCAGCGCCTTGATCTGACGGGTAGCCGCAACATCCTCGGTGAGGTCAAAATAATGCACCTGCTCCTCTACGGCGACGGCCGCAACTTTGGCCGTCGCATGGAATGGCAGAGCGCTGACGACCGCAAACTTGCCGCGCAGGATTTCCCGCAAGGCCATGGTATTGGCGGCATCGAGCAGACAGTGACGCAGCCTTGGCGCATCATCGGCCGCAGACAAAAGCGGCACCTCGACATCGCATAGCGTAACCCGGTAATCGCCGGCTGCAAGCAGCATGTCCGCAATCGTGCGGCCGATCTTGCCGGCACCAAGAACTGCAATCTCAGTGCTCATCTCATCCCTCCGCTAGCACCTGCTAGCGGCAAAAAATTTGGACATCAGTGGATACGGGTAAAATGGCGATACTGGCGGAATGACGCCGCATTCCGCTCTATTGCCGAGCAGCATCGGCAGATCGTCGAAGCCGGTCCTGCGGGCTATGTTTTTCCAGTGGCAAGACATCTGGAAGGCGAATGCCAGGGATGATCTTTGCAATGAATACTTCTGCGATGCGTGCTGGAGACGACCGCAGCCCATCACAGGATGCCAGGGCTGATCTGACATCGCCGTATTCGGCCACCTCGTGGGCTAATTGTGGCTCTTATTCGGCCAGGATGTGCGGCCGGCAAGTTTTTCACGGAGTGGATCAGGCGGAGCTACTGCTGGCGCTCAAACCGGATGCAGCTTCCTGATTTAAGCGTGCTTTCAGTGCGAACAGGGCTTCGCGCCCGGTATGCAGGCCGGCTCCGCCTTCGATGGCATCGGCATTCCCTTCGAAACGGGAAACGGCAGCGCCGAGGGCGCAATGCGCCGGCCGCGCGGCCTGCGTCTGCCGGATGCAGTCGCAGACCCGTATCGCATCATGCTGTCCGATGCTGTGGCGGCAACCGGATGCAGCACGGACCCATCGATGCCGCAGCGGCGGCGAATACGGGCAAGAATGGCCGCACTTGCCGGCAGATAAGCGGCACAAACCTCATGGCGCCCGATTCTCTGGGGCGGGCCGGCATAGCGGACTTCACAGCCGCTGCGACGCATGACCCGTTCGAAGATCCATTGCGGCATGACGGCCAGATAACGGCTGATGCCGCAATAAAGCGCGAATTCCTGGCAACCGCAGATAAGTTCGGCAATGATCCTGCGCCGTTTTGCAGGCTCCAGATCGCTGTCGCAGCCAAAGCGGCTGGCCTCCCAGATGCGGGAATCGACCGGCGGGCGCTGTGGCAGCAGTTCGGGCCAGAGCGTCTGCACCATATAGGGCCGCAGGGTCGGGATGAGCCGCACCACGCCGCGGGCCTGCCCCTGTTCGTCGAGCCAGAGCAGGTAGACGGCGGCCGGGGTATCGAACTGATCGTATTCAAGCCCGGCGAAGCTTGGCACCCGCCATTGCTGCCGGTCGACGAACATGCGATGGCGCAGGCGGTGGTGGGAAATCCAGGCCTCGCCATAAAGATGGGCGCTATGCCAGTTCAGCGCGATGATCGCCATACTTTATGCTGCCTTGCCTTCAAATCACCTCACAGATATCTCAAATCATTTCTGTGGATTTATATCAATCAACCCGTAGCGCATGGCGAGAAGGACGGCTACCGTGCGGGTTGGCGCATCCAGCTTGCGCATCGCATTGCCAAGATGGAATTTGACCGTGTACTGGCTGACGCCGAGGATCTGAGAGATATCCCAGCTCGACTTGCCGAGCGCTGCCCAGCTCAGACATTCGCGCTCGCGCAGCGTCAGCTCTACGCCAGCTGCTGTTCGCATGCTGCCATTGGCCGCATTCTGGAAAGCAAGATGGAACCGCACGGCCAGTGCATGCAGATGACTGATTGTGAGCGGATCCACTACGCGCGTCGAGTCGGCAGCAAAGGAGACCACAGCCACGCGGCCGGCCGGACCATGGAGAGGCACGCTCAAGCCGCTGCGCAGCCCGAAGCTTCCTGCTTCGGCAAAGACGCGCCGCTGGCGCCGGTTAAGATGGCGATGCGCAAGCAGATCAGACCAGCATAAAGGCTGCTCCGCGGCTGGTGCGAGAACCACCACGGGATCGATCTGCTGGTAATGCTGTGCAGCGTAATGCTCCTGCCAGGCCTTTGGATAATTCAGCATCACCGCAGGATAGGGCAGCACCGGATTGTCATCGCTTCGATCACCAAGACAGCCATAGGCAATGTAGGAGAAATCATAGGCGGCGGCTGCTTCGATCAGCAGCGCAAACAGGGCCTGCGGCGAGCAGGGGGCATTCGATTGTTCGATGAACTCAAGCAGGTTCATCCGACAGCACGCGCCGCACCGCCTTCAGGATTGGCACGCCTCCTCCGACATTCTGTCGGAGCAAGCCGACAGCTCGTCGATTGCAGCGAAAAGTTATGAAAGCGGCCGCGCGAAAGCAACTTTGAATACGCGATTATGAAACAGCCATAACTCTCAGTCGAACATGGCTGCAATCTCTATAGCGACGTTTGCAATACTTCTGTTCGAGAGCCCTCGGACAAGCCTCGCTGCATGACGCCGGCGGTACAGCAAGACTTTCAGGCAATCAGGATTTCTCGCTTTTTTAAATCAGCGCATAACCGAGGCCGCGCACCGTGCGGATCAGCGGCTCGTCTGCATCATGATTCAGCGCCCGGCGCAGATGGGCGATATGAATGTCTATGATCCGGGAACTTAAGTCGAGGTTTCGCCGCCAGCAGGCCTGCGCCAGTTGCTCACGCGTAAAGACTCGGTGCGGGTCGCTCAGAAGTAGACGCAGCAAGCAGCGTTCGATCGGCCGCAACGCCAATTCCCGGCCAGCGCGGAAGGCGCGCCAGCTGACCAGATCGAATTCCAGATCACGGCAGCGCAGGATCCCTGCCGACTGGCCACGGGTCCGCAGCATGGCCCGCAGGGTGGCAATCAACTCCGCTGGCGGCCCTGCCCGCGGCAGGATGCTGAAGTGCTGCTGCATCTGCTCGTCTTCGGATGACAAGAGCGCATCGGCAAGCAGGACAACCGGCCGTGATAGATGCCGCAACAGTTCCAGCTGATCCGGCTGACGCATGATTGCGGCCCGGGCATCTATGACGATGGCATCGGCGCGCTCGATGAGACGCAGATCCAGGGTCGCCCGTCCCAATGGCGCCAATATGACGGTAAAGCCCGCCGCCTCCAGAACATAGCGCAGCAATACCGACTGCTCGGCATTCACACCGACGAGCAGCAGGCGCGGTATGACATTGCCCGTCCCAGCAGCGGCTCCCTTTTTGCCGTCGCTACCATCATTGCCTTGGACCATGGACCGAAACCGCCTTGCCTGACGCGGTCCTGTTCGTTGCACCAGCCGACCGGCCGCACGGGTGCCGCGCTATGACGGCCAGCATAGCTAGAAAGCGAGGCATCTACGCCTGTCCGATCGGGGAGGATGACTGAAATGCATGCCGGCAGTGCAAGGCTAGTCCTGTCCGGCGGCCAGCTGAAAGAAGACCTCGCGCGGCAACTCAAAATAATGCCACAGTTTGCCATCGCGCCAGCGATCGCCGGCATGGCGAAAGCCGAGCTTGGCGGCAGCATGCAGGGCCGGCGCATTGTCAGGCGCGATCATGCCAACCACCTGCCGCTTGGCTGAATTGCGCAGGGCATGGGCAATGCAGGCCCGGGCGGCCTCGGGGCCAAGGCCGCGTCCCGCACCGGCAGCGGAGAAGACATAGCCGAATTCGAGATCCTCCGTATCCTCGAAGTTGCGCAAGCCGGCGCGGCCGATGAAACAGGGCTCGGAACCGGCGCGCTTCTCATAGACCATCCAGAAGCCGAAACCATTCTCGCGCCATTGCGACAGAAATATCTTAAGCTGCATTTCGACATCGGCCAGGCGTTGCGGCTGACCGCCATAGATGCGCGCACGGACAAGCGGGTCGTTATGCAGAGCATGCAATGCTCGCAGATCTTCAGGCCGTAAGGCGCGCAGGATCAGGCGTCTGGTTTCAAGCTCCATCATGGCCGCTCCTTTCCCGGCACGCTGCGCCCGAAATCCGTTGCTGCACCCGTCATTCACCGCATCAGCGGAATCCTGAGACGGGTCTCGAACTCCATGAGCAGATCATCGGCCGCCTGCACTGCTTTGTTGCAGCTTGCTGCACGCAGCTGAAAGCTCGCCAAGAGGTCAAGGCTGCGGACAACCGTATCCGGCGCGAGTTGATAAACGGTGCAGTCGACCAGTTCGACGTCTTCCGGCAGCAGCCGATCAATGGCCTGCAGCCAGGACAGGTCGCAGTCAGCGGGCAGCTGACCATCGTCAGCCGGCATGATGGTGCGACCGGCAACGCAGCCGCAGAAATCAGGCCGGTCCGCCAGCGGCTCGCCCAGATGCAGATCCAGGAGCCGGTCCTGGATATCCTCGCCGGTCAGGTTTCGGTAAATGGCAGGCATGATGCCGCCCATCAAGCGGGCATTGGCTTCGACAAGAACCGGACCTTCTGAAGACACGATCATCTCGATGTGGAATATCCCAAGATCAAGGCCAAGAATGCGCAGCACCTCTTCGGCATAGGTGTAGGCAGCCTCGCTCTGGCGCGCGTCCAAATCGGCCGGCATGGAGGCGCCGATTTCAACGCATTCATCCAGATGCGCACGCGCGTGATCGGACAGCATGAAGCGATAAACATGGCCATCGCGAATGCCGATTTCTGCAGAGATCAGCGGCCCGCTGACATATTCCTCAATGAGAATACCGCGTCTCAACTGCTGCCAAAGCTGCGGCGGCAGCCGTCTGATCTCCTTCTGCAGCTGTTCTGCCGCACAGGCCGCCTGATCGGGATCGCCGGCAATGCTCGCCAGCAGGCTGTCGTAACCGGTCTGTGGCTTGACCACCACGGGGCCGCCGATTGCCGCGGCTGCAGCACGGGCCTCCTCAGCATTGTTGACCCTGTAACAGCGCGGCATCCGCAAGCCGGCGGCGCGCAGCCGGGCGCGGGTTTCGAACTTGTCCCGCGCAGCCGCAACGGCGGTCGTATCGGTAAAGGGGATATCAAGCCTGGCGCAGACCCGCGCTGCGGTATCAAGAGATGGCTCAAGCAGGCAGACTGCGGCATCGATCGGATTGAAGCCATGCAGGGCTGCAACGGCCTGGTGGAGGCTGGTCTCGTTGCTGGAATCGGCAATTGTGAGCAGCGCGTCCGCCATATAGACGATGTTGCGCACGCTTTGGGTCTGCGGATATTTGCGATAGCCGGAGCGTATGAAGGATACCTGCAGGCCGCGCCTCTTGGCGACCGCGATGGTATCGATCCCCGGCAGATTGGCATCTATGATCAGAAGGTGCGGCGCCATGGCGTCACCCCGCGAGCAATGCCAGTTCCGGCTGAATGGCCTCCAGCCGGGGCGGCGTACCGATCTGGCGGGTCAACTCAGCCAGACTGTCGCTCAGTTCGATCATCCAGGCATGAAGCAGACCATCGGGGGCCAATGGCCTGTCGGCAAGCTGAAAGCGGCCCACCATCAGCATGGCGCATGCCCTTCCCGCCGAGTCGCCATTGCAGGCCGCCTGATCGCCGCTCAGCAGCCGATTGTTGCGGCCTGTGGAATCTTTGTTTGCTGCAAAGCCCCGGCCTGCTGCGAGCTCATCACTTGCCCCCGCATTCGTACTGGGTGCCAGGCAGAACAGGAGGCAGCCGCCGCCGGACAGGTTTCGCAGCCAGTACACATCGCCCTCGCTTAATCCATGTACCGGCTGATAGGCCATGGCAAGACGTGCCCGGATGGCATGATCGGAATCTGGGCAGTCAAGCCGGCCGGCAAGGACGAGATAAGGGAGCTTGCTGCTTGCCCGCAGCCAGACATCGCTGCCATCTGCCTTGTGGAACATGATGTCTCCCGGTTAGGCCAACCGCCACTTCACCTGCCGGGCATGAATCCCATCGGTTGTAGCGCATCGTCGCGATCGCGTTGTCGCGATCTCATCGTTGCCATCTCATCGTTGCCATCTCATCGTCGCGATCCCTCACCGCCCCATTATCATCGGGGCCACGGGTGGTGCGGTTCGGCAACGGGACTCCGACGGATCGTGCCGCAGACCTTGGCTTCGGTTGCGATATGCGGTCTCCGCCCTTGGTGCTCATGCCATTAATGCTGCCGTCGACATTAATGCTGCTCGATTGTTTCTGCTCGTAATGCCATTCTGCTCGTAAATGCCGTTCTGCTCGCGGCACTGTTTCTGTGCGCGATGCCGTTTCTGCTCGTAATGCGCCTGCCGGATCAGACCGGCGCGACGCATGGAAGACAGGGTATGAATCCCCCTTGACCGCGCAAGCAAACTCCGCCGGCCGGGCAATCATTTAGCGATGGGGCAACATTCAGGATTCGCGGATTTTACAAACAATACCGCAGATGCAGCGCGAGGACCGCCAAGCCGGCAGGTTGTCGCTTCTCGATCTGCTGCCAGAACAGCTTTCGATGGCAGGCCGGTTTCCGGCTTTAATCGGCCAACTTGGCCTTTGGATTGGAAAGCGGATACGGTCCATCATAATCGCCGATCATTGCCACATGACTGATCAGCCTGCTGCCGTTCCACCAATGCAGCATGAAGCCCGGCGGCTCCATCCGAAAGCAGCCGGGGGCCTCTGGGTCGATGTCGAGCGCGATCTGGTGTGCGGGGCCGGGGCAGGTCATGGCCGGCCGGCCGCCCACGCTGGCGCGGATGGTGCGATGCAGATGACCGCAGAGGATCAGTTCGATCTGGGGATGGCGAGAGACAATGTCGGCAAATGCCTCGCGCCCCTTCAATCCGAACCTGTCCATATAGCCGATCCCGGTCTCAAAGGGCGGGTGGTGCATCATCACGAGAGTCGGGATATCCGGTTTCTGTTCCAGGGTCCGCTCCAGCCAGCCCAGCCGCTCCTGGCAAAGCTCCCCGCCGCTCTGCTTCGGGATGACGGTATCGAGCCCGAGGATCCGCAGGGGATAATCACTATCGATGGCAAATTGCAAGAATCCGCCCTCTGCCGGCATGTAGCAGTCCTTGCAAAAGGCGGCGCGCATGGCATTGCGTTCATCGTGATTGCCCGGCACGGCGATGATGCGCTGCGGAAGCGGCTTCAGGATCGCCTGCAGATGCTCGTATTCCTCCGGATGACCGGAATCGACCAGATCGCCGGTGAGCAGAATCACATCGGGCTGCTGCTTCAGGGCAAGGACTTCCTCGACGCAGCGGGCCAGCATCGCAGCAGTGTCGACCCGGCCGTAGGCAAGCTTGCCCGGCTGCTTGATATGGGTATCGGTGATCTGTGCGATCAGCATGCAGAAACTCCTCGCAACATCGGCAGACCCCACGGATCGTCAGCCGGTCAGCACCTGCCGCCTGGAGCCGTGACGCATCTTTGCTTCAATCACCAATGACCGCATTTCGTCAACCGGGGCAATGATCCTGGCAGGCGGTCATGTCCGATTGCCCGCATCCTGTCTTTGATGGCAGTCGAAAACGATTTTAAGCGCTTTAATACCGCAAGCCGCCCATTGGGACGCTGTCTTGCCATCGTGTTTGGATTCCTTGCTGAGAATCCGGTCACAGCATGATGACGCATATTACGGCATCATATTGAAAATCGGCTTTTGCAGCCCCGTCCTCGCGCTGTCAGAAGACAAAGGTTCGAAGGCTTCGCTGATCTTCCGGTTCCTGCAGTGAAACCTTCACCCAGCAGGAGCGCGCCCATGGCATGTGCATCATGGACAGGGGCGCCGACATTGCGGCGCCCCAGCGAAGTTGATCAGAGGAATACGATCTGCAGGCCCGGCAAGCTCCTCGGGCGACACCGGCGAGACGATCGGCAGCCGGAGATTGTCAACCTTCTCCTGCGGCAACGGAACCAAAGGACTTGCGGTCCCAGAACACGATGCGGGTATGCAAGAAACGCAACAACTGCGTTCCGCAGACGCCAATCACAGCAAGGGAGATCAGGCCTGCGAATACGGTTCCGAGATCAAGCGCATTGGAACCCGTCTGGATCAGGAAGCCAAGCCCCTCGGTGGAGGCAATGAATTCGCCGACTACGGCGCCGATCAGCCCCATGACCACGGCGATCTGCAGGCCCGCAAAGATCGGCGATGCGGCATGCGGCAGCTTGACCTCGCGCAGGATATCCAGCCGCGATGCGCCACAGATCCGCATCATGTCGACAAGATTTGGATCCACCGAACGCAGGCCGACGATGACGTTCACGAAGATCGGGAAGAAGCAGATCAGCGCCACCATGACGATCTTCGATTCGATGCCAAAGCCAAACCAGACGATGACCAGCGGCGCAAGGGCGACCTTCGGCATGGACTGTATGGCGATGACGAGCGGAAAGACGAAACGCTCGACAATGGGTATTTCAGCCAGCACCGCCCCGAGCACCAGCGCCACCACAGCGCCGCTCAGATAGCCCGTCACGGTCGCCGTAAGGGTGAAGCTGAGATGCGGCCAGTAGCTTCCGTCGATATATCCAGTCTGCAAGGATTCCAGAACCTGGCCAATATTGGGCAGGATGTAATTGGGAACATTGAAGATCCGGATAGCGACTTCCCAGAGCAGGATGACCGTGGCGAACGAAACCAACGGATAAAACAACCGCATCAGGCTTTGCCTCATTGTTTACCTCTTGCCATCCAGGGCACCGGTTACCGCGTAGAGCTCGCTGCGCAGCTCGTTGCAGAGCTCGGTGAAGGCGCTGTCCGCCAGGGTCTCCACATTGCGGGGACGCGGAAGATCGATGCGTATGTCTTTCACGACCTTGGCAGGCCGTGCCGAGAGAACGATGACCCGATCAGACAGGAATGCGGCCTCATGAATACTGTGGGTAACGAAGATTACCGTCTTCTGGGAATGCTCCCATAGCCGCTGCAACTCTAAAGACATCTGCTCCCGTGTCAGCGCGTCAAGCGCCGCAAATGGCTCATCCATGACCACCACCGGCGGGTCATGGATCAGCGCACGGGCAATGCCGACCCGCTGCTGCATGCCGCCGGACAGTTCGAAAGGATAGTTCTTTTCGAATCCGGCCAGCTTGACCAGCTCGAGCATCTGTCTGGCGCGAAGATCACATGCCTTCGCATCAAGACCTCGGGCGCGCAGTGGCACCTTGACGTTGTCCAGCACCGATTTCCAGGGCAGCAGGGTCGGCTGCTGAAAGACCATCCCCACATCCTTGCGCGGCCCAGTGACGGTTTCGCCATTCAGCTTGGCCGCGCCGGCACTCGGCGCCAGCAGCCCTGCGACCATCTTGATCAGCGTGGATTTGCCGCAGCCTGAAGGCCCGAGGATGGAGACGAAACTGCCTCGCTCGATATCGAGCGACAGATTCTGCACCGCCGGAATCGTCCCCGACGCCGTCACGTAGGTCAGCGAAACTCTGTCCAGGCTGACGGCCGGCATGGTGCCGGCCGCCGTCGCTACAGAAGTTGATACCGACATTTACTTGCCGATCGCCTGAGCCTTCTTGATCACCGCATCGACATCGAACTTGCCGAAATCGGGGACGAAGGCGTTGGTATAGAGCCTGGACAGATCGATATTCGGATCCTGCACCATGCCGTTCTGCACCAGAATCTCCAGGCTGGTCTTCCAGCTCTGCTCGCCAAACGCGCCATACTGACGGCTCGCGTGGTCGCCAGGCGGCATCTTGGTGGCAAGATTTGCCTTGAGAATGCGGACGCTGTCCTCGAGATTCTTGGCCATGTCTCCCGCCGTCGGGCGGGTCTCGGGATACTTCTGCCACATCATGGTGACACATCCGGCAGGATTGGCGTCGCACGCAACCATGCCCTTGGTATAGGCGCGGCCAAAGCGACGGATCAGATCCGGATTGTCGCGGATGGTGTCAATATGGGTGGCGAAGCTGTTGCCGGAGAGAACGCGGTATTTCTCAGGCAGCGGAATGCGACGGATTGCAATGCCGTCATTTTCCATCTGCGCATGCACGACATCGAACTGGTTGAGCGCGTCGATGCGGCCGGTTTTAAAAGCATTGATGGCAGAGGCTCCCTGACCGACGCCGATGATCTTGACGTCCTTTTCGGAATCGAGGCCCGCCTCCCGGAGATAGGAACGCGTCACCGGCACATTGCCAACACCCAGGCCAATGACACCTATGGTCTTGCCCTTCAGATCAGCCAGGGTCTTGATCGGGCTGTCGGCAGGCACCACCATTTCCCAATTGTAAAGACGCGTGACGTTATAAAAATACTGGATCGGCAGCGGATCCTTCCCCTTGTCATGGGAAATGATGACTGGATCGGGGATCGGGTAGCCGATGGTGATCGCCTTGGAGGCGATCTGCGGCATGAGCACACCCGTGCTGTCGAACTGAACCGTCTTGATTTCAATCCCTTCTTCTTTGAAGAAGCCCAGGGTTTCCGCCAGATACATGGACGCATTGGCCAGGCCGACGCGCGATGCCGTGCCATATACGACCTGGTCCACCTTCTGTGCCGCCGCCGGCATTGAGAAGAAGGCGGCGAAGCAAATCGCAGAGATTGCGGTCCGCCTGAACTTGATTGACGCTTTCATACCCTGTCCTCCTGATAACTATTAACCCCCACCACACATCACGCCATCTCAAGCGAAAGCGGCGCAATCTCATCCGCGCTGCGTCCTGCAGCGTCGCGTTTTGGAACATTGGCCATGGCCTGGAGCTGCCCTTCCTCGACGATCCTGCAGGCGGCATCGACATCTATGGTCAGCACCTTGCCGCCCTCGACCACCTGCCGGCCATCGACGAACACGTCACGCACGGCCCGGCTGCCGGCATTGAAGATCAGGCCACGCAGCGGATCGCGATTGGGCACCATCGCCGGATGACTGAGGTCAACCAGAACGATATCCGCCTTTGCGGCCGGCGCGAGACGGCCGATATCGTCGCGGCCAAGCGAGCGGGCGCCGCCAATGGTGGCGGCATGCAGCACATCACTGACGCTGGCGAGGTTGACATGGCCGCTTTGCATCTTGGCCGCAAACAAAGCCAGGCGCATTTCATCGAGCATGTTGTGCGGTGTGGTATCTGTGCCCATAGCCATCGGCACGCCGGCCTGGACATATTTGCCGAAGTGGTGCAGTGCCGCACCGCGATAGGCGAAAGTATGCGGGCTGTGAATGACCGTCACTCCAGCCTTGGCCAGAATCTGCAGGTCTTCCTGCTGTGGCCAGTGCAGCCAGGGGTGATGATCAAGGAAGATGCCGTGAGCGATTGAGGTATTCGCATCGAGCACGCCGAGCTTGTTCAGATATCCGACCGGCGTTAATCCGTGGCGGCGGATCATCTCATGGAATTCATGCACGCTCTGGCACAGATGCGTCTGAAATGGCAGCCGATGCTGCTTTGCCGCCTTGTATGCAGCCTGCAGCAGCTCCGGCGTGCAGGTTTCCGCCTGTGCCGGCATGACGATGCCCCCCATCCGCCCGGATGGATGCCGTCGCGCCGCCAGGCAGACCTCGATGGCCCGCTGCATGCCACGCTCGCCGCCGGCTTCATCCCACTGATACTCGACGCGATGGCCGTTGACCGTCTGCCACGCCGCCGAGCGGAACATGGGAGCCACATAGCCACGGATGCCGGTATCGGCGATGGTGTCAAGCCAGCCTTCGTAGGGCAAGGCCATGTCGGCGACAGTGGTGCAGCCGCTGAGCAGCAGTTCCGCTATTGAAAGCCGCGTGCCTGCGGGTATGGCCTGCGGTTCAGGCCGCACGACATACAAAAATTCGTAAAGCCGCGACATGTAGAGCAGCGGGCTGCCGAGTTCCTCGAAAAAGCCTTTGGCCAGCGCCTCGGTGCCGATATGGCCATGGACGTTGACCAGACCCGGCATTGCCATCAGACCGGCGCCATCGATGATGCGATCCGCCCCTCCCGTCCATGCCGAGCCGACATGGATAATCTGCCCATCTTCGAAGGCGATATCGGCATCCCGCAGATATCTGTGACGGCCCGCCGCCTCATCCCAGGCGACAACCCATGATGCATTCCTGATCAATGTGCGGCTCATGCCGGCACCTTTTCGTCATTGCTGCAATGAATGATCTCGAGCAGCTCCTCCGGCATGATCGGAAGGCTGGTTACGGTCCTGCCATAGTCGGCCAGGGCATCGTTGACGGCATTCAGCACCGCCGCGGCAGCAGCGCAGGTTCCGGCCTCGCCGGCTCCTTTTGCGCCAAGCTGCGAGCCGGCATAGGGTGTCTCGACATGGGAGATGCGAATATCGGGCATCTCCACCGCCATCGGCACGAGATAGTCCGCCATGGTGGCGCTTGTCAGCTGCCCCTCGCTGCTATAGCGGCAGCACTCATAAAGCGCATGGCCGATCCCCTGAACCACGCCGCCGCGGATCTGCTCATCGACCAGCAGCGGATTGATCACTCTGCCGCAGTCCTCGACAACCCAATGGCTGAGCAATTTGACAAAGCCGGTGCCGGGATCGATCTCAACATGGGCAGCCTGCACGCCGTTGGTCGGCAGGAAGTTATCGCGGGTTCTGCGATACTGATGGGTCAGAGCAAGCTCGATGTGGCAATCCGGCGGCAGTTCATGCGGCCGGTAGTAGGCAATTTCGGCAAGCTGACGCAGGCTCATGCGCGGCTGCCCTGAAGCGATCTCGACGATGGCCCCAGCTTCCAGCTTGAGAGCAGATGACGGCAGCTGCAGCAGCTCGGCAGCCATGGAGAGGATATTGGCCCGCAGCCGCTCCGCTGCCTTATAGGCAGCCTCGCCGCCGATCGCGGCGCCTCGCGAGGCCCAGGCGCCGCCGCCGCCCGGCACGCTGGCTGTATCGCCGGTATATACAGTCACTGCAGAGAGCGGCACGCCCAGGCGATCGGCGATGATCTGCTGCACGCCCGTCGCAGTTCCCTGACCCTGGTCGGTTACGCTGGCGTGGCAGACGATTTCACCGGAAGGATCAACCCTTAAGGAGACACTGTCGATGGCGGAAACAGGAACCTGGCCGCGGCCATAGACTTCCGGACCGGTCGCCGTAAGCTCGACATAGCTGGCAATGCCAATTCCCTGCAGCCGTCCCTTCTTGCGCATGGCGGCACAGGATTCCGCCAGAGCCTCATAATCCATCATGGCGACAAGCTTATCCAGGCAGGCCTGGTGGGACATGTCGAACAGCACGACATCGGCCGGCGATTTCCAGCGTTCGGAAGAGCACGGCACGAAATTGCGCCGGCGCAGCTCTATCCGGTCGACGCCCAGCCGGCGTGCGGCCTGGTCGACCAGCAGCTCGGTCAGCGCCGTAGCGACCGGATGGCCAACGCCGCGGTATTGGCCCGCGGGCGTCTTGTTCTGGAACACGCATCGCACCCGGCCATGGAAGACCTCGAACCGGTAGGGCGAGCCAACCATGCGGGTGGCGCCCATCGCCTCCGCCGGGCCGCCCCGCGGAAAGATCGAATAGGCGCCCATGCCATGCAGATCATCGACGGCAAAGCCGATCATGCGCCCGTCTCGCGTCAGGGCCAGCCTGCCGGTGATGACATGCTCGCGTGCATGAGCGTCGCTGGTAAAGGACTCCAGCCTGTCGGCGACATATTTGACAGCGCGCCCGAGCAGCCGGCTAGCCGCACAGACTGCCACTTCATCCGGATAGACATGCAGCTTCATGCCGAAGGCCCCGCCCACATCGGGGCAGATGACCCGGACACGCCCCATCGGAAGCCTGAGCAAATCGGCATAGTGCGCCTGCATCTGGTGCGGCACCTGGTGCGACTGGTACACCGTCAGCGTCTCCGTCTTCGGCTCGAAGATGGCGACAATGCTGCGTGCCTCCAGCGTCACACCGGTCTGCCGGCCGGAATGAAGGGTTTGCTCCACGACCACTTCGGCAGCCGCGATGGTTGCAAGCGCCTGAGCAGATCCCATCTCCTGCTCGAAGGCGATGTTGCTGCCGATTTCCTCGTGAATGACGGTCGCATCCGGCTTTAAGGCATCCGCAAAACTGATAACGGCCGGCAATTCCTGCCAGTCGGCGACGATATGCTCCAGCGCGTCTTCAGCTTCGGCCCGGCTTTCCGCCACCACGATGGCAACCGGCTCGCCCTGATAAAAGACGCAATCGCCGGCGAGCGGTGTCTGCACCGGGGAGCGCAAAGAGGCAAAACGCGCCAGCACGCCGCGCCAGCCATCGCATACCGTTGCGATATCAGCCGCCGTATAGACGGCAACTATGCCCGGGCATTGCCTCGCTGCAGAGACATCCAGCTTCAGGACGCGGGCATGGGCATAGGGACTGCGAAAGAATGCGGCATGCAGCATGCCCGGCACAGCTATGTCGTCGGTATAGCGTCCCTGCCCCCGAACAAGACGGGAAATTGCCGTGCGCGGTAGCGAAGCGCCAATCAGTCCGCTCAAGCCCCCGCTACTGTCTCGCATCAGTCCCCCCACTCATGCCCCTTCGCGGCATGGCACATTCGCAACGGGCAGGCACGCCAGTTCATCGCCACAAGCCGCTGCAGCAATCGATTTTCTGCAACTGCAACATGAAGTCAATGATCAATCTCTTTTTTTAGACGATTTGAATTATTTGTACGTGGTGCCGAACTTTCGGGCAGCTGAAGCCTGCTCGTTGGGCAACGCGCGAATGCCAAAGAGGCAACAAATATGTGGGGAAAGGCGGCCTGAATACGCAAAGGATACTTATGCGACCGCATCCATCGGCGGATACACGCGTAAGTGCGCGAGACCCTCAGTTCCGCTTGCTGCGCTTCAACATCTGACGCAGCAGCGCAGCACCGCGCGTGCCCTTGATGGCCCGCCGCCACAGATCATCAGCGAACTGCGTGTAGAATTGCACTGCCTCTGGAGACTCCGTCACGGTTGCAATGCCATTGCGGATGTTGGGCAGTTCGCCAAGGCGAAACGGACTGACGGCAAGCCTGGCGCCTGAGGGCGACTGGAAGATCTGAAAGGTAACCCCCGGCAGCGTTTCCTCCACCAGGCCGATCTGCACCCCCATCGGCTCATCGTCCATCAGTTCCGCCAGATGCTTCAGTTCCTGCCGCGCCAGTTCAACCCGTTCAGCCTTGACCTTGGCCGGCAAATCCAGCCGGCCGACCATGCCCAGGCTGACAAAACGCTGCAGCTCGGAAAGACTGACAATGCTGACGATGCTTGGCCGGCGGACGCTGGCGTTTTCCTTGCGGCCGGCAAGGACGGCAAGACAGTTTTCGACTTCCTTTAAGGCCATAGACCGATTGATGCCCTGCTTCGGAATCGCCTCAATCAGCATCTGCCGAAGATGATCGGTATAGGATGGCGACGTCAGCAGATAGGAAAACGGCTCAAAATGGGCGATCACCTTCTCGCTCTCCATTTCGAGCTGCCGCATCCTCTCGAAATAGCCCGTCGCCCGCGCGTAATATTCGACGCCAACCCCCAGCAACGACGCGACCGAAGTGCCCAGGACATGAGCCAGGCGCTCCAGCGTTTCAATCTTCACCACATGGCCGGCCTCGATGCGATACATCGCCGCCCGGGACACCCCAAGGCGCTCTGCCACCTCCTCCGGCGACAATCCGGCCCCCAGGCGATAAGCCTTCAGCCGCTGTCCAATTTCGTAAAATCCCCCGGCAGCTCCACGAACCTTTTCTATTTTGCTCAAGCCACTTCTCCGTCGGCTTGCATGTTTGCCAGTCGGGTATCTAGCACCGTCCCAATAGCATCGACAATCGCCTCATAGCCCGTGCAGCGGCAGTAATTTCCGGAAATCTGCTCGCGGATCTCCGCCCGTGACATTGGCCGCGGATTTCGCAAAAGCTCTACCGCGGTTGCCAGCATGCCGGGCGTGCAAAAGCCGCATTGCAGGGCATTGCGGGCCACGAATGCCTCCAGAAGGTCATTGACGGCTTCATCCTGGGCCAATCCTTCGACCGTCTGCACTGACAGACCATCGATTTGGGCGGCAAGCATCAGGCAGCCGCGCACGGCGCGGCGATCCACCAACAGCGTGCAGGCACCGCATACGCCATGCTCGCATCCGACATGCGATCCAGTCAGCCCCATATCCTGCCGCAGGAAATCCACGAGGTTCTTTCGCACCGGCACCGAGCGGCGAACTGTCTCCCCATTGAGGGTAAAAGTGATTTCGGTCATCTCAGTCATGATAGCGCCTCATAGCGGCGAGGGAGCGAGCTGCTCAAGCGCACGTTGCAGTGCCGTCCGCGCCCAGATCAGCCGCGTCCTTGCATCTCCCTGGATGTCGCCGGCGGCACAAATGTCGGCTTCGAAGGCGGACAGCACGTCGTTCATGCGCTCCGCCGTTTGGACGTTTGCGCAAATCTCTGCCGTACGAGTGGCCAGGATGGGGCGATCAAGCAGGCCGAATGCAGCAATACGGTATTCAGGCAGGCCGCCTGCAGGTGCCGGCCTGCGCACCACCGCAGCTCCGGCCAAGGCAAAGTCACCGTGGCGCCTGGCTATTTCGTAGAAGCCGCACTGCACCGGGCCGACAATGGGATAATGGATTGCAATCAACATCTCCTCGGCCTGTCGAGCGGTTTCATACAAGCCGAGGAAAAAATCCTGCGCCAGAACCCGGCGCCGGCCCGCTTGTGAGGCCAATTCGATTTCGGCGCCAAGCGCCAATGCGCATGCCGGCATCTCCGCAGCAGGATCCGCCAAAGCCAGGCTTCCGCCGATCGTGCCGCGATTGCGGATGGCCGAATGAGCGACATATGGCAAGGCCATTGCAAGCAGCGGCAGGTGCTGCGCTATACGTCCATCTGCCATAATATCGGCATATCGCGTCAGCGCGCCTACCGTGCACCAGCCGTCGACAAAGGCGATGCCTGCAAGAGCCTGCAGGCGATTGATGTCGATGACGACATCCGGACTGGCCACCCGCATGTTCAGCATCGGCATGAGCGACTGTCCGCCAGCCAGAATCTGAGCTGCGTCGCCATGGGCCGCCAGCATGGCCACAGCTTCCTCGACACTGTCGGGACGCAGATACTGAAAACGCGGCGCCTTCATGAGAAAGCATCCGTTACACAAGCAAAAGTCGGCATCACAACCTCACCCCGTCGACCCCTTCCCGTCCATCACCCCATCGCCTTCAGTTCCTGGACACCGGCATGCCGCCGGCAGGCGGCGCGCCAATACCCCCATGACTGGCCGACCAGCCCACGGGATCGTCCAGGAACGTCGTGATAGCATCGAGCGTGGCTTTATCGAAATATTCATCGCTGCGCGCGACCTGCAGGACATCCTTGCAGTTGGCCAGAGAAATCAACGCAAGCTCCTGCTGCTGCAGCAACTCCTTGGTGCCCGGAAAAATGTCATAGCCGAATATGACGAAGACATGGCTGACGACGGCGCTGGCCTGGCGCAGCGCTGCGCAGAAGTTGACCTTGCTGCGCGCATCTGTCGTCAGGTCCTCGACCAGCAGGACACGCGCTCCGGGCGCAAAGTCTCCCTCCATCTGGGCATTTGGACCAAGGCCGATTGGCCGTTTCCGGATATAGACCATCGGCAAATCAAGCCGATCAGCAAGCCAGGCTGCAAAGGGAATACCAGCGCTTTCGCCGCCTGCCACGACGTCCAATCCGCCCGGCGGCATTTCATCGCGCAGCCTTTGCAGAGCAAAATCCATAACCTGCCGACGCAGGTCCGGATAAGAAATCAGCTTGCGGCATTCGATGTAGATCGGGCTGGCCCAGCCTGAGGTAAAGAAAAACGGCTGCACTGGATTGTATTTGACGGCCCCGATACGCAGAAGTATGCGAGCGGTCTGTGCGGCAATCGTGGCTTTATCCATGGATGTGCGATTCCGTTAAAGGGGCGTGCGCAGCATATCGTACAGCAGCCCGGCGCCGGCAATAAAATCCTCCAACTCCATCGATTCGTGCGGATTGTGCGAGCCATTGGCATTGCGCACAAAGATCATCGCCGATGGTATGCCGGCATTTGCAAACACTGCCGCGTCGTGGCCGGCGCCGCTTGGCACGGTTTCCGTCGGCAGGTTGTGCTGTGCCGAGATGCTCAGCAGCCGCCGCACCAGCCCCTCATCCATGCGGGCCGGCGCGGAATAGATCCTGCGGTCGAATTCGAAGCTGACGCCGCGGTTGCGGCCGATCGTGGCCGCCTCGGTCTGCATCAAATGATAGAAAGCCTCCAGCGTATCGTGGCTTTGGCTTCGGACCTCGAAGCTGAAGTCCACTTTACCCGGAATCCGCGATATCGCATGCTCTTCAGGAGCGGTTGCGATGATGCCGGTGGTCACGACCAGATCAAGCCCCCGCTCGAGCAGGACCCGCCAATGCTCATCCAGCCTGGCGATCAGCTCCGCAACAGCGAAGACCGCGTCGCGCCGCAGCCAGCGCGGCACCGCACCCGAATGACCCGCTTCGCCCAGGCAGGTGATCGTGCCGTGGCGGATATTGCCCCGGATTCCGGTGACCACGGCAGTCGGCAGATTGCGCGCTACCAGGACTGGCCCCTGCTCTATATGCAGTTCCAAATAGGCGGCAACGTTCTTGACATCGATCAGAGGCTCGCCGGCACGAATACGGCCCAGATCAGCCCCCACAGCCGCCAACCCATCGGCAAGGCGCGTGCCATCGTCGCGGCGCCTGCTGTCGAGATCCTGCTCGTCGAGCTTTCCGAGCAGGGCGCTGGAGCCGATATAGGCCTTGCCATACCAGGCACTTTCCTCGCCCCGCAACGCGATGACACGGGCAGGCTGCGGAGGCGTAATACCCTCTGAGCGCAACTGCATCAGGCAGAGCAGTCCGGCGATGATGCCTGCTGCGCCGTCATAATTGCCGCCCCGCGGCACCGAGTCGAGGTGCGAGCCGACCCAAATCGCAGGCCCGCTTCGGTAATCGGGCAGATCGATCATCAGATTGCCCGCGGCATCGCGGCTTGTCACCAGTCCGCTTTCTGTCGCCACGCCGGCCAGATATTCAAGCGCCGCAGTCTCGCCCTTGCCGTAGGCATCGCGGGTGATGCCCACGCCGTCATAACCGAGCCCGGCCAGCCGATCGAACAGCTCTTGCGCCCGCGGCAAGAGGGCCGCCAAAGGGGAAGCGGCTATCATGACGCAGCTGCCGGCAATGAAGCGTCGTCGAGCACCAAGGCACCGACGAGATCCTCTATCCTGGCAATACCCCGCCTGCAGCAAAACGTCGCCAGTCCATCGATTATCTCCGGCGTAGCATTGGGATGCAAAAAGGTTGCAGTCCCGACCTGGACCGCGGTCGCGCCGGCAAGAAGATACTCCACGGCATCCTCGGCCGTGCCGATCCCCCCGCAGCCGATCACCGGAATCGAGACGGCACGGGCAGCCTGATAGGTCATGCGCAGGATGATCGGCTTGACCGCAGGACCAGACAGCCCGCCCATGATGCTCCCCAGACGGGGACGGAACGTATCGGCATCGACAGCCATCCCGAGTATCGTATTGGCGACGACCAAGGCATCGGCACCGGCGGCCTCCGCGGCAGATGCAACCGCTGCAATGTCGGCCGTATTCGGCGTCAGCTTTACCCAAAGGGGGAGTTCTGTCGCCGCCCGCAGCCGGCGCACCACCGTCTCGGTACTGTCCGGCAGCATGGCAAAGGCGCGACCATCGGCTTCGATATTCGGACACGAGATATTGGCCTCGATCGCCGCAATGCCCGGCACGGTGAGCTCGCGCGCCAATTCCGCGAACTGCTCGGCCGTCGGCGCCGAGATGCTGACAATGAGAGGGGGGCGGTATCGCCGGTAGAAAGGGAGCGTATCCGAAAGGAAAGTCGCAAGCCCTTTGCTGGGAATGCCGATCGAATTCAGCATTCCCGACGCCGTTTCCGCCACCCGGGGCGTGGGGTTGCCGCTGCGATAATCCCGGGTGATCGTCTTGGTAACGAAGGCGCCCAGCCGGTTGAAGTCGAAGACCTGCTCCAAGCCCTCGGCAAAAGTCCCGGAAGCCGGCATGACCGGATTGGCCAGCGTGAGCCTGCCGATGCGAACACTGAGGTCCACCTGCGGCTCGCGCGAGTCTGTTTTCACATCAGCAAGCCTCGACGTCATGCCAAAGCCTCCTGAAGATTGAATACCGGCCCCTCCCAGCAGACCCGCCGCTGCGCTATCTTGCCGTCCTCGCGGAACGGCCGGACGCAACAAAAGCACATGCCAAGACCGCATGCCATCTGCTGTTCCAAAGCGACCTGCCCTGGAATCGCATGGGTCTCGCTGAACCGCTGCAGCAATCTGAGCAGCCGTTGCGAGCCACACACGAAGAAGGCGTCGGCAAGCCGGGATGCAATCAAGCGATCCAGCAGTTTTTCCACTTCCTCAGGCGCACTCGAGCCATCGCTGTCATAGACAGGCAGGACACGGGCACCGGTATTCTGAAAACGCTCGGCAGACATCAACAAGTCCGGTCGGCGAGCGCTTAGGATGGCGGTCACCTTAATCCTTTGCGCCGCCGCCGCCTCAGCCAAGGGCGCAAGCGTTGCCAGGCCCACGCCGCGCCCCACAACGACTATGTTTTTCCACGACGGATCGAGCCTGAAGCCGCGCCCCAAGGGGCCAAGCACATTGAGCTCTTCGCCTGGCTGCAGCGCGGCCAGGGCACGCGTGCCCCGCCCGTTGACCTTGTAGAGAAATTCAAGGCGCCCGGAGCTGGGGTCCGCCAGATAGGCGCTCATGGGCCGACGGAAAAAAGGAGCCAGCATCCCCATCTCGCCCGTGCAGAGCAGGTGAAAGAACTGTCCCGGCCGAGCCAGCGTCATCGGGCGCTCCGCCTGCAGCACCAGATGTCGATATTCGCCGGTGACCGCCGCATGGGCGAGAACCGTCAACGACCGCTCGCATATCGCCCGCTCGCCCCCTCCACCACATCCTCCCAAACCGTCCATATGACGCCCCAGTATGCCCGGCACCCAAAAAAGATACGACGTCTCATTTTTTAGATTTCGACACAGACCCGGTCAAGGCTCAATTTTGCAACCCAGCGCATCCGCGCTTTGCCAGGAGCGCCATTACTACAGGTAGATGGAACGCGCTGTAATCCGAACGAAGAGACGAGCTTTCCACAGCGCTTTTCGGCAACAAAGGATGCCGCGCTCAAAATTCAGTCCCGGATCGCCTCCATTTGAGGCAGGCGGCTTAAGCGCTGATCGGAAATTATGCGCTGATTGCGTCCCAAATGCTCAGCCGAACGCGTCTCATACATCAGGCGAGACACATCGGCCGGCAGCGCATCGAGCGGATCGGTGGTGCTGTTGATGCCGCCAAGCCATCGATTGGCGATGAGAAACTTAGCAATGGCATTCTGCCTCCTCCGGCTCAGGCGGGGACGCTCCAGACGTATGGAGCACGATTGCTGCATTGCCATGATTGCTGCATTGAGGTGACGGAGGCTTGCACGACGCGCATGCGCCTTATAGCCGGCGCAACCGTCATGCCCTACCACCAAAGAAGGGAGCTGGATGCTCCAACGCCGAACTGCAGAATAGATGCTCACCCAGACAAATGTTCAGCGCCGCGCCGGCCGGCCGGCATCCTTGTGATCGGGAATGACGACTGGCCGGCGCGGCCAGGCATGCCCGCGCAGCTCCCGCAGCCTCGGCTCGGAGAAGACCGCAAGCTCTTTGCCGCATGGCATTTGGAGGATGTCGATTTGGCTTTCATTCCGCTATTATGGCATTCATATGAACGTTGCACGACGTCAAGGCAAATGGCTGCGAGGCAAATTTGAAGGAACCCGTGCGCAAGCAGAAAAAGAGCAGTGAAGGGAGCGGCGCCAATGTCCGCGCAGCCTCGCGGACCATCGATCTCTTCGAGGCCTTCGCAACAATCCGCCGCCCGATGACGGTGTCGGAGCTTGCGCGGGTACTGAAGATTCCCGTGTCGAGCTGCTTCACCATCATCCGCACTCTGGAGACGCGCGGCTATCTCTACAGCACCCCGCCCGGCACCAGCTTCTACCCCACGAGCCGGCTTTACCTGGCTTCCCAGGACATAACCAAATCCGACCCGGTCCTTTCCTCCGTCGGCGATACCGTGCGGCATTTGCGCGACGAATCGGGCGAGACCGCAATGTTCGGCAAGCTCTCCCGCAACAAGGTGATCCTGCTGGCCGTCGAGGTTCCCCCGGGCCCCTCGCGCTACATGCCGCAGGTCGGCGATATGCGGCCGGTTTATGCGACCTCAATCGGCAAGGCGTTGCTGGGCTCGCTGCCGGATGCGGCACGCGACAAGATTCTCAGTCAGATCGAGCTGGAAAGGCTGACCCGAAAGACCATTACCGATCTGGCGCAGTTGAAGCGCGACCTCGACCTGAGCCGGCGGCGCGGCTGGTATGTCAATGCCGAGGAAACCATTCCCGACATGACGTCCCTTGCGGTGCCGCTGACGCTGCGGGGCGAATATTACGCCCTTGCCGTTTCAGGACCGAGCGTGCGCATCAAGGCCAACCTGCAGGCCAATCTCGACCGCCTGGCTGCGGCAGCCAAGGTGATCAGCCGCTCCTAGTCTTGCAGCTGGCGCCCCGTTATGCCCTGCCGGCGGCACCGGCGATCCGGTCCAAGGCCGCCTGCAGCGCCTCCCGGTGTTCGCGGGTGTTGTGAGCCAGCGCCTGCATCGCCGCAGAAACCTCCAGCAGCTGGTTCATCTGCATATTGCGTCCCAGCCGCAGCAGCCGCTTGGTCATCCTGATCCCATCGGCGGGATTGACCACAATACGGCGCGCCAGGGCCAGCGCCTCGTCCATCAGCCGCTCCGGCGGCACCACCTTGCTGACCAGACCGATCTGCAAGGCGCGCGCAGCATCGATCGCCTCGCCGGTGAACGCCATCTCGCAGGCATCCGCAAAGCCGACCAGCCTGGGCAGCAGCCAGGCACCGCCATCGCCGGATACCAGGCCGAGCTGGACGAAGGTTTGCGCAAAGCGAGCCTGCTCGGAGGCGATCCGGATATCGCACATCAGCGCAAGATCACATCCCGCCCCCATGGCAGGACCATTGACCGCCGCAATGGCCGGAATCTCCAGCGCCTCGAACAGCTCGGGCAGTTGCTGGATGCCCCGCCGATAGGCCATGCGCGTCACCTCCGGCTGGTTCCGGTCGACCAAAGACGATCCGTTTTGCATCCCCTTCAGGTCGCCGCCAGCCGAAAAGGCGCGTCCATTGCCGGTCAGGATCAGGCATTTCACGTCGCGATCGGCATTGAGGGCATAAATGGCCTCGACCACCTCATCGATCATTTCAACATCGGTGAAGGCATTGCGCTTCTCCGGCCGGTTCAGCCGCGCGATGGCGATTGAATCCTGCCTCTCGACGATGATTGCCGGCTCCATTCCGATCCTCCCGTTAGCCCGTGATCATATGCCAAAGATCGGCAGCCTCGTCCTTCGCAACCAGTTCTCCCAGCCGACCGCTCCAGTAGCGCAAGCTGCCAAACTCGGCGCGCCAGGCCTGTATGGCGGTGGTGTGAAGCCGCAAATCGTATTCCCAGGTATAGCCGATGGCGCCATGGACCTGATGCGCCACACCAGCACAGGCCGCGCCGGCCAGGCAGGCATTGATCCTGGCCGTCGCGACCGCCATCTCGCTGGGCTCGCCCGCACCGAGGCGGTCATAGGCCGCCTGGACCGCGAGGCGGGCTGCCGCCAGCTTGCTGGCGGCATCGGCGATCTGATGCTGCACGGCCTGAAAGCCGGCCAGCGGTCGACCGAACTGCACCCGCGTCCTGGAATATTCGATGGCCAGTTCCAGGGCCTTGCTCGCGCCTGCAACAATCTGGGCCGAGCGCATGGCAGCGCCGCGCAACCAGAGCAGATCACTGAAGACGCCGGGCAGCATGGCCAGTGGCCGCAGCTGCTCAAAGACAACCATATCGCGGGGATGACCTGCCAGATTGGCGGCCCGCGTCACCGATCCGCCTGCCAGGGCGACCAGCGCCACGCCATCGCGCAGCGGCAGCAATGCATGTCCGGCATGCCGCCCCCACGGCAGGTGCCGAACAATGCCGGACAGCGCGCCATCCGAAAGGCTCAGCTCCTTGCACTGGTTGGGTGCCGCAAAGGTCAGCGGCCCGGGAGGAATGGCCGCTCCGGCTTGTGCCAGTAGGGCACCAACGGCGGCAGTCTCCGGCAACGGCAAGGCGGCAGCCATGGCTGCCGAAGCCTCGACGACTGCAAGTTCCTCCTCCCAGCCGCCATCGGAGCCGCCCAGATCCGCGGGCACGGACGGCAAGGTGAAACCGTCCTGCTCCAGCGCGGGCCATAGTTCCAGCCAGGCCGCTTCGGGAGGAAGCTTCCCGCCGCAGCGCAGCGGCGAGATCGCCTCAAGCGCGTGTTGGACCGAGGCGTAGACGGGATTTTGTTCAGACATCAGCGCATCCCCAGGCCGCGGGCGATGATGCCGCGCAAGATCTCGCGCGCACCGCCACGAATGGAGTAGGACGGGGCATGGAGCAGGTTCTGGGCCAACAGCCGTTCATAGGATGCCGCACTGTCCGGATCCGGCATTGCGTCCAGACAGTTCAGCAAAGCCTCGCCGATATCCTGCTCCAGACGGGAGCCAAGCTCCTTGACCAAAGCCGCTTCCAGATTCGGCAGTTTGCCTTCATCCAGCATTGCCGCCACCGAGATCGACAACGACCGCAACGCCATGAACCGGCCCGTCAGTTCTCCGAGCATCTCAGGCGGCAGTTGATGCCCGGATTGCCGCAATTGCCGCAGCAGGACAAAGGACGACATGAAGCGCTCCGGGCCGCTGCGCTCGAAGGCCAGTTCACTGGTGACCTGCTCCCAGCCATTGCCCTCGCTGCCGATCAGCCGGTCTTCGGGCACGAAGACATCGTCGAAAGTCACTTCGTTGAATTCGTGCTCGCGCGAGATGTTGGGAATCGGCCGGATGGTCAATCCGGGCGATTTCATGTCGATGATCAGCTGCGACAGCCCCTGATGCCGCTGCGATCCCGGACTGGTGCGGCATAGCAGCACCATGAAATGCGACCGATGCGCATTCGAGGTCCAGATCTTGCGCCCATTCACAATCCAACCGCCCTCGGTCCGGTCGGCCCTGGTCCGCAGGCTTGCAAGATCGGATCCGCTGTCGGGCTCGCTGAGGCCGATGCAAAAGAACAATTCCGCCCTCAGGATAGCGGGAAGATAGGCCTCTTTCTGCGCCTCGGTGCCATAGCGCAGCAGCAGCGGTCCGACCTGGCGTTCGGAAATCCAGTGGGCCGCCACCGGAACGCCTGCGGCCAGCAATTCCTCCAACAGAATGAAACGCTCAAGCGCCGAACGCTCCTGCCCGCCATACTGCTTCGGCCAGGTCAGTCCAAGCAGCCCTTCTTCGGCCAGGCGACGGCTGAAGCCGGCATCGAACTGCGACCAGCAATCGGCGCGCGGCGTCTGTGCGGCCGGATCTCTGGATAGAAAGCGGCGGATCTGCTGCCGGAAATCGCTGTAGGCCTCAAGATCGGCATTCCGGTAGGTGAAGCTGAAATGCGTCATCGCTCCCTCCTATGCAAGCAGTCCAGCCTGGCGCAACGAAGCCACCATGTCGGCAGTCACGCCCCAGGCGGCAAGCGCCTCGTCCGGATCGCCGCGCCGCGCCATCTGCGGCTTCGCATCATTGCCTGGCATGCGTGGCGCGGGGACCGGCTGCAGCACGCCGTCGATTTCGGTGAACGAGCCGCGGCTGACGAGGTGAGGATGATGCGGCGCTTCCGCCACCGATAATACCGGGGCCACGCAGGCATCGCTGTCGGCAAAGAGCGCAGCCCATTCATCTCGCGACCTGGTCCGCAGGCGTGCGGCGATCAGGTCGCGCACCCGCTGCTTGTCCTGCGGCGTTGCCGGAACAAGATCGCCCCCGCGCAAATCCAGCCCCAGGATGTCGACGAAGACTTCCCGAAAGCGGGTTTCGATCGGAGCGACGGACAGATACTTGCCGTCGCTGCATTCATACACGGCATAGAAGGGATCGCTGCCATCGAGCGCATTGCTGCCGCGTTGCGTGGAAAACAATCCGGCGGCGTGGATGCCGTAAAAAATGGTCATCAGCGACAGCGCGCCATCGACCATGGCCGCATCGACAACCTGCCCCTTTCCCGAACTGCGCGCCGAGATCAGGGCGGCCAGCACGCCCATCGCGGCATAAAGGGCGCCGCCGCCGAAATCGCCGACCAGATTCAACGGCGGCACCGGCGGGCCGTCCTTGAGGCCAATGGCATCCAGCGCGCCGCTCAGCGCGATATAGTTGAGATCATGGCCGGCGCGGCTGCTCAGCGGCCCCTCCTGACCCCAGCCGGTGACCCTGCCATAGACGAGGCGGGGGTTGCGCTTGAAGCATTCCTGCGGCCCCAGGCCGAGGCGCTCCATGACGCCTGGCCGGAAACCCTCCAGCAGGATATCCGCCTTCTCGATCAGGGTCAGCGCCATGGCACGCCCCTCGGCAGACTTAAGATCGAGATCGATGCTCGGACGGCTGCGCAGCAGAAGGTTGTAGCGCTCCGGCTTCGGGGTTCCCATTTGCACCTTGACCATGCGGTCGATCCGCAGCACCTCGGCCCCGAGATCGGCAAGCAGCATGGCTGCCATCGGACAGGGACCGATGCCGGCGAATTCGACGACGCGAATGCCGGCGAGGACGCCCTTGCCGCTCATTCCTCGGCGCCCGCCGGTTGCATGACGACCTGGCTCGCGGTCAGCGCGGCGATGCGCTCTTGTGAGACGCCCATATCCTGCAGGATATCCCGGTAATCCGCGCCATGACGGGGAGCCGGACGGTTGTAATCCGGTTGCGTGCGCGACCATTCCGACGGCACGCGCATGGACAGCACCCGCCCTTCGGAAGGATGCTCGCATTCGCGGAAGAAGCCGACTTCCTGCAGATGCGGGTCGTCGAATACATCGTCCAAAGTGTAAAGCGGCGTTGCCGGGATATCGGCTTCCGCCATCACCTTGAGCCACTCGGACGTCGTGCGGGTCAGCAGGATCTTTGCGACAATGTCATAGAGCGCGTCGATATTGCGCGTGCGCAGGCCGATATCGGCAAAGCGCGGATCCTTCTCGAATGCCTCCAGATGGCCGACGGCGCGGAAAAAGCGGCGCCATTGTTCGTCATTATAGGGCAGGATCGCGAGATATCCGTCGCTGGTAGGAAAGGGGCGACGGCTGCGCGAGAGCTGCCGCGCATATCCGGGCGGCCCGAGCGGCGGCACGAAGCCGCGGCCACCGATATGGTCGCCCAGAACCACGCTGGTCATGGTTTCGAACATCGGCACGTCAATGCGCTGCCCCTTGCCGGAGTTTTTCCGCTCATAGAGGGCCGACGCCACCACCAGCGCCGCATACATGCCGACGAAACGATCGACAACCGGGAATGGTACATAGCGCGGATCGTTGCCCGAGGACTGGCTGTACAAGGACGGGATTGCCGTCATGGCCTGAATCAGGTCGTCATAAGCCGGTCGCGTGGCGTAGCGCCCCCTCCGGCCATAGCCATAGACGCCCACATACAGCAAGGCTGGATTGACCTCGGCAAAGGCCTCGTAAGCAAGGCCCAGCTTCTCCATCACATGGGGACGCAGGTTATAGACCAGCACATCGGCCCGGCGCGCCATGTCGAGCAAAAGCTCCCGCCCCTGCGGCCGTTTCAGGTCGATGACGATGCTTCGCTTGTTGCGATTGACCGCGAGAAAAGCCGCGCCCATGCCCTTGTGCCGCATCGGGCCGATGCCACGTACCGAATCGCCGTTGGCCGCTTCGATCTTGATGACATCGGCGCCGAAATCGCCCAGCAGCTGCGTGGCATAAGGCCCCATCAACACCGTCGTCAAATCCAGAATTCTCACGCCAGACAGCGGCATCACGCGCCTCATCGACCATAAAAAATGGCCCCGGCCTGCATCAGGCAGACCGGGGCTATGCCTTCAGTTTGCCTTCAGGGCTTCCCTGTATTCCTTCAGCACCGCGCTGCCGGCCCGACCGCGCTTGTCGAGGTCGGCTGCCCATTTTTCGGCGACATCGGCGGTCTTGCTGGCGAATTCCGCCTTCTCTTCTGCCGAAAGCTGCAGCAGCTTCGTGCCGCCCTGCACCAAGCGATCGCGGTCTTTCGCATCGTCCTGCATGACCAGCTCGCAGTTCCGGCGTGTGTATTTTTCGCCAAGCGTGGTCATGATCTCTTGCACATCAGCCGGGAGAGCATTCCACTTCGCCTCACTGATGAGATAGGCGGAGATCCAGCCGCCAAAATTGAGATCCGTCGTGGCGGTCTTGACCAGCGGATGCAGGTCATAGGGGAACAGGCTGGAATAGACGAACATGATGCCGTCCACGGTGCCCCGCGAAAGCGCCTCGCGGACTTCCGGGGTCGGAATCTGCACCGGGACGGATCCGAAGCGCTCCATCACCGCCGCCTTGGCCGAGCCGGTGACGCGGATCTTCATGCCCTGCAGATCCTTCAGGCCATTGATCTGCTTGCCCGTGAAGACCTGATACGGGGGGCAGGTTCTGCACCAGGATCGGCCGCACCTTGTTGGCTTCGAAGTCGAGCCTGCGCAGCTGACTGTTTTGGTTGACCACCTTGTAATAGGCCATCGCGCCGTTGCAGCCGACCGCCTCGGGCAGCGGAAGCTCGGCCACCGGCGACAGCGGCATCTTGTCCGGCACGATCGAAGGGACGACATAGGCGATGTCGGTCACGCCGGACTGCGCCAGCATCAGCATGTCCTTCAGCTTGCCGAGCTGTTCGGCCGGGTAATGCTCGAACTTGACCTTGCCGCCGGTCTTCTCGGTCACTTCCTCCATCCAGGGCTTGGTCATGTAGCGCGTGACATAGTGTCCGGCGGGAAATGAATCGGCCACCTTCAAGGTGATCTGCGCCTGTGCATTGGCCGACCATGTTGCGGCCAGAGCCAGGCCAAGAATGGCCGTCGTTGTCAAAGCGGGCTTCACGATAGCGTTCCTCCTATTCCTTCTTGTTGGCTATTGCATGTTCTGCGGCAGCCAGAGCACCAGGCCGGGTACTGCGGCGAGCAGGATCAGCACGAGGATATGCGCGACGATGTGCGGCACGACGCCCGCAAACACAGTCCGCAGCGGCATTCCCGTGGTTTTCGACACTACGAAGACATTCAGGCCGACGGGCGGCGTCACCATGCCAAGTTCGGCCGTCACCACGACAATGACGCCGAACCAGATCGGGTCGAAGCCAAGTGCCTTGATGACTGGCAGCACGATCGGCACGGTGAGGATCAGGATCGCCGCCTGGTCCATCACGCAGCCGAGCAGGATATAGCCGAACAGTATGATCGCCAGGATCACATAAGGATCGAGCGGCAGGGTGGAGACCCACGTCACGATCGAATAGGTGGTACGGGTCAGGGTGAAGAAGTAGCCGAAAATATGCGCGCCGATGATGATCAGCAGGATCATGCAGGTGGTCTGCACGGCGCGCGAGCAGGCGTTGACGAAGCCCTCTCGGGTGAAATCGGGGCTGCGCAGAGCCAAAAGGAGTGCGCCCGCCGCGCCAATGGCAGAGGCCTCGGTCGGTGTTGCCAGTCCGGTATAGATGCAGACCGTAATCAGGCCGAAGAGCAGCAGCATCGGCCCGAGTTCCTTGAGCACTCGCAGCTTCGCCGCCCAGCTGGCCGAGGATGCCCTCGGCGCCGCTTCTTTGTCGATCAGCACTACGCCCCAGACCGTCAGCATGATGGCTGCCGTCACGATCAGTCCGGGAATGACGCCGGCGATCAGCAGCTTGCCGACGCTGATATCGGCGATTACGCCGTAGAGCACGAGGGCCACGCTGGGCGGGATCAGCATCGCAAGCGTCCCCGATATGGCGACCACGCCACTGGCCAGCTTGGGATCGTAGCCCTGCCTGAGCATCGCCGGCAGGCTGGTCGAGGCCAATGTCGCTGCCGAGGCCGTGCTCGAGCCCGAGATGGCGCCGAAGCCAGCGCCGGCCAAAGCTGTGGCCATGGCCAGTCCGCCGCGCAGCCGTCCGACCCAGAGCGCAGCGGCATTGAACAGGCCATTGGCGATGCCGCTGAGGATGACGAACTCCGCCATCAGGATGAACATCGGGATGGAGACAAGCTCGTATGAATTGACGCTGGACAGCGTCGTGGTCTGCAGAATCCCCGACAACACGCTCCAGCCGCCGAGCATGTAAAGGCCGAGCGCGCCGGCGATGCCGAGCGCGAAGGCCACCGGCACCCCGAGGATCAGCATCGCAGCCAATGCCAGAGTCGCGATCAAGACGAGGCTCATTGGCTATGGCCTCCCACCGCCGCATCGCGATCAAGGTCGTCTGGCGATTGGAACACCTGATAGATCAGACGCAACACGAAGAAGGTCAGGCCCAGGGCGACCATTGCGTAAATGGGCCAGGTGATCCACACCCTGGGGCCGATGATCTCTTCGCCGGTCTCAATGGCGATGCTGCTCTTCTGCACATAGAGATGCCAGGTCGCAGCAAAAAGGACGGTCGCGACTAGGTTCCCGAGTCGGAAGAGCAAGCGGCGGCCGCGCGCCGGCAAAAGCTGCACCAGCAGATCGACGGCAATATTGCCCTGGCAGCGCTGGACATAGCCCAGCGGCAGGAAGAACAATGCTGGCATCAGATAAAGGCCGATGAAATCGTAGGCCCAGGCCAGCGGTGCGTTGGCGACGTAGCGCAGCACCACGTCGCAGGCGATGATCACCATGATCAGCAGCAAGGCGGCGATGCCAACGGCCCTTGCTGCATCCTCGCAGAAGCGGATGACCCTGCTCACACGTTTCTCCCAGGTATTTTTCGACATCATGGCTATTCTTTCAGAATATGGAAAGAGAATTCTGATATCTTTGTAACTGTTTGTTTTAAATCACTTTTCATATAAGAATTTTATTTTAACGGGTGCATTTAGCCGGGTTTGTCCCTTAAAGTAGTCGCGCGATGCGTCAGGAAGGGGGGCAAGCATGAAATCGCCGTTCGCCCTGAACGGCTCGAAGCCATCTTCGAGCTGGAGTCCCTGACCAAGCCTCGTCTACGCGATGAAGCTGGCGAAATAAGGCTCATGCCGCAGAAGGACCGGATCAGCGGCCCGGCACGAACGTCATCATGGCGGCTTTCACCCACCTCAATCCCGATGGGAGCCGGTTTACCGACGGGACCTGTGGCGTGTTCTACGCGGCCAACATCCTCGACACGGCCATCGGAGCACATCCATCTGGAGCGGCGAGGGTCGGGTGGCCTCTCCTCAGAAACTCATGGGGACCGATTTCCGCGACGACTGCGTGATCTTTCAGGAGGGGCTGAGCAACCACAAACTATTTGGGGGATTTCATGAATGACTGTTGCACCAGAAAACCTGATGATCGTGAAGCAGCATGCTGCTGCCTACCCCGCCTTTACGGAATCGATGATTCGCGGGTGGATTTCAATGTGGATAGAAATGGCTTCAATGTCTGCATCATCCGTATTGGCGGACGGGTGCTGATTGAGCGTGCGGCCTTCGAGCACTGGCTGGAGGCGCACCGTGTCGCAACGCGCTAGCCGGCCGACGCCCTTTAGGCGAGCGCCTTCCTGGCGTCCTCGTGCTCGAAGGCCGATGCCATGCGCTCGATCTCGCGCGATGATATGCCCAGCCTTACAGCCTCGCCTCGCCAGTCGGCAACAGCATGTGCGACCTGCCGAGCAATATCCTTCGCCTCCCCCTGCCTGAGGCCGTAGTAGTCGGCCGTGCTAAGCGCCAACTCGAAGGAAGCCGTAGGATCATCCATGTCGATGGCCGTGGAGAGGATGCGCGGGCGAATGTCCACGGGCACAGGATTGAGATCGTAGGCGGGCGACAGTCGCCAGCCCTCATAGCTGCAATACAGGAACCCATAATTCCGCAGGTGGTCGTCGGTATTGGAGATGAGGACGCTGAACACGATCCGCCGCCAGAGCTGGGCAAGATCGTCCTTGGTCGCGGCCCCGTATTGCCGCAGAGCATCGGCGATCTCCAGGTAGGAATGTTGTTCGTTGTCGTTAGCGCCCAACATGCTCATGGCGGACAGGAACGGGATACGCGCACCACCGGCGCGGTCGAAGCGGCGAATGAGAATGACAGGCTTGCCGCCGATGCGCTCGATACGCCAACTCGGCACGGCAATCCCTGCCTTCTCAGCCAGTGACAGAGCGACGCCCTCCCATAGGACCACGCTGATGTCGTCCTGCTTGTGCGGGAACTTGGCCAGCGCCAGGTGGCCGTCATGGTCGCGGACGGATGCCTTGGGGCGTGCACCACCCAAGGATGAGCCTGGCACGATCAGCAGTCGCAGATCTTCGTCATCCTCTTCCTCATTGGCAAGCCGCTCGGCTGCGGACAGCAAGCGGGGCAGTTCGATCAGCGGCGGAATCCGCACACCGTTTTCCGGGGCCAGAAACGGCCCATCCAGGTCGGACTTGAACCGCAAGGCTCCCTGACGCGCCACATCGTCCACCATCAGCAAGAAATCTGCCTCAAACAGCGTGCGGGGCATCTGTCCTTCCCGCTCGGCACGGCGACGTTCGGCACGGCGCATGAGCACGCGCCCCCAACGGTCGGAGGCAGAATCACCAATCGCGCCAAAGAGGGTTTTCTCCGGTGGCGTATGGAATGGCCCCGGCGCAAGCGCGAATGCGGGCTCCAGCGCAAAGCGCTCCGGGTGAACGCGCCATGAAGGATCATACTCAAAGGTGGCGCTCTCGCGCCCCTTGCGGATACGCGACCACAGGCGGCCGACCAGGATCGGCTTCCCTTGAAGGTCGATGTAGACGAACATCTCGCGGTTCATCAGCCATTCCCCTTCGGCCTCTGCGGGCTGCGGATGCGCTGCGGCAGCAATTCATCTTCCAGGCTGAGGCCGATGGCGTCGTGTTTGGGGTCGGCCAGTTCGGCCAGGCGTTCTGTCATACCAAGGACAAAGAGCACCGTGGCGTAGATGCCCAGGCTGACGCTGGGGTCTCCCTTCTCAACCTTGGTAAGCGTCACACGGCTGATGAGCGCGCGCTCTGCCATGATCGTCGTCGGGATTCTCCGGCGGCGGCGTGCATCGCGGATGTCCGCGCCCAGTTTCTTGAGAGCGCGGCGCACCGGCATGGGCAAGGTCGCTTCTGGTTTGGCCCTCATAATGCTCACTAAACTTTACACTATATGACTTAGTGTAAGCAATAGTTAACATTAACTCAATCCGGCCTTTTAGGCGTCGGCCAGGAGCGATGCGGCTCAAGGACATCACTGATAGTACACCTTCCATAAAGTCCATATATAGACTACCATGATTATATAATCCGCTATTGGATGGTGTCATGGCTGCGCATGGACAACCAGCATCCGCGATTGATCGCAAAGGCCTTTCTGGCCCGGCACTACGGACGTTCTTTCGCATCGCCAAATTGTGGGACTTGTCGGTCGACGAGCAAATGACGCTTCTCGGCGTGACGGCGCGCTCGACGTTCTTCAAATGGAAGAAGGACCCGAATACGGTGTTGCCGAAGGACACGCTGGAGCGCATCTCCTACATTCTCGGGATCTACAAGGCGCTTCAAATCCTTCTACCTGACGAGGCAGCAGCAGACGCCTGGGTCAAGCAACCGAACCAAGCCCCCCTGTTCGCAGGCAAGTCGGCGCTCGACCGCATGTTGTCTGGCCAGGTAGCCGACCTTTTCGTTGTCCGCCAGTACCTGGACGCCCAGCGCGGCGGTTGGACATGACGTTGCCGGTCGCCTATGTCGAATGGATGCCGTGCTGGCGGATCATACCCAGCCGCTTTCCTCCGATTCAGCTGTTCGAGCGGGTGACCGAGCCGGATGACCTCGAAGCCATCTTCGAGCTGGAGTCCCTGACCAATCCTCGTCTACGCGATGAAGCTGGCGAAATAAGGCTCGTGCCGCAGGAGGACCGGATCAGCGGCCCCGGCACGAGCGTCATCATGGCGGCTTTCACCCACCTCAATCCCGATGGAAGCCGGTTCACCGACGGGACCTATGGCGTGTTCTACGCGGCCAACAACCTCGACACGGCCATCGCCGAGACGAGATACCACCGCGAGCGCTTCATGCGGGCTACCGCGCAAGCGCACATGGAACTCGATATGCGTGTCTATCTGGTCGATCTTGCAGGGGAACTGCACGACCTCCGGGGACAAAAGGCCACGTATCCGCTGGTCTACCGCAAGGACAACTATGCCGCGGCCCAGCACCTTGCGAAGGTGGCGCGCAAGGGTGGCTCGAATGGCATCGTCTACGACAGCGTGCGATGCGACGGCGGGGAGTGCGTCGCCGTGTTCCGCCCGCCGCTACTCTCTAACGCACGACAAGAGCGACATCTTTGCTATGTCTGGGACGGTGCGCGGATAACGACCGTGTACGAGAAGCGCGAGCTCGGTGACGGGCAATAGGAAATGCACCCAAAGGGCGCATCAGGAGCAATCTCAACATCAGTAATTCATTTGGAACATTGCCGACGATGTCCTTCGGCATGTCCATGCGCGGGGAAAGTACCGCGAGGTCATCCTTTCCCATGACCGTCATTCGCCATCTGGACGCCGTGTTTGAGCCAGCGAAAGACGCTGTGCTGTCGAACCAGCACGCAGCGCTGTGCCAAGAGCCTCAGGCCGACCGGCCCGACGCCCGTGGAAAAGCCATGGTCGACGGCCGCATGAGCTACGTACAATGCAAGCCGTTCAAGGAAGAGGTGATGAGGCGTACGGGCCTCACGGACCGGCAGGTCAAGCGCTCGCTGCTCTACCGTCAGCCCGACGGCTTTGTCGTTGAAATTCCTTGACGACCTGCGTGAAGACGCCCTAATCGAAGGCGAGGAAGCGACCGGAAGGATCAGGACGAGATCGCACCGGCGTCCGGCATATAAACCGGACATAAGACGGCATGAAATGAAGCTGTCGTAGCTCATAAGTTCATGCCATAATTGGGATTATGAGCAATTCAAAACCGGACATAAAAGCGGACAAAAATCCGGCCAAAGACAAGGCTCCCGCCGATCGCGGCGAGAGCATCGGCCTGATGGAGCCGCTGCTCATCAGCGAGAGCTCGAAGCACCGCACGGCGCTGACCGACCTCGCCGTCGAACTCGCCGCCCGCTCTGCCGGGTTCCGCCGCAGCCTGCCGCCGGGGGTAGCCGCCGCCGATGTTGCGACTCCTGGCGTGCTGTTCGAGATCGATAGATGCGACCGAGCGGAACTCGACCGCGCGGAAGTCCCCGGCTAGGAACGTATGGATGACTTCTCCGCGGAGACAGGCACCGGAGAACGGATAACGGCCACCACTTACATCGCCGGCACGATCGACTGCCAGCTAAAGCCTTTCGACTGGTATCTGACGCTCGTCATTGCCGGAGTTCACCACCACGCGCTCAGCGATGACCATATGGCAAGGCTCCGGCTCATTGAGCATCTCATTGACGAGGATCACAGCCGGAAGGCCCATGCCGAAGCCCTGACCGCACTCTTGGCCCACGGGTTCGAGGATCACAATGTCCTGCTGAGAAGGGCTGCGTAGGCCTCCATGCAGATCATTGGCATCGATTTCACGAGCTCTCCCTCTCGCCGCAAGCCGATCACCGCCCTGCACTGCGTGCTGGAGAGCAACACGCTGATAGCCGGCAGACTGGAAGAGTGGCCGAACTTCAGCGCGTTTGAGACCGCCCTCCGGCGTCCAGGTCCCTGGGTCGCCGGCATCGACTTTCCATTCGGCCAGTCACGCCGCTTCGTTGAGACGATCGGCTGGCCGCTCTCTTGGGCATCCTACGTCGCGCACGTCGCCACGTTTGATCGCCCTGGCTTTCGCGACATCCTGACCCGGTACAAAGAAAGCCGCCTTGCCGGTGACAAAGAACATCGGCGCGCCACGGATAAGACCGCTGGCTCGATCAGCCCTCAGAAGCTCTATGGCGTACCTGTTGGGCTGATGTTTTTCGAGGGCGCGCCGCGCCTGCTCAAATCCGGCGTTACAATCCCGCACGTGCATCAGGGCGACCCGTCGCGCATCGTCGTCGAAGCCTATCCGGGTATTGTAGCCCGTACGCTGATCGACCGGCAAAGCTACAAGAACGATGCGAAGCGAAAGCAGACGCGAGAACAGTTGGACGCGCGGCTTTCCCTCTTTCAGCAACTGACAAAAGAAGCGGACGCTCGCTATGGCTTCAACATCGAAGCACCACTCAATTTATGCAAGGACCCCGGCGCTGACCATCTCGATGCGCTGCTCTGCGCCGTGCAGGCCGCTTGGGCGTGGTCGCAGCGGGAGAACGGCTTCGGCAAGCCTGATAACCTCGATCCGCTCGAAGGCTGGATTGCCGATCCTCATCTAATGAATGCAGCCCGCAGCTAAGGATATCTCAGGGGATCTTCGGGAGAAGCGCGGCCAGCAGGCGATGCTGAATGGGTTTAGTCATCCTGACTGCGCGCTGCGAATTCATCATCTGTCGCTTTTTTGACCCGAAGCAGAGCTTGCTCCCAGGTTCAAGACGACTTCGCTTACTTGCTTGGCGAGCCAGGACGGCAGAAGTGAGCGCGCCGATGCGATCGCCTGAAGTTCGGGCGCGGAGAGCTTCCGCTTGAGTGTGCGCAAGGCCGCACCGGCCTTCTCGGGGCCAAGCCAGGCCAGAGCCCGGAGCACTTCCCCGGAAGGCTGGTTGCCGAGCGCCAGTTGCCAATGGGGCGCATGACGAAGTTCCACGACCTGCGAGCCGAGCTTCAACTGACGACTCCGGCCAGACGTGATGTAGACAGAACGGACGGGAACCTGCGTCGTCAGGCCGAGCTTGTTGGCCACGGCAGCGCCATGCGGTGCTATGGCCTCGCCAGTGACGCGGGCGATGTTCTCGACCACGCTTGATGCCGAAGGCGCGCGCTTGCCGAAGCGGCCCTCGACGGGGCGGACATAGACGCCGCGACCGACACGCATGAGATGGCCGCGCCTGAGCAGGCGGGACAACGCCTGATCGACAGCCGCGCGTCCGCCCAGGTGCAGAAGCTCCTTGGCGCAGATCGGCGTCCCCTCGGGCAATCCCTTGGTGTGTTCCAGTATGGTCTTGGCCATCGTGTTCATGGCTCAACTCCTCTGTCAGAAATATATGTCTGTTTCTGACAGTTTAGAAGCGAACAAGAACGCCTCGCCTGGAAGCGGAGTCCGCCGGCGTATCGAGTTTGTTGTCGGCTGTTGGCACCGCTTGGATTTCGCGCGTCTTGAGCGCGCATAGGTGGACTCAAAGTCATACCCGCTTGTGAGTTCGGCGAAATCAAACGGCGCTGCGAAAGTGACGGCAAAATCGCGGTAGGCATAGTGTGCGGGATTGGATGGAAGCGCCTTTTGCAGTCGCTCGTATCCGACGATCGGGTTGCCCTCCGAGGAAACCTTGAGGAGATGGATGGTTTCAGGAAGGGCGGTGATGCTGAGAATGTTGGAAACGAGATCCTCTTCTTCGTTTAGCCGGACCACGCTCTCGGCGGACATCGCTGGCCACCAGGACGCGATCCTTTCGAAATCGATGACCGCGCGCTTGGGCACGCCATCTTCATTGAGCCGTTCGACGAGGTCCTTGAGCCCGGCGGCCCAGTTCTCCGCGTTGATGTAGAGCCCCGTATTGAGGAGGATCGGCAGCGACCGGGTCAGCTTCTCGATCCGGACGGGGACGATGAAATTGTCGATGCGCAGGTTCTTCGTAGCCGAGCAACGTAAGCTGCGTTGCAAACCAAGCCGCGGCTGGATTGTCCTGCGGATTGGCGTGGCTGATAAAGACCAGGCGCCGGTCCGGCTTGGGCGCCGGACGATTCTCTCGCCTTCTTGGCGCCTGATCGATAGCCGTGATGTTCACGGGCAACCTCCGATCCGCTGCTGTTCCGGGCCGCGTGCCATGGGCGATCAGCCCCGCGGCGGAAACGAATCATTCCCGTGGGAATCACGCTCGCGAATGCGTCCGTCGCGACCGTGAATGAGCAGCTCCGTCCCCTGATGGCGGGCGATCGCGCGTCCGGCGTCGATCGCCTGCTGCTGGGTGGCATGAACCGAGGTAGCCCGCTGGCTGCCGGCCCCGCGAACCGCCCATCCGCCGTCGTGCGGGACAACATGCTGATTGCGTTTGCTCATCGTAAGCTCCCGTATTTTCATTCGTTTTCCAACAGCTTCCTTGCTCGAAAAGTTTGACACAGCGGAAGGAGTTGGTTTACAATTTCAAGATAAGATTTAAAACTGTAAACTTCAAGCACCAAGGACCCCATGTTCGGAGATCGCCTGAAACTTGCGAGGAAGAAGGCCGGCTATTCGCTGCGCGGCCTCTCGGACGCGCTCGGCGGAGAAGTGACCGCGCAAGCGATCGGCAAGTACGAGCGCGGCGAGATGATGCCGAGTTCAGGCGTGCTGGCGCGCTTGACGAAGGTGCTTGGCGTCTCCCTCGAATATCTCCTGAGCGAGCAGGTCGAAGAGCTTGAGGCTGTCGAGTTCCGGAAACTTTCCGGCACCTCTGCCAGCGACCGGGCGCGGGTCGAGGCCGAGGTAATCGATTGCCTGCAACGCTATCTGACGGTCGAGGAAATTCTCGACCTCGATAGCGGGGCCTGGCGCGCCCCACGTTTCGGAAACCGGTTTCTCGGAAGGGAGGACGAGGGCGAGATTCTTGCCGAGGATGTGCGCAGGGAATGGCAACTCGGGATCGATCCTATTCCCAACATGACCTCCCTGCTGGAGGACCGGGGAATCAAGGTGTTGTTGATACCCCTGCCCGGCAGCGTATCGGGGCTCACCTGCCTTGTCCGGCGGCCCCGCCAGAAAATCAAGGTTCCGGTGATTGTCGTGAACCGAAATGCCACGCTGGAAAGGCGGCGGCTAACCCTTGCGCACGAACTCGCGCACCGTCTGATCGATGACAGCTCGACGGTGCACCATGAGAAGGCTTCAAACGTGTTTGCCGGCGCCTTTCTTGTGCCGCGGGCACACCTCGTTCGCGAGATCGGCAAGAGCAGAAAGGCGGTGGGCTATCAGGAGCTGATCCAGCTCAAGCGTATGTACCGCGTGAGCGCATCGGCCCTGCTTGTCCGCCTGCGGCAGATCGGCGTCATTGACGAATCGACCCTTGCCTACGCTTTCCAGACCTTCGCAAGGGGGTGGCGCACGAACGAGCCCGCGCCCCTCGAAGCTCGCGACGAAGAGGGCCGTCATGAGTTTCCCCGGCGTTTCGAGCGCCTTTGCTACCGGGCGCTGGCCGAAGGACTCATTTCACCGGGCAAGGCAAGCGAGTTGCTTCAGCAGCCATTGGAGATGATCGAATACGGATTGAGGGGGCCTGCTGGAGCCGATGCGGATCATCGTGAGTGACACATCATGCATGATCGATCTGAGAAAGACGGCGCTCCTGGAGGCCGTCTTGCGGCTCCCGTACACGTTCGTGACGCCGACTCCTCTGTTCGAGGATGAATGGCTCTGCCTGACAGCCGCGGAGAAGAAGGCGCTGCGCGACGGGGGGGCTGGAAGTGCGCGATCTTCCGGGAACGGCGGTGATGCGCGCCGCGCGCTATTTCAACCAGCACAAACGGCTCACGCTCAACGACTGCTTCGCCCTGACGCTGGCTGAAGATATCGAAGACAGCATCCTGCTTACCGGCGACGGTCCACTAAGGGCCGTGGCTGAAGGCAACGGGGTTGAGGTGCACGGGGTGCTGTGGCTCACGGATGAACTCGAAACCCATTCGATTGTCCCCCTGCGCAGGCTGTATGACGCGCTGCGGATTCTTCACGAGGATGATCTCGTGTTCCTTCCGAAGGATGAGGTGCTGCGCCGAATTAGGCGGCTGGCACGGTTGATCTGATCGAGCAGCCAGCTGAACGGCGACCCAGAGTTTGTTCGGCCTTGTCCTTGGCAACCGATATGCGCGACAGGCACACAGAGCGACTGCAGGTCCGGCGCCGGGGCGGCCGCAAACGTGCCCTTGGCACGCGCGCCCCACTGGCCTTGCCACAAGGGCCCAACCAGCGCTGGTCACTGGATTTTGTCAGCGACAGCCTGACCGATGGTCGGCGTTTCCGGATCCTGGCGGTGGTCGACGACTTCACCCGTGAATGCCTGTGCCTGGTGGCCAACACCTCGCTGTCGGGTGCCAGGTGGCCCGCGAGCTGGATGCGGTGATCGCTGCGCGGGGGCAGCCCCGGGTCTGTGTTTCGGATAACGGGACCGAACTCACCGGCATGCCGATCCTGCGCTGGACGCAATGATGGCGGCAAGTCGGATCTTACCCAGAAGCACCTCTTGAAGCGAAAGCGCGTAGTCTGCAGTCAGCCAGCTCGCAGGGGTAACGAAGCCAAGCCGAGAACCTTCCTTCATGAAGCGGAGTGCGTGTTGATCGAACGGATCGAACTGACGCGACTGTCGAAGGCAAGCTCGACATGGACCTTTACGGTGACCTCGCCGGAATTCTGGCGCTTGCCGCAAACGAAAACGGGCCGCTCGGCAAGAGCGACCCGTCGCAGGATAAGCTGGTTGCGGGGACCCGCAACGTCTTTTGTTATAACTTGAGGCCGATTTCGGACTTTGCGCCCGGAAACGATGTCGAGGATGTTCATTACCTCGCCGCGTAAGGTGGCGTTGACCTCGCCGCGCTTGTCGCCGGGCTCAAGCACCACTTCGTCCACCAGCGCGCGGAACGCCTCGGCGGCCTGATCGCGCAGTTCGGGATCGGCCAGAGCCTCGCTTAATTGCGTCACCTTGGCCTTGTAGATTTCGGCAATGTTGGGGTGGATGTCCGGAACGTCCTCGGGCGCCTGTTCCATGCGCGCCAGGACATCCGCCTTCTGGCGTTCCAGGTCTTCCATCCGATCCTTCATGGCCGGCTGATACATGCCATCCTCGATCGCCGCGATGATACCGGCGATGCCGCGTTCGATCTTCTCCAGCGCCTTGCGGTCAAGCTCCGCCTGCGCCCGGCGTTCACGGTTCTGACTGTTGAGCGCTTCGGCATAGGCGCGCACGGCCTTGGCGACCCGGTCGGCCGAAACCAGCCGTTCGGTAAGGCCGGAGAGAATACGCTGCTCGATGTCATCGCGACGGATGGTATGGCCGTTGTCGCAGGTACCCCGGCGATAGCGATTGAGACAGCCATACCGGTCACGGGTGATGATGCCGTAGTTGCCACCGCAGCAGCCGCATTTGAGCAGGCCCGAAAACAGAAAGGCCGGGCGGCGCAGCTCGTTGACGTGCCTGGCACGATAGGCGCGCACGCCTTTGGTGACATTCTCGAACTGCTTCGAGATCTCCTCCTGCCGCCGCCGCGCTGCCTGCCAAAGGTCTTCATCCACGATGCGCAGGTCCGGCACCTCGGTCCTGATCCATTCGGACTCCGGATTGACCCGCGAGACGCGCTTTCCCGTCGCCGGGTTCTTGATGTAGCGCAGCCGGTTCCAGACCAGCACGCCGGCATAGAGCTCGTTGTTGACGATGCCGGTGCCCCGGCAGACATGGCCGCGAATCGTGGTGTCTCCCCAAGCCTTGCCATTGGGACCGGGAATACCGTCGCGGTTGAGATCGGCGGCGATAGCCTTGGGGCTCTTGCCGGCGGCGAATTCGCGAAAGATGCGGCGGACGATCTCGGCCTCGGCTTCGTTGATCTTCCGTTCGCCGCGCACCTGCTCGCCATCGCCGTTGAGACGTTTCACAACGTCATAGCCATAGCAGAGGCCGCCGCCCGCCTTTCCCTTCTCGACGCGGCCGCGCAGGCCGCGATGGGTCTTGGCGGCGAGATCTTTCAGGAACAGGGCGTTCATCGTGCCCTTGAGACCGACGTGCAGCTCGGAGATCTCGCCCTCGGCGAGCGTCACGAGCGTCACGCCGGCAAATTTGAAATGCTTGTAGAGGATGGCGACATCGGCCTGGTCGCGGCTGATGCGGTCCAACGCCTCCGCCAGCACGACCTCGAACTTGCCCGCCTGCGCGTCCTGCAAGAGCGCCTGGATGCCCGGCCGCAGGGTGACGCTCGCGCCCGAAATGGCGGCGTCCTTGTAGGCCCCCACCACCTTGAACTTCTCCCGCGCCGCCTGGTCCCGGCAGATGCGGAACTGGTCCTCGATCGAGGAAACGCTCTGATTGTCCGAGGAATAGCGGGCGTATAGCGCAACGCGGGTCATGAGACTTTCCTTTCTCTCAAGGGCGGATTTCACCCATCCGGTTCCCGCTCCTCTTCCTTTGGCATTCGGGCCTCAAAACGCCCCACTGGGGCGTTTTGCCTGCCGCTGGCAGACCGTCCCTCATTGTCGTTGGCCGCCCGCTTCCGCCGCTCCCGCTCCCAGGCCCTGATGTGTTCGCGAGCAATATGGCGGCCGATGGCTCGCGCAATGGTATCCAGGTGCCGCTCCGCTTCTTGCGCTGCCCCTTGCTCGGGGCCGTTATCGTTCGCCGGGGGCGGGATGACCGCGGCCGTCTGGTCCTCCTTCTCCTTCATGGGTCGAACCTTTCCAATATGGGTACACACCGGAAAAGGATCGCCCGAGGCGCGGATTATTCTTATGGCCCTTATGTACGCTCTTCTGACACTTCTGCCGTCCATCCCTCGGATGGCCGCCAATTCTGCGCGAACGACTTTCCCGATGCCGCCGCAATTGTCGGCGGCATGACGAACCTCGTGATCTCCTCGACGACACTGGCCAGGTTCGGCGGATCGATCAGCAGCGGCGTTCGCCGGACGAACGCATTCCAGCGCTCCATGGCGTCCGCGTCGGCGGCGAAGTCCTGCGATAACGCCGGCGGCACCGTGTCCGGCAGCTCTGTCTTGCGGCGGTCGAAGGTGGCCCGAATGGCCTGCGCGAGCGTCTGTCCGTCAAATGCAAAGAGGCGAGCCATGGACAGCAGATCGTAATAGTCCTTCATTCGGCTGGTGCGGGTGCCAATATCGACGACCGCTTCGAGTTTCTCGGCAATGACCGTTTCGCGCGGATAGGTTTTGAGGCGCGGCGCCGGGGCATCGAGCAGCGCCGGATATTCCTGCTCCTCCAGGCTTGGCGTGACGGCGTCCCCAAAACCGATGTCGATCTGGATCGGCACGCGCGCCGTGCCGATGAACGACAGCGCGCTGACCCGAACGCCGTCGTAGAGCTGCTCCGCCCGGATCGGCTCGGCGCGCACCGAGTCGAGATCAAATACGACACCGTCATCCGCAACAGGCGTGCCCATGATGTCGCGGAACGCATCTCGTAGCGCATCGACGTCGGAATCGCCGAAACCAAGCAGGTCGAGATCCTGCGTCGGGCGAATGATGTCCGTCGTCCAGACGACGAACAGCATGGCGCCTTTGAGCGCGAAGCGATCCCGCTGCGACGACACGCTCAGGCGATAGAGCAAGCGCTCAAGCACGTAGCGGGTCAGAACGAGGTTGTAGTCCAGGCGCAGTCGAACGGTGACCGTCCGGAGCCGGTCGCGCACCGATTGGGCGACGTTCTTGCGTTTATCCTTCATCGGCCACCGTCGCGTCGAGATAGGGCTTGAGAACCGACCAGATATGCAGATCCCTGGCATAGGCGGCGATCCGGTCGGGATGCGCCTTGCGTCTGCGGATCCCGTTGCGGAGCCCTTCGAGGGCGATGTCGATGCCGATCTCCTTGCGATAGCGGAAGCAGTCGACGATGGTCTTGGCCGGATCGAAGATGGGCGTTTCGACCTTGTCGATCACATGGCGTTCGACGCCGACCGACATGGCCTTTTCGCCAAACCGGATGGCCCGGACCGGGGGATAGCTGATGCTCGGCATCCGGTCCTTGCGCCCGATGGCGACCCATACATGGGGTGGGGCCTGAAGCGTGAGTTCATGGAACTGGAGAGCCGAGATGAGGCAGATCACCCCTTTCGGCACGGCCTTGGCCACCTCTGCAAGGCTGTGGGTCAGGGAGTAATCGGCCTCGGGAAGCTGGTAGAGGCCGCGGCCGACACGCAGGACGGAGCCGTTTTCCGCCATCCGGGCCAGTGTCTGATAATGGACCCCGGCCGCCTTCAGCTCCGACAGGCGCATGATGCCTTGCTCGCCAAGGAGTCTGACGGCTGTTTCTTTCTGAGATTCAGCGCGATGCGCAGGCATGTGATGATCTGTCGGCTTCTCCGTGTATATGCCGACTCTCTATCACATCCTGGCGCATTCGAAAAGCTCCTGTAACCGGCGCTCCCGCCAAGTCCGATTTCGAACGAGTTTCCGGTTGATGGCTTGGAGCCATCAAAATGGGCAAAATTCGAAATCCGCATCCGACCGCCAGCTATACGACCGCTTTAGACCGGATCTTCCATTTACCCGACGGCTATCCCGAGGCCGAACCGCGACCGCGCGACGGGGTCGGAACAGGGTGAGCGATGGCGGGGACGGGCTGCGGGTCACCGCCCCAGCTCCCCGCTCCGGCTCAGGCCGTCAGGCAGCCGAGCATCCAGGCGCGCTTTTCATGGAACTGCAGCCGATCCGCCAGAAGTCCGGCTGAGACTTCGTCGCCATGCTCCTGTGCGGTTCGCAGCGTGGTGCGGATGATTCCGGCGACGGCATGATGACCCGCCACCATCTCGCGCACCATCGCCACGGCGTCGGAGGCAGCGTCGCTCTCGCGTAGTTCCGACGAGCTGATGAGGCGCGTCAGGCTGTCGGGCGCCTTCGCCCCGAGGGCGCGGATGCGCTCGGCATACCCATCGATGCTGTTCCAGAGGTCGGTGTAGTCCTCCTCGAAGGCCGCGTGCAAACCGAAGAACATCGGCCCCTCGACGTTCCAATGGAAGCTGTGCGCCCTGAAATAGAGCGTGAAGGTCGCGCCGAGAACCTGCTCGAGGCCCGTCGCCACCGCCAGTTTCGCGTCGGCGCTCATGTCCGTATTCGTGTTCATCAAGATGTCTCCTTTCGCTTTTCAGTCGGAAAATCTGCCCGCGAAGTGGTTGAGCGGGATCTTCAGGTAGTTGCGGCCGTTCACCTCCGGTTCCGGCAGCCGGCCGCCGCGGATGTTCACCTGCAGCGCCGCCAGCATCAGCTTTGGCAACGGTAGGGTAGCATCGCGCGCATCGCGCCGCGCAATGAAATCGGCGCGCGCGAACCCGTCGCGGATATGGATGTTCGTCTCGCGCTGCGCGCGCACGGTGCTCTCGCACAGGGGCTCACGGCCTTCCGGCGCATAGTCGTGGCCAACAAAGACCCGCGTCTCCTCCGGCAGCGCCAGGATGCGCGCGATGCTGTCATGCAGCACGCCCGCGTCCCCGCCCGGGAAATCCGCCCGCGAGGTGCCCGAATCCGGCATCATCAGCGTGTCGTGCACGAAGGCCGCATCGCCCGCCACATAGGCGATGGAGGCGAGAGTGTGGCCGGGGGTGAACAGAACCTCGACCGGAACGTTGCCCACCATGAAGCGCGCGCCGTCGGCGAACAGCCGGTCCCATTGCGAGCCATCGGTCGGGAAGCTGTCGGGGAGGTTGTAGATCTCCTTCCAGAGCTTCTGCACCTCGACCACCGTCTCGCCGATCGCCGTCGGCGCGCCGAGACGCGCCTTCAGCCAGGGCGCAGCCGAGAAGTGATCGGCATGGGGATGGGTGTCGAGGATCCAGACGATCTCCAGCCGCTCCGCCTCGACATGGGCGAGGATCTCCTCGGCGCGGCGGGTGGCCGTGGCGCCGGCGAGCGGATCGAAGTCCAGCACCGGATCGACGATCGCGGCCTGGCGCGTCTCGGGATCGTGAAAGACGTATTGCCAACTTCCCGTGGGCGCGTCGTAGAACGGTTTCACGATGGGCGAGGTCATGTAGGGGCTCCTTTCGGCGTCGGGCGATCGTGGCGGGCCGGCGCGACAAGGGCGCCGGCCCACGGGTCTCGCGTCAGAGCGAGCGCGTGGAGAAATACCAGTCGGTGGTCTCGTAGCCTTCCCCGGCGCGGGTTTCGGCGGCCGCGGCGGTGGCGGGCGGCGGCACGATCACCTTGTCGCCAGGCTGCCAGCCCTCGGGCGTAGCGACCTTGTGCTTGTCCGAAGTCTGGAGCGACTGCACAAGACGGAAGACTTCGTCGACCGAGCGGCCGTTGGTCATCGGATAGTAGAGCATCGCGCGCAGCTTGCCCTCGGGGTCGATGACGAAGGTCGCGCGCACCGCCGCGGTGTCCGAGGCGCCGGGCTGGATCATGCCGTAGGCATGGGCACCTGCATCGAGAGATCGGCGATGATCGGGAAGGGGATCTCGACGCCGAACTTCTCCTTGATGTTTCGCACCCAGGCGATGTGGGCGTAATGGCTGTCGATCGACAGGCCCAGCAACTCGCAGCCAAGCGCGGCGAAATCATCCGCCTTGCGGGCGAAGGCGGTAAATTCGGTGGTGCACACGGGTGTGAAATCGGCCGGGTGCGAGAACAGCACCAGCCACTTGCCGCGATAGTCGGCGAGCGATCTGGGCCCGTGGGTGGTGGGCGCGCTGAAGTCGGGCGCCGGCTCGTTCAGGCGCGGCAGCGAGATCGGGGTGACTGCGTTCATGGGGGTCTCCTTGGCCCGTCGGTTTCGGTGAGGCAGAGATAGCGGCTTGCGCTACATGAGTGAAACGAATTAGTTTCGTCACAGTGATCGTAAATTGGAATAAAGAATGCGCCACCCGCCCAACCTCCGTCATCTGCGCTACCTCGTCGCGCTGGCCGACGAGCTGCATTTCGGGCGGGCGGCGGAGCGCTGCCATGTCACGCAATCGACGCTGAGCAAGGGGATGCAGGAGCTTGAGGCCACACTCGGCACAACGCTCGCGGAGCGCACCAGGCGGCAGGTGATCCTGACCGCCATCGGCCGAGAAATTGCCGAGCGTGCCCGGCGCATCCTGCGCGAGGCCGAGGCGCTGGTGGATCTCGTACAGGCGAGCGGCGCGGCGCTTTCGGGCGAGCTGCGCCTTGGCGTCATCCCCACTGTCGGCCCCTATCTCCTACCGCGGGTGATGCCGCATCTGCGCCGCGAGTTCCCGGGGCTCAGGCTCTATCTACGCGAGGACCGGACCGAGCCGCTCATCGACGCGCTCTCTGACGGGCGTCTGGATGCGGCCATCGTGGCCCTGCCCTTCGACATCGGCGAGCTTTCGCGCGAGGACCTGTTCGAGGATGGCTATGTGCTGGCCTGCGCGCGCGTTCATCCGCTGGCGAATCTACCGCGGGTTGGGCGCGCCGATCTCTCGGGGCGTTCGATGATGCTGCTTGAACGCGGCCATTGCCTGCAACGGCATGCGCTTTCGGCCTTCGGCGAGGCTGAGATCCACGAGGACCGCAGCTTTGCGGCCACCAGCCTGCCGACGCTGGTAGCGATGGTCGAAGAGGGACTTGGAGTCACTCTGCTGCCTCAGCTCGCCGTCGAGGCCGGCATCGCCGAGGGGCATGAGATCGCCCTCGTTCCCGCGCCGGACGCTGCGCCGCGCCGGGTCGTGCTGGTCTGGCGGCGCAGCTCCGCGCGTGCGGATGATTTCCGCCTTCTGGCCAAGGCGCTGCGCGGCGCCGCGGGCCGGCGGGCATGATGCGCCCCGGCCGGAGAGCCTCCGATCAGGTACCCGCAGGCTCCACCCGCTTGATCCCGCCGGTGGCCGGGTCGATCGCCATATAGGGCAGCTTCGCCGCCTTCCAGGCACCGAAACCGCCTTCGAGATGGGCGACGGGTGAGATGCCCGCGGCGAGGCAGGCCTCGGCCACCCTGCGCGAGCGCAGGCCCGAGCCACAGTGCAACACCAGCCGCTTGCCCTGCTGCGAGGGCAGGTTGCGCGGCTCGAAGGTGGCGAGCGGCGCCAGCAGCGCGCCATTGATGTGCTCGAAGGAATATTCTTGCGGCGTGCGCACGTCGATGATCGCCACTTCATTCCGCGCAAACGCCTCGGCCAAGTCCTGCGGCGTCCAGTGCTCCAAGCGGCCCTTGTCGGTCTCTTCGGTCTTCATGTCGTCTCCATCAGATGATGCCGCCGCGCCAGTCGGGGCGGCGCGGCGGCGGGGGTCAGGGGTCAGTGGGGGAACCAGATCTTTTCACGGTCGAGCCTGTAGCTCCAGGGCAGGCCCGAATTCTTCCAGCCCTCGACATTGCGCGCGGGATTGCCCGGCTCGGCCTTCGACGAGCCGCCCTCGAAGCCATCCACGACGACATGGACCTGCGCGAAGCCCAAGGGCGCGAGCGCCCTGGCCGAGGGCGCGCCGCGCTCGCCGCCCGAGCGGCACATCAAGACCACCGGCGCCGACTTGTCGAGCCCGCGGGCATGGAGCGCCGCCTCGACGGCCTTGGCGAAATCCGGGTTGGGCTCCATGGCAAAGACCTGCTTCTTGTCGTTCCACTTCGCCGGGTTCGACAGCAGGAACGGCACATTCACGTCCAGCGCATCGGCAAAGCCCGTGAACATGATCTCGATGGGGTCGCGGACATCGACGAAGAGCACGGCGTCGCCCTGGGCGGCCTTCATTTCCGCCGCCTCGCGCGCGGTGAGATAGAGGCCCCAGGGCGTCTGCTTCTCGGGGTCGGCAGGCGGCTCGGCCGCCGGGGCCGAGAGCGGCGCGAGCGCGATCAGCGCCGCCGCGCAGAGATGGGCAAGGGGTCGCATAGGGGCCTCCCTCAGAACGACCAGACGATGGCGTCGTCATCCAGCATCGCGCCGGCCATCTCGGGCGGGCGGGCAACGCCCACATTCTCGATCAGCGCCTCGGGACCGACGCCGCGGCCGGGCAGATAGATCGCGCAGACCTCGACCGTGGCGCCGGCCTCCATAATCTTCTGCATCAGGCCCTGCGGGCTCATGCCGCGCGGCGGCTGCGGCGCGATGGCGCTTTCAGGCGCGTCCTTGAGAGCGATGTCGCCGCCCGGACCGCAGAGCAGCATTCGCACCTTGGCGCCCTGCTGCACCGCCTGCATGGTCAGCACCATCGACATGAGCTGCGTCTGCGCGTCGGGTGAGGTGACGACGGTCACCAGGCGCTTCTCGCCCGCCTGCGCCGCAGTGGCGAGGCCCGCGACGGTGGCAGCTGCGATGAGGGTCTTCTTCATCATGGTCTCCATGAATGGGGTCAGAGGAAAAGCTTGATCGCGGCGGCGACGGCGCCAAGCGCGCCGACGCCAAGCGCCCAGAGGGCGACGAACCACAGACCGCGCCGGAATGCGGGCCGCATCAGTGGTATCCCTCGCCATGCCGCACCTTGCCGCGGAACACCCAGTAGGCGTAGGCGGTATAGGCGAGAATGATCGGCACCAGGATGACGGCGCCGACGAGCGCGAAGCCGAGGCTCGCGTCGGGCGCCGCGGCCTGCCAGATGGTCATCGAGGGCGGCACCATCATCGGGTAGAAGCTGATGCCGATGCCGATGAAGCCCAGCACGAAGAACGACAGCGCCGCGAGGAACGGCCGCAGGTCGCGCCCGTCATTGAGCCCGGTGAAGAGCGCCCATGCCGCCCCGAGCACCAGCATCGGCATGGCCACGCTGAACAGGCTGCCGGGCAGGTTGAACCAGCGCTGGAAATAGACCGGCTCGAGGAAGGGAGTGACGAGGCTCACCAGCCCCATGAAGCCGAGCGTGGCAAAGCCTAGCGGCCAGGCCAGCCGCCGCATCCGGTGCTGCAGCCCGCCTTCGGTCTTCATGACCAGCCAGGTGGCGCCCAGAAGCGCATAGCCCGTTGCCACCGCCAGCCCGGTGAGCACAGAAAAGGGCGTGAGCCAGTCCCACCAGCCCCCCGAATAGGCGCGGCCCTGCACCTCGATCCCCTGCACCAGCGCGCCGAGCGCGATGCCCTGAGAGAGCGCGGCCATCAGCGAGCCGCCGAAGAAGGCGTGATCCCATACCGACTTCCAGCGGCGCGTCTTCCAGCGGAACTCGAAGGCGACGCCGCGGAACACGAGCGCCAGCAGCATCAGCGTGATCGGCATGTAGAGCGCCGGCATCACCACCGCATAGGCGAGCGGGAACACGGCGAACAGGCCCCCGCCGCCGAGGATGAGCCAGGTCTCGTTGCCGTCCCAGACGGGCGCCACCGAGTTCATCGCGGTGTCGCGCTCGGTTTCGGATCCGGCGAACGGGAACAGGATGCCGACGCCGAGATCGAAGCCATCGAGGATCACATAGGTCAGCACGGCGAAAGCGATGAGCGCGGCCCAGATGAAGGCGAGATCGAATGCCATGTCCGGTCCTCCTTATTCGCCGGGAACGAAGGCGTCGGGTCTGAGTTGCGACGCGGGCGTGATGCCAGCCGCGCGGGTCGGCCCCTCGTCACCGCTATCGGCGGCGCCGGGCAGCCGGTTCATCAGGCGCAGGATGTAGAAGGTCCCGGCCCCGAACACAAAAAAATAGACGGCGATGAAGGCCAAAAGCGAGGCCGCCACCGCCGGCGCAGCGACCGGGGCTAGGCTGTCGGCGGTGCGCAAGAGGCCATAGACCGTGAAGGGCTGACGCCCGACCTCGGTCGTCACCCAACCCGCCAGCACCGCGACGAAGCCCGACGGCCCCAGGACAAGCGCCGTGCGATGCAGGGCGCCGCAGTCGTAAAGCCGACCCTGCACCCGGCGCAGGAGCGCCCAAAGACCCAGCCCCAGCATGGCAAAGCCGAGCGCCACCATGATGCGGAAGGCCCAGAACACGATGGCCACCGGCGGCTGATCCTCGCGCGGGACGGTATCGAGCCCGTCGAGCGGCGCATTGAGGTCGTGCTTAAGGATGAGCGAGGATAGTTTCGGGATTCCTACGGCGTAAACGAGCCTCTGATTTTCCTGATCGGGCAGGCCGAAGAGATAGAGCGGCGCGCCCTCGGGATGGCTCTGGAAATGGCCCTCCATCGCCATGACCTTGACCGGCTGATGTTCGAGCGTGTTGAGTCCATGCATGTCGCCGGCAAGGATCTGCAGGGGCGTCACGATCACCGCCATCCACATCGCCATGGAAAAGCCGCGCCGCGCCATCGGGTTGCTCCGATCACGCAGGAGGTGCAGGGCGCTCACCGCGCCCACGACAAAGGCCGTAGTGAGATAGGCCGCCATCACCATATGCACGAGGCGATAGGGAAAGGAGGGGTTGAAGACGATCGCCCACCAGTCCACCGGCACGAACTGTCCGACCTCGTTGATCCCGTGGCCCTGCGGCGTCTGCATCCAGCTGTTGGCGCTGAGGATCCAGAAGGCCGACATTAGCGTGCCCACGGCCACCATCGCGGTGGCGAACATGTGCAGCCCGTCGCCCACGCGGCTGCGCCCAAAGAGCATGATGCCGAGGAACCCCGCCTCGAGGAAAAAGGCCGAGAGCACCTCATAGGCCAGAAGCGGCCCCATGACTGAGCCGGCCTTGTCTGAAAACACCGACCAGTTGGTGCCGAACTGGTAGGACATCACGATGCCCGACACGACGCCCATGCCGAAGGCGACGGCGAAGATCTTCTTCCAGTGCTCGAACAGCGTCAGATAGGCTTCGTCGCGCGTGCGCAGCCAGAGCGCATTGAGCACCGCAAGCCAACTCGCCAGCCCGATTGTGAAGGCGGGGAAGATTATGTGAAACGAGACGGTGAAGGCGAACTGCGCGCGCGCCAGCGTCTCCGCGCTGAAGCTGTCGAACATGCAAATGCTCCTGATTTTTAGGCGTCAGGCCACGGTAAACTGTCCCATCATGCCGCCATCCTCGTGTTCGAGGATGTGGCAGTGGAACATGTAAGGCGTTGCGCGGTCGGCGGGTTTTCGGAATTCGACGAGGATCTCCGCCTCGCCGTCGACCAGAAGGACGTCCTTGGCGCCCATCTGCTCGAAGAGCTCGCGGCGTCCGTTGCGGCTCAGGACAGTGAACGAGGTGCCATGAATGTGGAAGGGATGAGCCATCATGTCGGACGACACCTCCCATAGCTCTACCTCCCCGCGTCGCGTTTCGAAGTCGACCCGGCCCATGTCGTAAGCCTTGCCGTTGATTGCCAGCGGGTTGCCGGCGCCGCGCATAGCCATAGGACCCATCTGAAGACCGATGCGGCGACGCCGTACCGGCTCGTCGCTGATTGGCGCGGGGGCGCCGGCAAGGGTGCGCGGCAGGGCCTGCCCGGCTGGTGCGGGGCGGTCCGGTGTCAGGCTCAGGACCGCGAATGCACCGTCATCCGTCACGGCTTCCGGATCGGTGCCAGCCATGCCGCCCATCATGCGCCGCATCATTCCGCCACCGCCCATCATGCCGCCCATCGGCGCATTCGTGTCTGGCAACGACACCAGCCGGACCGTTGCGCCGTCCGACAGGTCCACGACGATCTCGGCCCGCTCGGCCGGAGCCAGCACCAGCGCATCCCGAGCCACGGGAGCGGGCAGGAAGCCACCATCCGAGGCGATCTGGTGAAACCCGCGCCCGTCGTCGAGTTTCAGCGTGTAGATCCGCGCGTTGGAACCGTTCAGCAGGCGCAGGCGTACCAGCCCGCGCGCGACGCTGGCGTTGGGTTGCACCGCGCCATTGACGAGAACCGTATCGCCCCGGACACCGTGCATGACCGTCGGCATGTCAAGGTCATAGGCGAAATGGCCGCCGCGCCCGAACCGACGATCCTGGATGATCACTGGAATATCGTCCACGCCCCATGCCGAGGGCAGGCCAAGATTCTGCGCGCCCGGATCCTCGACAATCATCATGCCCGCGAGCCCGTGATAGACCTGCCGCCCGGTCTGCCCGTGAATGTGCGAGTGGTACCAGAGCGTTGCCGCCGGCTGATCGATCTCCAACTCCGGTGCCCAGCTGGCGCCTGGAGCAACGGCGAGCTGCGTACCACCATCCACGGCACCCGGAACATGCGCCCCGTGCCAGTGCGCGGTCACGGGGATGTCCAGGCGGTTCCGCAACACCGGCCGCGCGATCTCACCCCGGCGCATCCGCAGCACCGGGCCGAGATAGGGCTGGCTGTACCCTGTCGTGCGCGCCGCACCGCCCTCGACGAAGGCCGTCGTGCCCCGGATCGCCTCCAGGACAGCATCGGCGGAGCCGGTGACATCCAGGATGTCAGGGATCGGCAGGGACTGGCCCGCAACCGGGTTGGCATGCGCGCGACCGATCAGGCCGGGAATGGCCAGAGTGGTGGCGGCAAGGGTCAGGAAGCGGCGGCGGTCCATGTGCGAAGCTCCTTCGTGAACGAGTTTGTGCGTTGTCAGGCGCTTAGCTTCACCTTGCGGAGATAGGGACGGAGTTCTTCCCAGCCCTGCGGGAAGAGGTCCTTGGCCAGCTCGTTCGGGATCGAGGGCGGGATGATCGCCTCGCCGCCCGGGCGCCAGTCGGCGGGCAGCGCCACCCTGTTGCGGTCGGCGGTCTGCAGCGCGTCGATCACGCGTAGGATCTCGTCGAAGTTGCGGCCGACGCTCATCGGGTACGTCATCGTCAGACGCAGCTTTTTCTGCGGGTCGATGATGAAGACGGTGCGCACGGCCTCGGTTGCGCTCTCGCCGGGGTGGATCATGTCGTAGAGCTTGGAGATCGTCAGATCGGGGTCAGCCACGATGGGAAAATCGAGCGTGGTGTTCTGGGTGTCGTTGACGTCCTCGATCCACTTCTTGTGCTCTTCCACCGTGTCGGTGGACAGGCCAAGCGGCTTAACGTTGCGCTTGGCAAATTCCTCGGCCAGTTGCGCGGTGCGGCCCATCTCGGTCGTGCAGACTGGGGTAAAATCGGCCGGGTGGCTGAAGAAGAACACCCAGGCGTCGCTCGCCCAGTCATGGAGCTTGATGTGGCCTTTGGTGGTGTCGGCTTCGAAGTCGGGGGCGATGTCGCCGATATGCAAGCTCATTGTGTCCTCGTCGGTTTGCTGGTTGGTTTCGATCACCGACATAAGGCCGCCCATTCGCGCAGACAGTGACAATGTCACCGATCTTGCAAAAAGTTATATCTCCAGTAGAGCTAATTTCAGGAGGTAGACGATGAAACTCACCGCCTATTCCAATTATGCCCTGCGCACGCTTCAGTTGGCCACGATCAAGGCGCCGGAGCGAATTCGGGTCGATGACGTCGTGCGGGTGCACCGGCTCGCACGACCGCACATCGTCAAGATCGTACATGAGCTTGGGCGGGCGGGATATCTCGAGACGATCCGCGGCCGGGGCGGCGGGTTCCGCCTGGCAAGACCCGCCGAAGAGGTCGTGATCGGTGACGTCGTCCGCCTGACCGAAGGGCCGCTGAACCTGGTCGAGTGCTTCAACCCCGACACCAACACCTGCCCGCTGATCGGCGTCTGCAAGCTTTCGCGGGCCCTGCGACGGGCGACGCAGGCCTTCATGGATGTTCTGGATACATTGACGCTGGCCGAAATTGCATCGAACAAGGACGACCTGCTGACGCGCATCGCCCCGATCGAGGCGAACATCGTCGCGCCATTGGGGAGGACGCGATGAGCATCGGCGACTGGACGCAGCGGTTTCAGGGCACGAGCAACCTTCCCCGCCATGTCCGAGACAGGCTGTTGCAGTTCGCGAACGTCAGGCGCATCGCCAAGGGCGAACAGGTTTTCGGGCCCAAATACGTGCCCGACAATCTTCTGTTCCTCTACGACGGCACGATCCGCGTCTCGCAAAGCTCGGACAACGGGCGCGAGATCGTGCTCTACCGGGTCGAGGCGGGGGAAAGCTGCGTACTGACCACGGCCTGCATGCTGGCCGAAGAGGCCTACAACGCCGAAGGCACCGCCGAGACCGACGTCACCATCGTCAGCCTACCCAAGCTCGCGCTCGATCAGCTAGCCGGCGAGGAGTCGGCGTTCCGGAACTTCGTGTTCGCGGCATACTCCAGGCGGCTGCTCGATCTTCTCCGCGTCGTCGACGACGTGGCCTTCGGGCGCATGGACGTGCGACTGGCCGACCGGCTCCTGACCCTCGCCGCGGGCTACCGGGAAATCACAGCGACGCACCAGCAGCTTGCCGACGAGCTTGGAACAGCCCGCGAGGTGATCTCGCGCATCTTGAACGATTTCCAGAAACGCGGGCTGATCGCGCAGTCGCGAGGGCGGATCGCGCTGGTCGATAAGCCGGGCCTGAGGGCGCTTGCAGAAAGTGGTTGAGAGGCGTTTCCCCGAAAAAATGTCCGTTGGGTGACATTGTCACTGAAAGCCAGAGAGCAAGGTCCTATGTGACCTTCAGCTCTTGCATCTGGAGGACACCATGACCGCCAATATGGGAAACATCGACCGTATCCTGCGCGCCGCGCTGGGTGTCGTCCTGCTCTATCTCGCGTTCCTCAGCGGCGTGCCTACCTTTGCCGCGCCTCTGTTCAAATACGGCGCCGTCGTAATTGGGGTCGTGATGCTGGCGACCTCCGCCATCCGGATGTGCCCGCTTTATTCGCTGATCGGGATCAAGACCTGCAAGAAGTGCTGAGATGGAGACGGCTTTCACCCCCTCTGCCTCGTTCGGCGGCGGCCTTCTGATCGGGCTCGCCGCCGTGCTTCTGATGCTGGGCCTTGGCCGGATCTTCGGCGCGACCGGCATTGTTTCGGGCTCCGTCTTTGCAGAAAGCCGGTCGGAGTTTGCCTGGCGAGCCGCGTTGGTGCTCGGCATGGTGCTGGCGCCCGGGCTGATCTTCATCGTCACCGGGGCCTGGCCCGCGCTCGACGTGCCAGTCAGCCCGACGATGATCGCCATCGGCGGCGTGATCGTGGGCCTCGGCGCGAGCTTCGGATCCGGCTGCACGTCGGGCCACGGTGTCTGCGGCCTGTCGCGACTTTCGCTGCGCTCGCTGGTGGCGGTGCCGACCTTCATGGCGACCGCGGCCGTCACCGTCTACCTGATCCGCCACGTGTTTGGAGGTTGACCCCATGAAACTGATCTACGCATGGGCCACGGGCTTGGTCTTCGGCCTCGGGATCGCGATCTCGGGTATGATGAACCCCGCTAAGGTGCTGAACTTCTTCGATATCGCCGGCACCTGGGACTTGAGCCTCGCCTTCGTGATGGGCGGCGCCGTCATTGTGACCTTCATTGGATACCGTCTGGTCTGGCGGCGCGCGCAACCGCTCTTCGAAGACCGCTTCCAGGTGCCGGCCTCGAAGGTGATCGACTCCCGGCTCGTCGGCGGCTCGGCGCTGTTCGGGATTGGCTGGGGCATAGCCGGCTTCTGTCCGGGCGCAGCCATTCCCGCCCTCGGAACCGGCCGTTGGGAGGTTGTGCTTTTCCTCGGTGCCGTCGTTGTGGGCCTCGCATTGGCCCGGATCCTGAAGGGACAACCGCTGATCTCGCGTCCTGTGAGCGCCTGACAGCCGACACACAAAAAAGAGATGGACAGATGAACACGCATCAGAAAATCGACGCACATGAACGGAAGATGGCCGCGGCGATTGCCACGCCCATCGCCGGCTATCCGGTGGACATGAGCGTGAAGCCGGTGGTGAAAGGCTTCTACGACGAGGCAACCGCGACCATCAGCTATATCGTCAAGGATCCGACCTCGAACGCGGCCGCGATCATCGACAGCGTGATGGACATCGACTACGCCGCCGGCCGCATCACCTTCGATCATGCCGACATGCTGATCGGCGAGATCCGCAAGCAGGGCCTGAAGCTCGAATGGATCATCGAGACCCATGCCCATGCCGACCACCTCTCGGCGGCGCCCTACATCCAGCAGAAGCTCGGCGGCAAGATCGGCATTGGCGAGAACATCAAGATCGTGCAGCAGGTCTTCGGCAAGATCTTCAACGAGGGCACCGAGTTCCAGCGCGACGGATCGCAGTTCGACGCGCTTTTCGCTGAAGGCGACACCTACACGATCGGCAACATGAGCGCCTTCGCCATGCACACGCCGGGCCACACGCCGGCCTGCATGACCCATGTCATCGGCGACGCGGCCTTCGTGGGCGATACGCTCTTCATGCCCGATGGCGGCTCAGCGCGCGCAGACTTCCCCGGCGGCGACGCGGGCACGCTCTACGACTCGATCCAGAAGGTGCTGAGCCTGCCGGACCAGATGCGGCTTTTCATGTGTCACGACTACAAGCCCGGCGGGCGCGAGGTGAAGTGGGAGACCACTGTGGCCGAGGAGAAGGCGCACAACATCCATGTCGGCGGCGGCAAGACACGCGAGGAATTCATAAAGATGCGCACCGAGCGGGACAAGACGTTGGCCATGCCGACGCTGATCATACCCTCGATCCAGGTGAACATCCGTGCGGGTCAAATTCCGACCGACAAGGACGGTAATCAGATGCTGAAGGTTCCAATCAACAAGCTTTGATCAGCGGAGCTTCCGATAAAAGCCGAGTTTCTGATGGAGGTCGGCGTGTCGAACAAGAAAACGCTCGAAAACCTGAACAAGGCTCTCAAGATGGAACTGAGCGCAATGCATCAGTATCAGTTGCACGCCCATGTGCTGGAAGACTGGGGTCTCACAAGACTGGCCGAAAAGATGCGACGGGAGCAGGCGGAAGAAGCCAACCACTCCGACCGCTTCATCGGACGCATTCTGTTCCTCAAGGGCAGTCCCGAGGTCGCCTTTGAAAAGCCCCCAGTCCGGGCGCAGACGCTGCGAGACATGTTCGCCTCAGATCTCAAGGACGAAGAGCAAGCCATCGCGTTCTATTCGCGTGCGGCAAGAGAGGCGAGCGAGGAAAACGATATCGGGTCGCGCGCTCTTTTCGAGAAGATCGTGCTGGACGAGGAAGGGCACAAGGCTTGGCTTGAGACGCAGATGGGTCTCCTCGAAAGACTGGGCGAGGCCGCCTACAGCGCGCACTTTCTTGAAACGGTGGAAGAGGTGTGAGCTTCCGACGTGCAAAGAACAGAGGAGCTTCCGGTGAACAGGGAAATTATCAGCAAGGTTTCACAGTCGCGCGGCGCAGGCAGCCCGGCCGTCGTGGGCTACTATGAGCCCGACACCGGCAGCTGCCAGTATATCTGCATCGACGAGGTAACGCGAAAATGCGCGGTGATCGACATCGTGCAGCAGTTCGATCCAAAGTCGTTCTCCACCGCCTTCGAGCATGCGCAATGGGCGCTGGACTACATTGCGCGGAACGGGCTGGAACTGGAATGGATCCTCGACACGCACCCCCATGCCGATCACTTCATGGCCGCCGCCTGGCTGAAGGAGCAGACTGGCATCCCGATGGCCATTGGCGAGAAAGTGCGCGACATAGCGGCACTCTGGCGCGAAATCTACAATGCACCAGAGGCTTTCCCTATCGATCCGCACTTTGATCGCCTGTTTGCCGATGGCGACACCTTCAGGATCGGCAAACTGAATGTGAAGGTGATGCTGTCGCCCGGTCACACGCTTGGCTCGATCACCTATGTCGTGGGCGATGCGATCTTCGCCCATGATACGCTCATGCAGCCTGACGCCGGCACCGCGCGCGCCGACTTTCCCGGCGGATCGGCCTCTAAGCTTTATGACAGTGTCATGGCGATCCTCGACCACCCCGACCATTATCGCATTTTCATCGGTCACGATTAAGGGACCGACAGACGCGCGGAGCCCGCATGGGAAAGCACGGTCGCGGAGCAGAAGGCCAACAACATCCATGTGGGCGGAGGCGTGTCCAAGCAGGAATATGTTGAAAATCGCGAGGCGCGCGACCGAACGCTCCCGCTGCCGGACCGGATGCTCGCGGCGCTGCAGGTGAACCTACGTGGCGGCCGCTTGCCTGAGCCTGAAGACGACGGGCACAGCTATTTCAAGATCCCGGCAAATAAGTTTTAAAAAGGTGGGATCAATGGAAATAAGAAAAATAACTGAAAAGGTGTCGGTGTCGCCGCAGATCGCGTTGCCGGTACTGGCCGAGGTGAAGAAGGCCGGGTTTCGCGCGATCATCTGCAATCGCCCGGATGGCGAGGGTAGCGACCAGCCGAGCTTCGAGGAGATCCGCCGCGCGGCGGAGCAACTCGGGATCGAGGCCGCCTATGTGCCGGTGCAATCGGGTATGGTGCGGGACGAGGATGTGGAGGCCTTCGGGGCGGCTTTGAAGAAGGTGCCGCGCCCGGTTCTGTGCTACTGCCGCACTGGCACGCGTTCGGCCACGCTCTGGTCGCTGCATGAGGCCAAGAAGCGTCCGCTGCCCGAGATCCTGGCCTCGACCAAAGCTGCAGGCTATGACATGACCGGAGTCGCGCGCCGGATTGCGAATGGGGGGAAGACGCCGACCGAAACGGGCGATGCGAAGTTCGATGTCGTGATCGTCGGCGGTGGTGCCGCGGGCATCGCCACGGCGTCCAGCCTGCAGCGGCGCAAGCCGGACCTTTCGATCGCCATCATCGATCCTTCCGATGTGCACTACTACCAGCCTGGCTGGACAATGGTGGGGGGTGGCATCTTCAGGGCCGAGCAGACGGCGAAGGCCATGGGCTCGCTCATTCCGCGCGGGGTGAAATGGATCATGGCCGCCGTCGCCGCCTTCGAGCCAAAGAACAATGCCGTCATCCTGGATGGCTGCCGTGTGGTGACATACGATCGCCTCGTGGTCTGTCCGGGCCTGAAGCTCGACTGGGGGGTCGTCGAAGGTCTGGTGGAGACGCTCGGCCGCAATGGCGTCACCTCGAACTACCGCTACGACCTTGCGCCCTATACATGGGAGCTGGTGCAGGGGATGCGGGGCGGGACCGCGCTATTCACCCAGCCGCCGATGCCCATCAAATGCGCGGGCGCTCCGCAAAAGGCGATGTATCTCTCGGCAGATCACTGGTACCGCACAGGGCGACTAAAGGACATTGACATCCATTTCTGCAACGCGGGCGGCGTGCTCTTCGGAGTGAAGGACTACGTGCCTGCCCTGATGGAGTATGTGAAGAAATACGAAGTCAAGCTCGAATTCTTTCATAACCTTGTGGCCGTTGATGGCCCGGCGAAGACGGCCACCTTCGAGGTCAAGGAACCCGGAAAAGAGCCGCGCCGCGTCGAGATGAAGTTCGACATGATGCATGTCTGCCCGCCGCAGACGGCGCCGGACTTCATCCGCGTCTCGCCGCTGGCCGACGCCGCCGGCTGGGTCGACGTCGACCCAGCCACGCTGCGTCACAAGACCTACGAAAACATCTGGTCCCTGGGCGACGTCATGAACGCACCCAATGCCAAGACTGCCGCCGCGGCGCGCAAGCAGGCCCCCACCGTGGCCGAGAACATCATGGCAGATATCGAGGGCCGCTCGCCCGCGGCGCAGTACGATGGCTACGGTTCTTGCCCATTGACGGTGGAGCGAGGCAAGATCGTTCTGGCCGAGTTCTCCTATGGCGGGGTGCTCAAGCCTAGCTTTCCGAAGTGGCTGATCGACGGCACCAAGCCCAGCCGCCTAGCCTGGTTCCTAAAGGATAAAATGCTACCGCCAATCTACTGGTACGCAATGCTGAAAGGCAAGGAGTGGCTGGCGCACCCCGAGCCTATCAAGGTGGTGGATGCTCAATGACGCTGAGAGTCCCTGCTGGCAAGATGCAGCTCAGAAATGATGCCTCAAAGCTTTGACCGCTGCTTTTCGGGACCCAGAACAGATGAACTCGCTTCGCCGTTACTTGCCCATTTTGGACTGGAGCCGCCAATACGATTGGCAGACGTTTTCCAACGATCTGATCGCAGCGGTGATCGTGACGATCATGCTGATCCCGCAGTCGCTCGCCTATGCGCTTCTGGCGGGCCTGCCGCCTGAAGCAGGCATATATGCCTCGATCGCACCCATCATCCTCTATTCGATCTTCGGCACATCGCGCGCTTTGGCCGTAGGGCCAGTCGCCGTCGTTTCACTGCTGACCGCCTCGGCGGTCGGACAGGTGGCCGAACAGGGCACGGCAGGCTATGCCTTCGCGGCGCTGTCGCTGGCGTTCCTTTCGGGCGTATTTCTAGTATTGCTAGGCGTGTTCCGTTTGGGATTCCTAGCCAATTTCCTCAGCCATCCCGTGATTGCAGGGTTCATCACAGCCTCCGGCATCCTGATCGCCACTAGCCAGCTCAAGCATATCCTAGGTGTCGCCGCCGACGGCCACTCGCTGCCGAAAATGCTGGACTCTCTCTTCGGACATCTTGACCAAGTCAATTGGATCACGCTGGTGATCGGCGTGGCTGCCACCGTCTTCCTGTTCTGGGTACGGAAGGGGCTGAAGCCGCTTCTGCGACGCGTCGGCATGCCAGCCTTTCCCGCTGACATGCTCACCAAGGCCGGTCCGGTAGCGGCGGTGGTCGTAACCACGCTCGCAGTTTGGGCCCTTGGCCTCGCCGAACGCGGTGTGGCCATCGTCGGCGAGGTTCCACAGGGTCTGCCGCCGTTCACAATGCCCTCATTTGCGCCAGATCTATTGGGCGCGCTCTTGGTGCCTGCGATTCTGATCTCAATCATCGGTTTCGTGGAATCGATCTCGGTCGCACAGACGCTCGCCGCCAGGAAACGCCAGCGGGTCCATCCCGACCAAGAACTGATCGGCCTTGGCGCAGCGAACGTTGGCGCGGCTTTCACCGGCGGCTACCCAGTTACGGGAGGCTTCGCACGCTCGGTTGTCAACTTCGATGCGGGCGCCGAAACGCCAGCCGCCGGGGCCTTCACCGCGCTGGGGCTGCTTTTCGCCTCTGTGTTCCTGACGCCGTTCGTCCACTTCTTGCCCAAGGCAACGCTCGCGGCAACAATCATCGTTGCGGTCTTGAGCCTCGTAGACTTGTCGATCCTGAAGAAGACATGGGGCTATTCCAAGGCCGATTTCGCCGCTGTCGCCACCACCATCGTGCTGACACTCCTGGTGGGCGTCGAGGTGGGCGTAGCCAGCGGCGTGGCGATTTCGGTTCTCCTACACCTTTACAAGACTTCACGACCGCACGTGGCCGAGGTTGGGCTGGTGCCCGGCACCCACCACTTCCGCAACATCCTGCGCCATGATGTACTCACTGCTCCGACCCTTCTGACGCTGCGCGTGGACGAGAGCCTCTACTTCGTGAACGCCCGCTTCCTCGAAGACCTGATCCAAGAGCGGGTGACCGAAGGCTGCGCGATCGAAAATGTCGTCCTGATGTTCTCCGCTGTCAACGAGGTGGACTATTCAGCACTCGAAAGCCTCGAGGCCATCAATTATCGGCTGAGGGATATGGGCGTCGGCCTGCATCTGTCCGAAGTCAAGGGTCCGGTCATGGATCGCCTCAAGACCTCACATTTCCTCGACGAACTGAACGGCAAGGTCTTCCTGTCGCAGTATGACGCGTGGGAGGCCTTGAGCGGTGCCAAGCACGCCAGCCGCGCGGTGGAGTAGTTGGGCGATCGAGAAACTGCCACCTTATGCCATCGGTGTTGTTCACGCATCGGCCTCCCAGCAGTGAACCATGGGCTCTCCAGCCCGGTTTCCCGCAGGAGACCAGAGCCGCGACATGCGGTAAGCGCCGCAGGCACGGGCCAAGCAAAATTGGGTGTCCGCGCCCGGGAAATTTCCATGAGGAGCGGGCCTCGACGGCGCATCAGTTGACAATATGCACGTCCGCACCTAGTTAGTTATAAATAACTAACTAGGAATGTTCCGATTCGCGTCCGGATGAACCGCGCCGGGTTTGCCGGAGGCTGATTTGGTTTAGTTACGCGGCCATGGCTTCAGTTTCCAGAGCCGCGTAGA
>NZ_CALGPC010000005.1 GCF_937960835.1 uncultured Ferrovibrio sp.
AGAAAGGTCAGTCATGGCTTTAGCTCCTGAACAGGAACTTATAGGACTGCGGTTGTTCAGTCAAGTATATAATTCGGGGCTGGACGGCAGCCGTTCCCCAGGACCCAGCTCGCCAGCCAGAACGGCCCGTCGGATGGCGCCATAAAGCTGCTCCTGAAGCCCGGCGGGATTGCCACCGCGGTCGGGATGAAACCAGGCTATAAACCGTCCGGCCGGGCGCCGAGCCATGCTTTAAATCTTCTATTTAAGAATATATATTAAGATATTGATATCACATAATTATGGATAATAAGCCGGCACACCAAATAAAGTTGCATGCGCCCACAGGAAAATTGCGTAAAGGGCTGCTGCAAAAAGAATATTCAGCCATCCGATATCGCCGAAGCCAAGCCGCACTCGCCCCGCCGCCACTGCTGCGAAAGGAATAATTGAAGTTTTACTTTTAAACTCTTCCCATTCCTCACCAAATAAGCGCGCCCGCTTCCGATCTATGGAGCGCATGCCGTTCAGCGAGGTAATCAGCACTGCGGCGGCCAGCAGCCAGGTGGCCAGATCACCGTTGGCAATGATGTGAGAGATGGCCCAGAGGCTGAAGGCCCAGAGCATCGGGTGGCGGGTAATCTTGGTGAAGCCGATCACCGGCAGCTCTCCCTTCAGCACCATGTCGGGCCCCGCCATGGTGGGATTACTAGCCCTCAGGCTGCCGACCAGGAACAACAAAGCGACCGGCATAACCACGATGGGGACGACAGCAAGGGCAGAAGTGGTCGGCCAGAACTCGACATAGGGGGCCCTGGCATAGGTCCAGATCAGGGCGATGAGCGAAATAGCGCTCAGGACTGAGAACAACCCACGGTAGGCGTTCAGCCCCAGGCGCTGGACTAGCGGGGACCGCAATGGCCCCGCCACCACGACATGCAGCAACATCCAGGCCAAGGCGGCGATCGTTAGCGCGGTCATTCGTCATCCTTTTCTTTGCGGATCGTCTCTGCAATTTGCTCGGCAATGTTAACGGCCTGACTGCGCTCGATGGGCAGAAGCTGCGCCTCCACATGCCGGCGGTTGGCTGCGGCCTCCCGTAGCCCAAATCCCTCTGCCAGGCGGAAATAGGCCCAGGCCGCGAGCGGATCGGCCGGACGCCCCTCGCCCCGGAAGGTCAGATCGCCAAGGACATAAAGCGCTTCGGCATAGCCCTGGCGGGCGGACCGCTCAAGCCAGAGAAGTCCCGCCGCCTGATCGGCTGGCACGCCGTCGCCGCTGAACAGAATGCGCGCCACCTGAAACTGGGCGGCTGGGTTGCCGCGCTCGGCCCCGACTTTATACCACCGGAAGGCCTCCGCCTGATCGGCCGGTATTCCCTCCCCCGCCTCGACATAGCTGGCATATTTGAACGCCGCTGCGGCATGGCCGTTTTCGGCTGCGCGCCGGAACCAGGTCAGCGCCGCGGACAGGTTCTGCGGAATACCTGCCCATCCCTGCTCCAGCCACAAGGCCCAGCGGAATTGCGCCGGGGCATAGCCCTGCTCGGCCTGAGCCGCCAGCAGCTTGGCCGCACGAGCAGGATCGGCTGGGCGGCCACGGCCCTCGGCTAGATACATGGTGAAATTGTTGGTCGACGGGCCATGCCCCTCAAGCGCGGCCTTCTCCCAGAGGTCCATCGCCGCCGACGTATCGGGCTGCACGCCGCCTGAGCCATTGAACAGGATCAGCGCCAGGTAATTGCGAGACGAATTGTCGCCGGCTTCTGCCGCACGTTGCAGAAAGGGCAAGGCCGCTCTTGGATCGGCCGGCCCGCCTTCTCCACGGAACAGCATCCGCCCCGCCATGGCGCTGGCCAGCGTATGCCCGGTCTGCGCGGCAAGCAGCGCGAGCCGGCGTGCTTCCGCTTCATTGGCGCTGCCAAGCGCGCCGTCTCCATGCAGAAGCGCGAGATTGTACCAGCCATTCGGGTCGCCAAGGCTGCCGGCTTGGGCAAAGAGCTGCGCGCCCCGATGCGGGTCACGCGGGATGCCGATACCAAAGGCGTGATAGCGTCCAAGCTCGTTGAGCCCTTCGGCCAGCCCAGCCTCAGCTGCCAGCTCCGCCATCTTCAGACCTTCACGGCGCTCGTCCGCCGAAGCGGTTTCAAGGCTGAAGATATAGGCGAGATAGGCCTGGGCATAAGGCACACCGTTCGAGGCTGCATCGCGCAGCAGCCGCAGACCGCGCGCCGGGTCCGCCGGCGCCAGCACGCCTTCCATCAGGAACCGGCCGAGCCGGTAACGCGCATTCATCGCCCCCGCAGCGACAGCCTGTTCCAGCAGGGCGATGGCCTGCTGCGGCTGATCCGGCCGCAATTCAAGCGAGACTTCGGCCAAATTTGCGAGCGCCGTCGCCTCGCCCTTGTCAGCCGCACGCTGCAGCACCTGCTCGGCGCGAACGAAATCCTGCGGACCGCCCTGTCCTTGCAGCAGCAGGAAGCCCAGCCCCAGCAACCCGCGCGGATGGTCGCGTTCCGCTGCGCGCTCGTACCATTGCCGCGCCTTCACCACGTCCCGGCCGACACCAAGGCCAAGCTGATATGCCAGCCCGATTTCGAACTGCGCCTGCGCATCGCCCGCCTCGGCTTCGCGCAACAGATCGGCAATGGAACGCACCGGAGATACCGGCGCTTGGAAAGGGCGGGAAAACCGGTCCGTCGGCGCAGCAACCGACAGCTCGGCCAGACCGGTAAAGCTAGCAATTGTCAGGATGGCGACAAGCCCGAGGCGGCCACCCAAAACAGAACTCATGAGTTGCTCGCGGGAATCTCGAATAAGGCGCGGCCGCGTTTCGTCAGCTTGCAAACCAGCCAGTCCGGCTTGATGGGATTCTCAAACCACGGCTCTGCCCAGCCGGCCTTGATGCAGGACACGATCGTCGTATGACTGATCAACTGGCCGTGCTCATCGAAAAGCGGCAGTTTGCCGCCGGGCTGCTTCAGGCCGCGCCGCAGGTAGCGAAGCTGTGCGTCTGTCGGTTTAGGACCTCCGCCTGGAAACCGGACCGCCTCTCCCATCGCCCCCTCCTTTCCGGATGGCGCAGCATAGAAAAGCCCGGTGCCGCCGTCTATTCGCCCGGTATTGCCCCCGTATTCACCCCGGGATATTTGCGACTCGGTTGCAAATGCCTTAAGCAGGGCGGGCTGTGACCGATATCGTTTCTTCCGCGCCTTCATCCAACCTGCCCGTGCTGCGCCGCCGGCGAGGCCTCGTCTGGATCAGTCTGGCGGCCATCGTCGCGCTTGTCATTGCCGCGCCGGTCTTCGCCATCCTGGTCAATCTCAGCCATCCGGCAGGCGAGCTATGGCGGCATCTGATCAGCACCGTTCTGCCGGAGATGCTGTACAACACCATCGTGCTGATGGTCGGCGTCGGCCTTGGCACGATGATCATCGGCACCGGCTGCGCCTGGCTGGTGACCATGACCGAATTTCCCGGGCGGCGCTGGCTGGCTTGGGCGCTGTTCCTGCCGCTGGCCATGCCCAGCTATGTGACGGCCTTCGTCTATGGCGACCTGCTGCAATATGCCGGTCCAATTCAGAGCGGGCTACGGCAGCTGTTTGGCTGGGAACGCGGCGATTATTGGTTCCCGGACGTCCTCTCGCTTGGCGGCGCCGTCTTCCTGCTCATCTTCGCCTTCTTCCCCTATGTCTTCATGCTGGCACGCGCGGCCTTCCTTGACCAGTCGGTCTGCGTACTGGAAGTCGGCCGTACGCTGGGCTTGGGACCGTGGCAGCGTTTCCTGCGCATTGCGCTGCCCCTGGCCCGGCCGATGATTGCCGGCGGCGTGGCCCTTGCGCTGATGGAAACCTTGGCTGAATTCGGTGCCGTCAGCTATTTCGGCGTGCCGACCTTCACGACCGCGATCTATCGCACATGGTTCGGCATGGGCGACGCCGTCGCCGCCGCGCAACTTGCCGCCGTATTGCTGGTCTTCGTACTCGCCGCGGTCATGCTGGAGCGAGCCAGCCGTCAAGCCAAGCGCTTCCATCACACCTCAGCGCGGACCCGGCCGCTTCCGTTGCGGCCTCTGCCTCCGGTTGCTGCGGCTTTCGCCATCCTGGCTTGTGCATTGCCGGTGCTGATCGGTTTTGTCCTGCCGGGCGGCTGGCTTCTGTATCTCGCCATCGACCAGGGAGATTCGCTCGGCCTGGCGCGGCTAGTCGAATTCACCACGAACAGCTTCCTCCTGGCCGGAATCGCAGCCGTGCTGCTGATCGCCGTCGCGCTCGGCCTCGCCTACGCGCAGCGCCTCAATCCGACGCGCGGCATGAGCTGGCTGATCCAGCTTGCCACCATGGGCTATGCGGTGCCGGGTTCGGTGATCGCCATCGGCGTACTGCTGCCGCTGGCCTTCTTCGATCATGCGCTCAACGACTGGGCCCAGGCGACCTTCGGCATTGCCCCGGGATTGCTGCTCAGCGGCAGCCTGATCGCCTTGTTCTATGCCTATCTCGTCCGTTTCCTGGCGGTCAGCTTTAACACCATCGATGGCGGTCTGCACCGCATCCGCCCCAGCCTGGATCAGGCCGCCCGGGTGCTGGGCCAGACGCCTTTGGGCGTGGTACGCCGCATCCATGCACCTCTTTTGCGGGGCAGCATGCTGACCGCCGCCATGCTGATTTTCGTCGATGTTCTGAAGGAATTGCCGGCGACTCTGATCGTCCGTCCCTTCGACTTTGACACCCTGGCCGTCCGCGTCTATCAGTTGGCCAGCGATGAACGCTTGGGCGAAGCATCGACTGGCGCCCTGATCATTGTCGCCGTCAGCCTCATTCCCGTAATTTGGCTGCATGCAGCGGTGGCGCGCTCGCGCCCCGGGGAATAAGCACCCGGAAACAGCAACAGGATGATGTGATGGCAGGTTCAGTGAGCGACACGCTTTTGCAGCAGGCCGGCGTCAGCGGCGACCCGCTCGCTGCGGCCAACGCCATGGCGGCGCGCGGTGAGATGGATGCCGCGCAAAAGCTGCTTGAGGATCTGGTCAAACGCTCACCCAGACGTGCCGATGCCTGGTTTGGACTGGGACAGGTGCATGCTCAGCGCAACGCCTTCAAGCCGGCCGCGCAAGCCTTCAAGCGCGCCATTCAACTGATTCCGCATATTCCCGATGGCTATGTGCTGCTCGGCAATCTGTATCTGCGCAACGGGCGCACCAGTCAGGCCCTCGATACCTATCGTGACGGGCTGAAGCATCAACCGCGGAATCCGCTGCTGCATTTCAATCTTGGCATCGGTCTGCGGCAAAGCGGCGATCTCGAAGGTGCCATCGCCAGCTACAAGAAGGCAATCGAATTGCAGCCTTCCTATGCACAGGCCTATTTCAGCCTTGGCAATGCTTATCGTGACCTCAACCGCCTTGAGGATGCCGAAGCGGCCTACCGGCAGGCGATCGCATTGGAACCCAATCACGCCGACGCCTACACCAATCTCGGCGCGCTGCTCGCCAGCAAGGAAGACCACCTCGCCGCCATCGAGGTTTCCCTCGCGGCACTCGAGCGTGCGCCCTCGCATATCCATGCGCTGCGCAACCTGACGCTGTCGCTGAACAAGCTCGGCCGCTTTGCCGAAGGCGCTGGCGTCGCGATCAGCGCCTTGGCGGTAGCGCCGGACGATACTGCTTTGAATTACCACACGAGCGAATTGCTCTATGGACTGATCCGCGCTGGCGAACTCGCGAAGGCCCAAGAATTCGCGAGGCAATGGCGCCAGGTCAGCCCCAATCATCCCGTCGCCCAGCATATGACCGCCGCCATCCTCGGCGAGGGCATGCCCGAGCGTGCTGGCGATCATTACGTGCGCGAGACCTTCGACCGCTTCTCGCAGGATTTCGACGAGACGCTGGAGAGGCTGAACTACCGCATCCCTGAAACTCTCAGCAATGCCGCACTGGAAGCAATCGGGCGCCGCGATATTGCCATTCTCGATGCGGGCTGCGGCACCGGATTGTGCGCTCCCTACCTCAAGCCGGCCGCACGCAAGCTGACGGGTGTAGATCTGAGCGGTGGCATGCTGGCCAGGGCCCGCGAGCGCGGTTTGTATGATGCCTTGCATGAGGCGGAACTGAACACGTTTCTGGCGCAAACCCCGGATCGCTACGATCTGACCATTGCGGCGGACGTCTTCTGCTATTTCGGTGCGCTGGCGCCGAGTTTTGTAGCGATTGCCGACAAAACGGCGCCCCAGGGCATCTTCGGCTTCACGGTTGAGGCCATGCAGGGCGGCGCGCCCGTTGAAGGCTATCGCCTGGGAGCGGCTGGCCGTTACCAGCATGACGAGGCTTATGTCAGGTCGTCGCTGGAAGATGCAGGCTTCAACATCCTGCGTCTGGAGGTGGTTCCTGGACGTCTGGAGATGGGAAAACCGGTGGACTTCTTCATGGCACTGGCCCAGAAGGCCTGAACTGTTGAATGAGTATCTAAACAAAAAGGGCGGGGTTTTCCCCGCCCTTCGCATCTGAAATCGGCGGAATTTACTTCCAGCCGGCGCGATCCATCAGCTTGAGCGCGGCCTCGTTGTTCTTGCCGAACACGGCCGCATTCAACTGATCCTCCTTGAACTCGGACCAGCTTTGAATGATCGGATGCAGCGGCACGCCGGCCACCACCGGGAATTCGTAATTCCCCTTGGCGAAGTATTCCTGCGCTTCCTTCGACGCCAGATACTCCAGGAACTTGATGGCATTGGCCTTGTTCGGCGAATACTTGGCCACGCCAGCGCCGCTGATATTCACGTGGGTGCCGCGGTCGCCCTGGTTGGGGAAGATGACGGCGAGGTTCGCCACCACGGCATTATCTTCCGGCTTCTTCGAACCGAGCAGGCGCGCGAAGTAATAGGTGTTCGACACCGCCACATCGCCCTCGCCCGCGGCGACCGCCTTGATCTGATCGGTATCGCCGCCTTTCGGCGCGCGCGCCATGTTGGCGACCACCGCCTTGGCCCAAACCTCGGTGGCCTCAGGCCCAAGCGTCGCGATCATCGAGCCGACCAGGGACTGGTTGTAAACATTGGTCGACGAGCGGATCAGCACCCGGCCCTTCCACTTCGGATCGGCCAGATCCTCATAGCGGGTGATCTCGCCCGACTTCACCTTGTCCTTATGGACGACAATGATACGGGCGCGCTTGGAAAAACCGAACCAATGACCGTCCGGCTCACGCAGATGCGCCGGAATAGCCTTCTCCAGGGCCGCCGACTTGATCGGCTGCAGCAATCCCATCTCCTGCGCGCGCCACAGGCGGCCGGCATCGACGGTGATCAGCACGTCGGCCGGGCTCTTGTCGCCTTCGGCGCGCATGCGCTGCAGCAGCTGATCCTCGCCCGCTTCCAGGCGGTTGATCTTGATGCCGGTCGACTTGGTGAAATTCTCGTACAGCGCTTCGTCAGTATCGTAGTGGCGTGACGAGTAGATGTTCAGGACGTCCTGTGCCGCAGCCGCGCCAGGCAGCGCCATTGAAGCCAAGCCCAGCAAAGCTCCTATGGCAAGCGCGCGGCGCGAAACAAGGTGATCGAACAGCCCTTTCGGCATGATCCGCTCCTAGAATTTGTATATGCGAGTGACTTGCAGTCGCGCAAACCCTACCACTGGCGTCGGACACCAGCAAGTGAGAGGCAGTCTCAGATTTTTCTGGAACGGCTCAAAAACTCGTCAGCTTGCGGATAAAACTCTTCAGGGCATCGCGGGTCACATCGGGCTGGTCGCGGTGCGGGCTATGGCCGCAACACGGCAGCAACTGCGTCTCCACCCTGCCCCCTGCCTGCTGCGCGATGAAATCCACCTGCGCAGCCGTGCCATATTCATCATCCTCGCCCTGGATCACCAAGACGGGCGCTGTAATACGCTTCACATACTCCTCGATATTCCAGTGCCGGAATTCCCGGGTGAGCCAGGCATCGCACCAGCCGCGAAAGGCGTAATCGACATTGTCCCCATGGTATTTCGCCAGGCGGCTGCGCAAGTCCGTCTCTTCATAGGCGCGATGGGCCGCTTGTATTGACTTGATGGAAATGTCTTCGCAAAAACTATGCGGCGCCAGTACGGCCAGGCCCAGCAATCCCTCACGGGCACCCGATCCAGCATAGATCAGCGAGATGGATGCGCCATCCGAATGGCCGATCAGGATATGCCGGCCGATCCCCAGCGCGGACAACAAAGCCGGCAACTCTATCTTGGCCTCGTCATGCATGTAGGTGAGCGGTCGCGGCAACACACAGGGATCGGAGCCGCCATAGCCGACGCGGCTATAAACCAGCGCCGGCAAGCCTGTCACCTCCGCTACCTGATCGGGGAATTCCTTCCAAAGCGCAATGCAGCCCAATCCTTCGTGAAGAAAGACCAACACTGGCTGATCGACATCGCGCAGCACGGATTGCTTCTGGCCGATCCAGCGATATTCCACCCGGCCACCGGGCAAGTTCACATGCTGCAATGTCGCCACGCCGTTATGTCTGCTTTTGTTACGCTTGGGCTCTCAGTTTGAAGCGCTGGATCTTCCCGGTTGCCGTCTTCGGCAGCTCGCTGACGAATTCGATCCAACGCGGATACTTGTACGGCGCGAGACGGTCCTTGACGAAGCTCTGCAATTCGCCGACCAGCGCATCCGTCGCGCCGACGCCATCCTTCAGCACGACAAAGGCTTTGGGCTTGATCAGATCGTCATTGTCGGCATGGCCTACCACCGCCACTTCCAGCACTTTCGGATGTGCTTGCAAGGCAGACTCGACTTCGAAAGGCGATACCCAGATGCCGCTCACTTTCAGCATGTCGTCCGAGCGCCCGGCATAGATGTAATAGCCCTCCTTGGTCTGCAGGTATTTGTCGCCAGTGCGCGTCCACGGTCCCTGGAAGGTGGCAAGGCTTTTGGCGCGGTTGTTCCAATAGGCCACGGCGCTGGACGGACCGGAGACCAGCAATTCGCCGATCTCGCCCTGCTCGACCTCCTGGCCGTTTTCATTGACGATCTTCAGGTCGTAACCGGGCACCGCAACGCCGGTCGTGCCATAGCGGATGTCATCGGGCCGGTTGGACAGAAAGATATGCAGCATCTCAGTCGAGCCGATGCCGTCGAGGATCGGTACGCCGAAGGTTTTCTCCCAGCGCTTGCCGATCTCTTCCGGCAGCGCCTCACCAGCCGAAACACAGCGGCGCAGCTTGGCCGAGCCGCTTTCCTTGGTGATGGTCTGATCGGCCAAGATCCCGGCATACAGTGTCGGCACGCCGTAGAAGATGGTCGCCTGATGCTGCTTCAGGCGCTGCATCACCGCAGCCGGCGTGGGCCGTTCTGCCATCAGCACAGCAGTGGCCCCGGCGTGCAGCGGAAAGGTCATGGCATTGCCGAGGCCATAGGCGAAGAACAGCTTCGCCGCCGAGAAGACGACGTCGTTTTCTACGATCCCCAGAACTTCCTGGCCATACAGCACAGCAGTATGGATGAGGTCGCCATGCAGGTGCATGGCTCCTTTCGGCGATCCGGTGGAGCCGGAAGAATAGAGCCAGAAACCGATATCGTCCGGCGTGGTCGCGGCGGCCTCAAGCTGATCGGACTGCTCGGCAAGCAATTTGGGCAGCGGCGTCACCGTTGGCGGCACCTGACCCGAGATCAGCACCTTCTCCAAATAAGGCTGGTCGGAGACGATCGGACGGAATTTCTCCATCAATGCGTCCGAAACGACCAGCAGCACAGCGCGACTGTCGCGCAGGAAGAAGTCGTAATCCTTGGTGGTAAGCAGCGTATTGACCGGTACCGGCACGGCGCCGATCTTCATCGCGCCAAAGAACATGGCCGGGAAGTCGATGCCATCGAGCAGGGCCAGCATCACGCGCTGTTCCGGCTGCACCCCCTGTGCCTTGAGGAGATTGCCGGCGCGGTTCACGCGCGCGGCAAGCTCGGCATAAGTGTAACTGCCCTTGTCGTCGATGAAGGCGATCTTGTCGCCGCGCCCTTCGGCGATATGACGGTCGATGAAATGGCTGGCGGCGTTATACCGCCGCGGCAGCTCCAGAAAGCGCGGCATCGTTTCCTCCCATTTTTTATGCGCCGCTTCTTACGTGGCCGACCGGCCTAGGCGGCTTTGGCGAGCGGAGCGACCTGCTCAATCCATTCCAGCGCCCAGGCAACGCCCTCCTCTTCCGGCAGGCTGCCGCCCGAGGCGTTATGCTGCAGCCGCTCGCCCACCAGGGTCGCGTTCAGCTCGGTCAGAATGGTTTCGAAATGCTGGCCGCCATGATTGAAGGTGTCCTGGTAGGTGCTGTCTCCCAGGCCGATGATGCCGACCAGCTTGCCCGTCAGATCCGGCTTGGCCGCTTGCAGATCGGCGAGGAAATCCCGCGCATTGTCCGGCACGTCGCCCTGGCCGTAGGTGGAGGTGCAGATCAGGAAGGCGCCCGGGCGCTGAAAGACGTCGGCCTTCAGATTGTCCATCAGCAGGATCTCGACCGCGTGCCCCTTGTCTTCGAGGGCCTTCTTCACATCGCCGGCAACAAGCTCGGCGGTTCCGGTCATGGTGCCGACAAGAATGGAAATCTGCATCCTGCTTCTCCCAAACAGTAGTGGGTCCGAACTATAACGCATGATATGCTAGTGCTCCAGCGGAATTTGCATTATAGTGCATAATATGAGCGACAGCCGGGACAAGCAGAATGCAGACGATGCCGCCTTCCTCCAGGCGGTGGGAGAGCGTGTTCGCAACGCCCGCGCCCGACGCGGCATGAGCCGCAAAATTCTCGCCAAGGATTCCGGTGTTTCCGAACGCTACATCGCGCAGCTCGAAAGCGGCGCGGGCAACATCTCGATCCTATTGTTGCGGCAGATCGCTCGGGCCATGGATCTGTCGATCACTGAATTCCTTGGCGACCGCGCCCCGCTGACTGTCGACCAAGCCCTGCTGCTTCGCCAGGTGGAAGACCTGACGCCGCAGCAACTGCAGGAACTGCAGACGTTCATCCGCGACCGGTTCGGCATCGCCTCCAGTGTTAAACGCCATATCGCCTTGATCGGCTTGCGTGGCGCCGGCAAGACCACGCTGGGGCAGAAGCTCGCCGGGAGCTTCGGCCTGCAATTCATTGAAATGGCCAAGGAAATTGAGGCCGAAGCAGGTATCAGCCTGAACGAGATTTTCGATCTCTACGGCCAAGCCGCCTATCGCCGTTTTGAACGCCGGGCGCTGGAACGCGTGACCGCCGACCCGGCGCCGAAGGTAATCGCCACCGGCGGCAGTCTGCCGTCAGAGCCGTCGACCTACGCTCACCTTCTGAGTCATTGCTTTACGATCTGGCTGAAGGCTCAACCGGAGGAGCATATGGGCCGCGTGGTCGCTCAGGGCGACCTGCGTCCGATTGCGGGACATTCGGAAGCCATGGCAGATCTCAAGCGGATTCTGGCCCAGCGCGAGGCCCTGTATGCCCGCGCCGACATGATCTTCGATACAGCCGGCAAAACAGTTGAACAGGCCAGCACCGAACTCATCGCCGCGCTGCGCAACCACCCCTCCTGGCTGGCTCAGGACGCTGCGGAATAAACTGCAAGATATTTCTTGTCGCCCCGATAATATGTATTATAATGCACCTCCATAATAGGGAGGTTGTCCATGGCCCAGAGCCAGCAGAACGGTGCAGCGCTAGTCGATCTGCCGGTCGATTTCCGCACCGAGCCAAGCCAGTATAAGCATTGGAAGCTCAGTTTCGATGGGCCGGTTGCCACGCTGGCAATGGACGTCAAGGAGGATGGCGGTCTCCGCCCCGGCTATGAGCTGAAACTCAATTCCTACGATCTCGGCGTCGATATCGAACTGCATGACGCGATCCAGCGCCTGCGGTTCGAACATCCGGAGATCCGCGCCGTCATCATCACCTCGGCCAAGGAACGCGTCTTCTGCGCGGGTGCGAATATCCGCATGCTCAGCCAATCGGCCCATGGCTGGAAGGTGAATTTCTGCAAATTCACCAACGAGACCCGCAATGGGATCGAAGAAGCGACCGCCGAGTCCAAGCAGACCTATATCGCCGCGGTGAATGGTCCCTGCGCGGGCGGCGGCTACGAACTGGCGCTAGCCGCTGACTACATCGTCATGGCCGATGACGGCAACACCGCCGTCTCGCTGCCGGAAGTCCCCCTCCTCGCCGTTCTGCCCGGCACCGGCGGCCTTACCCGTCTGGTCGACAAGCGTCTGGTACGCCGCGACCGTGCAGACTTCTTCTGCACCATCGAGGAAGGCATCAAGGGCAAGCGCGCCGTCGACTGGCGGCTGGTCGACGAAGTCGTGCCGCGCACCAAGCTGTCAGAAGTGGCCCGCGCTCGCGCAGAGGATTTCGCCGCCAAGTCGGATCGCCCGGCGAATGCCAAGGGCATCACGCTGACCAGGCTGGAGCGCAAGATCGAGGGCGACCGCATCGCCTATAGTTCGGTCGAAGCCAAGCTGGACCGCGTCAAGGGTGTGGCTGAGATCACCATCGCCGGCCCGAAGGCTCCGCCGCCGGCCGATGCTGAAGGCATCCAGGCGCAAGGCGACAAGTTCTGGTCGCTGGCGCTGGCGCGCGAACTGGACGACCTGATCCTGCATCTGCGCACCAATGAAGAAACCATCGGGCTGTGGATTTTCCGCACCCATGGCGATGCCGATCTGGTCGCTGCCTATGACGCTGTCCTGGAGCAAAACAAGTCGCATTGGCTGGTGCGCGAAATCCGCCTGTTCCTGAAGCGCGTGTTCAAGCGTATCGACGTCTCGTCGCGCTCCATCTTCGCGCTGATCGAACCCGGCTCCTGCTTTACCGGCACGCTGCTCGAACTCGCGCTGGCATCTGACCGTTCCTACATGCTGGACGGCACTTTCGAGGGCGATAACCGTCCGCCCGCCACCTTGCGCCTCACTCCGCTCAATTTCGGCGCCTACCCCATGGCGAACGGATTGAGCCGCCTTGCCAGCCGCAACCTAGACAACCCCACGCATGTCGAGGATCTGAAAGCCAGGATCGGCGAAGTTCTCGATGCCAAAGCCGCCGATGAAGCCGGCCTCGTCACCTTCACTCCTGACGACATCGACTGGGATGACGAGGTGCGCATCGCCATCGAGGAACGCGCCGCCTTCTCGCCTGATGCGCTCACCGGCATGGAGGCATCGCTGCGCTTCGGCGGCCCCGAGACGATGGAGACCAAGATCTTCGGCCGTCTCACCGCCTGGCAGAACTGGATTTTCCAGCGCCCCAACGCTGTCGGCGATCAGGGTGCGCTCAAACAATATGGCACCGGTCAACGGGCTGCCTATGACCGCAGGAGGGTCTGAGAATGGCGATCGACTACAATTCGCGGATTCCAAATAACGTCAATCTCTCGGATAACCGCCGCCTGCAGCGCGCGCTGGAAGAATGGCAGCCGAAATTCCTGGAATGGTGGAATGACATGGGCCCGGCAGGCTTTCAGGCTCGCGAGGTCTATCTGCGCACTGCCGTCAGCGTGGATTCCCAGGGCTGGGCGCATTTCGACTACGTGAAGATGCCCGACTACCGCTGGGGCATCTTCCTGGCTGAGCCCGAGAAGGACCGGAAGATCAACTTCGGCGATCACAAGGGCGAGGCCGCATGGCAGGAAGTGCCCGGCGAATATCGCGGCGTGCTGCGCCGCCTGATCGTCACCCAGGGCGATACCGAACCGGCCTCAGTTGAGCAGCAGCGCCTGCTGGGCCAGACCTGCCCGTCCCTCTATGACCTGCGCAATCTGTTCCAGGTCAATGTCGAGGAAGGCCGGCATCTCTGGGCGATGGTGTATCTGCTGGATGCCCATTTCGGCCGCGATGGCCGCGAGGAAGCCGAAGCCCTGCTGCAGCGCCGTTCGGGCGACAGCGACAAGCCCCGCATCCTGGGCGCCTTCAACGAGGCGACGCCGGACTGGCTCAGCTTCTTCATGTTCACCTTCTTCACCGACCGCGACGGCAAGTTCCAGCTCGCCTCACTGGCGGAAAGCGGCTTCGATCCGCTGTCGCGCACCTGCCGCTTCATGCTGACGGAAGAAGCGCATCACATGTTCGTCGGCGAGACCGGTATCGGCCGCGTCATTCAGCGCACCTGCGAAGTCATGCGCGACTTCAAGACCGACGACGTGCGCAAGCATGGCGTGATCGATCTGCCGACCATTCAGAAGTATCTCAACTTCCATTTCTCGGTGTCGCTCGATCTGTTCGGATCGGAGATTTCCACCAACGCGGCGAATTACTACACGATGGGTCTCAAGGGCCGCTTCGAGGAAACCCGCATCGATGACGATCACAAGCTGACCGATGCCGCCTACAAGGTGCTGCAGCTGCGCGGCGACACTATTGTCGACAGCGAGGAACCCGCGCTGCCTGCACTGAACGAGCGGCTGCGCGATGATTACGTGACGGATTGCGCGCGCGGCGTGATGCGATGGAACCAGATTTTCAAGCGCTACGGGATCGACTTCGAACTGAAGCTGCCGCATCGCGCCTTCCACCGCCAGATCGGCCAGTTTGCCGACGTGCATGTCACTCCCGAGGGCAAGGTTATCAGCCAGGCCGAATGGGATGCCCGCCAGCACGAATGGCTGCCCACCGATGCCGACCGGGCCTATGTGATCAGCCTTATGCACCCGGTGACCGAGATCGGGAAATTTGCCAACTGGATCGCGCCGCCGGCCCGCGGCATCAACAACAAGCCCATCGACTTCGAATACGTCCGGGCCTGATTCCCCAAGTTTCCTCCCAAAAGCGTTTTTCACCCTGGGAATTACCTTAAGGGGCGCCTGCTCCCCCCACGGCGCCCCTTCTTTTTTGCAGGGCGCCCCCGTATAAACCGGTCATGTCGACCCTGCCGAATCCTTATATCGTCCGGCGCATCGTCAAATGGGGTGAATGCGATCCAGCCGGGATTGTCTATACGCCCCGTTTCCTCGACTGGGTGCTGGAAGCCGCAGAAAGCTTTTTCGCTGACGTGGTCGGGGTCGACTGGTTTCAGCTCAACAAGCGTTATGGTTTGGGGTCGCCCAGCGTCAGCACCAAGCTGGACTTCCGCAAACCCATTCAGTTCGGCCAGCCCTTCACCATCGAAGTTTTGGTGCTGCGGCTAGGCCGCTCGACCATCACCTATGCCATGCGCGGCCGGAACGAGGCCGGCGAGCTTTGCTTCGAGGCCGAGCTGGTCTCCTGCATCGTCGACCACAGCCGCATGAAATCGGTGAACATCCCCGACCATATTCGACAGCCGATCATGGCCTATCAGGCCGCGACGGCAGCCATTCTGGAAAAGGACACTGCCGCATGACCGACAGCCACGGCTTCACCAAGTTTTTTCCGGTCTCCTGGGAAGAGCTGCATCGCCATTGCAAGGCGTTGGCCTGGCGCCTTCTGGACAACGGTCATTACAAGGGCGTCGTGGCGATCACCCGGGGCGGCCTGGTGCCGGCGGCGATTGTCGCGCGCGAACTGGAAGTGCGCATGATCGAGACGATCTCCTGCTCTACCTATGACGGACTGTCGCGCGGCAGCGAGGTGAAGATCCTGAAATCTGCCGATGCAGCAATGGCCGATCAGGGCGAAGGCTGGCTGATCGTTGACGATCTGGTCGATACCGGCGTCACCGCGAAGGCGGTGCGCAAACTGCTGCCCAAGGCGCATTTCGCCACTATTTACGCCAAGCCGGCCGGCCGGCCAATGGTCGATACCTTCATCACCGAAGTCAGCCAGGATACCTGGATCCTGTTTCCCTGGGATCAGGAAGCCGTGATGTCGAAGCCCATCGTGGAACTGCGCGGCGGCCGCTGACCGCTAGGCTGAGGCCCTGCTGCCCGTCAGCAGGGTCCATTGCACCGTTTCGCGCAGCACCTGACCCAATGCTTCATCGAACGCTGCGACGACGGACAGCAGCTCTCCATCCTTGGCGCGGACCCGCCGTTCGAAATTCGCCGATGCCACGATCTGCTGGCGCGGCTGTCCGATCAGCTTTGCATTCAGTGCGACGCGGATTTCGGGCGTGGTGCCGCCCTCCTTCAACTCGGCCTGGAATTCCCGCAACTCACTCTTGAGGTTGAAGTCGGAACGCAGGCCGATGGATTGACGTCCCACCGCCACGATCTTGCCGGTATTTTCAAAACTTTCCACCAGCAAGGTCTGCACCATGCGCGGAGCCCGCTCCGCCCAGCGCGCACCGGCGTAATACTTGATCTCATACGGATTCGTCATGATCGCAATGCGATGCGTATCCAGACCGCCGGCCGCAAAGGGTTCCTCGACGACAAGCTGCCAGTTCACGCGCGGCAGATCAGGCGGAAACGTGGTCTTCGGCGACAAGGCGTAAAGATTCGACGGTGGCGCCTGAGGAAGGATGCCGTTGCAGGCCGCCAGGCTTGCCGGCACCGCCAGCATGGCCGCCCCGCGCAGCAAGCCGCGCCGCGAGATATGCTTCGTCATCGCCGCCCCCCTTCAATTCGATATTCTGCATCGCGGTTGCCGAACAGCACTGCGCTTGGATCGTCCTCCAGCCGTTGCGCCACCCGCGCCAGGCTCGCCACCATGATCCTGGCCTCGGCGATGAAGCGCTGAAACTCGCCAAATCCGTCCGTCGTGATCGACTGAATGGGAGCGCGGTTTTCCTCCACCAGCGCATGAAACTCCGCCAGCGTGGCGTTGAGCTGCTTCATCGCCGCCCTGGCTTCGTTGACCGCTTGCGTGGCATCACCGCTGACCAGCTGATTGGTCGAGCGCAAGGTCCGCTCCGCCTCGGACATCACGCGGTCCAGCCGCGTGGCGACATCGCGCGCGGCCTCGGCGGCCTTGGCGATGTCGCCGCTGGTGCGGTCGAAGCTGTCGATCGCCCGGCCGATGGCTTCCTGGCGAGTTGCCAGCGTCTGCGAAAGTTGCCGCAGATCCGCGATGAAGCCGGTGAGATTTTGCAGATTCTCGTCGCTCAAGACCTGCACTGCGCGGTTGAGCAATTCCGGCGCGGCTTCCACCAGAGCATCGATTGCCGATGGCCGCGAACTGATCACCGGATACTCATCCGGATCGCGGCCGCTGACCGCCGGCAGGATTGGCGCATCGCGGCTGCCGGGAGAGATCTGGACATAGGAGACCCCCGTGATGCCCTGCAACTGCAGCGTCGCCTCGGAATCCTGGCGAATGGGCGTATCCGCGCCCACATCGATGGTTACCCGCACCCGGCTGGTATCGTCGCGGTCGATAACGATCTGGGAGACGCTGCCGACCTTAATGCCGTTGAAACGGACATCGCCGCCTACCCCAAGCCCCGCCACCGAACCGGTAAAATAAATGTTGTAGCGGGCGACGTCCTGGTCCACCTGGGATTTCGCCAGCCACAGAACGAACACGACAATACCTGCGAGGAAGAGCAGCATGAAGCTGCCGATCAACAGATGATGTGCGCGTGTCTCCATGCCTCACCTCTCTTCCAGCGCAGCAGTCACCGCGGCGGCGCGGGCGCGGGGCCCATGGAAATACTCCTTAACCCACGGATGCTCATGCTCCAGCATGGCCTGCAATGGCCCTGTCGTCAGCACTTTCTTCTCGGCCAGAACGGCAATCCGGTCACATATCGCATAGAGCGAGTCGAGATCGTGCGTGACCATGAAAACCGTCAGGCCAAGCGCCTGTTGCAGATCGCGCACGAGCTGGTCGAAAGCAGCCGCGCCGATCGGATCGAGGCCCGCGGTCGGCTCGTCGAAAAACACGATTTCCGGGTCCAGCGCCAGCGCCCGCGCCAGGCCAGCACGCTTGCGCATGCCACCCGAAAGCTCGGATGGAAATTTGGTCGCCGCATCGGGCGGCAGGCCAACCATGTGCAGCTTGGCGGCCGCGATCTCGTCCAGAAGATCCTGCGGCAGGTTGTAGAATTCCTTCAGCGGGACCTGGATGTTCTGGGCGACAGTCAGTGAGGAAAACAGGGCGCCATCCTGGAACAGGACACCGAACCGCTGACGCACTGCCGTCAACGCCTCGGGCGCGCCATGGATCATGTCCACGCCCAGCAAATCGATGCTTCCGGCCGCAGCCCGGTTGAGACCGATGATCGTGTGCAGCAGCACCGACTTGCCGGTGCCCGAGCCGCCAACCACACCAAGAACCTCGCCGCGATAAACATCGAGATCGAGCCCGTCATGGACCACATGCTGGTCGAAGCGGTTGACCAGCCCCCGCACCCGGATCACTGCATTCCGTTCCGCCACCATCGTCAAACCTCGATGATGTCAAACAGGATGGAAAACAGCGCGTCGAATAGGATGACCAGGAAAATCGACTGCACCACCGAACGCGTCGTCAACCGCCCAACGCTCTCGGCGTCACGCTTCACCCGCAAACCTTCGTAGCAGCCGACTAGGGCGATCAAGGAGGCAAAAACCGGCGCCTTGATCATGCCGACGATGAACGTGCGCGGCGTGATCACGTCCTGAAGCCGCTGGAAAAACAGGAATGGATCGATGCCAAGCGTGTTCCACGCCATCATCGCGCCGCCCAGCAGGCCCATCAGGTCGGCAAAGAAGGTCAGCAGCGGTAAGGTGAGGATCAAGGCAAACATGCGCGGCAGTACCAGGACCACGACCGGGTCCAGGCCAAGGGTGCGCATCGCCGCGATTTCCTCGTTTACCTTCATGGTGCCGATCTGGGCGGTAAAGGCGCTGCCGGAACGGCCGGCAATCAGAATCGCCGTCAGCAGAACGCCAAGCTCGCGCAGCACCGAGATGCCGATGAGATCGACCACAAAAATCTCGGCGCCGAACCGCTGCAGCTGACTAGCGCCCTGATAGGCCATGACCATCCCGATCAGAAAAGACAGCAGACCAACGATCGGGATGGCGCGCAGTCCCGCCGCCTCCATATGGAAAACCATGGAGGTGAAGCGCAGGCGCCGCGGCCTCAGCAGGACCTGAACCGCGCTTTCGGTGACGCGCCCGACAAAGGAAATGTAGCGGCGCGCCTCACGCAGGAAGAACAGCGTCAGCCAGCCGAGATAGATGATGAATCCGGTGAACCCGGACTCCATCCGCGGCGGCTTTTCGACCGTCTCATCACATTGTGTCACATACTCGAAAAGGGTCCGGTACTCGGGCCGGGCATTGGGCCAATCGATGCTGGCCCCCTGCTCTGCCAGCCGCCGCCACAGCCGCCGCAGCAGCACCGCACCCGCCGTATCCAGACGTTCCAGCTTGCTGCTGTCGATTATTGCGCGGCGCAGACCTGCCGTCTTCACGCGTCCCACCGGACCGAGCAAGGGGGCCACGCTGGGCAGCGTCCAGGCGCCGCTTAAGCTGACCCGCAGCGCCGCGCCGTCGCGCTCGATCTGTAGTCCGCCAGGGTTCATGCGATCCAGGTTCGGAAAACGAGAAGGCTTGCGAAAGACTTACCAGAAATGACAGTCTCGGCAAACCAAAGTCGGATGACCAATCCGGACAGCCGGGGCCAGCACGGGGGAGGCAGTCATGCCGCGCTTTGCCGCGAATCTGAGTTTCCTGTTCCAGGAGGAACCTTTTCTCGACCGCTTCGAAGCCGCCGCCGCGCAGGGATTTCAGGCGGTTGAATTCACCTTCCCCTACGATCATGCGCCGGCTGCGGTAGCGATGGCGATGCGCAATGCAGGCCTGCAAGTGGTGCTGTTCAATGCGCCGCCGGGCGATATGGAGCGCGGCGAGCGCGGACTGGCGGCCCTGCCCGGCCGCCAGCGCGATTTCCGCAATGCCATGGCGCGGGCGTTTGAATTCGCCGCTGCACTGAACTGCCCGCGCATCCATGTCATGGCCGGCCTGGAGCAGCCCGGGGTAGACCGGCGGCTGATGGAGGCCTGCTACATGGACAATCTCGCCTGGGCTGCCGAACAGGCCTCCGCAGGCGGGATCATGCTGATGATCGAGCCGATCAACCACCGCGACATCCCGCATTTCTTCCTGGACGACTGCGATTTTGCCGAAAAGGTGATCACTGAGATTGGCGCGCCCAATCTGCGGCTGCAATTCGATCTTTATCATGCGCAGATCCTGCACGGCGATCTGACCAAGCGGCTGGAACGACAGTTGCCCTTCATCGGGCATATGCAGATCGCCAATCCGCCGGACCGGCGCGAGCCGGGCAATGGCGAGATCAATTTCGCCTATCTGTTCGAGCGGATCGATGCCCTCGGATATGACGGATGGATCGGCTGCGAGTATCGGCCGTCCGGCGCCACCGCCGAAAGCCTGGACTGGATAAGGCCATACGGCGTCGTGCCAGCAAACAAGGCCAGGCTCAATCCATAAATTGCGGCAGGAACAGCGCGATCTGGGGCACCGAGATCAGCAGCGCGATCCGCACGATATCGGCCAGCACGAATGGCAGGATGCCGCGGATCACGGTCTGCAGTTTGACCTGTCCCACGCCCTGAATGACGAACAGGTTCATGCCGACCGGCGGCACGATCATGCCGATCTCGACGATGGTGACGATATAGATGCCGAACCAGATCGGATCGATGCTTAGCGCCTGCGTCACCGGAAAGACGAAGGGCAATGTCAGCAGGATCATCGCCAGATCGTCCATCAGCGCGCCCAGCACGATGTAGAAGACTGTCAGCAGCAGCAGGAACAGCGTCGGGCTGAGCTGCAGATGCTGCACCTCCTGGATCAGGTATTGCGGCACGTTGGTGCCTTCGAGGAAGAAATTAAACAGGCCCGCGCCGATGATGATCAGGAAGATCATCGCGCTGGTGCTGGCGGTTTCCAGCAGCGACTGCTTGAATCGGTCCAGTCCCATGGTCCGGCCCGCCAGTGCGAAAATGAGCGCGCCGACCGCGCCAACCGATGCCGCCTCGTTGGGTGAGAACCAGCCGGTATACATGCCGCCGATCACCAGCAGGAAAAGCAAAGCAACTGGCCAGACACTGCGCAAGGTCTGCAGACGCTGCGGCCAGTTCATCCGATCGCCCGCAGGGCCCAAGGCGGGGTTGATCCGGGTCGCAACCAAAATGGCCGCCATATAGAGCACGGTGCCGAGCAGCCCCGGCAGCAGGGCCGCGACAAACAGCTTGCCCAGCGATTGCTCGGTCAGCAGCGCATAGATCAGCAGAATGATCGACGGCGGGATCAGGATGCCCAAGGTGCCGCCCGCCGCGATGGAGGCCGTCGCCAAGCTGTCGGCATAGCCGTGGCGACGCATCTCCGGCAAAGCGACCCGGCACATGGTAGCTGCGGTCGCGATCGCCGAGCCACAAATCGCGCCAAAGCCGGCGCAGGCGCCTACCGTCGCCAAGGCCAGACCGCCGCGGTAATGCCCAAGAAAGGCGTAAGCCGCGTCATAAAGCTGCCGCGATAGCCCGGCATAGGAGGCGAAGACGCCCATCATGACGAAGAGCGGCACCACTGACAGGCTGTAGGGAAAAACGCTTTCGAAGGGCGACGAACCCATCACATAAGCCAGCCCGTCCCATCCCTGCAGGAACAGGAAGCCCGCCGCGCCAACAACTCCCATGGACACCGCCACCGGCACGCGCAGCAGCATCAGCAGCAGAACGGCGGCAAACCCGGCGATGCCGATCAATGCAGGCGCCATCAGCGGCCCTCCGCAGCGACCGGATCGCGCCCGGTCAACGCCGCAACAGCATGGCGCAGCACCACGACGAAGGCCATAAGCGCCGCAAAAAACGCGCCTGTCAGCAAGGGATACCAGTACCAGACCATCGGCAGGCCGATGGTTTGCGAACGGTCACCCATCAGCGTCACGGTCTGAAACTGTCCGATCCCATACCATCCGATCGCCAGCATCAGCAATGTGCCAAGCAAAGCTGCCACAGCCTTGCACAAGGCCTGCAGCCGGAACGGCAGCCGCTCGACGCCGATCTCCACGGCAACATGGCTATCAGCAAGAAATCCATAGGGAATCGTGAGAAAGGCCGTGGCCATGATGAACAACTGTGTGATGTCCACCGTGCCGAGGATTCCCTGTCCACCCAGATTACGAATGGCGATATCGGCGCAGGTCACCACACCGGCCAGCAGCGCACAAACAGCCCCCGCCTTGGCAGCCCAAGCGGCAGCGGTCTGGGCGTAGCGGTAAATCTGGATCATTCCTGACTGGATGAAAAAGGCCACTGCCGTGCTTCACGCGCGCCAGTGGCCATGGGGCCTCAGCGTTTGCCTTCGATCTTGGCGATGTGCTGCTGCATGTCGGCATAGATGACGCGGGCATCCTTCACGCCCTGCCCTTCCAGTTCGCTCAGCAGCTTCTCCGTCGTCGGCTTCAAAGCTTCGCGCCAGCGGTTACGCTCCGCATCCGACAGCGAACTCATGACGTTGCCCTTCTTCGTCGCCGCTTCCAGGCCAGGCGCATCCCACTGGTTCCACCAATCGCCGAACCGTTCGATCAAGGCCGAACCGGTCGTCTCGTCGATCGCCTTTTTCACGTCCGCCGGCAGGCTGTCGTATTTGCGCTTGTTCATCACGAAATAGAAGCTGGCGGTGTAGGAGCGCGCATCGAGGTGATACTTGGTAACCTCGAAGAGACGGAACGAATTGATCGGATCCCACGGGAAGACCGCGCCGTCGATCACCCCGCGCTGCAGGTTTTCATAGACCTCGCCCGGCGGCAGGCCGACCGGCGTCGCACCCAACTGCTGCAGCATCGCGTTGATCTGTGGGCTGGGTGAGCGGATGCGCAGGCCCTTCAGGTCGTCCATGGTCTTGACCTGCTTGTCCCGCGTATGGATCAGGCCAGCGTTGTGGGCGTGCAGCGCCAGGACCTTCACGGTGTCGGGGAATTCCTGAGCGAAATATTTCGGATAGAGGTCCCACAGGGTGCGGCTCGCGGCATTGGCCGTCTCGACCAGAAAGGGAAACTCGATGATGCCCATGCGGGGGAAGCGCCCGGCCGGCAGGCCGCGCAGGCCATGGGCGATGTCGACCACGCCGCTGACTGCCTGTTCCAGCTGGCGTGCCGGATTGCCGAAAGCACTGCCTGCTGGGAAAACGGTGACTTTCACCTTCCCATTGGTGCGCTTGGCCAGTTCCTCTCCCCAGGGCACGAACCAGTCCCGATGCATGCCGTGACCGGGCGGCAGGAAATGGCTGAGCTTGAGTTCGATCTCCTGCGCCGCGGCAGGACTGGCAATACCGGCACAGAGGAGTGCGGTCGCAACCGCCTTGCGAATGGATAGCACTGTTTCCTCCCTATTTTTGTTTTCCGCAGGGTAGTTTCATATGAAACTAAGGTCAAGCTAACCCGCTCGGCATAGACGGCATACAAAGCTGCCGCCTATTCTGCCCGGCACAGGCAGGCGCCGCGGCAGCTTGGCCGGGGAGATTGGAATTTGATGGCGCGTATCGTTGCCATTGCTGGCATTGCATTGGTTGTCGGAATTCTGATCGGAATCGGCACGGTTTCGATTCAAAGATCTGCTTTGTCGCCGGCTGCGCGCGCGATCAAAGAGCTGGAACCGCCCTCAGGCTCGATCCCCACCGTGGTCGAGGCGCCTGGACAGCGCACGATCCTCAAAGTGGCGAGTTCGGTGCCGACCGCCGCAGCGCCTTTCGGCAGGATGGTCGTCCGGACCGCCGAAAAGCTCTCGGTGATCTCCGACGGCACGATCGAGCTCAAGCTGCATGAGCCCCATACGCTGGCGCCGAACTCCGAGCTGATCGACAAGCTGACGGAAGGCGAAGTGGATGCGGTATGGGCCTCCACCAATGTCTTCGCCGAACGCGATTCTGCCTTGTGGCTGTTCTCCGCCATCCCCTTCGGGCCGCCCGCTGGCGAGTTCCTGGCCTGGCTATCCTATGGCGGTGGCCAGGATCTGATGGATACCGCCTTCGCCCGGTTCAACATCAAGCCAATCGTCTGCACCGTGCTGCCGCCGGAATCCGGCGGCTGGTCCCGCCGTGAGATCACCCGTGTCGACGATCTGAAGAATCTCAGGATCCGTTTCATGGGCATCGGCGCGCGCGTACTCCAACGGCTCGGCGCGGAGGTCGTCGCGATGCCCGGTGGCGATACCTTTAACGCCCTGAAAACCGGAGAGATCGACGCCGCCGAATTTTCGCTGCCGGCCGTGGATCTGCGCTTCGGCTTTGACAAGGCTGCCAGCCACTATTATTTCCCCGGCTGGCATCAGCAGAGTTCGCTGGTCAGCCTGCTCGTCAACATGAAGATCTGGGAAAACTTCTCCGAAGCCCAGCGCAACCAGATCATCAGCGTCTGCGGCGACAATGTCCGCGAAAGCCTGGCTGAAGGCGAAGTGCAGCAAGTAAAGGCGCTCCAGGAGATCAGAGCGCGCGGCGTCGCCATCCATACCTGGCCGCCGGAAGTGCTCAATGCGCTGGAAAAAGCCTGGCACGAAGTGGTGCGCGAGGAAAAAGCTGCCAATCCCGAATTCAAAACGGTTTGGCAATCCTACAACAGCTTCCGCAAATCCTATGCCGAATGGCGGGAGCTGGGCTATCTGCCCTGACGCCCGCCTTACTTCTTCGATTCTTCTGTTCAGATATTGAGTGACCGGCGAAGCTGCCGGACCCGCCGCTCGACCGAGATATCCAGCGACGCGGTGATTTCGAGGCTGCGATCCTCCAGCGCATCGCCACGCGGATTCGCCCGGCCACGCGCTTCGACGGCATCATCCCGCCGCCGGATCAGTTCAACGATTTCCGGCTGGAACAAGCGAAGCAGATTATTCAACCAGCGGTTCACTTCCGGCACCGGCCAGCCATGCCGCAACTCGAACCGGTCGAGCATGGCGATCACATCGCGGGCAGCGAACCAGGTTTCATCCGTCACCCAGCGATTCACCGTGAACAGCCGGATTGGCAATCCATAATTGTCCATCGCCACGCCGACGATATGCGCCAGGGCTTTGTCGCCACGCGGCCAATGCTCGCCGATTTTCTCTCGCGGCGAGCAGCGGCCGACGCCCTGCTTGACATAACGGGCGGGCTCGAAGCTTTCCGGCAGAAATTGCGGGCGCTGGAAAATATGGAAATGGCCGTGCTCGCGGCCTTCATTGCGATGGGAGTGATAGTAATACTGCGCGCCGGTTTCCGGATCGAAGACATCCCCCGGCGGATAATGCTGGTGTTCGAAGAATTCATCCTGACCGCGCAGCAACTCGGCAACCAGATTCGAGCGCCGCTCGGTCAGCTGCTGCTGAATGCGCAATACTTCAAGGCCGGCATTCAACATGGCGTGCAGCCGCGCCTGCCCTAAATTTGCCATCATGTTCATACGATGCCGGTCCTCTTCGCACTCCCGGGCCGGCAGACTAGGCGCGAGGCGATTAAGCGCCGGTAAACGGAACCATTTACGGTGGTTCTTTCCGGGTTGCGGCAATGCGCCGCTATGTTGTGGGGAGTCGCTATGCTATTTTGAAGGACTTGTGGATTTGATGTTGTTGTCGGTAAATCGCCGGCGGCTGCGTATTGACAAAATCTACCCGAGGAGCCTCACGACATGTCGCGTATCCTTTTTTCGGCCGTTACCGCCCTTGTTCTAGGCTTCAGCGCCGTCAGCGCTCAGGCCGCCGACGTCGAAGCGGGCAAGAAGTCCTTCGCCAAATGCCGGGCCTGCCACCAGCTGGCAGCGGGCAAGAACGGTGTCGGTCCGAGCCTGCATGGCCTGTTCGGCCGGAAGTCGGGCAGCGTCGAAGGCTTCAAGTATTCTGACGCCATGAAGGCGAAGGGTATCACTTGGGATGAAACGACCCTGGCCGCCTATATCGCCGACCCCAAGGGTTACATCCCCGGCAACAAGATGGTCTTCCCGGGCATCAAGAAGGAAAGCGAAGTCGCCGACCTGATTGCCTATCTGAAGGAGGCGACCAAGTAATCTGCCGAATTCGGCTAGTTGAGGGCCTCCCGCCTGCCGGGAGGCTCTTTTTATTCCAGCTCGCGCATGTAGATCGCGTATTCCACAGAGACGTCGGACAAATACTCATTGAATCCCACAGGGGTTCTGGCTATATCGGCCCTTGAGCAACCCTGCCGAGTGTCACCCTCTCCCTCCCAATCCTCCGTGTCTGCGAAAACGGTACTGGAAGTGGCTGGTCCGGGACGAGGCCTTGTTTGCTCATTGTTGTCCGGGCCCCCGAAGAACATGCCGACGAGCATATCCCGGGGCCGTTCTACTCCCCCTCTCCGCCCCTGGATCCCGCATTGCTGCCGCAGGGGACAAACGGCAGATCTGTACTGTCTGACCGGGAAGCGCTCGGCAGAGGCCCTAAACCGCCTAGTGGAGTTGGGCGTGACCGGCCTCTTCCATCCCGATGACGGCCTGCTGGCCTTTAAGAAGGCTGGCGACCGGCGGTAGACGCCAGCGACGATGCTGCCGACGGGCCGGCAGCCGGTAAGCCCGCAGCCGTCTAAAAGCCGCGCCCGCCCTTTTTCCGATCCGGCGCGTTGGTTAAGGTCTTCTCCTTCAAGACTGGAGGAGACGCAATGCCCGTGCATGGCCCCGACGTGGTGCTCAACAACCCCGCCTATATCCACGAAACGGCGCAGATTTACGGCAAGGTCCGGCTGGAGGAAGGCAGTTCGGTCTGGATCAACGTGGCGATGCGGGCGGAGAATTACGAAATCGTCGTCGGGCCCTACACCAACATCCAGGACTTCTCCATGCTGCATGTGGGCGGACAGACCGGCACCTATATCGGCGCCCATTGCTCAATCACCCATCATTGCACCATCCATGGCTGCACCATCGGCGACAATTGCCTGATCGGGATCGGCTCAACCATCATGGACGGCTGCGTGATCGGCAACAACTGCATCATCGGCGGCCATACCTTCCTGAAGGAAGGCACGGTGATCCCGGACAATTCGGTGGTGGTCGGCAGCCCCGGCAAGGTCATCAAGACCCAGAACAACTATGTCCGGTGCCGGCTGAACGCCTGGCTATACTACCGGAACGCCCTGGCTTACCGGCAGGGCCAGTACCGGGACTGGGACCAGCCGGAGATGGCCAAGGCTGTGGGCGAGGAAATCGCCCGGCTTACCGAGGAGCTGAAGGCCCTGGAAGCCGCCGGTCAGGCGTAAATCAGCGCAGGAATCCCGCCGTGCCTTCGTGTAGTCGTTCAGGAACCATCGGCACGAGCAGGAAAACCCTGAATGGCCTCCTTGTTGTTGGCGCAACCGGCAATCGCGGCGCCGTATCCAGCCGCCGCCCCTCGCTGGCGGACTGACGCGATGCAGGACGAAGACAATGCCCTGATCCAGCGCGTCGCCGCCGGCGATCACCGCGCGTACCAAAGCCTGGTCGAGCGGCATCTTCGGCATGCCGTAACCCTCGCCTATCGAGTGCTGTTCGACCGCGCCGACGCGGAGGAAGTGGCGCAGGAGGCCTTCCTGCGCGTCTGGCAGCATGCGGCGCGCTGGCGGCCCGATGGCGGCGCCAGTTTCCGCACCTGGCTGAACCGCGTCGTGGTCAACCTGTGCATCGACCGCAAGCGGCGGCCGAGCATGGCGGCCTTGGACGACCAGCCCGATCCGGTCGATCCGCAGGCCACGCCCTACGAAGCCCGCCTGGCCGGAGAAACCAGCGACCGTCTCGCCGCCGCCTTGCAGCGCCTGCCCGAACGCCAGCGCGCCGCCATCGTGCTCTGCTACTGGGAAGGCGAAAGCAACATTGCCGCCGCCGAAGCGCTTGGCGTCAGCGTCGGCGCGCTGGAATCCCTTCTGGTGCGTGCCAAACGCGCCCTGCGCGACGAACTTTCGCCCTTGCTGGGCAACAAGGAGTGAGGCCATGAACCTCGACCGTTTCGCCATTCTGATCGAAGCCTACGGCACCGATCCGCGCCGCTGGCCGGCGGATGAGCGCGCTGCGGCGCAAGCCCTGCTGGCGGCTTCGACCGAAGCCCAGCGTCTGCTGCGCGAAGCAGAAGCGCTGGATGCATTGCTGTCGTCCCCGCTACCTGCCATCGAACCGAGCGCAGCCCTGCGCGCGCGCATCATGGCGCAGATCGCGCCTTCGGCTCCGGCGGTCCCAGGCTGGCGGATGCAAATCGCCGAAGCTTTCGCCCTGCTGTTCCCGAGCGGACGCATGGTACCGCAATTCGCCACCCTGGGGCTTGCGCTCGCCATCGGCATTGGTGCGGGCGTTGCCAATATCGGCGACGACGACAGCGACCTGCTGACCCTGCAGCTCGCGGTCGCCACGCCGATCTACATCGAGGAGTAAAATCAATGGCCGAAACTGCCCCCATCTCGCCGGCCCCGCAGAAGTCGCGGATGAACCGCTGGCTCGCCATCGGCCTGATCATTTCCGTCGCCTTCAACCTCGCCTTCATCGGCTGGGGCGCCACGCGCTTTGTCAAATTCCGGAGCATGACCGAGCAGTCGAGCGTCCATTTCGTCGACCGCATCGCGCGCAAGCTGCCCGATAATGCAGCCCGCGCTTTCCGCCAGGCCGTGGAGAATTCGCGCAAGAGCCAGGCGGTCTCGTTCAGCGACCTGCGTCGCGATATCGCATCCGCGCTTGCTGCCGAACCCTATGACCGCGCCCGCCTGGAAGCCCTGTTGCAGGAACACCGCAACCGCCTGGATCAGTTCCAGACCGGCATCCAGGCTGGATTGCTGGCCGCAGCCGATGCGATGACGCCCGAGCAGCGAAAACACTACGCCGAGCATATGCTGCGCCATGGCCCGCGCGGTGAGCGGCGGCCGCGCTGACCGATCCCCGCTTGTAACCCTGCCCCAGCCTGTTTAGCGTGGGCATCTCAGGGAGGTGCCCATGCTGAATGTGGTCATTACCGGCGGTGCTGGATTCCTCGGCCAGAAGCTGGCCAGAGAGTTGCTTAACCGTGGCAGCCTGATCGGCCCTGACGGACAACCGCAGCCGATCAGCCGCCTGACCCTCTTCGATACCGTGGCGGCCAGGGGGCCTGACGATCTGCGGGTGCAGATTCAAACCGGCGATATCGGCGACGGCGCCACGGTACTGAAACTGATCGGTCCCGATACGCATTCCGTTTTCCATCTCGCGGCCATCGTCTCAGCCGGCGCCGAAGCCGATTTCGACGGCGGCTATCGTGTGAACCTGGAAGGCACCAGACATGTGCTGGAAGCCTGCCGCGCGGTGGTGACGCATGCGCCGCGGCTGGTTTTCGCCTCCTCGGTCGCCGTCTATGGCGGCAAACTGCCCAAGGCGGTGACTGACGATACGCCGCAGCGGCCGACGACGTCTTACGGCGTGCAGAAGCTGAGCGGCGAACTGCTGATCAACGACTACAGCCGCAAGGGCTTTGTCGATGGCCGCGCGCTTCGGCTGCCGACCATCATGGTCCGTCCCGGCCGGCCGAACAAAGCCGCCTCGACCTGGGCCAGCTCGATCATTCGCGAGCCGCTGTCAGGCGTCGATGTGGTCTGCCCGGTGCGGCCAGACAGCCCGATGGCCTGTCTGTCGCCGCGGCGCACCATCGATGCCTTCATCCAGGCGCACAACCTGCCGGCCGAGAGTTTCGGCACCGACCGTGCGCTGCTGCTCACCGGCATCCGCGTCACGGCCGGCGAAATGGCGGCGGCGGTCGAACGCAACAAGGGCAACCGCAAGATCGGCACCATTCACTGGCAGCCTGACGCAGCGATCCAGAAGATTGTCGATGGCTGGCCCGGCGAAACGCGGTCCGAGCGCGCCGCGGCGCTGGGTTTCACCCATGACGCCTCCATCGATGAAATCGTTCAGGCCTTCATCGCCGACGATCTCGACAGCCAGATCAAAAGCCTCCAGTCCAACTAAACAAAACGAGTCTTCCCATGAGCAAGCCCAGCAAGCCCGTCCTCGACATGGTCCGGCAGTTGATCGAAATGCCGACCGTGAGCCGCGATTCCAACCTGGATCTGATCCACTGGATCCGCGACCACCTCAAATCGCTTGGCGTCGAGGCCACGCTTGTGCATGACGCGACCGGCAAGAAGGCCAATCTCTACGCGACGTTGGGGCCGCAGGACAAACCCGGCATCGTGCTGTCGGGCCATACCGACGTGGTGCCGATCGACGGCCAGGAATGGGATACCGATCCCTTCAAGCTGACCGAAAAGGACGGCAAGCTCTATGGCCGCGGTACCTCCGACATGAAGAGCTTCGTCGCCACCGCGCTGGCCTTCGCGCCGAAATTCCTCGCCCAGCCGCTGGAGACGCCGATCCATTACGCCTTCACCTATGACGAGGAAGTCGGCTGCCTAGGCGCCAAGCGGCTGATCGAGGTGCTGCGCGAGATGCCAGTCAAACCAAAGGCCTGCATCGTCGGTGAGCCGACCGAAATGCAGGTCATCGCACAGCATAAGGGAAAGAAGAGCTGGCGCGTCGATGTGCGCGGCTTCGAGTGCCATTCCTCATTGACCCATCTCGGCGCCAACGCGGTGGAAGCCGCCGCCGAACTGATCGCCTTCATCAAGCAGCTTGCCCGCAAGAAGCGTGATCACGGCCCCTTCGATCCCGAATTCGCCCCGCCCTACACCTCGCTGCATACCGGCACCGTGCATGGCGGCACCGCGCTGAACATTGTGCCGAAGGACTGCAGCTTCCTGTGGGAGATCCGCTATCTGCCGCAGGACGATGTCGATGCGCTGTTCGCCGAGGTGGAAGCTTTTGCGCGGACCAAACTGGAGCCTGAACTGAAGGCCATAGATCCAAATTGCGGCATCACGTTCACGCAGATCTCCGAATTCCCGGGCCTCGCCACCGACGACCGCGCCGGGGTGGTGGAACTGGCCAAGGCGCTGACGGGTGCGAACCGGGTGCAGAAAGTGGCGTTCGGCACCGAGGCCGGGCTGTTCTCGGAAATGGGCATCCCGACCATCGTCTGCGGCCCCGGCTCCATCGAGCAGGCTCATAAACCCAATGAATTCATCGAACTAAGCCAGATCGCGCTGTGCGAGGCCTTCCTCGATCGGCTGCTGGAGCGGGTGAAGACCGGCGGCCCCGCCCTGCCGATCTGATCCAAACTGAGCCAAACTCCGCCAAACTGGACCAAAAGAGCCAAGTTGAGCCCGCCCGGCATACACTGCTATTCCTAGGGGAGCGCACCACCGGGCGGGTAAGAAACAGAGTACGATAGGGGAACGTCAACGGGGGGATTTCATTGCAGCAGATAGGTGCTATGCAAAAAGTGGTATTGTGCAGCGCGGCATAGCCTGCTACCAGCCAGCTCATGCCACACGCCATGCTGAAAACACGGACCGAGTTGCATCCCAATATCGCTGCCCTGCAGAGCGCTCTGGCACGCGCGGAATGCCAAGACATCCGCGATTTTGTCACCCATATGCTGGCGATCCATCCCAAAGACCGCCTGCCCTCGCGGTCCGATTTCGACCCCTTGCGCATTCCGCAGCTATTGCCCGGCATCGTATTGGTCCGCGTCGAGCCACCGCTGAAACCCGGCGGTTCGAACCGCTTCCGCATCCTGGTGGCCGGCGAGACGGTGCTGCGCGCGCTGGAGATGCCGCTGATCGGCCGCTATGTCGACGAGATATCGGCCGGCTCCGAGGGCGGCCATGTCATTGTCGATGTGCGTCAGAAGGTGGTGGATACCGGACAGGTCTATTACTGGAATGGCGCGCCCCGCATGCGCTTCCGACTGGATTTCGCCGGCGTGGAATACTGCCACTGCCCGCTGGCCGCCGACGGCAAGACCGTTGACCACGTTCTCACCTATTTCCATTACAAGGCCTGACACCCTGTAGAGCGTCAAGCGCGGCGTAAGCCGTGGCCATAAAGCCGACGCCCGGCAGGGAACCCCGGCCGGGCGGGAGATCGGCTGTAAAGATCAGGCTGTAAAGATCAGTGTTTAGGTGCTGACCGCTTCCTTAAGCGTCTTGCCGGCCCGGAACTTGGGCTGCCTGGTCGGCGGCAAATCAATGCGCTCACCCGTGCGCGGATTGCGCCCGGGGCTGGCGGCACGCGTGCCGACGAAGAAGCTGCCGAAGCCGACGATCCGGACTTCCTCACCGCGGCGAAGCGCCTCGGTGATCAGGCTGAATATCGATTCCACGGCACGCTCGGCCTGCTCTTTAGTGAGACCGGAACTGTCGCGAAGCTGGGCCATTAGATCCTGCTTATTCACGCTACTGCCTCCGGATCAGTGCTTGACCATGCCTTCTCGATCACCTTCCGCCTCGGTGTCTACCACCGCAGGCTTGGTGAGATCGTCTACGTCGCTCCACTCGATCGGCGTCAATTCGCCGACCAGAGCGTGCCTGAGCACTTCCTCGCAGGTCGCCACCGGCACGATTTCGAGGCCCTTCTTCACGTTATCCGGAATGTCGACGAGATCTTTCTCGTTCTCCTTCGGGATCAGGACCTTCTTGATACCGCCACGATGGGCCGCGAGCAGCTTCTCCTTGAGGCCGCCAATCGGCAGCACCCGGCCGCGCAGCGTGACTTCGCCGGTCATCGCGACATCCTTGCGCACCGGAATGCCGGTGAGCACGGAAACGATCGAGGTGACCATCGCCACGCCAGCGGACGGACCGTCCTTTGGCGTCGCGCCCTCAGGCACGTGGATATGGATGTCGCGCTTGTCGAAGACCGGCGGCTTGACGCCGAAGGCAACAGCCCGCGAGCGTACGTAGGAGCGCGCAGCCTGCACGGACTCCTGCATGACTTCACCAAGCTTGCCGGTGATGGTCATGCGGCCCTTGCCGGGCAGCATGACAGCTTCGATCGACAGCAATTCGCCACCTACTTCAGTCCAGGCCAGGCCGGTGGTAACACCGACCATGTCCTCGAGTTCCGCCTCGCCATAGCGATACCGGCGGACGCCGGCATACTTGTCCAGATTCTTGGGCGTGACCTTGATCGACTTCACGTCCTTGGACAGGATTTCCTTCACCGCCTTGCGGGTCAGGTTGGCCAGCTCGCGCTCCAGCGAACGGACGCCGGCTTCGCGAGTGTAGTAGCGGACCAGATCGCGCAGCGCGTCGTCGGTGATCGACCACTCACCCTTCTTCAGGCCGGCAGCCTCCATCTGCTTTTCGATCAGATGACGCTTGCAGATTTCCACCTTCTCATCCTCGGTGTAGCCGGGGATGCGGATGATCTCCATGCGATCCAGCAGCGGCTGCGGCATGCGCAGGCTGTTGGCCGTGCAGATGAACATCACGTCCGAGAGGTCGTAATCGACTTCGAGGTAATGGTCGTTGAAGGTATTGTTCTGCTCGGGGTCGAGCACTTCCAGCAGCGCCGATGACGGATCACCGCGGAAGTCCTGGCCCATCTTGTCGATCTCGTCGAGCAGGAAGAGCGGATTGGTGGTCTTCGCCTTCTTCATCGACTGGATGATCTTGCCTGGCATCGAGCCGATATAGGTGCGCCGGTGACCGCGAATCTCGGCCTCGTCGCGTACGCCGCCGAGCGACACACGGACGAAGTTGCGGCCGGTGGCGCGCGCAATCGACTTGCCAAGCGAGGTCTTACCCACGCCGGGCGGGCCGACGAGGCAGAGGATCGGACCTTTAAGCTTGCCCGAGCGCTGCTGCACGGCGAGGTATTCGAGGATGCGCTCCTTGACCTTCTCCAGACCGTAATGGTCGTCGTTCAGCACCTTCTCGGCGTTCTTGATGTCCTTCTTGACCTTGCTGCGCTTCTGCCACGGGATCGACAGCATCCAGTCGAGATAGTTGCGGATCACCGTCGCTTCGGCCGACATCGGGCTCATGGAGCGCAGCTTCTTGACCTCGGCCTGGGCCTTCTCGCGCGCTTCCTTGCTGAGGCGCGTCTTCTTGATGCGCTGCTCGATCTCGGCGACCTCGTCGCGGCCTTCCTCGCCTTCGCCCAGCTCCTTCTGGATCGCCTTGAGCTGTTCGTTGAGGTAATACTCGCGCTGGGTCTTCTCCATCTGGCGCTTCACGCGCGAGCGGATCTTCTTCTCGACCTGCAGAACGCCGATCTCGCCTTCCATCATCGCGTAGACGCGTTCTAGGCGCTCAACGACGTTGGAGATTTCCAGCAGATCCTGCTTGTCGCTGATCTTGATGGTGAGATGCGAGGCAACCGTGTCGGCAAGCTTCGACGGATCGTCGATCTGGTTGAGCGACACCAGCACCTCCGGCGGGATCTTCCGGTTGAGCTTCACATACTGCTCGAACTGGTTGATCACCGAGCGCGACAGCGCTTCGGTCTCGCGGCTCTCACCGACATCGTCGGGCAGCGTCTCGGCCTCGACCTGGAAGAAGTCTTCGTTGTCGATGAACTTCACGATGCGGGCGCGCTGGCTGCCCTCGACGAGAACCTTCACCGTGCCGTCCGGCAGGCGCAGCAATTGCAGCACTGAGGCGATGGTACCGACAGAATGGATGTCGTCTGCGGTCGGGTTGTCCTGACCGGCGTTCTTCTGGGCGACAAGCAGGATCTGCTTGTCGTCCTTCATCACGTCCTCAAGCGCACGCACCGACTTCTCGCGGCCCACGAAAAGGGGCACGATCATGTGCGGGAATACGACGATGTCCCGCAACGGCAGGACAGGGAAAACTTGGGCGCGAGGCGATGTAAACATGCGGCAATCAATCCTGAAGGGCGGCCGCCGGAACGGTCGGATTTGATCGTCCTTTGCCACCTGATGCTAGTTAACATGGGAATTCCGGCAAGGTCCGTCAAGCCACGGTCCTGCAACAGAACGACAACTTAATGTCAGACCCGAGTCGATCACCGAGTCTCTGCTCACAGAGATAGGGCCGGCCTTCCGGCGCCGCCCTTGCGCATCGTTAAGCATGTGATCCCTGTCACGCGGGGTATCACATGGGGCATTACGCGGCCAATGCCTTCCGCATACGTAGCGAGGCGCACGCCCATGCAACAAGCCGGCGCCCAGACAGACGCCCCAAGTCGCCGGTATCCGGCTACCCCCCGGGTTCAGCGGTCTATTCCCGCCCACTGCATGGCCATGCTACCTCGAAAGATACGCAGCCGGCCTCACACAACCGGCCAAGGGGCACCCTCCGAAAGGCTGCGGGCCGCCTCATTCGAGAGCGGCCCGCTTCCAAACAGGGTTAACGCCGGAGCGCCGTCAGGCGCTGACATCCTCTTGCTTACGATCGGCGTAGATGAGCAGCGGCTTGGCCCGGCCCTCAACAACATCTGGAGAGATTACAACCTCTTCCACGCCGTTCATGTTTGGCAGGTCGAACATCGGATCGAGCAGGATGGCCTCCAGGATGGAGCGCAGGCCGCGCGCGCCGGTCTTGCGCGCGATCGCCTTGCGGGCCACCGCCGCCACCGCCTCGTCGGAGAAGGTCAGCTTCACATCCTCCATCTCAAAGAGGCGCTGGTACTGCTTGATCAGGGCGTTCTTCGGCTTGGTCAGGATGTCGACCAGGGCCGACTCGTCCAGATCGTGCAAGGTGGCGATGACCGGCAGGCGGCCGATGAATTCCGGGATCAGGCCGAACTTGAGCAGATCGTCAGGCTCGACCTCGGCCAGGATTTCGCCGGCGCGGCGATCGTCCGGCCCCCGCACATCGGCGCCGAAGCCGATCGAGGTGCCTTTGCCGCGGCCCGCGATGATCTTTTCGAGGCCGGCGAAGGCACCGCCGCAGATGAACAGGATGTTGGTCGTGTCCACCTGCAGGAATTCCTGCTGCGGATGCTTGCGGCCGCCCTGCGGCGGCACGGAAGCAACCGTGCCCTCCATGATCTTCAAGAGGGCCTGCTGCACGCCCTCGCCCGAAACATCCCTGGTGATCGAGGGGTTGTCGGACTTGCGGCTGATCTTGTCGACCTCGTCGATATAGACGATGCCACGCTGCGCGCGCTCGACATTGTAGTCGGCAGCCTGCAGCAGCTTGAGAATGATGTTCTCGACATCCTCACCCACATAACCGGCTTCGGTCAGCGTGGTGGCGTCGGCCATCGTGAATGGCACTTCGAGAATGCGGGCAAGCGTCTGCGCGAGCAGCGTCTTGCCACAGCCGGTGGGGCCGATCAGCAGGATGTTCGACTTGGCGAGTTCGACGTCGTTGTTCTTTCCGCCGTGGCCGATGCGCTTGTAATGATTATGCACGGCAACGGAGAGAACCTTCTTGGCGTGGTTCTGGCCGATCACATAATCATCAAGGACGCGGCAGATCTCCTGCGGCGACGGAACGCCATCGCGGGTTTTGACAAGCGCGGACTTGTGCTCTTCACGGATGATGTCCATGCAGAGTTCGACGCACTCGTCGCAGATAAAGACTGTCGGGCCGGCGATGAGCTTGCGCACTTCGTGCTGGCTCTTGCCGCAGAACGAGCAGTACAACGTGTTCTTGGAGTCACCGCCGCTCAATTTGGTCATGCCTACTCCACTGAGCGGGCCAGCGCCGGGCGACGCCTGGCCCTATTCCATCGAATCGTCATCATAAGGAACCGTAGCCCCGGGCACAACGGACATGGTCGACTCGCGGGGGCGGCGGGAGGTCACAATGCCAGGAGCATGACCTCCATCTATGGCAATACGGAACGAAGGCAAGCAGGGGCGATCTGGCGGCATTTCTGGCAGCCGTCCCGCCCGGGTGCTAGCCCCCTTTGAAGCCCGGCAAGCCTAGCCCGGACAAACCCTCGCGGGGAAAGCCTCTTCCGGGGTAGCCCGCCCGGGGTAGCCTAGATGGATAGTCCCTTGAGAACGCCGTCTCCGGGTAGTCTGCCCGGACGAAAATTAGGATTTCTTGCCGGAATCCTGCTCCGGACGGCGGGCAACGACCTCGTCGACGATACCGAAGGTCTTCGCCTCTTCCGGGGTCATGAAGCGGTCGCGTTCCATCGCCGTTTCGATCGTGGCGATGTCCTGGCCGGTATGCTTGGCGTAGATCGCGTTCAGGCGGGCGCGCAAATCCAGGATTTCCTTGGCATGGATCTCGATATCGGCCGCCTGGCCCTGGAAACCGCCGGAGGGCTGATGGATCATCACCCGGGCATTCGGCAGGGAGTAGCGCATGCCCTTCTCGCCCGCCGCCAGCAGCAGCGAGCCCATCGAGGCAGCCTGGCCGATGCAGAGAGTGGCGATTTTCGGCCGGATATATTGCATGGTGTCGTAGATCGCGAGGCCGGAGGTTACCAGGCCGCCGGGGCTGTTGATGTAGAAGGCGATCTCCTTGTTGGGGTTTTCGGCTTCCAGGAACAGCAGCTGGGCGGTCACCAGGGCGGCGACGGCATCGTTGACGGGGCCGACCAGGAAGATGATCCGCTCCTTGAGCAGCCGGGAATAGATGTCGTAGGCACGCTCACCCCGATTGGTCTGCTCGACCACCATCGGAACCAGCATGTTCATGTAGGTATCGACCATCTTGTCCATGACGCGCCCTGCGAAATACGAAACCTTGTGCCGCGGTAATGTGGCGCAGTCGGCGGCTTCCGGCAATGGCCGGGCGGCGGGAACTTGCCCCGGCTCAGTCACAGGCCGCGCAGCAAGGCAACAGGGTTAGAAAGCAAAAACGCCGGGCTTGCGGCCCGGCGTTGCTATTCGGCGACGAGACGCCTGCGATCAGGACAGGGCCTCGGCTTCCTTCTGCAGCTCTTCCTTGGTCACCGGCTTATCGGTGACGTCAGCCATCTCAAGGATGAAGTCGACGACCTTGTCCTCGAAGATCGGCGCGCGCAGGCTGTTGGCGGCTTCCGGGTTCTTCTGGAAATACTCCATCACCTGGCGCTCCTGGCCGGGGAAGCGACGGGCCTGCTCGATCATCGCGCGGGTGATCTCGTCGGGCTTGACCTCGATGTTGTTCTGGCGGCCGACTTCCGACAGCAACAGGCCAAGGCGGATGCGGCGCTCGGCGATCTTGCGATACTCGGCCTTCAGCTCGTCCTCGGTCTTCTTCTCTTCCGCCAGTTCGGCCTCAAAGCGCGCCTTGTCGGCGGTCACTTCGTTCCAGATCTGGTTGAACTCAAGTTCGACCATGCCTTCCGGCACCGGGAAGTCATGCTTCTCGGCGAGTTGGTCGAGCAGGCCGCGCTTCAGCTTCATGCGGGCGATATTCTTGTATTCCTGGCCGAGGTCGCGCTTGATGTTGTCCTTCAGCTCCTGGAACGAGCTGAGACCGAAGCGCTTGGCGAATTCGTCGTCCAGCGTCACCGCTTGGCCGCCGCGCACTTCCTTCACGGTGCAGGCGAACTCGGCCGGCTTGCCCGCCAGCTCGGCATTGCCGTAGGCCTCGGGGAAAGTGACCTTCACGGTCTTCTGCTCGCCGGCCTTGACGCCGATGAGCTGATCCTCAAAGCCCGGAATGAAAGTGTTGGAGCCCAGCACCAGCGGGTAGTCATTGGCGGCGCCGCCTTCGAACTTCTCGCCATTGACGCTGCCGACGAAGTCGATGACGACCTGATCGCCCTTCTCGGCGGCGCGGTCGACCTTCTCATAGGTCTTCTGCTGCTCGCTCAGGCGATTGAGGAATTCCTCGACTTCCGATTCCTGCGGCTCGACCACCAGGCGCTCAAGCTTGATCGACTTGAAGTCGGCCGGAACGATATCCGGCAGCACCTCGATGGCGATGGTGCACTCGAAATCCTTGCCTTCGTCGAAGCTGGTGATGTCGACCTTCGGCTGCATCGCAGGACGCAGCTTGTTTTCCTCGATGGTCTTCTGCAGAGCGGTGTTGACCGACTCTTCCATCGCCTCGCCGAGCAGGGCGCGGCCATACTGCTTCTTGATCAGGGCTGCGGGCGCCTTGCCCGGACGGAAGCCCGGCATGTTGACCCGCTGACGCAAGGTCTCGAGCTTCTCGTTCACCGTGCTCTCGAGCGCGGCGGCGGCGATCACCACCTTGTACTCGCGCTTCAAGCCGGCAGCGCTGATTTCCGTGATCTGCATGACCAAAACACCTGTCTCTTCGATATAGATTCCGTTGCGCCTCGGGCCAGCCGCCGCATCAGCCTATTCACACCAGGCCTGCAGCAGAGGCTTTCAGCGGGGCGCCGGGCGAACTGGTGCGGGCGGAGGGACTTGAACCCACACGCCTTGCGGCACAGGAACCTAAATCCTGCGTGTCTACCAGTTCCACCACGCCCGCTTTCCCGCACCGGGTCGGCGCGAAGGCGCAGTCTATAGCACGGGTATTTATGCGGCGCGAGGCTTTTGGCCGGTTTTCCGCAGCCCGGCGCATGCCCGCCGGGCCGGCTTCTAGGTGCCTGTTTTTGCAAGGATTTTCACCGACTGCTGGCGGGGCCACTGGCCGCAGTGCAGCATCGCCTAGCGCTCGGCGAACCATTCGGCGCTATAGCTGCAGTCGCGGAATTCCTCATAGGACGGGCCGCCGATCGTGTAATGCACGATCGAGGCCTCCGGATCATAAGGGTCGTAATCGGCCAGATGGTTCCAGCGGTGCGGGAGTTCGCCGATCAGGCTGTCGTCGCCCAGCCCGGAAATCGCACAGGAACGGCGCCAGGAAGCAGGAGAAGGAAAGGTCGGTGGATTGCAGCTCGTGATGCGGGCGGCGGTTGATGCTGAGCGCGGCGACGCTGGAGGCGACCGGCGCGGCCCGGCTGTAACCGATGAAGACGCGGATCATGATGCGGGCACCACCCTCAAGCCCTGACCTCAGGTCTCAAGTCCTGACCTCAGGTCTCAATCCCTGGCTTCAAACCGGGCAGTTATTTCTGCCCGGAAAGGGTTAACAACCGCCCCAGTCGGAAATGGCTCTCGATTGAATTTGATTCCGGCCGGTTCCGGCAGGATGATCGGCGGCCTGTTTGCACGCTTTTGCATAGGGAAGCTTCCGTTTTTGCATATTGAAGCTCCTAGTAGCGGTATTATAGTACCCACAGACGACCCGCCGCGGCGACATCTCGCCCCTGGAGACCGGCCGTCCCTCGCGAGCCCACCGTCATGTTCGTACCAAAATCGATCAGTGCCCTGCAGGAAGGCTACCGCCTGAGCACCTTGCGCCAGGACGCCCTCGCCGGGCTCACCGTCGCCATTGTTGCCCTGCCGCTGGCCATGGCCATCGCCATCGCCTCCGGCACCACGCCCGACAAGGGCCTCTACACTGCCATCGTCGCCGGCTTCCTGATCTCCGCGCTGGGTGGCAGCCGGCACCAGATCGGCGGACCGACCGCCGCCTTCGTTATTGTTGTCTACGGCGTGATCGAAAAGCATGGCTTCGACGGCCTGGTGATTGCCACGCTGATGGCCGGCGCCATGCTGATCGTGTTTGGCGCGCTGCGGCTCGGCAATCTGATCAAGTTCATCCCCTACCCCGTGGTGACCGGCTTCACCGCCGGCATCGCGTTGACCATCCTGTCGACCCAGATCAAGGATTTTTTCGGCCTCGACATGGCCAAGGTGCCGGCCGACTTCATCGCCAAGTGGAGCGCCTATGCCGAGGCGGCGCCGAGCTTCGATGCCGCCAGCACCGCGATCGCGCTGTTCACCCTGGTGGTGATCGTTCTGGTGCGCCGCTTCAAGCCGAGCTGGCCCGGCATGCTGATCGGCGTGGTCGCCGCGACCCTGATCGTGCATCTGGCAAATCTGCCGGTGGAGACCATCGAAGGCCGCTTCGGTGCCATCCCCAATCACCTGCCGACGCCGGAACTGCCGCAGGGACTTTCCTGGGCGCGAATGTATGACCTGCTGCCGAGCGCGATAACCATCGCGCTGCTAGCCGGCATCGAGAGCCTGCTGTCCTGCGTCATCGCCGATGGCATGACCGGCCGGCGCCATCGCTCCAACATCGAACTGATCGGCCAGGGCGTCGCCAACATGGCTTCGGCGCTGTTCGCCGGACTGCCCGCCACCGGCGCGCTGGCGCGCACCGCCACCAACATCAAGGCCGGGGCGCAGACGCCCGTCTCCGGCATGCTGCATGCCGTCTTCCTGCTGCTGTTCATGTGGCTGCTGGCGCCGCTGGCCGGGCTGGTGCCGCTGGCGGCTTTGGCGGGCGTTCTGGTGATCGTCGCCTGGAACATGAGCGAGATCGAGCGCCTGCGCCATTTCGTGCGTGCGCCGCGCGGCGATCAACTCGTTCTGGCGGTGACCTTCCTGCTGACCGTGCTGATCGACATCACCGTGGCACTGGAAGTCGGTATTGTGCTGGCGGCGCTGGTCTTCATCCGGCGCATGGTCGAGACGACGGATGTTACGCCCGTCGGCGGTGCCGATCTGGCGCGGCGCGCCGAAACGGAGGCCGGCGCGAAGGCGCTGGCTGCGTTGCATGTGCCGAAGGGCGTCGAGGTCTTCGAGATCAGCGGGCCGTTCTTCTTCGGCATCACTGCCAAGCTGGCCGACATTCTCGACCAGATCGAAGCGCCACCGAAGGTCTTCATCCTGCGCATGGGCAATGTGCCGCTAATCGACGCCAGCGGCGTGGATGCGCTGATCGGCTTCATCGAGAAGAACAAGCTGCGTGGCACCAAGGTGCTGCTCACCCGCGTACAGCCCCAGCCTCTGCGGATCATGACCGAGATGGGCCTGACCGCCTGGATCGGGAAAGATGCGCTGATGCCGAACCTCTCTACGGCCCTGGAATACGCCAAGACGCTGATCGAGAACGAGACGGCTACGCCCCCCGCAACGTCCTCAGCGAGCTTCTGACCGAAAGCGGCAGGTCGTCGGCAATCAAGCCGGGACCTGCCTCGCGCGCAGCGGCGCCATGCAGCCAGACGGCGGCGCATGCCGCTTCAAAAGTCGGCATGCCCTGCGCCAGCAGGCCCGCGCAGAAACCGGCCAGCACATCGCCGGTGCCGGCAGTGGCAAGATCGGGCGGCGCATTGATATTGATCACTGCCCTGCCCGGCCGTTTGCCTTCAGGCGGCGCAGCGATCACCGTATCGGCGCCTTTGAGGATCACCACCGCCCCGCTCTGCCGCGCCGCCTGGCGCGCGCGCTCCAGCTTGCCGAGGTCCTTGGGCACATCTGGAAACAGGCGAGCGTATTCGCCTTCATGCGGCGTGAGAATGGCCGGGCCATCGATGGCGTCGAAAAGCCGCTTTGGGTTGCCTGAAAACGCCGTCAGCGCATCGGCATCGATCACCACGCCACGCCTCGTTGCCAGCGCCGCGCAGACAGCTATGCGCGTGGCCTCGCTGGCACCATTGCCCGGCCCCAGCAGCAACACGTTGCGGCGTGGATCGGCAATCGCCGCCCGCCAGTCGGGCATACCCTCGCAGCGCAGACGCATCAAGGCATCGGGCCCGCCACCTTGCGCCATCGCCGCTTCGGGCTGTGCCAGCGTCACGAGGCCGGCACCGATCCGCAAGGCCGCGTGACCGGCCAGGCAGGCCGCGCCAGCCAAAGCGCCGCCTCGCACCAGCACATGGCCGCGCGCGTACTTATGCCCGTCGCTGCGCAGCCGCGGGAAAAGATGCCGCCAGACGGACGGATCATTCTGCCATTGCCGCGGCTGAATGGAGGTGAGCACCGTATCGGGAATGCCGATATCCGCCACATGCACTTCGCCGCAGAACTGCCGGCCGGGCAGCAGCAGATGTCCGGGCTTGAGCCGGAAGAACGTCACTGTACGCTCGGCCTTGACCGCCGTGCCGCGTGGCTGCCCGTCATCGCCATGCAGGCCGCTGGGCAGGTCGACAGCAACCACCGGCCGGCCGGATTCATTGATGGCTTCGACGAGGCTGCGCGCCATTCCCGCAAGCGGCTTGCTGAGGCCGGCGCCGAACAAGGCATCGACGATCACGTCGCCCTGCATGACCTGAACAGGCGTGGCGTTCACCACCAATCCCGACCAGCGCCGTGCCATCACGGCCGCATCGCCTTTGAGCGCATCGCGCACGCCCAGCAAGGCAACCGTCACCTGCCGGCCGGCATTCGCCAGAAGGCGTGCAGCGACAAATCCATCACCGCCGTTATTGCCTGGACCGCAGAGCACCAAAACGGACCCACGCGGATGATAGCGCTGCACGATGCGCGCCACCGCCGCCCCCGCAGCTTCCATCAGGTCGAGACCCGGCACGCCACCCGCGATGGTGCGGCGGTCGGCCTCGGCCATTTCGGAAACGCTCAAAAGGACGGCGTTATAGCTCATGCAGGCAGCTTTGGACGGTGCTTGTGCCAATCGACTGTTGCTTCATAAGCCGCAGCCGCGCGCAGCACCAGATCCTCGCGGTGCATCGGGCCGACCAGCTGCAGCCCGATGGGCAATCCGGATTGCGAGAAGCCGCAGGACACGGAGATGGCCGGTTGCTGGGTCAGGTTGAAGGGATAGGTGAATGGCGTCCAAGCCGTCCAATAGGCATCGCCCATGGCTTCCGGTGCCAGCCGCCCGGCGGTGAACGGCAGCACCGCAAGGCTTGGCGTCAGCAGCAGATCGTAAGTCTGATGGAAGCGCCGCATCACCACGCCCAGCTTGCTGCGTTCGGTCTGCGCCAGCAGATAGTCCTTCGTGGTGTACGAAGCGCCAGCTTCCACGGTTTTTGCCAGGCCCGGATCTAGCAGCGCGAACTTTTCCTTTGGCAGCGTCAAGGTTGCGTTGTAGGCGCCAAGGAACCAATGAATGTGGAAGATCTCGACAGGATCGGCGAAACCGGGATCGACCTGTTCGACAATCGCGCCCAGCGCAGCGAACTGCTTGGCGGCAGCATCGACGGCCGCGAAGATTTCCGGATCGACCTTGGCGTAACCAAGCGTCGGGCTGTAGGCGATCTTCAATCCCTTCACGCCGTCAGACAAATTCGCCGTGTAATCGATATCCTGGTACGGCAGCGAGAACCAGTCGCGCACGTCCGGTTTCGCCATCTCCCGCAGCATCAGCGCGGCGTCGCGCACGGTGCGCGTCATAGGACCAAGATGCGCCACGGTGCCGAATGGACTGAGCGGCGCAGCTGGAACGCGGCCGAAGCTCGGCTTCAGGCCAGTGATGCCTGTAAAGCCCGCCGGGATGCGGATAGAGCCGCCGCCATCGGTGCCGACTGCCAGCGGTCCGAGGCCTGCCGCTACCTGCGCCGAGGCGCCGCCGGACGAACCGCCGGGCGTGGTGCTGATGTTCCAGGGATTGCGCGTGATGCCGGTGAGCGGCGAATCCGTCACGCCTTTCCAGCCCATTTCCGGCGAAGTGGTCTTGCCGATGATCACGCAGCCCGCTTCGCGCAGACGCGCGGTTACGGGCGCATCCTCATCCCACGACTGGTTGGGATCGACGGTCTTGGAGCCGCGCAAGGTTGGCCAGCCTTTGGTGAGGATGATGTCCTTGATCGAGGCTGCAACGCCATCGATGGGGCTGAGCGGCTTGCCTGCCTTCCAGCGCGCTTCGGATGCCCGTGCGTCGCGCAGCGCAGCTTCGGGATCGACGAGGTTATAGGCGTTGACGATAGGATTGACCGCCTCGATCCGCTTCAGCAGAGCCTGCGTCGCTTCGACCGGAGACAGGCGCCCAGCCCGATAGGCATCGGCGAGTTCGGCGGCTGTCAAATAGCACAAGTCTTCGCTCATGATCCCCCTGTTTTTCTTATTCGGTTCCGCTTATTCACTCTTGTTCTTTCTTGGTGTGCTTATGCTGCGCCGATCACGCTCAGATCGTCGTGGTCATGCCGCCATCGACCGCCAATACATGGCCGTTGACGTAAGAGGCCGCCGGCGAGGCGAGGAACAGCGCGGCGCCGGCAAGCTCTTCCGGCTTGCCCCAGCGGCGCAGCGGCGTGCGGTCGTTGACGAATTTGACGAAGGCCTCGTTGGCCATCAAGTCGCGATTGATCTCGGTTTCGAAATAACCCGGCGCTATGGCGTTGCAGGTTACGCCGGAGACGCCGAGTTCGGCGGCAAAGGATTTGGTCAGACCGGCGATGCCATGCTTGGCCGCCGTATAGGCTGGGATGCTGGCCCGCCCCTTCACCGACAGCACCGAGCCGATATTGATGATGCGGCCATGACCGCGCTTGACCATGCCTAAGGCCGCCCGGCGTGACAGCGCGTAAGCAGCGGTGAGATCGACATCGATGACACTGCGCCAGTCGTCGAGCGTCAGCTCAGCCAGAGGCTTGCGGATGTTGATGCCCGCATTGTTGATCAGGATGTCGAGCTTTCCGTGGGTCTTCTCGATGGCCTCGATGGCAGCCTCGCCGGCGGGAATGTTGGCAACGTCGAACGCAGCGATATCGACCGCGCCATGGCGGCGGACGACATCGGCAGCCGTCTGCAGGGTTTCCGGGTGGCGGCCGTTGATGATCACGGTGGCGCCGGCCTCGGCGAACAACTTGGCGAATTCCAGGCCGAAGCCGCGGGAAGCACCGGTGATCAGGGCTACCTGGCCGGACAAATCGAACAGGCGTTGCAGCATCGTCATGGATCGCGTCCTCCCTTGTTCCGAGTTTACCGGTTTGCGCGCTGGACACCAGCCCGCGCATCTCCGTAGCATCGTGGGAAAGGAGGACGCCCATGCTACGCTGCTATCAAGTGGCCGAATTCGGCAAGCCGCTCGCCCTGACAGAAAAGCCCCTGCCCGAACCTCGCGGCAGGGAGGTGCTGATCAAGGTCGAGCGATGCGGCGTCTGTCACAGCGATCTGCATATCTGGGACGGGTATTTCGACCTCGGCAATGGCAGGCGGATCGTGGCGGCCAATAACGGTGCGCTGCTGCCCCTGACGCTGGGTCATGAGATCGTCGGGACTGTGGCCGCCGCCGGGTCCGAGGCGTCGATTTCCACCGGTGCGCGCCGGGTGGTGTTTCCCTGGATCGGCTGCGGCACCTGCCCGCCCTGCCGTGACGGCATGGAGCATCTCTGCGCCGGCGCGCAGAAGGCCATCGGCATCTTCGCCGATGGCGGCTATGCCAGCCATGTGCTGGTGCCGGACGAGCGCTATCTGCTCGATTTCGGCGAGCTCGAACCAAGCCTCGCTTCCACCTATGCCTGTTCGGGGCTGACAGCCTATTCGGCGCTCAAGAAGATCGGCCGGCTGGCGGATCATCATGAATTGCTGATCGTCGGCGCTGGCGGCGTTGGGCTGAATGCCGTGGCGCTGGCCAAGGTCGTGACCGGCCAGGCGCCCATCGTGGCCGATCTCGATCCGGCCAAACGCGCCGCCGCCATGCAGCTCGGCGCAAAAGATGCCGTCGATCCGCGTGCCGAGGGCGCTGTCAAGGCGCTGCTCAAAGCCACCGGCGGCGTGATGGCCGCTGTCGATTTCGCTGGCTCCGGTGCCAGCTTCGAATTCGCTTACGGCGTGCTGCGCAAGGGTGGCCATCTGGTCAGCGTCGGATTGCTGGGCGGCGCCGTGACGCTATCGCTGGGACTGCATGTGATGAAGGGGCTGCGCATCAGCGGCTCTTACGTCGGCGGCCTGGATGAGATGCGCGAACTGCTGGCGCTGGCCCAGAAAACCTCGCTGCCCTCGCTGCCAATCACGACGCGGCCGCTGGATCAGGCGACAGACTCGCTCACCGCCCTGAAGGCCGGCCAAGTGGTGGGCCGCATCGTGCTGCAGCCGTGAGTTAAAGGAAGAGCGTCAGCACGCCGGTATAGCCATAGAGGCGGGACTGCGCGATCTCGCCGCCACAATACATGCCGACCAGCGGCAGATCGGGGAAGACCGCCTGGATGCGGGCAAGCTCGCCCGGCTCGCGGACGAACTGATCCTGGCAGCGCGCCATGCAGGAATACCACAGAGCGCCGCGCGGCATGCGGTCACCGCAGCGCCGCTTGAGGTCGCTCAACATGCGGTCCATGTCGCGGCCTGCGCTTTCGACATCACGGCGGCAGAAGAAGATGCTGTCGCCCTCCTCCATCATGGCGCCGACGGCAATGCCGCCGGCCTGCGGATCGACGCCGACGATGTTGCGTACCATGTAGTCCGGCCGGTCGGCGCCGCTGATCGGCAGGCCGACCATCAGTCCGGTGGTGAGCTTGCGCAGATCCTGCAGCGATTCCACGGCGAAACAATCGCGCAGCACGTCGTAGGCTGGGCGGTTGTTCAATTCGAGGACGACGTTGCCGTCGGCGGCGGTGATTTGATGCACATCGCCAACCTGGGCACAGCCTTGCGTAAGCCCTGTGAGGATCGGTTGGTCTTCGGAGAACATGAGGCCGGAGGCGCCGCCTTCGACCGGCTTGCCCGCCCATTGCGGCCGCGGGCCGCGCGCGGCAACCAGGCCGCCGACGAGATAAGCGCCGCAGGCCTCGGCGAAATCCTCGATCAGTTCCGGCAGCGCCGGCACCTGAGGATCGGCATGAAGCACGCCAAGCCAGCCCTGCGGCCGCTCGACGGGGCTGCGGAACAGGGTCGCAGCGCCGGGCGGGACGGAACCGATCAGGCAGGCCACGACCGGTTCGTCGCAGTATTCCGTAGCGCCAGCGGCGATGCTGTAGCCGCAGGCGGCGATCATGGCTTCGATGCCGGTGGCGTCGCTTAAGCGCCGCATGATGCGCGGCAACTGGTCGGCCATGCGATCGCTGACATAGACGAAGCCGACATTGGCCGCATCGGATAGCGGCATCAGCTGAAGCAGGCAGGCATCGACCGCCATGCGCCAGTCGTCGGCAGCGCCGATCCCAAGGCGGAATTGTGAGCCGGTGGTCTGCTCGGTCATGCCGTCACCCTCCTGTCCGTCGTCACACTATAGTAGCTTGAAGCCGGGATCGATCCGTCCAAATTGACATTAAGGGATTACTTTTCGGGAGAACCATCATGCCGCGCCGCACAGTCCTTAATCTAGGCGCTTGCTTCGGCGCCGCCCTGCTGATTTTTACGGCTGCCCAGGCTCCCGCGCAGACCACAAATGCCCTGTCACCGGTGGGGCAATGGAAAACCATTGACGATGAGACGAATACGGAGCGCAGCATCGTCGAAATCCGCCAGGTGGGCAGCGAACTGCAGGGCCGCATCCTCAAGATCTTCCCCCGCCCCGGCGAAGATCCTGCCCCTTTATGTCAGCAATGTGAAGGCGAACGCCAAAATCAGCCGATTATCGGCATGATCTTCCTCTGGGGCCTAGTGCCGGACGGCGCCGATAGCTGGGCTGGCGGGGCGGTCCTCGACCCGCAAAGCGGCAAGATCTACAACGCCAAGATCAGCCTGACGGATAACGGCGAGCGGCTGCGAGTGCGTGGCTATCTCGGCACGCCCCTGCTTGGCCGCACCCAGATCTGGCTGCGGCAGTCCGGCAGTACCTCAGCCTCGGCCGACTAGCTGCCGAAGACGTAGCTGCCCGGCGCTGGCATGAGCGGCAAATAGCCCCTTTTTGCGTTCCCCATGGCAGGCGGCGCGATGTCCTGCCCGCTGGAATGGTTGACCAGCCAGCCCTGCCAGGCGGGCCACCAGGAACCGGGCTGTTCCGGGGTCTGCGCCACCCAGCGATCGGGATCGATGTAGCCGTCGCGCATGCCCCGATGCGCCATGCGGAAGCGCCGATTGCCGTGGCCGGGCTCGCTGACGATGCCGGCATTGTGGCCGCCGCTGGTCAGCAGGAAGGTCACGTCCGTATCGGCCAGGCGGATGATTTTGAAAACCGAATGCCAGGGCGCGACGTGATCCCAGACCGTGCCGACCGCGAAGATCGGCACGCGGATGTCGCTGATCGCGATCGGATGGCCATCGACCCGGTAACGCCCCTCCGCCAGATCGTTGCGCAAGAACAGCTTGCGCAGATATTCGCTGTGCATCTTGTAGGGCATGCGGGTCTGATCGGCATTCCAGGCCATCAGATCGTTCATCGGCTGGCGCTCGCCGGCGATGTATTCGTTGACGATGCGCGACCAGATCAGGTCGTTGGAGCGCAGGAGCTGGAATGCGCCAGCCATCTGCTTGGTATCGAGGAAGCCGCGCTCCCACATCATGTCTTCGAGGAAGCTGACCTGGCTTTCATCGATGAACAGCGAGATTTCGCCCGCTTCGCTGAAATCGGTCTGCGCCGCCAGCAGTGTCAGACTTGCCAGCCGCTCGTCCTCTTCGCGCGCCATCGCGGCAGCTGCGATGGTGAGCAAGGTGCCGCCCAGGCAATAGCCGACGCCATGGACCTTGCGATCAGGGCAGATCGCGTTGATGGCATCCAGCGCGGCCATGACGCCAAGCCGGCGGTAATCCTCCATCCCGAGATCGCGGTCCGCATAGGTCGGATTTTTCCACGAAATGATGAAGACGGTGTGACCCTTCTCGACCAGATAGCGCACCAGCGAATTCTTCGGCGACAGGTCGAGGATGTAATATTTCATGATCCAGGCCGGCACGATCAGGATCGGTTCGGCATGAACCTTCGGCGTCTTCGGCGCATACTGGATCAGCTCGATCAGGCGGTTGCGATAGACCACCTGCCCTTCAGTGACGGCGAGATTCTCGCCGACCTTGAAGGCCTCAGCACCGGCCGGCGGCAGTCCGGTTGCGGCGCGCTGCATGTCCTCGATGATGTTGCGCCAGCCGCGCAGCAGGTTGAAGCCCTTCTCCTCCATCGTGCGCTTCAGCGCCACGGGATTGGTGAGCAGGAAATTGCTGGGCGAGAAGACGTCGAGAATCTGCCGCGCGGTGAACGACACCACATCCGAATGATGACGCGACACGCCGCGTATGCCGGTGGTCGCGTTGTGCCACCACTGCTGCTGCAGCAGGAAGCCCTGATAGATCAGGTTGAACGGGAATTGCTGCCATTCCGGCGCGGAGAAACGCCGGTCCTGCGCCAGCGGCTGGATGCAGGGCGCACCATCCTTCTGGCCGAGCGCACAGGTTGCCGCATAAAGCTGGAAGCGGATCATCTTGCGGATGGCCTTGCGCACCAGCTCAGTCTGCTTGCCCGGCGCATGCGCCAGATGAACCGCCCAATCCATATAGGCACCCAGCAAGGATGCCGGCGAAAGGCCGTGCGTGAAATAAGCCAAACTGGCGTTCAGCAGCCGGTCCAGCGGCAGATCAGTCGCCTCCTCATGCGCATCGAGCGCAGGCGCGGCTTTCGGCGCCGGCTGGGATGCAGCGGCGGCGGGTATATTGCCGGCAGCGGTTGACGGTCGATCGGCGGCCATGGATGCCTCTTCTTGCCGACCATTATGGCCCATGCCGGTCCGGCAGACATTGACCTAGGGCAAATGCACCCAGGGCATAATCCGTTTTATTCAACAACTTATGCGGCACCGCGTCAGCGCAGCGGCTGGCTCAGGATGCAGGATTCTGCGCCTTGCTCATCGCCAGCACGGCTTCGGAGATGCGCAGCCATTCCATGGCTCCCTCGCGATCCCCCTCTTCCGCCAGCTTGTTGGCGCGAGAAGCTGCGACCTTGGCGGCCTTGCGGCCGTGATGACGGATCAATGAAGCAGCGGTCTTGCCGATATCGAGGCCTGCGCTCCCGCCCCCAATGGATGGCTGCATATCAGTTCCTCTCAAGTGGCTGTGGCCTGCCCAATCAATGGCAATCAGACAGCGCGTTTCTTGGGCCGTATTCCTTTAGTCGTAGCAGTCTTGCTCGCTGGCTGCGTCCAAAGGCGCTTGTCCTCCGGGATCGGACGGAACTTGTGCCGACGCGCCAGCTTCTCACGGTAAAAGTCATTGTAGTCTTCGATCGACAGCATTTCACGCGTCTCGTGATCTTCCTCGATCGCCACCTCATGGTAGATGTCGAGATTGGTCAGATCTGGCTGCGGCAGATTGCCGTCCTGGAATTCCTGCCACATCTGCTGAAAAAGGCCTTCCAGGGCGCGGACATGACCGTCCATGTCGAAGAGGACGCATTTGTCACGGTTCTGCACCAGTTTCTCGCGATAACGGCGCAAGGTCTCGCGGTCGTGGCCGAGCGCAATCGCGCGTTTGACGAAATCCTCCGGCCCATCGCAGACGAGTTCCGGCAGGTTGGCGGCGCGCACAAGGCTGCCGCAGACACGCGAGGCAAAGCTGCGCCCCGAGAAGGTGAGCACGGGCACACCCATCCACAGAGCATCCGATGCCGTCGTATGGGCGCCATAGGGGAAGCTGTCGAGGAACAGATCCGCCAGAGGATAGCGGGCAAGATGGGCAGGATTGGCGATCTTCGGCGCGAAGATCAGCCGGTTCGGATCGATCCCGCGCTCCGCCGCCAACGTGCGCAGGCGCTCGTTCAGATTTTCGGACGCGCTCAACTGCCACAGAACGCTGTTCGGCACCTTCTCAAGGATGGTCATCCAGCGGTCGAAGGTGAAGCGCGTGATCTTCTGGCTGCCGTTGAAGCTGCAGTAGACGATCGCATCTTCGGGAAGGCCGACGCTTGCACGGGTCGGCGTCTCCGGCGCGATGAGGCGCTTGCGGTCATTGGGCTGATAGCACGGCAGGCGCAGGACCTTTTCCGTGTAATAGATCTCGGACTCTTTCGGGATGATCCAGTCATCCGCGAGGATGTAGTGGTGATACGGGCTCGCCATCGTGCCGGGGAAGCCCAGCCAGTTCACGATGATCGGCGCCGGACGGAAGGCCAGCACCCGCGTGCGGGCATCGCGGGTATAGCCGTTGACGTCCACCAAAATGTCGATGTTGTCCTCGGCAATGCGCTTGGCCGCCGTCTGGTCGTCCATGCCGGAGATGTCGACCCAGTGCTCGACCGCATTCCGGATGCGTGTCTTGATATTGTCCTCAGGCGGAATGCCGCAGTAGTAAGCGAAGACCTCCACCTTGCTGCGGTCATGCAATTCGAAGACTTCCGCAGTAAGGAAGCCGATGGCGTGATGGCGCAGGTCGGAAGACAGATAACCGATCCGCAGCCGGTCCGACGGGCGCCGCTCGACCTGCTGCCACAGGTATTCGGTATCCGCCGGGGGATCTTCGATGGTGCGGTTATAAGCGGCAGAAACACCCAGATGTAAAATCGGATCGTCCGTATAGGCGGCGATGGATAGCGGGCTGAACCCCTTCATCAGGGCCTTGCGGCTCACCCCTTCCCAAGGCTGCACGATCGGCCATTCGCATTGCACCATACGCAAAGCCAGGTAGTGCTGGGCCACGTCAAGCTGGTTCTGATCCAGACTGAGGCCCTGGCGAAGGATAAGTTCGGCCTCGGCATGCTTCTGATTGCCCTCCAGGACACGGCCAATCTGCTTTATGGCCATCGTCTTGAAGTTCAGCCCGTTGCCGGTGATCGCCTCGAGCTGATTGACGACGCCCAGCCAGGTCTTGATGGCTTCGTCGGTCTTGCCGGCGCGCTCCCACACGCCGCCGAGATTGATGTAGGGCGGGAAGAAATCAGGCTTGAGCTTGATCGCCTCTTCAAACGCGTCCTTGGCGCCAGCAAGATCGCCACGGTTCGAAAGCGTCGTACCCAGATTGAAATAGATCACATACAGGAATGGGTCGTTCGGATTGAACTTTGCCCACATCCGATACAGCAGCACGGCACGATCGATCTGTCCGACTGCTTGCAGTTTGGTCGCGGCGTCGATGACCTGGGCAATGGGAAATGGCTGTTGCGACAACCGAACAAGTAACGCCTCAAATTCTTCGCCGCCCATCTCAACCCCATATTCCGCCGCAGCATTCCCGCCGGCATTCCACGGGAATGGCGGGTCAAATCTCTACAGCATGAGTACGTGAAGCTTTTCGGGGAGGCAAGATATCAAATCGGATATCTCGCCTCCCCTCAAGCCGTCGGCTTAGGCCAGGGCCTGGATCCAGGCCTCAACCTGCTCGTCGCTGAGCGCAGCGACTTGCGCCTGCGTGAAGGCATTAGCCTGAGTGGCAGTCATAGCCAGGATGTTCTCCGTAGACAGCAACTGGATGGCCGTAGTGGAGATACCCGCGATCTGAGTCGGAGCGAACTCACCGATGTCGGTGGTGGTCAGGTTCTCGATCTGGGTCGCGGTCAGGCCCGACATCTGGGTGGAGGTCAGAGCCGCCACCTGGTCCGAGGTCAGCTGGTTGAAGTTGCTCGACCCGAGAGCGCCCAGCTGAGCCGAAGTCAGCAAGCCGATCTGCGTGGACGAGAACTCACCCATATCGGTGGTGGTCAGGTTCTCCAGCTGGGTCGCGGTCAGCGCCTTGATCTGGATCGCTCCCAGGCCAGCCACCTGATCAGACGACAGCTGCGAGACGTTCTCGGTCGTGAGCGCCTGCACCTGGAGCGCCGTCAGGCCCTTAAGCTGGGTCGATGTGAACTCACCGATGTCGGTGGCGGTCAGGTTCTCGATCTGCGTTGTGGTCAAGCTGCCGATCTGAGTCGACGAGAGCGCCTGGAACTGCGTCGAGTTCAACGCCGACAGGGCTTCGGTGGTCACCGCCGCCAATTGCGTCGCGGCCAGGCTCGCCAGTGCCGTGGTGCTCAGAGCCGTGAACTGCGTGCTCTCCAGATTCTGGATCTGCTCGGTCGTCAGGCCCTTCACCTGCGTCGCAGTCAGGTTGCCGATCACCGAGGTCGACAGACCAGCGATGGTCTCAGTGCTCAGCCCCGAGATCTGCGCCGAGGTCAGCCCAGCCAACTGCGTCGGCGTCAGAGCCTCGAACTGGGTACTGTCGAAGCCAGCCAGCTGCGTCGCCGTGAAGGCGCCAATCTGCGTCGAGGTCAGCTCACCGATGTCGGTGGTGGTCAGCGCATCGATCTGCGTCTCCGTCAGAGCCTTGATCTGCGTCGCCGTCAGCGCCGAAGCCTGGGTGCTGTTCAGAGCCGAGAGGTTCTCAGTGGTGAGATTCTCGATCTGAGTGGCAGTCAGGCCCTTGATCTGCGTCGACGAGAACTCGCCGATGTCAGTCGCCGTCAGGTTGGCGATCTGCTCGGTGGTCAGGCCAGCGATCTGCTGTGAGCTCAGCGCGCCGAACTGCGTGCTGTTCAGAGCAGACAGATTGTCCGTGCCCAACTGGCTCAGCTGGGTCGAGGTCAGGCCCTTCAGCTGGGTCTCGGTGAACTCAGCCATGTCGGTGGTGGTCAGAGCGCCAAGCTGGGTTTCCGTCAGGCCCTTCAGCTGAGCCGAGGTCAG
>NZ_CALGPC010000006.1 GCF_937960835.1 uncultured Ferrovibrio sp.
AGAAGACGGCATACGAGATTGGTCAGTGACTGGAGTTCAGACGTTTGCTCTTCCGATCTGAGCCGCACCTGTACGTGTTGCGGCCATGTGTCGGCGGATAACCGCCAGACACAGGCCCGGTTCGCGTGCGTGGAATGTGGCTTCGAGGACAACGCCGATGTGGTCGGCGCGATCAATGTACTAAGGGCGGGACACGCCCGGTTCGCCTGTGAAGTGAGCGGTGAGGTAATGCCGCCAGCAGCAGGAACCCACCGAAGCGACTCAGGGGCGGCTCAATGCCGCGCCTGAGCGCCGTAGGAATCTCCGGCCTTCAGGCCGGGGAGGATGTCAAGCGGCGAGAGGGCCACCGCCCACCGTATTGCCGACGGCAATCGATTCCTTGCGCGAGATTTAGCCGGCAACCATCAGGAGCGTTTCGGGCAAGGCGGTCTGGCCGGCTGTATAGGAGCCGACAATGGCCGCCGCTCAGACGATCCGGTGGTCTTGGGCTATCTTCTATCCCTCTCAAGCAGCCCTAAAGCGGCCAGACCAGCGGCAGCAGAAGCATGCTGGTGATGAAGACAACCGCCTGCAGAGGCAGGCCGAGCCGCCAGAAATCGCCGAAGCGATACCCGCCAGGGCCCATCACCAGAAGATTGTTCTGATGCCCGATGGGCGAGAGGAAGGCGCAGGAGGCGCCGACCACCACCGCCATGAGGAAGGTGTCGGGATTGGCATCGACCTGCTTGGCCATATCGATGGCAAGCGGCGCCATCAGCAATGCCGTCGCCGCATTGTTGACCATGTCGGACACCCACATGGTCAGCAGCAGCATGGCGCCAAGCAGCCAGAGCGGCACGACCTCGCCCGACAGGTCGACCAGGAATTCAGCCAGCAGTCCTGTCGTGCCCGTGCTGTCGAAAGCATCGCCCACCGGTATCAGCGCGCCGAGCAGGATCAGCACCGACGGGTCGATGGCCTGATAGGCTTCGCGCGTCGACAGGCGGCCCGTGAGCAGCAGCAATGTCGCCGCCGCGCCCAGGCAAACCGCCGCCGGTGCCAGTTCCAGGATCAGCGCCAGAAGGCCTAGCCCGGCGATCCCGAGAGTGAAGGCGGCACCGGCGGGGCGGGTCAGCATGAATTCCCGCTGCGCCAGCGCGAGCAGGTTGAGCCGGCTGATCGCATCTTCCACGCGGTCGGTCTCGCCCTGCAGCAGCAGCACGTCGCCGGCATGGAAGCGCCAGTTTTTCAAGCCGCCGAAAGTATTCTGGCCTTCCCGCGCGACGCCCAGCAGATTGACGCTATAGCGCTGCCGCAAGCGGATTTCGGCCGGCGTCAGGCCTTCGATAAGACTGTAGGGCCGCACCACGGCTTCAGCGGTATGCAGGTCCAGCTTCTTGGCATCCGGCACTACCGCCTGATGCGGCTTGATGAGTGACAGCCCCAGGCTTTCGGTGATGGCTGCGACGTCTTCGGGCGCGGCCTCGATCAGCAGCGTGTCGCTGGCCCGCACCGGCGTCCATTGCGCGGCGCCGGGAATGGTGACGCTGCCACGCCGCAGGCCCAGCAGGGTAGCATCGAGCTTGTCGATCTGCGCCGCAACCTCACCCAGCGGCTGCCCGATCAGGGATGAGTCCTCGCTGATCGTGGTTTCCAGCAGATATTCCTGCACGCCTTCCTGGCGCCCCTCGCCGGCCTTCACCCGCTGCGGCACCAGCCGCCAGCCGGCGATGGCGATGAAGGCGACGCCTGCGAGAGTGACCGGGATGCCGATAGGTGCGAAATCCAGCAGCGCAAAGCCGCTGCCCAGCTTGTCGGCGCGGACGCCGGAGATGATGATGTTGGGCGGCGTGCCGATGAGCGTAATGACGCCGCCCAGCACGGTCGCATAGGAGAGCGGCATCAGCACGATGCTGGGTGAGCGTTTGGCATTCTGGCAGGCGGCGATGGCAACCGGCAGAACCAGCGCTAGGGCCGCCACATTGTTCATGACCGCCGAGGCGAAGGCGGCCGGCAGGCACAGAACGGCAATTAATACTGTCGGATGCTTCGCCCGTCCGGCCAGACGATTGGACAATGCATCCAGCACGCCGGTGGTGGCGATGGCGCGGCTTATGATCAACGCGGCAGCCACGGTAATGACGGCGGCATGGCCGAAGCCGGTGAAAGCCTCGCTGGCGGGCACCAGGCCCAGCCCCACGGCGACAAACAAAACGACCAGCGCGACCACGTCATGACGCCAGCGGCCCCAGGCGAACATCGCCAGGGCCACCACAAGCAGGATGAGGATTTCGATCTGGGATTGGGTCATGAGGGGGCTGAAAAGACCTCGTATTAACGTGTGTTACAGGAAAAAGTTTCATACTAAAGTCGAACAAGTGATTCGGCGGCGAGCGTACCGGGGGGTAGGCGTCGCCGAATGAACCATTATGGGGGAGTTCACGTATGCTCGACCGGTATTTCAAACTGGCAGAGAACGGTACCACCGTCCGCACGGAGGTGCTGGCCGGTATCACCACCTTTCTGACGATGGCTTATATCGTCTTCGTCAATCCGGCCATTCTCGCCGATGCGGGAATCGATCGCGGCGCTGCCTTCGTCGCCACCTGCCTTGCGGCGGCGATCGGCACGGCGATCATGGGCCTTTACGCCAATTATCCGGTCGCGCTGGCGCCCGGCATGGGGCTGAACGCCTATTTCACTTATGGCGTTGTGCTTGGCATGGGCCATAGCTGGCAGGTCGCGCTGGGCGCGGTCTTCGTCTCGGGCGTGCTCTTCCTGATCCTCTCGGTCCTGCCGATCCGCGAGAAGATCATCAATTCGATCCCAACCTCACAGAAATTCGCCATCGGCGCGGGCATCGGCTTGTTCCTCGGGCTGATCGGCCTGAAGAATGCGGGCATCGTCGTCGACAATCCGGCCACTCTGGTGGCGCTCGGCAAGCTGACCGTGCCGACTGTCGGCATGGCCATCCTCGGCTTCTTCATCATCGCCGTGCTGGATCACCGCAAGATTCCGGGTGCGATCATGATCTCGATCCTGGGCGTGACTGTGCTGGGTATTCTGTTCGGACTGTCGCCCTTCGGCGGCATCGCTTCGGCTCCGCCGAGCCTGGCGCCGACCTTGCTGCAGATGGATATCAGCGGTGCGCTGTCGCTTGGCCTGCTCACCATCGTCTTCGCCTTTTTGATGGTCGACCTGTTCGACACCGCCGGCACCCTGGTGGCCGTGGCGCCGCGCGCCGGACTTCTGGAGCCAGACGGCAAGCTAAAGCGGCTTGGCAAGGCGTTGGTTGCGGATTCCACGGCCACCATTGCCGGCGCTGCGCTCGGCACCTCGACCACCACCAGCTACATTGAATCGGCGGCGGGCATCCGTGTCGGCGGCCGCACCGGCCTGACCGCGGTGGTCGTGGCGATCCTGTTCGTGCTGGCGATCTTCTTCGCGCCGCTGGCCGGCTCGATCCCGGCTTATGCCACCGCGCCGGCCCTGATCTTCGTGGCCTGCGTGATGACCAGCAGCCTGGCGCGCATCGATTGGGAAGACATCACGGAATATCTGCCGGCGGTCATCACCGCGGTGATGATGCCGTTCACCTTCTCGATCGCCACCGGCATCGGACTGGGCTTCATCACCTATGTGGTGCTGAAGGCGCTGACCGGTAAGGGCAAGGACATCCATCCGGTGATGGCGGCGGTCGCGATCATCTTCGCGATCAAGTTCATCTTCGTGTAACGATCAGCGCGCGGCCAGTGCCAGCAGGATTCCGGCAATCAGGACGATCACGCCGATAATCTCGCTGCGCGCTGGCCGCTCGCGAAACACCAGATAGGACATCAGAAACGTAAAGACCATTTCCGTCATGCCCAGCATGCGGACATAAGCCGCCACCTGCAGGGCCATGGCGGTGAACCAGCCGGCCGATCCGGCTGCCGATGCGATGCCGACAACCAGGCCAGGCTTCCAGGCCGCGATCACGCGGTGAAGTTCGCCCGGCTCGCGCCAGACCAGATAAATCACCATCACGGTAATCTGCAGCACGATGGCATGCACCAGCGTGGTGGCAGCCGCGAGCGGCAAAAACTCTTCGTCCAGCGACAAGGAAGCCGCACGGAAGCCGATGGCGGAGACGGCAAACAGCGCGCCCGAGCCGATGCCGATCAGGGCTGAGCGTTCCGTCCAGCCCAGCAGAAAGGCGCGCATCGGCTCGCCGCTGCCTTTCAGCGAGATCAGCAGCACGCCGAGCGTGCCGATCACGATAGCGGCGACGCCGCCAAGCGAAACAGGTTCAGCCAGGATCAGCATGCCGAAGGCTGCGGCCTGCAAGGCTTCCGTTTTGGAATAGGCGGTGGCGACCACGAAGTTGCGCATCGACAGCGCGAGGATCAGCAGATTGGTCGCAAGAATCTGCGCGATGGCGCCGAACGCCGTCCAGGCATAGAAGTCCGAATGGGGCTCCGGCATGGCGCGGCCGCTGCCCCAGGACACGGCGGCGAGATAAAGCAAAGCCACCGGCAGGCCATAGGCGAAGCGCACGAAGCTGGCGCCATTGGTGCTCAGGCGGCCCTTCAGCTGTTTCTGCAGACCGGTGCGGATGGTCTGGCAGAAAGCAGCCCATATGGTGATCGGTATCCAAGCCCATTCCATGGCAAAGGGAGTAGCCGCTGCTCCGGCGCAAGGCAAATGAGAAGCGCTGCGAACGGGGTTGAGACAAATTTGCCCGACGATTTCGCTTGCAACCTCCATTGCGCCGGGATGAACTCATGAGGAGTGGTTGTGCATCCTGGCCTGGAGGCGCGGCTTGATGCATCTGGTCGGCATCTTGGTTGCCATGGTCATGTGGGCTGCGGCTCCCGTGCGGGCTGAAGTCTGGCTGATCGCCTGCGATGAAAATTTCCCGCCCTATAACTATGCCGAGAATGGTCGCGTCATTGGCCTGGATGCGGAGATCGTTGCCGCCATCGTCCGTCAGGCCGGCGCGGAGCCGCGCATCGAGCCGCATCCATGGAACCGCGTGCAGCAGATGCTGGAGCGCGGCGAGGTCGATGCGGCCTTTCAGTTCGTCGGCCGCGCCGACCGCTTCGACCGGTACTTCATGATCGGTCCGCACCGCACGGGATCGACGGTCTTCGCCGCGCGCCGCGGCCAGACGGTGGCCTACCGCGAGCTGGAGGATCTGCACGGCCTGCGCATCGGCGTGATCCAGGGCTATACCTATGGCGCGGCTTTCGATGAATCGGCCTTCCTGATCAAGGACGCAGCCGCTGGCAATTACCGCCAGCTCGTGCGCATGCTGGCGGCGGGCCGCGTCGATCTTGTCATCGGCGACCGCGAGACGCTGACCTATTTCGCGCGGCTGGAGAATCTGCGCGAGCAGATCACGGTGCTGCCGAAACCCTTTGCTAAGGTGCCGCGCTACATCGCCGTGCCGCGCAGCAAGCCGGCAATCGCCGACCGCATGGAGAAGGCGCTGGCCGCCCTGCGCCGCAATGGCGGACTGGCGGCGATCCTGGCGCGCTGGGAGTAGCGCCGCCGCCGCGCCTGGGCTAAACCGGCGCCATGACTCAGCAGATCAAGTCAATGGTGGTTGCGATCGACGGGCCGGTGGCGGCCGGCAAGGGCACGCTGGCCCGCAGGCTCGCCGCCCGCTACGGCTATGCCTATCTCGATACCGGCTCACTTTATCGCGCGGTCGGCAGCAAGGTGCTGCGCCAGGGCGGCGATCCCGCCGACGAGGCCGTGGCGACCCAGGCTGCGGCGACGCTCACCGAAAGCGATCTGGCGGCACCTGATCTGCGGACCGAACCGGTCGGGCTTGCGGCCTCCAAGGTCGCTGCCATTCCAGGCGTGCGGGCCGCGCTGCTGGATTACCAGCGCCGCTATGCCGTAACCCCGCCGGGCGGCCAGCCCGGCGCAGTTTTGGATGGCCGCGACATCGGCACGGTGGTCTGCCCGGATGCGCCGGTAAAACTCTTCGTGACCGCCCGCGACGAAATCCGCGCCCAGCGCCGCTACAAGGAACTGCTGGATCGGGGCGAAACCGCCACATTCGAGCAGGTTTTGGCCGATCTGCGCCGCCGCGATGCGCAGGATCAGGCCCGCGCCACTGCGCCGCTGAAGCCCGCCGCTGACGCCCACTTGCTGGATACCTCGGATTTGGATATAGAAGCGGCCGTCACCGCGGCTGTGGATATCGTCAACGACATCCTGAATCGCGGGTCCCTGTCGCGCTGACGCCGCGGCGGGTGGCTCAATCAACCGACCGGTCGTCGCGTCAGCGCCGGATGCCTGCTTCGCCCCGCGGCGGTGCCCTCATAATCTCGCACCCCGGCAGGCCACAACCCCTAGGGGCGTCTAGGAGACATAATGGCTAAACGTAGTGCCGTTCAGGCCGCGGAAACCTATTCCGCCGATACCGAGAATTTTGCTGCCCTGCTGGAAGAGTCCTTCACCACCGCCTCCGCGATGGAAGGCTCGGTCGTCAAGGGCATCGTGGTCAGCATCGAGAATGACTTCGCCCTGATCGATGTGGGCCTGAAATGCGAGGGCCGGGTGCCCTTGAAGGAATTCGCCGGCCCCGGCCGGTCTGCCGAAGTCAAGGTCGGCGACGTGGTCGAGGTCTTCCTCGACCGGATCGAGAATGCCCAGGGCGAAGCGGTGATCAGCCGCGACAAGGCCCGCCGTGAAGAGGCCTGGGAGAAGCTGGAGCAGAGCTTCAACGCGCAGCAGCGCGTCGAAGGCGTCATCTTCGGCAAGGTCAAGGGCGGTTTCACCGTCGACCTGTCGGGCGCCGTCGCCTTCCTGCCGGGCAGCCAGGTCGACGTCCGTCCGGTGCGCGATATCGGGCCGCTCATGGGCCAGCCGACCGCGTTCCAGATCCTCAAGATGGACCGCCGCCGCGGCAACATCGTCGTGTCGCGCCGTGCCGTTCTGGAAGAGAGCCGTGCCGAAGCCCGCAGCGAACTGGTCTCCAACCTCAAGGAAGGCCAGATCCTCGACGGCGTGGTCAAGAACATCACCGATTACGGCGCCTTCGTCGATCTCGGCGGCGTGGACGGCCTGCTGCATGTCACCGACATCGCCTGGCGCCGCGTCAACCATCCGTCGGAAGTCCTGTCGATCGGCCAGACCGTCAAGGTGCAGGTCATTCGCGTCAATCCTGAGACCCAGCGCATCAGCCTCGGCATGAAGCAGCTCGAGGCCGATCCGTGGGAAGGCGTGAAGTCGAAGTATCCGGTGACCGCCCGCTTCATGGGTCGCGTGACCAACATCACCGACTACGGCGCCTTCGTGGAGCTGGAGCCGGGCGTGGAAGGTCTGGTGCACGTCTCCGAGATGAGCTGGACCAAGAAGAACGTCCATCCGGGCAAGATCGTCTCGACCAGCCAGGAAGTCGAGGTCATGGTGCTCGAGGTCGATCCGGCCAAGCGCCGCATCAGCCTCGGCCTCAAGCAGTGCATGGCCAATCCGTGGGATGCCTTCGCCGAGAAGCATCCGATCGGCTCGACCATCGAAGGCGAGATCAAGAACATCACCGAGTTCGGCCTGTTCATCGGTCTCGATGGCGGCGTCGACGGCATGGTGCACCTGTCGGATCTCGACTGGAACAAGCCGGGCGAGCAGGTCATCGGCGAGTACCAGAAGGGCCAGATCGTCAAGGCGCAGGTGCTCGACATCGACGTCGAGAAGGAGCGCATCAGCCTCGGCATCAAGCAGCTGGCGAATGATCCGTTCCAGTCGCTGGGCGAGCTGAAGCGCGGCAGCGTGGTCACCTGCACGGTGGCCGCGGTCGACCCGAAGGGCATCACCGTCACCGTCGGCGACGGGGTGCAGGGCTACATCCGCAAGTCGGAGCTGTCGCGCGACCGCGACGAGCAGCGTCCGGATCGCTTCTCGGTCGGCGACAAGCTGGATGCCAAGATCACCACGATCGACGGCAAGGCCCGCAAGCTGACCCTGTCGGTCAAGGCGCTGGAGATGGAAGAAGACCGCAAGGCGATGGAGCAGTACGGCTCGACCGACAGCGGCGCTTCGCTCGGCGACATTCTGGGTGCGGCGATGAACCGCGCCAAGGCCAAGAAGGAAGGCGAGGCCGGCCAATAAGACGCCGCGCCCCGGTTTCCAGACCGGTTCAGACCCCGGCGGAGCAATCCGCCGGGGTTTTTCTTTGGTGGCCGGGGTTTTTCTTTGGTGGCCAGGGTTTTTCTTTGGGGGAACGGGATTTCCTGAGCTTATCCCCTGTCGCCAGCGGGCAAAAGCGGGCCGGCAGAAGCTGTCGGCGAGGTCCAGGCGGAGCAAAACGGAGCCAGGCTCGTCGCAAAACGCCGAACGCGCCCAAACTCATCCAAACTGGGCCAAACGCGCCCAAACAGGACCAATTCGGGTCGATTCCGGTCAAAACAGGCCGGATTTGGGGGTAACGCATACGCAGCTATGCGCCGGCTGTGCATGCGTGCGCCGGCGCGCCGGGGCCGCAAGGCACCGGGCCGGGAGGAAAGCGGGCCGGGAGGGAAGATAGACGATGTCCGACAGCGGCAGGACCATGAGGCTGGTTGTCGAGCCGGGGCGTTAAGCCGGGCCTGCGATCGAGCCGAGCAGGTGGCACGCCGGCAGCCTTTGTAACTCCCGCCATTGTAAACCCGGGGAGGGCGCGATAGGTGGTAGCCACATGCGTCCCCTCTGGCTTGCATCGGGTTTCGTCGCCACCGGCTTTGGCATTGCCGGGGCGATTCTGCCGCTATTGCCGGCGACGCCGTTCCTGCTGCTGGCGGCCTTCTGCTTTGCGCGCTCCTCGCCGCGCTTTCACCGCTGGCTGATCGAGCATCGCCAGTTCGGGCCGTTGATCACCAACTGGCAGCGTTACGGTGCCATCGGCCGGCGGGCGAAGATCGCCGCGCTTTCGGTGATGGGCGCGACCCTGATCCTTGGTCTGATCGCGGGATTGCCGGCCTGGGTGCTGGCTTTGCAGGGTACCATCATGCTGGCCGTGTCGGTCTTCATCCTGACGCGGCCCACGCCGCCGGCATCCGCGGCCGCCAACGAGGATGCGGCAGACGCTGACGACAGCGAGGCGGATGCGCAAAGCGGCTGAGGCACCGATCAAAGAGCGCTGCGCGCCGATTTTGGTTTTAAGTGTTCGGGCCTCGCGGCATGCCCAGCTTGTCGCCCATGCCGGCCGCGATCAGCAGGCTGGCGCCGAGATCGGCAAACAGCAGTGCCAGCGATTGCACATTGAGCTGCAGGACGCTGGCTTCGTCGGCGACCTGCAGATCGGCATGGCGCGTCAGTGTTTCGGTGGTCGACTTGATCTGGCGCAAGAGTGTGCCGGTCACCACCGCCTTGGATATCGCCGGCGCGGCGCGCAGATCGTCGGGCGCATCCGGGGAGACGAAACGGTTGACCAGACGTCCGCCCTCGATGCCGTCGAGATAGCGCATCAGATCCTGCGGTGTGCTTTCGTAGCCGAGTTCGAGCGTCAGGCGCGCCGTGCAGACATGCAGCAGCATGTAATACAGATCGGCTGTCATTGCGCGCCAGGCGTCGAATTCCTCGGGATCTTCGAACAGCTTGCGGTTCAGATGGATCGCTTCGGCAAACGAGCGCGCCATGCGCAGCTGGTCCGCCGCCTTATCCGCAAGTTCGGCATCGGATTGCGGCTGAACCGCCGTCTTGTCTAACGATTGCATAGGGCCTCCATGCTGAAGCGCGACCTTTGCCGTCGCGATTGCAGGATTCAGTCAGGATCGAGACCTAAGAGTCTGCCAAATTCGCTCCCTGCCTGCCGGTGACCAAACGGGGGCAAGAAAAGTTGCAGGGATCATGCAGGGCGACGATCGCTCTGCCTTTTCTTGCCCGCACCTTCCGGCTCTGCCTTTCCGCAGGCAGGCGAAAGGACGCGGCGGAACAATAGGAGGTTCTGGCGGTTTTATTCCGCACAACCACGGGAGCATGCCCGATGATCAAGTTCCTCGGCTGGACCGTCCTTATCATCTTCCTGATCGGGCTGGCGGTCGTGCTCGGTGTCTTCAAGATGATCTTCTGAATTCACCCGTCTTAGGCGTTCGCCTGGTCCCGCATTCCACATGGAGTTCAGGCCACATGGTGTTCAGGCCACATGGCGTTCAGGCCGGTTCCGGGCAGAGAACCGTGCGGCCAATGATCTTGCCGTCGCGCAGATCTGCGAGCGCGCGGTCCGCCTCATGCAGGCCGCGCCGCGAAACCGGGCGCGGCTTCACAAGTCCCTGACGTACCATGGCGACCAGTTCCTCCAATTCCTGCAAGCTGCCGGTATAGCTGCCCAGAATGCTGGCGGCTTTCATCGGAATCAGCGGCAGCGACCAGCTGGCCGCGCCGCCGAACAGGCCGACGATGATCAGCTTGCCGCCCTTGGCAAGCGCATCGAAGCCCAGCGCGGTTGTCTGGCTGCTGCCGACGAAATCGATTACGGTGCGTGCAGGCCCGCCGGGTGCCGCCGTCACCGCAGCCAAGGCATCCTGCCCTTTGCCGGAAATCGTCGCCGTTGCGCCCGCAGCCTTGGCCGCGGCGCGCTTGCTGTCATCGACCTCGACCACCACGGCGCCAAAGCCGCCCAGCGCCTTGAGGATTTCGATGCAGATCAGGCCAAGCCCGCCAGCGCCGATGATCACGACGGGCGCTTCGCGCAAAGCGTCGCCGGCTTTTTTCAGCGCGCTATAGGCAGTAAGGCCGGAGCAGGCAAAGGGCGCCATCACGGCGGGATCGAGGCCGTCGAGGTCGATCAGGTAGCGCTGATGCGGCACCATCACATGATCGGCATAGCCGCCATGGCGATGCACGCCGAGATAAATGGGCTGTGGGCAGAGATTTTCCTCGCCGCGCTTGCAGGCGGAGCAGAGGCCGCAGCCGGTCCAGGGATAGACCAGATAGCTGCGTCCCATCGCGGCAGGATTGGCCTGTTCGCCGATAGCGACGACGCGGCCGGCGATTTCATGGCCCATGGTGAGTGGCAACTGGATGCCGCGGTCCTTCAGCGACAGGCGGCGCCCATTGCCCAGATCGTAGCCGCCTTCCCAGATATGCAGATCGCTGTGGCAGACGCCGGCCGCCTCGACGCGCAGCAGCAGCTCGGTGCCGCGCGGCACGGGATCAGGCTGCTGCTGCAGGGTCAAGGGGGCGCCGAATTCGGCCACCTGATAGCTTTTCATGATCTCCTCCCCGGACCGGCCGCCATGCGATCTGGCCGGCGCTTCGTTGGGAGGAAGTATAGGGTGGGACGGTCAGACGACCATGCCGGAATAGTCCTGGCTGTGGCGGCGCAGCCAGGCGGCGGCATAGCTGCAAAGCGGCCGCAGCTTCCAGTTCTCGGCCCGGGCGATTTCCGCCACGCCCTGCATCAACTGGCCGGCAGCCCCGGTGCCGCGCAGCACCGGCGGGGCCTCGACATGGCGGATCACCAGAATGTCGCCCTCGCGGCGGTAGGTGGCGAAGGCCACAGCGCCGTCGATCTCCAGCTCGTAGCGGCTGAGTTCGGGATTGTCGCGGACGGAATTGATGTGGGTCATGGTGCTGATCTGGCGCCTCGGCCAAGTTTTATCAAGCCCGGATCACGCCGCGGCGGACAGGCAGGTTTCCTGTGGGAAAACGGCCGCGATTCGCTGGGGATGAGGGGCTAAGTAGATTTCCGTAATTTTCGAGATCCAGGGAAGCCCCTATTGTTCGAGCGTTGAGGGGCCGATCTGAAAACGGTTTCTGGTTGACCGTCAGGAAAGGGCGGCGAGTATGGGTGCGTCTACTCCAAAAGCTTTGATCGGCGTCATCGACGACGATGAAATGGTACGCGATTCTCTGAAGGTCCTGCTAGAGACCCGGGAATACGCCGTCGCCGACTTCAGTTCGGGCAGCGAGTTTCTCAACCGCCCCAGCCATGATGACATGGCCTGCCTGGTGCTCGACGTGCATATGCCGGAAATGACCGGCCTTGATCTGCTGCAGCGCTTGCGCCATGGCGGCGACAAGGTGCCGGTGGTGATGATCACCGGCCGCAGCGATCCGCAGATCAAGGCACAGGCAAAATCGCTCGGCGCCGTCGCCACGCTGGACAAGCCGGTGGCCTTCACCGCCCTGTTCCAGGCGATCGAGCAGGCGCTCAATTCCTGACCGGCCATCATTAGGGCAAGCGGCGGTAAATTGCGCCGTACAGCACCGTTTTTGCATGCGCATGTCAGCGGTAAGCGCCGCGGCGGCCGGTCATGGCCGTGATTCGCAGCCGCTGCATGCAGCGACTACGCAAAAACCCTTAAGTAGAATTCCGAAATATTCAGCAGCGGTGACAAAGGGTAGGGTCCCAGCATCGAACGCGCGTGTTGCGCAGTTGATGCGAAAGGTGGGACAAAATGACACAGGCGCTTGCATATCAGGAAAAGGCCCGCATTGCCCCCGTGGCAAGCCAGCGTGAGCCGGTTTCCACGCCGCGCAAGCCGGCGCTGCATATTGTCGGTGGCCAGTCCGTCAACGCCCAGCTGCAACAGATCGCTTCGGTGGTTCATCTCGAGCGTGAAGAAACCCTGCTGGACGAGGGCGATCCCGCCGATCACGTCTATCAGGTCGCGCGCGGCACGCTGCGCGCGGTGAAGCTGCTGCCGGATGGCCGGCGCTGCATCACCAAGTTCATTCATGCCGGCGATCATGTCGGCCTGAGCCAGGTCGATACCTATTCCTTCTCCATCGAAGCCGTGACCGATGCGACGCTGGTGCGCTATCCGCGCCGCCGCTTCCAGGCGCTGCTGCAGAGCGATGCGAAGCTCATGCACAGCTTCTACGCCATCATGTGCGACGAGCTGGCCGCGACGCAGGACCGCATGCTGCTGCTGGGCCGCAAATCGGCCAGCGAACGCCTTGCCAGTTTCCTGCTGAACATGGCCATGCGCAGCGTCAAGTCGGAAGGCGCGATGACGGAAGACGGCGGCATCATCGTGGAACTGCCGATGAGCCGCGCCGATATCGCCGATTATCTGGGGCTCACCATCGAGACGGTCAGCCGCCTGATCAGCAAGCTGCGCGCCCAGCGCATCATCACGCTGCGCAAGGCGCAGGAGATCGTGCTGCTGCGCCGCGACCTGCTGGAAGAGATGAGCGAGGCCGCTGCGTAAGCGGCAGCCCGGATACGACGTTTACAGGAGAGCGTCCTGTCGCCGTTCTTCCTCCCCGTCACGCGGTATTTCCTGGCCCGGCCTTCATGGCCGGGCTGCTTTTTTGGCCTGAATTAGCTTTGCCGGGCCTGTTCAGACCTTGGCGCCGGCGAGCGGGTCGAAATACAGCGCGACCTTCTTGGCAAGCTGCGGGTCCAGGCAGCGATAGCGCATCGCCACCATGCCGTCCTCGGTGTAGCGCACCACGTCGCCTTCGGCGTCGAAGGTGATCTGCAGTTTCGGATTCTTGATCCGCACGGTGAGCTTCAGGATCTCGCCTTCCAGGAAGCTGCCGGTGATCGGCCCGAACAGCAGGCCGATGGCGCTCCAGTTCTTCAGCGGGATGCGGGTGCCTTCCAGCACGACATGATCTTCCGGGCCGCATTGTGTGCGGCTGGCGCGGCGCTGGTCGCCGCGCTGCAGGCGCTGGATCAGCGGATCGAGGATGCCGAGGAACTGCTCGCGGCGATGATCCGACAGGCCGGAACTGATCAGCTTCTTGCGCAGCTCCTGGGCGATTTCGACCTTTTCATCCGGCGTATAGGCCGGATCGACGAATTCTTTCTCCAGGTCGCGGTGCTCGAACAGGTAGGAGATGTATTTGAGCAGGATCTCCTTCGGCCCTTCGCCGATGGCTTCCTCGAAAAGCTGCAGGCCCTGCATCAGTTTCGGCGCCGAGTAATAGCCCGGGATCAGCTTGTTCAGCTTCTCGGCGGTCACCAGCCGCACCATGCGCTTCTCGAACAGGTCGGCAGCGCCAAGCTCCAGCGCGAATTCGCGGTCGCGGGTCAGCAGCGCGTAGATTTCGCGGGTTGCGCCGAATTCCTCGGTCGGCTCTTCCGACAGCAGCGGCACCGAGGACAGCAGCAGGCGGCGCACGAGCTGCACGATGGCCTCGCGCAGGGCCGGAAGGCTGTGCCGCGTCATGATGTCGTGCGCATGCCGGGCAAAGTCGGTGGCGTAGGCTTCCTCGTCGATGGCGTAGCGTTTGTCGAGCAGCGACATCAGCTGGATGATGCGCAGCCGGCCGTCGCGGAACTTGCCGAGCAGTTCGGGCACCGCGCTCTTGGCCTGCAGGATTTCCGCCAGCGCCTCGTCGAGGATGGTCACGGCGCTGGGCTCGATGCCGGGGCCGGGCTCGAACAGCTTGAGGCAGCGGTCGGCCTTTTCGGTCCAGCTCTTCGACATGTAGAGGTGATGCGCCAGCGCGGTGAAGGCGATGCGCTCGCCATAGAGCGGATCGGCGGCGACAAGCTGGGCCAGCAGGCGATGGGTCAGCGGCGCGGCAGGCAGGCGCTTCTCGAAGCTCTCGACCTGGGTGGTCGCCGCCGTGGTGATGGCATAGAGCTTCTTGACCTTGTCGCGGACGGGGCTGTTGGTCGCCTGGGCCTGGGCGACCGCCGCCTTCTGGATCAGGGCGGCGTAGAGCGACTCGGAATTGTTGATCACCTTGGCATGGCCGCTGTGGTGCAGCAGCTCGATGGGGATCATGATGTTTTCGTCGAGATAGTCACGGCAGACGCGCCCGATCATGTTGCGGGCGCGGCGTTCCGATAGAGAATGGGCGTCCTGGCACAGGATCACTCCCCCGGACGCTTCCGTAATGCCTGACGGCGCGTTCATTGCGGCCTTAATTCCCTGCCTCGTTTTGCCAACACTATGACAGGCAAGAGAAAAAGGAAATGAACAGGCCCGGCCGCCCGATCAGCGCTCGCTCTCACCGGTTATATAAGTCTATGAGAAATAGACTAGAAATAGCGCCTAGCGCTTCGGGTGCCGGCCGCCGGGATTGCCGGGGTCGACCGGCTTGGCCAGCGGCGAGATCGGCCGTTCGCCGAACTTGCCGAGCGTGATCAGCCGGTCATACATCACGATGGCGCCGGCGACCGCGACGTTGACGCAGAAGCTGGTCGGGATCTTGATCACATGGTCGCAGCGGGCGACCAGTTCCGGGCTGAGCGAGCCCATCTCCGGCCCCAGCACATAGGCGGCGCGCAAGGGATGGCGGAAGCGCGGCAGGTCGATGGCGTCGTCCAAAAGCTCGATGCCGACCAGCTGGCAGCCCTGGGGCAGGCTGAGCTCGGCGGCGCTGGCATAATCGTACCAGGGCAGGTTATGCGGCGACTTGCTGGTGTCGGAGCGCGCGGCGTTGACCGAGTAGGTAGCGCCAATGGTGAAGACGAAGCCGGCGCCGAAGGCATGGGCGGTGCGGAACAGGTTGCCGGCATTCATCGGCTTGCTCATCCGCTCGACGCCGATTCCGAAATAGCCGCGCATGCCAGTTTGCCCTTAAGTGTTGTGCCCAATGCCGATGCGTGTATAAGCCGGAGCAGAATATTGCAGGAGATTCAGGGATGACACGTCCCTTCGGTCCGCTGCCGCCGCCCGGCGCGCGGCCCTTTATTGTCGAGGTCAAGCGCGGAACGCAAGTGGAAAGCCGCCATCCGGTGGCAGCCGCCATCGTCGATGCCCAGGGCAAGCTGGTCGCCGGCTGGGGCGATGTCGATGCGCTGATCTTCCCGCGCTCATCCAACAAGGCGATCCAGGCCCTGCCGCTGATCGAAAGCGGCGCCGCCGATGCCTTCAATCTGAGCCAGGCGGAAATCGCCATGGCCTGCGCCAGCCATGGCGGCGAACAGCGCCATACCGAAACCGTGGCGGCTTGGCTTGCGCGCATCGGCCGCAAGCCGGAAGACCTCGAATGCGGCGCGCACTGGCCCTATCATGAGGAGACCGCGCGGCAACTGGCACGCAGCCAGCAGACGCCGACCAATCTGCACAACAACTGCTCGGGCAAGCATGCCGGCATGGTCTCGGTCGCCACCCATCTGGGCGAGGATATCCGCGGCTATGTGCGGTCCGATCATCCGGTGCAGCGCCGCGTCACTGCCGCGATCGAGGATGTCTGCCAGATAAAGCTGGCCGCCGATGCGGTGGCGGTCGATGGCTGCTCGATGCCGACGATTGCCTTGCCGCTGCGTGCGCTGGCGCATGGTTTTGCGCGGTTCATCACCGGCGAGGGCCTGCAGCCCGAACGCGCCAAGGCAGCCAAGCGCATCGCCGCCGCAGTGATGGCGGAGCCGTTCTTTGTGGCCGGCAGCGGCCGTTTCTGCACCGCAGTGATGCAGGCGGGCAAGGGGCGCTTCATCGCCAAGACCGGCGCAGAAGGCACCTTTACGGCGGCCGCGCCGGAACTTGGGATCGGCATCGCGCTGAAAGTGCTGGACGGCACCGCGCGGGCGGCGCAGACGGCGCTGGGCGGGTTGCTGGACCATGTCGGCCTGCTGGACGAGCAGGGCCGCGAAGCGATCAGGCCGATGGTCGAGCAGCCGCTGAACAACTGGCGCGGGATCAATGTCGGCAGCATCGGTCTGGCGCCGCCGGCTTTCTGAGACGCGGCAGTGCCTCATTAGCCTCATCATCGCTGTCTCGGAAACGCGGCGCTTCTGACATATCGCGCCAAAAAGCGTCCGATTGTCGGGGTGCAATTCGTGTGACCGGTGTCATCGCCGCGTCCGAGGGTTGCTCTATGTGTTGCTAGCCGCCGTATCGCAGCTCATAAAAATATTCCGGGGAGCATCGTGACTGACACCGCCGACATGCCGAAAGCAACGCGCCGTGAATGGATCGGCCTGGCGGTGCTGGCCTTGCCCTGTCTGCTCTATTCGATGGATCTGACGGTGCTGATCCTTGCGGTGCCGCATCTGAGCGCCGATCTGCAGCCGACCGGCACGCAGCTTCTGTGGATCATGGACATCTACGGCTTCCTCGTCGCCGGCTCTTTGATCACCATGGGAACGCTGGGCGACCGCATCGGCCGCCGCAAGCTGCTGATGATCGGCGGCGCTGCCTTTGGTCTTACCTCGATTTTCGCGGCTTTCGCCCCCAGCGCCGAGATGCTGATTCTCGCGCGCGCCCTGCTCGGGATTTCTGCAGCGACGCTCGCGCCGTCGACGCTGTCGCTGATCCGCAACATGTTCCTCGATCCGAAGCAGCGCACGGTGGCGATCAGCGTGTGGGTTGCAAGCTTCTCGGCCGGCGGCGCGCTGGGGCCGGTGATCGGTGGCGCATTGCTGGCCTGTTTCTGGTGGGGATCGGTGTTCCTGATCGCCGTGCCGGTGATGGTGCTGCTGCTGACCATCGGGCCGTTCCTGCTGCCCGAATATCGCGATCCCAATGCCGGCCGCCTCGATATCCGCAGCGCGGTGCTGTCGCTGACTGCTGTGCTGTCGAGCATCTACGGCATCAAGCGCATCGCCGCCCATGGCACGGACGAGATCGCGGCCGTGTCGATCATCGCGGGCCTGATTATTGGCGCGCTGTTCGTGCTGCGGCAGCGTAATCTCGCCGATCCGCTGATCGACGTGCGGCTGTTCCGCATTCCCGCTTTCAGCACGTCGGTAACCTGCAACATCTTCGGCGTCTTCGTTGCCTTCGGCTTTTTCCTGTTCCTGGCCCAGTATTTCCAGCTGGTGCTGGGCATGGGTCCGCTGGAGGCCGGGTTGTGGACGGCGCCGTCGGGTATCGTCTTCGCCGCCGGCTCGATGGTGGCGCCGTGGATATTGAGCCGCGTGCGGCCAGGCTATGTGCTGGCCGGCGGCTTTGTCTGTGCGGGGCTGGGCTGCGCGATGCTGGCGCATGCGATCGGCATGCAGCAGGGATTCGGCATGCTGATGACCGCCTTCATGGTTTTCTGCCTAGGGCTCGCGCCGATCTTCACCCTGACCACCGATGTCATCATTGGCACGGCGCCGCCCGAGCGTGCTGGCGCGGCATCGGCGATTTCGGAAACCGGCGCGGAATTCGGCGGCGCGATGGGCATTGCGATGCTGGGCAGCATTCTGACCGCCATCTATCGCTGGATCATGGCCGATGCCGTGCCAGCAAACGTCGCGCCGGACGCAGCCGAGGCGGCCCGCAATACGCTGGGTGGCGCGCTAACCGCGGCCGCGCAGTTGCCGGCTGCACAAGGCGAAGCCCTGGCGGCTGCGGCGCGTGCTGCCTTCACCCAGGGTTTCGTGGCCGTTGCTGCCCTCAGCGCGGTCATCGCGGTGGCAACGGCGATTCTGGCCATGGCTGTGCTGCGCCGCGTCGGCATCCAGAACGGAGAAAAGACCGTTGCTGCAGCATCTGCCGACTGATCGTCATCCTCTTCCATCCATGCTCAGCTAACCGCCAAATTTGCTTCATCGGCTGCGGAATAGTCACATCAGTCCGTGGAACAGGGAGGCGCGGCAGGCGGTTTGGACGAGTATCGTCATTCCGCTCCGGGATGACGTTGTTCAGGCGAAAGCAGCCCTTGCAAAAGACGGTCTTGATTGTGGAAGACGAATTCCTGATCGCGATGGACCTCACGCTGTTGCTGGAGGGACATGGCTGGCGGATCATCGGGCCAGTCGCGAGCGTATCGGCAGCACTCAGCCTGATGGAGGACGAGCGGCCCATGGTCGCGCTGCTCGATGTCAATCTTGGACATGAACTGGTCACGCCGGTGGCCGAGAGCCTGAAGGCGCGCGACATCCCGTTTGCGCTGGCCAGCGCTTATGACAGGCCCGAACAATTCGGCGGCCAGGTGCTGGCCGACGTGCCTAATATCGGCAAGCCGATCAATGAACAGCGCCTGCTGGCCACACTGGCGCGGCTGACGGAGGCTTGAACTTCTGGGGCTTGAACTTCAGGGGCTTGAACTTCAGGGCTGAGACTTAGTTTTCCGCTGCTTCAGCCTGCGCAAGGGCGCGGCCGATGGCCTGATCGGCCGCAACAGCCTGACGAACATCGCGTCCCGCATGAGGCGCGATCCAGCGCGCCAGTGCCAGCAGCCAGGCCATGCGTCGCCGCAGGCGCTGTAACGCGGCGCGGCTTTTGGGGCTGGCCTGCGCGATCATCACGGCGGCTTGCGCGCTGATGCGCGGCAGTCCCGGCGCGCGGTCATAACGGGTCAGGGAATACAGAAAGAGCAGCAGATCGCGGGCCTGCCGGTCTGCCAGCGTCATGCGGTCAAGGCCGTGATCTTCGAGGTCGAGCAAACCCGGCTGGCCATCCTGCCAACAGAAATTGCGGATCTGGGCGCCGCCATGCCAATGACCGGCGGCATGCAGCCGGGTCAGCAAGGTGCCCGCAGACGCGATGAAGCGCCAGCGCTTGTCATCATCCCTGGTGGCATGCAGCAACGGCTCCAAAGCCTGGCCGGCATCGCCCAGCACCAGATACTGATCGGTGCAGGCAACGACCTCCGGCACGGGGAAGCCAGCCTGCGACAGCATGCGAATGGCCGAGGCCTCCTGGGCAAGGCCGGCCGGGCCCACCAGCTGACGCGCAGGCAGCAGAATGGGAAGTGCGAAGACACGGGCAATGCCTGTCTGCATCAGCACCGAGGAACGCAGCCGCGGCACGCCCGGCCGCTTGATCCATAGCTTCCGGCCGCCATAGGTCAGCGAGAAGACGCGATCGCGGGCGGTAGCGCTGAGACTGGCGATCAGATCGAGAAGATCCTGCGGGATCGCGTCAGATGAAGGCGATGGGCCGCTATGCAGCGACGGCGTTGCGGTCATCGCGAATAACTCTTTTGCCGATAAAGGTGCTTTTGCCGACGACGCGTGTGAGATGCCAGTGCAATCATGCTGCGGCTTTTTACATCCTTTGGTCCGCCTGCTCCAGCCGCGCAGGCAAAGCCGCCAGCCAGCGTTTGACACGGTCGCGGTTCACGCTGGAGTTTTGCCAGCCGTATTTTGAGCGGCTGAAGATCGCCAGCGTGCTGCGGCTGGCGCTGCCATTGGCATCGCGAACAGGGAGGATTTCGACGGAGATCAGATCTGGAAGGCGGAAAAACCCTCTGCGCTGGACCAGATCGAAACGCAGGCCATCGGCGCTCGTCTCGCCCCAGGTAATATGCGGCTCCTCGGCGAGGACGGCACGCAAGGCGTCCTTCAGACGCTGCGGCGGAACGTCGTATTCCGGCGCTACCCGATGTGGTGGCAGCCAGGCGAATCCCCGCGGACTGATCCAGCACTGATTGCCGGGCTGAACCTGCGCCAGCTGACGCAAGTCGATCAACGTCATGCTGCGTTCACCGGCGGTTCGGCCTGGCGCAGCGCCGATAGCGTCTGCTCGATCACCTCGCGCGGAAGGTCGCGGGTGATGAAGACGATCCGGCTGCGGCGATCCTCGTCGGGCCAGGCGGGAATGGTGGCTGGCGGGTGAAACAGGTGCTGCACGCCATGGACCACCACCGGACGGTCTACGCCGGTGACATTCACCAGGCCTTTCACGCGCAGCAGATTGTCGCCGCGATAGGCGGCGAGGAGATCGAGCCAGGTGGCCAGCGTGTTCCAGTCGAAGGGCTCGTCGAAGGTGAGACAGAAGGCCTGGATCGAAGCATCGTGGCGGTTGACGTCATGCGGGTCCTGGCCACCCCCCGCGTCATGATGATGGTCATGATCATGGTGATGATTGTGGCCGTGACGGTGATCATGGTCGTGGTCATGACCGTGATCGTGATCGTGATCGTGATCGTGATCGTGATGATGGTGGTGCCCGCCCTCATAGGCCTCGGCGCGCAGCCAGTTCTGCACATCGAAAGTCTTGGTCGCCGGGTCGTACAGGCCGGCATTGAAAAGCTGCTTCGGCGCAATATCGCCATTGATCGCCGTGAGGATCGGCGCGCCGGGGTTGAGATGACTGAGGCGATGGCGCAGGCGCTGAACCGTTTTCTGCTCGGCGACATCGACCTTGCTCAGCACCAGGCGATCGGCCACGGCCGCCTGCTTGACCGCTTCCTTGTGGCGATCCAGCGTGCCATCGCCGTTGACGGCATCGACCAGGGTGACGACGCTTTCCAGGCGGCAGCGCTCGGCGACGACCGGATCGGTCATCAGCGTGTGCAGGACAGGCGCCGGATCGGCAAGGCCGGTCGTCTCGATCACGACGCGACGGAAGGGCCTGATCTCGCCGCGGTCTCGCTTGGCCGTGAGGTCGCGGAAGGTGTTGACCAGATCGCCGCGCACGGTGCAGCACAGGCAGCCCGAATTGAGCAGAACAGTGTCCTCACTGCTGGAGGCGATCAGCGCATGATCCAGCCCGATCTCACCGAACTCATTGACGATCACGGCGGTCTCACCCATGTCCGGGTGGCGCAGCAGGCGGTTCAGCAGGGTGCTTTTACCGGCGCCGAGAAAACCGGTGATGACGGAAACGGGAATGCGCGGATCAATCTGCTCGGACATGACTAGCTCCTCGGAAGCCGGTCATTATGTCGTATCCGAGCCGGGGGATGTCCAGTGCCTTGGCGCCTACAAGGTCCAGTATTTGAGGCTTTCCGGAATGGCCTGGTTGCGCCAGATGCCTTTGAGGTCGGCGACGAGACCGCCCGGCTTGAGCAGCCTGGCCAGCCCGGTAGGCGTCATCTCGCGATAGGCCTGATGCGGCACGGCGGCAACGATGGCGTCGCAGCCGCCGATCTGGTCCAGCTTGGGCGTCAGCATGATGCCGTATTCATGCTGGGCTTCGTCAGGATTGGCCAGCGGGTCATGGACGATCACCCGATGGCCAAGCTGGCGCAGATGGACGATCAGGTCGGCCACCTTGGAATTGCGCAGATCCGGCACATCTTCCTTGAAGGTCAGGCCCAGCACCAGGATCTGGCTGCCGGGGGCGATGCGGGCTGAGACGCAATCGCCGATATAGCGGCTCATGCCGTCATTGATGGCGCGGCCCGACAGGATGATACGGGCATGATGGCCAAGCTCCTCGGCCCGGTGCGCCAGGTAATAGGGGTCGACACCGATGCAATGGCCGCCGACCAGGCCGGGCTGGAACTTGAGGAAATTCCATTTGGTACCGGCGGCTTCCAGCACGTCGTAGGTCGAGATGCCCATCTTGCCGAAGATCATGGTGATCTCGTTGACGAAGGCGATGTTGATGTCGCGCTGGGCATTCTCGATCACCTTGGCGGCCTCGGCCGTCTTGATGTTCGGCGCCAGATGGATGCCGCCCGTAGTGATCTGGCCATAGATGTCGGCCAGCTTCGCGGCCACGTCCGGGGTCTGCCCCGCCACCACCTTGGTGATCTTGTCGACGGTATGCACCTTGTCGCCCGGATTGATGCGTTCGGGCGAGTAGCCAAGGAAGAAATCCTTGCCGCAGGTCAGGCCGGATTCGGCCTCCAGAATCGGGCCGCAGATCTCTTCGGTGACGCCAGGATAGACGGTGCTTTCATAGACCACGATGGCGCCGGGCACGGGATTGCGGGCCAGGGCCTGGCCGACGGTGCGCGACGCAGAGCGGACCGGGCCGAGATCAGGCTGGTTCTGGGCGTCTACAGGCGTCGGCACGGTGACGATATAGACCGCATGGCCCGGCAGGTCGGCCGGGTCGGCCGACAGGCGCAGGCTGCTGCTGCGCAGCGCTTCGGCGTCCGCCTCTTTGGTACGGTCGATACCGGTGCGCAATTCATCCACCCGGCCCCGATCGATGTCGAAGCCCAGCACCGGAAAATGCTTGGCCAGCGCCAAGGCCAGCGGCAGCCCCACATAGCCAAGGCCGATCACGGCAAGCGATGCAGCCTGAAGTGGGGCAGGGTTTGGGGATTTTGCAGCTGGCACGCGATTAGCCTCAGAATGGCGTCGCGACGGGGGTAGCGTGCCTATCCTGCCCTGTCAATGAACGGCGCCGTGAATGGTGGCGGTCGCTGGCTTGACCCATGGGGAAGAGCAGGATAGAGCCCGGGCATGTCCCGCCGGCTGCTCTTCGCCGTCCAAGAGGCGCTTTTTTTCACGACCCATCGGCTGCCCATCGCCCAGGCGATGCGCGCGCGCGGCTGGGAGATCCATGTCGCTGCGCCAAATGATCCGGCCATCGCAGCCAAGCTGCAGCAGCAGGGATTTGTGTTTCATCCCATTCCTCTGGCGCGTGGCGCCCGCGACATTGTTGCCGAACTGCGGCTGATCGCGGCGATGGTGGGCTTGTTCAGGCGGGTAAAGCCCGACCTTCTGCATCTGGTTTCGATCAAGCCGGTGATCTGGGGCGGGCTGGTGGCGCGTCTGCTGCGCGTGCCGGCCGTGGTGCACGCGATCACCGGACTGGGCTTTCTTTTCATCCGCGATGGCGAAGATGGCGGCCTGCTGCGCCGCGTGATCCAGTGTCTCTACCGGTTTGCGCTTCATCACCGCAATTGCGTCGCAATTTTCCAGAACGGCGACGACCTCGCCTTGTTCGAAGCGCGCGGCATGGTTCCATCTGACCGGTGGGTGATGATCCGCGGCTGCGGCGTGGACATGAACGTGTTCGCCGCGCGGCCCGAGCCGCCGATCGATGAAGGGCATCCGCCGGTGGTGATGTTTCCCGCGCGGCTGCTTGGCGACAAGGGCGTGCGCGAATTCGTTGCCGCCGCGCGACTGCTGCAAGGCGAAGGCGTGACGGCGCGCTTCGTGCTGGTCGGGCGGCGCGCCCCCGATAACCCGACCGATATCGGCGAGACAGCCTTACAGGAATGGATTGCCCGCGGCATCGAATACTGGGGCTATGCCGAGGATATGCCCGGCATGCTGGCGCGGGCGCATATCATCGTGCTGCCTTCCTATCGCGAAGGCCTGCCGCGCGGGCTGATCGAAGCCGCAGCGGTGGGACGGGCCATCGTCACCACCAATGTCCCTGGATGCCGCGAAGTTGTGCGGCATGGCGAGAATGGCCTGCTGGTGCCGGTGCGCGATGGCGCGGCGACGGCAGAAGCAATCCGCCGGCTGCTGAACGACGGCGAATTGCGTCAGCGCCTTGCGCGGCGCGGACGCGCCATCGCCGAGGCGGAATTCTCCGTCGAGCATTTCGTCGCAGCGAGTCTGGCCGCCTATGACCGGGTTCTCGCCACCGCTGATGCTGCCAAGGGAGCCGGGTGATGACGGCGGAATTTTCCTGGGCCTTGGCGCTGGCCTTTGCCGCCGCAACCGGGGGTGGCGTTTTCCTTGCCATGGGGCCCGCGATTGCCTGGCTGAAGCGCCGCGCGGTGTGGGACATTCCCAATGCGCGTTCCAGCCATAGCGAGAAGACGCCTCGTGGCGGCGGCATCGTGGTTTCGACCGCCGTTATCCTGGCCTCGGCTATCTGGTTCACTCTTTGCCCGGACGAGGCGGCGGCACTGGTGCTGGTTGGCGCCGCAGCGCTGGCACTCATCTCATGGATCGACGACCGCCGGCCGGGGGGATTGCCCGCCTGGTTCCGGCTGGGTGCCCAGGCTCTGGCAGTTTTCGCCGTGCTGGCATTCCTGCCCGAAGAGCAGCGCATCGCCGAAGCCTGGCTGCCGCTTTGGCTCGAACGGCTGCTCTGCTTCCTGGCATGGTTGTGGTTCACGAACCTGTTCAACTTCATGGACGGGATCAATGGAATTGCGGGCCTGGAGACGGTGTCCATCGGCATCGGCACCGCTGTCGTTCAGTTCCTCGCCGGACCCGCGCCTCTTGCCGGCCTGGCCCTGATCCTTGCGGGCGGGGGGCTCGGCTTCCTGCCCTGGAACTGGAACCGGTCCAAAGTTTTTCTGGGTGATGTCGGCAGTGTGCCGCTGGGCTTTCTGCTCGGCTGGCTGCTGCTGGGCCTGTCGATGACGGGGCAATGGGCTATCGCGTTGATATTGCTGATGTTTTACTGGATGGATGCGACTGTTACGTTGATCCGGCGCCTGTGGCGCGGAGAAAAGGTCTGGCAGGCGCATCGCAGCCATTTCTACCAGCAAGGGACCGACAAGCTGGGCTCGCATGTGGCGGTGACTTGGCGGATTGCTGCGCTGAATGTCCTGCTGATCGGCCTTGCCGCCGTGGCAGCATCGGGCTGGCCGCAAGACGTGCTTGGCGTGCTGACGGCGGCAATCGCGGCAGCGCTACTGTGCAGGCATTTCGCGATGACGGCAAAGCGAGTAGAATGATGTTTTCGAGTAACGACGGCGGGTAGCGATCGCTGTGCGGCCACTATCGTATCTTCGATCGTATCTTCGCCGAAACCGGCGCGTCATGCTGGTGGCGCTGCATGACCTGGTCATGGCGGCCGCTTCCTTCCATCTGGCGCTGCAGTTCCGTTATTGGCTTGCCGACCTGCCTTGGAGTGCCGGCGAAAGCTGGGCCGGCATGCTCATCTTCTCAGCCGTAGCCGCCATCGTATTCCAGTATTGCGGCCTCTACCGTGGCATCTGGTATTTCGCCTCGCTGCGCGATCTGCTGAACATCGCGCGTGCCAGCGCATTGTCGCTGCTGATCTTCCTGCCGCTCCTGTTCTTCGTCACCCGGCTTGAAGCCTATCCGCGCAGCGCCCTGGTGCTGCAATTCTTCATTCTCGTCTGTTTGCTGGCCGGTCCGCGACTGCTGTACCGGAGCTGGAAGGACGGCAGCCTGATCGAGGTGCTGAGCCGCGCCGAGGACAAGCGCGTGCCGGTCCTGCTGGTAGGATCGGGTCTTGCCGCCGATGCCTTCATTCGCGAAACCGAGCGCAACCGGCTGACCGAGTATCGCGTCGTCGGCATTCTCGACAACAGCGAGAGCCGCCAGGGCCGCGACATGCGCGGCGTGCGCATCGTCGGCAACATCGAAGATCTGCCTGAGATCGTGCGCAATGCCCGCGATATCGACAAGCCGCGCCGCATCATCGTGGCGGACGAGCGCATCGGCGGCGCCGCGATCCGTGCGCTGCTGGAAAAGGCGGCGCCGCTGGGACTGAGCGTGGCGCGCCTGCCGCGCTTGACCGAATTCCGCAAGGAAGGCGTGGGCGCGCAGCAGCCCAGGCCGATCGATGTTGAGGATCTGCTCGGCCGGCCGCAGCGTGTGCTCGACCGCGCGCCGGTGGCCCAACTGATCGCAAACCGCCGTGTGCTGGTCACCGGCGCCGGCGGCACGATCGGCTCGGAACTGGTGCGGCAGATTGCCGACCTCAAGCCCGCCCTGATCGTGCTGTTCGAGCAGAGCGAGCACGCGCTGTATCAGATCGACCTGGAAATGGCCGAGCGGTTTCCGGCGGTGCCGCGTGCTGCCGTGATGGGCGATGTGCGCGTGCCGGATCGCATCGAGCAGGTCTTCCGGCAATACCGGCCCGAGATCGTCCTGCATGCCGCGGCCTACAAGCATGTGCCGCTGGTCGAGGCCAATGTCGAGGAAGCGGTGCTGACCAATGCCATCGGCACCCGGCTGGTGGCGGAAGCCTGTCAGCGCCATGGCGTTGCGACCATGGTGCTGATTTCCACGGACAAGGCCGTCAACCCGACCAATGTGATGGGCGCGACCAAGCGCGTGGCGGAGATGATCTGCCAAAGCTTCGATCTGACCCAGGGCGCGACGCGGTTCGTGACCGTGCGGTTCGGCAACGTGCTTGGCTCGTCAGGCTCGGTGGTGCCGCTGTTCCAGCGTCAGCTCGCCGCCGGCGGTCCGCTTACGGTCACTCACCCGGAAGTGACGCGCTTCTTCATGACCACACGCGAAGCGGTCGAGCTGATCCTGCAGGCCGCAGCATTACCAGCTGGCGAGCTTCATACAGAGGGCAAGATCTTCGTGCTCGACATGGGCGAGCCGATGCGCATCCAGGATCTGGCGCGGCAGATGATCCGCCTTGCCGGCCTGCGGCCCGATGTCGATATCCAGATCGCCTTCACCGGTTTGCGGCCGGGCGAGAAGCTGTATGAGGAAGTGCTGCATCGCGACGAGGCCCTGGTGCCGACCCAGCAGGATGGCGTGCTGCTGGCCGCGCCGCGGGTGATCAATCTGGCCGAATTGCAGCCGGCGCTGGAAACCCTGATGCGCGCCGCCAAAGCGCGCGAAACTGCCCTGGTTCTGGCCCAGCTCAGGCAGCTCGTGCCGGAATTCCAGCACGCGCCGCTTGGACAGGATAAGAGCGCGGTGAAGTCTGCCGTGGATGCGGCAGACTGACGCGTCCTGCGCGCGTCAGCCGCGCGCGATCAATTCCGCCTGTTTGACGATGCCTTCGGCCTGGCGGATGGAAGCGATGTCGATCAGCTTGCCGTCCAGCGCCACCGCGCCTTTGCCTTCGGCCTGCGCCTGTTGCATCGCTTCCAGGATGCGGCGCGCCTTCTTCACTTCCTCTTCCGGCGGCGTGAAGACTTCGTTGGCGAGCGGGATCTGCGAGGGATGGATCGCCCATTTGCCTTCGCAGCCCAGGATCGCGGCGCGATTGGCCTGCGCTTTGTAGCCATCGGCATCGGAGAAGTCGCCAAACGGGCCGTCGATCGGACGCAGACCGTTGGCGCGTGCCGCGACCACCATGCGGGCGATGGCATAATGCCACATATCGCCCCAGAAGAATTCGCGCGGCTTGTCGCCGTCCTTGTCGGTCAGCACGCCATAAAGCGGATTGGGGCCGCCGATCGAGGTGGTGCGGGCGCGGGTCGAGGCCGCGTAATCGGCGACACCGAAATGCAGGCTTTCCAGGCGGGGCGAGGCGGCTGCGATCTCATGGATGTTCTGCATGCCGAGCGCGGTTTCGATGATCGCCTCGATGCCGATGCGGCGCTTGAAGCCCTTGGCGGTTTCGATCTGCGTCAGCAGCATGTCGACGGCGTAAATGTCGGCTGCCGTGCCGACCTTCGGTACCATGATCAGATGCAGCTTGTCGCCCGCGGCTTCCACCACCTCGACGACATCGCGATACATGTAATGCGTATCGAGGCCGTTGATGCGCACAGACAGGGTCTTATTGCCCCAGTCGATATCGTGCAGCGCCTGAATGATGTTCTTGCGCGCCTGCGGCTTGTCATCGGGCGCAACGGCATCTTCAAGGTCGAGGAAAATGACGTCGGCTGCGGATTTGGCGGCTTTCTCGAACAGCTTGGTGTTGCTGCCGGGCACTGCCAGTTCGCAGCGGTTCAGCCGGGCCGGGGCGGGGGTGATCGTCTTGAAGCTCATGGCGCTCTACTCTCCCTTGGGGTCTGTTGCATCTGCTAACTGTGCCGGCGTTGCTTGGCAAGCCTGACGTTGGGATAACAGAATTACCTTTTCGCCAGCGGATGATGCTCGCGCACCAGTGCCTGTTTGCGGGCTTCCAGCACATGCGTGTAGATCTGCGTGGTGCTGATATCGGCATGGCCGAGCATCTTCTGCACGGCGCGCAGATCGGCGCCGCGCGCCAGCAGATGGCTGGCGAAGGCATGCCGCAGCACATGGGGCGAAACCTTGCTGGGCGATAGGCCGGCGGCAACGGCGAGATCTTTCAGCAACTGCCCGAACCGCTGGCGCGTCAGATGGCCGCTGTCGCCCCGCGAGGGAAACAGCCAGGGGGAGACCTGCTTCGGCGCCAGGAATTCCGAGCGCCAGCCGGCATAGGCTTCCACCGCCTTGCGGGCCGGCTCGCTCAGCGGCACAAGACGCTCCTTGCCGCCTTTGCCGCGGATTACCAGGAAGCGCGCATCGTCGCCGAAAGGCGGCCAGCGCAGGCCGACCAGTTCGCTGACGCGCAAGCCGGTGGCGTAGAGCAGTTCCAGCAGGCAGTTCAGCCGCGCCGATTCCGCCGGATCGTCGCGCAGCTTGCGGCTGGCTTCCAGCAGGCGGTCGACTTCTTCCTCGCTGAGGATTTTCGGCAAGGGGCGCGCGCGCTTCGGCGCATCCAGCAGGGCGGCTGGATCGTCACTGCGAATGCCTTCCTGCGCCAGAAACCGAAAGAACTGGCGCAGCGCCGACAATCTGCGCGCAGCAGTCGCCGGCTTCATGCCCTGATCAGCCAGGCCCTGCACATAAAGACGCAGCGAATCGATGCCGACCGTTTGCGGTGTTTCGTTGCGCGCCGCGAGAAAGCCGGCGAAGTCGGCCAGATCGGTCTGGTAGGCCAGCAGGGAATTCTGCGCCAGCCCCCGCTCGGCGCTCAGCATCTCAAGAAAGTTTTCGATATGGCGATCGGTGCGGGCCATCGTTCGGCTGCGCAGCTGGCGCGTCAGAGGCCGCGCCGCAACGCCACATCAAGCGCGATCCGCCGGGCATCCACTTCCAGCTCAACCTTGCGAAGCGCCTCCAGTGCCGTGGTCAGCGTCAGCCCGTCGGCTTCCTCGGCGCCATTCGGGCCGAGCAGCGCCAAGGCCAGCGCCGCGGTCTCCGCCCTGGCCTTGATCTCGGAGGCCCGCAACAGGCTGCGCCAGACGGCAATGGACGGTGCGGGCCGGGCATTGTTCTCGACCGGCACCAGCAGGATGTCCCAGCGCTCGGGCGGCACCGGGAAGCCGACGCCTTCTGCCAGGGTCAGCAGCAGTGTGATGCGCATATTGCGCTCCGGCGCCTTCAGAGAGTCGAGCGTCGCCAGCCAGGCCTCATAGCGGCTGTCGCGCCATTCGGCTTCAGCGCCAGCCAGCAGAAGCAGAGGCCAGGCCTGGGCGACGGTTTCGCCGGCCTTGCCGGTCTCCGGCGGGATTGTCAGCGCCGTGTTGTACCACAGCCGGGCGATGCCGGTATCGCGGGCGGCCAGCGCCAGCCGGATCATTGCCGGAGCGGCGGCTATCGTGCTGTCATCGGGCGTGACGTCGGCCAGGAAGGGCTGCAGGATCGCCGCGGTCGGGAACAGCAATTCGCGCGCCTGCGCCAGTTCGAAAGCCTGGCGCAGAAACTCGGCCCGCGTCTTGGCATCGGTGGCGGCCTTGACCGACTGATAAAGATAGGCGGCCGCGCGGGCGGATTTATCCTTGCCGCCGGCCAGCGCCGCGCGCTGATTGTCGGCAATCTCGACCGCCGCATAGGCTTCGGCCAGCGCAGCCGGCGGCAAAGCGCCATAACGGGCGGCGCGTTCTATTGCCGCCAGGCGCAGCTCGGCATCCGCCTTTTCATAGCGGGCCAGCGCCGGCAGCAAAGCCGGCGTCGCAACATCCAGCGTGTCCTTGGGCAGCGGCCGTCCGGCCGCGCGCAGCATGGCGAAATGCACAGCGCTGGCGCCGCCGAGCGTTTCAACCTTGGCGCGGGCATCGCCGCGCAGCGCGGCAGCCAGCGCGTTAAATGGCGGATCGTCGCCGCCGTTGTCGCGCCACAGGCTGAGGGCCAGATCGCCGCCGGCGATGTCCTTGGCGTGATAGCGGCACAGGACGACGATCTTCTGCCAATAGGCAGCGCCATCCTCACGCAGCCCCTGATTCGCCATCTCGCAGGCGCGGTCCAGATCGTTGCGCAGCAGGGCCGCCTCGACGGGAAGCTGCAGGAAGATCGGATCCTTCAGGCTGGCGGGCCTGGGCGTTGCCAGTTGCTCGGCCTCGCCCACCAGTCCCAGCTTGTAAAGCTGAGAGATGCGGGTGCCGAGCAGGCTGGGCGTGCCGGGCTCGCCCTTGGGCACTTCGGCAAAGGTAAGCAGCAGCCGGCGTTGCAGATCGCGCAGCGCCGGTGTGGCGACCGGGGCAGGCAGCACGCCAAGCACCTGGATCGCCTGACGCAGAGCGGTGCCGTCCCACATATGGGCGCCGAGGCCGCCATTGGTATCGTCGAGCAGGCCCGTCGAAGACGGATCGGGGGCGCCTAGCGGCTGAATGACGAAGCCGTCGGTTTCCTGCTGGACAGTCTGCAGGCGATTCTGCTGATCGGCCTGCGCATTGCCGGGCAGGCCTGCGGGCGTGTCGAGCGGCGGCGTATTCGACTGTGCCGGGAGGGCGGGAGCCTGGAATTGCCCGGGGGCCTGCGACTGTGCGGGGGCCTGCGACTGTGCGGGGGCCTGCGATTGTGCGGGGGGCTGCGACTGTGCGGGGGCCTGCGCCGGGGCCGGGGCTTCGTCCGGATTGCCGCCCGGCGGGATCAGCCGGATCGGCTGGGCCTGCACCGCCGCGCTGGCAGCGACCAGATGGGCGGCCAGGCCGGCCGCCAGGGCGAGCCGCCCCGCCTGCAACACCGCCCGGGTCATCGCTATTTCCCCAGCTGGTCGGCGGGAATGACCTTCTCCACCTTGGCGCGCGGCGCGGGAATGTCCCAAGTGGCAAGGAAGATCGCTCCGCCGCCCAGCAGCAAAACGAGAAACAGCAACAAAATGGTCGACATACGGGCCATGCGGCTTGGGCTCCGGACTAGGGATTTCCCGGCGGCGGACGGGCCAGAACCCGGCCCGCGCGCTGGAAATGTGACGCGATTGCTTTATTGTATCGACGCGGCGGGACCCAGGCAATGCGGCCCGCCACACGGAGACGACGTGAACATCTTCAATACAGCGTCTGCCGTCGCCGCTTCATCCGACGATTCGTCCAGTCCCGAATCCCAGTCCGATGCCGCGCCGGCCGACCGGGGCGACACGAAAACGAATGACGGCACCGGCCTGCGCAGCTTGGTGCTGGTCGGACTGATGGGGGCCGGCAAAAGCTCGGTCGGGCGGCGGCTTGCTGCGGCGATCGGCTTCGATTTCGTCGATGCCGATATCGAGATCGAGAAGGCCGCCGGCGCCACGATCCCGGAAATCTTCGCCACCCATGGCGAAGCCGCCTTCCGCGATGGCGAGCGCAAGGTGATCGCCCGCCTGCTGGAACAGCCGCGCATCGTGCTGGCGACCGGGGGCGGGGCCTACATGAATGCCGAAACCCGCCAGCGTATCCGGGAGAAAGGCGTCTCGATCTGGCTCAAGGCCGATCTGGACGTGCTGGTGAAGCGCTGCGCGCGGCGCAACCATCGCCCGCTGCTGCAAAACGGCGATGTCCGCGGCACGCTGGAGCGTCTGATGCACGAGCGTTATCCCGTCTATGCCGAGGCGGATTACACCGTCATCTCCAGCGACGGGCCGCATGAGAATGTCGTCGCTCAGATCCTGGCGGTGCTGCCGGCTGCCTATCGTGACGGGGCCGCCCAGAATTTTGCCGCCTCATCGAAAGTGAAGTCATCGCCATGATCCGCAAGGTCCGTGTTGCTCTGGACGATCGCGCCTATGACATCCTTGTCGGCGGCGGTTTGCTGGCGCGTGCCGGCGAATTCATCGAGCCTTTGCTGCGGCGGCCCTTCGCCGTCATCGTCACCGACGAGAATGTCGCCGACCGTCACCTCGGCACGCTGAAGCGCGCGCTGGCGCAGAAGAATATCGGCTGCGAGGCGGTGATCCTGCCGGCGGGCGAAAGCCAGAAATCCTATGCCGGATTCGAGCAGCTGTGCGAGGCGCTGCTGGCTCTGAAAGTCGAACGCCGCGATCATCTCATCGCGCTGGGCGGCGGCGTGATCGGCGATCTGGTCGGCTTTGCCGCCTCGGTGCTGCGCCGGGGCATGGATTTCATTCAGGTGCCGACCTCGCTGCTGGCCCAGGTGGACAGTTCAGTCGGCGGCAAGACGGCGATCAACAGCCGCCAGGGCAAGAACCTGATCGGCGCCTTCCATCAGCCGCGGCTGGTGCTGGCCGATGTCGATCTGCTCGACACTTTGCCGCCGCGCGAATTGCGCGCAGGCTATGCCGAGGTGGTGAAATACGGCCTGCTGGGCGATGCCGATTTCTACGCATGGCTGGAAGCCAACGGCGCCAGGCTGCTGGCCGGCGATGCGCAGTTGCGCGCCGAGGCGGTCGAGCGCTGCTGCGCGCATAAGGCCCGCATCGTTGCCGCCGACGAACGCGAAGAGGGCGAGCGCGCACTGCTCAATCTGGGGCATACCTTCGGCCATGCGCTGGAAGCTGAGACCGGCTATTCGCAGCGCCTGCTGCATGGCGAGGGCGTTGCCGTCGGCATGGCGCTGGCCTTCCGCCTGTCGGCATCTCTGGGCCTTTGCGATGCGAGCCTGGCGCCACGCATCGAGCGCCATCTGGAAGCTGTCGGCCTGCCGGCGCGGCTGCGCGACGTCGACGGCGCCGAGCGTTTCTCGCCCGCCGTCCTGCTCGATCACATGAAGCAGGACAAGAAGGTGCGCGACGGCAAGCTGGTCTTCATCCTGGCCGAAGCCATCGGCCGCGCCGTACAGCGCAATGACGTCTCGCCGCGCGCGGTCGAAGAGCTTCTGTCCGAGCAACTGACCAAAACGGCCGCCTGACTGCCGCCATGGCCGATACCATCATAATCGTCACCGCAGTAGCCATCCTGCTGCTGCTTGCGCTGTCCGCCTTTTTCTCGATGTCGGAAACCGGCCTCACTGCCGCGTCGCCGCCGCGCATCCATCATCTGGCGGGCGAGGGCAAGGCGCGCGCGCATACGGTGCTCAAGCTGCTGGAAATGCGCGATCTGCTGATCAGCTCGATCCTGCTCGGCAACAATGCGGTGAACATCCTGGCCTCGGCCTTGGCCACCAATCTGCTGATCGCCGTCTTCGGCGACGCGGGCGTGGTCTACGCCACTGTCGCGATGACCGTGCTGATCGTGATCTTCGGCGAGGTGATGCCGAAGACCTATGCGATCAACAAGCCCGAACGCGTGGCTTTGGCGGTGGCGCCGGTCATTGTGCTGCTGATCAGGCTGCTGGCGCCGCTGGTGCGCGCGGTGCAGTGGATCGGCGTGCAGACCCTGAAGCTGTTCGGCGTCCATATCACGCGCGAACAGCCGCTGACGGCGAGCGAGGAAATCCGCTCCGCGCTGCAGCTTCATGCCGAAGAAGGCACCATGGTGAAGCACGAGCGCGACATGCTCGGCTCCATCCTCGACCTTGAGGAAGTGCCGGTCGGCGATGTCATGGTGCATCGCCGCAACATGGTGATGCTGGATGCCGATCTGCCGCCAGAAGAGCTGGTAAGGCAGGTGCTGTCCAGCCCGCATACCCGCATCCCGGTGTGGAAGGGCGATCCCGAAAACGTCATCGGCGTGCTGCATGCCAAGGATCTGCTGCGCGCGCTCGCTGCCGTGCAGTTCGACATCCAGCAGATCGACCTGCAGCGCCTGCTGGCGCTGCCGTGGTTCGTGCCGGAAACCACCACCTTACGCGGCCAGCTCAACGCCTTCCGCCAGCGCCGCGCGCATTTCGCCCTGGTGGTCGACGAGTACGGCTCGATCATGGGGCTGGTCACGCTTGAGGACATTCTGGAGGAGATCGTCGGCGATATCCGCGACGAGCACGATCCAGCGCGGCGGATCTACCGCCTTCAGCCTGACGGCTCGCTGATCGTCGACGGCACCGCCACGATCCGCGACCTCAACCGGCAGTTCGACTGGCATCTGCCCGATGATGACGCCACTACCATCGCCGGCCTGGTGCTGCATGAGGCGCAGATGATCCCCGATCCCGGCCAGGTGTTCATTTTCCACGGCTTCCGTTTTGAGGTTCTGCGGCGCCTGCGCCATCAGATCACGCTGCTTAAGGTCACCCCGGTCAGCGAGCCGGATCAATCGGACAAAAACTGAGTACTCCTTTATGGCATTTGCGTTGGTTGCCGAAGTTTTTACGGTCATCGCGCCGCTTTTCGTGCTGGCCGGCTTCGGCTGGCTATGGGCCAAGCGCGGCCGTCCCTTCCAGGTCGATTCGGTCAGCCTGCTGGCGACCAATATCGGCACGCCCTGCCTGGTCATACATACCCTGCTGTCGACGGAGATCGACCGCACGATGCTCGGCACCATGCTGGGCGGCAGCATTGCCGCGATGGCCTGCTTCATGGCGTTCAGTGCGCTGGCGCTGAAGCTAATGCATCTGCCGGTGCGCAGCTTCGTCACCTCGCTGACCTTTCCCAATGCCGGCAATGCCGGCCTGTCGCTGTCGCTGTTCGCCTATGGGCAGCCGGGCCTGGCGCTCGGGATTTTGTTCTTCGCCATGTCCTCGCTGGGCAACTGGACGATCGGCCAGGCCGTGCTGGCCGGCCGCGGACAGCTGCGCGAGGTGCTGCGCTCGCCGATGATCTACGCCACGCTCGCCGGCATCCTGGGCAATCTCGCCGGGGTGGAACTGCCGTTATGGGCGATGCGCAGCCTGCAGGTGGCGGGCAACATCGCCATTCCGCTGATGCTGCTGACCCTGGGCGTGTCGCTGGCGACCCTGAAGGTGCAGGACCTGCGCAACGGCCTGATACTGTCGGTCCTGCGGCTGGGGCTTGGTGTCGCTGTGGGCTTTGGCCTGAGCGCGCTGCTTGGCCTGGAAGGCGCGGCGCGCGGCGTCTTCCTCATCCAGTGCATGATGCCGCCGGCGGTGGTGAACTACGTCTTCGCCGTACGCTATGCCCGCGAGCCGGCGGCGGTGGCCAGCCTCGTCGTGCTGTCGACCCTGCTCAGCTTCGCGAGTCTTCCAATTCTGATGCTGTTCGTGCTGTCGTAAGCGGCGCTCTGGCGCGCCCCGAAGGCTGGGTGCCCAGGCCGGCCACGCCATGGCTGGCGCCGGGGACCGCAAGGCCGGACTGGGTGATGAAATAGGTCAGGATGGCGCTGCGGATCCGCGAGGTCAGGGTCTTCTCCCGCCGGGCCGGGTCGCGGTCGATCATCGAGGCGAAAACGTGGCGGTCGATTCCCTCGATCTCGCAGATCGCGTCGAGAGCCGCCCATTCAAGCTGCTCCAGCCGGATACTGGTGCGGCCGCGGTCCAGGCGCAGATTGCGCGTCACCAGACTTGATCCGTCAGACGGGTATGCGTTGTGCTGTGGGTGTCGTGTCACGGGCATGACACAACCAATAATAGCTCTTGTTGAAATGTTCAAATAAAAAGGTTGTATAATGCAGGGAAATTGACTCGGATGGTTGTGGCCAATCCACCCTCTGGTAGTGTTCCAGGCCATCGGCCTGCCGGATCAGGGCGCGCTTTGGCGCTGGTTTTCCTCCGGTGTCAGGGCGGTGATTGCCAGCGCATGGATGCCGCCGGCCATTTCCTCGGCCAGGATCTGGTAGACCAGCCGCTGGCGCTGCAGGCGGGGCAGACCCTCAAAACGGGCGGAGACGACGGTCAGCAGGAAATGGGTCTCCCCCGGCGGCAGGCCCTTCATGGCTGCATGGCCGGCATGGCGGGCCGAGTCGTCGACAAGGTCCAGCCGCTCCGGCGCCAGGGCGGCGGTCAGTTTGGCCTGGATGCGCTCTGCCATCGACATGACGAATACTCCTGCGGGGCTTACGAAAAATGCATGTCCGACGCAGGGTAGGACAGCACCTATTGCCTTGCCAGTGTCATGCCGCCGCCCCATACTTTCGCGGTTATGACAAGAGCCCGTTCCGCCAACCAGAAAGTCTTCCTCGATCTTGCCGCCGAGGCGGCCTTCGGCCGCAGCCAGGCGCGCCGCTGCGACCATCCGGGATGCAGCGAGGAGGGTGCATTTCCGGCCCCGAAAAGCCGGGAACCCCGTGACGGGCGGTGGTATTTCTGCATGACCCATGTCCGCCAGTACAATGCCGGCTGGGACTTCTTCCGGGGCATGAGCGCGGCGGAAATCGAACGCTACCAGCGCCAGGACATGCTGGGGCACCGGCCGACCTGGCGGATGGGAACCAAGCCGCAGCGGGAAGAGCCTCAGGTCTGGGTCAAGGACGATCTCGGCATCCTGGCCGATGTCGGGATCAGCCTGGGCGCCGGGCGGCGGAAATCGAAGGCCGAGCTGCAATTGCAGCCGGCGGAACGCGAAGCCATGATCACGCTTGGCTTCGATCTGGACAAGGTGGTGTTGCCGTTGCGAAAAGCCGACATCAAGGCCCAGTACAAGATGATGGCCAAGCGGTATCATCCCGATACCAATGGTGGCGACCGCGCCGCCGAGGAAAGGCTGAAAAGCATCAACCAAGCCTATGCCTTCCTGCAATCGCGCGGTTATACTTGAGGCGATTGAGATCCAGGCTGACCAACTTTTAGCCCAAAAAGACCTTCGAGAGTGAGATGACGGCCCTCCAGACCAAGTCCATTTCCGCGCCGGCTACCGACATGCCGGACATCACCGTTTCCGTGCGCGACGTGTTCGGCATCGAGAGCGACATGAAGGTGCCTGCCTTCAGCCAGCCGACCGAGCATGTGCCGGATCTCGATCCGACCTATCGTTTCGACCGCGAGACCACGCTCGCGATCCTGGCGGGCTTTGCCTATAACCGCCGCGTGATGGTGCAGGGCTATCACGGCACCGGCAAATCGACGCATATCGAGCAGGTCGCCGCGCGGCTCAACTGGCCCTGCGTGCGCGTCAATCTCGACAGCCATATCAGCCGTATCGATCTCGTCGGCAAGGACGCCATCGTGCTGCGCGACGGCAAGCAGGTCACCGAGTTCCGCGAAGGCATCCTGCCCTGGGCGCTGCAGTCGCCGGTGGCTCTGGTGTTCGACGAATACGACGCCGGCCGCCCGGACGTGATGTTCGTGATCCAGCGCGTGCTGGAAGTCGAAGGCAAGCTCACGCTGCTTGATCAGAACCGCGTGATCCGCCCGCACAAGGCGTTCCGCCTGTTCGCCACGGCGAACACCGTCGGCCTGGGCGATACCAGCGGGCTCTATCACGGCACCCAGCAGATCAACCAGGGCCAGATGGACCGCTGGAGCATCGTGACCACGCTGAATTACCTGCCGGCCGAGGACGAAGTGGCCATCGTGCTGGCCAAGTCGCCCAGCTATGCCGGCGAGCAGGGCAAGAAGACGATCCAGAACATGGTGGCGGTGGCCGATCTGACGCGCGCCGGCTTCATCAACGGCGATATCTCCACCGTGATGAGCCCGCGTACGGTGATCACCTGGGCCGAGAATGCCCGTATCTTCGGCAGCGTCGGCTTTGCCTTCCGGCTGACCTTCCTCAACAAATGCGACGAACTGGAGCGGCCGATGGTGGCTGAGTATTACCAGCGTTGCTTCGGCGAGGAATTGCCCGAGACCGCTGCCAAGGCCGACCTTAACTAGCCGGCCGCGGCCATTGTCATGGCGAAGCCGGAAAGCCCGATCGAACCTTTCAAGCGCGCATTGACCGCGGCGACGCGGGCGATTTCGCATGATCGCGACCTGCAGGTCAGCTTCGGACCGGAAACGCCGGGCCTGCGCGGCAAGCGGGCGCGGTTGCCGGTGCCGGGACGAGACCTGCCGCCGGAGGAAGTGGCGCAGATCCGCGGGCTGGCCGATGCCATGGCGCTGCGGCTGCGCCATCACGACGATGCGCTGCATTCCAAGCTGCTGCCGCAGGGCGGCACCGCGCGGGCGGTGTTCGACGCGATCGAACAGGCCCGGGTGGAGGCGATCGGTGCCAACCGCATGGCCGGCGTGGCGAAAAATCTCGCCGCCGCGCTGGAAGACCGGTGCAAGAGCCGCGGCTATGCCAAGGTCAAAGACCGTTCCGAAGCGCCGCTCGCCGATGTGCTGGGCCTGATCGCACGCGAGCGCCTGACCGGCGAAGCCATCCCCGAAGCGGCGCGCAAGATGGTCGCGCTGTGGCGCGACTGGATCGAGGAAAAGGGCGGCGAGGATCTCGATCGCCTGTTCGACGCCATCAACGACCAGCGCGCTTTCGCCAAGGTTGCCCGCAAGCTGATCCGCGATCTTGATCTTGCCGAGGATGAAGGCGGCGAGATGAATGATGAGGAAGAGGGCGAGGATCAGGACAGCCAGGGCCAGCAGCCGCAGAGCCAGTCCGACGGCCAGGAATCTGAACAGGGCGAAGCGGCCAGCAGCGGCATGGAGCAGGCCGATGCGGCCGATGCTGCCGGCGGCGAGGCTGTCGAGATGGAAGCCGAAGCCGGCATGGAGCAGGAGGCCGCCGGCTCAGGCGAGGAGGCCGGCAAGGGGCGCCGTCCGCCTTATGCCGATCAGATGGGGCAGAACCGCGAGCCGACCTACAAGGCCTATACCAAGCAGTTCGACGAAGTGATCGACGCCGACGATCTTTGCGACAACGAGGAACTGTCGCGCCTGCGTCATCATCTCGATCAGCAGCTCAGCCATTTGCAGTCGGTGGTCGGCAAGCTTGCCAACCGCCTGCAGCGTCGCCTGATGGCCAAGCAGTCGCGTTCCTGGTATTTTGATCTTGAAGAAGGCATCCTCGATGCCGCGCGGCTTGCCCGCGTCGTCGCCAATCCCACCTTGCCGCTGAGCTACAAGCAGGAAAGCGACACTGAATTCCGCGATACCGTCGTTTCGCTGCTGATCGACAATTCCGGTTCGATGCGCGGCCGTCCGATCACGGTTGCGGCGATGTGCGCCGACATTCTGGCCCGCACCCTGGAGCGCTGCGGCGTGAAGGTGGAGATCCTTGGTTTCACCACCCGCGCCTGGAAGGGCGGCCAGAGCCGCGAGAAGTGGCTTGCCGACAACAAGCCGCCGCATCCCGGACGGCTCAACGATCTGCGGCATATCATCTACAAGGCCGCCGATGCGCCCTGGCGCCGCGCGCGCCGCAATCTCGGCCTGATGCTGCGCGAGGGCCTGCTCAAGGAGAATATCGACGGCGAAGCGCTGATGTGGGCGCATGACCGGCTGCTGGCGCGGCCCGAACAGCGCCGCATCCTGATGGTGATCTCTGACGGCGCGCCGGTCGACGATTCCACGCTTTCGGTCAATCCGGGCAATTACCTGGACCGCCATCTGCGCGAAGTGATCGAATGGGTCGAAAAACGCTCGCCGGTGGAGCTGGTGGCGATCGGCATCGGCCATGACGTGACGCGCTACTACAAGCGTGCGGTGACCATTGTCGATGCCGAGCAGCTCGGCGGCGCCATGATGGACAAGCTGGCCGAGTTGTTCGACGAGACTCCGGCTGCGGCGCAGCCGACACGCCGCGGCGCCCGCCGCCGCGCCGCCTGAGCAACGGGTTTAGTCCGGCTTTTCAGTTCAGCTTCTTCAGCGAGGCCAGCAGGTCATTCAGACCGGCCTTGGCCTTGTCGCTGAGTTTTTCCGCTTCGCCGGAATCTGACGCGCCGGCCCCCGTTCCTGCCTCAGGCTGAGTTGCGGAAGCTGCGCCGCCGGTTTCCCTGGCGCTGATCACGCGGTTCATGGCGGCGATCAGCTGCGGCAGGGCAATCGGCTTGGCGATGTAGTCGTTCATCCCTGCCGCAAGATAGGTCTCGCGGTCGCCCTCCATGGCATTGGCGGTGAGCGCGATGATCGGGATCGTCGCGCAATCATGCGGCAGGCTGCGGATCGTCTGGGTCGCCTGGATGCCGTCCATCTCCGGCATCTGCACATCCATCAGCACCAGATCGTAGGGCATCTTCTGCACCTGCTCGCAGGCTTCGATGCCATTGGTGGCGACATCCACCTGATGACCCAGCTGGCGCAGCATCAGGCCGATCACCATCTGGTTCACCTGATTGTCTTCCGCCACAAGGATGCGCATGGGTCGCCGGGTCGCCGGGCCCTTGTCAGCGGCCTGCGGGACGGTGGTGACCACCGGTTCGCCTTCTTGCAGAGTGACGCTGAACCAGAAGATGCTGCCTTCGCCTTCGACGCTTTCAACACCGACTTGTCCGCCCATCAGCTCGATGAGCTGCTTGGAAATGGCAAGACCCAGTCCCGTGCCGCCGAAACGCCGCGCAATCGAGCTGTCAGCCTGCGTGAACCGGCCAAACAGGTTCTTCAGCTTGTCCTGCGCAATACCGATGCCGGTATCGCAGACCCGCACCGTCAGTTTGTAGGCATTGTCGGGCTGCCGCGAGGTTTCGACCAGGATTTCGATATTGCCGCGGTCGGTGAACTTGATCGCATTGCCGAGCAGGTTGAACAGAACCTGGCGCAGGCGGCCCGGATCTCCTTTCAGGAAACGCGGCATGTCGGGCGGCAGGCGGCTCTGAAGCCGCAGGCCCTTCATCACCGCGCGCGGATTCATCATCGAAATCGCGCTCTCGATCAGTTGCGGCAGATCGAAATCGATATGCTCCAGATCGATGCGGCCGGCTTCCAGCTTGGAGAAGTCGAGGATGTCGTTGATCAGGGTCAGCAGATGCTCGGCCGATTCACGCGCCGTGGTGACGAGCTTGTTCTGCTGCGGCGACAGCTTGGTGTTCAGCAGGAGGCCGATGGTACCCAGAACGCCGTTCATCGGCGTGCGGATCTCGTGGCTCATCATGGCGAGGAATTCGGATTTCGCCCGGCTGGCCGCTTCGGCGCGGTCTTTTTCGATGGCGAAGCGATCCGCCAGTTCGCGCAGCTGGAAGGCCTGCTGCTCGACCTGCCGGTTGGCGGCTTCCAGCTCGGCGACATGGCGCTCCAGCGCGGCCTGCTGTTCCTTCAGCGGCGTGATGTCGCGCGCGATGCTGACGATGCCGCCATCGGCGGTGCGCTGTTCCTGCACCAGCAGCCAGCGGCCTTCGGCGGTCAGCCGCTCGAGGACCGGACCGGGATTGCGGTGCGCTTCGAGGCGCTCGGCAATCCAGGCTTCGGGGTCGCCGGAAATCACGAACTGGTCGGTGGCGAGGCCGTGGCGCAGGGTATCTTCGAAAGTAAGGCCGGGCCGGAGATAGCCGACCATTTGCGGGTAGTAGTCGAGAATCCGCTGGTTGAACAGCACCACGCGGTCGTTCTTGTCGTAGAGAATGAAGGCTTCGGTGATCGCATCGATGCCGTCGCGCAGCTGGCGTTCGGCGCGCTTGATCGCGGTGATATCCGTGCCGATGCCGACCGTGCCGCCATCGGCGGTCCGCTCCTCGCGCAGCAGAATCCAGCGGCCGTCGGCCAGGCGGCGCTCGATCGGCCCGCCCGGGTCGCGGTGGCTGGCGATCCGGTCGGCGATCCAGCGTTCGGGATCGACGCCGCTGGCAATGAAGACGCCGCGCTCCACGCCGGTGCGCAGCAGTTCTTCGAAGGTGACGCCCGGCCGGATGATGTCAGCCAGTTTCCAGTAATAGGCGACGAAGCGCTGGTTGAAGAGCACCACGCGATCGGTCTGATCGTACAGGACGAAGGCTTCGTTAATCGACGAGATCGCGTCGCGCAGGCGCTGCTCGGCCTTCTTCAGGTCGCTGATGTCGCCGACGATGGAGATCACGCCGCCATCGGCGGTGCGGTGACGCTGGATGCGCAGCCAGCGCCCGGGATAGACCTCGGCATCGATGGGCCTGCCCGACGGATTCCAGAAGTCCTGCCGCAGCGTTTCCAGGAACTGATCGAGATCGAGGTTTGGCGAGACGCGCTGGCGTAGCTCTCTGGCAACGCGCAGCTCGTCATCGATATGGCTGCCGACCTTGACCCGCTCCGGGCTCTGTCCGGTCAATTCGTAGAAGTGCCGGTTGATCAGCACGAGATAGCCGTCGCGGTCGTAGAGTGCAAAACCTTCGGTCAGCGCATCAATGGCATCGCGCAGGCGCTGCTCCGCCAGCTTGAGGTCGGTGATGTCGGAGAAGACGCTGATGATGCCGCCGTTGGAGGTCCGACGGCGCGTCGTGCGTACCCATTTTCCCGTCGTATAGGATACGTCGACCGGCTTGCCGGTGGGATTGCGGAAATCATTCCGTATGGCCTCGGCAAAGGCGCTGACATCGAAGTCTGGTGTCTGCGCCTTGCGCCGCTCGACCAGCACATCGATCACGTCTTCGAAGGTCTTGCCCGGGTGGATACGCTCCGGATCGTGCTCGGTGACCTCGTAGAAGCGCTGGTTCACCCGGATGATGCGCTCGGCCGCATCGTAAAGCACGATGCCGTCGCTGATGCTGGAGAAGGCGTCGATCAGGATCTGCTCGGCCTGCTTGAGGTCGGAGATGTCGGAAACCATGCTGATGACGCCGCCATCGCCGGTGCGGTGGCGTACGCTGCGCAGCCAGAAGCCCGGCCGCGGCTCGACATCGAAGGGCTGTCCGCTGGGATCGCTGAAATCCTTCCGCAGTTCCGCGACATAGCGGAGTACGTCGTCCTCGCGCCCCTGCCGCCGGTCCGACGCCGCGATATGGGAGAGAATCTCCTCGTGGTTGGTGCCGGGCTTCACCGTCGCCGGATCGTGGCCGGTCAGCGCGTAATAGCGGCGGTTGACCATGATGAGGTCACCATTAGGGCCGAACAGCGCGAAACCTTCCGCCAGCGCCTCGATGGCATCGCGCAGACGCTGCTCGGCGGCACGGGTGCGCCTGATCTGGTGCTGCAGGACGAGGAGGAACAAGCCGGAGGCGGCCGCCGCGACGCAGAAGGCGATCAGGTTGAAGGACAGGTTCTTGCGCCAATCGGCCAGAATGTTTTCAACCGAAATGCCGGCCGTCACCACCAGAGGATAGCCGTCGACGCGGCGGAACGCGATGTAGCGGGGCGTTTCATCCGGAACGGTATCCGACAGATAAAGGCCGTTCTCAGCGGTGGCGAATTCCGGGTGCAGGATGCGGGCTTCCAGCATCGCGGTTTCGCCTGAGGGACCGGCTTCGGGAATGCGGGCCAGCCGGTTGCCGTTTTCATGCAGCAGCGCCAGCGAATTGCCGGGCGCGATCAGCGCCTCGCGATAGAAGGCGATGAAATAATCCGGATCGATGGCTGCGGAGATGACGCCGCCAAAACTGCCATCCGGCCTGGTGAACCGGCGGCTGAGGCTGATTGCCCATTTTCCGCTGCGACGGCTGATGGTCGGTTCGCCGACGAACAGGCCGCCATGGCCATCGCGCGCATGCGCCAGGAAATATTCACGGTCGGAGCCGTTGAAGCTGCCCGGTGCATTGCCTGCGCTATCGATGATTAAATCGCCATTGGCATCCAGCACCAGATAGGCACGAAGCTGCGGCAATTCCGAAAGCCGCGCATTCATTCGCAGTCGCACCGCCGACAGATCGCCAGCGTCGGTGCTGGGCATGCTGCTCAGTGTCTCGGAGAAATTCTGCAGGAATATGTCAACGGCCGAAAATGTGCGGCCGGCATGTTCGTCCAGCACCGTTGCAAGCGAGCGCGCTGTCGCTTGCCCTGCGTCAATCTCGTCGTGATACTGACGATAGAGCTGCAAGCCGAGAATGCCGGCGAGCAGAAGCAGCAGGCCGCCGACGAACAGGGCCGGGGCGATGTTCCCGGCGGATCGGGACTTGCCGGCCGATGGCCGGGCTGCGGTTCCAATGAGCATGCGGTGCCGCTGCTATGGTGTCAGAAAGGGAAGCATACCGGATGGATCAGCGGCAACAAGGCCGAGTATGGCGCAACGCTGTTTTCAAGTTCATTTTCCTAATCGCCGCGCTGGCCGTTCCGATGGCGGTCCCGGCAGCGGCGCAGCCCGCACCGGAACGGCCGGTGACGGTGCGCAGCGCGGAACTGGAGCTTAATCCCGAACAGCCGGATCAGCGCCGGCTCGGCAGCCTGCATTATCTGGGCGGACTGATCCTGGCGGCCGATGACGACACTTTCGGCGGTTATTCGGGCATGGAGGTTGATCCCGACGGCAAGGGCCTGTGGGCGATTTCCGATCTCGGTCACTGGCTGCGCCTCGATTTCACGCTGGACGATAACGGCCTGCCCAGGGGCGTCGCGTCCGCGCGCCTTTTGCCACTGAACGATGCCGAAGGCCGGCCGCTGGAGCGCAAGCGCGATAGCGATGCCGAGGCGCTGCGCCGCGGCGTGGATGGCAAATGGCTGGTCGCGTTCGAGCGTTCGCACCGCATCTGGAGCTATGCCGAGCCGGGCGGCGTGGCGGCCAGCGCGCTGCCATTGCCGCCGGCTGTTGCGGATCAGCCGGCGAATGGCGGCATCGAAGCGATGGCGGTGCTGCCCGATGGCAGCCTGCTGCTGCTGAGCGAGGAGCATATGTTCGGCCAAGACAACGCCGCCTGGCTGTGGCGGGACGGGCGCTGGCACGATCGCCTCTGGCCGGTCAGCGGCGACTTCCATCCGACCGATGCGACAGCCTTGCCCAATGGCGATGTGATCGTGCTGGAGCGCTACTACACGCCGTTCGTCGGGCCGAAGGCGCGGCTGAAGCGCCTGCCGGCAGCGGGGCTTGCCGATACGCGGCTGAAGCCGGAAACCTTGGCCGAATGGGCGCGGCCGGTTTCGGTCGACAATATGGAAGCGTTGGATGCGCGCCGCGCCGCCGATGGCTCAACCTGGCTTTACGTGATGTCGGATGACAACCGTAACCGGTTGCAGCGCATGCTGCTGATGATCTTCCGCCTTGATCCGCGCTGACGCATTGCATTGCAGCGGTAACGCAAAAACGCCGACGCCCGCCGGCATTGCTGCCGGCGGGCGCCGTAGAAACAGGAAAGCGCGGTTGAGCGTGTAGGCTTAGGCAGCCTGGCTCTGCTTGGCCGCCAGCGCCTTCTTGATCTTGCGCTTCAGGACCTTCGCCTCGTCCGAGAGGAGGGTGTCCTTGGTCTTCAGCAGCCAGTTGTCGATGCCGCCGTTATGCTCGACCGAGCGCAGGCCATGGCTGGAGACGCGCAGCCGCACGTTCTGGCCGAGCGCCTCGCTGATCAGCGTGACGACCTTCAGGTTCGGCAGGAACCGGCGCCGGGTCTTGTTGTTGGCGTGGCTCACATTGTTTCCGGTCCGAACGCCCTTGCCGGTCACTTCGCAACGACGAGCCATGGTAAACCTCTTAGACTTTCAGTGTTTCTGCAAAATTGGCGGCCGGTTATAGGGGCTCCCCCCCGCCGCGTCAATGCCAAAACCCGGCTTTTGCGGGGCCAAAGCCGCGGCATCATGGCGCGCCGGGGGCGCGATTTGCAGCCCAAGCCCGCCATCCTCGCGTTGACTCAGGCGGTTCAACCCCTTATACAGCGGGACCGATTTTGCGCGGGGCCCTAACCAGGCCCCTTATTTACGCTTTTCATCGCGGTTTTCCGCCGGTTTTTCGGAGGAAGCCCGCGATGGCAACACGGAGAGCGGCTGTGAAAAGGACCTATCAACCCAGCAAGCTGGTGCGCAAGCGCCGCCACGGCTTCCGCGCCCGTATGGCCACCAAGGGCGGCCAGAAGGTGCTCGCCAATCGCCGCGCCATCGGCCGCAAGAAGCTCTCGGCTTAATCTCGTCCCGATGGCGACGGGCGGCGTCGAGCGACTCCGCCGCCGCGCGGATTATCTCCGGGTGCAGGCGGCCGACCGCCGGGCGGCATTCCCAGGCCTGCTGCTGCAGGCCGCGCCGGGCCAGGAAGGCTGTTGCCGGGTGGGCTTCACCGCATCGCGTAAGGTCGGCAACGCCGTCACCCGCAACCGGGCGCGCCGGCGCCTGAAAGCCCTGGCTGCCGAAATCCTTCCCCGCCATGCCGCCTGCGGCCACGACTACGTTCTCGTCGCTCGCCAGGCCACGCCCCAGCGCGATTTCGCCGCGCTTCGCCGCGATCTCGAAAGCGCGCTGAAGAAGCTGAAATTGTGGCAGGCGGCAGAGATGCCGCGGGAAAGCGAAGCCTCATGACGCCGCTGGCCCGCCTCGCCGCCCTGCCGGTCCAGGCTTATCGGTTGTTCCTGTCGCCCTGGGTAGGGCATAACTGCCGCTACCAGCCGACCTGTTCGTGCTATGCGCTGGAAGCGCTGGAACGGCATGGCGGCATCAGGGGCAGCTACCTCGCCGTCCGTCGTCTGGCGCGGTGCCATCCCTTCGGCGGCAGCGGCTTCGATCCGGTGCCGCCGGCGCGTAACTCTTCATCCGTACAACAAGGCTCAGTCTGATGTCCGACCAGAAGAACCTCATCATTGCGATTGCGCTGTCGGTGGCGATCCTGCTCGGCTTCCAGCTTTTTATCGAAAAACCCAGGCAAGATCGTCTGCGCGAACAGCAGGCGACGCAGCAGCAGGCGCAGGTGCCGACGGACAGCAGCGTGCCGCAGGCGCCCGGCAATACCGGTCTGCCGCAACTGCCGAGCCTCGCCCAGCAGGTCGATCAGGCGCAGTCGCGCGAGAAGGCGCTCGCCGCCGCGCCGCGCGTGAAGATCGAGGGCAAGCGCATCGTCGGCTCGCTGAACCTGATCGGCGGCCGCATCGACGATATCGTGCTGCCGGAATACAAGGAGACCATCAAGCCCGACAGCCAGCCGATCCACCTGCTGTCGCCGGCGGGCGGCCCGTCGCCCTATTACGTCGAATTCGGCTGGACGGCGGCCGGTGCCAATGTCGCCCTGCCGAGCGGCCAGACCCGCTGGACCGCCGATAAGGATGTGCTCAAGCCCGGCCAGCCGGTGACGCTGACCTGGGATAACGGCCAGGGTCTCGTGTTCACCCGCGTCGTCAGCGTCGATGACGACTATCTCTTCACCGTGACGCAGAAGGTGGAGAACAGGGGCGGCAGCGCGGTGACGCTGTTCCCCTATGCGCTCGCCTCCCGCCATGGCACGCCGCGTACCGATGGCCTCTATATCCTGCATGAAGGCCCTCTCGGCGTGTTCCGCGCCAAGGCGGATGAAAACGGCACGCTGAAGGAATTCACCTACAAGGACATCGCTGACGACCAGTCCGTGGAGTTCGATTCCTTCGGCGGCTGGATTGGCTTCACCGACAAATACTGGCTGACCGCATTGGTGCCGGCGGTCGGCCAGAACATCAAGGCGCGCTTCACCCATGCCAAGCCCAATGGCGGGCCGGAGCGCTATCAGGTCGATTATCTTGGCGGCGGCCTTCAGCTCGAGCCCGGCAAGACGATCGAGAATACCTCGCTGCTGTTCGCCGGCGCCAAGGAAGTGAAGCTGATCGATCGCTACGAAGAGCAGCATCAGATCGCCCGCTTCGATCTGGCGATCGACTGGGGCTGGTTCTACTTCCTGACCCGCCCGATGTTCTTCGCCATCGACCTGCTGAACCGCCTGATCGGCAGCATCGGCCTGGCCATGCTGGCGCTCACCGTCATCGTGAAGCTGCTGTTCTTCCCGCTCGCCTATAAGTCCTATGTGGCGATGAGCGCGATGAAGAAGCTGCAGCCGGAGATGCAGCGTCTGCGCGAACGCTATGGCGAGAATCGCGAGATGATGCAGAAGGAGCTGATGGCGCTGTACAAGCGCGAGAAGGTCAATCCGGCTGCCGGCTGCTTGCCGATCCTGCTGCAGATCCCGGTTTTCTTCGCGCTGTATAAGGTGCTTTACATTGCCATCGAGATGCGCCACGCGCCCTTCTATGGCTGGATCAAGGACCTCTCGGCGCCCGATCCGACCTCGTGGATCAACGGCTTCGGCCTGCTGCCCTGGGCGGTGCCCGATCTCGGTCCGCTCGGCATCATCTCGATTGGCGTGTGGCCGATCATCATGGGCGTTACCATGTACCTGCAGATGAAGATGAACCCGACGCCGCCGGATCCGGTGCAGCAGAAGATCTTCGCGCTGATGCCGGTGGTGTTCACCTTCATGCTCGGCCATTTCGCCGCCGGTCTGGTGATCTACTGGAGCTGGAACAACACACTCAGCATCATCCAGCAATACGTGATCATGAAGCGCATGGGCGTGAAGATCGGCGGCGGCGCGGAGAAGCCCGAGACGCCGGCCAAGCCCGCCGCCAAGCCTAAGAAGTAAGTCCAATGGCCGAGCTGCCGGCCGCGGACGAAACTTTCAGCCCGGCCGCGCTGGAGCGCGGCCGGTTGCTGTTTGCCAGCGAATGCGAGTTCTTCGCCGGTGCCATGACGATGGCGCAGCTGCCGCTGGCGCGTGGGCCCGAAGTGGCTTTTGCCGGCCGTTCCAATGTCGGCAAATCCTCGCTGATCAATGCGCTGACCGGCCGCAAGGCGCTGGCGCGGGTATCCAACACGCCCGGCCGCACGCAGCAGCTCAATTTCTTCGATCTCGGCCGCGGCAAGCTCACCCTGGTCGACCTGCCGGGCTATGGCTATTCCTCGGTGGGCAAGGCCAAGGCGGCTGCCTGGACCGAGACGACGCGCGCCTTCCTCAAGGGCCGGCCGGAACTGCGCCGGGTCTGCCTGCTGGTCGATGGCCGGCACGGGCTGAAGCCCGGCGACGAAGACATCATGAAGCTGCTGGACAAGTCGGCGGTGATCTACCAGGTGGTGCTGACCAAGGCCGACAAGATCAAGCCGGCGGAACTGGAGCGGGTCAAAACCGAGACCGCCGCCACATTGTCCCGCCATGTCGCCGCCCATCCGGTGATCCGGGTCACCTCCAGCGAGGACGGAACCGGCATCCCGGAACTGCGCGCCGAGCTTGCGGCCCTGGGCGAAGGGCCCCTATAACCGCTCATCTGAAACCTGAAGAGTAGTCCGAGACCTCTGCCATGAAGACCTCCGGTCCCCAGCCTTTGGAAGCGCATCTGCAGCAGACCGCCAAGGTTCTGTCCGAGGCTTTGCCCTATATGCGGCGCTTCGCCGGCCAGACCATGGTCATCAAGTATGGCGGCCATGCCATGGGCGATGAGGCGCTGGCCGAGCAGTTCGCCCGCGACGTGGTGCTGATCAAGCAGGTCGGCATCAATCCCATTGTGGTTCATGGCGGCGGTCCGCAGATCGGCGCGATGCTGGAGCGTCTCAAGATCAAGAGCGAATTCGTCGACGGCCTGCGTGTTACCGATCAAAGCACGGTCGAGATCGTCGAGATGGTGCTGGCCGGTTCGATCAACAAGCAGATCGTCACCGCGATTGGCGCCGCCGGCGGTATCGGCATCGGCATCAGCGGCAAGGACGGCAAGCTGATCGAGGCGCGCAAGCTGCGCCGCTCGGTGCGCGATCCCGGCTCCAATATCGAGAAGCTGCTTGATCTCGGCTTCGTGGGCGAGCCGGTGCGGATCAACCCGGATATCCTGCGCACCCTGCAAAGCTCCAACGTCATTCCGGTCGTGGCACCGATTGGCGTGGGCGAGCAGGGTGAGACCTATAACATCAATGCCGACACGTCGGCGGGTGCGATTGCCGCCGCGGTGGGGGCCAGCAAGCTGCTCATGCTCACCGACGTTCCGGGCGTGCTGAACAAGGAGAAGAAGCTGATCCCGACGCTCACCGCCAAGGAGGCGCTGATGCTGATGGGCGACGGCACCATTTCCGGGGGCATGATCCCGAAGGTCGAGACCTGTCTGGAGGCGGTGCGCGGCGGCGTGCAGGCGGCGCATATCCTCGATGGCCGCATTCCGCATGTGCTGCTGCTCGAACTGTTCACCGCGCACGGCGTCGGCACGATGATCGAGCGGACGCCGTAGGCCGCGCGCGATAAAATGAAGAAGCCGCCGGATGTGAATTCCGGCGGCTTTTTTATGCGGTCTGCCGCACCTGCCGCCGGTTGACCAGAACGATGCCGGCAACGATCACCGCGGCGGCCAGCCAGACCAGCAGGCCATAGCGCTCGCCGAACACGAAGGTGCCGATGGCAAGGCTGGTTGCCGACATCACATAGCCGATCTGGCTCAGATAAACCGGCCCGGCAACGCGCTGCAGCTCGAAATAGGGAATGAAGCTGAGGCAGGCGAACAGCCCTGCCGCGATCAAGGTCCAGTCCGCCGGCGCTGCCGTGGACGGAAGATAAAGCATGCCGAATGCCGCGCAGGCGATCAGCAGCCAGAAGGCAGCGCCAAGCAGCGTGCCGGCCGCAAGCGCCAGGGGCGCCGCATCCTTGGGCCAGGCGCGGGTGCGATAGATGTTGCCCACAGCCAGCGACACGGGCGCGATGAAGGCAAGCAGCATCCAGGGCAGGACTTCGGCATTGATGGGGCCTGAGCGGGGAGCGAGAATCATCAGGATGCCGATCAGGCCGAACAGAATGCCGGTCGCGCGCATCCAGGCGAACTGCTCCATCCGCAGGCCGAGCGCGATGATATAGGTCAGCATTGCCGGGAAAGCATAGACGATGCTGGGCAGTCCCGCGCCGATCTGCGCCACCGCGAGGAAGACCATCACGCTGGGCAGGGCGAGCGTGATGAGGCCGCTGATCATATAGAAGCGCAGATGGCGCAGGCTCAGCGGCGGCCGTGCGCCGGTCATGATGGCCAGCAGCAGCAGGGCGATGCCGCCGATCAGGTTCTGCCAGAAAGCGAAGGCGGCAGCCGGAATGCCGCTGGCGGTCGCCAGCTTGGCGAAGGGCGGCGCAAGGCCCAGCGTGCTGCCGGTCAGCACCAGCAGGACAAGCGGGTAGGATTTGGACTGACGAAGCGCGACGAGCATGATGGTTTACTGAAAATTTCAGGTTGGGGTCTTCAGGCTGTCGCGAATATCGGCAGCGATTTCAAAAGAATGCAGGCGCGCCTTATGATCGTAGATCTGCGCCGTCAGCATCAGTTCGTCGGCGCCGGTGCGGTTGAGAAAATCCTGCAGTTTGGCGCGCACGGTGTCCGGACCGCCGACGGCAGAGCAGGACAGAACCTGATCCAGCATGGCCTGGAATTGCGGCGGCAGTTCCTTCTCATAACCAGGCTTGGGCGGCGGCAACTGGCCCGGCCTGCCGCTGCGCAGGTTCACGAATGCCTGCTTCCACGAGGTTGATAGAAGCTGCGCTTCCTCGTCGGTATCGGCAGCAAAGATGTTGAAGCCCAGCATCACGTAAGGCCTGTCCAGATGTTCGGACGGCTTGAAGCGCTCGCGGTAGATCGCGATGGCATCCATCATCTGCTGCGGGGCGAAATGCGAGGCGAAGGCATAAGGCAGGCCGAGCATCGCCGCCAGCTGCGCGCCGAACAGGCTGGAGCCGAGAATCCAGATCGGCACATTCAGCCCGGCGCCCGGCACGGCGCGGATGGCCTGTCCGGGCTCGGCCGGTGCGAAGTAGTTCATCAATTCGACCACGTCGCGCGGAAATTCGTTCTCGTCCGAGGTGAGATTGCGCCGCAAGGCATAGGCCGTGCGCTGGTCGGTGCCCGGCGCGCGGCCAAGGCCGAGATCGATACGGCCCGGATAAAGCGATTCGAGGGTGCCAAATTGCTCGGCGATCACCAGCGGCGAATGATTGGGCAGCATGATACCGCCGGCGCCGACGCGAATCGTCGAAGTGCCGCCCGCGACATGGCCGATCAGGATTGACGTGGCGGCAGAGGCGATGCCGGGCATGTTGTGATGCTCAGCCAGCCAATAGCGTTTGTAGCCCCAGCGCTCCGCATGGCGCGCCAGATCCAGCGTATTGCGGAAGGATTGCGCCGCATCGCTGCCTTGGGGAATCGGGGAGAGGTCGAGAACGGAAAAAGTCGGCATGGCTCGCCAATATGGGAGAGTGAAGGGAAAAGACTAGAGGGTGATCAGCCGAACAGCCAGTCGCGGAACGCCTTGATCGCAAGCTCGCGTTCGCGGCCGGGCAGATGCAGCAGGTAGTAACCGCCCTTGCGCTGCACGCGGTGGTTCGGCAGAGGCTCGACCAGGCGGCCATCGGCCAGTTCGGCCTGCACAAAAATGTCGGGCACCAGCGCAAGGCCCAGGCCATTCACGGCAGCTTCGATGGACATGAAGAAGTGCTCGAATGCCGGACCGCGCGGCGGCTTGTGCGTCTTCAGCCCGGTGGCGGCGAACCATTCGCGCCAGGCTTCAGGCCGTGTCGAATGGGTGAGCAGCGTGTGGCGCTTCACATCCTCGGGCCGCTTCAGCGGCCTGGATTTCAGCAGCGCCGGGCTGGCCACCAGGATGACGGTCTCGCCCATGAGAAATTCGGCGGTGACATTCGGCCAGTCGCCATGCCCGTACTGGATGCCGACATCGACCGGCTCGGTGAGGAAATCCACCGGCCGGTCGGCGCTGGTGACATCGACGGTGATCTGCGGGTGACGGCGATGGAAATCGGCAAGGCGCGGCATGAACCAGCGCATCGCAAAAGTCGGCAGCATGGTGATTGCCAGATGATCCGGGCGCCGGGCTGGCCGCGTGATGAGCTGGGTTGCGGCGCTGAGCCGCTGAAACGCATCCGTCAGGCTGGGCAGATAGGCGGCGCCGGCGGGGCTGAGTTCCAGGCCGCGCGGGCCGCGATGAAACAGCGCAACGCCGAGATCGGCCTCAAGCTGCTTGACCAGCCGGCTGACCGCGCCCTGCGTGACATTCAGTTCCTGGGCCGCGCGGGTGAAGCTCAAATGCCGTCCGGCGACTTCGAAAGCGCGCAGCGCATTCAGCGAGGGCAGGCGGGATTCACTATGAGAAAAACTCATGACAAGGCGAGTTTAAATCGATTGTGAGGCCGTCGCCAGTCGCTAATATCGCCGCAGTTCAGGCTTCTCCAGCAAAGGAATCAACATGAACGCCATGGCCCCAGCCAAATCCGCCGTGAAGGCGATCCGCCCGTTCCATCTCGCCTTCCCGGTGCGCGACATCGAGGAGGCCCGCAAGTTCTACGGCGAGCTGCTCGGCTGCCCTGAAGGCCGCTCATCGGATACCTGGGTGGATTTCGACTTCTACGGCCATCAGGTGGTGGCGCATCTGGCGCCCGAGGAGGTCGGCTACAAGAAGGCCGGCGAGGTGGACGGCCATGACGTGCCGGTGAAGCATTTCGGCGTCATCCTCACCATCCCGGACTGGAAGGCGCTGGCCGAGCGGCTGAAGGCCGCCGGGATCAAGTTCATCATCGAGCCTTACGTGCGCTTCGAGGGCGAGGTGGGCGAGCAGCACACCATGTTCTTCCTCGACCCCTCGGGCAACGCGCTTGAGTTCAAGGCCTTCGCCAATGACGACATGATCTTCGCCAAGTAAGGCGTTTGAGTCTTGGAAAGCAAGCGGCCCGCTTTTCAGCGGGCCGTTTCGTTTTCAGCGCTTCTTCTTCGCGGGCTTCCTGCTTTTGGGCGCCGCGGCCTTCTTCGCCTTCAGGCGGGGCTTCGCCTTGACGCCGGGCGTCAGGCCTTCCTTGCCGAAGACGCGGGCGAAGATGGTGTCGACATGCTTCAGGTGATAGCCAAGGTCGAACAGCGCGGTGAGCTGCGCCGGCTTCAGGCGGTCGGTGACTTCCTTCTCGCCCAAGAGGGCCTGGAGGAAATCGCCGCCATGCTGCCAGATGCGCAGGGCATGACGCTGCACGATCCGGTAGGCGTCCTCGCGGCTCATGCCCGCCTGCGTCAGCGCCAGCAGCACGCGCTGCGAATGCACCAGGCCGCCGAAGCGGTCGAGGTTCTTCATCATGTTGTCGGGATAGACCACCAGCTTCTCGATCACGCCGGCCAGACGGTGCAGCGCGAAGTCGAGGTGGATGGTGGCGTCCGGGCCGATGCCGCGCTCGACCGAGGAATGGCTGATGTCGCGCTCATGCCACAGCGCGACATTCTCCAGCGCCGGGATCACGGCCGAACGCACCAGGCGGGCGAGGCCGGTCAGATTCTCGGTCAGCACCGGATTGCGCTTGTGCGGCATCGCCGAGCTGCCCTTCTGGCCGGGCGAGAAGAATTCCTCGGCTTCCATCACTTCCGAACGCTGCAGATGGCGGATCTCGACGGCCAGCCGCTCGATTGAGGAGGCGACCACGGCGAGATGCGCGAAGTAGGCCGCATGGCGGTCGCGCGGGATCACCTGCGTGGAGACCGGCTCGGGCTGCAGGCCCATCTTCTTGGCGACCCATTCCTCGACGAAGGGATCGATGTTGGCGAAGGTGCCGACCGCGCCGGAGATCGCGCAGGTGGCGACTTCCTCGCGGGCCAGCAACAGGCGCTTGCGGGCGCGCTGGAACTCGGCATGGAAACCGGCCAGCTTGAGGCCGAAAGTGGTCGGCTCGGCATGGATGCCGTGGCTGCGGCCGATGCAGGGCAGCAGCTTGAATTCGAAGGCGCGCTCCTTCAGCGCGTCGAGCACGCGGTCGACGCCGGCGATCAGCAGGTCGGCAGCGCGCACGAGCTGCACGTTGAAGCAGGTATCCAGCACGTCCGACGAGGTCATGCCCTGATGGACGAACCGCGCCGAGGGGCCGACATGCTCGGCCAGATTGGTCAGGAAGGCGATGACGTCATGCTTGGTCTCGCGCTCGATGGCGTCGATGCGCTTGATCTCCCACTTGCCCTTGGCCCAGACCTCCTTGGCGGCGGCTTTCGGGATCACGCCCAGAGCGGCCTGGGCATCGCAGGCATGGGCCTCGATTTCGAACCAGATGCGGAATTTCTGCTCCGGCTCCCAGATGGCAGCCATTTCAGGACGGGTATAACGCGGGATCATGCGGGCCTCGGCGGCTAACGGTGAGGTCAGAAAAGGCGGGAAAACTCGCGGGTTGTGTAGCCCCTCCGGGCCCTGCGATCAAGCGGACTTAACGTCGCGGCAGAGGTCCGCTGCAGAGCCCCGGAGACTCGCCGGGCATGCCGCAGGGGGAGCCTTGATTCCGGGCCTTCCGGGCGGCAGCCTCCTCCGCCGTCAGAAAGAGCATCAGGGAGAGAGGCATGGCCGCCGAGAACATGCTTGCCACCGTCAACCGCCGCGACCTCGATTTCCAGCTTTTTGAGGTGCTGAAGGTTGAAAATCTCACCACCCGGCCGCGCTTTTCCGATCATGACCGCAGCACCTTCGCCGCCGCGCTGGACACCGCCCAGCAGGTGGCGGCGGAGCATTTCCAGACCCACAACCGCAAGGCTGACCTGAACGAGCCGCATTTCGACGGCAGCCAGGTGCATCTGATCCCGGAGGTGCGCAAGGCGCTGGACGAATTCATCAAGGCCGGCTTCATGGCGGCGCACCGCGATTACGACGAAGGCGGCCAGCAACTGCCCAATGCCGTGACCCAGGCCTGCTTTGCCTGTTTTCAGGCCGCGAATGTCGGCACTTCGGGTTATCCGTTCCTGACTGTTGCCGCGGCCAACCTGATCGGCGCATTCGGATCGAAGGAGCAGAAGCGGCGCTTCATGCAGCCGATGCTGGAAGGCCGCTTCTTCGGCACCATGTGCCTGTCGGAGCCGCAGGCAGGATCGGGCCTTGCCGATATCCGCACCCGCGCTACGCCGCTGAGCAACGCCGATGAAGCGGGCGCCGCCTACCGCATCCAGGGCAGCAAGATGTGGATCTCGGGCGGCGAGCACGAACTGACCGAAAACATCGTGCATCTGGTGCTGGCCAGGATCGACGGCGCGCCGGCAGGTGTGAAGGGCATCTCGCTGTTCATCGTGCCGAAGCGCCGCGTCAATGGCGACGGCAGCCTGGGCGAGCGCAACGACGTGCAGCTCATGGGCCTCAATCACAAGATGGGCTTCCGCGGCACCACCAACACGCTGCTCAGCTTCGGCGAGAAGGGCGACTGCATCGGCTATCTGGTCGGCGAGCCGCATCGCGGCCTCGATTACATGTTCATGATGATGAACGAGGCGCGCATCGGCGTGGGCCTTGGCGCCACTATGTTGGGCGTCGCCGGCTATCTCTACAGCCTCGATTACGCCAGGCAGCGGCCACAGGGCCGCCGGCCGGACAACAAGGATCCGAACTCAAAGCCGGTGTTGATCATCGAGCATGCCGATATCAAGCGGCTGCTGCTGGCACAGAAAAGCTACACCGAAGGCGCGCTGGCCCTGTGCCTGTACGCAGCGCTATTGGTCGACGAGCAGCATACGGGTGAAAGCGAGGAGGCGCGTCAGCGCGCCGGGCTGCTGCTCGATATGCTGACGCCGATGGTGAAATCCTGGCCCAGCGAATTCTGCCTGGAGGCCAACAAGCATGCCATTCAGGTGCTGGGCGGCTATGGCTATACCCGCGATTATCCGGTCGAGCAGTATTACCGCGACAACCGCCTGAATCCGATCCATGAAGGCACGCATGGCATCCAGGGTATGGATCTGCTCGGCCGCAAGATGCTGATGAAGAACGGCGCGGGCGCCAAGCTGCTGTTCGAGACGATTGCCGCCGATATCGAAGCCGCCAGGGCAGTGCCCGATTGCGCCGCCTGGGCAGAGCAACTAAAAGCCGCGCTCAGCCGCGTGATGCAGACGACGCAGGCCATGCTCCCGGCGGCAAAGGACGGGCGCATCGCACTCTATCTCGCCAATGCCACCTTGTATCTCGACATGATGGGGCATGTAGCGATTGCCTGGATGTGGCTGCGTCAGGCGCGCGTGGCGGCGCAGGCCTTGCCGCAGGCGGCGGGCGCGGATGAGGCCTTCTATCGCGGCAAGCTGGCCGCGGCGCGCTACTTCTACGCTTATGAATTGGGGCGGCTGGACCACTGGTTGCCGATTTTGGGCCGCCTGGAGCCGGCAACCCTGGAGATGCAGCCCGATTGGTTCTGAGTTCAAGCAATTAGCGGCAAGACGGCTTAGGCGAAATCAGGCTGATCCAAGCGCGTTTCATACTTGTCCAAACTCGACCAATCGGGGCCAATGGAACCAAGTCCGGCACATTCGCGCTGGTATTTGGATGGTCCTGTATGCGACCGGTTCTTGGGTGTTTGAGGGATATTCACGATGCCCAGCAGCCGTATGGAACATGGATAGAACCCCGCGCGCCTGCTTCCAGTCCCATCATCGTCACGCGATTGCGATCCCGCCCAGTCGCTGCGCGCCCTAGATCAGACGCATCCCTTCATCGCGCATGCTGCGCTCACACGCCCGCCAGGATCCGTCAGCACCAGGATCCGCCAGCACCAGGATCCGCCAGCACCAGGATCCGCGAGCAGGAGGCCAAGGATGACCATTGTCTTGAACCACACCATCGTGCCGGCGCGCGACAAGGAAGAAGCGGCGCGCTTCTTCGCCCGCATTTTCGGCTTGGAATGCGGCGAGACGGATTACTTCGCGCCGGTCAGGGTGAACGAGCATTTCACTTTGCTGTTCGACAGCTATGAGGCCGACGAGGCCTTCGACGTGCATCACTATGCCTTCCATGTCAGCGATGCGGAATTCGATGCGATCTTCGATCGCGTGCGGGAAGCCGGCATTTTGTTCGGCAGTGATCCCGATACGCCCGATAACGGCCGCATCAATCGCTGGGGTGGCGGACGCGGCTTTTATTTCCGCGACCCGAACGGGCATCTGCTGGAATTGATGACGGTGCCGCAATAGTGGGCGCCGCAATAGTGGGCCGCAGTGATGCGCTGCGGTGAACGCAGCGTGAGATCAGCCCGCCTGGCGCCGCGGCGGGCTCTGCTGCATCAGCAATGGCTCGAAATTGCCGGCTGCCTCGACGCCTTCGTTCTGGATCAGCGCTTCCAGAGCTTCGCAGCATAATTCGGCCGAAAGCTTCACCTCCGGGCGGAAATGCCAGGTGAGCACCAGCCGGGCGCGGCGCACGGCCGTATGCAGTACCGCGTAATCCTGCACGAGGAAATCGTCCATCGGTCCTGCGCTGACGATCTGCGTCATGTCGCCAGCCAGATCGAGATCCTCGTCGAAAAGAATGGCAACGAAAGGATCGAAGAAATTGTCAGGCAATGTGGCATGGTCGGCTGCGGCGTATTCGGCGAGCAGCCGCCGGGCGCGGTCAACCGTATCGCGCAGGACAAGGAAATGCCGTTCCAGTTCGGATCGTTGCATGAGTCTGTAACAAGCGGGCCCGGCAAGTGATCCAATCCGGGCGCATGAAATCTAGCAGAAAATACACGCCTGCCGGGCGGAATCCGAAATGCACCGGCACAATTTTGCGCTTACGGGCCGCGAAAGGCGCGGCTAGAGTGACGCGTAAGAGTGCGTCCCCATAAAGGCGCCCAAAGAAAAGCCACCGAGAAAAGCTAGAGAAAAGTCAAAGAGAAAAAGCTCGCCCCATGCTGTCCTCTGCCAATCTGCTCGCCTTCGCCGCCATTTCGCTGGGCATGGTGCTGACGCCAGGCCCGAACATGATCTACCTGATCTCGCGCTCGATCTGCCAAGGCCGCATGGCCGGGCTGATCTCGCTGGGTGGCGTGGCGCTCGGCTTCGTCGTCTACATGCTCTGCGCCGCCTTCGGCATCACGGCTTTGCTGTTCGCCGTGCCCTATGCCTATGACGCGCTGCGCTTCGCCGGCGCGGCCTATCTGCTGTATCTCGCCTGGCAGGCGGTCAGGCCGGGCGGGCGCTCGCCGTTTCAGGTGCAGGCCTTGCCGCAGGACAGTCCGCGCAAGCTCTTCACCATGGGGCTGGTCACCAATCTGCTGAATCCGAAGATCGCGATGCTGTATCTGTCGCTGCTGCCGCAATTCATCACGCCAAGCGAAGAGGCGGGCAGCGTGCTGCTGCAATCGCTGATCCTGGGCAGCACGCAGATCGTCATCAGTGTGTCGGTGAATGCGCTGATCGCAATCACGGCTGGCTCAATCGCCGGCTTCCTCGCCGGCCGGCCCTTCTGGCTGCTGGTGCAGCGCTGGCTGATGGGCTGCGTGCTGGCGGGCCTCGCCGTGAAGATGGCTACCGAAGCGCGACGGTAGGTGGAATGTTTTGTGAGGCGTATCGATAGGCGTGCTTGCGGATGTGTGCCGCGTGACACCGGGCGTCAATTACGCGGTCACCCGCGGCCCAGGAAATGCTCGCTTGGCCGGGGGTCTTTCGCCGGGTGGCGGTCATGACGACGAAGGTTGGCCCAACATGACGAGAAATGTCAGCATGACGGTTATGGGTGTGCCTTGCGCGTAAACCCGTCTCACCCTTTCCCATGCTCGCCGATGCGGCCGTAGCGTTTGGATTTGGTGCGCGTGGTTGGGCGGTCGACGGAGGCTTGCGGATCCTGCAAACCCTCGGGCAGCTCCTCGTCGTAGTCCGAGCTGCCGTGATGCTCGGCGGTGAACATGTCGTTGCCATAGGTGCCGGGACCGTAGTCGCCCTGCGGCACCGAGCCCTTGCTGAGCGGTTCGTGATGCGTCGGCCCATCAGGTGAGCCGCGGCCGCCGGGGCGGTCGGTCTTCTGGCGCGGCAGGGATGGCGTTTTCAGCTTCGGTTCGACGACTTTCTCCGGCATGGCGGGCCCTCCTGATTCAACAGGAGAAAACCCGCCCAGGCCGGTGAAGGTTCCGGCTGCGTATAGTTTGACGCGGGCACCGACGGTCTGCTGCGAGCCGTCTGTTGCACGCTCGCCTGCGGCGCGCCGTTTACGGCCTTGTCGTCACTGTCCCGCCGCGACGATGCGGTCGTAGGCCGGGAGCGTCAGGAATTCGGTGAATTCCGGCGCCAGGGCCAATTCGCGGAAGAGGTCGGCGGCTTCCTTGTATTTACCGCTGTCGAACTTCTCGGCGCCGACCAGCTCGCGGGTCTTGGCCAGTTCTTCCTCGATGGTGCGCTCGATCAGCGCCGCATCGACCACGCGGCCATCATCCAGTCTCGCCTTGTGATGGCGCCATTGCCAGACCTGCGCGCGGCTGATCTCGGCGGTGGCGGCGTCTTCCATCAGGTTGTAAAGCGGCACGCAGCCGATGCCGCGCAGCCAGGCCTCGATATAGCCGATCGAGACATTCACGTTCTGGCGCAGGCCGGCCTCGGTGATGCTGCCATTGGGCAGTTCCAGCAGATCCTTGGCGGTGACATGCACATCCTGACGCTGGCGGGCGATCTGGTTGGCTTCCTTCATCACCGCATCAAACTCGGCCTTCGCAATCGGCACGAGGCCCGGATGCGCCACCCAGGTGCCGTCATGGCCATCGGTCGCCTCACGCTTCTTGTCGGCGGCGACCTTGGCCATCGCTTCGGCATTGGCCTTTTCATCATTCTTGATCGGGATCAGCGCCGCCATGCCGCCCATGGCATGCACGTTGCGCCTATGGCAGGTCTTGATCGCCAGCAGCGAATAGTTGCGCATGAAGGGCACGGTCATGGTGACCTGCGCACGGTCGGGCAGCACGGCCCAGGGCTGCTTGGCGAATTTCTTGATGAAGCTGAAGATGTAGTCCCAGCGGCCGCAATTGAGGCCCGCGGAATGCGTGCGCAGCTCGTAGAGAATCTCGTCCATCTCGAAGGCAGCGAGAATGGTCTCGATCAGCACGGTGCCGCGGATGGTGCCGCGTGGCAGATTCAGCCTGTCTTCGGAGAAGTCGAAGATCTGGTTCCACAGCCGTGCTTCCAGATGGCTTTCCATCTTCGGCAGATAGAAATAGGTGCCCTTGCCCTGTTCGGCGCGCAGCTTGGCATTGTGGAAGAAGTAGAGGCCGAAATCGAACAGCGCGCCCGACATCGGCAGGCCATCGACGATCACATGCCGCTCGGGCAGGTGCCAGCCGCGCGGCCGCACGAACAAAGTCGCGGGTTTCGGGCCCAGCTTGTATTCCTTGCCGGAATTGGGATCGGTATAGGCGATAGTGCCTTTGTTGGCATCGATCAGGTTGATCTGGCCATCGAGCATGTTCTCCCAGCTCGGGGTGGAGGCATCCTCGAAATCGGCCATGAAGACATAGGCGCCGGAATTCAGCGCGTTGATGATCATCTTGCGGTCCACCGGGCCGGTGATCTCGACGCGGCGGTCGAGGATGTCGGCAGGCAGCGGCGCCACTGTCCAGTCGCCCTCGCGGATATGTTTGGTCTCGGGCAGGAAGTCGGGCTTTTCGCCGGCATCAAGACGCGCCTGGCGCTCGACGCGCTTGTCCAGGAGGCGGCGGCGCTCAGGACCGAAGCGGCGCTCCAGCTCGACGATGAAGGCCAGCGCTTCGGCCGAGAGGATGGTCTCGAAACCAGGCTTATGCGCCCCGGTGATATGCACACCGGCCATCTGCGGCCAACCCGACATGGGCGTTCTCCCTCTGCTGCGATCATGAAAACGGCGCACACGATGAAACGTGGCGAAGGCGGACATTAGGCCCGAACTGGCCCCCTCTTCAAGGAATCGTATACAATCTTTTGCGATATTGTCCGGTGATTCGCGCATATCGCAGCTTGGACGCGGCTGGGCGGGCAAGCGCTGCCGCAATCATCCTGGGTCGGGTATGCGGACGGGAAGCTTCCGGGCAGCACAGTATCGGCGTGACTGAGGCGCGCATCTGCAAGGCCGCAATCCTGAAAATCACCGCCGCAGATGTCCAGCAATCGGCGCGCAGAATCTGGCGCGCCGGCTGCGCGTCAATATCGGCTGCGCGCAGGCGGCAGAACGGCGCAGCCAGTAGCAGCAGCGGTAGCGGCGCCCGGCGCGGCGCCATCGATGACGCCACCATCCATGACAGCGTCCATACCACGATTGTCGAGCATATCGTCATGCCGGGCACCAAGCTGGCCGGGGATGTGCTGGCCAAGGCCTTCAGGGTGTCGCGCACGCGCATCCGCAAGGTGCTGCTGGCGCTGGCGCATGAAAATCTGGTGACCCTGCAGCACAGTCGCGGCGCCTCGGTCGCAAAATCAAGTGTGCAGGAAGCGCGCGACCGCCGCATGGCGATCAAACTGTCGGGCGAACTCCATCTCGAACTGGCCAGGCTGCTCGGCAACGAGCCGCGGACCCTTTTTTTAAGGCGCTCATCTCGCGCACCTCGCTGATCATCGCGGTCTGCGAGGCGCCGGGCACACCATGTACAGCCATGAGGAGCATGGCGCGCTGCTCGACCGGCTGGCGGCGAAGGATGCGGCGGGCACGGTGCGCTACATGGAGGAGCATCTGCAGCGCATCGAGGAGGGGCTCGGTCTTGCCGCCGCGCGCCGCCGGCCGGTCGATCTGCAGGACGTGTTCAGCCGTCTGGCCGCCAAGGGCGCGCGCTAGCCCGCCGCATCAGCCTTCGACGATTTTCAGGCCGACGATCCCGATCAGGATCAGCGACAGAAGGCTGATCCGCGCGAGGCTGGCCGCCTCGCCCAGAACCAGCATGCCGACCACAGCGACACCAATTGCGCCGATGCCGACCCAGACGGCATAGGCCGTGCCGACCGGGAGCGATTTCAGCGCCATGGTCAGCAGGACGAAACTGGTCACCGCCGCGCCGATGCCGATGACGCTCGGCCAGAGCCGGGTGAAGCCGTCGGTCTGCTTGAGCGCAATGGCCCAGACCACCTCCAGCAATCCGGCTATCACCAGCATGATCCAGGCCATCGCGTGCCCTCCTTACGCGTTCACGCCGCCATCGACGGTGATCTGCGCGCCGGTGACGTAGCTGGCGGCTGGACTGGCGAGGAAGGCGACCGTCGCGGCGATCTCCTCCGCCTGGCCGTAGCGGCCAAGTGCGGTGAGCGCGCGCTGATTGTCGGCATCAGGCCCGTCGGCGGGATTCATCTCGGTGTCGATCGGGCCGGGCTGCACGACATTGACGGTGATGCCGCGCGAACCGAGATCGCGGGCCAGGCCGCGCGTCATGCCGGTCATTGCCGCCTTGCTCATCGAATAGAGCGTGATGCCGGGGAAGCGGACATTCTCGCCGAGACATGAGCCAATCGTGATGATGCGGCCGCCCTCTTTCATCGCCTCTGCGGCATCGAGCGCGGCGAGATACGGCGCGCGGGTGTTGATCGCCAGGGTGCGGTCGATGTCTTCCAGGCTGTTGCCAGGCGCGACGATGCCGGCGTTGTTGACCAGGATGTCGATGCGGCCGAAGGTCTTCACGGTCTGCGCCACCGCATCGCGGGTGGCCTGCGCCTCGGCATGGTCGGCCTTGATGGCCAGCGCGCGGCGGCCGAGCTTCTCGATCTCCTGGACAACGGCCTTCGCCCGGTCCGGCGAGGCGGCATAAGTCAGCGCCACATCGGCGCCGTTTCTGGCCAGACGCAGCGCGATGGCTGCGCCAATGCCGCGGCTGCCGCCGGTCACCAGGGCTACTTTTCCGCTCAATTCGGTCATGCAGGATCTCCTTATCTGCGCTGTTGAATTTGTAGTAATCGATACAGAATAGGAGGCGCCAGATAGGAGCCTTGCCGCGCCCGGTCAAGGGGATTATTTTATCGACTGCTACAAAATGTGAAGGAAGGGCAGGAAACGGATATGGCGGCTCGCGCCATGACGAGGACGGCTGCGAAGGTGGCAAAAACGCCAAAAACCGGGGCGGCCAAGGCCAAGACAGCTGGGGCTAAAGCGGCCAAGGCTGCGTCCTCCCGCGGCCGGCCGCGCAGCTTCGACCGCGATGCGGCGCTGGCGGCTGCCATGCGCGTTTTTTGGCAGCGCGGCTATGAAGCGACCAGCATCCATGACCTTACCGCCGCGATGGGGATCAATCCGCCGAGCCTTTATGCCTGCTTCGGCTGCAAGGAAGCGCTGTTCCAGGAGGCCGTGGCGCTCTATCAGCGCACCGAGGGGCAAGCAGCCAACCGCGCACTGCAGGAAGAGCCGACCGCGAGGGATGCCATCGCTACCATGCTGCGCCGCTATGTCATGGATTACACCGATCCGGGCAAGCCGGCCGGCTGCATGATCGTGCTGGCAGCCGCCGTCGGCACGCCGGACAGCGACGAGGTGCGCGCGCTGCTGCGCAAGGAGCGGCAGGCGGCGCTGAGCAGCATCGCCACCCGGATCAGGCGCGGCATCAATGATGGCGACGTGCCGCCCGGCACTGATGCGCGCCGCGTCGCCGCCTTCTATGCCACCGTGGTGCAGGGGCTTTCCATCCAGGCCCGCGACGGCGCCAGCCGCAGCGAGCTGCTGGCCGTGGTCGACGGCGCAATGGCGGCGTGGGACGGGCTGGTGGGAAAGAAGTCGCGGTAGGTGGCCGTTGGCTTTTTCTCTTGTCGGCACGAGATGGCCGGGTCAAGCCCGGCCATGACGATAGAACAGGCCCGGGCATGACGTGAAGCGCGGCCCGGCCATGACGGCGCTAGTCGGCTGGCGGTCTCACCCCCGATACGGATGCACGCGCTTCCAGTGTTCGGCGATATCGATGCGCCGTGCGATCCAGACCTTGTCGTGGCGCTGGATGTAATCCATGAAGCGTGCAAGTGCCGCCGCGCGGCCGGGGCGGCCGGCGAGGCGGCAATGCAGCGCGACCGTCATCATCTTCGGCGAACCCTGCTGGCCCTCGCGGTAAAGCACGTCGAAGGCGTCCTTCAGATAGTCGAAGAAATCCGTGCCGGTGGCAAAGCCATGCAGCTGGCCGAATTTCATGTCGTTGTTGTCGAAGGTATAGGGCAGCACGAGCTGCGGCTTTTTGCCGACCAGGGTCCAGTAGGGCAGGTCGTCGTCATACGCATCCGAGTCGTAGACGAAGCCGCCTTCCTCCACGACCAGCTTGCGCGTGTTCGACGACAGCCGCCCGGTATACCAGCCGAGCGGGCGCTGGCCGGTGGTCTGGCGGATCGCCTCGATGGCGAGCTTCATATGCGCGCGCTCGGTGGCGATCGGCACTTTCGCGTAGTCGTACCAGCGCCAGCCATGGCTTGCGACCTCGTGTCCGGCCTCGTGCATTGCCTGTGCCGCTTCCGGATATCGCGCCACCGCCATGCCGACCGCCCAGGAGGTGAATTTCAGGTCGCGCTCGGCGAACAGGCGCATCAGCCGCCAGAAACCGGCGCGGCTGCCATAGTCGTAGACCGACTCCACCTGCTCGTCGCGCATGCGCTCGCGCGGCACGCCGCCGGGCACTTCATGCAGGAAGGTCTCGGAGACCTTGTCGCCATGCAGAATGCTGCGCTCGCCGCCCTCTTCATAATTGAGGACGAAGCTGACCGCGATTTTCGCCCCGTTCGGCCATTGCGGATCGGGCGGATTGGGGCCGTAGCCTTTGAGGTCGCGCGGATAGGGCGCCTTACCCAAAGCCTTTGCGACGATGTCCGTCGTTCTGGCGGCTTTCTTCTTCGCGGTCGTCTTCGTCGTCTTCCGGGCCATGCTCACCTCAGTAGTTCGTAAAGCGTGCGGGCAACCACTTCGGTCGCCTTAAAGAGATCGGACAGGACCAGCTTCTCGTCGGCACGATGGCCGTTGGCTTCCAAAAGATTGCGTGGCCCGGCGCCGTAGAGCACGGTTTTCACGCCGGCAGCCGAGTAATGCCGTGCATCGGTATAAAGTGGGATGCCTTCGGTGCCGACCGGCTTGCCCATGATCTCGCTCGCATTGCGCGCCAGGATGTCAATCAGCCTGTCGACGCCTTCGACCTTGCCGAAAGGGCGCGCCAGCATGATGCGCCTGACCTCGACGCTGATGCCCGGCAGGCCGCTGGCAGCGGCGTCGATCACATTGCGCAGGCCGGTTTCCACCACTTCCGGATTCTCTTCCGGCACCATGCGGCGGTCGAGGCGGAAGCTGACGCGGTCTGGTACCACATTGGTGTTGATGCCGCCCTTGATCAGCCCAACCACCATGGAGGGCGAGGTGATGCCTTCCACCTTGGATTTGATCTGGCTCAGCGTATCGCGATAGGCGTAGAGCGCGGTGAGGATCTTGGTGGCGGCTTCCAGCGCGTCATGGCCGGTATCAGGCCGCGCCGCATGGGCGGATTTGCCGTTCACCGTGACTTCCAGATGCAGGCAGCCGTTATGCGCGGTGGTGATCGCGTAGGAGAAGCCGGCCGAGAAGGCATAATCCGGCTTCGAGATACCTTGCTGCAGCAGCCATTGCGGCCCGATGGCGCCGCCGGCTTCTTCGTCATAGGTCAGATGCAGTTCGATGGTGCCGTTCAACGGCTGGCCCAGCTTTTCCAGCGCCAGCAAAGCATAGGCATAGGTGACGAAATCCGATTTCGACACTGCCACGCCGCGGCCATACATCACGCCATCCTTGATGACGGCGCCGTATGGATCGACGCTCCAGCCTTCGCCCGGCGCCACCACATCGCCATGGGCGTTGAGCGCAACCACGGGGCCTTCGCCGAATTTCCGGCGCACGATCAGGTTGGTGCAGGAGATCATGCCGTTCTCCTTCACCAGCGCTTCCGGCACCGGATGACGCTCGACCGTGAAGCCAAGCTGTTCCAGCAGTTCGGCCGCGCGGCGGGCATGCGGCGCGCAGTCGCCCGGCGGATTGTCGGACGGCACCTTGACGAGTTCCGCCAGCATGGCGGTCATGTTGTCTTTCTGCGCGGCGATGAAATCGTGGATCGCGGCGGCCGTGGCCTGGTCGATGCTCATATACTGATCCTGCTGCCTTCTTTTTTTGACACCCCGGGAAAAGACCAGGGATCCCATTCGGTTTGCATCGAAATGAGACCCGGCTCGCGCTTCGCTTGGCCGGGGTGACGGTTACAAGGTGGCCTCAATCCGCATCACTGAACCGTACGGAAGTTCTCGATGAAATGCAGAAGCGCCGCGGTGGCCAGCTCGACATCCTCGGGCAGCACGGCTTCCAGCGGATTGTGGCTGATGCCTTTGGTGCAGCGCATGAAGATCATACCGATGGGACAAAGCGGAGCAAGCGTTGCGGCATCGTGGCCGGCACCGGACGGCAGATGCATCGTTTCCACACCCTGGGCGCGGATCGCTTCTTCGGCAGCCTTCATCAGCGCCGGATGGCAGGGCGTCGCGGTGCTGTTGTAAAGCTCGGTGACCGAGACCTTCAGCTTGCGGCGGGCACAGATCGCCTCGATCTCGCGCAGCACGTCGTCGATCGCGGCATCGCGGGTGGCATCGTCGCTGGCGCGGATGTCGACCGAGAATCGCGCCATGCCCGGAATCACGTTCATCGCGCCGGGCAAAGCCTCCATCATGCCGACCGTGCCGACCAAAGTAGGCGTGCCGGTGCAGCGTTTCTCGATGAAGAGCGCAGCTTCTGCGGCGGCGAGCAGGGCATCCTGGCGCTGGCCCATCGGCACGGTGCCGGCATGACCGGCAAGGCCGGTGACCTCGACGCGATGGCGCCGCGCGCCGGAGATCGCGGTGACGACGCCAAGCGCCAGATTGTTATGCTCCAGCACCGGGCCCTGTTCGATATGCAGTTCCATGAAGGCGGCAACCGAGCCGGGCTTGCGGGCGCAGGAGCCCACTTTCGCCGGATCGAGACCATAGGCCTTGTAGGCTTCGCCCATGGAGATGCCGTTGCGGTCCTTGGCTTCCAGCATGGCGGGATCGAACGTGCCGGCGATGGCGCGGCTGCCGGTCATCGGCGAGCCGAAGCGGGTGCCTTCCTCGTTGACAAATCCGACCACCTCGATGGTGAAGGGCAGGCGCTTGCCGCGCCTGTTCAGGTCGGCGATGCAGGCAATCGGCGCGATGACGCCCAGCATGCCATCGTATTTGCCGGCATTGCGCACCGTGTCGAGATGCGAACCCAGCATCAGCACGGGGGCATCGGGCGAGGTGCCTTCATAGCGGCCAACGACGTTGCCGGCGGAATCGTGTTCGACGCTCATGCCGGCTTCGCGCATCCATTGCGCGGCTTTCTCATGGGCTGCTTTTTGCTCGGGCGTCAGAAAGGTGCGGACCAGGAAGTCGGGGCTTTCGCTGATGCGGCCAAGTTCGTCAAGCTGGGCCAGCATGCGGTCGGCAAAACGGAAGGCCATGGGGCGGGAGACCTGATGTTGGAATTGTATACAGTTTTGACTGTACACTGCGGCCGAACACTGGCCAAGAGCGTCTGCATCCTTTAGCAAAATGGCAAGGAGGCGCCGATGACCCGCAACGATCCGGAAACGCTGCTGCGTGCGATGTTTGACGCGGCCCGCAAGGCTGCCGATCCGGCGATCTGCGTGCCGTTGCATCTGCCGAAGCCGCCGAAGGGCCGCATGGTGGTGGTCGGCGCCGGCAAGGCGGCGGCCAGCATGGCGCGCGCCGTGGAGCAGCATTGGCAGGGCAGCGCGCTGGATGGCGTGGTGGTGACGCGCTACGGCCATGCAGTGGACTGCCAGTCGATTGCCGTGATCGAGGCCTCGCATCCGGTGCCCGATGCCGCTGGCGAGAAGGCAGCCGGACTGATCCTGGACAAGGTGAAGGGGCTGGGGCCAGACGATCTGGTGCTGTGCCTGATCTCTGGCGGCGGTTCGGCTTTGCTGGCTTTGCCTGCGCCGGGTCTAAGCCTTGCGGACAAGCAGGCGGTGAACCAGGCGCTGCTGAAATCCGGCGCCAGCATCGCGGAAATGAACTGCGTGCGGAAGCATCTTTCGGCGATCAAGGGCGGGCGGCTTGCCGCAACGGCAGCGCCGGCCCGCGTGGTGTCGCTGCTGATCTCCGATGTGCCGGGCGACGATCCGGCGGTGATCGCTTCCGGCCCCACCGTGCCCGATCCCACCAGCTTTGCCGATGCGCGGGCCGTGCTGCAGAAATACGGCATCACGCCCCCGCCGGCCGTGGCGCGGCATCTGGAAGCGGCAATGGACGAGACGCCGAAGCCCGGTGATGCTGCCTTTGCGCATACCGAGACGATTATGGTGGCGACGCCGCAGATGGCGCTGGAAGCCGCAGCTGAAGTCGCGCGCAAGGCCGGCATCACGCCCGTCATCCTGGGTGATGCCATCGAAGGCGAGGCCCGCGAGGTGGCGCAGGTGATGGCCGGCATCGCGCGGCAGGTGCGCCGCCATGGCCAGCCGGCGAAGGCACCCTGCGTGCTGCTGTCCGGCGGCGAGACGACGGTGACGGTGCGCGGCAAGGGGCGCGGCGGGCGCAATGCCGAATTCCTCACCGCTTTGGCGGTGGCACTGGATGGCGCAGAGGAGATTTACGCGCTGGCGGCCGATACCGACGGCATCGATGGCAGCGAAGACAATGCCGGCGCCTGGCTGGCGCCCGACAGCATGGCGCGCGCCGCTGCGAAAGGCGTTTCCGCTAAGGAATGCCTGGCCAACAACGATGGCTATGGCTTCTTCCAGGCGACCGGCGGCCTGGTCGTGACGGGGCCTACCCTGACCAACGTGAACGACTTCCGGGCCATTCTGGTTTTATAACCGGATCGCCCTGCGCGGGCTTGACCGCTGCGAAACGTTCTGGTCCCAATTCGGAAAACAGGGATCCTCGGTGACGCCCGAGGGTGACAGAAGGAACGCATGACCACGCTCTCCGAACTCAACGCCATGCCGGCCGCGGATTTCATCGCCGCACTGGGTGGCATATTCGAGCATTCACCCTGGATCGCGCAGCGCGTCGCCAGCCTGCGGCCGTTTTCCAGTCTCGACAGCCTGCATGGCGCGATGGTGCAGGTGATGTGGGCGGCGACGCCGGAAGAAAAGCTGGGCCTGCTGCGCGCGCATCCGCAGCTTGCCGGCAAAGAAGCCGATAGCGGCACACTGACCGCGCATTCGACCAGCGAGCAGGACAGCGTCGGGCTGACGCGCCTGTCGCCGGAAGAAAAGCAGCGCATCCGCGAGATGAACCATGCTTATTTGGAGCGGCATGGCTTTCCCTTCATCATTGCAGTGAAGCTGCGCACCAAGAGCCAGATCTTCGCCGAATTCGAGCGGCGGCTGGCCAATGCGCCGGCGGATGAATTCGTCACGGCGCTGAACGAAGTGGGCAAGATCGCCCGGCTGCGGCTGGAAGCGCTGCTGGCTGCCGCCTGAACGGAAAGGATGTCGCGATGGGCCGCCTGAGCACCCATGTGCTGGATACGATGCATGGCAAGCCGGCCGCTGGCGTAAAGATCGAGCTCTATGCGCTGGAGGGCGAAGCGCGCCGGCTGATCAAGCGCGCCGTTACCAATGCCGATGGGCGCACCGATGCGCCGCTTTTGATCGGCGAGGAATACAAGCCCGGCCGCTATGAGCTGGTATTCCATGTCGGCGCTTACTTTCGGGCAAAAGGCGTGGCCTTGCCCGAGCCGGCCTTCCTTGATGCCGTGCCGATCCGTTTTGCCATGGCCGAAGCCGACGGGCATTATCATGTGCCGCTGCTGGCCTCGCCCTGGAGCTTCTCGACCTATCGGGGATCGTGATGACCGATCATGCCGCCTTCATGCGCCGCGCCATTGCCCTGAGCCGCGAGCATATGGAGGCCGGCCATGGCGGTCCTTTCGGCGCGGTGGTCGTGCATGAAGGGAGGATCGTCGGCGAAGGCTGGAACCAGGTGACCGGCGCGAACGATCCGACCGCCCATGCGGAAGTCGTGGCGATCCGCGCTGCCTGCCAGGCTCTGGGCCGCTTTGATCTGCGCGGCGCGACGATCTACACAAGCTGCGAGCCCTGCCCGATGTGCCTGGCGGCGGCCTATTGGGCGCGGGTGGACAGGCTTTATTACGCCAATACGCAGGAGGATGCGGCGGCGATCGATTTCGACGACGCCTTCCTCTACCGCGAACTGGCGCTACCGATGGCAAAGCGCAGCCTGAAATGCGAGCAGATCCTGCGCGACGAGGCGCTGGAGGTCTTCAAGGCCTGGACGGCAAAGCCGGACAAGGTGCCGTATTGAGAGTGGGCGAGGCGGATGCATGTTCCGTTCGCCCGGCTGCCTTCTCTCGCCTGATTTGATCGTCATGGCACGCTTCAGGTGCTCGGGCCCATCAATGCTTTTTGGCCCGAGCCTGACATCGTAATCGCCCGTCACGCCCGGGCTTGACCCGGGCGTCTTGTACCGAATGGAAAAAGACCGCGGGTAACGCGCAGCCCTAATCCAGCTTCGCGCCGGCGGTGATCCAGGCGCCGAGCATCTGGCGCTCCTCCTCGGTGATCTCGGTGATGTTGCCGGGCGGCATGGCTTCGGTGCGCACGGCCTGCTGGTTGATCAGCGCGGCGAAGCGGCGCAACTGTTCGGGCGTTTCCAACATCACGCCTTTCGGTGCCTCGGCAATGCCGTCAAAGGTCGGCCGTGCGGCATGGCAGGCGGTGCAGCGCGCCGCCACGATGCGCTGCGCATCCTCGACGCCGACATTGCCGGCATGGGCGCTGCGGCGCGGATCCCACTGAGTGAAGAAGACGAGGCCGACCACCAGCAGGAAGGCGATGACGAGGAACTCGTAGCGCTGGCCGCGGCCCTGGTTCTTCAGGTTGAAGAAATGCCGCACCAGACCGCCGATGATCATCACCACGGCCAGGATCACCCAGCCATAAGGATGGCCGTAGGTCACCGGGTAATGGTTGCTGATCATGGCGAACAGCACCGGCAGGGTCAGGTAGTTGTTGTGCAGCGAACGCTGCTTGGCCTGCTTGCCATAGACCGGGTCCGGCGTCTGGCCGGCCAGCATCTGGGCCACGGCCTTCTTCTGGTTCGGAATGATCACATGGGCGACATTGGCCGTCATGATCGTGCCGATCAGCGCGCCGACATGCAGATAGGCGGCACGGGCTGAGAAGACCTGCGCATAGCCATAGGCGGCGGCTACCAGCAGAACGAATCCGACCATGGCCAGGGCTGCATCGTTCTTGCCCAGCGGCGATTTGCACAGCCGGTCGTAGAGCAGCCAGCCAAGGATCAGCGAGCCGACGCTGATGCCAATCGCCTGCCATTGCGCGAGCGGCAGCACCTTGCTGTCGATCAGATAGAGATCGGCGCCGGCGTAATACAGCACGCCCAGCAGGAAGAAGCCCGACAGCCAGGTGAAGTAGGACTCGTATTTGAACCAGTGCAGTTCCTTGGGCAGCTGCGGCGGAGCGACCGCGTATTTCTCGGTGAAGTAAAAGCCGCCACCGTGGATCATCCAGGTCTCGCCCAGCACGCCGGGCTTGGTGTGCTCGCTCTTGCGCAGCGAATTGTCGAGCCAGATGAAAAAAAAGGACGAGCCGATCCAGGCGATGCCAAAGATCAGGTGCATCCAGCGCAGCACCAGATTGAGCCATTCAAGGGCAAGATCGGTCATGTAGGCGAAAACTCCGGGCAGGCAAAAGGCGCGTGAAGCGCAATCAGCCGTAAAGCCGGTCAGCAGAATCGTCAACCGGAATTGTGTGCGATTTGATGCAGACGCTGATGCCTGGTCAGTTCAGCCGCGGCGGCGGCGCCGGTTCCAGCTCGGCCAGAATCGCGCGAACGCTATCGAGATGCGGATTGATCTGCAGCGCGGCGTTGAAGGCGCTGGCCGCTGCCGCCTTCTCGCCGCAGCGCAGGCAGATCTGGGCGAAGCCGCAGATGGCGCCGAAATGGCGCGGTTCCAGCGCCAGGGTGCGGCGGATATCCTCCAGGCTCTCGGCGTCGCGGCGGGTGAGGTAATAAAGCGTCGCGCGCTTGTTCCAGGCCTCAGCCCAGTCCGGCGCCTCGCGCACGAGTGCATCGAGCAGGGTCTCGGCTTCGGAAAAACGCCGGCGCGCGATGGCCGAGATCGCCCGCTGCATGCGCGCCTCCAGCGCCGGATCGTCATGGGCGGTCCACAGCGCCCAGATATCGTCCTCGATTTCCTCCGGCGGGCGCGGCGGCTTGGCCGATTGCAGCGCGCTGAAGAGCGGCGCTAAGCGGTCGGACGGTAAGGCGCCGGCAACCACCGGCGGCGCTGGCGCCGTCAGGATCAGTTTCAGCACATCGGAAACGGGCAGATTCATTGCAGGCCCCCATTCCGTCATCTTAAGCCGCTGCTCGGTCAGCCCTGGGCGGCTGGAGCGGATGCTCTATGACTTAGGACTTAGTACGAATGCGCGGGCTGGCGAGGTGAGCGTGCGGCGTCTGATCCACTGTGTCGTCGTTTTGTTGCTGTGGCCCATCTGCCCGGCGGTGGCCAGTGACGACGGTAGTTTATGGCAGGCCTTGCGTGAGCGGCGTGCCGCGGCGCTGATCCGCCATGCGGAAGCGCCAGGAATCGGCGATCCACCCGGCTTTCGGCTGGATGACTGCAGCACGCAACGCAATCTGTCCGAGGCCGGCCGCAATCAGGCGCGCCGCTTCGGCAATGAATTCCGCCGCAACGGCGTCGATGCGGCCCTGGTGCTGAGCAGCGCCTGGTGCCGGGCCCAGGATACCGCGCGGCTGCTGGATCTCGGCCGCGTCGAGGTTGCGCCCGCGCTCGCCTCGCTGCATGGCCGTCCGGAGCGCCGCGCGGCGCAGATGGCAGAGCTGCGCGCCCTGATTCACAGCCTGCCGGAAGACCGGCCGGTAATCCTCATTTCGCATCACGCGACGATTGGCGCCTTCACTGAGGCTTATCCGCAGAATGGCGAAGCCATCGTCATCGACCGGCGCAGCCTTGCTGTGCTGGGCCGCCTGCGGGTGCCGTAAGCCCAGGCCAGATCAGGGTTCATCGGGGCCAGATCAAGCCAGATATTCGATGCTGAGCGTGATGTGGTCGGCGGCGAAACGCGCGCGGACGAATTCCACCGGCTTACCGCGCGGATCGACATTGACGGTTTCGCTGACCAGAACGGGACGCGTGCGCGGCAGTTGCAGCAGACGTGCGTCGCTGGCAGAGATCAGCTTCGCCGCGATCCGCGTGGTGCGCCGGGAATAATCCGCTACCCCGCCAAGCTTCATCGCGCCGGTGATCGAGCCCGCGCGTCGGAACAACTCGGGCATGTCGGGGAAGCGATCGACGGTGAAATAATGACTGCTGACGCTAACTGGCTTGTCGTCCGCCCTGTTGCGCGTCTCAAGCTGCCAGACCGGCGCGCCGGTGGGGATGCCAAGTGCGCGGGCAATGTCGCCCGGCGCAGGCACGGTTTCGGCAAATATCAATTCACGCATCGGCTTCTTCTGCCTGGTCAGCAGGTTCTCGGTGAAGCGCGTGCGCGGCCCGAGCGCATAATCGAGCGAGCTTTCGGCGACGAACATGCCACGGCCCTGCTCGATGCTGACCAGGCCATGCTCGGCCAGCCGGTTCATCGCCTGCCGGACGGTATGGCGGTTGACGCCGAATTGGCGGGCAAGCTGCTTCTCGGTCGGCAATTGCGTGCCGGGCTTGTAGTCGCCGCGACGGATCGCCTGTTCGAGATTGGCCGCGATCTGCCGCCAGACGGTAAGTCCGCTGCCACGCTCGATCTTGCCAATGTCCGATGCGCTGTCGCCGGTCACGTCGATGCCTGCTCGTTCTTAAAACGACTGTCGAAGCCGATTGTCATAAAAACTTCCCCAAATGCTGGCTTGATAAGATCCGGATCAGGGATTAGACATATAGATGTCTAGACAAATTTAGACGAATGTGCAAGAGGTCCAGATGACCGCAGCCCTTTCTCCAGACGATCCAGCCATTACTGCGCGGCAGCGCCGGCTTGCCATTCTGGCGCGGACTGACGCCACCGCCCTGCAGCAAGCCTGGGACGGGCTGGCGGAGAAGCCGCGCTACCGCCATCTCAAGGTGCCGGAGACGGGACTGGTGATGGTGCGGGCCCGCGCCGGCGGCGTTGGGCAGCGCTTTAATCTGGGCGAGATGACGGTGACGCGCTGCGTCGTCGCCGTGGAAGCGGCTGGCCGGGAATTGATGGGCGTGGGCTACGTGCAGGGCCGCGATGCCCGCAAGGCGGAGCTGGTGGCTTTGTTCGACGCGCTGGCGCTCGATCCGGCCCATGCGCCGAAGATCGAGGCCGACCTGATCGTGCCGGCGCAGAAGCTGTTGGCCGAGAAGCGGCAGAAACGCGCGGAGAAAGTCGCCGCCACCAAGGTTGATTTCTTCACCCTCGTGCGCGGGGAGGGCTGAGCATGACCATGCTGTCATCAGCACCTTCATCATCCGCCCCGCCTGCAGGATTCAGCGATCCGGTGCAGCAAAGCCAGGCAAGCTTCCGCGCGCTTCTGGATGCGATGGCGCGGCCTGGCCGCATTGCCAGCATCGCCGGCGACATTGGCCGTCCTGATGGCGTGACGCAGGCCCTGGCGGCTGCCGCATTGACCTTATGCGATCTGGATACGCCGGTCTGGCTCGGGCCCGGCTTCGATACGCCTGCCCTGAAGAACTGGCTGCGGTTCCATACCGGCGCGCCGGTTGTCGCGCAGGCGGGTGCGGCGCAATTCGCACTGCTCAATGCCGGCCAGCCTCTGCCCAACCTGGAAAATTTTGCTCAGGGCAGCGACGAAGCGCCGGAGAAGGGTGCCACGCTGCTGATCCAGGTTGCGACGCTGCAAGGAAAAACCGCGATGCAATGGCGCGGACCGGGCATCAAGGACGGCGTCGCCATGCCGCCCTGCGGTCTGCCAATGGCGTTCTGGCAACAGCGCGCGGCGCTGAGCGCGGCCTTTCCGCGCGGCCTCGACCTTTATCTGTGCTGCAGCACTGACCTGATCGGCCTGCCGCGCAGCACGGCGATCACCTTCGCGACGGAGGCCTGACATGTATGTGGCCGTCAAAGGCGGCGAAGCCGCCATCGAGAACGCCCATAAGCTTCTGGCTGAGGACCGCCGCGGCGATCCCGATGTACCGGAACTGACGGTTGCGCAGATCCGCGAGCAGCTAAGCCTCGCGGTCGACCGCGTGATGACGGAAGGCTCTGTCTACGATCCCGATCTGGCGGCGCTGGCGCTGAAACAGGCGCGCGGCGATCAGGTGGAGGCGATCTTTCTTCTGCGCGCCTATCGCACGACCCTGCCGCGTTTCGCCGTGTCCAAGCCGATCGATACGGCCAGAATGCAGGTATCGCGGCGGATTTCCTCCTGCTTCAAGGACATGCCGGGCGGTCAGTTGCTGGGGCCGACCTTCGACTACACTCACCGCCTGCTGGATTTCAGCCTGCTGGCTAAGGGCGAGGCGCCGCAGGCGGAGGGAAACGGCGGCAGTGTTGCGGATGCGTTGCCGCAGGTGGTCGATCTTTTGAATGCCGAAGGGCTGATCGAGCAGGAAAAGCCCGATCCGGATGACGCGCCGGTCGGCGATCTGACGCGTGAGCCGCTGCTGCTGCCCGCCGGGCGCGATGTCAGGCTGCAGAATCTGGCGCGCGCTGATGAGGGCTATCTGCTGGCGCTCGGCTATTCGACGCAGCGCGGCTATGCGCGGTCGCATCCTTTCGTCGGCGAAATCCGCTCGGGCGAGGTTTCGGTTGAGATCGACGTGCCGGAACTCGGCTTCAGCGTCGATATCGGCGATATCACCGTTACCGAATGCCAGATGGTGAACCAGTTCCGGGGGTCCAAAACCGAGCCGCCGAAATTCACCCGCGGCTATGGCCTGAGCTTCGGCTATGCCGAGCGCAAGGCGATGGCGATGGCGCTGGTCGATCGCGCTTTGCGGGCCGAGGAATTGGGCGAGGACGTGACCGCGCCGGCGCAGGATCAGGAATTTGTGCTGTATCACGCCGACAACGTGGAAGCCTCGGGCTTCGTGCAGCATCTGAAACTGCCGCATCATGTCGATTTCCAGTCGGAACTGACCCTGGTGCGCACCATGCGGGCGGAGATTGCGGCCGAGCGCGAGGAAGCGCTTCGGGAGGCGGCGCAATGACGATTCAGCAGAGCTACGCGGCAACGGCGACCGTGGCAGGATACAACTTCGCCTTTCTGGACGAGCAGACCAAGCGGATGATCCGACGCGCCATTTTGAAGGCCGTCGCGATTCCGGGCTATCAGGTGCCGTTCGGCAGCCGTGAAATGCCGTTGCCCTATGGCTGGGGCACCGGTGGCATGCAGGTGACGGCCGCGGTGATTGGCAAGAATGATGTGCTGAAGGTGATCGACCAGGGTGCCGACGACACCACCAACGCCGTCTCGATCCGCCGCTTCTTCACCCGCATGACCGGTGTAGCGACGACGGAAAAGACCCGCGAGGCGACACTTATCCAGACGCGCCACCGCGTGCCGGAAATGCCGCTGACGGAAAATCAGATCCTCGTCTATCAGGTGCCGATCCCGGAGCCCCTGCGCTGGCTGGAGCCGCGCGAAAGCGAAACGCGCAAGATGCATGCCCTGAGCGAATACGGCGTCATGCATGTGAAGCTGTATGAGGATATATCACGGCATGGCCATATCTCGACCGCTTACGATTATCCGGTGATGGTGAATGGCCGCTATCTGATGCGCTGCTCGCCGATCCCGAAATTCGATACGCCGAAGCTGCATATGAACGCGGCGCTGCAATTGTTCGGTGCGGGGCGCGAGAAGCGCATCTATGCCGTGCCGCCCTATACGGAGGTCAAGCCGCTCGATTTCGAGGACCATCCCTTCCAGATCGAACGCTGGCCGGAGACCTGCGCATTGTGCAACGCCGAAGACAGCTTCCTCGACGAGGTGATTCTCGACGACAGGGGCGGGCGGATGTTCGTCTGCTCGGATACCGATTATTGCAGCGAACGCCAGGCTGCCGGACATCGCGGCCGCATGGCGGCGCCCTACAAGGAAGAGGCGGCACAATGATCGACATGCCTTTGCTGAGCGTCGAGGGCTTGAGCAAGAGTTTCGGCCGCCAGGTGGCCTGCCGCGACATATCCTTCGAGCTCTGGCCCGGCGAGGTGCTGGGGATTGTCGGCGAGAGCGGCTCCGGCAAGTCGACTTTGCTCAATTGCATCGCCGGGCGGATCGCCGTCGATGGCGGCAAGATCCTCTACCGCACGGCAGCCGGCGACATCGTCGATCTTGCTACGGCGCTGGAATCGCGCAAGCGCCATCTGATGCGCACCGAATGGGGTTTCGTGCAGCAGCATGCCCGCGATGGTCTGCGCATGAATTTTTCAGCCGGCGCCAATATCGGCGAGCGGTTGATGGCGCTGGGCCGGAAGCATTACGGCAGCCTGCGCGACACGGCGCTGGAATGGATGGCGGCCGTCGAGATGCCGGGCGAGCGCATCGACGATCTGCCGCGCAGCTTTTCGGGCGGCATGCAGCAGCGCCTGCAGATCGCCCGCAACCTGGTGACCCGTCCGCGCATCGTGCTGATGGACGAGCCGACCGGCGGGCTGGATGTCTCCGTGCAGGCACGGCTGCTCGACCTGATCCGCCGGCTGGTGCAGGACTACAATGTCGCCGCCATCGTGGTGACGCACGATCTGGGCGTGGCGCGCCTGTTGGCGCATCGCCTGATGGTGATGCGCCATGGCGAAGTGGTCGAGACCGGCCTGACCGACCAGTTGCTGGACGATCCGCAGCATGCCTATACGCAGCTGCTGGTATCCTCCGTGCTCAGCGTGTGAGGCTGCCATGGAGATGATCCGCGTCGAAAATCTGGAAAAGACCTTCACCCTGCATCTGCGGGGCGGCGTGGCGCTGCCGGTGCTGCGCGATACCTCGCTGAGCGTCAGCGCGGGCGAATGCGTCACCCTGCACGGGCCGTCCGGTGCGGGCAAGTCCACCCTGCTGCGCTCGATCTACGGCAATTACCGGCCCCAGGGCGGACGCATCCTGCTACGCCATGACGGTGAACTGGTCGATATCGTCGGCGCCCAGCCGCGCGTGGTGCTGGATATCCGCAAGCGCACGCTGGGTTACGTGACGCAGTTTCTGCGCGTCATTCCCCGCGTGGCGACTTTGGATATCGTGGCCGAGCCGCTGATTGCGCGCGGCGTTCTGGCCGAGGCGGCAAGGGAGCGGGCGCGCCTGCTGCTGAGCCAGCTGCAGGTTCCGGAGAAGATGTGGAGCCTGCCGCCAGCGACTTTCTCAGGTGGCGAGCAGCAGCGTATCAATATCGCGCGCGGCTTTGCCGCGGAGTATCCCATTCTTCTGCTGGACGAACCGACGGCATCACTGGATGATCACAACCGCAAAATTGTCATAAACCTGATCAATGATGCCCGCGAGCGCGGCGCGGCCATCGTTGCCATCGTGCATGATGCCGAAACGCGCGCCGCCATCACCACCCGCCTGTTACCATTGCAAGCCCTGGGAGCCGCGGCATGAGTTTTGAATTGGCCATTACCAATGCCCGCATCGTCGGCCGCCATGCCATCATCGAGTCCGGCAGCCTGCTGGTTCGCGACGGCGTGATCGCCGATCTGGATTCCGACAGCCGCCCGGTGGCAGGTGCCGAGGATTTCGGCGGCGATTATCTGCTGCCCGGGCTGGTCGAACTGCATACCGACAATCTGGAAAAGCATTTCGCGCCGCGGCCTGGCGTGCGCTGGCCCGGCAAGCTGGCGGTGATCAGCCATGACGCACAAATCGCCGCCGCCGGCATTACCACCGTGCTGGACGCCATCGCGGTGGGTGATCTGCGCGATAATGCGGTGCGCATGGAAATCCTGCGCGACATGATCGCCGCCATCGAGGCGAGCCAGCAGGGCGGCATGCTGCGCGCGGAACACCTGCTGCATCTGCGCTGCGAAATCTCGTTCAAGAATCTGATGCCGCTGGTCGAGCCGCTGACCGAACTGAGCTGGCTGAAGCTGGTTTCGGTGATGGACCACACGCCGGGCCAGCGGCAATTCGTCAATTTGCAGACATACCGGCAGTATTACCAGCGCAAGTACGGCTTGTCGGGCGAGGCCATGGATCAGTTCATGGCCGAGCAGATCGCCAATGCCAAAGCCTATGGCGCGCAGAACCGCCGCCGCATCGTGGCGCTGTGCCGCGAGAAGGGCCTGCCGCTGGCCAGCCATGATGACGCCACGCCCGAGCATGTGGCCGAAGCCGCGGCCGACGGCATGGTGGTGGCGGAATTCCCGACCACGCGCGAAGCGGCGGCCCTGTCGCGCCAGCATGGCATGCAGGTGATGATGGGTGGGCCCAATCTGGTGCGCGGCGGGTCGCATTCGGGCAACATCTCGGCGCGCTCGTTGGCCGAGGAGAGCCAGCTCGACATCATCTCCTCGGATTACGTGCCGAGCAGCATGATCCAGTCGGTTTTCCTGCTGCCCAAGGAAGTGCCGGACATTTCGCTGCCGCAGGCGGTGGCGATGGCTTCGGCCAATCCGGCGGACGCCATTGGCCTGAAGGATCGCGGCGCGATCGAGCCGGGGCGGCGCGCCGATCTCGTCCGCGTCAGCCTGATCGACGACACGCCGGTGGTGCGCGCCGTCTGGCGCAATGGCCAGCGCGTGATGTAAGTAAGCGTGTCATGCATTTCACGATGTTGCCGGAAGAGGCCGCCGCCATGATCGCCACAGTGCTGAGCGTTGCGTCATGACGGGCCGTTTGATTCTGGTCGTCGGCCCCAGCGGGGTCGGCAAGGATGCCGTCATTGACGGGGCGCGCGCCGCGCTGAAAGAGCGTTCTGACGTGGTGTTTCCGCGCCGCTACATTACGCGGCCCTCCGGTCTTGCCGGCGAAGATTACATCGGCATCACCGAAGAGGAGTTTGCCGTCAAAAAGAATCAGGGCGATTTCGCATTGTCCTGGGGTGCGCACGGATTGCATTACGGGATTCCGGCCAGCGTCATCGCCGACTGGAAGGCCGGCAGACAGGTGGTGATCAATGTCTCGCGCGCCGTGATCGATCAGGCGCGGCAGAAATTTCCCGGCCTGATCGTGGTGCTGATCACGGCCTCACCAGATGTACTGCGCGCCCGCCTGATCAAGCGCGGCCGTGAAACACCGGCCGAGATCGAGGAACGCCTGGCCCGCGCCGCGGCCTTCACTCTGTCGGGTGACGATGTCGTGGTGCTGAACAACGACGGCGCGCTGGCCGATACGGTGCGGCAGTTTCTCGCTCTGCTGGAGCAGCAGCCGGTTTCATAATGCGGTCTGCAACGGCGTGCATGGCGGCAAAAAATCGCGCATGATCGCCGCCTGACCGCCCGGAGCGTTATCATGAGCGCCATCATGGATATCCTGCCGTCCCTGCTTCCCTTGTTCAGCATTCTCGGCGCCATCGCGATTGGCGCGGCCAGTCCGGGGCCAAGCTTCGTGCTGGTCGCGCGCACCGCCATTGCCGGCTCGCGCGCCGTCGGCATCGCTGCGGCCTTCGGCATGGGGCTGGGCGGCATGACCTTTGCCAGCCTGGCCTTGCTGGGCTTGGTGACGTTGCTGATGCAGGTCGGATGGCTGTATCTGGCGCTGAAGCTGATCGGCGGCGCCTATCTGCTTTATCTCGCTTTTCTGATCTGGCGCGGTGCCACGCAGCCGCTGCGGATGGAAACGCCGCAGGCGGAAGCAGGGCGCGGTGTGTTGCGTGCCTTCTTTATCGGTCTGGCAACGCAGCTCAGCAATCCGAAAACCGCCGTGGTCTATGCCAGCATCTTCGCGGCCCTGCTGCCGGCCGATCCGCCGCTCTGGATGACCTTGCTGCTGCCGCCGCTGCTTTTTGCGGTCGAGTTCTGCTGGTACTGCATCGTCGCCGTGGCTTTCTCAGCCCCCAGACCGCGGGCAGCCTATCTGCGCTCGAAACGCTGGATCGACCGGCTGGCGGGCGGCGTGATGGGCCTGCTGGGCGCCCGGCTGATTTTCGAAGGCGCGCGCGGCTAGCCGCCGAAGCGATAGCGGCCGGCGATGCGGAAGGGCGCGTCGCTGGCGGGCTGCACGAACAGGCAGATCTCGTCCACCATGAAAGGATCGCGGATCAGGGGCGCCGTTTGGGCTTGCAGATGCCGGAACAGCTTCTCGCGCTCGGCGGCATCTTCGATGCGGCCGGTCAGCGTGAAATGCAGCCGGAACTCCTCCATCACATAAGGATAGCCCCAGGCCGCCAGATATTGCTCCTGGCGCTCGGTCAGCCCGGCGGCGCGGCGGCGGGTAAGTTCGCTCTCTGACGGGGGCGCGCGGAAGCGGTCAAAGTCGCGCACGCAATCGGCGGCCAGCGCGTCGATCTCAGGACAGGGTGCATCGGGCCGCAGGGCCAGGAAGCTACCTAAGACATCCAGCTTCAACCGCAGGCGGATCGGCTTGCGTGCCGCCACGAAGCGCTCAAGCGCGACGATGAGCTGTCCTTCATCGCAGCCTTCCGCCAGATGGAAAGGCGGCTTCAGCGTGCCGTGAAAGCCGTAGCGCCGTGGCTCTGCGGTCAGCGCGGCAATGCGCTCCGCGTTTAAACCGGCCGCTGGCTTGATGGGAAGACCCTCGCCGGTCTCCGGGTCCCAGCCGAGCCATTCGGCTGCGAATTTATGCAGCGGGCCGTCGGCAGGCGGAGCGGCATAGAGAGCAAAGCGCGAAGCCATGGCGGGTTTCCCTAGACAAATTCGTTATGGGTCCTGATTCCGGCCGGAGGCAGGTCCGATTTCATCCAGGCGACGCCGATCTGCAACAGAAGTGTCACCCCCCGTCGCTATCACCGTCTGCGACAGCGACGGGCCAACAGGGAAGAGCCGAGGGAATCGCATGCGGGCCGCCATCGAGATCGCCCATCTATCGAAAACCTTCCGGACGGGCAAGCGCGCACTTGAGAATATCAGCCTGACGATCCAGCCGGGCGAAATGGTGGCGCTGATCGGCGCGTCGGGTTCGGGCAAGTCGACCTTGCTGCGTCATATCGCCGGTCTCATGCCGGGCGACCGCGGCGCGCATGCGCAGGTCATCGTCAATGGCCGCATGGTACAGCAAGATGGACGGATCGCGCGCGGCATCCGCCGCACCCGCGCCGGCATCGGCTTCGTCTTCCAGCAGTTCAACCTCGTCGGCCGCATGCCGGTGATCACCAATGTGCTGGCCGGCAATCTGGGCTGCATGCCGCTGTGGCGCACGCTGCTGCGCTGGTTTACCGACGAGCAGCGCCGTATCGCCATCCATGCGCTGGACCGGGTCGGCATCGCGCCCTGTGCCTTCCAGCGCGCCTCAACCCTATCCGGCGGCCAGCAGCAGCGTGCAGCGATTGCCCGCGCGCTGGTGCAGAAGGCAGGCGTGATCCTGGCAGATGAGCCGATCGCCTCGCTTGATCCGGAAGCCTCGCGCAAGGTGATGGAGAGCCTCGCCGACATCAATCGCAACGACGGCGTCACCGTTGTGGTGTCGCTGCATCAGGTGGACTTCGCACTGAAATACTGCCGACGCGTCATCGCGCTGCGTGACGGCAGGGTGGTGTTCGACGGCGCCGCCAGCGGCGTTACGGCGGCGCTGCTGCGCGGCATCTACGGCAACGATACCGGTCTGGAATTTGGCGATCTGGATGGCGGCTGGTCTTCGTCCGCCGCCGGCATGCCGCCTGTCCCGGTAGCCGCGCAACGCCTGCTGCTGCAGCCCGAAGCCATGCCTGCCTGATCCTTCGCGTCATCCATCAACGGGAGAGAACCAATGCTTCGCCGCACCATCCTGAAAGCCACAATGGCAAGCCTCGCCCTGGCCGCCTATGCGCAGAACATCCAGGCATCCGAGTTGAAGGAAGTCAATTTCGGCATCATCTCGACCGAGTCGAGTGCGAACCTGCGGACGGTATGGGAGCCGTTCCTGGCCGATATGGAGAAGCTGACCGGCTATAAGGTGAATGCCTTCTTCGCGCCCGACTATGCCGGCGTGATCGAGGGCATGCGCTTCAACAAGGTGCAGGTGGCCTGGTACGGCAATGCCTCGGCCATGCAGGCGGTCGACCGCGCCGATGGCGAGATCTTCGCGCAGACCACCTCCAAGGATGGCGCGCCGGGCTACTGGTCGCTGCTGCTGGCGCATAAGGACAGCCCGATCAATTCGCTGGAGGACGTGCTGAAGGCGCCGGGCAAATACACGCTGGGCAATGGCGATCCGAATTCGACCTCCGGCTTCCTGGTGCCGGGCTTCTATGCCTGGGGGCAGAACAATATTGACGTGCGCAAGCATTTTGCCCGCGTGGTGACAGGCAATCATGAGGTCAACGCGCTCGCGGTGGCCAACAGGCAGGTCGATCTGGCGACGAACAACAACGAGAACCTGGAGCGCCTGCAGAAAAGCCAGCCGGCCAAGGCGGCCGAGGTGAAGACGATCTGGAAATCGCCGCTGATCCCGTCCGATCCGATCGTCTGGCGCAAGGATCTGCCGGAGGCCGACAAGACCAAGATCAAGGCCTTCTTCATGACCTATGGCACGCGGCAGCCCGGCAAACCGGCCGAACGGCTCAATCGCGAGCTCAAGGTGCTGGCCGATCTGCAATGGGGACCGTTCCGCGAATCCTCCAACAAGCAGCTTTTGCCGATCCGTCAGCTCGCGCTGTTCCGCGACAAGCTGAAGATCGAGGCCGACGCCAATATGGCGGCGGATGAGAAAGCCAGGAAGCTGGCCGAGATCGAGGCCAAGCTGGCCGATCTCAACAGGCAGATGGGCTCGTAAGCAGCATTGCTGGGTGGCTGGGTATCCCAGCCGCCCGGCATGAATCCGGCGAGGTTTCCATGACTGTACCTGCGGCTGCCATCACGAAGCATCCAATCCATCCGCCCAAGGCGGGACTGAAAACCTCTTTGGGCAAGCTGGCGGTCTACGCCCTGGCGGCAGCCATGCTGATCTGGTCCTGCAAGGGTGCTGAGATTGCGCCGATGAAGCTGATCGCCGACGCCGGCAACATGACGGTCTTCCTCGGCGATTTCTTCCCGCCGGATTTCAGCGAGTGGCGCTACTATCTGTCGGAGCTGGCGATCACGCTGCACATCGCCATCTGGGGAACGTTGCTGGCGGTGATCTTCGCGGTGCCCTTCGGGCTGCTCGCCTCCGCCAATATCACGCCGGCCTGGCTGCATCAGCCGGTCCGCCGCCTGATGGATGCCTGCCGCGCAATCAACGAGATGGTCTTTGCCATGCTGTTCGTCGTGGCGGTGGGGCTCGGACCCTTCGCCGGCGCATTGGCGCTGTTCGTCCATACCACCGGCATCCTCGCCAAACTCTTTTCCGAAGCCGTGGAGGCGATCGATCCGCAGCCGGTGGAAGGCATCCGCGCCACCGGCGCCAACGCCATCGAGGAGATTGCCTATGGCGTGATCCCGCAGGTCATGCCGCTCTGGGTGTCCTACTCGTTGTATCGCTTCGAATCGAATCTGCGCTCGGCATCGGTCGTCGGCATGGTTGGTGCCGGCGGCATTGGCGTGGTGCTGTGGGAGGTGATCCGCAGCTTCGATTTCGGCAAGACCTGCGCCGTGATGATCATGATCATCCTGCTGGTCAGCCTGGTGGATGTGATCTCGGCGCGAATCCGTAAATTGCTGATCTAGAATCGGTTGCGACCGGCATGAAGGCGACATAAAAAAAGCCCGCTTCGAAGGCGGGCTTTTTGTCTGATCGATTTCTTTGAGCGACGCGGCTCAATGGCGCGTCGGCCAGGATTTCTCGGCCTTCTTCAGGCGCATCTTCGGCGCGATCTGCCAGGCCTTGGCGACCGTTGCGTATCCCTGGTTCGGCGCGGCGAAGGCCGCCAGCCGCTCGCGCGCTTTTTCCAGCGCTTCCTGGGTGACGTAAAGCAGCAGTGTATTGGTCAGCATCTTCGCCTCCATTCGGCGATTCTGGGGATGATCTGTTTACGAATTCTTTGGGCGAATTCGTTTTTAGCTGGAATTCGTTTTTAGCTGACGGTTTGCCAGCCGCCGTCAGGCATCCGGCAGGCTGTTCCGTACACGCGTTTATCCTGGCCGCCAATTACGGCGGTTGTTTGATACTCCCGGCAATAACGTCCATCCCGCTCGAAAGTATGGAGCGGCGTGACGGCATAGCCGGTGCCTGTTGCGCCATACCACTGCACGGCAGAGTGATCGGGCGCATATTCCAGAACGCGGCTGACGCAGGATTGATCCACGTCATCCATGCTGCGGGCGATGGGGCTGCCGACCAGGATCGTGGCCGCCGGCATCGTAGTCGTCGGCGCCGTCGTTGCGGCGGTCGCCAGTTTCGGGGTTTCGGCGTTGCCGGCGCTGTTCATGCTGGCCTTGGCGGGGGCGATCTCGGCGCTGGTGAGGCTGCCCATCAGTTCCTTGGCGAGCAGATTGCGGTCGCAGGTACCGTGATTAATCCCGTATGGCACGGCGTAGACCATATAAGGCTGCGGCGCAGGCATATAGCGGGGCTGCTGGAAGGGAACCTGCCCCCGCCAGCCCTGGGGGGAAGCCCAGGGCGACGGGGAGGCAGGGGGGGGCGGATCTGCCATCGCCACCCCGGATAACACCGAGGCGACGATGGCAGCGGCCAGGCCGAGGGTGGGTCGGCGACCAGGCCGCGGCGCGGCGATGGAGGGGGTGCTCCACCACGGGGTTGAGGCAGGCATGACGCGCCGCTCCGCTAACTCAACCAAAAACCAGTTACTTCTTGCTCTCATGATAGAGCAGACCGCCAGCTGTGCCCGCGGCAGCGCCGATCAGCGCACCGGTTACCGTGCTGCCGGTCAAGGCACCGACCGCCGCACCGCCTGCCGCCCCGAGGGCGCCACCGGATAAGGCGCGTTGCTGCTGCTCGTTCAAACCCGAACAGCCCGCCGCCGCCAAACCGGCCAAAGCAAGGGCAACGATCTGCGACTTCTTCACTAAACGGACCTCCGTAAACCCTTTGCGTAAACCCTTGCCGATTCTTTCACTTAGCGATTTCTCTTTCACTTAAGCGATTTCACTGAGAGGAGGAATCGGCGTGAACGTCTTGTTGAGACAAGACTTGTCCGAACTTGGAGGCCGCAGCAATGATTATTTAAAACCGTCTGCGTTTTATTGCGGCAGTCACAAGTATATCGGCTTTAGATCACAATTAGGTCACAAGTTTTACTATAAGCTAATGACTTCCTCACTCAGGGTTGTTTTTGCATCTGTTCCAATCTGAAAGAATAAGGTGGCTTTTCGGCTACGCGGCGCTTGCGTATCGTCCAGACATGCCCGATTCGTTTTTCCAGCGACGTCCTTGGTGTCCCATGCTATGGGCGCTTGTCCTGCCCATAGCCTTGGCGGGCTGCGATTTTCTGCATCGCGTAGAACCGGAGCCGGACGTCGTGATGGAGCCGGAACTGCCGCCGTCAGAGCTGCCGCCGGTACAGGACGCTCGGCCAATGCCGCCTTTGCCGCGGTCGAAGCCGAATCTGGCAGTGCATCATCAGGCCGCACCTCAGGCCGCGCCGCAGATACCGGTGATGACGGATGGCGTGCCGGTGGTAATGGGGCTGAACCGCGATGGCCTGACGCGGCAGTTCGGTCAGCCGCTTCGCGAACGTGACGCGCCGCCGGCAAGAGTGCTTGAATTCGGCGGCGGCGAATGTGTGCTGGCTGCCTATCTTTATTTCGATACCCAGCGCAACGATTTTTATACGCTCCAATATGAAGTGAATGGCATGCCCGACAAAAACCCCGCGACAGACGCTTGCCTGGCAAGGATCGCCCGTGATGCCGGTCGCCGCTGATGCTCCGCTGATCGCCGTCGTCGACGACGACGGCCTGTTCCGCGATACGGTTTCGGCCAATCTGGCGGAAGCCGGCTATCGTGCCATAACCTTCGAAGGCGGCGCGGTGCTGCTCGATTGGCTGCTTAAAGGCAATCGGCCCACCGCATTGCTGCTGGATTGGCAGATGCCCGATCCCGATGGTCCGGCAACATTGGAAAAGCTGCGCGCCGCCGGTCACGATTTCCCGGTGCTGTTCCTGACTGGGCTCAATCAGCCGATCTTCGAGGAGAAGGGGCTGAAGCTCGGCGCCATCGACTTCGTCGACAAGAGCAAGAGCTTTGCCATCATCCTGCAGCGCCTGCGCATCGCTCTGACCACCAAGCAGCCGGCCGCCAATCCGGCCGCCGAACAGGGGCCGACGGGACTGATGCTGGATGTGGCCAGCGCGCGTGCCGCCTGGAACGGCCAGCAGGTCGATCTCACCCATGGCGAGTTCAAGGTGGTGCAGTTGCTGGCGCAGCGCATCGGCCGTGATGTCGGCTATCGCGAGATCTACGACGCGGTGCGCGGTGCGGGTTTCGAAGCGGGACAGGGGCCGGACGGCTATCGCGCCAATGTGCGCGCGATGGTGAAGCGCATCCGCCAGAAATTCCGCGATCTTGATCCCGACTTCGACGCTATCGAAACCTATCCAGGCTTCGGTTACCGTTGGCGTCATGGTTAAGCGGGAAGGGCGTTTCAGCCGGCTCGGCCGCTCGTTGACTCTGCGGGCGTTGCTGGTGGCGGCCCTGTTCATCGCCCTGCCGCCCATTCTCTACGTCACATTCCGCCAGGCCGATCTCGACCGGCAGCGCCTGCTGCTGGAAAGCATCCGCGTGAAAGGTTTGACGGTCGGGCGCGTGCTGGAGGAGCGCCTGCAGCGCGCCGACATGATCCCGCTGTTCCGCCTGGGCGAGGAGCTGGCGCGTTTTCAGACGGAAGGCGTCAGCTTGCGACTGCTGTTCCGGCCGCATGACGGACCGCCGGACGCGGGTTTTCTCTATGTCGCCTCGGCGCCGCCGGTGCCGCCTGATGAACTGGAGCGTGAGCAGCGCGAACTGGCCGATGCCGGTGTGCTGGAGCAGCTTGGCGCCACCTGCGGCGGCGATCTGCCGCTGGCGCTGCGCATCGAGCGCCAGGATGGCGCGGCAGAACTGATCTCGGCGATCACGCCGGTGCGGACGCAGCGCGGCTGCTGGGCACTGGTGATTTCCAACGATCTTACCGAAGCCTCCGAACAGCGCCTGGGGCAGCCCTACTGGAAGGCGCCGGAAGTGCAGATCGCGGCGGCGATCTATCTCGGCTTTGCCGCCATCGTGCTGCTGATTGCCTTCGATCTGTGGCGCGGGCTGCGGCGCTTTACCGAAACGGCGCGGGCGGTGGCCGAGCGCCGAGTCGAAGGCCTGTTCGCGCAGCGCAACAAGATTCCTGAATTGCAGCCGGTCGCCATCGCCTTCGACCGCATGGAAGACAGCCTGCGCGCCACCGCATCCGAATTGCGTCAGGCCGCGGAAGAAAACGCCCATGCCTTCAAGACGCCGCTGGGAACGATACGGCAGGCCCTGGTGCCGCTGCGGCATCGTCTTACCGCCGATGACCGGCGCGGGCAGCAGGCCTTGCAGGCAATCGATGCCGCGCTGGATCGGCTGGATGGCCTCGTGCGCGCCGCACGCCGTCTCGACGATGTCGCAGCTGACCGCCTCGATCCGCCGCGCGAAGCCGTCGATCTGGGCGCGCTGGTCGAGGATGTGGTGGAGACCTTCAGCGACGATGCGGCCACCCGCAACATCACATTGACGACCTCGGTGGAGGCCGAGGCGGCTGCGCCGCGCGGCGGCCGGCTGATCGCCGAAGCGCTGAGTCAGGTGATTGAGAATGCGCTGAGCTTCGCGCCGGTCGGCAGCGTGGTCACGGTGACACTGCATCGCGGCACCGGGCGCGTGCTGCTGATCGTGGCCGATGCCGGGCCTGGCGTCGCACCCGAGCTTCTGCCGCATATCTTCGAGCGGCATGCGTCCTTCCGGCCGGCTTCCGGTGAGAACGGCGAAGAGAAGAAGCCTGACAATTTCGGCCTCGGGCTGTGGTTGGCGAAACGCAACATCGAATCCGTCGGCGGCTCAATTGTCGCCGCCAACCGGCCGGGCGGCGGTTTCATCGTGACTATCATCCTGCCGTCGGTGTGACGGCAGGTTTAAAGAACCATCCGGTCGCGCCTGCGGCGCCGCCAGGCAAAGGTCAGCAAGCCGGCGCCCAGCAGCAGGGCGAAGATGCCGATCACCCAGGTGGCTGCCACGGCGACGGCACCAGGGAAGCTGATCAGCAGCAGGCCGAAAATGACCAAAAGGATGCCGCCCTTGCTGACCGGCCAATCAGGGCCAAGCTGCCGTTTCATCTGCAGGCTGCCGGCGATTTCGATCAGGCCGAACACAAGCGCCCAGGCGGCAACGAAATAGACCAGCAGCACCACCGTCACCGCTGGCCACAGCACGCTGATCAATCCGATGGCGATGCCGACGCAGCCTGTCAGCATCAGGAAGGCGCGCTGCGGCAGGCCGGCGGGCATGCGTATCGCGCTGAACAAGGTGATGAGGCCGTCCACCAGGGCATAAGCGCCGAACAGGATGACCAGAAACTCCAGGCTGATGCCCGGCCAGAAGATAGCGATCAGGCCGAACAGCAGCGCTGCAAGGCCGCGCAGCACGATCAGCCACCAGAGGCGGTTCGGCATCGGCGCCGCGGCGCCGGGCGGCATGCGTTCGACCATCGACGGCTCCTTGTCTTAAACTCTGCACTCAGCCGCGAACAAGCATGGCGGCTCTTCAAGGAATATAACTGGCACTGATCGTGTTTGCACCGGTGCCGCCGTCACAAGAGGACCGGTTGCCGCGATAATTGCCGCCACTATGCCGGCGCGCTAGAGTCATGCCATGGCCGATCCCACTCACTTCATCGCCGGATTGCCCAAGGCTGAGCTGCATATCCATATCGAAGGCAGTCTGGAACCGGAACTGATGTTTGCGTTGGCCGAGCGCAACGGCGTCAGCCTGCCTTACGTCAATGTCGATGCGCTGCGGCAGGCTTACCGCTTCGGCAATCTGCAGGATTTTCTCGATCTCTATTATCAGGGCATGAGCGTTCTGCTGCACGAGCAGGATTTCTACGATCTCGCGATGGCGTATCTGCGACGCGCCGCCGCGCAGAATGTCCGGCATGCGGAAATCTTCTTCGATCCACAGGGTCATACCGAACGCGGCGTGGCCTTCAAGACGGTGATCGACGGCCTGTGGCGCGCCCTGAAAGATGCCGAGCGCGAATTCGGCATCACCGTGCAGCTCATTCTCTGCTTCCTGCGGCATCTCGACGAAGCCAGCGCGCAGCGTACGCTGGATGAGGCTTTGTCATGGCGCGACCGCTTCATCGGCGTCGGTCTCGATTCATCCGAGAAGGGCCATCCCCCGTCGAAATTCCAGAGAGTCTTCGCCCGTGCGCGGGAACTGGGGCTGAAGGCAGTCGCGCATGCCGGCGAGGAAGGGCCGCCGGACTATGTGCGCGAGGCTTTGGACCTCCTGAAGGTGCAGCGGATCGACCACGGCAACCGGGCGCTGGAAGATGCGGAGCTGACGGCGCGGCTGGCGCGCGAGCAGGTGCCGCTGACGGTTTGCCCGCTGTCGAACCTGCGGCTTTGCGTGGTCAGCGATATGAAACAGCATCCGTTGCGCCGCATGCTGCAGGCCAATCTGGTGGTGACGCTGAATTCGGACGATCCGGCTTATTTCGGCGGCTACGTGAACGAGAATTACCAGGCCGTGCAGCAGGCGCTGGATCTGACGCGGGACGATATTGCCATTCTGGCCCGCAACGGCTTCAAGGCCGCTTTCCTCGACAGTGCCGCGAAGCAGCGCCATCTCGACGCGCTCGACGCCTATCTCAGGACTTAGCCGCCGGATCGGCAGCCGCTAAAGGCTTGGCGGTTTCCACCAGCCAGTCGCGGAAGGCGCGCAGGGCCGGGTCGTTGCGCTTGGCTTCCGGGTAGAACAGGCAATAGGCCTGCTTGCTGCCGATCGTCTGCGAAAAGGGCGCAATCAGCTCGCCCTGTTTCAATTCGCGCTCCACCAGAAAGCGCGGCACGATGGCGGCGCCGAGGCCAATCACGGCAGCCTGCACCACCATTGAGAATTGGCCATAACGCGGACCAAGCGGCACCGGCGGGCAGGCGATGTTCAGGGCCGCGAACCAGTCCGCCCAGGCGGTGGGGCGCGTCGCCTGCTGCAGCAGCGGGATTTTGAACAGGTCTTCCGGCTTGCGGATGCGATGCCGGGCGAGCAGCTTCCTTGCCGCAACCGGCACCAGCTCTTCTTCGATCAGGCGGTCGACCACCGCGCCCGGCCAGACTGGATCACCGAAGGAGATCGCGGCATCCAAGGGCTCGGCCGTGAAGTCGAAGGTCTCAATGCGCGTCGGCAGGTTGATGGTGATCTGCGGGTGCTTGGCGGCGAAATCCGGCAGACGCGGGATCAGCCAGCGGGTGCCGAAGGTCGGCAGGGTGGCGATATTCAGCGTCGCATTGCCTTCGCGCGCCGCCATGGTGTTGACGGTTGCCCGGCCGATACGGCCGAGCGCCTCCTGCAATTCCCGGGCATAGGCGGCGCCGGCGGGGGTCAGCACCACACGCTGGCGGATCCGCTCGAACAGCGTGAGACTGAGCAGCTCCTCCAGAAGCTGCACCCGGCGGCTGATGGCGGCCTGGCTGACATTGAGCTCATGGGCTGCCGCCGTGAAGCTGCCATGGCGGGCGGCCGCCTCGAAAGCCATCAGGGCGGATAAGGGCGGCAGGAAACGGCGGGGAAGGGCCATAAAAAGTTGATAACCTCCGGTTATCAATTAATAGCGAGAATTCGTTTGCGCGCCAATGGCCGGTCTGACAGCTTGCCCCTTCCGCCAAGGGGTTTAGACTCCCGGCCCATTATTCATTCCGTCACGTCCGTCCGAGGAACGCCATGAACGTACAAGCCGCCAAGCCCGCCTCCGCCGCCAAGGCCACCTTCAAATGGGATGATCCCTTCAATCTGGAGGCCGAGCTGACGGAAGAAGAGCGCCTGGTCCGCGACACCGCCCGCGACTACTGCCAGAACAAGCTGCTGCCGCGCGTGAAGGAAGCCTTCCGCGAGGAGAAGACCGATCCGGCGATTTTCCGCGAAATGGGCGAGCTGGGCCTGCTGGGCCCGACCATCGAGGGGTATGGCTGCGCCGGCGCTTCCTATGTCGCCTATGGCCTGATCGCCCGCGAAGTCGAGGCGGTGGACAGCGGCTATCGTTCGATGATGAGCGTGCAGTCCAGCCTGGTGATGCATCCGATCTATGCCTATGGCACCGAGGCGCAGCGCGAGAAGTATCTGCCCAAGCTGGCCCGCGGTGAGTGGATCGGCTGCTTTGGCCTGACCGAGCCGGACCATGGCTCCGATCCGGGCAGCATGAAGACCCGCGCCAAGAAGGTCCAGGGCGGCTATGAGCTGACCGGCGCCAAGATGTGGATCAGCAATTCGCCGATCGCCGATGTTTTTGTCGTCTGGGCGAAGACCGAAGACGGCGTGATCCGCGGCTTCGTGCTGGAAAAGGGCATGAAGGGCCTGTCGGCGCCGAAGATTCACGGCAAGCTGTCGCTGCGCGCCTCGATCACCGGCGAGATCGTGATGGACAAGGTGTTCGTGCCGGAAGACAACCTGCTGCCGAATGTCGAGGGGCTGAAGGGCCCATTCGGCTGCCTGAACAATGCCCGTTACGGCATCGCCTGGGGCGCCATGGGCGCGGCGGAAGCCTGCTGGCATCAGGCCCGCAGCTATGTGCTGGAGCGCAAGCAGTTCGGCCGTCCGCTGGCGGCGAACCAGATCATCCAGCTCAAACTGGCCAACATGCAGACCGAAATCGCGCTCGGCCTGACGGCTGCGCTGCGCGTCGGCCGTCTGAAGGACCAGGATCTGGCAACGCCGGAAATGATCTCGCTGATCAAGCGCAACAATTGCGGCAAGGCGCTGGAAATCGCCCGCATGGCGCGTGACATGCACGGCGGCAATGGCATCCATGAGGAATATCATGTGATGCGCCACCTGATGAATCTGGAGACGGTGAATACCTACGAGGGCACGCATGACATCCATGCGCTGATCCTCGGCCGTGCCCAGACCGGCATCCAGGCTTTCCAGTAAGCCGTTTCGAAAGCAAAAGGCGGAGGCGCCGAGATGCGTGCGCTCGACGATATCGTTGTGCTCGATCTCAGCCGTGTGCTGGCCGGGCCGTGGTGTACCCAGAACCTGGCCGATCTCGGCGCCACCGTGATCAAGGTCGAAAAACCCGGCGCGGGTGACGATACCCGCAGCTGGGGCCCGATCTTCCTGAAAGACCCGAAGACGGGTGAACGCGGCGATGCGGCGTACTACCTGGCCGCCAATCGCGGCAAGCTGTCGATCACCGTCGACATGGCAAGCCCGGAAGGGCAGGCGATCATCCGCGATCTGGCCAAGCAGGCCGATGTGGTGATCGAGAATTACAAGCTCGGCGGCCTGAAGAAATATGGCCTCGATTACGAGAGCCTGAAGGTGATCAATCCGCGGCTGGTCTATTGCTCGATCACCGGCTTCGGCCAGACCGGCCCTTATGCGTCGCGCGCGGGCTATGACTTCTTGATTCAGGGCATGGGCGGTCTGATGAGCGTCACCGGTGAACGCGACGATCTGCCGGGCGGCGGTCCGCAGAAGGCCGGCGTCGCCTTGGCCGACGTGATGACCGGGCTGTATGCCACCATCGCCATCCTGGCGGCGCTAAACCAGCGCCATCGCAGCGGCGAGGGCCAGTATATCGACATGGCCCTGCTGGACGTGCAGGTCTCGACCCTGGCCAATCAGGCGCTCTATTACCTCGTCTCGGGCCAGGTGCCGGTCCGCATGGGCAACGGCCATGCCGCCATCGTGCCCTATCAGAGCTTCCCGACCGCCGACGGCCACGTCATCATCGCGGTCGGCAACGATTACCAGTTCGGCAAGCTGGCCGAGGAGCTGGGCCATCCGGAATGGAAGACCGATCCGCGTTTTGCCACCAATATCGAGCGCCTGAACAACCGCGCCCTGGTGGTCAGCGCCATCGAGGCGGAAACCCGCAAGCGCACAATGGACGATCTCATCGCTGCGCTTGAGAAGCGGCAGGTGCCCTGCGGCCCGATCAACACCATCGACAAAGTGTTCGCCGATCCGCATGTGAAGGCGCGCGGATTGCAAAAGACCGTGCCGCATACGCAGCAGGGTGAAGTGCCGAGCGTGGCCAGCCCGCTGCGGCTGTCGGCCTCGCCTGTCGCCTACGACCGCGGCCCGCCGCTGCTTGGCGAGCATACCGATCAGGTGCTGCGCGAGCGGCTGGGCTTCGATGACGCGCGGCTGCAGGAATTGCGGCAGAAGGGCGTGATCTAATCGCTGCTGTCTGACGCGCTGGCCGCGGCTGCCGTTGCTGCGCCCCCCGCCTTCTGCGGCGCGTTGACCAGATAGATGCCGCCCGCCACCAGCGTCAGCGCGCCGAGCAGCCATGGCGAGAGCGGTTCGTTCAACAGAGCACTACCCGCCAGCACGCCGAAGATTGGCGTGAGGAACGAGAAGGCCGATAGCCGCGATACCGGGTATTGCGTGATCAGCCAGAACCAGACGACGTAGCTGATCCCTGCCACGATAACAATCTGGACGCCGAGCGAGCCCAGCACGAAAGGTGTCATCGAAATGGTGAAATCCTCGCCCACGAGCGCCGCCCCGGCCAGCAGGCCGACGCCGGATACCGCCAGCTGATAGAGCAGCGTCTTATAGGGCGAGGCTTCGCGCAGGCGCGTGGCCTTGATCAGCACGGTTGTTGCCGCCCAGAGGATGGAGGCGCCGAGGATCATGGCATCGCCGATCATTTCCTCCCGCTGCGGCGCCTGCAGGCGATCAATGAAGGTCAGGACGACGCCCAGGAAGGCCAGCAGCAGCCCGGACAGCTGCAGCGGCCGGATGCGTTCGCCCGGGATGAAGAGATGTGAGCCGAGCGCCACCCAGAACGGTGCCGTGTAAAGCAGGATCACGACCCGTGAGGCGCTGGTCATCGTCAGGCCGATGAAGATCAGGGCGAATTCCGCGCCGAACAGCAGACCGGCGAGGATGCCAGGGACCAGGCTGCCGTCGCGGTTGAACAGGGGCACGCGCCGCCACTGCATCCAGCCGGCAACCAGCAGGGTTGCACCGGCCGAACGGATGCCGGCCTGCAGCAGCGGCGAGACGAATTCCGTGGTGACCTTGATGAGCACTTGCTGCCCGCCCCAGACCAGGCACAGGACAGACATCAAAAGGATGGCCAGGCCATCCAGGCCGCTGGCGTGAGTGTTTGTCTTGTTCATTTTTCTGATGCGCGAAACGGATGTTGCGGAAACCGATCATAAGTAGCCGGATCATCCACAGCAAATGCCATGTGACGTTACGGCAGGGATGGCGACGGTTTGACGGCAGCGGGGATTTCATGTCCTACTTTGCGGACAGAGATAAGATGCCCAGGCGACATGGGCGCCTGCCAAAGGTCTAGGGATATGGATCTGAACTTCACCGCCGAAGAGCTTGCCTTCCGAGATGAGGTCCGCCGCTTCATCGCCGAGAATTTCGATGACGAGATGCGTGCCGCCATGGCGCGTACCCGCACCGGCTATATCGCCAAGCACCTGCATATCCGCTGGCAGCAGCGGCTGAATGAAAAGGGCTGGCTGGCGCCGAACTGGCCGGAGGAATATGGCGGTCCCGGCTGGACGCCGGTGCAGCGCTACATCTACGACCAGGAAATGATGGCAGCCGGCGCACCCATCGTGGTGCCATTCGGCCCGCGCATGCTGGCGCCGGTGATCATGAAATTCGGCACCGAGGCGCAGAAGAAGAAATATCTGCCCGACATCCTCGCTAGCCGGACCTGGTGGTGCCAGGGCTATTCCGAGCCCGGCGCCGGATCGGATCTTGCCTCGCTGCAGATGAAGGCCGAGGACAAGGGCGATTACTTCCTGTGCAACGGCAGCAAGATCTGGACCTCGGAAGCCCAGCATGCCGACATGATCTTCTGCCTGGTGCGCACCGCGCAGACCAAGAAGCCGCAGGAAGGCATTTCCTTCCTGCTGATCGACATGAAATCGCCGGGCGTGACCGTGGCGCCGATCGTCACCATCGACGAGCCCAGCGCCGGCATGCAGGAAGTCAATCAGGTTTTCTTCGACGACGTGAAGGTGCCGAAGGAGAATCTGGTCGGTGAGATCAACCAGGGTTGGACCTGCGCCAAATACCTGCTGGAATTCGAACGCGGCAATGCCTATTCCGGCAATCTCAAGCGCGGCCTGGAGCGGGTGCGCAAGATCGCCCGCGCGGAAGCGGCCGGCGGCGGCGCGCCGCTGATCGAGGATCCCGCTTTTGCCGCCCGTCTGGCTCAGGCGGAGATCGAGGTCATGGCGCTGGAGATGACCGAACTGCGCATTCTCGGCCAGTTACGGGGCGGACAGAATGTCGGCGCTGCCTCGTCGCTGCTGAAGACGCGTGGTACGGAATTGCAGCAGATGGTGACTGAACTGGCGGCCGATGCGGTGGGGTATTACATCGCGCCCTACACGCCGCTGATCGAGGGCGCCAACGAGCCGATCATCGGTCCGGATTACGCCGATGGCGTGGCGGCACGCTATCTCAACATGCGCAAGGTCACGATCTACGCGGGCTCTAACGAGATCCAGCGCAACATCATGTCAAAGCTCATCTTAGGACTTTGAGGTTTTCGGGCGCGTTTGCTCTGTGCATTGCGCCTGCAATATCTCCATCAGGCTTTGCGCCGAGACGGATGGCGTGCGGCCCTTGCGCTGGATGATGCCCATCGTCCGGCGCAGGGCAGGTTCCTTGATCGGCACCTCGGCCAAACCGGCGAACTTCAGCAGCGATGTGGTGAGCGAGGGCAGGGCGGCAATGCCAAGCCCCTGGCTGATCAGCGCGCCAACTGTTGCCAGATGTTCGGGATCATACTGGCTTTGCACCTCGATGCCGGCGGCGGCGCAGGCGGCATCGATATGCTGCCGCACGCTGGAAGTGCGCGCCATCATGATGATGGGATAGGTCACCATCTGCGTCCAGGTGACGGCCTTCTTGCGCGCCAAGGCGTGATCGGGCCGGCAGACCATGACAAAGCGGTCGTCGATCAGCGGCTGGAAGTCGAAATCCTTGCTTTTAGCAGGCGCGACCGTAAGGCCGAAATCGGCCGCGCCGCTTTCCACCAGTTCCTGGATTTGATCATGCAGCGTGTCGCGGATCATCACGTCGATGGCGGGGTAGCGCGCCTTGAAGACTGCCAGGGCGGGCGGCAGCGTGATGGCGGCCAGCGAGGGCAGGGCGGCGATCACCAGCCGTCCGCGCCGGCGGGCGAGATAGTCCTGCAGGTCGACGCTGACGGCTTCGAATTCATCGATGAGGCGCGTGGCCAGGCGCTGAAGTTCTTCGCCTTCGGCGGTTAGGAGGACCTGCCGCGTGGTGCGGTCGAACAGTTTGGTATTCAGCGTCTCTTCCAGCTTGCGGATCGTGGCGCTCAAGGCGGGTTGGGACAGATGCAGCCGCTCGGCCGCCTCGCTGAAGCTGCGCAACGTCGCGACGACGCGAAAGGCCTGGAGCTGGCGCAGGGTTACATTTATAAGCATAGTCTATCAATAAATAAGATAAATCCATTTGTAAAATAGATCGGCCGCCGCCAACCTTTTGGCAGAAAGATTGGGAGGAGACGGGTTGGGGACCGACAGCGTATTGGTCGGCTGCGGGGCCGGTTTTTCCGGCGATCGTCTGGATGCCGCAGCGCCGGTGGTGCGCAGCCTCATTCGCGCAAAACGCCCGGCGGCGATCATGTTCGAAACGCTGGGCGAGCGGACGCTGGCGCTGGCGCAACTGGCGCGCATGGAAAATCCCGACAAGGGGTATGAGCCGCTGCTGGAGCGTCTGCTGGCGCCCATCCTGGAAGCCTGCCTGCAGCACAATATCCGTATCCTGGGCAATTTCGGCGCGGCCAATCCGCTGGCCGCGGCCAAGGCCATTGCCGGTTTGGGGCGCCGCTTAGGCTGCCGGCCGATGCGGATCGCCGTGGTGCAGGGCGATGATCTCGTTGCCGCAGGACAGCTCGGCGCGCTGGAGGATGAAAGCGGCAGGCCGCTGGCATTCGGTCCGGTGATTTCCGCCAATGCCTATCTCGGCGCCGCGCCGCTGGTGGAAGCCTTGCAGGCCGGCGCGGATATCGTGGTGTCGGGCCGCGTGGCCGATCCGTCGCTCGCCCTGGCGCCGTTCATTCACCATCACGGCTGGGCCCTGGATGACTGGCAGCGGTTGGCCTGCGGGACTCTGGCGGGGCATCTGCTGGAATGCGGGGCGCAGGTCACCGGCGGCTATTATGCCGATCCCGGTTTCAAGGACGTGCCCGATCCGCACGATATCGGCTTTCCCATCGTGGCCATGCAGGGCGACGGCGACTTTACAATCGGCAAGGCCGATACCGGCGGCGGACTGGTGGACCGCCACACGGTGACGGAACAGATTCTCTATGAAATCCACGATCCCAGCCGGTATCTGACACCGGATGTCACGCTGGATATCACCAATGTCGAACTGGATGATTCGGTCCAAAATGAGGTGCGGGTGCGCGGCGCCGTTGGGCATGCGCGGCCGGAGCGCCTGAAGGTCACCGTCGGCTATGACGGCGGCTGGCTGGGTGAAGGCGAGATCTCCTATGCGGGGCCCAATGCCGCTGCGCGTGCCAAGCTGGCACTGGATGTCATACGCCGCCGGATTGGCCCCGATATCTCCATGCGCGGGGACATCATCGGCGTGGCCAGCGTGTTCAACGACGATGCAGGGCAGTGGCTGTCGCAGCACATGGCGCCGTCTTCGGATGTGCGTCTGCGCATTGCCGTCTCCTCGCCGGACCGCGCCATCGCGGCCCGGGCGGCTGAAGAAGTGCTGGCGCTTTATACCTGCGGGCCGGCCGGCGGCGGCGGCGCGCGCGGCAATACCCGGCGTCGCATAGCGACGGCCTCGGCCTATATCAGGCGTGACCTGGTCAAGACGCGGATCGAGATGCTGGAATGAATCGCACGCCGCATATATCGGGCCTTGAGGTGCCGCTGCACAGCATCGCCCATGGCCGGACCGGCGATAAGGGCAACCGGTTGAATGTCAGCGTGATCGCCTACCGGCCGGAATATTACCCTGTCATCTGCGAGCAGGTGACGGTCGAGCGTATCGCTGCGCTGTTTGCCCATCGGCGCATTTCTGCCGTGCGGCGCTTCGAATTGCCGAAACTCTGGGCGCTGAATTTTGTCATCGACGATGTTCTCGAGGGCGGCGTGAATGATGCGCTCAATCTCGACGGGCACGGCAAGACGCATTCGTTTCTCGTCCTGTCGCTTCCGATCCGCTTACCGGAAGGCATGAGGCCAATAATCAACAAAACGGAGGAAACGGTAAAATGAAGAAGATCATCCTGACGGCGATGACCGCCGCCATCCTGTCATTCCCGGTTGCAGCCAAGGACAAGCTTCTCATCGGCGCCACTTCGGCGTCGTCCAGCCAGTATGGGTATTTCGTCGCGCTGTCGCAGCTCATCAACAGCAAGGTGCCGAATGTGGAAAGCGCGGTCGTCGAGACCGGCGCGACCGTCGACAACCTGCGCCGCATCGACCGCAAGCAGATCGATCTCGGCCTGGTGACCACCAATGTCGGTTATCAGGCCTATGCCGGCGAAGGCGATTTCGCGGGCAAGAAGGTCGATAACCGTCTGCTGTTTGTCTATTCGGGCGCGCCGCAGAACGTGATCGTCCGCGCCGATAGCGGCGTCAACACACTGGCTGACCTGAAAGGCGTGCGCTTCAATCCCGGCTTGAAGGGTTCGGCCACGGAGAAGACCACGGAAGCGATCTTCAAGGTGCTGGGGATCGCGCCAGACTACGTTCGCGGCTCGACGACCGACATCGTCGATGCGATCAAGGACAAGCGGGCCATCGGCACGGTGAAATCGGGTGTGGGCAACAAGCTGGACGGCTCGACCCTGGATATCGCCACCTTCACGCCGATCAAGGTTCTCAGCCTGACACCTGAACAGAAGAAGCTGGTGGAGGAGAAGTTCCCCGATCTCTCCGTGGTTGACGTGCCCGCCGGTGCTGCCGAAGGCATTCCCGCCTATAGCACCTGGAGCTTCGGCCTGGCGGTACATGCCCGTACCGACATGCCGGAAGAAATCGCCTATCAGATCGCCAAGGCGGTTTTCGAGGACAAGACCGTGCAGGTGGGCGCGCTGAGCAGCCTGAAGGGCTTGGATCTCATCCAGATGACGCTTGAGAACGGCACGATTCCGCTGCATCCCGGCGTTCTGCGCTACCTCAAGGAGCGCAATGTCAATGTTCCGGCGAAGCTGATGCCGAAATCCTCCTGACGACGGCTGCCGACGTCGAAAGGCCGAGACATGCGCTCGATTGCGACAAAGGGAGTGGCCGCGCTGCTCGGCCTCTTCATTCTCTATACGTCCGCCTTCGGATCCTTCGAGGGATTGATTCAGCGGGCGATTTTTGTCGGGTTGATCGTTGTTCTCGGCCTTTTGATGTACCCGCTCGGGGCGGGCAGGTCCTGGCGGGCGTTCGGCATCATCATCGACGTCGCATTCGCCGCTGCCTCGCTTGGCGCCTGTATCTACACGATCGTCAATTATGACGAGATCATGGGCAGTCTGCCTACAGCGACGGCGCTCGATATCACGCTGACGGCAGGGCTGGTGATCAGCATCCTGGAGATATCCCGCCGGGCCATCGGCGGCATCTTTCCGGCAATTGCCGCGGCAGGGGTGGCCTATGCCCTGCTGGGCCACTATCTGCCTGGCTCGCTCGGGCATCGCGGCTTTGACATCTATTTCGTGACCGAGACCTTGCTGCTTGGCGATCTTGGCGTTTGGGGGCTTCTGGTTGGCGTCGCCAGCACCACGATCGGCGCCTTCATCCTGTTCGGCAGCGTCCTGCTGTTCACCGGCGGCGGCCAGACCTTCATGGACCTGTCGATCCGGCTCAGCGGCCGTTCTCCAGGCGGCGCCGCAAAAATCGCTACCGTGGCGTCTGGTCTGTTCGGCACGATCAGCGGCAGCGCTGTTGCCAATGTTGCGACGACAGGAAATTTCACCATTCCGCTGATGAAGCGGTTGGGCTATCCGCCGGCCCTGGCGGGCGGGATTGAAGCCGTGGCTTCCACCGGCGGGCAGATTGCGCCGCCCGTGATGGGAGCGGCTGCCTTCGTGATGGCGGAGATCATCGGTCGCAGCTATTTCGACATCGCCAAGGCGGCCATATTGCCGGCCTTCCTGTATTATCTCGGCGCGTTTGCCACGATCCATTTCATCGCAATCCATCGCGGCCTGCGCGTCGTGCCGGAATCGGAAATGCCACCCTGGCCGACGGTTCTGGCCCTGCGGCGTACCGGACCGATTGTCGCTGCCTTCGGCGCCTTGCTGTTCGGCATCCTGAGCGGCCGCTCGGTACAAAGTTCTGCCTTTTTCGGTATTGCCGCACTGTTCGTCTCTTACTTCCTGCTGAATGTCCGCACCTTCAAGGATCTGAAAAACTCCCTGCGGGTAGTCATCGACAGTCTGGAAGACGCCGGCAAGGCGCTGGTGATGATCGGTATTCTGCTGGCCGGTGCGCAGATTCTCGTCAGTATGGTCAATCTCACCGGGCTTGGCGTTGCACTGTCTTCCCTGATCGTCACCCTGGCTGGACATTCGATCTGGGTGATTGCGCTGGTGACGGCTGTGGTTTGCATGATCCTCGGAATGGGAATCCCGACCACGGCGGCCTATGTACTGGTGGCTGCGGTTCTGGCGCCGGCCCTGGTCAAGGTGGGCATTGAGCCCATCGTGGCGCATATGTTCGTCTTCTACTACGCAACCATCTCGGTGATCACGCCGCCGGTCTGTGTTGCGGTCTTCGTGGCCGCGGGGATTGCGCAGACCAACTGGCTCTCGGTCGCGCGCGAGGCCTGCAAGCTCGGCGCGGTGACTTACGTCATTCCTTTCATGTTCCTAGCCTATCCGGGCATGCTGGCAACCGGAAGCTGGCTTGATTTCCTGGAGGCCATCCTTTCGGGCTTCATCTTCACCATGGCTTTTGCGGCTCTGTTCGGCGGCGCACGTTTCTTCGATTCCCGTGCGATCAATGCATCCCTGCTTCTGGCAATCGCGGCATTGTCAGTGCTTCCTACCTGGTATGGCTTGGGGATATCGACGCTTGCGTTTATTCTTCTGTGGTTCTTCCGGCGCCATAGAATCCGCGCGCCGGAAGAGCTGATACCTCAATCCAGTACCTGAAGAGCCAGCACACAAAGGGGAAGTCGCGTGTATAAGGCGGTTGCGGTGGTCGGTTGCGGCACAATCGGCGCCAGTTGGTCGGCTTTGTTTCTGGCCCATGGGATCGATGTTCAGGCAACGGACCCTTCCGCCGAGGCAGAACAGTATCTTCGGCGTTATATCGAGAAGGCTTTGCCGCAGCTGGCGCAGCTCGGCCTTTCCGGTCGGGGCCGTCTGACGTTCACCACCGATCTGACGACGGCGCTGAAAGGCGCCGAGTTTGTTCAGGAAAATGCGCCGGAGAAAGAAGCGCTGAAGCGCGAACTGCTGGCCCGGATCGACGATCTCCTGCCAGCGGATGTCATCGTGGCGGGCAGCACGTCCTCGCTCCTGCGCAGCCGTCTGGTCACCGATTGCCGCCATCCCGATCGCCACATCACGGCGCATCCCTTCAATCCGCCGCATCTCATTCCGCTGGTCGAGATCGTCGGCGCGACTGAGGAAATCACCGCGCGGGCAGCAGAGTTTTACCATGCGGTCGGCCGGCAGCCGGTGGTGCTGCGGCGCGAGATGCCCGGTCATATCGCCAACCGCCTGGCCTCGGCACTATGGCGCGAGGCGGTCTATCTGGTGGAACAGGGCGTGGCGAGTGTTGCCGATATTGACGCGGCGATGACTTATGGTCCTGGCCTGCGCTGGGCCGTCGTCGGGCCGCATATGGCCTATCATCTTGGTGGCGGCGAAGGCGGCATCCGGCATTACCTGGATCATCTCGGGCCAAGCCAGGTCCGCCGCTGGGAATCGCTCGGCACGCCACGGTTTGACGACGCGGCCAAGGAAGCCCTGGTGCAGGGCATCGAGGAAGAGGCTGCTGGCCGGTCGATCCCAGAACTTGAGGCGCAACGGGATGCCCTGCTGCTGCGCCTGCTGAAAGCCAAGCAGGAGGCCAAGGCCAGCTAGGCATTCGCCAGCAGGGTTTCGAGCTCGTCGAGAAAACCGACTTGCGCGGGATTGATCTTCCGCCGCGCCTCGTCCATGCCGAACCATGCCGCGCGGTCGATTTCGGGCGCATCGATGTAGCGCCCGGAGCGCGGCGGCCATTCCAGGCGGAAGGTGTTACAGCGGATCTTTGCCGGGTCGCAATCCATCTTGGTCGCCCAGGCATGGACCAGCTTGCCGCCCGTCTGCCGGCAGGGCTTAAGAGCCGTGAAAGGACCGGTGGCTGAAAATCCGGTTTCCTCCTCGAATTCCCGGCAGGCGGCGTTGAGCAGATTCTCGCCAGCCGTGGGCTCGCCTTTCGGGATCGACCAGGCGCCTAAATCCTTTTTTGCCCAGAAGGGTCCGCCGGGATGGGCGAGGAATACCTCTAACTTGCCATCGTGGTGGCGATAGAGAAGCAGGCCTGCGCTTTCCTTTCCCATGCCTCACTCTTTCGGCGGCCAGGCGCGGCCTTCTTTGGCAAACGCCGCTGCAACCTGTTCAAGTACGAAAAAGCTGCTCAAGGCATCCAGCTCCACGGGCAGGCGCCGCCGCCAGTTCGGATATTCCCGCCAGGTGCCTGGCAGATTCTGCTGATCTTCCATCCCGAGGATGTCGTCCAGGCCGATGCTGAGAATACCACAGGGCGCGCGCGCCACCATCTGCATCACGGCGGAGACATCCGGCTTGTCCCTTGCGTTCGCATCTAAGGCCAGAAGCTTTTCGCGGCGCAGGGCGCTGATCAGCGCGTGCCGTGCTTTCTCGCGTTCCACAGGGCTTTCACCAAGGATCATGCCGAGCTTCTGCTGCGTCTCGATATCGCGGCCGGTCCACCAGCCAGCATAGCTTGGCAGGTCGTGGGTGTTGAAGGTGATCAAGGCGCGCTTTGGCAAGGTACGGACATCCTGGAACGCGCCGCTCTCGTCGCGGGAGAACAACAGGACGGTATAGGTCCATAAGCCCCAGTCGCTGAGCGTCTCGCGGAAACCTTCGGGCACGGTGCCGAGGTCTTCGCCGATCAGAAGGCATTGCTCGGCAACGCTTTCGCTGGCCATGACGGCAAGGAATTCCTCCATCGGCAGGCTCAGATAGGCACCGTTGCGGGCATCACTGCCGCACGGAATAAGGTAGATCCGGTTGATCCCCAGGACGTGATCGAACCGCAACGCGCCGGAATAGCGCATCGAGGCGCGCAGCGCCCGGCGAAACGCCGAATAATCGGTTCGCTGCAGGGTGCGTGGATTGAAGCAGGCCAGCCCCCAATCCTGGCCGCTGCGGTTCAGCAAATCCGGTGGTGCGCCGACCTGCGCCTCTGCCACAAAGGCATCGGGCGCATTCCAGACGTCGAAGCCTTCCGGATGCACGCCGACCGCAAAATCGAGATAAAGGCCGACCGGCAGATTAAGCGACTGGCCCAACGCGCGGCAGGCATCAAGCTGCCGATGCGCCTGCCATTGCAGGAATTCGTAAAAACCGGTTTCCAGCGGCGCGTCCTTCTGAAGGTCTTCGATGTCGCCGTCGCTGGGCTGGCGCCAGGGCTCCGGCCATTGGCGCCAGTTGTGCCCATGGCGCCGGCATAAAGCCTCGAACGCTGCGAAACGATGCAGATCCTGGCCCTGGTCATTGCGGAAGCGGTCGAACTCTTCCCAGAGCGCGGCAGGGTGTTGCTCAGCGAAACGCTGATAGGCCGTCTCCAGGAGGACAAGCTTCAAGGCTGCTGCGCGGGAATAGTCCATCAGCGGAAGCTGCCGCAGTTCGTTCAACTCGGCTTCCTTCCCGGCAAGGTCGCTGGGAAGAAAACCGGGCACATCCGGGACATGGATATAAAGGGGATTGAGGAAAATCCGACTGCTGGGGGAATAGGGGCTGCAATCCTCGGGCGATGAGGAAAATAGGGCATGCAACGGATTGAGCCCAATGCCTGCTGCTCCCTGCGCGGCGGCAAGGCGCAGCAGGTCCGCCAGATCGCGAAAATCGCCATGCCCCCAGTTGCGGGCGGAGCGGATGCCGTAAAGCTGCACGGCAATCAGCCATAGACGGTGTCCGGCCTCGCAGGCCGGTAGCTGATAGGCTTGACGCGGACAGACGAGAGCCCGGTGAGCGGGGCCGCCTGCTGCTGGCGAGAGGTGGTAACTGCCGAAGGGCAATTGCGGATCGGCTTTGCTTCTGCGGATGACGACAGCTATGGGAGCGGCCGACGCATCGGCCTCCCGGCTGCCGCCAGCCGGCAAGATGGTGGCCGCCAGTTGGCGCAATACGGATTCATCGGCCGCAACCAATACGCCATCGAATCCCAGGTAAGACGTCTCCAATCCGGCCGACCTGGCCAGGTCTTCTATCGAGATCGATTGCACCGGCAGCCCTCCATGCGGATCAAAAAAACCGCAGGCTGCGATGGAAGTTCCGCCCGCTATTCGGGCGGCCGGAACAAAGCAACAGGGAGGTGGTTGCTGGTGCAGCAGGTGATCAGGCGGTGCGGACGATGGCTGTGGTGACGAAGCGAAGACAGCGCAAAAGCGAGAAAACAGAACTCGATCCCGTACCGGTCCAAGCTCCCCGCCATATCATTGAGGATGTCTATCCGTCCCTGAATGGCGGCCGTTTCCCCGTCAAGCGCATTGTCAATCAACCTGTCGATGTCTGGGCCGATATTTTTGGTGATGGCACCGATGTGATCGAAGCCGTGCTGGTCGTTTCGCGGCCGGGGGGCGGCGGCGAGCAGGTTATCCCCTTACGCTATCATGAGAATGACCGCTGGCAGGCCAGCTTCATTCCCGAGAAGCCGGGGCGCTACAGCTTTCGCATCGAGGCCTGGGCCGATCCGTTCCTGACCTGGCAGCGTGACCTGCGCAAGCGGATCGAGGCCGCCCAGGATGTTGCGCTGGAACTGCAGGAAGGCCAGGGCATGCTGGAGCGCGCCGGGCTGGAGCCGGTTTCTGATGCAGAGAGACTGCTGTCCAGCGAGATTGCCGTGAAGATGCGCCGTGCCCAGTCGCATGGTCCGCGCGCCGTCAGTGCGGATTTTCCGCTGCTGGTCGAGCGGGAGCGGGCGGCCTGCGGCGCCTGGTATGAAATCATGGCGCGCAGCCAGGGCAAGGATCCAACGCGCGGTGCCACCTTCGACGATTGCATTGCCCGCTTGCCCGATATCGCCGCCATGGGCTTCGATGTCGTTTATCTTCTGCCGATCCATCCGATCGGCGAGACCGCCCGCAAGGGCCGCAACAACAGCCTGACCTCAGAATCCGGCGATCCCGGCAGTCCCTATGCGATCGGCGCCGCGGCCGGCGGTCACGATGCGATCCATCCGGAGCTTGGTACTTTGGAGGATTTTCGCCGTTTCGTGGCGGCCTGCCGTAAACACGGCATGGAGGTTGCGTTGGACTTCGCCATCCAATGCTCACTTGATCATCCCTGGCTGCGCGAGCATCCCGACTGGTTCCGCAAACGCCCGGACGGCTCGATCCGCTATGCCGAGAACCCGCCGAAAAAATACGAAGATATCGTCAATGTGGACTTCCACTGCGCTGGAGCGCCCGATCTGTGGCGCGCCCTGCGCGACGTGGTGCTGTTCTGGGTGGAGCAGGGCGTGCGGATTTTCCGTGTCGACAACCCCCATACGAAGCCGTTTCCCTTTTGGGAATGGATGATCGCTGAGGTGCATCAGGTCGCGCCGGATACGATCTTTCTTTCCGAAGCTTTCACCCGGCCCAAGGTGATGAAGGCTCTCGCCAAGCTCGGTTTCTCACAGTCCTACACCTACTTCACCTGGCGGCTCAGCAAGCAGGATTTTAGGGAATACCTGACCGAGCTGACACGCTATCCCGAGCGGGAATTCTTCCGCCCGAACTTCTTCGTCACCACGCCGGACATTCTGCCATTTCACCTGCAGGGCGGCGAGCCATGGGCGTTCAAAAGCCGTTTTGCTTTGGCCGCCACGTTATCCAGCAATTACGGCATCTATAACGGCTTCGAACTGCTTGAGCATGAGCCGGTGCCGGGCAAGGAAGAATATCTGAATTCCGAGAAGTACGAATATAAGGCCCGCGACTGGGACAAGCCCGGCAATATCAAGCCTTATATTACGCAGCTCAATAAGCTGCGCCGCGAGAATCCTGCGCTGCAGCAGACCAACGACCTGCGTTTCGCCCAGATCGATCATGAGCGCGTCATCGGCTTTATCAAGGAATCGTCGGATCGTGCGAATGCCGTCGCGGTTGCCATCTCGCTCGAGGACGGGGCTGTCAAGGAATTCTGGTTTCATTTCGGCGACATGACCGTCGGCCCGGACGATGACCGTCGCCACGTGGCCGCCATCGAAAATCTGGTGACTGGAGAACGTCATCGGCTCGAATGGGGCGGCATCCGCCTGAGGATCGATCCAGAACAGGATCCCATGCTCATCTTCAGGTGCCTGCCATGAACGCGCTGTCCGGCAATGACGTGGTGGCCAGCCTGCGCCGCAGCGCGCAGGAAGATCAGGACCATGATAACTGGTGGTACAAGGACGCCATCATCTATCAGTTGCATGTCAAAGCTTTTGCAGACAGCAATGGCGACGGCATCGGCGATTTCGCTGGCCTGACCAGCCGTCTTGGTTATCTGCAATCGCTGGGCGTCAATACACTTTGGCTGCTGCCCTTTTATGAAAGCCCGCAGCGCGATGACGGCTATGACATCGCAGACTACCGGAAAATTCATCCGGATTTCGGCACCATGGCCGACTTTCGCCGCTTTCTGGCCGAGGCAAAGCGGCGCGGCCTGCGCGTGATTACGGAGCTGGTGGTCAATCACACCTCCGACCAGCATCCCTGGTTTCAGCGGGCGCGGAAAAGCCGCCCGGGTTCCCGCTATCGCGACTGGTATGTGTGGAGCGATACCGATCAGAAGTTTCTCGAAACCCGGATCATCTTTACCGATACCGAAAAGTCGAACTGGACCTGGGATAGCGAAGCCGAAGCCTATTACTGGCACCGCTTCTTCTCCCATCAGCCGGATCTGAATTTCGACAATCCGGAAGTCGTGTCAGCCATCGTGCAGATCATGCGCTTCTGGCTGGACAAGGGCGTCGACGGCTTCCGGCTCGACGCCATTCCCTATCTTTGCGAGCGCGACGGCACCAACAACGAAAACCTGCCGGAGACGCATGCCATCATCAAACACCTGCGGGCTGAGATGGATGCCTATGCGCCCGACCGGGTGCTGCTGGCGGAAGCGAACCAATGGCCGGAGGATGTCAGCGCCTATTTCGCCGATGGCGATGAATGCCATATGGCCTACCATTTCCCGCTGATGCCGCGGATCTACATGGGCATCGCCGCGGAGGACCGCCACCCCATCACCGATATCATGCGGCAGACGCCGGAGATCCCGGAGAACTGCCAATGGGCGCTGTTTCTGCGCAATCATGATGAATTGACCCTGGAGATGGTGACCGACGAGGAACGCGACTATCTCTGGTCCACCTATGCCACCTCGCCGCGGGCGCGGATCAATCTCGGCATCCGGCGGCGTCTTGCACCGCTGATGGACAACGACCGGCGCAAGATCGAGCTGGTCAACAGCCTGTTGTTCTCGTTCCCCGGCACGCCGATCATCTATTACGGCGACGAGATCGGGATGGGGGACAATATCTTCCTCGGCGACCGCAATGGCGTCCGTACCCCGATGCAATGGACGCCGGACCGCAATGGCGGCTTTTCGCAATGCGATCCAGCCCAGCTTTATCTGCCCGCCATCATGGATCCGATCTTTGGATACCAGGCCGTGAATGTCGAAGCGCAGTCGCGCAATATCGCCTCGCTGCTGAGCTGGATGAAGCGGATCATTGCCGTGCGGCGTTCGACGCAATGCTTCAGCCGCGGCACGCTCACCTTCCTGCGCCCGGAGAACCGCTCCGTACTGGCCTATCTGCGGCAATGCGGCGATGAGGTCATCCTCTGCGTCGCCAATCTGTCCCGTTCCGCCCAGGCGACCGAAATCGACCTGTCGGCCTTTGCTGGCCGGACGCCGCTCGAGCTGCTGGGCAGGACCAGCTTCCCGAAGATCGGCACGGCACCCTTCACGGTGACGCTGGCACCCTATGGATTCTTCTGGTTCGAACTTGCCCGTGTCGCGGAGCCCGTCCACATGCAGCGACCGCTGATGCCTGCCTTTACCACTCTGGTCTGGAGCAATGCCTGGGCGTCGCTGGAAGGGGCGGCGATGCGTCAGGTTTTCGAGGCCGATGTCCTGCCGCCATACCTGATGGCGCAGCGCTGGTTCGCCGGCAAGGGCCGCAAGATACCGGATACGCGTCTCAAGACCGTCATTCCACTCGACGCTGCCCATCCCGACATCGCCTTGGCCGTGATTGATACGAAATCGGGCGACCATGACGCACGCTACTTGCTGCCTTTGACCATCCAGTGGAACTGGTCGCGCACCAGTCAAAGCCTGCAGCCTTCTGCCATCCTCGCTATCGTGCGGCGTGCGGCAAAGCAGGGCGCCCTGGCGACAGCCATCGGCGAGAAGGAGCTGAGCACCTGGCTGCTGGCAAATATCCGGCAGGACGTGACGGCTAAGCAGGCCGGATGCCATCTTGAATTCAAGAAGACGGCAGCCTTCAGCGCAGATATGCCGACGACAATCGAGGAGGTGACGCCTGTCGGCGTCGAGCAAAGCAACTCCTCGGTGATCGTCGACAATCAGTATATGGTGAAGTGGTTCCGCCAGATCAGGCCGGGCCTCAATCCGGAAATCGAGATCGGCCGGCATCTCGCTTTGACGGACTACAAGAACGCGCCGCCGCTTCTAGGCACCTTGGAGGCCATTATTGACGGCGAGCTATATGCCCTGGCGGTGGTGCAAAGCTATGTCGGAAACCAGGGCGATGGCTGGGCGCTTACCGCCAGCTATCTTGACCGGTTTCTGGAAGAGCAGCGCCTGCTGGAAGGCGGCAGCGAGGCGATCCAGAATCAGCATGCCGGCTACATGCCGCGAATGCAGCAGATTGGCACCCGGCTGGCCGAACTTCATGCAGCATTGAGCCGCCCGGAAGGCGATCCGGCCTTCGAGCCGGAGCCGATGACCCAGGCCGATCTCGACGCTCTGGCCGACCGCGTTCTGCGCTCGGCAGAGGAACTGCAGGAAATGCTGCAGCAGCGCCTGCCGTTGTTGCCTGACCGGGTCAAGCCGATGGCTGCGGCGCTGGTGGAGCGCCGGCAGGAATTCATCGACCGTATCGCGCGGAAAAAGCCCGCTGACAAGACGACATCAAGGGCACGTCACCACGCGGATTTCCATCTCGGCCAGGTGATGATCGTGCGGGATGACGTCTTCCTGATCGATTTCGAGGGCGAGCCGAGCCGCAGCATCGAGGAACGCAGCCGCAAGGAATCTCCGCTGCGCGACGTGGCCGGACTGATCCGCTCGCTGGATTACGCCGCCTTAGCCGCCGTCGATCGTGTGGTGCAGGTGATCCCCGATGGAGCCGAACGGCTCTATGCTGCTGCCCGTCAATGGCAGCGCGAAGCCACCGCAGAATTCCTCGATGCTTATCGCCGCCACCCAGATGCCATGGCCCTGCATCCAGAATCGGCAGCGGCCTTCCAGGAATGGATGGACTTCTTCCTGCTGGAAAAGGTGATCTACGAGGTCGGCTACGAACTGGCCAACCGGCCGGCCTGGCTGCATGTGCCGCTGATCGGGATATGGAACCTGATCTTTCCCGACGAGGGCCTGCCGCGATGAGTGCGCTATCGCCTGAAGCCCTGGCGGTGGTCGCTGGCCGGCACAGCGATCCCTTCCGTTATCTTGGTCCGCACCGGATCAATGGCGGTCTCATGATCCGCGCGCTGTTGCCCTCGGCGCAGGAAGTGCGGGTCGTCAAGCCCGACGGAACCGAGCACGCGTTGAAACCCCTGCATGAAGCCGGCCTTTTCGAGGGACGCGTGCCCGAGCCGATTGATGAGTATCGCTTTCGCGCCCGGTTCGGCGACGTGGTGGCAGAGATTGACGATGCCTACCGGTTTCCGCCGGTAATATCCGACTTTGACCTTTATCTTCTGGGCGAGGGCACGCACCGCCATGCCTATGATGTGCTGGGAGCGCATCCGCGGCAAATAGATGGTGTCGACGGTGTCACTTTCGCCGTCTTCGCGCCGAATGCCGAGCGGGTCAGCGTCGTCGGCGATTTCAATCACTGGGATGGCCGGCGCCACGCGATGCGAGTGCGTGGTAATGGTTTTTGGGAAATCTTCATTCCCGGCGCCAAGGCGGGGCAGAAATACAAATACGAGATCGTCGGCCCAGGCGGCGAAATGCTGCCACTGAAGTCCGATCCCTTTGCCTTTGCGGCTGAAGTGCGGCCGAGCACGGCATCCATCATCGTGGACCTGAAGGCCTTGCCGCGCGCCAATGCGGGGCTGCCTGATTTGAACCGCCGGGACCGGCCGATCAGCATCTATGAGGTGCATCTGGGCTCCTGGCGCCGGGCTGAGGACAATCGCTGGCTGACCTATCGCGAACTGGCGGAGCAGTTGCCGGCCTATGCTGCCGATATGGGATTTACCCATGTCGAATTGCTGCCGGTGATGGAGCATCCATTCGACGGGTCCTGGGGATACCAGCCGACGGGCCTATATGCGCCGACGAGCCGCTTCGGCCCGCCGGAGGATTTCGTCGCTTTCGTCGATGCCTGCCATGCGGCGGGGCTTGGTGTGATCCTGGACTGGGTGCCCGGACATTTCCCGGATGATCCGCATGGCCTGGGCTGGTTCGATGGCACTGGCCTCTATGAGCATGCCGATCCGCGGCAGGGCCGCCATCTGGATTGGGGTACGCTGATCTACAATTACGGCCGCCGCGAGGTTGTCAATTTCCTTCTGGCGAATGCGATCTTCTGGCTCGACCGCTACGGGATCGATGGCTTGCGCGTCGATGCGGTGGCTTCAATGCTTTATCTGGATTACAGCCGGCCGCAGGGTGGCTGGGTGCCAAATGCCCATGGCGGGCGCGAAAATCTCGATGCCATCGCCTTCCTGAGGCAGGTCAACACGGCCGTCTTCGGCGATTTTCCCCATTCGACCACCATGGCCGAGGAATCCACCGCCTGGCCACTGGTATCCCAGCCGGTCGAGATGGGCGGGCTGGGCTTCGGCTTCAAATGGAATATGGGCTGGATGCACGACAGTCTGCATTACATCAGCCGCGATCCCATCCACCGCAGCCATCATCACGGCGAGATCCTGTTCGGGCTGCATTACGCATTCTCGGAAAATTTCGTGCTGCCGCTCTCGCATGACGAGGTCGTGCATGGCAAGGCCTCGCTATTAGGCCGCATGCCCGGCGATCAGTGGCGGCGATTTGCCAATATGCGCGCCTATTTCGGCTTCATGTACGGGCATCCCGGCAAGAAGCTTCTGTTCATGGGCGGGGAATTCGCCCAGGAGCGCGAATGGAATCACGACCAAAGCCTGGACTGGCATCTGCTGGACCAGCCTGAGCATCGCGGCATCCAGAATCTGCTGCGGGATTTGAACCACCTTTATCGGGAGCTTCCTGCCTTGCATGAACTGGATTGTGAAGCATCGGGTTTCCAATGGCTGATCACCGATGACAGTGCCCATAGCGTCTTCGCCTGGCTGCGGCGGGGGCGGAAGGTCGAGGATGTCTGCCTGGTGGTAGTGAACTTCACCCCGGAAATCTGGCACGACTATCGCGTACCGGTTCCTGCGACAGGAAGTTGGCGCGAACGGCTGAATACGGATTCGGCTTTCTATGGCGGCAGCAATTGCGGCAATGCAGGCGTCGTGGTCACGCAGGACGGCGAATACGGGCCTGAGTTGCGGCTTGAAATTCCGCCGCTGGCCGCCCTGTTTTTCATGCCGGGCTGACCATGCGGGTCAAAGCAGGCTATGCCGATACATTGGGCGCGACCTGGGACGGCCGCGGGGTCAACTTCGCACTCTTTTCCGCCAATGCCGAGAAGGTCGAACTCTGCCTGTTCGACAGCCAGGGGCGGCGGGAGCTGGAGCGCGTGCCGCTGCCGGAACGCACGGATGATGTCTGGCATGGCTATCTGCCGGACGTCTCGCCGGGACAGCAATATGGCTATCGCGTCTATGGTCCCTATGATCCGGCACGCGGCCATCGCTTCAATCACCATAAACTGCTGCTTGACCCTTATGCCAAGCGCGTAGCCGGACGGCTGGTCTGGTCGGATGCACATTTCGGCTACCGGGCCGGCAGCCCGCGAGCCGATCTGTCCTTCGACCGCCGCGACAATGCGCGCGGCATGCTGAAATCCGTCGTCATCGACGAGGCGTTTACCTGGGGCAACGACCGGGCGCCAAGAATCCCCTGGGGCAAGGCCATCTTCTATGAAGCGCATGTGAAGGGGCTGACCAATCTGCGGGAGGATATCCCGCCGGCCTGGCGCGGAACCTTCCGGGGCCTGGCGGCGCCCAAGATGATCAAGCATCTCAAGCGCCTGGGCGTGACCTCGCTGGAGCTTCTTCCCATCCATGCCTTCATCGACGACCGGCATCTGGTGGAGCGAAGCCTGAAGAATTACTGGGGCTACAACACCATCGGCTTCTTTGCGCCGGAACCGCGTTACGGATATGAGAACACGCCGGCGATCCTGAAATCGACCATCGCGCGGCTGCATGACGCCGGAATCGAGATCATCCTCGACGTCGTCTACAATCACACGGCCGAGGGCAATCAACTAGGGCCGACATTGTCGTTCCGCGGCATCGACAACGCCGTCTATTACTGGCTGCGGCCCGACAATCCCCGCTATTACGAAGACTTCACCGGCTGTGGCAACTCCCTCAACCTGACCCAGCCTCATGTGCTGCAGATGGTAATGGATTCCCTGCGCCACTGGGTCCAGAACTATCACGTCGATGGTTTCCGCTTCGATCTGGCCACGACTTTGGGGCGCCAGCCCGATGGCTTCAACCGGCAGGCGGCGTTCTTCGCCGCCGTGCGGCAGGACCCGGCGCTGTCGCAGATAAAGCTGATCGCAGAACCCTGGGATCTGGGGCTGGGCGGATACCAGGTCGGCGGATTTCCGGATGGATGGTCGGAATGGAATGATGCCTATCGCCAGAACCAGCGCAGCTTCTGGCGCGGCGAGAAGGGGCTGATTGGCGACCTCGCCAGCCGGATGACCGGCTCTGCCGATATCTTCGATCATCATGGCCGCGGTCCCCGCAGCAGCGTCAATCATGTCACCGTCCATGACGGTTTCACGCTGATGGATCTGGTCAGCTACGAGGAAAAGCATAACGAAGCCAATCGCGAAGAGAACCGCGATGGCAGTGATCACAACATCAGCAGCAACAGCGGCGTTGAGGGGCCGACGGATGATCCCGAGATCAACAGGGCCCGCCTGCGGCTGCGCCGTAATATGCTTGCCAGCCTGATTCTGGCGCAGGGTGTTCCGCTTCTTCTGGCAGGCGACGAAGTCGGCAACAGCCAGGGCGGAAACAACAACACCTATTGTCAGGATAACGAGATCGGCTGGATCGACTGGGAGAAGCTCGGCGATAGAGAGCAGGACCTGTCCGATTTCATCGGCGAACTGGTCAAGCTGCGGCGCCGCTTCCCCCAGCTTGCCACGCAGCGATGGATGGTCGGCGGCAAGCCGGGGCAACGCAATGCCATTCACTGGTTGCGGCCCGATGGCACGGAGATGAAGCAGGATGACTGGTATTTCCCCGACGCCCGTTTCCTTGCCTATTCTATTGGACCGCTGGATGCGTCCGGCGTGCCGATCCTGATCGTCATCAACGGATCGGCTGAGGCGATTGCTTTGAAGCTGCCCTCTTGGCGTACTTACGCCGGCTGGCGATGCGCTTTTTCAACCGCGACCGGCGATGAAGCGCCGTTCCGCGGCATGCTGGAGCCCGGCGAGACCTTCGCCGCACCAGACTGCTCGATTTCGGTGCTGGAGGGCATCGCATGAGCGGCGAGCTATTCGGTCCGCGTCTCCTGCCCGACGGCGGCGTGGAATTCCGCCTCTGGGCGCCAGCGGCAAGGCAGGTCGATCTGGTGATCGCCGAGCCTCGGCCGATGACACCAGCGGAGGACGGATGGTTCAAGCTGGCGGTTAGCGATGCCGGGCCCGGGACGCGCTACCGGTTCCGGATCGATGGTGAGCAACTCGTTCCCGATCCCGCATCGCGCTATCAGCCGGAAGATGTCGATGGTCCGAGTGAAGTGGTCGCGCAAGACTTCGACTGGAAAGCCAGCGACTGGCGCGGCCATCCCTGGGGCGAGGCAGTGTTTCTTGAGCTGCATCTGGGGGCCTTCTCCAAGGAAGGCACATACCAAGGCGCGATGGCGCATCTCGATCATCTGGTCGAAACCGGCATCACGGCAATCGAGCTGATGCCGCTGGCTGATTTCGCCGGCAGCCGCAACTGGGGCTATGACGGCGTGCTCCTCTATGCGCCGGATTCCAGCTATGGCCGTCCGGAGGATTTAAAGGCGCTGATCGATGCGGCACATCAGCGCGGACTGATGGTGTTTCTCGATGTTGTCTACAATCACTTCGGCCCGAAGGGAAATTACCTCCACCAATATGCGCCGGACTTCTTCTCCAGGGATCATCAGACGCCCTGGGGCGGCGCCATCGATTACCGGGTCCCGCAGGTCCGCAGTTTCGCCATCGAGAACGCCTTATACTGGCTGCGAGAGTTCCGCTTTGACGGCTTACGGCTCGATGCCGTCCATGCCATCCGTGAGCTCGGCTCGCCATCTGTTCTGGAATCGCTAAGCCATGCCGTGGGCAGGTTTGCCCGCCAAAGCGGCCGGCATATTCACCTCGTTTTAGAAAACGACGATAATGCGGCCACTTTGCTCAATCCGGCCGAGGATATTCCGGATGGCCGCTATCGCGCCCAGTGGAACGACGATTATCACCATGCCTGGCATGTCCTGCTGTCCGGAGAGCAGGTCGGCTATTACGAAGATTATGCGACCGCGCCGCAGGGATTTCTGGAACGGTGCCTGAGTGGCGGTTTCGCGTATCAGGGCGAGGTTTCTGCGCATCGCGGTGGCGAACTGCGTGGCGAACCGACAGACGCGCTACCCAGCACCGCTTTTGTGAACTTCCTGCAAAATCACGACCAGATCGGCAACCGGCCCTTCGGCGAGCGGCTGGAGGCTCTGGCGCCGCCAGAGGCTATCGAAGCAGCCTTGGCAATCACGCTGCTGTTGCCCATGATCCCGCTGCTGTTCATGGGAGAAGAATGGGGCGCCAGGCAGCCGTTTCCCTTCTTCTGCGATTTCTCTGGCGATCTCGCGCAGGCCGTGGAAGAAGGGCGGCGCCGGGAATTTGCGCCCATCTACAAGTCACTGCCGCCGGGAAAGGACATTCCCAGCGCTTTGGCTGAGTCGACTTTTCTTTCCACCAAGCTGGATTGGAGCGAGCCTAACGGGAAGGGGAAGGCGCGTCTTCAGCTTGTGCGCCATCTGCTGAAGATGCGACAGAAGTTCATCGCACCACGCCTAAAAGGTCATCCGCAGCAATCCAAAGATGTGCGAATCAAGGATGGCGTGGCGGCGGGAACCTGGATCCTCGGCGACGGTAGCAGGCTGCATCTGCGGGCCAACCTCACCGGACGCGAGACCGTAGCGCCATCCTGGCCGTCGGGTGCCACCGCGATCTGGCCCGTGCAGGAGAGTGGTCAGGCCGATCCATCGGCGCGGCTTTCGCCCTGGTCGGTGGTCTGGCTGCTTGAGGCGGTCTGACGATGGTTTCGGTGCCCAATGCCACCTACCGGCTGCAACTGACTGAATCCTTCACCCTAAACGATGCCGCGGCCTTGGTTCCTTATCTGCAGCGACTGGGGATCAGTCACGTCTATCTCTCCCCCATCCTGCGGGCACGCAGCGGCTCGACCCATGGTTACGACGTCGTCGATCCCAACCAGATCGATCCTCGCCTGGGCGGCGAAGAGGGATGGGCGCAGCTTCGCGCCGCTCTGACCGAGGCGGGGATGGGGGCGATCCTCGATTTCGTGCCCAACCATATGGGCATCGGCAAAGCCGACAACGATTGGTGGCTGGATGTGCTGGAATGGGGAATGGCCTCCCCTTATGCGCGCTTCTTCGACATCGATTGGCATCGCCCGGAAGGGCGTGCGAGGCCGGTTCTCGTTCTGCCAATCCTTGGAAAACCTTACGGCGAGGCGTTACGCGATGGTGACATCCAGCTGAAGTTCGACCGCGAAAGGGGCAGCTTCTCCTTCTGGTATTTCGAGCATCGCCTGCCGGTGCGCGTGAAGGATTATCTGACTATTTTGCGCCCTCTCTCGGCTTCGGTCCAAAATGCGCGGACACTTGTGGAGCAATATGAAAAGGCAGGGACGGGCCGTGACGCCGGCCAGAGGCTGAAAGCCGCTATGGCTGGATGCGCGGAACTGGGCGATGTTCTGACGGCCGAGCTGAAGAAATGGAATGACAAAAAGCAGCGCTCCGATCTGCACCGGCTGCTGCTCAGGCAGCACTACCGGCCCACCTTCTGGCGCAGCGGCACTGCCGCGATCAATTACCGCCGCTTCTTCGACATCAACGATCTAGCAGGACTGCGCATCGAGGATGCCGGCGTCTTCGATGCCGTTCACAAGCGGATATTCGAATTACTCGGCGGGGGCGGCATTCAGGGCATTCGCCTCGATCATGTCGATGGCCTGCAGGACCCCATTGCCTATTGCCGGGAACTGGGGGAGAGATCCGCCCGGATTGCTCCGGCGCCCTACATCCTGATTGAGAAGATATTAGGCGAGCATGAATCGCTGCCGGATTTCCCGCACGTCGCGGGAACGACGGGTTATGAATGGATGAATGTCCTCTCGCAGGTTCTGCTCCAGGGCGCGGGCATGCCGCGGCTGGAGCAGACCTGGCGCCATTTCACAGGCGAGAGGCGTCCCATCGACGAAATAATCGCAAAGGCCAAGGCGGAAACGCTGACCAATCTTTTCGATGCGGAATTCACCACGCTGATCCGGCTGCTGCATCGCATAGCCTTGGCAAGGCCGGACAGTCAGGACTTTTCTGCGGAGCAGCTGAGCGCTGCACTTCGTGCCTATATCATTGCCCTGCCGGTTTACCGGACCTATATGTCGCTCACGCGCGAGCCCAGTGCTCAGGACCGAGCGATTATCGAAAACGCCATTGTCGAAACCGGGTATCAGCTGCCCGGCATCGATTCATTGCTGCTCGATTTTCTGAAAGACCTTCTGTCTCTGGATTTGGTGCGCCGGCCGAAGAGCGGCTACAGCCGGCGCCGGGCGGCCAGCTTCGTTGCCAGATTGCAGCAGCTAAGCGGCCCGGTGATGGCCAAGGCGATGGAGGATACCAGCTTTTATCGCATCCCGCGTTTGCTGGCCTTAAACGAAGTCGGCGGCCATCCGGGCGCACCGGCCATGGAGCTTGCGGATTTCCATGTCGCCTATCGGCGGCGCATTGCGCAGCAACCCTATGGCCTGACGGCCACAGCTACCCATGATACCAAGCGCGGCGAGGATGCCCGCATGCGACTGGTGGCACTCTCGGAACTGGCCGATGAGTGGAGTGAACTGGTTGCGCAATGGAAGCACTGCAACGCTGGTCTGATCGAGACGATCGGCGGCAAGCCTGCGCCCTCACCAGTGCATGAATATCTTCTCTATCAGGCCCTGCTGGGCGGTTGGCCAGTTGACGGTGCACACGAGGATTTCCCAGAGCGTTTCAGCGCCTATGCCGTTAAAGCCGCGCGGGAAAGCAAACTGGAGACCTCATGGCGCGATCTCAATGGCCCCTATGAGGAGACCCTGGTGCGATTTGCCAAGGCTCTGGCCAGCGGCGATCCGGCTTCGGAATTCACAAAAAGCTTCAAACCTTTTGCGGAGCGCGTCGCGTTGCTGGGCGCGCTGAACAGTCTCAGTCAACTGGCCTTGAAGATACTCCTGCCTGGCGTGCCCGATATCTACCAGGGCACGGAATACTGGGATCTGTCCTTCGTCGATCCCGACAACCGCTGCCCCGTCGATTACGCCGCGCGCCAGCGACAGCAAGCAGAACTGATGTCGCCCGGTCAGCTTGTGCAGCATTGGCAGGACGGGAAAATCAAGTTCGCACTGCTGCAGCACCTTCTGCGCCTGCGCGCTGCCAATCCCGAACCGTTCCGGGAGGGTGATATGCAGTTGCTGCAGGTTACGGGCACTTATGCGGACTCCGTCGTTGCCGTAGCCCGGCGGCACAAGGACACTTGCGTCGTCATTGTCGCCGGCAGGCATATGAGTGCGCTGACCGATCAGGGGCGTCACTGGCCCGATGCGGCTGCCTGGGGCGATGCCGCAGTGGTTCTGCCGGATGGCCAGTTTCGGGATCTGCTCGGCGGGAAGAGCTGCAAAACCGGCAAGGCCGTGCTGTCAGAGCTGATGTGGCCCTGGTCGGTTGCTGTGCTTGGCAATGATGGGTTCCGCACCGTGGAATAGCAGCAGGTTATACGGGCCGCTGCGGTCACTATTAATTCAGCTGTAACGCGGCTCTACTTCATTTGCCGACATGGCCGCGTGGACGCCTGCATGCTGCGGGATATCGGAATCCATCAGTGCCGGATCGATCGCAGCGTCCACCTCGGTCTTAAAACGATGCGTTGCCGCCACCGAAATCATGGCGCCAACCAGGAATATGCTTATACCAGCCCATTCCGCGGCCAGAGCGCGCAAAAAATAGTCAATTTCAGAAGGATGATTCGGGCCTCGGCGCCCGCCGCCATTCAAGGCGGTGACGAAGCGGACGCTGGCTATAGTAGATATTGACTCCGTTCATAATGTCATATCAGTATAACAATAGACGGAGCGGGGGCAGTCGATGACCAGGGCAATTTATTCAGATGCGATCAGCGAGCGTTTGCCCACGCCGCTCTATCACCAGATTTTTCTTATTCTGCGCGGCCAAATCCAGGAAGGCCGTCTTCCGCCTGGCGCACTGGTTCCGGGCGAAGAGGAACTGGCGCGGCAATTCAATGTGTCGCGAATCACCGCGCGCCGTGCCTTGGCGGAATTGGCAGCTGAAGGCCTGGTGACGCGTGGCCGGGGCCGGGGGACGCATGTCACCGCCCGTAACGATCCGCCGCCGGTCCGCGCCGGCGTCGAGGGATTGCTGGAAAATCTGCTGGCGATGGGTCTGAAAACCCAGGTCAATCTTCTGGAATTCGCCTATGAACCGGCTCCGCCCGACGTCGCGGCAGCGCTGCAGATCCAGGCTGGTGAAGAAGTGCAGCGTGCGGTGCGCGTACGCTCGCTCGAAGCCGGGCCTTTCTCCTACCTGACGACATACGTACCGGCCGCTATCGGCCGAAAGTTCTCGCGCAAGGAGCTTGCGAGCCAGCCCATGCTTGCATTGCTGGAGCAATCCGGCGTGAGAGTCGGTGGCGCCGAGCAGACGATCGCGGCGACGCTTGCGGATGCTCGGGTTGCGCCGCTGCTGAAAACCGCCGTTGGCGCCCCGTTGCTGCGCATCAGCCGTGTTGTGCAGGACGTTGCCGGTCGGCCGGTGGAGTACATCGTCGGCCTGTATCGGCCGGATCGCTATCAGTTCCGCATGAGCCTCGACCGCGTCCGTGGCGAGGAACAAAACACCTGGTCGGCGCGCGTGGCGCCGGCGGCAGGGGGAAATAGGCCGCCACGCACCAAATCTCGCAGGGAGAAAATTCATGACCGCTGACAAATCTGTATCGCATGTATCTCGCCGCCATTTCCTCGCCGGCACTGCGGTTGGCGCCGCTGCCGGCATCGTCGGCTTTCCCGCCATCCTCAAGGCGCAGCCGAAGAGCATCAAGGTTGGTATCCTTCATCCGGTGACCGGACCGATCGCGCCGTCGGGGCAGCAGAGCCGCCTCGGCGCCAAGCTGGCGATCGACACCATCAACGCCAATGGCGGTATCTCTTCGATGGGCGGCGCCAAGCTGGAGCCGATCTATGCCGATGCGCAGTCCAAGCCCGATGTGGGCGCGGCGGAAGTCGAGAAGCTGAACGAAGCCGGCGTGTCGGCGATCATCGGCCCCTTTGCCTCGGGCATCGCGCTGGCCACCACGCAGGCCGCTGCCAAGCACGGCATTCCGCACATCGTCGACGTCGGCGTCGTTGATCAGGTGGTCACCCGTGGCCTGACCAACACCTTCCGCTTCGGCCCGGGCCTGTCGAAGATCGTCGATACGGCGATGGAGAACCTTGTCACCCTGAACAATCAGGCGGGCAAGCCGGCCAAGACCGTGATGATCGTGCATGAAGAATCGGCGTTCGGTGCCGGCATGGCCAAGACGCTGAATGAGAAGCTGCCGGCTCTCGGCTTCGAGGTGGTGGAAACCATCTCCCATGCCAACCCGACCCGCGACTTCAACAACATCGCGCTCAAGATCAAGGGCCGCAATCCGGACCTCCTGATCCCCTCGAACTACTACAATGAATTCGTGCTGCTGGCCCGCACGCTGCGCCAGCAGAAGATTCGCCCGAAGGCGATCTATGCCGTGCTGGGCGGCGCTGCGTCGCAGTATCGCTTCGTGCAGGAATTCCCGGATGCGGCTGAATTCGTGATGGATTGCAATCACTGGTTCGATCCGCGCAACCCGGTCGCGCTGGAGCTGAAGAAGAAGGTCGAAGCGGAAAAGGCGTTCTTCTCCTACGAAGTCTTCCTCAACTACGAATGCGTCCGGCTGCTGGCCGATGCGCTGGAACGTGCGGCGTCGGCCGACCGCGGTGCGATCACCCAGGCGCTGGCGGCCTCAGGCTGGAGCAACCACTTCATGCCCTATGGCCCGACCAAGTTCGTCAACGGCCAGAATGTCGGCGCGGCTCCGGTGAATACCCAGGTCCTGAACAAGGACATCAAGGTGATCTTCCCGACGGAATTCGCCAACGCCAAGCCGGTCTTCCCGGCGCCAAAGGCCTGATCCATCCAGGTGGCGGCGCCGGCTTCCGGCGCCGCCGCTTCAAGTGCGCGTGACTCGATGCTTGAACTCTCAATCCTGCTGCCTGCGATCCTGAACGGCCTTACGACCGGGGCGATCTATGCTCTGATCGCGCTGGGTCTGACGCTGATTTATGGCGTGCTGCATATCATCAACTTCGCCCATGGCAGCCTGCTGATGCTGGCGCTGTATGGCGTCTTTTTCCTGCATTCGCTGTTCGGGATTGATCCTTATCTGGCGCTGCCCATTGCGGCGGCGGCTTTGTTCGCTGTCGGCTATGGCCTGCAGCGTCTTATCATCGGCCATGCCAGCCATGGCAAGGATGAGAATATCCTGCTGGTGACGCTGGGCCTGTCGGTGATCATCGAGAATCTCGCCCTCTACCTGTGGCGCTCGGATACCCGCACCATCGACACGCCGTATTCCTTCGAGGTCGTCGACTTCGGGGTAGCCTTCATTCCCGTTCCCAAGGTCATTGCCTTCTTCGGCGCACTGCTGGTTGCAGCCCTGCTCTGGCTACTGATGGCCCGCACCGATCTCGGCCGTGCCATCCGCGCGCTGGCCAAGGAGCGCCAGGGCGCCAAGCTGGTGGGCATCAATGTTGAGCATATCTTCGCCATGTCGTTCGGCATCGGCTGCGCCTGCCTCGGCGTCGCTGCCTGTCTGCTGCTGCCAAGCTTCTATGTCAGCCCGCAGGTCGGCCATGCCTTCGTTCTGGTCGCTTTCACCGTCGTGGTTCTGGGCGGCATGGGAAGCTTTGTCGGTGCGCTGCTCGGCGGTCTTATCATCGGCGTGACCGAGAGCCTGGGGGGGCTGTTCCTGGGCGAAAGCCTCGGCCAGCTCGGGATCTTCCTCATCTTCATCATCGTGCTGCTATTCCGGCCCACCGGCCTGCTGGGGCAGAGGGCCTGATCATGCGCAACCTGACAGCCATCATCCTGTTCTGCCTCGTGCTGCTGCCTGCGCCGCTGCTGATCCAGTCCGATTTCTGGATCACCTGGCTCACGCTTGCGCTGTTTTATGCCTATCTCGGACAGGCGTGGAATCTGCTCGGCGGCTATGGCGGTCAATTCTCCTTCGGCCATGCGCTGTTCTTCGGCACCGGCGCCTATTGCACGGCGATCCTGCAGATTCATTTCGGGCTGAATGCCTGGGGCGGTTTCGTGCTGGCCGCCATTGCCGCCGGCCTGGTGGGCGCGGGCACCGGCTGGCTGGTCTTCCGCTACGGACTGCGCGGCTCCTACTTCGCGCTGGTCACGCTCGCCTTTGCCGAAGTCTTCCGCATTCTCGCCAACAGCTTCGAATTCACCGGCGCGGGCGTCGGCCTGCTGGTACCGCTGCAGCCAGGCTTTGCTCAGATGCAGTTTGAAACCAAGGCTGGTTTCTTCTGGCTGCTGCTTGCCCTGGTTGGGGCTTGCCTGCTGTTCACCTACTGGCTGCAGAATGCCCGTTTCGGCGCCCGCCTGATGGCGGTGCGCGAAAATGAAGATGCGGCGCGCGCGCTCGGCGTCGATCCCTTCGATACCAAGCTGCGGGCCATCACCGCGTCTGGCGCCATCGCCGGGTCGGCGGGTGCCGTCTATGTGCAGCTCTTTCTCTACATCGATCCCAACATCGCCTATGGCCCGGCCATGTCGGTGGAGGCCCTGCTGGTGCCGATCATCGGCGGCCTGGGCACGATTTTCGGGCCGGTGCTTGGCGCTTTTGCCCTGCATGCCATTGCCGAAATCGGCCGTCTGGCCTTCGGCGACGCGCCGGGCCTGAACCTCGTGCTTTACGGCATTCTGCTTGTGCTCATGGTGCTGTTCCTGCCCAACGGCCTGTTCGGCCTTGGCAAGGTAAGTTTCGGCCTGGGCAGCCTGCGCCGCCTGTTCAAGGGAGGCGCCCATGCTTGAGGTCAGCCGTCTCTCCAAGCGGTTCGGCGGCCTGGTGGCGACGAACGATGTCAGCTTCACCATCCAGGAAGGCAGCATTTCGGCGCTGATCGGCCCGAATGGCGCGGGCAAGACCACGATTTTCGCGCAGATATCGGGTTTTCATAGGCCCGATGCCGGGGATATCCGCTTCAACGGCCGGTCGCTGGTTGGTCTGACGCCGGAGAAGATTTGCCTTCTCGGCATCGCTCGCACCTTCCAGATCGTGCAGCCTTTCGCCGGCCTGAACGTGCGTGAGAATATCGCCGTCGGCGCTCATTTGCGCCGGGCCGGCCGCCGCGCGGCTTTGGAGCATGCCGAAGCCATCGCGCATCGCGTCGGCCTTGGGCCGCAGCTTGATAAGCCTGCTGCGGCGCTCACCGTTGCCGGACGCAAGCGGCTGGAACTGGCCAAGGCGCTGGCCACCGATCCCAAGCTGCTGCTGCTGGACGAGGTGATGGCCGGTCTCAATCCGGCCGAGATCGACGAGATCATTCCAATCATCCGCGGCATCCGCCAGTCCGGCGTCACCATCCTCCTGATCGAGCATGTGATGCGTGCCGTTATGAATCTGTCGGACCATGCCTGGGTGCTGAACAACGGCGCCTTGATCGCCAGCGGCACGCCTTCGCAGATTGCCGCCAATCCGCAGGTGATCGAGGCTTATCTCGGCCATGGCGCCGCCGCGCGCATGCAGGCTCAGATCCAGGAGGCCCGCCATGCTTGAGGTGCGTGGATTGCATGCGGGTTACGGTCAGGTCGCCGTCCTGCGCGGCGTCGATCTGGATGTCGCCAAGGGTGAAATCGTCGCACTGCTGGGCGCAAATGGCGCCGGCAAGTCGACGCTGAACAACAATCTCTGCGGCATCTATGGGCCGACGGCGGGCCGGATCCGCTTTCTCGGCGAGGATATCTGCGGCGCAGCCACCGACCGCATCGTCGATGTCGGCCTGATCCAGGTGCCGGAAGGCCGACGGGTTTTCCCGAACTTGAGCGTTCAGGACAATCTAGAACTCGGCAGCTATCGCCGCGGCCGCAAGAACCGCGCCCGCAATCTTGAGCGTGTCTACGGCATCTTTCCGCGCCTGAAGGAGCGGATGAACCAGCTTGCCGGCACGCTGTCGGGCGGCGAGCAGCAGATGCTGGCCATTGGCCGGGGGCTCATGGCGGATCCGGAATTGCTGATCCTGGACGAGCCATCGCTCGGCCTCTCGCCGCTGCTGGTGGAAGAGATGTTCGGCCTGATCCAGAGGCTCAACCAGGATGGCCTGTCGATCCTGCTGGTCGAACAGAATGTCGTGCAGTCGCTGGCGATCGCCCATCGCGCTTTCGTGCTGGAGCATGGCGTCATCGCCATGTCGGGACCTGCGGCGGCACTGATGAACGATCCGGGGCTGAAGGCCTCGTATCTGGGGATGTAAGTATGGTTCAAGGAATGACATTAGCCGAAAAGCTGGTGGCCCGCGCGGCGGGAGTGACCCAGGTTCGGCCAGGCGAGGTGGTCATCGCCAAGGTTGACCTTGCCATGATGCATGATTCCGGCGGGCCACGCCGCGTCGCGCCCATGCTGGAACGCCTTCAGGCCAAAGTCTGGGATCCGAACCGTGTGGTGGTGATCTCGGATCACTTTGTGCCGGCGGTGGATGCGGAAAGCGCCAGCATCCTCGATCTCACCCGCAAGTGGGTGAAGGCGACCGGGGTGACGAAGTTCCACGACATGCAGGGCATCTGCCACGTGGTACTGCCCGAACGCGGCCATCTGCGGCCCGGCATGTTCGTGGTCGGCGGCGACAGCCATTCGCCGACCGGCGGCGCGTTCGGTGCCTATATGTTCGGTGTCGGCGCCACTGAGATGTGCGGCGTGCTGGTGACCGGTGAAATCTGGCTGCGCGTGCCGGAGACCATCCTGCTGCACTGGACCGGCAAGCTGGGCCTTGGCATCTCGGCCAAGGACATGATCCTCGCCATGTGCGCCAAGCTCGGCATGGATGGCGGCCGTTATCAGGCGATCGAGTATGCCGGCGAGACCATCTCCACGCTGTCCATGCAGGAGCGCATGACGCTGTCCAACATGGCGGCGGAGCTCGGCGCGCAGGCCGGTCTGATCGCGCCGGATGAGGTGACGCGCGACTATCTGCTGAAAGCGGGTGTGCCGGCTTCCGAGATCGACATCACGACCTGGCAGGCCGATTCCGGTGCCGCGGTTGCCGAGCGGCATGATTTCGATGCCTCGACCCTTTCGCCCATGGTCGCGGCGCCGCATAGCCCCGCCAACAGCGCGGCAGTCACTGAACATAAGGACGTGACTATCCATCAGGCCTATATCGGTGCCTGCACCGGCGCGAAGATCAACGACCTGCGCATGGCCGCCAGTGTGCTGAAGGGCCGCAAGGTGGCGAGCAGCACGCGGCTGCTGATCGCGCCGGCCTCGACGCGCACGACCGCGGAAGCTGCCGCCGATGGCACTTTGGCCACGCTGACCGAGGCGGGCGCCATCCTGCTGGCTTCCGGCTGTGGCGCCTGCGCCGGCTACGGTGCCGGCGTGCTGGCCGAAAACGAGACCTGCATTGCCTCCACCGCGCGCAACTTCAAAGGCCGCATGGGCGCAGGTTCGTCCAAGGTCTATCTCGGTTCGCCCTACACGGTTGCGGCTTCCGCCATCGCGGGCCGCATCGCCGATCCACGAGAGTTTCTGTCATGACGGCAAGCATCACCGGCCGGGTTTGGAAATTCGGCGATAATATCGATACCGACGTGCTGGCGCCGGGGCTTTACATGAAAGGCTCCATCGCCGAACTGGCGAAGCATTGCCTGGAGGCTGTCGAGCCGCGCTTCGCCAAGGAGGTGAAGCCGGGCGACATCGTCGTCGGCGGGCGCAATTTCGGCATGGGGTCGTCGCGTGAGCAGGCGGTGATGGCTCTGCACGAGCTGGGCGTCGGCGCTGTGATCGCACCGTCCTTTGCGGGCATCTTTTATCGCAACGCTCTTAATCTCGGTTTGCTGGCGCTAGTCTGTCCGGAGGCGGGAAAGATCCGTGCCGATGCAACATTGACGGTCGATGCCGTTTCTGCCCAGTTGCGGGATGCGGAGACCGGCGAAACCTATGCTGCCGAGCCGTTGCCGCCGCATCTGCTGCAGATGGTCGCTGATGGCGGACTGCTGTCATATCTGGAAAAGAAGTTGAGAGTACAACAGTCGAGGGAGGCGCAGGCATGAGTCAGCTGCGCGAGCGTTTACGCAGTGGCGGCATCGTCGTCGCTCCGGGAGTTTTCGATGGCCTGAGCGCGCTGGTGGCAAGCCAGGCGGGCTTCGAGGCCCTGTACCTGTCCGGTGCCAGCATCGCTTATACGCGCTTTGGCCGGTCTGATATCGGTCTGGTTTCGATGACGGAAGTGGCCGACACGCTTGGTGCCATCCGCGAGCGTGTGGAGACACCCATCATCGTCGATGCCGATACTGGCTTCGGCAATGCCTTGAACGTGCAGCGGACCGTGCGGCTGTTCGAGCGCAATGGCGCCTCCGGCATCCAGCTGGAGGACCAGTCCAGCCCGAAACGCTGCGGCCATCTCAATGGCAAGAGCCTGATTTCTGCCGCCGAAATGGTGGGCAAGATCAAGGCGGCGCTGGATGCCCGGAAATCCGAGGATACCCTGATCGTCGCCCGCACCGACGCCATCGGCGTGGAAGGCTTCGATGCCGCGCTGGATCGCGCCGGCCGCTATATGGAGGCGGGCTGCGATGTCCTGTTCGTCGAGGCGCCGCGAAGCCTCGACGAGATGCGCAGCATCACTGGCAGCTTCGGGCAGCACGTGCCGCTGCTCGCCAATATGGTGGAAGGCGGCAAGACGCCGCTGCTCTCTGCCGATGAGCTTGAGAAGATCGGCTATCGCCTGGCGATTTTCCCCGGTGGCCTGACCCGCGCCCTGGCGCATGCCATGACCGCCTATTTTGCGTCGCTGAAGCAGAACGGCACCACGGCGCCCTACCGCGACCGGATGCTAGACTTCTCAGCGCTCAACAACCTGATCGGCACGCCGGAGTTGCTGGAGCAGGGCGCGAAATATGATGCCTCCCGTTACGAGGACCGGCCATGATTGACCCGATTACCCTTGCAGTTCTGAAAGGCCGGCTGGAACAGGTCGCCGATGAGATGGACGCGACCCTGTTCCGCTCCGCGTTCAATCCGATCATCGCCGAGGCGCATGACGCCAGCCACGGCCTGTATCACGCCGAGACGGGTGAGACCCTGGTGCAGGGCAAGTCGGGCCTGCCGATTTTTGTCGGCGCCATGGCTTTTGCCGTAAAAGCCGTCATCGACAAGGCGGCCAAGGATGGCGATCTGGCCGAAGGCGACGTCTACATCTTCAACGACCCCTACGATGGCGGCACCCATCTCAGCGACTTCAAGCTGGTGCGGCCTTTTTTCCGTAACGGGAAAGTCTTCTGCTATCTCGCCTCGGTCGGCCACTGGCATGACGTGGGCGGCAACGTGCCGGGAAACTACAACCCGGTCGCCACTGAAGCTTTTCAGGAAGGCATGGTGATCCCGCCGGTGAAGCTCTATGCCGCCGGAAGGCTGAGGCAGGATGTCGTCGACATCCTGCGGGCGAACACCCGTCTGCCGGACAGCCTCTATGGCGACATGAACGGACAGGTGAATGCGCTCGATCTGGGCGCTCGCCGCCTGGCTGCCCTGCTGGATGAGTATGGCGATGACACGGTTGCCGAAGCGCTGGTGGAACTGAAGAGGCGCGCCGCGCTGCAGTTCCGCAGCCTGCTGCGCGAGCTGCCCGATGGCCGCTATGCAGCCGAGGATTTCCTCGACAATGACGGCATCCGCGACGAGGCCCTGCGTATCGGGCTGGAGATCGTGATCGAAGGCGACACCCTGACGCTGGATTTTACGCGCACATCGCCGGCCTGCGCCGGACCACTAAACATCGCGCGATCCACCGCCATCGCCGCCTGCTATGTCGCGATCAAGCATCTCTTCCCCGACGTGCCGGCGAATTCCGGCGTGCTGGAGCCTGTGAAGTTCGTCATTCCGGAGACAAGTCTGATCAGCGTCAAGGCCCCGAAACCGGTTGGCGGTTATACGGAAACCATTCTGCGCGTGATCGACGTCATCTTCGCGGCCTTCGCCCAGATTGCGCCGGACCGCGTCAATGGCTGCGCCTATGGGACCATCAATGCCCTGTCGCTGGCGGGACATCGCAAGGACGGCCGCCGCTGGGTGATGTTCAGCTTCTTTGGCGGTGGCCATGGCGGTCATCCGCAGGGCGATGGCCTCAACCACGGCAATGCGCCGATCTCGATGGCGACAATTCCGCCTTTGGAGATTCTCGAAGCGGCCTATCCGGTGATGTTCACCGAATGGAGCCTGCGTCCCGATAGCGGCGGTGCCGGCAAACATCGCGGCGGCCTCGGCGCGATCTACGAGATCGAGCTGCTGGAGGAAGAGGCCGACCTCTTCCTGTTCGGCGAACGCGGCAAATACGCACCGGCCGGAGTGCTGGGCGGCCATGCGGCGCAGCGCAACCGCTTCCTCTATCCGCATGCCGGCAAGCTGGTGGAGCCCGCCATGGTCTCCAAGCTGCATAACGCCAAGTTGAAGAAGGGCGAGCGAATCCGGCTCGAAACACCCGGAGGCGGCGGCTATGGCCCGCCATCGGAGCGCAAGCCGGAACGGATCGCCGAGGATCTGCGCCTCGGTTATGTGACAGAAGCGGGAGTTGCCCGTGATTATGGCCGCGATGCCAAGGAGGCAGCGGAATGACCGACCAGACTACTATCCCGCGCTTTGCCGTTGGCGTTGACGTCGGCGGTACGTTTACCGACGTGTTCTTTCTCAACGAGGCCGAAGGCCGCATCGATATCGCCAAGGTGCCGTCCACTCGCGGCGATCAGGCGACCGGCTTCATTGAAGGCCTGCGCAGCAAGGCCGAGCCCAAGCAGATAGCCACTGTCGTGCATGGCACCACAGTCGGCACCAATGCGCTGCTTGAGCGCAAGGGCGCGCGGACCGGCGTGATCACCACACGCGGCTTCCGCGACGTGCTGGAAATGCGGCGCCGCGACCGGCCCAGCACCTGGGGCCTGTGGGGCCAGTTCATCCCGGTGGTGCCGCGCGATCTGCGCCTGGAAGTCAACGAGCGCGTGCTGGCCGATGGCACTATCCGTGACGCCGTTGATCCGGCCGAGGTGAAGCGGGTGGCGCAGGAACTGCTCGCCCGAGGCGCTGAAGCGGTCGCCATCATCTTCATCAATGCTTATGCCAATCCGGAAAATGAACGGGCTGCTCTGGCGGCGGTGAAGGAAATCTGGCCGAATGCTTATGTGACGGCCTCGTCCGACATCCTGCCCGAGATCCGCGAATTCGAGCGCAGCTCAACGGCGGCGTTGAATGCTTATCTGCAGCCGCCGGTGGGCAGCTATCTGCGCAAGCTGGAAAACCGCCTGCAGGGCGATGGCTTCAGCGGTCAGCTTCTCATCGTGCAATCGAATGGCGGCGTGATGAGCGTCGACAGCGCTGCCAGCCGGCCGGTGCGTACCGCGCTCTCGGGTCCGGCCGCCGGTGTCATTGCCTGCCAGCATATCGCGGTCGCGGCCGGTTTCCCCAATGTCGTGACCTGCGACATGGGCGGCACCAGCTTCGACGTGTCGCTGATTGCCAAGGGTGAGCCGGCGATGAGCGCGCAGACCTCGATCGATTTCGGCATGGTGGTGCGGGCGCCGATGATCGAAATCACGACCATCGGCGCAGGCGGCGGTTCGATCGCCTGGATCGACCGTGGCGGCATCCTGCAGATCGGCCCGGAAAGCGCCGGCTCCGATCCGGGCCCGGTAGCCTACGGCCTCGGCAACGACCGTCCGACCGTGACGGATGCCAATGTCGTCATGGGCCGCATCGATGCCGAACGCCCCATCGGCGGCAAGCTGAAGCGGCTGGATGTCGAGGCTGCCAAGGAAGCGATCCGCAAGCATATCGCCGAGCCGCTCGGACTCGACGTCATGGCGGCGGCGGAAGCCATCATCAAGGTGGCCAACTCGCGCATGGCCGGCGCCATCCGGCTCGTCTCCATCGAGCGTGGTCACAATCCGCGCGACTTTGCGGCCATGCCGTTTGGCGGTGGCGGCGCGCTGCATGTCGGCGCGCTGATCAAGGAGGTCGGCCTGGCTTCGGCGCTGGTGCCGCGCTTCCCGGGCGTGACGTCGGCGCTCGGCTGCGTCATCGCCGATATGCGCCATGACTTCGTGCGCACAGTGAACAAGACGCTGGACGACATCGATCCTGCTGTCCTCGACGCGGCGATTTCGGAAGCAGCCAAAGAAGGTATGAGCCTGCTTGATCAGGCCGGCATTGCCTTCGAAGGCCGCTCGGTGCTGGTTGAGCTGGATATGTCCTATCTGGGCCAGACCCATACCGTGGCCGCGGCCTTGCCCGGCGATTTCACCAAGCCGGCCAAGCTTACCCGCGATGGCATCAAGGCTGCGTTCGAGGCGGCTTACACCGCCGCCTTTGGCCGCGTGCTGGAAAAGATCGGCATCCGCGTGCTGAACCTGCGCGTGGCCTGCATCGGCAAGCGTAAGAAGTTCGACCTCAGTCTGCTGGCACCGCCGGCGGAAGGCTCGGTCGAGGCGGCCAAGCGCACTACGCGCAAGGTCTGGCTCGACGGCGCCTGGCATGAGGCCGGCATCTATCGCCGCCTGGAATTGCCGCTTGGGGCCGTCATCCCCGGCCCAGCCATTCTGGAACAGCCTGACACCACGATCCTGATTGAAGCTGATCTCGTCGGCGAGGTGGATCGTTTCGGTAACCTGATCGTAAAGCGGAAAGCGGCATGAGCCTAGGCAAGTTGGATATCAGGCGCACGGCGCTGGTCATCGTCGATCTGCAGAATGATTTTCTGCATGCCAATGGCGCCTATGCGCGCGGCGGCGCCAACCTGCCGGGCGCGGCCGAATTGATCGCCAACATGAAGACGGTCACCGACGCGATGCGCCAGGCTGGCGGCTGGATCATTTCGACCCAGTTCACGCTGGTGCCGGGCCGTGGCGGCGAGCCGCTGATCAGCCCGCACCTGAAGCAGCTACGGCCCTTCCTGCAAAAAGGCGATTTCCTGCCTGGTGCCTGGGGGCACAGCCTGATCGATGAACTGGCGCCGGCCGACTTCGTCGTCGAGAAGGTGGCCTATTCGGCCTTCTATATGTCGCGGCTGGAATTCGTGCTGCGCAAGGCCGGCATCGATACCCTGCTGATCGGCGGCATCGTCACCAATGGCGGTGTTGCCAGCACGCTGCGCGATGCCCATGTGCGCGACTTCCATGCCATGCTGCTGACGGATGGCTGCGCTGCGTTCAGCCAGCAGGCTCACGAAGCCAGCATCGCATCGCTCGGCACGGTGGCGCCGAAGCTGACCTGCGCCGAAGCGGTGTCCCTGATCAAGACAGCATGAGGCTGAAGCCATGAGCAAGGTCCTGCCGGCCGCGGGCGTTGAATTCGCGCTGTCCGTTCCGGTGCTGGTCATCGGCGGCGGCGCCTGCGGCCTGGTCGCAGCCTTGGCGGCGCATGATGCGGGCGCGGAAGTGCTGGTGCTGGAGCGCGATCCATCGCCCAGCGGCTCCACCGCGATGTCTTCAGGCATGATCCCGGCTGCCGGAACCAGCCTGCAGAAAGCGCGCGGGGTGGACGACACGCCGGCGATCATGGCTGCCGATATCCAGGCCAAGGCTCATGGCGAGAACGATCAGGCCATGGTGGATGCGGTCTGCGCCGCATCAGGGCCGACCGTCGACTGGCTGGTGCAGCAGCACAAGGTGCCGCTGAAACTGGTCGAGGGTTTCCTCTATCCCGGCCATAGCAAGCCGCGCATGCATGCGCCGGCCTCACGCAGCGGCGCCGACCTGATTGCGGGCCTGCTGGCTGCGGCAAATGCTGCCGGCATCGACATTGTCTGCGACGCGACGGTGACCACGCTGTTCGCCGATCCGGATGGCCGCGTGCGCGGCGTCGCCTTGTCCCGTCCCGACGGCACGACCGAGCAGATCGGCTGCGATGCGCTGGTGCTGGCCTGCTCAGGTTTTGGCGGCAACGCCGATCTGGTAAAGCGCCATATCCCGGAGATCGCCGGCGCGCAGTATTACGGCCATACCGGCAACCGCGGCGATGCCTTGCTCTGGGGCGAGGCCTTGGGCGCTGCCGTGAAACATCTTGGCGCCTATCAGGGCCACGGCTCGCTGGCCATGCCGCATGCCGTGCTGATCACCTGGGCGCTGATGATGGAAGGCGGTTTCCAGGTCAATGCCAATGGCGAGCGCTTCTCCTGCGAGCATGACGGCTACTCCGAACAGGCGATGCGTGTCATCGCCCAGCCGGGCGGCTTCGCCTGGAATATCTATGACGAACGCCTGCACAAGCTGGGCCTGGATTTCGAAGACTACCGCGATGCCATGAATGGCGGTGCGGTGAAGTCTGCCGACAGCATCGAAGCCTTGGCCGCGCTGTGCGGCATGCCGCCAAAAGCCCTGGCCGCTACCTTGAAGGAGACGCAGGCGCTGGCGGCAGGGCAGGGGCAGGATCGTTTCGGCCGCGACTTCAGCAAGAAGCCGGCCCTGGCGCCGCCTTTCTATGCCGTGAAGGTGACCGGCGCACTGTTCCATACCCAGGGCGGCCTGAGCGTCGATACCGAAGCGCGGGTGCTGCGTCCTGACGGTCAGCCTTTGCCCAACCTGCTGGCCGGCGGCGGGGCCGCATGCGGCCTCTCCGGCCGTGGCCGCGACGGCTATCTGTCGGGCAATGGTCTGCTGATGGCGACCGTGCTGGGCGCCAAGGCGGGCAGGTCGGCGGCCGCGATTGCCGCCGGCAGAAGCTAAAACGTCTTTATCGTTGCCACGAATCTGTAAGGCGCGCCATGGCGCGCCTTACAGCATCGATCCCTTACCAGGTCGGCACGTAAGCACCCTTGAAGCGCTCAAGGACGAACGTCTTCACCGGCTCGGAGTGATAAGCCTCGATGAACTGCTTCACCCAGGGCTTGTCCTTGTCTTCCTCGCGCACGGCGATGATGTTCACCCAGGGGCCGTCCGAGGTTTCCTTGGCAATGGAATCGCGGATCGGATCGAGCCCGGCCTGGACCGCGTAGTTGTTGTTCACGGCAGCGGCGTCGACATCCGGCAGTGAGCGCGGCAGCAAGGCAGCGTCGAGTTCCTTGAATTTCAGCTTCTTCGGGTTTTCCGCGATATCGACGATGCCGGCAGTCACGCCGGCACCCTCGCGCAGCTTGATGACGCCGGCGCTGTGCAGCAGGAACAGCGAGCGCGCGGCATTTGTCGGATCGTTCTGGATGGCAATTGTTGCTCCGGTAGGAACTTCATCAAAGCTCTTGTACTTCTTCGAATAGAAGCCCATCGGCGAGGCGATGGTATAGGCCACCTTGGTCAGCTTCCAGCCGGTGCGGGAAATCTGGTTCTTCAGATAGGGCTCGTGCTGGAACGAGTTGATTTCGATCTCCTTGTGGGCCAACGCCTCGTTGGGGATCACGTAGTCGTTGAACTCCACAACCTTAATCTCCAGGCCGCGTTCGGCCGCAACCTTCTTGACCACGTCGAGGATCTCGGCATGCGGGCCGACGGTGCCGCCGACCCGGATTGGCTGGGCCTGCGCGACCGAAACCTGGAGAAGCGTCGCCGCAAGAGCGGCGGCGAGAAATCTGAAACGCATTGCTGATTGTCTCCTGAGGCTTATCAAAGCGGCATCCCGCTATAGGCCCGCAGCGGCACTGCGTAAATTGACGATCATTTGCGCTTCGATGAGATAACTTTTTACAATCCGCCATGTTGAATTTGCGACGCCTGCAAATAGAAACGGCGCCGGAGTAACCCGGCGCCGTTTGAAGCATTGATCTGATTTTTAGCTCACCAGGTCGGAATGATCGTGCCCTCGAACCGGGCGTTGATGAAATCCTTCACCGGCTGCGAGCGGTAGAGCGCGATGAAGCGCTTGATCCGGGGATCGTCCTTGCGGTCCTTGCGGGCGGCCCAGACGAGATGCCATTTCGACTGCTCGTTTTCCAGCGTGATCGACTCCTTCGGCTTCAGCCCCGCCAGCACGGCATAGTTCAGGGTGACCGTTGCGGCCGCGACATCATCCAGGCTGCGCGGCAGCTGCGCCGCATCCAGCTCGATCAGCTTGATGCCGCGCGGATTCTCGGCGATGTCGATCAGCGTCGCATTCAGCGGCGCATCGGCTTTCAGCTTGATCAGCCCTGCCTGCTGCAGCAGGAACAGCGCGCGCGAAGCATTGCTCGGGTCGTTCGGAATGGCGACCTGCGCGCCTTTCGGCAGATCGGCGGCGGATTTGAACTTCTTCGAATAAAGGCCCATCGGCACCACGATGCTGGCATCCAGCGGCACGATGTCATAGCCGCGCTGCTTCACCTGGTTCTGCAGATAGGGAATGTGCTGGAAGTTGTTGGCATCCAGATCGCCGCGGTTGAGAGCTTCGTTAATCTGCACCCAGTCGGAGAATTCGACGATTTCCGCCTTCAATCCCTCTTTGGCGGCGAGGTCGGCAGTAAAGCGCAGGATGTCGCCATAGGGACCGGCCGATACGCCGATCTTCAAAGGCGGCTGGCTCTGTGCCATGGCGGACAAGCCGGAGAGGACAAGGGCGCCCAGGGTAACGGCGGCAAGGACAGTGCGGCGAAGCATGATGATCGACTCCTGAAATGGCGGCCATCAGGCGGACCGCCGGTTTATCTAGGTCTGGGGTTGGGGCGGCCCAGGATGGCCGTACCTGGACATCGTTGTTCACGCCAATCGCCCTGCGGACAACTGAGAAAAAATATAATCAGCGGAAAGAAGAATTTTCGCCAATGCGGCTTGGCGAAAGTCCGCAGCCCGTGGCTAGAAATAGCCATGCCCGGTTTTACTGCCTGCTGTTGTTCATCCGCACGCGATGGCGCAATGGCGTCATTCTTACGCAGTGGGTTACTGGGAATTTAGCCGCTGCGGGCTAGTTTTCTCCTATTATCGCTCAATCCATCTCACCGAGTTCGCATAATGCAGATTTCAACGACATCCGTGCCGCCGTCGTCGCAGCCCTTTTGGGCGCCTGCGCTGGAAACCCAGAATCGTGCAGCCTGGCAGCAGCTTCAGTTCTCGCTGCTGAAAACCCATCTGCAGCATGCCTATGCCAACTCGCCCTATTACCGGGCCAGCTTCGATGCCGCCGGTGTCCATCCGGACCAGCTCCAGAGCCTGGACGACATCCGACGTTTTCCCTTCATCAACAAGAAGATCCTGCGCGAACGCCAGATGGCCGTTCCGCCCTTGGGCGACATTGTCGCAGTGCCCGAACGCGACATCGTCTATATCGCTGCATCCTCGGGTTCGACCGGCGTGCCCACGGCCTCGCCGTTTACGGCGCAGGATTTCGAAAACTGGATGGATTTTGAAGCACGGCTGTTCTGGTCCTCCGGCTTGCGGCCGGAAGACCGCTATTGCCACTCGCTGAATTTCTCGCTGTTCGTCGGCGGTCCCTGCGTGCTGGGCGCGCAGAAGCTGGGCGCCTTGTCGATCCATGCCGGGACCGTGCCGTCCGAGCGCCTGCTGCAGATTCTGCGGCAGTTTCAAGCGACCGCCATCTGGACGACGCCATCCTACGCCTGGTATCTGGGCGAAACAGCACAGAAGGAAGGCATCGATCTGCATAAGGATCTGGCCGTGCGCCGCATCTTTGTTGCGGGTGAGCCCGGCGGATCGATCCCGGAAACACGCGCCCGGCTCGAAGCGCTGTGGAACGCGCGCATCTACGACTATTACGGCCTGTCCGATATTTTCGGCGCCTGCGCTGGAATGTGCGAAGAACGGCATGGCCTGCACTGGGCCGAGGATCACATCCTGGTGGAAGTGCTCAACCCCGATGGCGAGCCGGTCGCTGAGGGCGAGCGCGGCGAGCTGGTGCTGACGACGTTGAAGAAGGCAGCCCGCCCGCTGATCCGTTTCCGCACCGGCGACATTGTCTCCTTCACCACCGAGCCTTGCCGCTGCGGCCGCACCTCCGCCCGCATGCTCGGCGTGCATGGACGGCTCGATGACATGCTGATCATCAAGGGTGTCAATATCTTCCCCAGCGATGTGGAGGAAGTCGCCCGCAAGGATCGCGATCTGACCGGCGAATACAGGCTGGTGGTTGAACGCGACCGGCATCTCGACATCCTCACGGTCGAGATCGAGCGCCGGCATGGCTTTAACGGCACTGACGAGGAACTGGCCGCGCGCTTCACGCGCCAGCTCAAGTCAGTGACCGGCGTGACCGCGAAGGTCGTGGTGCTGCCGCCCAACACCCTGCCGCGCGCCACCCATAAGGCCAAGCGGGTGGAAGACCGCCGCGGCAAGGTCTGGACCTGAGGCCTGTCCAAACAAAACGGAATTATTGTGGAAGTCTTATTGCCAGTTCAGGCGACAGGCCGATGCTGGCGATCGGCGAGGCAGCAGCGCTAGCGCCATTGGTCGCCGGGCGACCGGCTGCCGCAATGCGTTCCGCCATCTGGATCACCGCCACAACGCTGTCGATCAGCGGCACAGGCACGGAATCCTGAATGCGTGGCACCAGTCCGACCAGTCCTGCCCCAGCCAGAATGACATGATCGGCGCCGGCTTTCGCCGCCGCGTTGCAGGCATCGCTGAGGAGTTTCAGGCTGCCCTCGGGATCGCGGGCAATATCGCCGCCGGTCGGCGCAACCGTTTCCACTGTCGCAAGCTGGCCGCCAAGGCCGCGGCTCGCTGCGAACTCGCGCAGCATCGGCCCCCAACGCTCACCGCCGGTGACGATGCCGAAACGCTGGCCAAGCTCTGCCGCCAGATGCATCGAGCTTTCCGCCATGCCAAGTACGGGAACGGGGCAAATCTCGCGCAACGCATCCAGCCCGGGATCACCGAAGCAGGAGAGAACCACCGCGTCGAAAGTGCCGTCATCAGCCTTTGCCCAGGCATCCAGCGCAGCATGGCCTGCGATGGCGTAACTGCTCCGGCTGGCGACATAGGCGGCGCCGAAACGTCCCGTGACGCCGACCAGTTCGGTATCCGGCGCGGCGTGCTCTTGCGCTACCGCAAGAATCCTGTCTGTTACCGCCTGCGTGGTATTCGGATTGATCAGCAGAAGCCGCATCAGCCCAGCTCGAAGGTCGTGATGCCATACAGGCCGGTCATATCGATCTTTGGCGCGGCGCCTCTGTACATGCGTGCCGTCTCGAAGGCAGGTTTCAGCCCTGCCGCCTCGGCGAGCTTCACCGCTGCCGGATTGGTTTCCGGGACATCAAGAAAGACCGGGCCGCTGCATCCGCCAGCGAGAGAGGCGAACAGCGCTTCAGCGATCTGCGGCGTGGCCGCATAGAGGGGACCGACCTTATGCCCCTCGCGGCAGGGCCGGATGGTGCCCAGCCCCTGCAATTCGCCGTTCTGCACCACCGCCAGGCTGCGATGCCCGGGCGCAGTAAGCCAGCCCGAGAGGAATCCATCGCGCGGCGCGGGAAAGAAACGGCGGTCATAGGCCGTCAGTTTGTCGAAGGAAATGGTGGCCGGATCGGCGAGCGGCAATGCCGGTTTCGCAATCTGAGGATGGCCGCCATAGCGGATGTTGCGATGGGCAAGCTGGAAGCCCGAGCGGCGGTAATTCTCCTGCTGGGCCACCACGCCATCGAGCCCGATGGTGCGCGTGCCCAGATGCGCCAGTCCCGCCTGCCAGACGGAGAAGCCTAAACCCTTCCCGCGCCAGGCCGGCAGCGCGATATAGAAACCGAGAAAGCCGTAAGCCTCGCCATAGCGCACGACGGCGATGCAGGCGACCGGTTCACCGTCCACGACGCCGACCAGGAAGCCATGGGGATCGGCAGCATGAAACAGGGCGGCATCGTTCAGGCCCGGGTTCCAGCCTTCGCGCGCTGCCCATTCGACCGCCATGTCGAGCTGGGCGCGGCTCATCACCTGGATGGAAAAATCCTGTGTCATGGCGAAGTCTATACGCCCTTTCCGGCGTCCGAGCCGTGGCGGGCGCGGCGCCAGCGCAGGAAGGTCACCGCCCCGAGCGCCAGCACGATGATGAGGAAGGAGAAGGCGCTGGTGACGGTGCCAAGCGCATAAAGCACCGGCGTCGTCACGTTGGTGGTCATGGCATAGATTTCCAGCGGTAAAGTATTGTCGGTGCCTGCTGTCATCAGCGTGCGGGCGAATTCGTCGTAAGACAGCGTAAGGCCGAACAGCGCGATGCCGATCAGGCTGGGCAGGGTGATCGGAATCACCACATGGCGGATCACCTGCCAGGGTGAGGCACCGAGGTCGCGCGCCGCTTCCTCGTAGGATTTGTTGAAACGGTTAAAGACGGCGAACATGATCAGCAGGCCGAACGGCAGCGTCCATGTCAGATGCGCGCCCAGCGCCGAGCCGTACCAGGTGGTATCCCAGCCGATAATGCGGAATTGCAGGCCGATGCCCAGGCTGATCAGGATCGAAGGCACGATCAGGCTGGCGATCGCCAGATAGAAAATGACCGATGCGCCGCGGAAGCGGTGACGGAAGGCCAGGCCGCCGGACAGCGAGATCGCCACCGTCAGGAACATCACGATGATTCCAAGGACAAAGCTGCGCGTGAAGCTGCCTGCGAAATCGCCCACCATCTGCTTTTCCAGCAGATTGCGGAACCAGGTCAGCGACACGCCGCGCATCGGGAAGGTCAGCCCGCCTTCCGGTCCCTGGAAGGACAGGATGAAGATGGTCGACATCGGTCCGTAGAGAAACAGGACGAACAGGATGAAGAAGGCGCCCAGCAGGTAGAAGCTTTTCGGTCGCTTGCGGCCATGCATGGCTACAGCTCCCGGCGGATGTCGACAATCCGCATCATCGCACCGACCATCAGCAGCACCAGCGCCAGCAGGATAACGGCGTTGGCTGCCGCGGCGGGGTACTGCATCAGGGAGATCGCATTGGACATCATCAGACCGACCGAGGCACTCTGACCACCGCTCATGAAGCGCACGGTGATGAAATCGCCCATGACGAGGGTGACGACGAAGATCGAGCCGATGGCAATACCGGGCTTGCACAGCGGAATGATGATATTGACCAGAACCTGCAGGCCTCTGGCGCCCGCGTCATAGGCTGCCTCGATCAGCGAGCGGTCGATCCGCATCATTGAGTTGAAGATCGGCACGATCATGAACAGCGTGTAGAGATGCACGAAGGCGAGGATCACCGCAAAATCGGAGAACAGCAGGAATTCCAGCGGCTCGTTGACGATGCCGGCGCCAAGCAGGGCGGAATTGAGCAACCCGTTGCGTCCCAGAAAGGGAATCCAGGAAATCATCCGGATGATGTTGGATGTGAGGAACGGCACCGTGCAGATCAGAAAGCAGGCGGTCTGCCAGGTATCGCTGCGCACATGGAAAGCAAGGAAGTAGGCCACGGTGAAGCCGATCACCAAGGTGACCGCCCAGACAATGGCGGCATAGCGTAGCGTGTTGAGATAGGTGCGCAGCGTGACGGGGCTGCTGAGCAGCTCCTGGTAATTGGTCAGGACGAAATCGGGAATGATGCGGGCGAAATCGTAGTCCCAGAAACTGACCACGATGATGGTCAGGATCGGAACGACCAGGAAGGCGCCGAAGACGAAAGCCAGCGGTGCGACCTGCAGATAAGGGATGTAGCTTTTTGTCCGCATCGGAAATGGCCGTGCGGCTGAAACCGCACGGCCCTCACTTCGCATTTTACGCGGCGATGAACTCGTTCCACTTCTGGACCATGTAGCGGTCCTCGTCCATCACGGCATTCCAGCAGGCGACCTTGCCCATGCGGTCCTCGAAAGAGCCGCCGTCGCGCACCGCGCCCGCTTTCTCCAGCAGCTTGCCTTCCGGGCTGAGGATGTCGGCCTTGGCGGGCTTGCCTTCCATCCAGAAGCCCCACTCATCCTCGCTCATATACTGCTTGGCGGTTTCAAGCACCGCCGAGTAGTAGCCCTGGCGGTTCAGATAGGCGCCGACCCAGCCGGAGAGATACCAGTTGATGTATTCGTAGGCCGCGTCGAGTTCGAGGCCGCTGAGATGCTTGGCGATGCCGAGGCCACCGCCCCAGGCGCGGTAACCTTCCGCCAGCGGCTGGTAAACGCAGGGAATGCCCTTGGCGCGAACGGCGGTGACGGCGGGCGACCACATCGACTGGATGACCACCTCGCCCGAGGCCATCAGGTTCACCGATTCGTCGAAGGTCTTCCAGAAGGCGCGGAACTGGCCGGCCTTCTTGGCCTCGGTCAGGATAGCGATGGTCTTGTCGATCTCGGCGCGGGTCATGTTGCCCTTGTCGCCGTATTTGATCTCGCCCATCGCTTCGCAGATCATCGCGGCATCCATGATGCCGATGGATGGGATGTTCAGGATGGACGTCTTGCCCTTGAACTTCGGGTCCATGATGTCCTTCCAGCTCGTGATCGGACGGCCGACCAGATCCGGACGGATACCGAGCGTGTCGGCGTTGTAGATCGTCGGGATCATGGTCATCCACTGGGTCTGCGACTTGGCGAACTTGGTGGAATCCTTGCCCTCGACGAAGCCCACGGTATGCGGCGCGGTACCCTGCGCGACGGCGCTGTCGGGCTTCAGCTTGCCGTTCAGGAACAGTGGCACGATCTTGTCGACATTCTTGATCCGCTTGGTGTCCATCGGCTGCATCACGCCGGCCGGGAACACCTTTTTGCAGATCCAGTATTCGATATCGGCGATGTCGAAGGATTTCGGCTGGGTCACCGCGCGCTGCGCCACGGCGTCGGAATCGAGCGCCGTCATCTGCAGCGTAATACCGGTATCCTGCTTGCACTTTTCGGCGATGGCATTGAGGTTCGACACGCCGGTGCCGAACTGGCGAAGCGTGATGTTCTTGATGTTCTGCGCCCAGATCGTGGGGAATCCGGTGATGGCGCCGCTGCCCGCCGCCAGGCCGACGCTCGCAGCCGCCCCCTTGAGTATGGTCCGGCGATTTATGCCACGCGCTTTCCCCGTCAACTTGTCCTTAGCCATGTCAGCCTCCGCTGTTATATGCGGCTTTAGCCGCGCCTTTATTCCTCGAGGACATGCACGTCTTCGAGTTTCCACGACACCGTGACCGGATCGCCTGGAGCGACCGGGGCGGTGAAGAACCTGTTTTCGGGTATCGCAACGAGGAAACCGTCCGCCTCCGCCGCGCCATTGCCGGCCCGGCTGACGCCAACATGCACGACGCTGCCGAGATATTCGACGGCACGGACGGTGCCCGCAAAACCGCTTTCTCCCGCCGCCGGCGGAGCAAGCGATGCGCGGTCGGCGCGGACCGAGATCGTCCGTCCATTGTCCTGAAGGATGTTGTGGCCGCCGATGAAGCGGGCGACGAAAGCGGTGCGCGGATGATTGAAAACCTCGCGCGCGGTATCCGCCTGCTCGATCCGGCCTTTATTCATCACCACGACCAGATCGGCGAGCGCCATCGCCTCTTCCTGGCTATGGGTGACGTGGATGAAGCTGATGCCGAGCTCTTTCTGCAGGCGCTTCAGTTCTTCGCGCATCTTGGCGCGCAGGAAGGGATCGAGCGCGGATAGCGGCTCATCGAGCAGCAGAACGCTCGGTCCGGTGATCAGGGCGCGGGCGAGCGCCACGCGCTGCTGCTGGCCGCCCGACAGCTGGGATGGCAGGCGCGCAGCATAATCCTGCATGTCGACCAGCCGGAGCATGTCGAGCGCGCGCGCCCGGCGCTCGGTCTTGCCGACGCCTTTCATCTTCAGGCTGAAGGCGACGTTGTCGACGCAGTCCAGATGCGGAAACAGCGCATAATTCTGGAACATCATCGCCGTGCCGCGCCGTGCTGGCGGCAGGTCGTTGACCACGGTATTGCCGAGCAGGATGTCGCCGTCGCTGACATCCTCGTGGCCTGCAATCATGCGCAGTGTGCTGCTTTTCCCGCAGCCGCTCGGCCCCAGCAGACAGCAATAGGTTCCGGCCGGAATTTTGAGGCTGATGGAATCGACCGCTATGGCCTGGCCATAGCGCTTCGTCACAGCCGCAAGCTCTATATCGCCCCTGTTTGCCAACTTGCCCCGTCCGCAGCGTTTCTACGGCGGGGAGCATTGCAAGCCGGATGCCATTTGTTTGAGGACAAGCAATAAGCGAGATAGGAGCAGTATGGGCGCTGTGCAGATGTCTATTTATTGGGCGCTCGCCTAGGATGCGGGCGTTTTATCGCCGCTTCCGTCTGGTTGAACGCTACGTCAAGCCCGCCAGGGCAAGAATATCGAATCCCGTTTGCGCGTCCGGCAAAGAACTCTCATTCAACTTGAGGGATCGCCTCGTCATTATGAATACAGACTATGCCGCCAGACCAACACACAGGTCCAATACGGGGCTTACACTGGGCTAACCCTGGGCGGCGAGCCGGCAACGCTGATCACGGCCTGGCAGGCGTCGTGCTCACTATGAATGGAGCACACAGATGAGCATCAATCGCAATGGCAACGGCCATAACCAAGATGGCCATATGAAAATCGCGAAATCCTCCGGCCGGTCGTCTGAGCGCCGGCCGGGGTTGCCGCAGCGTCTGTCTGCCGCTTACCGCGCCTTCCTCAATCCCAGGCGCCTGGCCCGGCCGGCGAACGATGATTGCTGCGATTCACGGCAGATCGAGATCGATCCGATGTTCCTCACCACCGAGATGCCAGCGATTACGGATCTGATCGGGCTCAGTTTTCTGCCCTTTGACCGGGATGACTACCGGTCGCCCGACTAAAGGGTGTCTCAGTATATTTCACTAAAAGTAAGTGTGATAGATAAAATTTTACGGTAGACAAAGCGCAATAAACGCTGCTTTACTTTCCGCCCAGTGAAGCGAGAGCAGCCGGACACATGTTGCGTTCCTCCAATGTGGTGAAATTCGCCCCTTCGGGCCTGGGCACGCCGCGTATGACGAGACGACGTCTGCCGCCTTTGGTGTCGCTGCGCACCTTCGAGGTCGTGGCGCGGCATCTCAGCATCATCAAGGCGGCCGACGAACTCTGCGTCACGCCCGCCGCCGTCAGCCATCAGATCCGCACGCTGGAGGCGCATCTCGGCCAGGCGCTGTTCCGCCGTTCTGGCCGCAACATCGTGCTGACCGAAGCGGGCGAGGCCTGCCTGCCCGGCATCCGCGATGCCTTCCAGCAATTAAGCGATGCCATTGCGCAGATCGACACCCTGGCCGAGGGCGGGGTGCTGACAGTCAGCGTCGCGCCGTCCTTTGCGATCAAATGGCTGGTGCCGCGTCTGGATCGTTTCCAGCAGAAATATCCTGCCATCGACGTGCGCGTCGCGGCATCCAATCAGCTGTCCAATTTCACCAGCGACAATGTCGATGTGGCGATCCGCTATGGCGGCGGGCGCTATCCCGATCTTTATGTCGAACGCCTGTTGCCCGAAGCGGTTTTTCCGGTCTGCAGCCCCGAGCTATACGCCAGGCACAAGTTCAAGACGCCAGCCGATCTGCATGACGTCGTCCTGCTGCACGACGACAGCCCGGACGACGACCAGTCCTGCCCGACCTGGCAGATGTGGTTCAGCGCCGCCAAGGTGAAGGATGCCGACTGGAATCGCGGTCCGCGCTTCACGCAGTCAAGCCTGGTGCTGGAAGCGGCGATCCATGGCAAAGGTGTCGCGCTGGCCAAGGCCACGCTGGCTGCTGCCGATATCGAGGCGGGCCGCCTGGTGCGGCTATTCAATGACGAAACGCCGATCGACTTCGCCTATTACATCGTCGGCCCGCAGCGCAAGATGGCGCAGCCGAAGGTCGCGGCCTTCGTCGAGTGGTTGCGCAGCGAAGTGGCAGCGCACAACGCCACCCAAGATAACGAATAGCTCAGGCTACCGAAGCGAAAGGCTGCCAGCGCGGATCGAGCGAACGGATCTGCGTGCGGTGCAGGCGACGTCGTGCCGCCGGATCGAAGGCATCGCGGCGATGCATCACGGCAATGTTGTTCCACAGCAGCAGATCGCCGGGCTGCCAGCGGTGCCGCAGAATATGCGTCTCCTGCACGGCATGATTCCATAGTTCGTCCAGCAGGCTCTGTGCCGCAACCTCATCCAGCTGTTCGACGACGCGGTTCAGACGTCGGCCAAGAAACAGAGAGGGCCGGCCGCTGAGCGGATTGCTAATCACCAGACCATGCCAAGCGCCCGCGCCATCGGCGGTGTTGTGCCGGCGCGTGCCCGCGCTGGTATAGCCTGCATCATGGAAAACCCGATGCCGTCCGATGCTGTTGCGCAGGCCCAGCGGCAGCGAGGCATAAGCCGCTTCCAGATTGAGGAAATAGGTATCGCCGCCGCTTTCGGGCAGCTCGCGCGCATGCAGCAGGCAGGCGATTGGCGGGTTGCTCACATAGGTCATGTCGCTATGCCAGCCCAGTTCGCCATCGCCAAGGCCGCCCAGCGGTTCGCCATCCTGCTTCTTGATGTTGGAGACGACGGCGATCTCCGGATAACCCTCCGCATGCGACTGTTTTGTATCGAAGCTGGGCGCCGGATCGAGCTGGCCGAATTGCCGGCTGAACAGCAGAAGATCGGCATCGGTCAGATCGTGCTGGCCGCGGAACACCACGACATGCGCGTCGCGCCAGGCATTGAACAATTGCTGCCAGATGCGGTCGGACAATCCGCGCCGAAGATCAATGCCTTTGATTTCAATGCCGAAATTGGGCGAGAGCGGCGTGATTGCGAGAACCATGGCCGACCAGTCTCCATTCTGAATAGTGATGCAGTCCCTATGAATTGAGCATGTCCGCGGAATTTTTCACGCAAATTTTTGTTGTCTCAGAATTAAGAACGTTTGCTTTTGTAGTTTCGTCCCGCGGCCCTATCACTGGTGATGCAAATTCATCAGCGAATAAGGGGCCGTCACATGCGCTTGCACTCCCGGTTAGCCGCCGTCGCGGCGATTACTGCGTCTCTCGGCCTGGCAACCGCAGCCCAGGCGGAAGTCCGCGACATCCGCATCGCGCGGCAATTCGGCCTGACCTATCTGCCGCTGCTGGTCATCAAGAACCAGAAGCTGATCGAAAAGCATACCGAGCGGCAGGGCCTGCCGGCTGCCAGCGTGTCCTGGGTTCGGCTCAGCGGCGCGGCGGCCACCAATGACGCCCTGCTGACCGGCAGCGTCGAATATGCCGCGGCCGGCATCGCGCCTCTGATGACGATCTGGGACAAGACGAAGGGCAGCGCGATTGAGATCAAGGCCGTCGGCGGCCTCGATGCCTCCTCGGTTTTCCTCAACACCAACAATCCGGCGGTAAAAACGCTGAGGGACTTCACCGAGAAGGACCGCATTGCGCTTCCGGCCGTGAAGGTCTCGGTGCAGTCGACCATGCTGCAGATCGCAGCTGAGCAGGTCTTCGGCAAGGGCCAGCATGAAAAGCTGGACCATCTGACGGTGGCTTTGCCGCATCCGGAGGCGCTGGTGGCTCTGACTTCGGGGAAGTCTGAGATCACCGCCCATTTCGCCACCGCGCCGTTCAATCATCAGGAACTGGCCTCGCCGGGCGTGCGCAAGGTGATCTCCTCCTATGACATCTTCGGCGGTCCGACCACCGTAAACGTGCTGTATTCCTCCAGCAAGTTCCGCAACGAGAATCCGAAAAGCTTCCGTGCGGTGCTGGATGCGCTGCGCGAGGCTCATGGCTTCATCGCGGAGAAGCCGGCCGAGGCGGCGCGCATCTATGTCGATGAGGAAAGCCCCAAGCTTTCCGTCGAGGAGGTCGAGAAGCTGCTGCGCGACCCGACCACCCGCTACACGATCGAGGCACTGAATACGCACAAATTCGCCGACTTCCTGCATCGCGTCGGGCGGCTGAAGAACAAGCCCGAATCCTGGCGCGACTATTACTTTGCCGATCTGCACGATCAGCCGGGAAGCTGAAGCCATGACGCCGGCAACCGTCTCGAAATTGCCGACGCCGCTGCTTTCGGTCCGCGGGATCACCCTGCAATACAAGACCGACCGCAGCCTGGTTACGGCCGTGCAGCGGGCCAGCTTCGATGTCCACGGCGAGGACCGTTTCGTCCTGCTTGGCCCATCAGGCTGCGGCAAGTCCACCCTGCTCAAATCCATCGCCGGTTTCCTGCCGCCGGTGGAAGGCGAGATCGTCCTCGATGGCGCACCGGTCGCAGCCCCCGGCCCGGACCGCATCATGGTCTTTCAGGAATTCGACCAGCTTCTGCCCTGGAAGACAGTGCGCGAGAACATCGTCTTTCCGCTGGTCGAAAACCGCGTGCCGCGCCGTGTTGCGGTCGAGAAGGCGGATTCGCTGCTCGCCCGTGTCGGCCTGACGAAATTCGCCGATGCCTATCCGCATACCTTGTCGGGCGGCATGAAGCAGCGCGTGGCCATCGCCCGCGCCATGGCGCTGGAGCCGAAGGTCCTGCTGATGGACGAGCCTTTTGCGGCGCTCGACGCGCTCACCCGCCGGCAGATGCAGGATGAACTGCTGCGCCTGTGGGACGAGGTCGGCTTCACGCTGCTCTTCGTTACCCATTCCATCGAAGAAGCAATCATCGTCGGCAGCCGCATCCTGCTGCTGTCGCCGCATCCGGGCCGCGTGCGGGCGGAATTGAACGTGCCTGCCAATCTGCAGCAGGGCGGGGGAGAGGCCCAGAGCGCGCTCGGCCGGCGCATCCACGGGATGCTGTTCGGCGAGGATTTGGGGGAAGAATTTGGTGGCGACCGGTCGTGGAGGCGCGTGCATGGTCACGCTTGAGCGAAGTCCCGCCTTGGTCGAGCGGCCGGAATATGTCCGTCCGGTCGAGCAGGCTCTGGGCGATGTCGAAATCAGCCGCCAGCTCAGCTGGCCCGAGCGCGTCTTTCGCATCGATGCCGTGCGACAGGTTTCGCTGCTGATCCTGCTGGCGGCGATCTGGCAGATCTATGCCGCCGCGGTGAGCAATCCGCTGGTCATCCCGACCTTCCGCGACACGATCGATGCACTGTGGCAGGGCATCGTCGACGGGCCGATCCTGCTGCGCGCCTGGACATCGCTGAAGCTGCTGGCGATTGGCTATGCCGCCGGTATCGCGGTGGCCACGATTCTGACCCTGGCGGCGATCTCGACCCGCCTCGGTACGGATCTGCTCAGCCTGCTCACGGCGATGTTCAATCCGCTGCCCGCCATCGCCTTGCTGCCGCTGGCGCTGCTGTGGTTCGGTCTGGGCGAGAAAAGCCTGATCTTCGTGCTGATCCATGCCGTGCTGTGGCCTTTGGCGCTCAATGCCTATAGCGGCTTTCTGGGCGTGAGCACGACGCTGCGGCTGGCGGGCAGAAGCTTCGGCCTGAAAGGGCCGCGCTATGCCTTCAAGCTGCTCATCCCGGCGGCCTTCCCGACCATCCTTACCGGCCTGAAGATCGGCTGGGCCTTTGCCTGGCGCACGCTGATCGCGGCGGAACTTGTCTTCGGCGTCAGCTCCGGCGCCGGCGGGCTGGGCTGGTTCATCTACGAAAACCGCAACCAGCTTGAAATCGCCAGCGTCTTCGCCGGGCTGCTCACCGTCATCGTCATCGGCCTGCTGGTCGAAAGCGTCATCTTCCGCAGCATCGAACGCATCACCGTCCGGCGCTGGGGCATGCAGCAATGATCACCCGCTAGCAGAGGAGTTCCGTCATGGGTGCATGGCAAACCAAACCCGACTTCGCCTATCGCCGCTTCGATGCACCTCTGGGCGGCGAGATCGTCGGCCTCGATCTGTCCAAGCCGCTGAGCGACGATACCTTCACGGCCATCCGCAACGCTTTTCTGGAATCGCAGGTGCTGGTCTTCCGCAACCAGCATGACCTGACCCCTGAGCAGCATGTCGCCTTCAGCCGCCGCTTCGGCGAGCTGCAGATCCATGTGCTGAAGGAATTCCACCTGCCGGGCCATCCGGAAATCCTGGTTGTCTCCAACGTGGTGGAGAACGGCCGCAAGATCGGCCTGGGCGATGCCGGCCGCTACTGGCACTCGGATCTGTCTTACGTGGCTGAGCCCAGCCTTGGTTCCCTGCTGCATGCCCAGGAACTGCCGGAGGAAGAGGGCGATACGATCTTCGCCAATATGTATCTGGCCTATGAGGAGCTGCCGAAGGAAATCAAGCAGCGCATCGCGTCGCGCCGCGCGATTCATTCCTACACGCTGAAATACGACGCGCTGCGGGCGCTTTCCAATGCCCGCAATCCGCTGACCGAGGAGCAGAAGGCGCAGGTGCCGCCGCAAAGCCATCCGGTCGTGCGCACGCATCCGGAAACCGGCCGCAAGGCACTGTTCGTCAGCGAGGGCTTCACCGCCCGGATCGAGGGCATCCCCGAGGCGGAGAGCGAGGAGCTGCTGAAATACCTGTTCTCGCACTCCACCCAGCCGGCCTTCACCTATCGCCATCGCTGGGAGCCGGGCGACCTCGTCTTCTGGGACAACCGCTGCACGATCCATCTGGCCACCGGCTGTCCGCCAGGCCAGCGCCGCACGCTGTACCGCACCACCGTGAAGGGTGACGTGCCCTACTGAACCGCCGGACCAGACACCGCATAACCAGAAGGAAAAAACGCTATGCGACGCACCATCCTGAAAACCCTGCTGGCCGTGGCTGCCAGTGCTGTGCTGCCGCTATCGGCCGCCAGCGCGCAGGAGCTCACCTTTCTGAACGTCTCCTACGATCCGACCCGTGAACTGTATCAGGCGTTCAACGCAAGCTTCGCCAAGGTCTGGCAGGAGCAGACCGGCCAGAAGGTCCAGCTTCGCCAGAGCCATGGCGGCTCGGGCAAGCAGGCCCGCTCGGTGATCGACGGCCTGGAGGCCGATGTCGTCACCCTGGCCCTGGCTTACGACATCGACGCGATTGCGGAACGCGGATTGCTGGCGCAGGACTGGCAGAAGCGCTTTCCGGATAATGCCTCGCCCTATACCTCGACCATCGTCTTCCTGGTGCGCAAGGGCAATCCCAAGGGCATCAAGGACTGGGACGATCTGGTCAAGCCGGATGTGAAGGTGATCACGCCGAATCCGAAAACCTCGGGCGGCGCGCGCTGGAACTATCTCGCCGCCTGGGGCTATGCCGAGCGCAAGACCGGCAGCAAGGAAGAGGCGCAGAAATTCGTCCAGCAGCTTTACCGCAATGTTCCGGTTCTCGATACCGGCGCGCGTGGTTCCACCATCACCTTTGTCCAGCGCGGCATCGGCGATGTTTTCTTAAGCTGGGAAAACGAAGCCTTCCTGGCGATCAACGAACTGGGCAAGGATAAATTCGAGATCGTCGTGCCCAGCGTCTCGATTCTGGCGGAACCGCCGGTTGCCATTGTCGACAAGGTGGTCGACAAGCGCGGCACGCGCAAGCTGGCCGAGGCCTATATCAAGCACCTCTACAGCAAGGAAGGCCAGGAAGTCGCAGCCAAGAACTACTACCGTCCGCGCAACGCCGAGGTGGCGGCGAAATACGCCGATCTGTTTCCCAAGGTGAATCTGTTCAACATCGATGAGCAGTTCGGCGGATGGACTGCCGCGCAGAAGACGCACTTCTCCGATGGCGGCGTATTCGACCAGATCTACAAGCCTGGAAACTAAGGTTGTCCGCTACCATCTCGCGACTGCCGTTCAAGCCTCAGCCCAGTGTGATCCCCGGTTTCGGGATCACACTGGGTCTGACGCTGTTCTGGCTGACCCTCATCGTTCTGATCCCGCTGGTGAGCCTCTTCCTCAAATCGGCGAGCCTCGGCTGGCCGAGCTTCTGGGAGATCATCACGGCGCCGCGCGTGCTGCTCGCCCTGCGGCTGAGTTTCAGCACCTCTTTCATTGCCGCAGCGGTCAACGGCATCTTCGGCCTGCTGGTCGCCTGGGTGCTCGTGCGCTACGAGTTTCCCGGCCGGCGGCTGGTCGATGCCTTGATCGATATCCCCTTCGCCCTGCCGACGGCCATTGCCGGCATCGCCTTGACGACGCTCTGGGCGCAAAGCGGCTGGCTCGGCGCGCTGGTTGCGCCGCTGGGCATCGAGGTTGCCTTCAAGCCGCTTGGCATCGTTATCGCCCTGATCTTCGTCGGCCTGCCCTTCGTGGTGCGAACGGTGCAGCCGGTGTTGCAGGACTTCAACAAGGAGGTTGAAGAGGCAGCCGAAAGCCTCGGTGCCCGGCCCTGGCAGATCTTCTTCAACGTGATCCTGCCCAGCATCATGCCAGCGGCGCTGGCCGGCTTTGCACTCGCCTTTGCCCGAGCTTTGGGCGAATACGGCTCGGTGATTTTCATCGCCGGCAACCTGCCGATGGTGTCCGAGATCGCGCCGCTGCTGATCGTGATCAAGCTGGAGGAATTCTCCTATCCGGAGGCAACCGCCATTGCCGCCGCGATGCTGGTGATCTCCTTCATCCTGCTGCTCATCATCAATGCCCTGCAGCGCTGGGCCGAGCGCCGCGAAAGGCGGAGGTAGATATGGCCGGTCTTGCTTTCACCGCCCGTCCGCGCAAGCCGGGTGCCAACGGTAAACCGGGGCAGCGCGTGACGCAGGCCGTTCTCATTGGCATTGCCGTGCTTTTTCTGGGCATCTTCATCGTCCTGCCTCTGGCAATTGTCTTTTCGATGGCGCTGAGCCAGGGCTGGGCGGCCTATGTGGATGCGCTGGTGGAGCCTGACGCCATCTCCGCGATCAAGCTGACCCTGCTCACTGCCGCGATCACGGTTCCGGCCAATATGATCTTCGGCCTCTTGGCGGCCTGGGCGATCACCAAGTTCGAGTTCCGCGGCAAAAGCTTCCTGATCACGCTGATCGATCTGCCTTTCTCGGTCTCGCCGGTGATTTCCGGCCTCGTCTTCGTGCTGCTCTTCGGCTTGCAGGGCTGGTTCGGCCCCTGGCTGCAGGAACATGATCTGAAGGTCGTCTTTGCCGTGCCGGGTATCGTGCTGGCGACCATGTTCGTTACGTTTCCCTTCGTTGCCCGCGAACTGATCCCGATCATGCAGGAACAGGGCACCGAAGAGGAGGAAGCGGCGTTCACGCTCGGCGCTTCGGGCTGGCAGACCTTCTGGCGGGTCACCCTGCCGAATGTGAAATGGGCTTTGCTCTATGGCGTCTTATTGTGCAACGCCCGCGCCATGGGCGAATTCGGTGCGGTTTCAGTCGTGTCTGGGCATATCCGGGGGCATACCAATACGATGCCGCTGCATGTCGAAATCCTTTATAACGAATATAATTTCGTTGCGGCTTTTGCTGTGGCATCGCTGCTGGCCCTGCTGGCGATCGTGACCTTGATTTTAAAAAGCGTTCTGGAATGGAAATTGGCGCGCGACCGCAAGCAGCCGATCGTCCATACGGCATAAGAAGGGCAGGACGGGGATATGCGTATTGAAGTCGTCGGCGTCAGCCGGCAATTCGGTGAGTTCAAGGCGCTCAAAGATGTCAGCCTTACGATTCAGTCGGGCGAGCTGGTGGCTCTGCTCGGCCCGTCGGGTTCGGGCAAGACGACCCTGCTGCGTGTGATCGCCGGCCTGGACTGGGCCGATGCGGGCGACATCAAGTTCGATGGTGTCAGCGCTTCGACCCGCAGCGTGGGCGAACGCCATGTCGGCTTCGTGTTCCAGCATTATGCGCTGTTCCGCCACATGACGGTGTTCGACAACGTCGCTTTCGGCCTGCGCGTGCGGCCACGCAAGGAGCGTTACTCCAACGCCGAGATCGAGGCGCGCGTCAACGAATTGCTGCAGCTCGTGCAGATCGACTGGCTGGCCGACCGCATGCCAGCGCAGCTTTCCGGCGGCCAGCGGCAGCGTGTGGCGCTGGCGCGCGCGCTTGCCATCGAGCCGCGCGTGCTGCTGCTGGACGAGCCGTTCGGTGCGCTGGATGCGAAAGTGCGCAAGGAGCTTCGCCGCTGGCTGCGCCGCCTGCATGAGCAGCTTGGCATGACCTCGGTCTTCGTTACCCACGACCAGGAAGAGGCGCTGGAACTCGCCGACCGCGTGGTGGTGATGAACAAGGGCCGTATCGAGCAGATCGACACGCCCGGCCAGCTTTACGACAATCCGTCCACGCCCTTCGTCAGCCGCTTTCTGGGCGACAGTAACGAACTCGATTGCCATGTCGCGGCCGGCTCAGTGCTGCTGCCCGGATTGGATACTTCGGCCTTGCCGCGCGTTTCGGTACCGAATGGACCTGCGAAGCTTTATGCACGGCCGCATGATATTGCGATTTCCGCTGCGGAAGACGGCGAGGCCTGCGTCCGCTTCATCTCTGCTGTGGGCGCCAATATCCGCATCGAGGCCGAACTGCCCGATGGTCGAGTCGTCGAACTGACCCGCACGCGCGAGGAACAGGCGGAAGATCCGGTCGCCGTCGGTGCCCGGGTCGGCTTGCGGCTCTACCGTGCACAGGTCTACCCGGCCGGATAAGTCACTGATTCATTATAGACTAGTTCGGGATCGGCAGAGTTCCATCCGCTCGGCAAAAAATTCTAACTATATTTTCCAGCGCGATTGCGTTCTTCTGGACGCATGACGGAGCCTAGCCTACGCACCATAACCGCTTTACGGATCGCCATCGTGGGCGGCGGTCTCAGCGGTGCCGCCATTCTTCTCTCGCTGCTGCGCCATGGCTGCGCCGTGCCGCTCAGCATCACGGTCTTTGAGCCGCGCGGCGTCATCGGCGCTGGCCTTGCTTATGGCGAAGCCGCTTCCTGGCATCTGCTCAACGTTCCGGCCAAGCGCGCCAGCATGACCGACGACGCCGATCACTGGTGGCGCTGGGCGCGCACCAACGGGCCGCGCCATGGCTGGCAGGACTGCGCCGCTGCCGGTCCGGACAGCTATCTGCCGCGGCGGCTCTTCGGCCATTACGTCACCGATATCGTCTCGGCCGCCATCCGTACGCAGCCGTCGCATATGCGCGTCGATCTCAGCCGCGCGCCGGTGCAGGCGCTGCTGCCGAACCGCGATGGTGGCTATGTGCTGCGCACGGAAGATGGCCGCTTCCACGATGCCGATACGGTGATCCTTGCGCCGGGCGCATGCAGTCCGTCGACGCGGCTTGCGGGGCTTGATGCCATCGAAGGCGATCAATTGGTCGACGATCCATGGGATCTGGATCAGCTTGGCCGCATCCGCCGCAATGCCCATGTCCTCATCATCGGTTCGGCGCTGACCATGGCCGATACGGTTCTGTCACTGCGGCGGCTTGGGCATCGCGGCCGCATCGATGTGCTGTCGCGTCACGGCATCGTGCCGGAAGCGCGGCGCGATGTTGCGGCTGAAGCCTCATGCCTGACGCCCGACATAGCGCAGGAAGGCCTGAGCCGTCTGCTGCGGCGCCTGCGCCAGGAAATCCGGTCCGGCGCGCAGGACTGGCAGGCGGTCTTTGAGGGATTGCGCCCGGAGACCCAGGCCATCTGGATGAATCTGCCGCCTGATGCGCGCCGCCGCTTCGCGCGCCATCTGCGCACCATCTGGGATTCGCACCGCTTCCGCATGCCGCCCTCGACGGCTGAAGAACTGGAAGAGCTGCAGGCCGAAGGCATACTTCGCTTTCATACCGGGCGTCTCATATCTGCAACGGCCAGCGAGACCGGCCTTCGCATCGAATATCGCGAACGGTATGGCAGCGTGCATAAGACGCTGCATGTCCAGGCGGTGATCAACTGTACCGGCCCGCGCGGCAGCCGCGCGGACGCGGACACCGTCTTGCTCGCCTCGCTGCGGCAGGAGGGGCTGCTGCAGGACGATGTCTCCGGCCTCGGCTGGCAGGCCACGCCGCTCGGCAACCTGATCGATGCCGCAGGCCAGGTTCAGCCCCGGCTTTTTGCGCTGGGCCCGCCGCTGCGCGGTACCTTGCTCGAATGCACGGCGATCAACGAAATCCGTCAGCAGGCGGAGTTGCAGGCAAAGGCGATCCTGCAAGGCGCTCAGTCCGGCAAGCCGCTTTCCGCGCAGCAGGCGCTGCGGCCGGAATGGGTCTAAAAAACTAAATTCTTGTTTCAGTAAAACTGAATCATTTTTCGGCGCAGCGCCGACTAGTTTGATCCGAAGCTCAGACGGAGGATCGAAATGGTCAAGTTCTTGCGCGCTGCGACATTGGCTTTGTTTGCCGGCCTGCTGGCATCGCCTGGCTATGCGGAGGTCGGCGAGGTGCGTCTCGCCCGCCAGCTTGGCCTTGGCTATTTGCAGCTTTATGTGATGGAGGAGCTGCGCCTGGTCGAAAAGCATGCCGGACAGCGCGGGCTGAAAGACCTCAAGGTGAGCTACAAGCCGCTCGGCAGCCCGGCGGCGATCAACGACGCGCTTTTGTCGGGCTCCGCGGATTACGGTGCCGCGGGCGTTACGCCCTTCATCATTCTGTGGGACAAGACCCGCGGCAATGCGGAGGTTAAGGCGATTGCCGCGCTGAATGCCCAGCCTGCCTTCCTGAACGCGGTCGATCCGCGCCTGAAGTCGCTGCGTGATTTCAAGGATACCGATCGCATCGCGCTACCTTCGGTGAAACTCTCGCTACAGGCCATTCTGCTGCAGATGGCGGCCGAGCAGGTCTTCGGCCCCGGCCAGCAGAACAAGCTCGATCACATCACGGTGTCGCTGGCGCATCCGGACGGCGTGGCGGCACTGACTTCGGGCCGCACGGAAATCAACGCCCATTTCACCAGTCCACCTTTCCAGTACCAGGAGCTGCAGAACGAAAAGGTGCACCGCGTCCTAAGTTCCTATGAGATCACCGGCGGGCCGGCGAGTTTCAGCGCGATCTGGACGACGGCGAAATTCCGCCAGGACAATCCGAATGTCTATGCCTCGGTCCAGGCAGCGGTGGAGGAAGCGACCTCCTACATCAATGCCAATCGCAGCGAGGCAGCCCGCATTTTCATCAAGCGCGACAATTCCAAGCTGCCGCAGGAATTCATCGAGCAGATGCTGAACGATCCCGACATCATCTATTCGACCGCGCCGCAGAATGTGGAAAAATACAGCGACTTCCTGTTCCGCACCGGTGCGATCAAGGCGCAGCCGAAATGGCGCGACCTGTTCTTTCCCGAGCGGCATGCCGAGAAGGGCAGCTAAAGCAGCGTCAGGTCAGCGTCAGCGGAAGCGTTGCGGAAAGTAAGCGGCGTCGGTGTCGGACGGCTGGTTTTCGCCGATCATGGCGATGACCTTGCGTGCCGATGCCGGCGCCATCGCGATGCCCGAATGGCCATGGCCGAAATTAAAAAAGAATGTCGCGGCTGGCGCTGGACCGACCCAGACAGGGCAGGCCGTCCGGCGTCGAAGGGCGGTGGCCCATCCAGCGCGACAGGCGCGGCGCCGCGCATTGTTTCGCCAGCGCCGGGAACACCTTCGGAAGATAGGACAGAAGTATCTCGGCACGGCGCCAGTCGGGTGGCGCGGTCAGGCTCGACAGTTCCACCTGCCCGGCGACGCGCAGTCCCTGATCTGTCATGGTGATCGCCATCTTGCCGTCCCGCGGCATCACCGGATGGCGCGGCACGTAATTGGGATCGGCCAGCACGATGTGATAGCCGCGCTCGCTTTCCAGCGGGACAAAGTCGCCCGCCTGCGATGCCAGCGGCTGCGACCATGCGCCAGCGCAGACAATGGCGATGTCGCAGGCAAGCAAACCACTGTCATGCCTCACAGCCTTCAGGCGGCCGTCGGCCATTTCAAAACCCGTGACCCGCGCCTGCACGAAGTCAGCGCCACGCTCACAGGCATGCGCGACAAGTGCTGCAACGAAGCCGCCCGGATCGGTCAGATGCGCGCCGTCCTCGACTAGAATCCCGAAGCGGTAATGATCGGCCAGCCCCGGCTCCAGCGCGCGCAGCTCATCCTGCTCGATGGGCCGACAGCGCACGCCGCGCACCTTGCGCAGTTCCCATTCCATCGCCTCCTGCGCAAAGTCATTCCGGTCGGCAAAAACATGCAGCAGTCCGTTGGAGACGACAAAGCGCCCAAGGCCCGCCATGCGTGCCGTTTCACGATAGGCTGAAGGTGCATCCTGCAGAAGACGGTTTCGCGCATCGGCAACCGCCTCGACCTTTTGCATCGAAGCGCCGGCTGCAAGGAAGCGCAGCAGCCATGGAGTCAGCTGTGGCAGATGCGTCCAGCGGATGGCAAACGGGCCCAATGGGTCGGCCAGCATGGCCGGCACCTTGCGCCACAGGCCGGGCATCGACATTGGCAGGATCGAAGCGGGGCTGATCCAGGCACCATTGCCGAAACTGGCGGCCCGGTCGGAGCCGGGCTCGGCCGGATCGATCAATGTCACGCGATGACCGGCGCGCAGCGCCTCAAGCGCGGTGAAGGCGCCGACGATGCCGCTTCCGATCACCAAAACACGCAATGTCATGTAAAGGATTCTGTGATCATGTGTGATACAGTTTACGTGTACATTTTCGTGAGGATTTGTCCCATTTAGCAGCGTAGGGAGCGCGTTGTCTATCGCACTCTGGTAGATTTGGCTCACTTGATCAGGTTGCCAAGAAGGGCAGCTTGATGATGGGTTATCACTTAAGGGAACGATCATCCCCAGTGTCTAGCCGCGCAGCCAGGTAGCTTGGCATCTTAGAGATACTGATTATCCCCAATCACTTTGAAGAGCTTATCCAGCGGCTGGGTTGACATACGCCTATATTACATAGGCGCTACCGTCAGAGTCTTCTCGGCCGTCCCGCGCGGCTATAAAAAACAGGCAAATAACTGTTCTTCTCTGGGCTTGGGGATACGCAGTTCCATTGTCCCAGACCGACGAGTAGCGTTTCAATCCACGCCTCCGCGCGGGAGGCGACCTTTGCTCGATGTCCGTGAACATCGCCAGCCGCATGTTTCAATCCACGCCTCCGCGCGGGAGGCGACGGCATGGGAGCGCTGACATGCTGCTGACCGAAGAAGTTTCAATCCACGCCTCCGCGCGGGAGGCGACCGTCAGAAATGGATGCAATGCGGTCGCAGCCGCAGTTTCAATCCACGCCTCCGCGCGGGAGGCGACTGCTTGCGTTCGTGAACAACGGCGGTAACGGAACGTTTCAATCCACGCCTCCGCGCGGGAGGCGACACGGTGGCATCATCGTCAAGCGCAAGACCAACCCGTTTCAATCCACGCCTCCGCGCGGGAGGCGACGAGCAATCCCGCTCCTTTGGGGACAGGCAATGAAGTTTCAATCCACGCCTCCGCGCGGGAGGCGACGTGAAAAACGGTCACGGATCCGGGCAGCGCAAGTTTCAATCCACGCCTCCGCGCGGGAGGCGACCAGCGAGACACCAAACCCAACCGCGACGCAGGAGTTTCAATCCACGCCTCCGCGCGGGAGGCGACTGGCAATTCGCTGGAAGACGCTTGCGGTTACCATGTTTCAATCCACGCCTCCGCGCGGGAGGCGACTGGACGATTTCGACGATTACGAGCTGACCGTCCTGTTTCAATCCACGCCTCCGCGCGGGAGGCGACCCGTCCCCCGGTCCTAGATAGGAGAGAGAGAATGGTTTCAATCCACGCCTCCGCGCGGGAGGCGACTCGGCGGCGGCCACGTCGAACGCGGCCTGATCGGTGTTTCAATCCACGCCTCCGCGCGGGAGGCGACCAGCGGTGGCTACATCTCCGCTCCGAAGCAGCAGTTTCAATCCACGCCTCCGCGCGGGAGGCGACTCTCGCCGTGACGTCTGAAAATCGCGGCACCGTCCAGTTTCAATCCACGCCTCCGCGCGGGAGGCGACTTCAACGATAAGCCGCGTTTTAAGACCCGCAACAGTTTCAATCCACGCCTCCGCGCGGGAGGCGACCCCATCATGCAGGTCTACATGCGGCAGCTGACCGAGTTTCAATCCACGCCTCCGCGCGGGAGGCGACGGCGGTCGATCATGCGGCCCCTTCCCCGGCATCGGTTTCAATCCACGCCTCCGCGCGGGAGGCGACCTGCGGTGTCGCCGCGGTTCAGGGCCTCAATATCCAGTTTCAATCCACGCCTCCGCGCGGGAGGCGACGCGGGTTTTAGTTTGCCTGACCCGTTTACATGGGAGGTTTCAATCCACGCCTCCGCGCGGGAGGCGACCACCGGACGGGTGCGAGATATTGGATAGTCATTGTGTTTCAATCCACGCCTCCGCGCGGGAGGCGACGCTATACACGGTCTCGCGCTACCTGCAGCCGCAGGTTTCAATCCACGCCTCCGCGCGGGAGGCGACTCTCCGGGTCCTTGTAAGGCATCGTGATCTCCAAAGTTTCAATCCACGCCTCCGCGCGGGAGGCGACCCGTAGTCCCAGCCGGTGTTGCGCTTGACCACGCTGTTTCAATCCACGCCTCCGCGCGGGAGGCGACATTGGAGGGTGAGCCATGACCTACTACATTGTTGTTTCAATCCACGCCTCCGCGCGGGAGGCGACGTGAAGGGCTGACCGTCAACTGACCGCCGATGGTGTTTCAATCCACGCCTCCGCGCGGGAGGCGACTCGGGCTCGCACTCGCTTGCCTTGGTAACGGCAGCGTTTCAATCCACGCCTCCGCGCGGGAGGCGACTTCCCCAGGGCCAGAGCCGTCGCAGCCAGTTGCCGTTTCAATCCACGCCTCCGCGCGGGAGGCGACTGCTTGGCTGGGGTGATCGCCTGATCCCCGACAAGTTTCAATCCACGCCTCCGCGCGGGAGGCGACGCAGGCCAACCGGTGATAGGTCCGGGTGCCGGAGTTTCAATCCACGCCTCCGCGCGGGAGGCGACTTGCTGGCCGCTGGCATGACGCGCGACAACGTTGTTTCAATCCACGCCTCCGCGCGGGAGGCGACCCTCGCCGCCACGCAATCCACCGGATACCGGCTGGTTTCAATCCACGCCTCCGCGCGGGAGGCGACCGCGTCGCGTGCAAGCAATGCGCGCCGCCGCGCGCGTTTCAATCCACGCCTCCGCGCGGGAGGCGACTAGCGGATCCAATGTCACCGGCTTCACACTGGATGTTTCAATCCACGCCTCCGCGCGGGAGGCGACCCCAACCCCACGCTAGCCTCCTTTTGTGCTTATCGGTTTCAATCCACGCCTCCGCGCGGGAGGCGACTCCATGCGCTCGGCCTGGCTGATCGGGTTCCAAAGTTTCAATCCACGCCTCCGCGCGGGAGGCGACATGGGGTATCGAAGGGGTATCGGATGCCCTATCGGTTTCAATCCACGCCTCCGCGCGGGAGGCGACGGACCGCCCGTGTGCTGCCCCTCGATCGGTCGGCAGTTTCAATCCACGCCTCCGCGCGGGAGGCGACTTTTCGAGAGCGGCGAGGTCGTCGAGTGCATCGAGTTTCAATCCACGCCTCCGCGCGGGAGGCGACCACTGCTGGCGAACCCGCGTATGTGGCTCGATAAGTTTCAATCCACGCCTCCGCGCGGGAGGCGACCGCCACCAACGACCATAATGACGGCCTGATCACCGTTTCAATCCACGCCTCCGCGCGGGAGGCGACTTAACTCGGGCGGCTTGAGATACCTGCGCCACCAGTTTCAATCCACGCCTCCGCGCGGGAGGCGACTGGCCAGGCGGGCACTCGATCTTGTCGATACCGAGTTTCAATCCACGCCTCCGCGCGGGAGGCGACAGATCGACCTCGACTCCCTGCTGGACTGGGCGACGTTTCAATCCACGCCTCCGCGCGGGAGGCGACTATCGACGCCAGGGATGAAATCTAAGAAGTCATGTTTCAATCCACGCCTCCGCGCGGGAGGCGACACTCCGCCGCATGAAACGGACTGGCACTCAGACAGGTTTCAATCCACGCCTCCGCGCGGGAGGCGACGCAATGGTGCCAATCGGCAGGGCTCCTATAACCGGGTTTCAATCCACGCCTCCGCGCGGGAGGCGACAGTACCGCCCGGCCAATGGGCCGGTGGTCGCGGCGTTTCAATCCACGCCTCCGCGCGGGAGGCGACCAGCGATGGCAAGCTGGATGATGGTGCGCACCATGTTTCAATCCACGCCTCCGCGCGGGAGGCGACGCAGGAGGGCAATCCGAGCAAATCCACGATCATGTTTCAATCCACGCCTCCGCGCGGGAGGCGACAGGCGCTGCAGGACGGCAAGGAGCATCCGACGCAGTTTCAATCCACGCCTCCGCGCGGGAGGCGACTCGCGCGCGCGGCGCGTGCGGCATCATCACGCTGTTTCAATCCACGCCTCCGCGCGGGAGGCGACTGTTGGGATCGATGACCCACAGGCCGTAATCCCGGTTTCAATCCACGCCTCCGCGCGGGAGGCGACGGGTCAGCGCGATCACGCTGCCCAGCATCTCGTCGTTTCAATCCACGCCTCCGCGCGGGAGGCGACATGCGCGTGCCATTGCTCTGCAGGCGCAGGACAGTTTCAATCCACGCCTCCGCGCGGGAGGCGACCTTGGCGAGCGCGAGGCGTGGCCCGTCTGGGCGCTGCAGTTTCAATCCACGCCTCCGCGCGGGAGGCGACTATTTCTCTGTCCGCGACCTCTGCCTGGACGCCAGTTTCAATCCACGCCTCCGCGCGGGAGGCGACGGGGCGTCTGTTCGGTGTCGGCAATGGCGACGTTGTTTCAATCCACGCCTCCGCGCGGGAGGCGACTTCAACGCTTGAACACGGTCGCCAGCCTGCCGAGGTTTCAATCCACGCCTCCGCGCGGGAGGCGACGATATTCGGCGCTGTTATACGGCGCACCACGCAGTTTCAATCCACGCCTCCGCGCGGGAGGCGACGCTCCTGAGAGGTCATGGCGAGACGGCTTGCGCGGTTTCAATCCACGCCTCCGCGCGGGAGGCGACCCGGCTGGTGAACAGCAGGTCGAACGTGCCGTCGTTTCAATCCACGCCTCCGCGCGGGAGGCGACGACGGGCTGGTTAAAAGGCTTGCCGCATAAGCAGTTTCAATCCACGCCTCCGCGCGGGAGGCGACCACTGCTGGCGAACCCGCGTATGTGGCTCGATAAGTTTCAATCCACGCCTCCGCGCGGGAGGCGACCGCCACCAACGACCATAATGACGGCCTGATCACCGTTTCAATCCACGCCTCCGCGCGGGAGGCGACACGGAGGCACATAACCATGACCTACTACATTGTTGTTTCAATCCACGCCTCCGCGCGGGAGGCGACAGTTGGCGATCTGCGGCGGTCATGGGCGGACCTCGTTTCAATCCACGCCTCCGCGCGGGAGGCGACGCGGAGCCTGGCCGTCCGGCGTGCTGGAAGTCGAGTTTCAATCCACGCCTCCGCGCGGGAGGCGACAAGCGACCATCTGCCCGCCTGCCGAACCACTGGCAGTTTCAATCCACGCCTCCGCGCGGGAGGCGACGATGCGCAATCCAGCGGTGTTGGCTGCAATCCGCGTTTCAATCCACGCCTCCGCGCGGGAGGCGACCCGGCGCATTGCTCGCATTCAACGCGGCATTGGCGTTTCAATCCACGCCTCCGCGCGGGAGGCGACGATAATTCTGTTGCTTATGGCAATGGCACTCGAAGTTTCAATCCACGCCTCCGCGCGGGAGGCGACGCGTGCAATTTGGTCCGCAAGCGTGGTTTTGCCGGTTTCAATCCACGCCTCCGCGCGGGAGGCGACCGCCGTTCCAAGTGATCGGCCCGTATCCCGTCCAGTTTCAATCCACGCCTCCGCGCGGGAGGCGACATTAGGCGTCCAGCCCGTCGTATAGAGGACGCGGGTTTCAATCCACGCCTCCGCGCGGGAGGCGACTCCTGATGATTTGCATGATGCGACCGAAAGGATAGTTTCAATCCACGCCTCCGCGCGGGAGGCGACCAGCGGTCATATCCATGTCGGCGGCTCCTTAGACGTTTCAATCCACGCCTCCGCGCGGGAGGCGACGCGCGGCTTCTCCGGCTCGGGCTTCGGGACGACTTGTTTCAATCCACGCCTCCGCGCGGGAGGCGACAGGAGCGCGCAGGGGATTCGTGATCACGGTAGACTTGTTTCAATCCACGCCTCCGCGCGGGAGGCGACCCCAGGCCACGCTGCAGCCCCACTGGCCTAGCGAGTTTCAATCCACGCCTCCGCGCGGGAGGCGACTGGGCGACGGCATTCATGCGGCTTCCTTTCCAGTGTTTCAATCCACGCCTCCGCGCGGGAGGCGACTGCAGTATCCGAAATAGCGCCGCTTGTTGGCCCAGGTTTCAATCCACGCCTCCGCGCGGGAGGCGACCCACTAGTTGTTAAGGCAATGGAATAATTAGGTAAATAGCTGCCGTTATGCGAACGTTTGCAATGGCAGCGCTTAGGACGGTATGGAGCAGTTCTCCAAGGAGCTAAACTATTCACTTATAAAGCATTTGATTTGTCGCGAGTCTCTCGGCCACAAAACTAACGCTTGCACTTCGCACGTGAACCAATCACCGTTTCAGAAGGTAATCCCTAACCAGACGGGCCAAATCCGAGAGGATTTGGCAATGAAACGTTGTCTGTATTGCGGGAAGCGCGGTCCTATCGGCTGGGAGACGGTCGTCTGGAACGCCGAAACTGCGGCCGACGTTTCAACTGGACTTCGGTATGGTCTTCAGTGCGTCTTGCGGATGCCACGAAGCACCGGCGTACTGGACCTGTTTGTGCTCGGCGTGCCGTCTTACTGGCAGCGCTTTCGCGGCGCGGCCAGTTCTGCAGCCCGGGAGCGCTTTTTATCGGCTGCTGGCAAGGTGATCATGTGCGGCCTAGTCAAGCGCAACGGCAAGATCAAGGCGGTGCCAGTCCCAGCGCATAACCAGCTATCGGTGATGCGCGAGATCGAGGCGCATACCTGGGAAGGGGTTTACTATACCGACGAATGGCAGACCTATGCCACACTGAAGCTGCGCGGGGAGCATGTGACGATCCGCAAGGAGAAAGGAAGGTCGGTTGACCGCAACCACATCAATGGCATTGAGGGCTTCTGGTCTTACGCCAAGAACTGGCTCTATCCATATCGCGGTGTGCCCAGGCAATACTTCCATCTTTACCTGGCCGAAATTTGCTATCGCTTCAACCACCGCGACCAGGACCTGAAACCCTTGTGGCTCAAGCTCTTAAAGACAACATCCATCCAACAGATCAGGTAATCCTTGGTCCGGTCTGGCTAGAGCGTAGTTCGATGTCTCTGAATCGTGCCTCGGGACATGTTTGAGACGGTGGTGAGTCCTTTGTGAGTCGGGGCGGATTTCGGGTTTCGGGTTTTCGACGAATCAGATTCACCATTCCTGCTGGTAGGAGGTCAGCAGGGATGGTTCGACCGTATTCGCTGGATTTGCGTGAACGAGTAGTGGCCCGGGTTGCCGCTGGGGAGACCTGCCGCAAGGTGGCGGCAACCTTCGGGGTGAGCGTGGCGAGCGTGGTGAAGTGGTCGCAGCGCTACCGCGCCACCGGGAGTCCGGCGGCCAAGCGGATGGGCAACACGCGACCGCTGCTGCTGCTGGCAGAGCGGGATTGGGTGCTGGGCCGGATTGCCGAGAAATCTGACATCACCCTGCAGGATTTGGTGGACGAGTTGCGTGCGGCGGGCAAGCGGGGCAGCTACGGGTCAGTTTGGCGGTTTCTCAAGGCTGAGGGTATCCGCTTCAAAAAAAAGCCTGCGCGCCAGCGAGCAAGAGCGGCCTGATGTGGCCCGGCGCCGGGAGCGCTGGAAGCGGCATCAGAACAAGATCGATCCGGCCCGCCTGGTCTTCATCGACGAGACCTGGGCCAAGACCAGCATGACCCGCAGCCATGGCCGCTGCGCCAAGGGCCAGCGCCTGATCGGCCGGGTGCCGCATGGCCACTGGCGGACCATGACCTTCCTGGCCGCCCTGCGCTCAGACCGCATCGACGTCCCCTATGTCTTCGACGGGCCGATCAACGGCGAGCGCTTCCGGGCCTATGTGGAGCAATGCCTGGTGCCGACGCTCAAGCCAGGCGACATCGTCGTCCTCGACAATCTCGGCAGCCACAAGAGTGCTGCGGTCCGCAAAGCCATCCGGGCTGCCGGCGCAAAGCTCCTCTTCCTGCCGCCCTACAGCCCCGACCTCAACCCTATCGAGCAGGTCTTCTCCAAGCTCAAAAGCCTGCTCCGAAAGGCAGCTGAACGCAGTGTCGAGGCAACATGGCAACGGATCGGAAGCCTGCTGGACCGCTTCCCGCCACAGGAATGCGCAAACTATCTCAGGAACGCTGGCTATGCTTCGATCTAACGGGATGCCGGTCTAGGAATTACCTTTCAGAATAATAATGGTCCATCCAAATCTATCGTTGGACGGGCACCGACATGCTCCACTCGGCGCTTTCCGTCTGCACCGAGGCGGTAAAAGCGCAGTGAATCCTTTTCGAAGTCAATCTCGTCGATTAGACGTGCGCGCAGGGTTACCCACTGTGCGGGATCGACTTGGCACTCAAAAACAGAGTTCTGCACTCGTTGCCCCAAGTCGCGACAGAGCTTTGCAACCCGACGAAGGCGCCGCCGGCCAGCAGAATCCTGCGTGTTCACATCATAGGTTACCAGCATTAGCATTGCTTATTTCCATAGGAAGGGAGGATATCCGTCGAGATCGCCGCGCAGGTGGCGCGACAGTAGTAGCGCCTGGATATGCGGAACCAGTCCCATCGGCATTGCCTCACCCAGAAACGGATGGCGTATTTCGCGTTTCTTACGTTCTTGCCAAGCTACTAGAACAGCCTTGCGCCCGTCATCGGTCAGCGATACCGCCCCTCCTTCATCAATGCGGAAATCGCGCGTCTTCACCTGTCTCCGGTTAACGAGAGTCAGAACAAGGCGGTCTGCCAGTACCGGCCGCAGTTCTTCCATTAGGTCGAGCGCAAGGCTGGAGCGACCTGGGCGGTCAGTATGAAGAAACCCTACCTGAGGATCGAGCCCTACGCCTTCTAACGCGGATCGGCAATCATGGCCGAGCATCGCATAGAGAAACGATAGTAGGCAGTTAATCCGATCAAGCGGCGGTCTGCGGGAGCGTCCCCGAAACGAAAACGCTTCGCGATCCCCCTGTACCATGGCATCGAAAGTCGCAAAATAGAGTTGTGCTGCCTCGCCCTCGTACCCTCGTAGTGTGGCCACATCCTTGGCATCGGCTGCTAAGCGGGCGACGTGCCAAAGGCGTAATTCTGCTCGTTCAAGCGCAGCTCGTATGTCGGGCGCCATAGTTTCCCCGTGATCTCGGAGTGCGCGGCGCAGCACGGTCCGCTGGTTCGCTGCCTTGGCTGTGACGATACTACGCACGATCGGGGCAGCCTGTATCGGATCGTCGGCAACACGGTACTGTGTACGGCGCAGCAGGACATTGCCAGTGCGTGGACCTTCCACTCGTGCGAGAAACTTGCCTTGAGGTGTCAGAAATGACAGCGTGATCCCCTTCTCAGCGCAAGCCGCCATCAATGTCGGCGAGGCACCTGGACGCGCGAAGCTGACTACACCATCAATCAGGTGCATTGGCACGCGGCCGCGCTCTGCCCCATCGATTTCAATCACGATATTGGCGCCGTCCTTACGCAGCCAACCATCCTCGTTGGTAATGTAGACCGTGTTGAGATGACGGCGCATTGTGGAAGGTCTCCTGCGGCTGGTGCTCAATAGTCCGGCAGGGTTGTAAGCTGGCGTTGCAGCCAGCGACCAACCGACGGCGGTTTTTCGAGCTTCTGCGGACAGCATGCTTGAACGAGTGAGCAGTGACGGCAGGCGGGTGTTGCTTGTGGGGGCGGTGTCCGACCCGAGCTAATCATAGCGCGCGCTTTTGTGGCGATTTGTGCCGTCAGTGCGCGCAATTCCGAATCAAAAGCAATGACATGCCGTTTGTGTGTCTGGCCATAGAACAATGCGCCTTCAGGTACAGGCACTCTAAACATTTCCTCGAGACACAGTGCCTGAGCGCAAAGCTGGACTTCATCTGCGCGGTGCGTTTTGGGTCGTCCTCGTTTGTACTCGACCGGATAAGGCGTCGTCCCGTGGAACTCTACCGCATCGGCCTTACCCGACAGGCCAAGCTTAAAGGAACGTAGCGTCAGCCCACGCACTATCCGGATGCCAGCCCGACGATCAGACCGGCCACTGTCCACCCGAGCGTGTAGCAGTTGCCCTTCGACGGTGGCGCCATCCTCCATCCAGATCCGCTCGATATGAATCAGCGCGCACTGGCGCGAGCAGAACAAATAATGCTGCAGCGCGGACACCGGCACCAGAGCCTCTTCGGCATCTTGGTCCGGGGGAGGCAACATCACTCAGATCCGTTCGATTACCTCGACCCCGACAGGCAATCCATCCCGGTCAATAGTAATGGCATAGTCCGACCAGTGGCGTGCTGGGGGCCAGTTGTCGGTGCCAGGGCTACCTACGGGCCGGGTCGAGCCTTCACGGACTCGCCACGTTTTTACCCGATCGAACAGCGTCTGCGCTGGGGCGTTGCCCAGTGCACTGTCGTGGCGGAATAGGATCAGCTTGCGCGTCGCCATCTCGCCGCGCGCTGCCGAGCGATCATGATCGAACATGTTGCTGAGAGCCAACCAGAGCAGTTCGAGATCATCCTCGGAAAAACCTGTCCCCTTGACCGAATGACTAGCCAGCGGAGCGGAGACGAAACCGTGGGCGCGATAGAGACCATAAGGCACGATATGCTTACGTCCCATGGTGCGTCCCCCCTTGTCCTCGGTGTCCTTCTCAGTCGTCGCAGCCATGCGGGTGATCGACACTTCCAGCGGCAGGATCGGCTCGACCGAACGAGCGAAGGTGAACTGCACCGGACCACGCACCTGACCAGCATTGATGCCAGTCGACATCACTGCACCGAAGGCCCTAATATCCCAGAAATTGGCGCACATCCAACGCGTAATCTCCCGAGCTTTGGCTTCATTCTTGGCGCGACCATCCTTGCGCTTGTCTGTTGGCTTGGCATCAGGAAACACTGCGTTCCAGCCCTTTTCGTGCTGGTTGTTCAGAGTGGCGCCTTCAGACATGTAGATTTCCCGGCCTGGCTGGCCATCACTCACTAAGGCAACATAGTTTCGCACCTTGCGCTTCAATGCGACGTCCGACACAAGCCCCTGATTCGTCTCAGGATCGAGCCGTGGCATGTTGCCCGCGTCAGGATCGCCGTTGGGATTGCCATTCGTCACATCAAAATAGAGGACGAACTCGTAGCGGTTGATGACCGGATTGCTCATTGCTCACCCCCTTCATCTAGTTGATCCTGCGGTTCACCTAAATCTCGATTCTCGTCCTTGTCGTTGGACAGTTTTGTGGCACGCTGATGGTAATAACCGATGGCGAATTCACCTTGATCTTGCAGGCGCAACGAACGCGGCAGAGAGCGAGGCTCTGCAGGCTCAATACGGGAATGAATTTCTTCCAGTTCGCGTTCGATCAGCATAGCCATGCCAGGTTTCTCCTTGCGCAGCTTTGCAAGATGGTTTTGTCCACCACGCACGATCAGTGGGAAAATACTGGCAGGAGTGGAAGAGGCTGCACCGAAGTATTTGTCGCGAATTGTTGCATTCAGGCCAGGCAGCGCTTGACGCTGTGCCAGTTCGTAGACGGCAAATAGTCGACCAAGCTGATAGCCCACATTATTGTGGTCCATTTTTAGGCTCATCGGAGTCTCTCCTTCCTCGGGAATTCCGGAATGACGACGGCCAAGTCGTACGAGCACGGCACGAATGACCGCGGCATGCCACCCCGTCGCCGGGTTATCGCCCGCGCGTAGTCGGATCAACGAGGCAGATAGCAGACTTAGAGGGTAACGGGCCCCAGCTAGCACTGCGCGCATCACCTCGCCTGCGAGCAGTGGTGGAATGTTGTTGAATTCGCGCTGTGCAGCCGTGGTGTTGGCAAGGAGCCGATTGACAGAGGGGGCTATGCCCCAGTTCAACGGCGGTGGCTCGATACGCATATCTTCGTGATGCCGAGCAAGTCGGTATGCAAAAACGTCTATGGTGTCGCTCAGCCAGAAGCGTACCGAAAGCCGCGCCGCATTGGGTGATAGGCCTAGAACATGAAAGCGTGTATCAGGATTGATCTCGGGCAGAACTTCAGAAACCCGTTTGCCTTTGGCAACGGCCTGTATCTGATCGCGCAGCTTGCGTGTTTCGCTTGCGTCCTTATCGGCAGAATCTTCTCCGAGCCAGTTGGCGAACAGTGCATCAGCGGCTTGGCCATTGTTAGCTTCAGCCCAAAATACAACAGTGGCATCCCCAATAGGGCGCAGCAACCGGTTCGGCCCGCCGCGCGTGAGCAGATGATTAAGTGTCGCGCCATAGCGGAAAGCCGCGCCTTTTGAGGTTGGCGCATTGGCTCCTTGATCATTACCATAAGAGCGGGAGCATTGCTGTTCAAAGGCTACAAGGGAAGCGCCCGTAGAATTAGCTCCCTCGACTCCTCTGATATTAGGATGCAATCTTGCAATTGGAGCTTTTTCTCCGGTAATCAGGCACCAGCCGACCTGTTCATCTTGATCTGCCTTGTCGATGCACGCTGCTTCAATCAACCTTCGTGCTGCCACACGTTCGTGCAAATATTCCCTGTCACCATATAGCCGGAACATGACATTGGCATCGGGAACGATGTCTTTGAGGCAGCTCTTCCCAAAGGCGGACGGCTCCCAAGCTTGTAGAAATTTAACGAGAGCAAGAAGACCAGGATCTTCTTGCCCGGATAACCTGGCCAAGTGGTGATCCTTGAAGAGACCATATTGGAAAAGCGTTTCCTTCCAGCCTTTGCCCTCGGCGCCAATGCCTAGAGAATAGGAAGTTTTGTCCCACAAGAAGAAAGGTGGAGGCCTAGTCCCGGAACGCTTGAAGGAAGCCGGAACGGTGAACTCCCGATTTATCGGTTTTTTGCCAAGAAGGTGCCTTAGATCTTCAACTTCTACCGGTTGCCCGTCTTGGCGGAGGACGACGCAAAAGCCGAACTTTTCCCGGCTCCATCCAGGTGGAAAGACCTCGCCGCGCTCAGCCAGTCGGTGATATTGCCGTTCCAAGGCGTGCAGCACACTCACCGCACTACCTCTTCGGCATCGAAGGGGGGACCTCAATTACACCGTTCACCATTTGCGCGCGGAAGAAGCGTGCTTTATTGCCATGAGCAAAGTCGATATCGTGCAGCATCCAGCCTAGGTCGCGATTGCGCTCAGTCAGGGGAGGGTCATAGGCTGGCAGTGGGTCGTCAGGGGCAAGCAGTTCAAACTCGGCAGCAAACTCGCGCGTGCCAAAGCAGGGACGATGGAAGCACTGACCCTGCTGCGCCCGGCGGTTGAACATGGAGATGTGCTTAGCGGGCGTGTCCTCCGGCCCGGCCTTGTCTGTCAGGGTGAAGTGCGCCTCGATCACGTAGGCAACGTTAACCAGCACTAGTGCTGCGCGCGGCTGGCGGTTTTCGTCAACGATGATCCCCAACCCTTTGGTTGTACCGCGTTTCATGGCGATGCGCGCATTGGCCTCACTCGCCTTGGCGCCTACCTCATTGCGCCGCAGTGACTGGAAATGGATCGGCCGCAATACGTGAATACGATCCACATGCCACCGGATCGCCGGTTTCCAATGAATCGCCTCAAGGATGCCGCGCGCCGCCGATGGCGTCATCGCGTCATAACTGACACGCTCCATCTTCATTTCCGGTCGGGTGAAGCAAGCACGCTCCCCCCAAACGTGCAGTCTTATAGACATCTATTGCCCCTAAGTTGGGGGTTTATTACACAACCTATCGTTGAAGTCAATATGGCATGTGTTTTTTATTTTCAGATATCCTCTAGGTTATCGGTTAACTATTTTCGACTAGAGGAAAATGTTACTCTCCGATGAACGGCTTACCGGATCGTCGTGAATTCGTAAGCCAGCGATGCGGTCGTACAAAGGAGGAAGTTCGCCTGGCCGTTCTTCGGTCAGCACAACGAAGCGATCGCCATAATCTTCGGGACGAATAACTTCAATCACACCTTTCGTCAGCCAGTCAGTGCGCAACTTTCCAGGCACGGGCACAACATATTGCTGCAAGCGCCGCTGCACCTCCAACGGTGGGAATTCAGCATTTCGTAGATTGATAATGGCTCTGCGCGCGTCATCATCCCAAGGCACAATAATGGGGTCCATAGTCTCATCGATCAGACGGAAGGCCCGAGCTATCGTTGCAAAAGGAAATGTGGCTTCTTTTGTTGTCTCCCTAATCTCACGCATGATTTCGAGTGTTTCGTCCGGAGCTAGGTGCGCACGGTCGAGCGCGGAATAGCCCTGCGCCCAGTAGAGCCAGCGGTAGTAATCCCGCACCCCTTCCAAGCTCAGAGGGTCTCGGACACTGTCAAGCACTTTGCGTGCAGCTTGATAGAACGGCTTGATCGCGTCAGGGACCTTGCGGTCAGCTGGCTCGAATACTACGGTGCGACCCAGCACCTCGCCCAGTGGTCCCAATTCGCCGCTTCGATTGCAGCGGCCTGCAGCCTGTGCAATATTTGAAAGCCCGCTTACGGCGCGCCACACTTCGGGAAAAGAAATGTCGACGCCGGCCTCAATCAGACTAGTGGCGACAAGTCGTACTGGACGTCCATATTCTAGATCTACACGTAGTTGCGCCAACACATCCCGTCTATGACGGGCGCACATCAATGTGGTAAGATGCGCTACGCCTTCCAAGCCTTTTTCGCGCAGCAGCGTATATAGTTCGTGCGCATGGGCGCGACTGTTGACGATGCAGAGCATCTGCCGCTGCTCAGCAAAGCGTGCCGCGACAGTATGGTCGCATACAGGTTCGCGCAACCATTCAATCTTAACGCGCTTGAGTTTGGCATAAAGCTCCGTCGGATTAGGCGCAAGTTCGCGCTCATCGGAGATTAGTAACCCTTCCCGTACGCCGTTTGGTTTTAATGGTAACGCCCCGTCTTCTATGCGCAGAGCGGGTTGTGTTGCGGTGCACAGCACTGCACTAGCACGATAGTTAAGCGCCAGTTCTTCAATGACCGCCATACAAGGGCGTAATAAGTGGATCGGGATCGATTGTACCTCATCGATCACGATTACGCTGCTGGCAAGATTGTGGAGCTTACGCGCTTTGCTGCTGCGTGCTGCAAAAAGGCTCTCAAAAAACTGAACTGCTGTAGTGACGATAATCGGCGCATCCCAATTTTCTGTATCGCGTCGTAGCTTAGCGAGACCAGCAGCTCCTTCCCCTTCGGCATCATTTCCGCCCGTGGGCTCATATTTTTCAGAGTCGAAGCTGGAGTGATGTTCGAGCACTGCATCTCCAAGCCCTACATCATCACGAAATATTGCCGCAGTCTGTTCAATTATTGATGTGAAAGGAATTACATAAATAATCCGACGAAGCTTGTGCGCTAGGGCATGCTCGGCAGCAAAGCTCAATGATGTTAGTGTTTTGCCTCCGCCAGTTGGCACGGTCAGAGTAAACAGGCCTGGTTGTAAGGCTATCTTGCCGTTGACATGATCAAGAATTGTCGAACGTAAGTGATTGACTGGTGTGTCATGGCGTCGATTCCTGGCGAGGAATGCACGGATGGTGTTGAGATGACCATGTGTTAGAACGCCACCACGCGTCGGTGGAGATTCACCGCGTGAATGAGCGTAAAATCGCTCAGTTTCAAGAAAATCGGCATCAACCAGGCAGGAAAATAGCATACGTACAAAGAAAGCCGCGGAGAAGGTCGGATCAATACTATTTCCCTTGAACAATCGCTGCTCATTAAGTAGGGCGTCCAGTTGTGGCAGTGGACCAGCTTCCATTTCCCACCCTGAATAGTTCTCCACTGTTTTGGCTAGACGCTGATTCAGTCCTATGCCATCCATTAAACCAGAATGGTGTCCCGCAATTCCAAACGCCAACAGGCGACCAAATATGTTGCCATAAGTTGCGCAGGCTTCCTTGGCTCCAGCAGTGCTGTGATCCGGGCCCCTTGCTAATCTGTCATTGGGCTGGCGAATGTAGCGCTGATAAGCGGAGGAACACTTTCCAATGTCGTGGAGCAATCCCATTGCGCGTGCGAACTGTGCGGCGCCAAAATACGAAGCAAATTCTTCCGCACGCTTGCCGACATTTTTCAAATGATCGCCAAGCGGTTCCCATTGTGCCTCTGATTGGTCTGGTACGGAATGAGCGAAGATGCCAGTGCGCTCCATGCCTAATTCCCCTAATAACATGCTTTATCTGTGAAGATGCAATTATTAGTATGCCATGAGAGGGGCATTACTGGACTGTACTATTAGGCCCAGGAAACTGGACCTAGCAAATGGCTGCTTAGAGCGTAAGGTGATTGTCATCCAGCGAATTTAGGTTTCAGCCGCGACTATAAAGTCGCGGTTGTGATTGGGCGCAGCGTTCTGATGATGCCGGGATCCGGGCCCGGTTGCGGGAGCTGGCGGTGGACTGCCGTCGGTTCGGTTATCGGCGGCTTCAAGTCTTGCTTCGGCGGGAAGGCGTGCTGCTGAGCCACAAGAAGCTGCGCCTGCTTTATCTCAAGGAACGGTTGCAGGTGCGGCACCGCAGAGGCCACAAACACGTCCTTGGGACGCGTGCCCCGCTCACCCTACACCAGGGCCCAATCAGCGCTGGTCGCTGGATTTTGTCAGCGACAGCCTGACCGACGGTTGTCGTTCCGGATCCTGGCGGTGGTGGATGATTGCATGCGCGAACACCTGTGCCTGGTGGCAGATATCTCGCTGTTGGGAAGCCGGGGTGCCCGTGAACTGGATGCGCTGATCACCTGACGCGGCCGGCCGCAGGTCTGTGCCTCAGACAACGGAACCGAACTGACCGGTATGGCGATCCTGCGCTGATACTAGGAGCGTCAGCTTGCTTGGCATTGCATTGCGCTCGGAAAGCCACAGCAGAATGCTTTCAATGAGAGTTTCAACGGTCGCCTGCGCGATTAACTCCTGAATGAACCTGTTCACCTCGCTCGGCCATGCGAGGGCGAAGCTCGCCGCCTAGCGGCATGATTATAACACGATCCGCCCGCACGGCTCGCTCGGCAACCGGACGCTGGCGGAATATGGCCGGCTCAACGCCTGCATCAAGCAACCAGGTGAGGCGCCTAAGCAATTGATGGGTTACCTGATTGCTCAACACGCCCAATGGGCTCAAATGGCCATAGGACTCTACTCAGAACTCGGTGAAACTTCGGGCTCACGTCAATGGATGCAGAATAAAGTTTCTATGGGGAAAGCGAGCGCAGCGGGATTGTAACTTCAAAGCGACCAGCTATTGATTTGGTGCGGCGGGATATTGTCGGGTTGAATTTAACGCGCTTCAGTTAAGGAGTTCGATAAGTGTGCAAGTCTTCATCGAGAACCATATGAGGCGGCTATATTACGGCTCCAATATAAGGAGCTGAGCACGTAATATCTGCACAACCCATTATTGGCCCTTTTGATAGTTGCCCAAACTTGCTTTTCACGCACCTTTGTGAAGTTGCTGCCTACGTTCGTGTCTACTTGTACCGGAAGAAGATCAACATTTCGACCGTGTTGACCATTTAACGCCTCGACACCAAAGGGGCAATGAGGCATTTAGCTCGTCTTCTTTACGCACTACGATTGAGGCTGCGTCGCCCTGAGGTAGAGGATTTTGCATGGGCTTGCGCCCTTTTGAGTACCCCCTTGTTTGGGGTGCAATCTGTCACCGATGTGCCGGAATGGACAGGCAACATAATGGAGCGGGTGAGGGGAATCGAACCCCCGTCGTAAGCTTGGGAAGCTTCTGCTCTACCATTGAGCTACACCCGCGCGCCAAGCGCCGATGAGCGGCAAGATAGCGAAGGGGCTGCGGGCTTTCAATATCCGGTTGGAATCGGATGATGGACAAGGTTCAGCGCTGCCGCTCGCCCGTCAACCACGGCGTCATGTCGGTGCCGAACAGCCGCGCCAGGCCCTCTCGGCCCGGTGGGGTCACGGTCACGGCGCGGCTGCTGCCCTGGCGCTCGATCCAGCCCAGCTCGAAGCAGCGATGGGCAATCGCCGCGCCCAGTCCGCCGGCCAGATGCGGCACCCGTTCGCTCCAGTCCAGGCAGGGCCGGGCGAAGCCGCGCCGCTGGCGCGCAACCTGATCGACATCGATGCCCATATCCGCAAACAGGCTGCGCCCGGCCGGTGTCACCGTGAACTCCGTGCCGTCGGTTATATCGCTGGGCCGCAGACAATCCTGCGCCAGCAACTGATCGAAGATGCGCACGCCCAGCCGCCCGGCCAGATGGTCATAGCAGGTGCGCGCCTGCCGCAGCGCATGGGTCAGACCAGGGCTACGGCGATGCGGCGGCATCACCCGCTCGCCGCTCAGTGCCATCAGGCTTTCCAGCGCATTGGCCACCAGCGCGCTGGCCAGGCGGTAATAGCGATGCCGCCCCTGGCTTGCCACCTGCAGCAATTGTCCATCCACCAGCTTGGCGAGGTGGCCGCTGGTCGTCTGCGGCGTTACGCCGGCGGCAAAGGCCAGTTCCTTGGCGGTGCGCGCGCGGCCATCCATCAGGACGCGCAGGATATTGGCACGCGCCGGATCGCCCACCAGTGCCGCAATGGCTGCGAATTGCGGCTCGGTGCTCAGCATCGCGCTGTTCAGTTTGAAAGCCTGGCTCATGCGCCGACTCTAGCAGCCTGGAGGCAGCCGTCCATCCGCAACATTTCGGCCGCGGCCGAATGGAACGGCACCAATTTCTGGAAGTCGAAGGCCATACGGTCACGGACGACCGGCTGAATCAATAATGCCCGCGGCTTGATCATGCCCAAGGCCTGTTCAAACGCCACATTAGATGCGCGTCCTTGTGACCTTATTGAGATTTCATCCGAGGCTATGACGGCCGGTAATTCGCACATCACAGCTCTTGGCTATGGCTGAGCCGCATAACCAGAAACGCCGTCTAGCCAAGAGTTACAAATGCCACAGACAGCCTTGCACACGACAGCACCCTTCGACCGCCACCGTAGCGATGCGCCGCCCTGGCTTGCGCCGGTGCGATACCATGCCCGCCATGCCAATGCGCAGAGGCACAATACCCGATAAAGAGACGATCGCGAGGGTGCCATGACCTGGATGGAACCGATGCTGGAGCCCTATCCGTCGGCGCAATTCTATCTGCCGGGCCCGGCGGAGCGCGTCGGCCGCGCCATCGATAATGTGTTGCGAGCGATGGCTTCCGGCGGCGCGGCGGCGTTCTTCACGCTGATCCAGTGGCAGCGCATGGCGCGCCAGCGCGCCGATCTCGCCATATTGAGCGATGCGCAGCTGAAGGATATCGGCCTGACCCGCGCCGACATCGGAGCCGAATTGCGGCGGCCGTTCTGGCGCTGATGTCTTTCGGATGGCCCTCAGTCCGGAAGGTTTCAGAGCTCTTCCGGAAATTTCAGATCGGAAAGATCAGGCAGGTGGTCGTGCCGGTGGCGTAGATCTTGCCGTTCGCATCCACGATGCGACCCTCCGCCGTGCCGACACGATTGCCGACCTGGATCGTCCGGCCTTCGGCATAGACTGCGCCGATCTGATCGGTGATCGCGCGCACCAGGCTGATCTTGTATTCCAGCGTGGTGTAACCCATGCCCTTGGGCAGCATCGACTGCACCGCGCAGGACATCGCGCTGTCCAGCATCGTGCCGGCAAAGCCGCCATGCACGCTGCCGATCGGATTGTAATGCAGCCGCTCCGGCCGGCCGCCGAAGACCACGCGGCCCGGCTCGGCTTCGTGGATCCACATATTCATCACTTTGGCAATCGGCGCGCCGGGCAGCTCGCCCTTCATGATGCCTTTGAACAGGTCGATGCCCGCCATCTCGCGCAGCCGCTCCACCGGCAGTACGCCGTACTGACCGTTTTCAGGCGGGCGTCCGTCGGCGGGATAGGAGCCGGCTTCTTGGGGCAGCGCGGACATCGGTGTTCTCCTGCTTCAGTGTTTTTTGACTCAATCGTCCGTTTGGAAAACTGGGGAGGCTTAAGCCGTGCCGGGAGGATGGCTTGCCGGACTGGCTCATAACGTGTATATACACTTTATGACCTCAACGCAATCCCCGCGGTCCGTCTTCCCCCGTCCGGCCCCCGACGGGAAGGAGGATTGCATCTGTTTCCTGCTGCGTTCCGCCGCCCGCCGGGCCAGCGCGCTTTACACCCGCCATCTGAAAAAGATCGGGCTCGGCCTGCCGCAGCACAGCCTGATCGGGATGGCGGCCGCCTTCGAGAAGCAGAATGGTCGCCCGGCCACCATCAGCGAACTGGCTCAGGCGCTGGATCTCGACCGCACCACCATGGCCCGCAATCTCAAGCCGATGGTGCAGGCCGGCTATGTCAGCATCGAAAAGGCGTCCGATTGCGGGAACGGCCGCGGATTCGGCCAGGGCGGCCGTGCCAAGGCGGTGCGCGCCACCCGTGAGGGCCGCATGGCCTACCGGGCCGGCGTGGCGCTGTGGCGCCAGGCGCAGGATGAAATGATCGCCGGCTTGGCCGCTGAATACCCCGCGCTGATGGCGGGCCTTGCGGCTGCCATTGCCGCGATTCCGGCAGCATCGCCCGGCGATGCCGCCAACGATGCGTGATCCTCGCACGCGATCCGCCGTCAGACCATTTTGCCTTTCCGGTTTAAGGCTTTAGCCGCCCTATGCTTTAGTCGAAAGCCGCCTGGGCAATGCTTGTTCGCGGCCGCCCTTCCGGGGCATCATCCCCTTGATTAACGCAGCGGCCGGTACGTCCTGGCCGCGCAGGAAAGCCATTGGCAGCGCCCGCGGCGCTGTCGGCAAGAAAGGGAAGAGGGAGAGAGCGTTATGGCGGATAACGAAGTATTTCCGGTCTCGAGCGAGTGGGCAAAGCGCGCCTGGGTCGACGCCGCCAAATACAAGGCGATGTATGAGCAGTCCGTCCAGGATCCGGAAGGCTTCTGGGCCGAGCATGGCAAGCGGATCGACTGGATCAAGCCTTATACCAAGATCAAGGACGTCTCCTACGACAAGAAGGATCTGCACATCCGCTGGTTCTATGACGGCACCTTGAATGTCTCCGCCAATTGCATCGACCGTCATCTGCCCAAGCGGGCCAACCAGACCGCGATCATCTGGGAAGGTGACGACCCGTCGAAGTCGGAGCACATCACCTATCAGAAGCTGCATGACGAGGTCTGCCGCCTGGCCAATGTGATGAAGGCCCATGGCGTCAAGAAGGGCGACCGCGTCACCATCTATCTGCCGATGATTCCAGCGGCGGCCTACGCGATGCTGGCCTGCGCCCGCATCGGCGCGATCCATTCGGTGGTCTTCGGCGGCTTCTCGCCCGACAGCCTCGCCAACCGCATCCAGGACTGCGACAGCCAGTTCGTGATCACTGCTGACGAGGGCCTGCGCGGCGGCCGCACCGTGCCGCTGAAGGCCAATACCGATGCGGCGCTGAAATCCTGCCCGGGCGTGAAGAAGGTGCTGGTGGTCAAGCACACCGGCGGCAGCGTCAACTGGGAAGCTGGCCGCGATATCTGGCTGCATGAAGAAGCGGCGAAGGTGCCGGCCACCTGCGAGCCCGAGCCGATGAATGCGGAAGATCCGCTCTTCATCCTCTATACCTCCGGCTCCACCGGCAAGCCGAAGGGCGTGCTGCACACCTCGGGCGGCTATCTCGTCTTCGCCTCGATGACGCACCAATACGTCTTCGACTATCACGACGGCGACATCTACTGGTGCACGGCCGATGTCGGCTGGGTCACTGGCCACAGCTACATCGTCTACGGTCCGCTGGCCAACGGCGCCACCACGCTGATGTTCGAAGGTGTGCCGAACTATCCGGATGCCTCGCGCTTCTGGCAGGTGATCGACAAGCACAAGGTCAACATCTTCTACACCGCGCCGACCGCCATCCGCGCCCTGATGCGCGAGGGCGAGGAGCCGGTGAAGAAGACCAGCCGCGCCTCCCTGCGCCTGCTCGGCTCGGTGGGCGAGCCGATCAATCCGGAAGCCTGGCTGTGGTATCACCGCGTGGTCGGCGATGGCCGCTGCCCGATCGTCGATACCTGGTGGCAGACCGAAACCGGCGGCATCCTGATCACGCCGCTGCCCGGCGCGATTGCGCAGAAGCCCGGCTCGGCGACGCTGCCCTTCTTCGGCGTGAAGCCGATCATCGTCGATGGCGACGGTAAGGAGCTGACCGGCGCCACCGAAGGCAATCTGTGCATCGCCGATAGCTGGCCGGGCCAGATGCGCACGGTCTATGGCGATCATCAGCGCTTCATCGACACCTACTTCAGCACCTTCCCGGGCAGGTACTTCACCGGCGATGGCTGCCGCCGCGACGAGGACGGCTATTACTGGATCACCGGCCGCGTCGACGACGTGATCAACGTCTCCGGCCACCGCATGGGCACGGCGGAAGTCGAAAGCGCGCTGGTGGCGCACCAGAAGGTGGCCGAGGCCGCCGTGGTCGGCTATCCGCACAACATCAAGGGCCAGGGCATCTATGCCTATGTGACGCTCAAGGCCGGCATCGAGCCGAGCGAGGAGCTGCGCAAGGAGCTGGTCAACCATGTGCGCCAGCTGATCGGGCCGATTGCCTCGCCCGACCTGATCCAGTGGGCTCCGGGCCTGCCCAAGACCCGTTCGGGCAAGATCATGCGCCGTATTCTGCGCAAGATCGCGGAGAACGAGTTTAGCAACCTGGGTGATACTACGACTCTTGCCGACCCCAGCGTGGTTGACGATTTGATCAACAACCGTATGAATCGTGGCTAGGTAACGTCGCAAGTCTGAATCAGGGAGGCGCAGCGACGCCGGGGCGCCTGGAGCAATCCAGGCGCCTTTTTTATGCTCATTCTCTATGCTTCGGTTTTACGCCTTGGCGACGCGGACTTTGCGCAATTGGGCGGCGGTGTCGCTGGTTCTGATCTGCGCCGCCATGTCGTGGATCTGCCGCGCGATCACCTCTGCTTCGCGCAGCCGCCGTTCCAGCGCGGCCGCAGCCGGCCCGGCCGAAGGACTGAGCGGCTCAGCCTCCGAAACCGGCTCGGCGCGGTCGCCTCCGCCAAGCAGCCAGCGCAGCCGCAGGCTTGCTGCCGCAAGCCGTTTGTCGGTTTCCACCGGCGGCAGTTCCGCGCGTCGCCGTCGCAGCATCAGCAGCAGCGCCGCCAGCAAGGCGGTCAGCCGGTAATTCGCCGCCATGAAGCGGAACAGCAGATCGAGATCGTGCTGCCGCGCGCCCGGCTCATCGGAAATGCGGCGGATCATGCCCGCGAACTCGCCGATGGAATCGAAGGCAGCCTTGCGGGCCAGGCGATAGGTCTGCTCCTGCTGATTCAGCCGCAACGTCTGATGCGCGTATTGGCGGTTGGCGCGCAGCATGTCGCGGATACGGTCCTGCAGGCTCTGCCGCTCCCAGGAGGGCAGCATGAAGCTGAATACGAAGGCGATCAGCGAGCCGATGCCGGTATCCAGCAGTCGCTCAATCAGCCCATTCTCCTGCATCGGGTTGAGGAAATGCAGCATCAGCAGCGCCATCACCGCGCCGGCGACCGCGGTGATGCGGTAGCGCACCGCGGCATAGGCATGGGCGATACCGATGGAGATGAAGATCAGCGCCAGCAGCACCAGATCGTGCAGCAGATGCAGCGCCACGGCCGCCACTACGCAGCCGAGCAGATTGCCGATCAGTCGGTCCTTCTGACGCTGTTTGGTGGTGCTGTAGCTCGCTCGCATGATCACCGCGACGGTCAGCAGGATCCAGCTTCCATGGGCGAAGAAATGCGTCATCAGCTCAGCCACGGCAAAGGCGCAGAGCATCGCCGCCGTCAGCCGCAGCGCATAGCGCAGAACCGGCGAGCGCCAGCGCAGCTGCCGCAGCAGCACCCGCCAGCGATAGGGGCGATGCGGCAGGAAGGCGGCTGGATTGATGCGGCGCAGCACGGCCTCGGCTTCCGCCTTGTCACGCATGGCGCGCTGCAGCCGCAGCACCAGATCGAGGCTGTTGCTTAAGCGAACGATCACGGCATTCAGCTCCAGCCGGGCACGTTCGGCTTCCGCCGCATCGTCTGAGGCGGGCGCAGCATCTGCTGCCAATGCTGCAATCTCCGCCCAGCGCGCCTTTAAGAGCTCGGCCGAATGGCTCGGCTTGCCGCTGCGGATCTCGTCAGCGAATTCCATCATCAGATCGGCAATCGCGCCGGCGCCATCCCGGATGGCCGGCAGCACCGCGCTTTTGCCGTAATGACGCCGCAGCATCCAGAAATCCGCCTGGCTTGAAAGCACGCTCTCAAACGCATCGATCAGCAGCGACAAAGCCGCCGCCATGCGCCGGTGCCGCGCGTCGCTCAAATGCCGCAGTGCCAGATTGCGCGCCGTCTGCACCTTCTCCATCAGCGCCACCTGGCGCTCGATCAGCACGCGATAGGTTGCGTCGAGCTCACTGTCGGGATCGTAAAGCTGGCCCTTGCAGCGGATATAGGCGGCGAAGGCCTGCATCGCGTCGATCAGCGCCAGCCGCTTGTAGCGCACCTCCAGCAAATATGCGGCGATCATACCGTAGACGGCGTAGCCTGCGCCGCCCGCGGCCACCAGGGCGGCGCGCTGCAGCGGCTCCAGCGTCCAGTCAACGGCGCCGGGGTTATGGGTGCCGAGCGCGAAGACCATGGCCAGGATCATCGCCATGCACAGCGGCAAAGTCGTGCGGCCATAGGCGGTCACCATGGCGGCGACAAAGCTGGTGGCGCCGACGATGACGGCGGTGAGCACCGGATAATCGATGCTGAGATCGATGGCCAGCGTGATCAGTCCGCCGAAAACGGTGGCGGCGATGAAGCCGGGTGGCTTGAAATCCGGCGGATCGGGAATATCCACGATGCTGGTGCACATGGCGCCGACGACTGCCGCGGCCGCGGCCTCCGTGCCGCCGATCACGCCTGCAGCCACAGCGACCAGCAGCACGCCGATGCCGGCGGTCGCCCCGCTCAGCAATTGCTGGGTGGGCAGCGACAGGCTGTCAAATCGCGACCGGATCATCGTCGTCCTCCCCGCCGGCACCGCATAATCCGTAGCATAGCGCGATAAATTACCCGCGCGCCCGTGAAAAGCGATGGAACCCGCAGGCTGCGCCGCGGTTAGTCCGGTATGACAGACCGACAGGAAAACCGTGCCGAATTCGACACCCGTGAGCGGGTGCTATCCGCCGAGAAGGCCCGCTCGGGCGTGAAGACCGGCCATATGCGCTATGTGGTGATCTTCGGCATCGGCGGTGTCATCATCGGCTTCATCATCGCCTGGCTCATCGGCGTGTAAAGCTTGGCGTATAAAGCTGCGTTACGTCCAGCCGCCATCCACCGTGAAGCTCTGCCCGGTGCAGAGCCGGCTGTCGGCTGCCGCCAGCCATAGCACCAGCCGCGCGATGTCGGGCGGATAGAGCTTCTGTTTGATCGCCTGGTTTTTCATCAGCTCAACCTCGGCTGCGGGCGTCAGCCACAGCTTTTCCTGCCGCTCGGTCATGATCCAGCCGGGCATCACGCAATTCACCCTTATGCCATAGGGCCCGAGCTTGCGCGCCAGGCTGCGCGTCAGCCCGACGACGCCGGCTTTCGCCGCCGTATAAAGCGGCAGTTCCGGCTCGCCCACCACCCAGCTGATCGAGCCCATATTGATGATCGAGCCGCCGCCGGCCTGCTTCATGTCGGGGATCACGGCCTGGGCTGCAAAAACCTGATGGCGCAGATTGATCGCCATGCGATTGTCGAAATATTCGGGCTCGATATCCTCGATATCGTGACGGTCATCATTGGCCGCGTTGTTGACCAGCACTTCCACGCGGCCAAGCGTTTCGCCGATCCCGTCGATGCAGTCGCGCAGCGCCTCGATATCGGTCAGGTCGCAGGGCAGGAAAACAGGGGGCGGATGGCCTTCGGCCTTGATGCGCTCCACCAGACTTTCGCTGGAGGCCCTGTCGATATCGAGAAAGGCCACCTTGGCCTTCTGGGCGCAGAAATGCGCAACGATCGAGGCGCCAATGCCGCTGCCGCCACCGGTAACCACCACCACCTTGTCGCGCAGGCTGGGATAGATCGCGAAATCGCCGCTCATCGTCTGTCATCCGCTGCTGTTGTCTGTTGAACCATTTAGCGCGGCGGTATCGGGTGGCGAATGTGTCCACCCTTACCCTCGCGGCCTCCCCTCCCGCGTGCGGGAGAGTGAGGAGACGGCATGCATATATGAACCCTCTCCCGCCCGCGGGAGAGGGGCATTGCGTAAGCGATCGATGGATGAGGGAATGTCAGCGGCGCTTAGGCGCTGCGCCGCAAATCCTTGTAGAAGAAGGTGCAGCCAGCTGGCTCGCCCTCGGTGGACAGCGCATAGCCGGGGATGACGCCCACCGCGATATAGCCGAGCTTGCGGTACAGCCCCTCGGCCAGGCTGCCCTGCTGGGTGTCCAGCGTCAGCAGATGCCGGCCGCGCCGGCGCGCTTCCTCTTCCGCCGTCAGCATCAGCGCCCGCGCCAGGCCCTTCCGCCGGGCCCGGCGATGCACCAGCAGCTTCTTCACGTCAGTGCGATGCTGCTGGTTGGGCGGCGTATCCAGCCCCAGCATCACCGTGCCGCAGATGCGGCCCTCCAGCCGCGCCACCAGCAGCAGATCGGCGCCCGCAGCGATCCGGGGCATCGCCCTGTGCCAGAAGCCGCGTGCCTCCTCCATGCTGAAGGGTTTGACGAAATTCACGCCCGCGCCGCCATCGACGCAATCCCACAGCACCTCGGCCAGCGCATCCAGTTCGCGTTCTGCCGCCTCGACGGGAAGGATTTCAATCGCGGTCATGGTCACAGCATCTTTTGCAGAAAGACGAGATCGAGCCATCGTTCGAATTTCCATCCGGCCTGGCGGATCGTGCCGGCCGGCTCATAGCCAAACGCGCGATGCAGCCGCAGGCTGGCCTCGTTCTCGGCCGTGATGCCGGCAATCACCGTATGCAGGCCGTTGTCTTTAGCCAGTTGCAGCAGCGGCCCGAGCAAAGCCTTGCCGATGCCTTTGCCGCGCACCTCTGGCGCCACATAGATCGCATTCTCCACCGTGTAGAGATAGGCCGGCCAGGGCCGGAACGGGCCATAGGAGCAGTAGCCGAGCACGGCGCCGTCTGTCTCTGCCACCAGCACCGGCAGCTTTTGCTCGGCCTTCATGCGCAGCCAGTCGATCTGCGCCTGCGCGCTGCGCGGCTCGTAATCGAAGACTGCGGTCGTGTTGACCACCGCATCGTTATAGATGGCGCGGATCGCTTCGGCGTCGTCGAGCGTGGCGTTGCGGATGATTGGGCTAGATGGAATGGTCATGGGAAGAGCATGGACGAAAGGGATGAGCGGTCAGGTTTCATCCTGCTCCGGCGGCCGGCCGGGACGCGAGCGGTAGCGCGGCAGCGACCAGTTCCAGCGCAACGCGGCAAAGCGGATTGCAGCAGCCAGGAAAAATCCGCTGGCCAGGCCGATCTCGCGCGCAACCCCGAAGGCGGACATGGAAACAAACAATGCAGCCCCCGCCAGTGCCGCGGTGGCATAGATTTCCCGGCGCAGGATCACCGGGCTCTCGCCGCCCAGTACGTCGCGCACGATGCCGCCGAAAGTGGCCGTCACCACGCCCATCGCCATGGCAACAACGGGGGCCGCGCCCGCCATCAGCGCGCGCTCGGCGCCTGCCACGGCAAACAGCGCCATGCCGATGGCATCGAACCACAGCAGCAGGCGGTAGCGCGATTGCGGGATATGCGCCAGCAGGAAGGCCGCGGCGGAAACGCAGACGCAGGTGATCAGATAGGCGGGCTTGACGACCCAGAAGACCGGCAGGATGCCCAGCAGGATGTCACGGATGGTGCCGCCACCGATGCCGGTCGCCGTACCCAGCAGCACGAAGCCGACGATGTCCATCTGCTTGCGCGAGGCAACCAGCGCGCCGGTGGTGGCAAAGACGACGATGCCGAACCAGTCCAGCGCCACGGCGAAGCGATCAAAAGCGATGGCATCGGATGCGAAGATGTCGAACATCGCCAGTCCTTGCCTCCCTGCCTCGCTTTCGGCTCCTGAATCTCCGCGTGACCGCGACACCGGTCAACCGGCAGATATAACCCGAACGGATGCGCCTGATTCAATAGAGCCCCGTCAAGAGCCCTGGTTCAATAGAAGCCTGGCTCAGTAGAAGAAGCTGATCACGAAACGGGCGCAGACGAAAAGCAGGAACAGGCCGAACAGGACCTCCAGCTTGCGCTTGGGCAGGGCATGGGCCAGCCGCGCACCCAGCGGCGCGGTCATGATGCTGGTGGGTACGAACATGATGAAGCCCAGCACCGAGACGTAACCCAGCGCCAGCGGGAATTGCAGCGCGGTGACATCCGGGAACTGCGCTGCCCGCGGCCAGCCGGCGTAGATGTAGCTGATCGCGCCGGGGATCGAGATCAGGACGCCAAGGCCCGACGAGGTCGCCACCGCCTGATGGATCGGGCGGCCGTAGAAGGTCATGAACAGGCTGGAAAGCTGCCCGCCGCCGATGCCCATCAGGGCCGACAGCACGCCGATCAGCAGGCCATACAGGCGCATGATGAAGGAGGACGGCATGTCGTCGGCCAGCTTCCAGCTATCCTTGCCGAACAGCAGCCGCACGGCGGAGATGCCGGCCACCACGACGAACACGGTCTTGAACAGATCGGCCGGTGCATAGCGTGCGATCACTCCGCCGGCAATGACGCCCAGCACCACCGGCACCGCCCATATCTTCACGATCGACATGTCGACCATGCCCTTGCGGCGATGCGCGTTGAAGGAGCGGATCGATGTCGGGATGATGACCGCCAGCGATGTGCCGACGCATAACGGCATGCGCACCGGCTCGGGCACCGAAATGGCGATGAACAGCTCATACAGCACCGGCACGATCACCGCGCCGCCGCCAACGCCGAACACGCCGGCCAGAATGCCGGTCACGGCACCGGCCACCAGCAGGGCGATGGCAAGGAAGATCAGTTCAGAAAGGGGGATGCCGAATATCATGGGTCTGAAGCGGGCCTGACGGATCGCGGGCCGATCCGTGCCGCGCGAATTTCAAGGGGGATGCGGAACGATCCTTGCGGACCGGTCCTACTGTCATCGTGGATTGGGGCGGTGTTGTAAAGAGTTACAGATGTCGTCCGGCCCGGCAGGCAGGCCTTTCGGCTGCGCGCTTTGGTGATTAGGATGAAACCGGTTCTCATCCCACGCATTCATTGCGCTGCAATATCATGTCATGAGGTTCCGGTGACCGAGATCGCCAATCGTCCCCATGCACCGGCCACCTTGCGCAATCGCGAACCGATCCTCAAAGCCTTGCGCGGCATCCTGCCGTCATCGGGATTGCTGCTGGAAATCGCCAGCGGCACGGGCGAGCATGCGGCCTATATCGCGCCGCGCCTGGCGGAGAGCTGGATCTGGCAGCCAAGCGAGCCTTCACCGGACGCATTGCCTGTCATTGATGCCTATGCGGCTGAAAGCGACAATCCAGGCCGCATTCGTCCAGCCATTTTTCTCGATGTGCAGGCCGATCCCTGGCCGCTCGATCATGCCGATGCGGTTTTTTGTGCGAACATGATTCACATTGCGCCCTGGCGCGCGGCGGAAGGTCTGTTCCGCGGCGCGTCTGGCATTTTGGCGACGCCCGCGCCGCTCATCCTTTACGGCCCCTTCAAGCGCGATGGCGCGCATACCGCGCCATCCAATGCCGCCTTCGACGACAGCCTGAAGGCCCGCAATCCCGAATGGGGCGTGCGCTGCCTGGACCGCGAGGTCACGCCGCTTGCGCAGAGGCACGGTTTCGCGCGGACCGAGATTGTCCCGATGCCGGCGAATAATCTTGTCGTCGTGTTTCGCAAGACGGCTTAGGCGGCCACGCCTTTTCTCATCCTTCCATCGCCACACTTCGCGCGTCCCGCCTGGGCCGACTTGATGCCCCATGTACTTTATATGTTCTCAAAGATTCAGGGAAGCAGCCATGGACGGACCTCAGGACAGGGCGGCCGGGGCGACGCCGCATGCGGAGCCAAGGCCAGGCCGAAGCGGTTCCCCAAGCATGAAGCGACGTTCCCCAAGCATATCGACTAAAAAAACGCGCCATCCAGATGCTGGCCGGGGGACAGATGCCGGCAGCGGTTGCGAAGGCTTGGGGATTCCGGATGAGCTGCTCTGACGCCTTCTTTAAACCGGCAAGCATTTCCGCATCCTGACGTCCTGATCTGTCAGGCAGCACGCGCTGGCGCCTGCTGCAGATAGCATTGCGCGTGGACGAGGCTGCGCTTCAAAAAAAACTGGCGTGGCGGCCGGATAAACGCTCCGGCGGAATGCGCGGAAAGCGGCGGGAAGAAAAATGGATGAAAATGGATCGAAATGGACTGAACGGTCACGAATGGACTGAAACGAATTCAGATGGGTCCAGACGGACATCAATGAGCGAAATCGATCACCGGCGGATGAAACGGCTCGCAGCGGTCACAAACGGAATGCGGTGATCGAAAACGGATTAACCCGAACGGCTAGCCGCCGTGGCAACAGCTTGGTCACGGGTATTGACCGATCCGCTGTGGAATCATGCGTCATGTCACATCTTTATCCTGTCTGCATTTACTCTTGTCACAGCGCTCTATGTCTTGTGCCGCTCACCCAGTCTTTCCATTTCAGGCTGTTCGTTGATCCGCGCCCGTAAGAAGCGCCCTCAGGAGATACCGATGCGATCCGCCGTCATTGCCTTCCTTGCCGGTCTGGCCTGCCTTGCGCCGTCCGCGATGATTGCGCCCGTCCAGGCCCAGCAGAGCCAGACCATCCGCACGCAGGAAGCCACTGTCCGCGCCGTGACGGTCGCCAAGGGATTGGAAAATCCCTGGGGTTTCGCTTTCCTGCCCGATGGCCGCATCCTGGTCACCGAGCGGCCGGGCCGCATGCGTCTGATCGGCAAGGACGGCAAGCTGTCGGCGCCTGTGGAAGGCGTGCCGGAAGTTTTCGCGCAGGGCCAGGGCGGTTTGCTGGACGTGCGGCTCGATCCCGATTTCACCACCAACCGCACGCTCTACTTCACCTATGCCGAGCCCGGCGATGGCGGTGCCTCGACGGCGCTGGCCAGCGCGCGCCTGATGGACAACCGGCTGGAAACCGTGAAGGTGCTGTTCCGCCAGCAGCCGAAGCTGGGCGGCGGCAATCATTTCGGCAGCCGCGTGGTGATCGGCGGCGACGGCATGCTGTGGCTTGGCCTCGGCGAACGCTTCCGCTTCGACCCGGCGCAGGATCTGAGCAATCATCTCGGCAAGGTGATCCGGCTGGAAAAAGACGGCCGCGTGCCTCCCGACAATCCTTTCGTCGGCCGCAACGATGCGCAGCCGGAAATCTGGTCCTACGGCCATCGCAACATCCAGGGCATGGCGGTGCATCCGGGCACGGGCGTCGTCTGGCTGAACGAGCATGGGGCGCGCGGCGGCGACGAGATCAACATTCCCGAGAAGGGCAAGAATTACGGCTGGCCGGTCATTGCCTATGGCGTGCATTACTCGGGCGAGAAGATCGGCATCGGCACCGAGGCGCCGGGCATGGAGCAGCCGATATTCTACTGGGACCCCTCGATCGCGCCGTCGGGCATGGCCTTCTATACCGGCGACAAGATTCCCGCCTGGAAGGGCAATGTCTTCATCGGCTCGCTGAAATTCGGCGCGGTCTATCGCATCATTCTCGACGGCACGCGCGTCACCGGTCAGGAGAAGATCGATATCGGCGACGATATCCGCGACGTGCGCCAGGGGCCGGACGATCTGCTTTATCTTGCCACCGCCGGGTCGGACGGCCGCATCATCCGGCTCGAACCCACCCGCTGAATTTCAGTGCGGATTCCGGCAGGGACTGAACTGACCTGCGTCAGCCCATCTCGCCGGTATGGGTATTGTAGTTGTTGATGATCCGGTGCAGCACGTCGAGCATGTTGCGCTGGATCGGGTCCTGGCCGTTGAGGATCAGGGTCAGCGCGACGCGCGTGATGCCCAGCTTGGCGGCCACCTGGTCGATGGTGATGCCGCGCGCGCGGCAGGCATAGTTGACCTGGTCGAAGGAACCCTTGTCGAGGAAGACGCGGCCCCAGTTGTCCCTGCCGGTCAGGCGGATCGGCTTGATCTCGGCAACGGGCGGCGTGGCCGCCGTTCTGCGCGCGGCCGGGGTTGCCGCAGCCGCCGGGCGCGGGGCTGCGACGCGCTGCACAGGACGGCGCTGCTGCTCGGGTTCGGGTTCGAAGACTTCAAGCTGCGGTGCCTGTGCCATCAGATGCTCCAGCATCTTGCGCATGTGCTCCAGCAGGCTGTTGGCGGTGCCGTCGGCCTCGGGGCCGTCGATCAGCAGGCCGTTCAGTTCTTCCAGGCGCTTGATACGCGTGGCGAAGAATTCGCGGGCGCCGAAGGGCAGGGCGGCGCGGCTATCGATCAGGTTTTCGAGATAGCTCTGACCGACATCGAGCTCCATCTTGAGGATCTTGGCGCGGATCTGCGCGACATAGCGGCGCAACTCCTCGCGCCGGCCGGTTTTGAGCACCGACAGCCGGCCTTCGGCCATTTCGGCGGCCTGATGGAAATCGTCCACGAGTGAGGCGAACTTGCGAAAGCTTGCAACCGTCGCCCGCTTCTCGTCGGGATCCTCGGTGAACTTGAAGATCTGCATCGCGCGTTGCTCGATGCGCGACACCAGTTCGTTCGCTTCCTGATTATGCGCGTGGTTATCTTTTTCGGTAATCATCCGACACAGTGTCTCGGCTCATGGTTACCTTAAGCTTAACACGGGGTCAGAATACCGTAACCTTACGGTTGTGTCCGATCAGGAAAAACTGTGGAAAACTAAGTGATCTACACCTTTTGGCGCAGGCCCTCGCGCTCGACCAGTGCCGCCGTGCGCTCCAGCGCCCGCTCGAAACGGTCGAACATCTCATCGATCTCGCTTTCGGTGATGATCATCGGCGGGCAGAAGGCCATGCTGTCGCCGGCCACGGCACGCTGGATCAGGCCTTCTTCCTGCGCAAAGGCCATGCAGGCGGCGCCGACGCCGGCCGATGGCGCAAAGGCGCGCTTCGTCGCTTTATCGGCAACCAGTTCGACCGCGCCGATGAGGCCGATGCCGCGCGTCTCGCCGACCAGCGGATGATCGTTCAGCGTCTTCAGCCGCGCCTGGAAGCGGGGGCTGACGCGGTTCACATGGCCGAGGATGTCGCGCTCCTCGTAGATCTGCAGCGCGCGCACAGCCACTGCGGCAGAGACCGGATGGCCGCCATAGGTGAAGCCGTGACCGAAGGTGCCGATCTTGCCGGAATTGTCGCGGATCACGTTGTAGACCTGTTCGGGCACCAGCACGGCGGAGATCGGAAGATAGGCGCCCGAGAGCTGCTTGGCGCAGGACACGAAGTCAGGCTTGTAATCCAGCGCTTCCGCGCCCCACATCCTGCCGGTGCGCCCGAAGCCGCAGATCACCTCGTCCGAGATGCTGAGCACGTCGTGCTTCTTCAGCACCTGCTGGATCGCGGGATAGTAGCCTTTCGGCGGCACGATCACGCCGCCTGCGCCCATCACCGGCTCGGCGAAGAAGGCGGCGATGGTGTCGGCGCCTTCCGCTTCGATGAAGGCGTCCAGATTGCGCGCCAGCCGCGCGACGAAATCGGCCTCGCTCTCGCCCGGCTCGGCGTTGCGGTAATAATGCGGGCAGTCGACATGCTTGATGCCCGCGATCGGCAGGTCGAAGTCGCGCTGGTTGGCCGGCAGACCGGTCAGGCTCGCGGTGGCAACCGTAACCCCGTGATAGCCGCGCATGCGCGACAGGATCGTCTTCTTCTGCAGCTTGCCGCGCGCGTTGTTGTAATACCAGATCAGCTTGATCAGCGTGTCGTTCGCCGCCGAGCCGCCTTCGGCGAAGAAGACCTTGCCGACCGGAACCGGGCTCAGCGCCTTCAGCTTCTCCGCCAGTTCGATCACCGGCGGCGTCGTCTTGTGGCCGAAGCCGTGATAGAAAGGCAGCTTGCGCATCTGCTCGACGGCGGCATCGATCAGCGCCGCTTCGCTGAAGCCAAGCCCAGCGCACCACAGGCCGGCCAGGCCCTCGATATATTCCTTGCCCTGATCGTCATAGACATAGATGCCCTTGCCGCGCTCGATCACCAGCGGACCGGCGGTCTCGTGCTTCACCAGATTGGTATAGGGGTGCAGCACATGGGCAATGTCGCGGGCGGCGAGGGAATTGGGCAATTGCACGGTCATGGCATCCTCCGGAGCGGACCCTCAGTAGACGGCGAAAAAACCGTCCTGTCAAAACTCCGGCGGAACATCCTCCGGATCGGCCTATCCGGTCTCGGCTCGGCTGGCTAAAGTTTCTGGATGCTGCATCCGAACGTAACCCTGACATCGCCGGCCGACGGCATCCAGCTGCAAGGCTATGAATGGCTGCCTGCGGGCACTGCGCCACGAGCCGTCGTGCTGATCGCCCATGGCATGGCCGAACATGCCGGCCGCTATGCCCGTTTCGCCGAAGCCCTGAACGCTGCGGGCTTCGCCGCTTACGGCTTTGACCATCGCGGCCACGGCCATACGGCCCAAAGCGCCAAGGAACTGGGGCATTTCGCCGACCGCGACGGCTGGAACCGCGCGGTTGCCGATCTGGCTGCGGCCGGAGAACTGGCACTGTTGCGCCATCCAGGCCTGCCGCTGCTGCTGTTCGGACATTCCATGGGCTCCTTCATGGCCCAGCAGTTCCTCTATCAGCATGGCGCGCGGCTGAGCGGCTGCGTGCTCTGCGGCTCGAACGGCAAGCCGCCGGCGATTGCCGCGTTCGGACGGCTGTTTGCGCGCTTCGAGCGGTTCAGGCTCGGCAAGCGCGGCATCAGCATTCCGATCCATGTCATGTCGTTCGGCGCCTTTAACAAGCGCTTCCAGCCGAGGCGGACCGATTTCGACTGGCTCTCAAGCGATCCGGCCGAGGTCGACAAATACATCGCCGATCCGTTCTGCGGCTTTCCGCTGACCGTGCAGTCCTGGATCGACCTGCTCGACGGACTGGATGCGATGGCGCAGCCGGCCAATCAGGCGCGCATTCCAAAGCATCTGCCGGTCTACATCATCGCCGGCCGGCACGACCCGGTTTCCGGCGGCGGCAGGGGATTGCAGCAGCTGATCGAAGCCTATCGCGCCGCCGGCCTTACGCATGTGCACAGCAAGTTCTATCCGGAAGCGCGCCACGAATTGCTGAACGAGATCAACCGCAATGAAGTTACAGCCGACATCATTGCCTTCTTCGAAAGCTGCCTGCAGCGCTGACGGCTATTTGCGTTTCGAGGCGGCGGCATCTGCATCGCCGGAGCCAGAACCCGGCGCCGGGATGGCCATCACGTTGTCGTAGAGCTTGTGCAGCAGCGACTTGAGCCGGCTGGCTTCCGCCTTGCTGAAGCCCGACAGCGCCATGCGTTCCAGCTCTTCCGCAGCCGGCGTCAGGTGCGCGGCCAGCGCATCGCCCGCCTTGCTCAGGCGGATGGCGATGGCGCGGGCATCCTCACTGTCGCGTCCGCGAATGACGAGGCCGCTCGCTTCCAGGCCTGCCACAAGGCGCGAGAGGGTCGAGATTTCGATGCTGGTGCGTTCGGCCAGCTCGGTCAGCCGCTGGCCATTGCGCTCGCGCAAAGCGGCCAGCACGCGCCAGTCCTGCAGCGACACGCCTTCGCGCCGCAGCGTGGCACCAAAACGCATCGCCAGCGACATGCCGGCGCGGTTGATCAGATAGGGAAGGTATTGGTCGAGGCGAAGGGGAGGCGGGACGGCGGGTTCTGCGTTCGGCGGCTTGGCGGCCATCGTCCCGTTCCGGATACGGGCTATGAGCCGAGCTTGCCGATGACCGCCTCGATCTTCTGCTTCATGGTCGCGGCGTTGAACGGCTTCACAATGTAGTTGTTAACGCCGGCCTGGATCGCTGTCTTGACCATCTCGGTATCGCGCTGGCCCGTCGCCATGATGAAGGGCATGCGCTTGGTCAGAGGATTGCTGCGGATGGTCTTGAGCAGGGTGAGCCCATCCATCCCATCCATGTTCCAGTCGGAAATGATCAGGTCGAACTTGTTGGAGTTCATGGCGACGAGAGCCTCGGCGCCGTTCTTGGCTTCGACGACATTCTTGATGCCGATTTCCTGCAAGCAGTAGCGGGCAATACCGCGCATGCTCATCTGGTCGTCGACGATCAGTACCCGAAGAGTGCTGGCCGAAGGCATATATTCGCCCCTCGCTGGTCTCCACAACTTACCGGGTTGACCCTCCTGGCTAACCCGGTTTCCTACCTGGATTTTCTATCCCGCTGTTTAGCCTAAAAATCCAGTCTTCTCAACGCTGCTTGCACCGGTTCAGGATCTCGGCGGCGATCTGTCCGATTGCCACTTCCGCCTGCACCGCGCCCATCAGTTTGGCTGCCTTGGGCATGCCGTAAACCAAACTGGTCGACTCGTCCTGCCCGATGGTCTGGGCGCCGGCCTCCAGCATTTTCTTAAGCCCCGCCGCGCCGTCCTTGCCCATGCCGGTCAGGATCACGCCGATGGCGTTATGGCCGGCATGCTCGGCAACCGAATTGAACAGCACGTCCACCGACGGACGATGGCCTGAAACCGGCGGATCATGATTAAGACGGGTGTAATAATGGCCGCCTGAACGGTACAACGTCAGGTGATAGTCGCCCGGTGCGATGTAGACGTGACCAGGGAAGACACGGACGTTGTCCTTCGCCTCCGAGACCGCCACGGCCGAAAGGGAATCCAGGCGGGCGGCGAAGCTGCCGGTAAAGCGCGGCGGCATATGCTGGGTGATCAGGATCGGCGGACTGTCCGGCGGCAGGACCGTGATCACTTCCTTCAGCGCCTCGACGCCGCCGGTGGACGAGCCGATCGCCACGATGATGTCGGTCGAGTTGAAGCCTGGGCCAGGCGTCAGCCGCTTGGGCGGCTGGTCGGTCGGCCGGCTGCGCGCCACCACGCGGGCGGTGGAGGCCATCTTCACCTTCGAGATCAGCTCCTGCTTGATCTCTTCCAGGGCGTGCTTGATGTCGAGGGTGGGCTTGGGCACGAAATCGACCGCGCCCATTTCCAGCGCCTGCATGGTGATCGCCGCGCCCTTCTGGGTCAGCGTCGATACCATCACGACCGGCATCGGCCGTAGACGCATGATCTTCTCCAGGAAGGAGATGCCGTCCATGTTCGGCATCTCGACATCCAGGGTCAGGACGTCGGGATTGAGTTCCTTGATCATGCTGCGCGCGATCAAGGGATCGGGCGCAGCGCCCACGACTTCGATTTCCGGATCGCTCGATAAAGCGCTGGTCAGCAACTGGCGGATCAGCGCGCTGTCATCGACGATGAGGACCTTAATTTTTTTGCCCGCCACTATACTTCCCCCGCCAACCCCTCGTTAAAGGGGTCAGGCAATCTTCCGATGAATGTTACGGCCTAGCAGTTTGAACCGCTCGGTGATGCCAAACAAGTTCTCCGAATGGCCGATGTAGAGAAAACCGCCCGGCACAAGAAGGTTGGCGTAGCGGTCAAAAAGCGTGCGCTGCGTGTCCTTGTCGAAATAGATCACCACATTCCGGCAGAAGATCACGTCGAAGGGGCCCTTCATCGGCCAGTGGCCGATGAGGTTGAGATACTTGAAGCTGACCAGATTGCGGGCATCGGCGCAGAGCTGGACCCTGTCCTCGCCCACAGGCTCGAAATACTTCCTGGCATCAGGCGGCACGCCTTCCAGCGCACTGACCGGATAGATGCCCTCGGCGCCGCGCCGCACCATCTCGGTGTCGATGTCGGTGGCCAGGATCTTGGCATCCCACTGCTTGATGTCGGGCATCGACTGCAGGAGCGTGATCGCAATCGAATAGGGTTCCTCGCCGGAGGAGCAGCCCGCCGACCAGATGCGCAGCCGGCGTCCCTTGGTGCTGGCGCGGGCACGGATCTCCTGCAGCGCGGTGGTGCCCAGATGCTCGAAATGATGGTTCTCGCGGAAGAACTTGGTCAGGTTGGTCGTTAACGCATTCAGCGTCGTGCCAAGCTCGTCGCGGCCCTCATCGGAACCGATGAATTCGATATACTGCCGGAAGCTCTTCATGCCGAGCCGGCGCAGGCGCTTGGCCAGCCGGGCATAGACCATGTTCTGCTTGGTCGGGCCGAGCTCGATCCCGGTGCGCTCCTTCAGCATGGCGCGGAGGAAGGCGTAGTCTTCCAGCGAGAAGCTGAATTCCCGATCCTCCGGCGAGGGCGCTTCGATCGTCCTGTTATCCCGCGTACGGGTTTCGATGGTCATCGCCGGGCCATGGCTGGTTGGGTCAGGCTGCGGCCTCCGCCGGGCCACCGAGCATCGGCCGGTCGACGCCATCGGCGGCTTCCAGCATGCGGCCGGAGAACATCTGCTCCAGGCCGATCAGGCCGACCATGCGCTCGCCGACGGTGATCAGGCCTTCCATGAAGCCGATGCCGTTGACCTGCTCCATGCTGGGCATCGGGCGGACTTCGTCTTCGTTGACGGTGATGATGTCGGACACCGCATCGACCAGGATGCCGACGATGCGCGAGGCCACCGAAACGATGATGACGACGTTGTACTTGGTCGGCTCCGTGCGCGGCATGCCGAAACGGGCGCGCAGATCGAAGATCGGCACGATGGCGCCGCGCATGTTGATCACGCCGCGCACCACTTCCGGCGTGTTCGGCAGCGGCGTGGTTTCCGACCAGGCGCGGATTTCGCGCACCGCCATGATATCGACGCCGTATTCCTCGTTCCCGACAGTGAACGAGACAAGCTGAATGCTGCGGCCGGAACGGCTGCCCTGCTCGTTGGTGTTGTCGTTGCGCGGTTCGGCTGATGCCATGACGACGGCCTCCTGCTTCAGGCGCTGGCCTGCATGGCCGGCGCGGGGAGGCGCGCGGCCTGCTGGGTGGGACGCTGTTGAACTTCGTGTTCGGCGATGTACTTGATGCCGGCCACGTCGAGAATGAGCGACACGCGGCCGTTGCCGAGGATGGTGGCGGCGCCGACACCGCGGATCGGGTCGAAATTCTCTTCCAGGCTTTTGATAACCACCTGCTGCTGGCCGACGATCTCGTCCACCACGAGGCCCATCTTCGAGCCGTCTTCGAGTTCGACGATGATCACCAGGGCCTTGGTCGGATCATCGATGCCGTTCGGCACCTTGAAGATGCGATGCAGGTAGACCAGCGGGACGTATTCGCCGCGGATGCGCAGCAATTCGCTCTGGTTGGCGACGATGTTGATCTGGTCCGGCTCCGGCCGCAGGCTTTCCACGATGTTGGCCAGCGGCAGGATGTAGGACTGCTCACCGACGCGCAGCACCATGCCATCCAGCACGGCCAGCGTCAGCGGCAGGGTGAGGATGAAGCTCGATCCTTGGCCCGGGCGCGACTGGATATGCACGCGGCCGCCGAGCGACTGGATGTTCTGGCGCACCACGTCCATGCCGACGCCGCGGCCGGAAATGTTGGACACCGTGTCGGCGGTCGAGAAGCCGGGCAGGAAGATCAGGTTGTCGATCTCCTCGTTGCTCAGCACCGCGTCGGGGGCGATCAGCTTCTTCTCGATCGCCTTCTTCATCACCTTCTCGCGGTTGATGCCGCGGCCGTCATCCGAAATCTCGATGACGATGCGGCCGCCGCGCTGATCGGCGGAGACATGGATCACGCCCTCAGGCGGCTTGCCGACGGCGATGCGCTCTTCCGGGCTCTCGATGCCATGGTCGCAGGAATTGCGGATCATGTGGGTGAGCGGATCGCCGAGCTGCTCGATCACCGTCTTGTCGATCTCGGTGTTCTCGCCGCTCATGTCGAGGCGGATCTTCTTGTTGGTCATCATCGCCAGCTCGCGCACCAGGCGCGGCAGGCGGGCAAACACGCTCTTCACCGGCTGGGCGCGCATCGCCATCACGCTTTCCTGCAGATCGCGGATGTGATGCGACAGTTCGGCCAGGCCGTTGGCAAGCTCAGGATGCTGATCGGCGTGCAGGTGTTCGGTCTGCTGCGCGATCATCGCATGGGTAATCACCAGCTCGCCGACCATGTTGACCAGCTTGTCGACGCGGTCGAGATCGACGCGGATGGAGCGGACGGTCTTGCTTTCGCCATGCTTGGCTTCGCCGCCAGCCGCGCCGGCGGCATCGGGCTTGGCTGCGGCGGCAGGCTTGGGCGGTACGGCGGCCGCCGTGCTGGCAGCGGCGCTCGGCGCGGCGGCCGGCTTGATCTCCAGCTTCGGCGCGGCGGCGGCGGCTTCAGCTGCAGCCTGTTTGGCCTCGGCGCTTTCGGCCGCGGGCGGATTGAGGCAGGTGATCTCCAGCTCGCAATCGTCGAGCACGAACTCGAAGACGTCGCGGATCGCCTGCTCGCCCTTGTCGGTCTCGATCTCGAATTCCCACTTGATGTAGGCGCCTTCGGGATGGATCTGGTCGAGCGGCGGGATGTTGTCGGCATTGGCGCGCGCCAGGAAGCCGCCCAGCTCCTTCAGCTCGCGGATCAGGATCAGCGGCTCGTTGGCGCGCTGATACAGCGCATCGCGCGGCGTGAACTTGACGAGATACTTCAGCAGCGGCGCCTTGGCCGGAGCCGCCGGCGCAGCAGCGGCAGCCGCAGCCGGCGCGGCCGGGGCATCGGCGGCCGGCGCGTCGTTCATCAGGACATCGGGGCCGCCGGCGGCAAGCTGGGCATCCAGCGCGGCCAGTTCGGCATCGGCGGCATTGGGATCGGCATTGACGCCAACCGTGGCGGCGAGATCGATCAGCGCCTTGCGGCCTTCGTTCTCATGCTCGGCTGGCAGCTCGGTGTCGTTCTGCGCGGCGCGCACCAGGTCGGACAGGATGTCGGCGCAGCGCAGGACCAGCAGGACGGAATCCGGCGTCGGCTCCAGGCGGCCGTCGCGCATCAGGTCGAGAACGGTTTCGAAGATATGGGCGAAATTGACCAGACGGTCGAAGCCGAAGGCACCCGCGCCGCCCTTGATCGAGTGGATGGCGCGGAAGACGGCATGCAGGGTGTTGTTGTCACCCTCGCCGGACTGAAGGGCCATCAGATGGCCTTCCATGTCTCCAAGCAGTTCCTCGCATTCGGCGAAGAAGGTCTGTTTGAACTGGGCTAAATCATCCATAGGGCGCGTCCCGCTTCTGCTCCGCGACTCCGTTCTGCATGCTTAAGGGCTGACCTTGCGGATCACCTCGAGCAGCTTGCCCGGATCAAAAGGTTTCACGATCCAGCCGGTAGCGCCGGCCGCGCGGCCTTCCTGCTTCTTGGCCTGGCTGCTTTCGGTCGTGAGAATGAGCACCGGCGTGGCCTTGTTCTTGGCCTTTTTCCGCAGTTCCTTGATGAAGGTGATGCCGTCCATCACCGGCATGTTGATGTCGGTGATGATGACGTCGACATCGTTGTCGTCGAGGAGGTCCAGCCCTTCCTGTCCGTTCTCGCCCTGGATGACCTGATAGCCGCCCTGCTTCAGCGCGAACTGAAGCATCTGCAGCATGGTCTTGGAATCATCGACGGTAAGAACCGTTTTCGTCATGTTTGTACCGGCCATTTCATGAGATACGAGAACAGGCCCAGATCGTCGAAGGCAGTTACGAAGGAATCGCTGGGTGATTTGATGACGAAGGAGATGCCGTTCTGCTCCATATGCTGGGCAGCGGACAGCAGGATCTGCACGCAGGGAGTGGAGAGGCGGTCCACCGCCGAAGCGTCGATTACCACCTTTCCGCCTTGAGCCATAATCTCGTGGAAACTGTGTAACAGCGGTTCCGCGGCGCGCAAGTCCATGCTCGCCACGAGCCCAAGCTGGGTCACGTCATCCGACCTGGTAATTGTGAACGGCTCCATGTACTTCCCCCTCGACTCCCCCACCAGCGGGAGCCTGCCTACACCGCCAAAAGCGATGCCGGGCGTCGTTCAAATGCAGCCTAGCCGAGGGTGTTTCGGGACGGAAGGGGGATGACGCCGACATTACTAAAAAACCACAACTCCGTCCGAGGGTTCGGAGCCGGGCGGGGGCGCAAAACCCTTACTGGGCGCGGCCCAGATCGATCGTCATGCGCTGGCGCGCCTGCATGGCCAGCTTGATGTCCTGGTAGCGCTGGCGCAGCTCCTGGCGGGTGCCGCCGGCGAGCTGAAACATCAGCATGATGGCGCTTTCCAGGTCATCGGCGCAGCGGCCAATGCTTTCCAGATCGCCGTCAGGCATTTCGGTCACCCCGAGTTGCCGGAGGTAATCCACAATCCATAAAGAGTGAACTGCAAGTTGTGACAGCGACAGCCCGTGAAACCGGGTTTCGGTATTGAAGCGCTCGTTGATGCGCGGCAGCGTCATCGCCGGCGCAGGCGGTTCGGACTCGATATCTTCGACGTCGACATCGATCACCACATCTTCGCGGAAACCGGACGTCTCGAATTCCGATTCGGCCGCGCAGCCGGCATCTTCGGTAAAGGAAGGATCGGACAGATCGGCCGCTTCGACAAGCGCGCCCTCGCGATCATCGAGATCGCGTTCGGCCCGCTCCAAGCACAACCCCTGATCTAAATCCACAGGTATTTCCATCCCTGTCGGTGGAAGCACTGTCAGAATATTTGTCCGCGAATCGGCCGCAGCCGATTGCAAGCCGAAATTACCGTATCGCGAATCGGGGGGTCAAGAATGAACCGCTAGATCACGGGTTTGTCACGCCGCGCGGCCACAATTTCTAGCGATTTGAGCCAAGACCAAGCGACTCAGCCGCGGCCGCTGATTCGGGCGCCGGTTTTCAGCACAACCTTCTCCAGGCCGCTGATCAGTTCGCGGCCCAGCGCGCCGCCATCGCCGCTGACTTTCTGGCTCAGCACCACATACAGCGCATCGATATGGGCGCTGACGATCTGCGAGCTCACCTTGGCGCCTTCATGGTTCAGGCAATGCTCAAGATAATTGCTCAGGATATGCGTGATCTCTGTGATCAGCGGGAAGCCGAAAGTGCCGCCCAGCCCCTTCATGTCCCAGCAGATGCGCAGCATCTTCCTCACGCCATCGGGATCGTCGAGGCTGGTCGAGCGCAGTTTCTCGAAGGTTTGCCGCATGCGGTCGAGATCGGCATCGGCCCATTGCGCATACATCTTGTGGCCAAGCACCTGGATGGCGATTTCGGCTTCCTTCAGCGCTTCCTTGTCGATGCCGCCGACGCCGACCTTCATCTTCAGGTAATTCGGCGGCGTGACGAATTCCGCCTTGCTGCGGCTGTCTGCCTTTGCCTCGGCCGCCGGTTGTTCCCCGGTCGCCGGAATGTTGCGATCTTCGTCAGCCATGACTGCTATCCCCGTCCAATGGCCTGCCGGCATTCCCCCATTGAAACCCCTTCACGGGCAAAGCCCCCCAGCCCGCTTAGAAAAACTCGATGTCCGACCCATTGGCATCGCGGCCGTTGCGCCGGCTGGCCTCGCCGTTTTCCGCCCCGCCCATCAGGAAGTGGTGGAAATGCGTCCGCACCTGCTCCAGCGTCTGGCTGGCGATCAGCCCCTCGCCCCAGCCGGCTGCCCGTTCGGTCAGCTTCGGCGCCCAGTCCCGCCCGGACTGGTCGCGGATGATGTCCTCCACATAGCGCAGGGCGTTGATGACATGCTGCTGCCGCTGGCTGCGCAGGTCGTCGCTCTGCATCAGGCTGACCACCTCGTCCATGACCCGCGAGCCCGGCAACTGCTTGCCCAGCTCGACCAGCTTGGCGGCAAAGGCCTGGGCGGTGTCGCTCTGGGCCTTCTGCAGGTCCTCGATCTCCTCCTTGATGGCAAGCAGGACCAGCGCGACGAAATCGATCAGTTCGCGCGCCGATGCGGACGGAACCGTGGCTGCTTCCGTAGTATCTGGATGCGAACGAAATGTATTTTGTGGCACGCCTGCGCCTTCCCCTCAGGGGCGATTGTTCCATAACCGCGCGCGATTTGCACCATGCGGCGCAATCCGAAGGCAGTTAATTCTCTATACTCCGGCCTGACGGCAATAGGGGATTAATTCTTGGCTATGCGACTTGGGGTTGCTTTCGCCTAAAGTCGAAGCAGGATGCACAGTCATCGCCCATTCTTCGGCGGGCTCGCTTCGGCGGGCGAGCCGCCCGGCCGCAGGCCCGGCCCCGAGGCCGGGGCAGCCCCGCAGGTTATCGTTTGCCAACCCCTTGGACCATATGGCGTCTGGGGAAAACATGGTAACAAGCCGGGTGTAAGGGTAGGCAGAATGGATCCAATCGACATCAAAGAGATGTTGCATCACCACCATCTCTGGCTGAAGGGGATGCCGACTGGTAAGCCGGCAGACTTCTCCGGCCGCGATCTATCCGGTGCTGACCTGTGCAACGTGGATTTGCGGCGCGCCAGCTTTCGCATGGCCAAGCTGCGCGGCGCCAAGCTGAGCAAATCCGTGCTCATGCAATGCGACTTCTTCAAAGCCGATCTGACCGAGGCCGATTTGAGCGAGGCCGATCTCACACGCGCCGATTTCCGCGGCGCTGTGCTGGAAAAGGTCAACATGGCCGGTGCCAATCTCACCGGCGTGAACTTTCGCCGCGGCCTTGAGATCGGCGCCAATCCCGCCGCACCCGTGGCGGTGATGCGCCAGAACGTCACCGGCAGCAATTTTGCCGGCGCGACGCTGGTCGGCGTCGATGCCCTGGGCGCCGATTTCACCGGCAGCAACCTGGCCGGCGCCAATATGCAGGATGCCGCGCTGACCGATTGCCAGCTTGTGGGTGCCGATCTCTCGGGCGCCGATCTGGGCGGGGCGTCGCTGGCCGGCGCCAATCTGGTCGGGGCCGAGCTCAGCGGCGCCAATCTGGCCGGTGCCACCCTGCAGGGTGCGAATCTGACCGACGCGCATCTGCACAATGTCGATTTGAGCGATGTCGAGATCACCGGCGCCAATCTGGCGATGGCGAATCTGGCTGCGGCTCCGGCCGCGCCAGCGCCCAAGCCGATGACCGAAGCCGAGATTCGCGCCGCGCTGGACCAGCACCGGCGCTGGGTCGAAGGCGGGCAGGGCAAACCGGCCAATCTGCGCGGCCAGGACCTGTCCGGCTTCGATCTGCGCAAACTGGACCTGTCCGGCATCAAGCTGCGCGGAGCCGCCCTGCGGGATGCCAGACTGGACGGCGCGACCTTCAAGTTCGCCGATCTCTCCGGCACCGACCTGCGCGGCGCCAGCGCCACTGGCGTGATCTTCGCGGGCTGCAACCTGAATGGCGCGGATTTGCGCCATACACGCCTGACCGGCAGTCGTTTCATGAGCGCCGAGATCCTCAGCCCCAAGGGCGAGCGGACCGGCCGAATCATCTACACCGATCTGTCCAACGCCCGCTTCGGCGGCACCGATTGCGACCAGGTCGACTGGGGCGACGCCATCCTGCGGGATATCAGCGGCCTTGAACCGCAGCAGGATGGCGGTCCATGATGGAGGTTGCATGACTACGACCTCCAGCATCCTGCGTCGGCCTGCGGGCGGCGATCCCGGCGCGGGTCTGGCAGAGCGTCGCCGGTATTTCGACCCTGTGCTGAAAGTGCAGGTCGTGCAGGTCTTCCAGGGCGACTTCTTTGTATCGACCCGCGACGGCGAGATGCTGGCCACCGTGCTGGGATCCTGCGTCGCCGCCTGCATCCGCGATCCCGTCGCAGGCGTTGGCGGGATGAACCACTTCCTGCTGCCTGACAAGGGTGGCGACACCAACCCCGACCTGCCGCTCTCGGCTTCGCTGCGCTATGGCAGCTACGCGATGGAGCAGCTCATCAACGGCATCCTGGCGGCTGGCGGCCGGCGCGAGCGGCTGGAGGTGAAGATCTTTGGCGGCGCCAACGTGCTGGCCGGCCTGCGCGGCATCGGCCATCAGAATGCCGATTTCATCGAACGCTATCTCAAGGCCGAAGGCTTTAAGGTGATGGCCTCCGATCTGCGCGGCACCTTGCCGCGCAAGGTTCAGTATTTCCCGTCGACCGGTGTCGCGCGCGTCAAGCAGATCGACGATGCCAGCGGCAAGGCGGTGTTCCAACGTGAGAACAGCAAGAAGATCACTGCTGTGCAGACGCAGGCAGGCAGTATCGAGCTGTTCGACTGAGGCGGCGTTAAGGGCAGCTTTCGGTCATGGCATACAGGCTGAACAACATCGCTGCTCTTGTGGTCGACAGCAATCACAACCACATGCAGCTTATTAAGGAGGTTTTGCGACCGCTCGGTGTCACGCGCATTGCCGAATGCACCAACGCGCAGGATGCCATCGCTTATCTCGAAAACAACGTCGTCGATATCATCTTCACCGAATGGCACATGGACGGTGAGATGGATGGCATCGGCTTCGTCGAATGGGTGCGCAAGAACCCCGCGTCGAAGAATGTCTTCGTGCCGATCATCATGGTCACCGCGCAGTCGGAAGAATGGAAGGTGAAGCGGGCGCGCGATGCCGGCATCACCGAATTCCTGGTCAAGCCGTTCTCGGCCAAGACGATGGCGCGCCGCATTACCGTCGTCATCGAATATCCGCGCCAGTTCGTGCGCACCGACGATTTCTTCGGCCCCGACCGGCGTCGCCACAAGGTCTCCAATTACACCGGGCCGGAACGCCGCCACGACATGCTCGAAAAAGGCGAGCAGCAGATGCCGGATTCCGCCATCGAAGAGTTGATGAAGGAGCTCTAGGCGCGGCCCGCCTGCAATGTCGGCTTGACGTTGCGCCGCTCTGGCCCCAAGATTCGAACCATACGTTGATCAATCCTGCGGGAGGAGGTTGGCCGTCAGGGCATGACCGAAGTGATCGATTTGCATCAGTATCGGCGTCCGGCGGCGCGGGAGACGGTCTCGCGCGGCACGGGCGCGATCAAAGGTGCCGGCGACAAAGCCCCTGCGACCAGACCCGTCGATCCTCCGGTCTTTTTCGACCGCCACGAATTCCACCTCATTCTCAATCTCTATGCCCGCATGGTGGGGCAGGGCGAATGGCGCGATTATGCCATCGGCCATGACCGCGAAAGCTGCAGCTTCGCAGTGTTCAAGCGCAGCGCCGATGGCGCGCTGTATCGCATCGTCAAGACGCCGAAGCTGGCGCGCAAGCAGGGCGCCTTCGCCATCATTGGTCAGGGCGGCCGCATCATGCGCCGCGGCCGCGACCTTGCCGTGATGCTGCGCTTCTTCGAGCCCAAGCGCGAAGCGGTTTTCTGATCTCACTCCACTGTCGCCCTGGCCCAGCGATGCTGTTCGCATCGCGCGAGCCGGGGCCTCATTTTGTGCGCGAAGACAACGGGGTCTCGGCTCTTTGCTGCGCTGCGGCCGGGATGACGGCCTTGCCTTACCCCAGCGCCGCCAGTTCGCGGCGATGCTTGGCAACCATGGGCCGTTCGGCAGCGCGGCGTTCGAAATAGGGACGTATGGTCGCCACGTCGCCAGCTTTTACGCCGGCGCGCAGCCAAAGCTGCCAGAACAGATCGCGCTGGGCGTGGCTGCCGCCGATCTGCTGCAAGCCGTCTAATGCCGGTTTCAGCCGAGCATAGGCAGTCGGCCAGTCGCCGCGGCCGTAGGCCACGACGCCTTCTGCCAGCGGCAGGCCGGTATTGCGCCAGATCCGCGTCATCAGACGGTCGGGCAGGCGGGCGACGTGATCGCGCAGGCTGGCAAGCAGCGTGCTGGCCGCTGCATCGCGTCCGGCCCGCGTCAGGCCCAGCAGGTAATGCGCATCCAGAAACGGCTCGACATGCTCAGGGCCGCGGCGTTCGATGTGATCGGCGACATCCTGCCAGCGGTCGCCGACATCGAGTCCGGCGAATTCCAGCCGCGCCAGCAAAGCCACGGCATTCACCTGATCCTGGCTGTATTCCTTCCACACGCCCCAGACATGATCGTCATAAAGCTTCAGCGCATCCTGGGGCCGGTCGCTGTCGATGGCAAACAGCGCGGCATGCCACCAGTTGTGGCTCAACATGAAGGAATTGCGGTCGGTCCAGGTATCGGCCAGACCGGTCATGAAGTCGAAGCCTTCTTCGCAGCGTCCCTGCGTTTCCATCACATGCGCGATGGCGTGATGTGCCCATGGCTCGGCGCGCTTCAGCTCGATAGCATGGCGGGCGGCTTCTTCGGCTTCCGCGAGGCGGTTCATCTCCTCCAGCGCGAAGGCGCGCATGCCGTGCATCTCAGCGGTGCTGCGATGGGCGGGCAGGGCGGCCTCGGCAATCTCCAGCATGCCGGCGAGATCGCCGACATGGAACATGTGGAACTGCGTCAGCTTCACGGCCGCGAGGTCTTCGGGCCAATGGGTGACGATCTCGCGGCAGCAGGCAATCGCGCGTTCGGCATCGCCATTTACCCAGGCCTCGGCCTGCGCCAGCCAAAGCTGTTCGCGTTCGGTCGCCTTGGCGGCATGCGGCTGCGCGGCGACAAGCCACGGCCGTGCCTTGGCGGCCGACTGCCCGGTCTGCAGAAACATCTCAAGGCAGGCGGCTTTGGCCTGCGCCATCACGCAGGCCGGATCGGCCTTTGCCGCGTCCCAGACCGCAGCCGCGGTGGTGCCGTAGGTGATGAAGCTGACGTCGAAGGCATTCAGCCCGGCGATCACCTCCGGATCGTCGGTGGCAACAGCCAGGCCCCAGCGGTCGCTCAGCATCGGATCAGCCAGTCGGTCAGGTCTGCCAGTCGTTGATGCGGTCCAGCGGATAGATCGGCCGGCGCACCTTCTTGTAATCCAGGATGCTGTTGTCGGAGGTCGTCACGCCTTCGCCGTCCAGCGTGAAGGTCGCCTTGGCCAGCGGCGCGAAGCCCGCGCGGTAATGGATGCGCGACTTCAGCAGCAGATAGCGCTTGTGGCGCGGATCGATGCCGACCGAGGTGAACACGCCGGTATCCCAGGGCTCGTGATGACGCGAGACGACGACGATCTGCATCCGGCCATCCACCTCCAGCACCGCTGTCGGCCCCATCATCACCTTGTAGCCGTTATACATCGGGCCGCGCACGATCCATTCGCCATCCGTAATGGTGCGCACCTTGCCGGTAACCTTCAGCGGCTTGCCCTTCAATTTTAGCGACGGCATGTCGCTCTTGCCGCCAAGCTCCAGCGTCACCGTGGCGCCGACGCCGGCCTTCTGCATGATCTGCACGGCTTGCGGATCCCAGACCGCGCCGACCGCGACGTCTTCGAGGCCCTGACGCAGCACTTCGTCGATCACCGTCATCACGTCCTGCGTGCCGCCCGAGCCGCAATTGTCGGCGTGATCGAGCAGGATGACCGGGCCATCGGTGATCTGCTTGGCCTTGGCGACCGTCTCCTTCAGGTCGCGGTGGCGGTAGATATGCTGGTCGCGCTTGTCCCAGACGGCAGCAGCGATGCGGTCGGCGGCTTCGTCGGCCTGCTTCTGGTCGTTGCCGATCGTGATCACGGTGGCGCCCGCATCCTTGATATCGGCCATCGCAAAGCCGCCGAACACGGTGGCGGCGGGCAGGCCACGGGCCTCTTCCTCGCGGCAGGCCTGGATCGCCGATTTCATCGGCTCGTCATCGGTACCCTGGCACAGCGTCTGCGAAAGCAGGGGCAACTGACGCAGCGCCATGGCCGGCTTCGGCCGCTTGCCCGCGATCACCTCCATCACCACGCGGCCCACCTGGCGTGCCACCACATCCATGTCGACATGCGGATAGGTCTTGTAGCCGATCAGGCCGGTGCAGTTCTGCACCATCTTGGGCGTGAGGTTGCAATGCAGGTCCAGCGTCACGGCAATCGGCAGGTCGGGCGCGATCTGGCGGATTTTCTCCAGCAGCGTGCCTTCGCCGTCATCGGTGCTTTCGGCAACCATGGCGCCATGCAGGTCGAGCAGGCAGCCGTCGCAGCCCTTCGCCACCGCCTCCAGGATCGGATCGGTCAGGCGCTGGTAGGCATCCGCCGTCACCAGGCCGCCCGGCATCGCTTCCGCCGCCATCGGCAGCTCCACCTCCGCGCCGTATTCCTTCGCGAGCTGCAGATAGACGCCCAGCGGCATGTTGGTCTTGGCATAGGCGTCGATGGCTGCCTGTCCGGTATAGAGACCCCAGGCTTCGAACCGCGCCCAGTCGGTGACGATCGGCGAGAAGGTGTTGGTCTCGTGCTTCATCATCGCCAGGACGAGTTTCATGGGGCTCTGCCTCTTTTTGCTTTGTTGATGTCGGTTGGTGTCAGCGGAAGATCTCAGGAAGGATCGTCGGTATGCGAACGAAAGATTAGAACCACTCGCCCGCCTCTGTCACGCGGCATCTGTCATGCAGCAGTCGTGCTGGCGGCACCGGCCGCGTGTGATGACGCATTGCACAAAATGCACAAAGAAAAGGCCCCGGCGGTTTCCCGCCGGGGCCCTTCCTCTTCTCGGGTGTTTATGCCGGGATCAGTTGTTCCGCTGGCCGAAGAGCTGCAGCAGAGCCATGAAGATGTTCAGGAAGTTCACATAGAGCGAGGTGGCGCCGAAGACCGCCTGCTTGGTCTGGATATCGGCGGGGTCGCCCTCGTAGAACTCCGACTTGATGCGCTGGGTGTCGTAGGCGGTCAGGCCGGTGAAAACCAGCACGGTGATGGCCGAGATGGCGAACTGCAGCGCCGTCGAGCCGAGGAAGATGTTCACCACGCTGGCGATGATCAGGCCGATCACGCCCATGAACAGGAAGCTTCCCATCCCGGTCAGGTCGCGCTTGGTGGTGTAGCCCCACAGGCTCATCGCGCCGAACATCGCGGCGGTGATGAAGAAGACCCGCAGGATCGACTCACCGGTATAGACCAGGAAGATGGTCGAGATGGACAGGCCCATCGTGGCGGTGAAGGCCCAGTACAGAGCCTGCACGGCACCGGCCGACATCTTGTTGGCGCCGAAGCTCATCACCAGCAGCAGGCCAAGCGGCGCAAGCATCACCACGAAAGCCAGACCGCTGCCGAACAGGGTCTGCATCAGAGCCGGCGACTGGGACACGACCAGGGCCACGATGGCGCTCAGCGCAAGGCCAGAGCCCATGTAGTTGTAAACCCGCAGCATATAGGCGCGCAGCGCCTCATCGATCGTCGCACGGTCGATCGTGGTGGCGCCGTAGCCGTAGCGCGGCTGATTGAACGGCGTCGTCATAGGTGGAACCTCCTCAATATCGTTGCGGGAGGTATATTGTCAGGATGGGGCCCGATTTCAAGGTTATTCGCCCCATCAGCCTCTCGATAAGTCATTATACGGCCGTAATTTTCGGCACAGGCGTAAATTTAGCGCGCATAAATGTGGCGGCTGTACTAGTCAGTATGCGAACTATGACCTAGAAGCACGGCTCTCCCCGGCGGATATCCGCCCGATTCGAGGCCTTTCATGAAGCAGTCCATTTTGCGCCTGACCCTGATTCTCGGGGCGCTCACCGCGTTCACGCCGCTGGCGATAGACATGTATCTGCCCGGCCTGCCGGCCCTGGAGCGGGCGCTGTCCACCGATCCCGGCTCGGTCCAGCTTACCCTGTCGCTGTTTTTCCTCGGCCTTGCGGTGGGGCAGCTCTTCTACGGGCCGCTCAGCGACCGCTATGGCCGGCGCGGGCCGCTGCTGGTCGGCAACCTCATGTTCATCGCCGCCTCGGTGGGCTGCGCGCTGGCGGCGCGGATCGAGGCGCTGATCGCGTTCCGCCTGCTGCAGGCGCTCGGCACCAGCGCCGGCATGGTGATCGCGCGCGCCATGGTGCGCGACCTGTTCGAGCCGAAGGAAGGTGCGAAGGTCTTCTCGCTGCTGATGCTGGTCATGGGCGTGGCGCCGATCCTTGCGCCGCTGCTCGGCGGCTATCTGCTGATCTGGTTCGGCTGGGAGGCGATCTTCTGGTTCCTCGCCGGCTTTGGCCTGCTGGCGATGACGGCGGCGCGGCTCTGGCTGCCCGAGACCCATGGCGCCCAGCCGTCCAAGCCGCTCACCTTCGGCTCGGCGCTGCGCAGTTACGGCCAGCTTTTGGCCAAGCGGCGCTATATGGGCTACACGCTGACCAGCAGCTTTGCGATGGCCGGCATGTTCGCCTATATCGCCGGCTCGCCGTTTGTCTTCATCAATCTCTACCATGTGCCGGCCGAGACCTATGGCTGGATCTTCGGCACCAACGCCGCCGGCATCATTGGCCTGTCACAGCTCAATCCCATGCTGCTGCGCCGCTTCACGCTGGACCAGATGCTGACCGTCGGCGTCGCTTTGCTGGCGGTGTCGGGTCTCGTGCTGATCGGCGCGGTGCTGCTGTCCTTCGGCGGCCTGTTCGGCATCTGGCTGCCGGTATTCGCCTATGTGGCCTGTCTCGGTTTCGTGCTGCCCAATGCCTCGGCCAGCGCCATGGCGGGCGAGGCGGCGCAGGCCGGTTCCGCCGCCGGTCTGATGGGCGTGCTGCAATTCGTTGCCGGTGCCCTGGCCAGCGCAGCCGTCGGCGCGCTGCAGGACGGCACGGCTTTGCCGATGACCGGCGTGATCGTGGTTTGCGCGCTGCTGTCTTTCATCACGCGCTGGGTGATGGTGCGTTAAGACCGGAGCTGCGCCAGCCAGACGGTGTGGCCGCCGCAATCGGGGTCATTGGCCTGATGCGCCACGACCTTGAAGCCTTCGGTGGCCAGCAGGCTGCGGTATTCCTCCGGCGCCAGACTGGCGTGATACAGCGGCTCGCCGTTATAGCTGCCGATCGCCTCGCCATGATGCGGCCCGCTGGTGAACATCAGCGCCGCGCGGGGCGCCGCATGCTGGCGGAAGCGGCGGAACATGCCGCGCTGATCATCAAAGGCAAGGTGAAAGAAGCTGTCCCAGGCGAGGACGCCGTCGAACTGGCGCTCCAGCGCCAGCTGCCGCATATCGGCCTCGATCCAGTTCTGCTGCGGAAAACGCTGCCGCGCCAGCGACAGAAGGGTGGGCGAGCTGTCGACACCGGTGACGTCGCAGCCCTGTGCGATCAGCCAGGCCGCGATGGGTTCGGCATGGCCGCAGCCGATATCCAGCACGGTGGGAGAAGCCGGAAGCAGGGCGAGGAAGCGCTCCAGCCAAGCTTTTTTCGAATAACGACCGGCCGCGCTGGGCGTCGAAATCATGCGCATGGCGTTCGTAGAGCGCGACGATCTGCTCGGATGCTGAAGTCATGGAATGGGGCTCTGATCAGGTGGCGCGCAACAGCCGTGCCGGTTTTGCTGAAAGCGCCGGCCAGGCACCGATCAGTCCGAGCAGCAAAGTGGCAATCACGCCGCCGATGGCGGTCATTGCCGCAACGCCGGGTGCGAAGACGAAATTCGCGTTCATCATCAAGGATACCATGGCCCAGGCGGCAAACCAACCGAGCAGGAAGGCAAGGCTTGCGCCGACCAGGCCGACCAGGCCGTATTCGATCAGATGCGCAGCGAGGATATCGCGCCGCGTAGCCCCCAGCGCTTTGAGCACCGCGCTTTCCCGCAGCCGCTTGCGATGCTCGGCGGCAACCGCGCCCGCCAGCACGAACAGGCCGGCGATGAGTGTCACGGCCGCCGCGCCGCGCACCGCCGCGCCCAGTCTGGCGACGATGGCGTTCAGCTCGTTCAGCACGTCCTTCATGCGCACGACCGAGATATTCGGAAACTGCTGCGTCACGCTGCGGAACAGCGCGTTCTCGGCCTCGGGCGTGGCTTTCACGGTGGCGAGCAGGGTATGCGGCGCACGTTCCAGCAGGCCGGGCGAGAAGACCAGCACGAAATTGATGCCGAACGAACTCCAGTCCAGCCGGCGGATGTTGACGATCTCGGCCTCGATCTGACGGCCGAGAATATTGACCGTCAGCTTGTCGCCGATCCATACGCCCAGACCTTTCGCCGCGCGTTCCTCCATCGAGATCAGCGGCGGGCCATCGTAGTTCTCTGGCCACCATCTTCCGGCAACCAGTGTCGAACCCTCGGGTAAAGTACGGGCAAAGGTCAGGCCGCGGTCGCCTTGCAGCACCCAGCGTTGATCGGACGCCGCCTGCACCTGCTCGGCCGGCACGCCTTTGACGCTGGTGATGCGGCCGCGCAGGTTCGGCACGGTCTCCAGGTCGCGCGCGCCCGGCGTTGCCTTCACCAGGGCGACGAAGGCTTCGCTCTGATGGGGCTGGATGTCGACGAAGAAGAAGGCGGGCGCCTCGTCCGGCAGGCGCTCTTCGACCTGCGCATGCAGATTGCTTTCCACCAGCGCGATGGCGACCAGCAGCGTCAGCGAAACGCCAAGCGACAGCAGCAAGGCTGCGGTTGCCGCGCCCGGCCTGTGCAGGCTGGCGACCGCCAGCTTCAGCCTCGCGCCATGCGGCGGCATGGCGCGGCGCGCCAGGAAGGCGACGGCTGCGGCGATTAGACGGAACAGGATGAAGGCGGCAATGGCGGCGACGACGAAGAAGAAGGCAAAGCGCCGTTCGTCCGCGCCGAACACAGCCAAAGCCGCCAGGGCAGCGAACATCAGCAGCATGCCCGCGACATAGGGCCAGCGCGGCCAGCGCTGCAGCGGCGCCACCAGATCGCGGTACAGCGCAGCAGGCCGGATATCGGCAGCGCGCGCCAGCGGCCAGATGGTGAAGGCCAGCGCCACCAGCAGGCCGTAGAGGGCGGCCAAGGCCAGCGGCTGCCAATAGATGCCGGGCACCAGCGGCAGGGGCAGCACCTGGCTCAGCGCGCTGGCCGCCAAATTGGGAACCGCCAGACCGATGGCAAGGCCGATGGCAATGCCGAAGGCGGCCAGCAGCATCGTCTGCCACAGATAGACACGAAAGATCAGCCCGGTTGTCGCGCCGATGGATTTCAAGGTGGCGATGGTCGGGGTCTTGCCGTCGAGATGGGCATGCACGGCATTGGCGACGCCGACGCCGCCGATCAGCAAGGCGGTCAGGCCGACCAGCACCAGGAACAGCGCGGCGCGGTCGAGGAAGCGCCGCACGCCGGGGCTGCCTTCCTTCCAGTCGCGGATGCGCCAGCCGGATTCGGCAAAGGCGCGCTGTGCTTCCGCCTCCACCATGGCGCTGCTGCGCCCCGGCGGCAGCAGGATGCGGTAATGCCAATGCGCCAGGCTGCCGGGCTGCACCAGCCTGGTGGCGGGCAAAGCATCGAGCGCGATCATCACGCGCGGACCCAATGTCAGGCCATCGGTGGCGCGATCAGGTTCGCGCTCGATCACCGCGCGGATTTCAAAACTTGCTTCGCCGATATCGAGGCGGTCGCCGATCTCGGCTTCCAGACGGATCAGCGCCTGCGCATCGACCGCGGCGCCAAAAATGCCCTTGCGGACGGCCAGCGCGGCATCCAGTTCTGTGCCATCTCCCAGCCGCACGGAATCATGCAGCGGATAGGCGCCATCCACTGCCTTGAGTTCGACCAGGGTGCGCTGGTCGCTGCGCACCGCATGCGCCATGGCGCGCATCTGCACGGCTTCTGAGACCTTGCCCTGGCGCTCCATGAAGGCGCGTTCCTCAGGCGTGGCCGCGCGATGGGTCAGGCGGAATTCAATGTCGCCGCCCAGCAGGCTGCGTCCATCGCGCTCCAGTCCGGCGACGATGGCCGACGACAGCGTGCCGATGCCGGCAATGACGGCAACGCCCAGCGCCAGGCAGGCGACGAACAGGCGGAAGCCGCGCAATCCGCCGCGCAATTCGCGCAGGCTGAAACGGAGCGAGATCGGCATGGCGAAGGCCGCCTATTCGCTGCCGGCATGGCGCAGCGGCATCGCTGCGCCGGATTTCGCGATCACGCTTTTCACGCGGCCATCCTCGATATGCACCACGCGGTCGCACAGCGCGGCCAGCTTGTCGTCATGGGTAATCAGGATCAGCGTCGATTTCAGCCGCGTCGCTTCGCCGAACATCAGATCGATGATCGCATGGCCGGTGGTGCCATCCAGATTGCCGGTGGGCTCGTCGGCCAGCAGCAGGGCCGGGCGCGGCGCCACCGCGCGGGCCAGCGCCACGCGCTGCTGCTCGCCGCCGGAAAGCTGCGCCGGATAATGCGTCTCGCGGTGTCCTAAGCCCACCTGATGCAAAGCTGCGCGGGCGCGCTCCATCGCATCCGGCGCGCCAGCCAGTTCCAGCGGCACCGCGACATTCTCCAGCGCCGTCATGGTGGGAATGAGATGGAAGCTCTGGAACACGATCCCCAGCTTGTCGCGCCGCCACAGCGCCAGCTTGTCCTCGTTCATCATGTTGAGATCGGCGCCGGCGACACGCACCTGGCCGCTGGTCACCTTCTCCAGGCCCGCAATCACCGCAAGCAGGGTGGACTTGCCCGAACCCGAAGGGCCGACGATGCCGACATGCTCGCCCTGGCGCACCGTCAGGTCGATGCCGCGCAGGATATTGACCGGTCCCGCCGTGCTGGTGAGAGTGAGCTTGACCTCGGCCAGTTCGACAATCGGCGTGAGATCGACAACCGGCGGCTCCGCCTTAGATGAGGTCATACTCGTTCCTTGTGCGACCATGGATGGGCAATTCGTGAAGACAGTACACGCAGAATATGGACCATTCCTGCGGGGCCGCAACGCGGCATGGGCCGTGCTGGTGATGCTGGTCACGCTGCTGCTGGCCCCGCTGCTGCTGGCCCCGGTGCTGACGGCGGCGCTGGCGAGTCCGGCCAGCGCGGCGCAGAAGCTGCTGGTGCTGGGCGACAGCCTCACCGCGGGCTACAACCTGCCGCCCGGCGATGCCTATCCGGCGCAGCTCGAAGCCGCGCTGAAGGCCAGGGGCGTGAATATGCCGGTGATCAATGCCGGCGTCTCCGGCGATACCACCGCTGCTGGCCTGGCGCGGCTCGACTGGGCATTGGCCGAGAAGCCGACCCATGTCGTGGTCGCGCTCGGCGCCAATGACATGCTGCGCGGCCTGCCGCCGGAACAGGCGCGGCAGAATCTGGATGCCATCATCACGCAGATCAAGCAGGCCGGCGTCAAGGTGATGCTGGCCGGGATGCTGGCGGCGCCCAATCTGGGGGCCGATTACGGCAAGCGCTTCAACAGCATCTACCCCGACCTGGCCGCCAAGCACGGCATCCCCCTCTATCCGTTCTTCCTGGACGGCGTGGTGAGCGATGCCAGGCTCAATCTGGGCGACGGCCTGCATCCGAACCGCGACGGGGTTGCCGTCATGGTGGAGCGGACGTTACCCCAGATTTTGCGGTTCCTGGAGAACTGACCCCAAATCGTAGTTGTAAATTCAAGCATAGGCCGACAATAATGTGCCTGCCAGCAGAGGGGCTGGCGGGGGTGTGGAGTTGGGAGTTTTGTCATGGAGTTCCGTCGTTTAGGGCGCACCGACATTCAGGTGAGCCTGATCTGCCTGGGTACGATGACCTGGGGCGAGCAGAACTCCGAGGCAGAAGCCCATGCGCAGCTCGATTACGCGCTGGATCGCGGCATCAATTTCATCGATACCGCCGAGATGTATCCGGTGCCGCCGCGGGCCGAGACGGCCGGCCGCACCGAGACCTATATCGGCACCTGGCTGAAGGCCCGCAAGAATCGTGACAAGGTGGTGCTGGCTACCAAGGTCGCCGGGCGCGGTGGCGGCCCGCGCGGCTCGTTCGGCTGGCTGCGTGGCGATGGCGTGGAGGCGACCGATCTCAGCGCCAGGCAGATCCGCTATGCGGTGGAAGCCAGCCTGAAAAAGCTGCAAACCGACTATATCGACCTTTACCAGACCCACTGGCCGGACCGCTCGACCAACAATTTCGGCCAGGCAAGCTACGTCCATAGGGAAGAAGAAGCGGTTGCCATCGCCGAGACCGTCGAGACGCTGGCGGCCCTGGTGAAGGAAGGCAAGATCCGCGCCTATGGCGTCTCCAACGAAACGCCCTGGGGCGTGATGGAACATCTGCGGGTGGCGGAAAATAATGGCCTGCCCCGCCTTGCTTCGATCCAGAACCCGTACAATTTGTTGAATCGGTGGTACGAAGTCGGCCTGGCCGAATTCGCCCATCGTGAGGATGTCGGCCTGCTGGCCTATTCGCCGCTGGCGATGGGCGTGCTCAGTGGCAAATATCTCGGCGGCGCCAGGCCGGCCGGCGCGCGCCTGACGCTATTCACCCGCTTCACCCGCTACAGCAATCCGCAGGTGGAGCGCGCAACCGAACGCTATGTCGCGCTGGCGCAGCAGCATGGCCTGGATCCGGCCCAGATGGCGCTGGCCTATGTGAATACCCGGCCCTTCGTGACGTCGAACATCATCGGCGCCACCAGCATGCAGCAGCTCAAGACCGATATCGACAGCATCCAGGTGAAACTGACGCAGGAGGTCATTGACGGCATCGAAGCGATCCATCGCGATCAACCGAACCCGAGCGCCTGATTCCGGCTTTTAGAAGAGCGGAACCAGCGCTCTATTCTGGGCGCCTGACGCCCGCTCCAGCGGAGGGCATAGCCATGATCCGCTTGTTCGTCGCCATCAGCTTCCCCGACGAAATCCGTCGGTCGCTCGCTGCACTTTGCGCCGGGGTTCCCGGCGCCCGTTGGGTCAATCCCGAGCAATTCCATCTCACCTTGCGCTTCATCGGCGAAGTCGACGGGCGTACGGCGCATAGCGTCGCCGAGGAGCTGGGCAGCATCACAATGCCCTTCTTCGACCTGAACCTTTTTGGCGTCGGCACCTTCGGCGACAAGCGCAAGACCCATTCGCTGTGGGCCGGCGTGCGCCCCAATCCGGAACTCAACCGCTTGCAGGAGAAGGTCGACAACGCAGTGCTGCGCGCGGGCCTGCCGCAGGACCGGCGGAAATTCTCGCCGCATGTGACGCTGGCGCGGCTGAACAACGCACCGGTCGACCGGCTCGGCGCCTTCCTTAGCCATCACGCACTTTATACCGCGCCAGGCTTCCTCTGCGACCGCTTCGTGCTGTATTCCAGCTTCCTTTCCAGTTCCGGCGCGATCTACACGCCGGAACGCGTCTACCGCCTGGACGGCACCCATGCCGATGGCGACGAAGAGGACTGGATGTCGGCCGAGGCCGATCATTGGGATGCGCAGGAGGCCGCTGCCTACGGACATGGCGAGTAAAAAATCGATTGTGATTCTGACCGGGGCCGGGATTTCCGCCGAGTCCGGCCTCGGCACCTTCCGCGACAAGGACGGTCTTTGGACCAAATACGATCTGGAAGAGGTGGCGACGCCGCAGGGTTTTGCGCGCAATCCTGTGCTGGTGCATGACTTCTACAATGCGCGCCGCCGCAACCTGATCGAGGCCGCGCCCAACGCTGCGCATTACGCGCTGGCCGAACTCGAGAAGAACTGGGACGGCGATTTCCTGCTGGTGACGCAGAATGTCGACGACCTGCACGAGCGCGCCGGATCGGAGCGCCTCCTGCACATGCATGGCGAACTTCTGAAAATCCGCTGCGAACGCTGCCAGGACGTCGGCCGCTGGACCGGCGATCTCGATCTCGCCACCGCCTGCACCGCCTGCGGCACCAGCGGCAGCCTGCGACCGCATGTCGTATGGTTTGGCGAGATGCCGCTGCACATGGAAGAGATTTACGCCGCGCTGGAGAATTGCGACCTCTTCCTGTCGATCGGAACCTCAGGGCAGGTTTATCCCGCTGCCGGCTTCGTGGCAGAGGTGCGCAAGGTCGGCCGCGCCCATACGGTGGAACTCAATCTTGAGCGGTCGGACGGCTATTCGCTCTTCGCCGAGGGCATCTATGGCCCGGCCACCGAGATCGTTCCGGCCTATGTGCGCAGGCTGCTGAATGGCGGGATTTGAGGCAGCTTCAGTCGTCACTCTCGGGCTGATGGATCAATCCCGCGTCCTGCCCGGGTTGAGCCCGGGCATGACGCGAAGACTACTCCACGCTCGCCTCGATGCGGTCGATGTCCTCGTCGGAGAGGCCCAGATGATGGCCGATCTCGTGGATCAGCACATGGCGCACCACGCGGCGTAAGGTTTCGCCCGTCTCGCACCAGTAGTCCAGCAGCGGCCGGCGGTAGAGGAAGATCATCGCGGGCAAGGTTCCGGTATCGCCGCGCGCCTCCGCCGTGATGCCGCCGCCGCGATACAACCCCAGCAGATCGAAGGGCGTCTCGCAGCCCATTTCCTCCAGTGTTTCGTCATCGGCGAAATCCGTCACCTGCACCGGCACGCCGTCGATGAAGCGCGCCAGCGCCGGCCGCAGGCGGTTCAGCTCCGCCTCGGCGATCTGCGCGATATCGTCCAGGCTGGGCGCAGTCACGTCGGAATTCAACGGCATGTGGCAGATCGTCCCATAGTCACGGTTCGTCGGTTGAAGGGCATGGCCTTGCGCGCTAGCTTCCGCCAGCAACGCTCAGGTTTCACCCAAGAGCGCGCGGAGGAGGATGGCATGGCAATCGCGAGACTGGAAGGCGCCGCCCGGGCGGCCGCGTTGCAATCCCTGCCAGGCTGGCAGCCGGTGGAAGGCCGCGACGCGATTGCGAAGACATTCCGGTTCGCCGATTTCAATGCCGCTTTCGGCTTCATGACCCGCGTCGCATTGATGGCGGAGAAGCTGGATCACCATCCCGAATGGTTCAACGTCTATAATCGCGTCGAGATCACGCTGACGACCCATGATGCCGGGGGTTTGAGCGAGCGCGACATCGCGCTTGCCCGCTTCATCGAGGGCGCGGCTTCGGTCTTTGGCGGAAAGGCAGGTGGGGAATGAGCAATCCGCAGCAGCGCGGCCTGAAACGCGGCCTTGCCATTGTCGCCGCTCTGGTCGTGATCGGACTGGGCGCATTCGCCGCCTATAACTGGCTGGCGCCGTCGAAGGATGAGGGCGGCAGCGGCCAGGTCGCTATCGGCGGCGCTTTCGAACTGGTGGACCATAACGGCCGCGCGGTCACCGATAAGGATTTCGCCGGCCGCCTGATGCTGATCTATTTCGGCTTCACCCATTGCCCCGATATCTGCCCGACCGGATTGCAGACGATTGCGATGGCGATGGACGAACTGGGTTCGGCGGCCGACAAGGTGACGCCGATCCTGATCACCGTCGATCCCGAACGCGATACGCCGGCGGTGATGAAGGAGTATGTCGAAGCCTTCCACGAGCGTCTGGTCGGTCTGACCGGCACGCCGGAGCAGATCGCCAAGGCGGCGCGCGCCTATCGCGTCTATTACCAGAAGGTCGCGCTGAAGGATTCCAGCCTCGGCTATTCGGTCGATCATTCCGGCTTCATCTATCTGATGGACGGGCAGGGGCGTTATCTCAGCCATTTCCGCCACGACGCCACGCCCGAGCAGATAGCCCAGCGCATCAAAAGCAAGCTGTAACGGGTATTGGCTCGCCACTGGCCGCGCCGGCATCGGCGGTTTTTCAAGAAAATTTTGGCAGGTGATTTTTCGCCGTGCAGCGTTAGGTAGTAATGCCGCGGCGCAGAATAAACATGCGCCTACAGACGAATCACTGTATGACAGATCTCTATGACAACCAAGTGACCCGTCAGACCGATGGAGAAGACGAAGGGTTGGTAGGGGTACGACCCTTCGAAGTTAACCGTCTCGCAGTTCACCTGGCGCCATAAACAGCGCGCCATCGCACAGGGGTGGGACCTGATGCTCTACTCGCTTTATGAATTGCAGCATGCGGCGCTGCAGCCGATGCGCGCCCTGGCGGAAGCGCAGTCGCAGGCGCTGAAGCTTCCCTACCTGCCGCTCAACTACACGCCGGCCGCGCGCACGCTCGCCGCCAGCCTTGAAGTCTTTCAGACCATCACCAAGCGCTATGCCAAGCCGGAATTCGGCCTGCACACGACGCTGGTCGATGGCGAGCCGCGCAAGGTGGTCGAGCGCGTTGTGGTCAACGCGCCCTTCTGCCAGCTCAAGCATTTCGAGCGCGAAGGCTGCGAGAAACGCAATGACCCGAAGCTGCTGATCGTCGCGCCGCTTTCCGGGCATTACGCCACGTTGCTGCGCGGCACGGTCGAGGCGATGCTGCCCAATCACGAGGTCTACATCACCGACTGGCGCGACGCGCGCGATATCCCGCTGCGCGAAGGCCCCTTCGAGCTCGACGATTACATCGAATATGTCCGCGAATTCCTCGATATTCTCGGGCCGGGCTGCCATGTGATGGCGGTCTGCCAGCCATCGGTGCCGGTGCTGGCTGCGGTGGCGCTGATGTCCGCTGACAACGATCCGAATGTGCCGCGCTCGATGACCCTGATGGGCGGCCCTATCGATACCCGCATCAGCCCGACCGTGCCGAACAAGCTGGCGCAGGAGCGCTCGATCGAGTGGTTCGAGCATAGCGTAATCGACCGCGTGCCGTTTCCGCATGCCGGCTTCATGCGGCCGGTTTATCCCGGCTTCATCCAGCTCACCGGCTTCATGACGATGAACCTGGACCGCCATGTCGGCGCCCATGTGCGGCTGTTCCATCACCTGATCAAGGGCGATGGCGACAGCGTGGAGGCGCATAACCGCTTCTATGACGAGTATCTCGCCGTCATGGATCTGCCGGCGGAATATTACCTTCAGACGGTGAAGCGCGTGTTCCAGGATCACGACCTGCCGCGCAACACCTTTACCTGCCGGGGTGAGAAGGTCGACACCAGGGCGATCCGCAAGACCGCCCTGCTGACCGTGGAAGGCGAGAAGGACGATATCTCCGGCGTTGGCCAGACCCGCGCTGCTCACGACATCTGTCCGAATATCCCGAATTCCAAGCGCGCCCATCACCTGCAGGAGGGCGTCGGCCATTACGGCGTCTTCAACGGCCGCCGCTGGCGCGAGAATATCGCGCCCAAGGTGGCTGCCTTCATCCGCCAGCACAACAAGGGCTAAGGCCGGCATCGGGCGCTGAATGGCCCCCCGTTAGGCTGGATATTCGCGCCGAGGAGCTTTATGTGTCTCGGCCATGTCCCGCAGCCTGCCCTTCTGGCGCCGCAAGCGCCTCGATCAGATGACGCCTTCCGAATGGGAGGCGCTCTGCGACGGCTGCGGCAAATGCTGCCTCTATCGCCTGGAAGACGAAGAAACTGGCAAGCTGGAGCAGACCAACGTCGCCTGCCGGCTGATGAACTGCGCCACCGGGCAATGCAGCAACTACCCCAAGCGCAAGAAGCTGGTGCCCGATTGCATCCAGCTCACGCCGGCGAAGGTCAGGAAAATGAACTGGCTGCCGAAGACCTGCGCCTACCGGCTGGTGGAGCAGGGCAAGGATCTGCCCTGGTGGCATCACCTGAAAAGCGGCAGCCGCGACACCGTACACCAGGCGGGCATGTCGGTGGCCGGACGCTGCATCTCCGAGAAGGAGGCCGGCGATCTGGAAGACCACATCGTCTACTGGCTCGACCATAAAGGCCCGCCGAAGCCGCGGGGGTGACAGACTTGCCCTCGTCGTCATGCCACGGCTTGGCTGAGGCATCCATGAGTTGTTTTATCGGCCGCCTGATAAAAAGAACTCGTGAATGGCGCGCCTGAAGCGTGCCATGACGATTGAAAAGGGGCGCGACACGGCATCTCTCGTCCATCGAAACGCCGCATTTCTGCGCCATCATGCCTCTCATGCGAAATGCCCTGGCCATTACCCTGTTCATGAGCATCGCGGCTTCTGCCGCCGCGCAGACGCCTGGCCCCAATGAATGGGACCGCCTGCGCCAGGAAGACCGCCGCCTGGAACTGGAGCGCGAGCAGCGCAATCTCGATTCCCAGCGCTTCCGCGACAGCGAGCAGCAGCGCCAGATCGAGCAGCAGCGCCTGCGCTCGGCCGATCCGGACCGCCGCCGCATCGAGGAGATGAACCAGCGCCGTCAGGACGATGCGACGCGGCGCGCGCTGGAGAACGAGCGTCTGCGGCTGGAGAATCAGCGCCGCCAGCTCGAACTCGATCGCAACCGCCTGAATCAGAAATAACGGCCACAATGACGCATGGCCGGCTGACGCGGCGTCACGGCTGGCGTCCGGCCCGGCTTCCGCCTAATCTCCCCCGCCAGAGTTGTTTCACGGAGTTCGCGGGGGATTGAATGCTCGATGCCGACCTCATCGCCAAGTTCCGGCAGGTCAAACTGCTGTCGCTCGATCTCGACGGGACGCTGACCGATGGCGGCCTGTATTACGCCGAGGACGGCTCGGAGCTGCGCAAGTATTTCGTCCAGGACGGCTTCGGCATCGTCGCCGTCATGCAGGCCGGCATCGAGGTGGCGCTGATCACCCAGAGCGACACGCCCTCAATCAGCCGCCGCATCGAGAAGCTGAAAATCCGCCACGGCTATATGGGCATCCACGACAAGCTGCCCAAGCTGCAGGAAATCTGCGCTGCGACCGGCATCGGCCTGCATGAGGTCTGCCATGTCGCCGACGATCTGAACGATCTCGAATTGATGGGCGCCATCGGCCTGCCCGTGGCCGTCGCCAATGCCCGCCCGCAGGTGAAAAAAGCTGCCGTCTATATCACCGAAGCCTCGGGCGGCAACGGTGCGGTGCGCGAGGTCTGCGACCTGCTGCTCGAATACAGAATCTGACGAACCATCTCAGTCGTCAATTCACACAAAAGACATCAGACAAACCACAGACGGAGGAAGATCTATGGCCATCGACTTCAACAACCGCGTTGCCATCGTCACCGGCGCCGGTGCCGGACTGGGCCGCTCGCATGCCTTGCTGCTCGCTTCCCGCGGCGCGAAAGTGGTGGTCAACGATCTCGGCGGCGCGGTCGATGGCAGCGGCGCTTCGTCCAAGGCGGCCGATGCGGTGGTGGCCGAGATCAAGGCGGCCGGCGGCGAAGCGGTAGCGAACTACGACAGCGTTTCTGAGCCGGAAGCGGCGGCGAATATCGTCAAGACGGCGATGGATGCCTGGGGCCGCGTCGATATCGTGGTCAACAATGCCGGCATCCTGCGCGACAAGACCTTCGCCAAGATGGATCTCGCCGATTTTGACACGGTCGTGAAGGTGCATTTCCTTGGCTCGGCTTACGTGACCAAGGCCGCCTGGCCGATCATGCAGCAGCAGAATTACGGCCGCGTGGTGATGACCTCGTCGAATTCCGGCCTGTACGGCAATTTCGGCCAGTCGAACTATGCTGGCGCCAAGATGGGCGTGGTCGGCCTGATGAATGCGCTGAAGCAGGAAGGCGCGAAATACGGCATCCTGGTCAACACCATCGCGCCGGTCGCCGCCACCCGCATGACCGAATCCCTGCTGCCGCCCAAGCTGCTGCCGCATCTGAAGCCCGAATATGTCTCGCAGGCAGTCGCTTATCTTTGCTCGGAGGCCTGCACGACGACGGGCGACATCATCTCGGCCGGCGCGGGCTTCTACGCCAAGATGCAGATCATGGAATCGCAAGGCATGTTCTTCGGCGTCGATGCCAAGGTCACCATAGAGGATTTCGCCGCCAATTACGCGAAGATCACCGACATGTCGAACCCCCAGCATTTCGGCTCCTCCATGGAGGAGGTCGCCCATATCGCCAAGCCGTTCGTGTAAGACACGCTTCGGTGTAAGACACGTATCGCATCCCGGGCGCAGCGCAGCACCAGGTGGTGCGCTGCCGACCCGGGATTTTCCTTAGAAGAAATCCGGATACCTTAAAGGCGCTTCAGCGCCGCCTCGGCCAGCACATCGATCACTTCGTTCTGCGCCGTGGCATAGCGCTGCGCCGCTTCGCCCATCGCCTCTCGGCGCTGCGGCTCGGCCAGCAGAATGCCGGCAGCCGCCGTCAATTCAGCCTCGTCGGCAATCTGCTGCGCGCCATCGGCATGCAGCAATCCGGCGACCGCGTCGCTGAAATTGAACATCGACGGCCCGAACAGCAGGGCGCAATGGAGCCGCGCCGGCTCCAGCGGATTCTGGCCGCCATGCGGGATCAGCGAGCCGCCCATGAAAACCAGCGGGCATAACCGGTACCACAATCCGAGCTCGCCCAAAGTATCGGCGATGTAAAGATCGGTCTGCGGCGTGATCGCGTCATTGCGCGAGCGCAGCGCGAGGGCAAAGCCTTCCTGCGCCAGAGTGTCCGCGATCTCGGGGCCACGCTGCGGATGACGCGGCACGATGAAGGTCAGGAGCTGCGGAAAACGCTGCTTCAGGCTGCGATGCACGCGCGCGATTGCCGTCTCTTCGCCGGGATGCGTGCTGGCTGCCAACCAGCGCGTGCGGCCATCCAGGGCCATCTGCCATTGCACCACGGCATCGTGTTCTGCTGGCAAAGGCGGCGCGGCTTCCTTCAGGTTGCCTGCTTCCAGCACGTCGCTGGCGCCAAGCTGGCGCAGGCGCGCTGCATCCTGCCTGGTCTGCGCATAGATCGCGGTAAAACAGCCCAGCAGCCATTTCGCGGTTTTTGGCACCAATTTCCAGCGCCGGCAGGAGCGGTCCGACATCCGCGCATTGATCAGCAGAACGGGCAGGCCGCGACGGCGCAGCTCGCTCAGGATTCCTGGCCAGAATTCCGACTCCGTCCACAGTGCCAGATCGGGCCGCCAGTGATCGAGAAAGCGGTCGACGGCACCGGGCAGATCGACCGGCACAAACTGATGCAGGATCGCGTTGCCGCCGCGCTGCTGCGCCAGGGCAGCAGACGTTACCGTGCCGGTGGTCAGCAGCAGTGTGATGTCGGGCCGCGTCTCATGCAGATGCTGCAGCAGCGGCAGCACTGATTGCGCCTCGCCGACGCTGGCCGCATGGCACCAGATCAGCTTGCCGTCGGGTCGCGCATGAGAGGCCTCGCCGAATCGCTCGCCCAGCCGCGCCGGATCCTCCTTCCCGGAGGCCGCGCGCCGCTGCAACCAGGCGCGAATGACGGGCTGAATCAGGATGCCCGTGCCGCGCCACAGCGATCTGCGCCAATCAGAAGTCATGGATTTGTCGGTATTCGAAGAGTTTTGTTCGTCAACATTTGCCGGTCGCAGATTGCCGCAACGACAGCCGCAACGGAAGGGCTTGCCCCTGAGCGTTGAGACTGTCAGCCTGCCGTCTCGATTATTAAGGGGAGGGCGCCATGGCGAATGTCGAGATCGAAAAGAAGGGTGCGGTCACCACGGTGATCATCAACCGGCCCGCAGCGCGCAATGCGGTTGATCGCCCGACAGCCGATGCGCTGCGTCAGGCTTTCAAGGATTTCGACGCGGACGATTCCGCGCGCGTTGCCGTGCTGTGGGGCGCGGGCGGTCATTTCTGCGCCGGCGCCGATCTCAAGGCAGTGGCCGATGGCGACAAGCGCAACGATGTCTCGCCGGAAGGCGAAGGCCCGATGGGGCCAACGCGGCTGTTTCTGTCCAAGCCGGTGATCGCCGCCGTGTCGGGCTATGCGGTTGCCGGCGGGCTGGAACTGGCGCTGTGGTGCGATCTGCGCGTGGCTGAGGAAGATGCGGTCTTCGGCGTCTTCTGCCGCCGCTGGGGCGTGCCTTTGATCGACGGCGGCACGGTGCGCCTGCCACGTCTGATCGGTCATAGCCGCGCGCTCGACATGATTCTCACCGGCCGTCCGGTGAAGGCAGACGAGGCCTTGCAGATGGGGCTGGCCAATCGTGTCGTGCCCAAGGGCGAAGCGCGCGCCGCGGCTGAGGCTTTGGCAGAAGAAATTGCGCGTTTCCCCAATGCCTGCATGAAAGCCGACCGTGCCTCCAGCTACCGGCAATGGGATCTTTCGCTCGATGCCGCCTTGCATGATGAGGCCGAGGGCGGCCTGCCGATCATTCAGCAGGAGGCGATTTCCGGCGCCGCGCGCTTCAAGAGCGGGCTGGGGCGGCACGGCGACTTTTCGTCGATTTAGCTGCCGCTTCCTGCGGCAGCAGCCGCAGCATCTTCTTCATCACGGTCGGCAGCGCCGCTTCGCGCGGCTGCTGCCACAGGCCATCCAGCTTGGCCGCCTCGCGCGCGGAGATGCGGCCATGTACGGCTGCGATCTTCAGCGCGAAATGGGTGAAGACATGCTCCGTCTCGCCCGGCATCGGCTGCCAGTCGCAGTCCGTCGGCGCATGCTTCAGCGCTTCGCCATTCTGCCACGGCGTCTCGCGCCAGGGTGCGCTGGGAACTTCCAGCATGCCGCCAAGCAGGCCTTGCGGCGGCCGGCGGCGCAGCAGAACCGCGCCATCGTCGCGTTCCAGCAGGAAGGCCAGCGTATGCCGCACCGGTCGCCCGACTTTGGTGGCCTTGCGCGGCAGCGCCTGGGCGATGCCGGCCTTGCGCGCTTTGCACATCGCCGCCAGCGGACAGATCAGGCAATTGGGGGATTTGGGTGTGCAGACGGTCGCGCCCAGATCCATCATCGCCTGCGCGAAATCGCCCGGCCGCTGCTGCGGCGTAATGCCCTTGACGCGCTCGCGCAGTTCCGGTTTCGCCTGCGGCAACGGTGTTTCGATGGCAAACAGCCGCGCGATCACGCGCTCGATATTGCCATCCATCACGGCAGCCGGGCGGTTGAAAGCGATTGCTGCAATTGCAGCCGCCGTATAGGCGCCGATGCCCGGCAGTTCCAGCAGGCCTTCCTCGGTATCGGGAAAACGCCCGCCAAGTTTGCTCGCCACGGCCTGCGCGCATTTATGCAGGTTGCGGGCGCGCGCGTAGTAGCCAAGCCCCGCCCAGGCTTCCATCACGTCTTCCACCGGCGCTGCGGCGAGGTCTTCCACGCGCGGCCAGCGGCGCAGGAATTTGTCGAAATACGGAACCACCGCCGGCACGGTCGTCTGCTGCAGCATCACCTCGCTGAGCCAGACGCGATAGGGCTCCATCGGCGGCGCACCGGGCGGCGCGCGCCAGGGCAGCACGCGATGATGCCGGTCGTACCAGGCGAGCAGAGGCGTCGCGATGTCGGATGGCCGGCGGGGGCTGGGCATGGCGCGACCCTAGCATCGGCGAAGACGCAGGCAAGCATCGCGCGCGGATGATATGCGGCGTAGAATGCGGCCATGAGCGATGAGTCCGCCAAGAAGCCCGATTCAGCGAAGGTTGCAGCCAGGCAGGATGCAACGCGGCACGATCCTGGCCGGCGCTTCAATGCGCCCAAGGCTCTGGGACTGGCGACCAGCCGGCTGACCAATCCGGTGCTGAAGAAGCGCGGCGCGGCCTTGGTCGATATCCTTGGCCATTGGACCGCCATTGTCGGGCCGCTGCTGGCGGCCGAAACCCAGCCCGAGCGGCTGATCTATGCCGCAGGCGCAGGCCATGCCGCGACACTGGAAGTCGCGGTCAGCCCGGCCTTCGCGCTGGAGCTTCAGCATCTGTCTCCGCTGGTGGTCGAGAAGATCAACGGCTATTTCGGCTACCGCGCCGTGGCCGGTCTGAAACTGAAGCAGATGCCGATCCGCCGCCCCGAGTCGCCGCGCGACTCGGGATTGGCGACTCGGCGGGAGCGCCATCCGCTCACCGATCAGCAGCAGCGCCAGCTCGCCGAAATGCTCGCTGGAATCGAGGATAAAAGCCTGCGCCAAGTGCTTGAAAGCCTTGGCCGATCACTTCTTGGTGCGCGGCGCTGATCGCTGCTTTGGGCGCCTTGCCGGCGCCAGATTCTTGTGGATAACGGCAGAGTCCGGTTGAGGCCGGGTAGACCCATCCATAAAATGGCCCCCTACATGTTGGGGGTAGGAGCATCCCTATGAAATATATACAGCGTTTTGTCTTTGCTCTGACCCTGTGTCTTGCCATTCTGGGCCTGGGTTCGGCAGCCCAGGCGCAAGCGTCAGACCCGCGCCTGCAGGACATGGTGCTGGGCAAGGCTGACGCGCCGGTCACCATCGTCGAGTATGCGTCGCTGACCTGCCCGCATTGCGCCAATTTCCATTCCAGCATCCTGCCGGAGCTGAAGAAGGAATTCATCGAGACCGGGAAGGTCAAGCTGGTGTTCCGCGACTTCCCGCTCGATCAGCTCGCCTTTGCCGGCGCCATCGTGGCGCGCTGCGGCGGGCCGGAGCGCTACTTCACCTATCTCGACGTGCTGTTTGCGCAGCAGCGCCAGTGGGCCACCGCGCAGGATCCGATGGGGGCGTTGAAGCAGATCGCCCGCCTCGGCGGCATGTCCTCCGAGCAGGTCGACACCTGCTTCGCCGACAAGACGCTGGGCGACTACATCCTGAACCAGCGCCTCGAAGGCAATCAGAAGTTCAACGTCAATTCGACGCCGACCCTGATCATCAACGGCAAGACCGAACCCGGCGTGCCGTCGTGGGAAGAGTTGCGCAATAAGCTCAACGCGCTGGCGAAGTAATCGCCACACGCTGACTACGAAAGGGAGTTCCCGTGCAGTTCACCAAGTTGCGCTTGTCCGGCTTCAAGTCCTTCGTCGAGCCGACGGATTTCATCATCCATCCCGGCCTGACCGGGATCGTCGGTCCGAATGGTTGCGGCAAGTCCAACTTGGTGGAAGCGCTGCGCTGGGTGATGGGCGAGAATTCCGCCAAGCGCATGCGTGGCTCGGGCATGGACGACATGATCTTCGCCGGCACGGCGACGCGTCCTGCCCGCAACATCGCTGAAGTCACGCTCACCCTCGACAACAAGTCGCGCACCGCGCCGCCGGCCTTCAACGATCAGGAAGTCCTGGAGATCACGCGCCGCATCGAGCGCGAGAAGGGCTCCGACTACAGCATCAACGGCAACGAAGTGCGCATGCGCGACGTGCAGTTGCTGTTCGCCGATCTCGCCTCGGGCGCCAATTCGCCCGCCATGGTCAGCCAGGGCCGCGTCGGCGCCATCATCAACGCCAAGCCGACCGACCGCCGCATGCTGCTGGAAGAGGCGGCAGGCATTTCCGGTCTGCATTCGCGCCGTCACGAGGCCGAGCTGCGCCTGAAGGCCGCCGAGCAGAATCTGGAACGCGTGGTCGATGTCATCGGCCAGCTCGACAACCAGTTGCAGTCCCTGAAGCGTCAGGCGCGTCAGGCCAGCCGCTACCGCAACATCGCCGGTCAGATCCGCAAGACCGAAGCGATCCTGTTCCATCTCAAGCACGAAGCCTTGCGCAAGGCGCTGGCCGAGGCCGAGCAGGCCCTGCATGCCGCCGAGCGTGAAGTGGCTGACCGCACCTTGCAGGTTTCGGAAGCGCATGAAGCCGAGCGCGTCGCCGCCGAGGCTTTACCGCCGCTGCGCCAGCATGAGGCGGAAGCCGGCGCCAAGCTGCATCGCCTGACGGTTGCCCGCGAAGGCCTTGATGCCGAAGCCGCCCGCGCTCAGGAAGCGGCCGAGCAGGTGCGCCAGCGTCTGGCGCAGATCCAGGCCGATGCCGGCCGCGAAGGCAATCTGGCCGAAGAGGCGCAGGCTACCGTCGCACGGCTGGATGCCGAAACGCAGGAACTCGAAGCCCAGCGTGCCGGCGAAGCCGAAGCGCAGGCCGGCGCCGAAAGCGGCGTCGCCGAAGCGCAGGGCCGCGTCGATGAGCGCCAGGCCGAACTCGACCGTCTGACCGACCGTGCCGCCCAGGAGCAGGCCCAGCGCGCCCGCCTGCGCCAGGCCATCGAGGATGCCGAGCGCCGCCTTGCCCGCTTGCGCGCCCGCCTGGACGAGATCGTTCAGGAAGAGCAGCGCCTGCAGGAGCAGACCGAAGCGCAGGCCGAAGCCGAGATCGCCAATGCGGAAGTCGAGGCCAAGCAGCAGGCCGTCGAAGCCGCCCGCGCCGCTCTGGATGGCGTTGAGCAGGAATTCGCCGAGAAGATCGAAGCGGCCCGTCAGGCTTACGAAGCCGTGGAGGCCGAACAGGCCCGCCTGATCGAGGCGGCCCGCGCGGCGCTGGAAGCCGTCGAAGCCGAGCATGCGCAGAAGATCGAGGCCGCGCGCCAGGCGATGACCGCGCTGGATGCCGAGCATGAGCAGAAGATCGAAGCGGCCCGCACCGCTCTGGCTGCCGTCGAAGGCGAGCATGCCGACAAGATCGAAGCGGCCCGCGCCGGTCTGAACGCCGTCGAAGCCGAACATGCGCAGAAGCTCGAAGCGGCCCGCGCCGGCGTGAATGCCGTCGAGGCCGAGCATGCCGAGAAGATCGCCGAAGCGCGCCGCGCCCAGGAAGCCGCCGAGGCCGAGCGCCAGGCCAAGGCCCAGGCCGAGCAGGCCGCCCGCGATGCCTGGCAGGGCGTGCAGGGCGAACTCACCCGCCTGAAGGCGGAGGAAGCCGGTCTCACCAAGCTGCTCAAGATTGACGAGAGCAATCTCTTCCCGCCGCTGATCGACCAGGTCACGGTCGAGCCGGGTTACGAAAAGGCTCTGGGCGCCGCGCTGGCCGATGAGCTGAATGCCGCCACCGATCCCAATGCGCCGATGCACTGGGATGCGCTGCCGCCGCTGACCGATGCGCCGGCTTTGCCGTTTGGTGCCGAGCCGCTGTCGAAATACGTCACCGGCGCCGCCGCATTGCAGCGCCGCCTCAGCCAGATCGGCGTGGTGGCCGACGATGCTGATGGCGCGCGCCTGCGGGCCGATCTGAAGCTGGGCCAGCGTCTGGTCACCCGCTCCGGCGCGCTGTGGCGCTGGGACGGCTTCACGGTGAAGGCCGGCGCGCCGACCTCCGCCTCGATCAAGCTGGAGCAGCGCAACCGCCTTGCCGATCTGCGCGAGGAAATGCGCGAGCTGGAAGGCAAGCTGGCCGAAGCCCAGCGCGCCTATGAAGAGGCCAAGCAGGCGACCGAAGCCGCCGCCGCGCAGGAGCGCGCCGCGCGTCAGGCGATTGCCGCCGCCGAAGCGCAGCGCGATGCCGCCCGCCAGCAGGCCAATGCCGTGGTGCAGGCGGCCGAGCAGGCCCGCAACGAAGCGCGCCAGCAGGCGACGCAGGTCGTGCAGGCGGCCGAGCAGGCGCGCGACGACGCCCGCCAGCAGGCTGCCGCCATGGTGCAGGCGGCCGAACGCTCCGCATTGGAGGCGCGCGAGCGCGCCAGCCAGGCGGTGGCTGCGGCTGAGCGCGAGCGCCAGGCCGCGCGCGATCATGCCAATCAGAATGTCGCCCAGGCCGAACGCGACCGCCAGGCAGCGCGCGAACGCGCCACCCAGGCCATCGCCGCGGTCGAGCGCGACCGTCAGGCGGCGCGCGAGCGCGCCACTCAGGATATTGCCCGCGCCGACCGCGATCTGGCCGCTGCCCGTGAATTGCAGGCGGAAGTCGTGCGCAAGGAAGCCGAACGCCAGTCGCGCCTTGCGGCCCTTGCTGAACAGAAGCAGCAGACCGAAGCCGAGATCGCCGAAACCGAGCAGGCGCGTCAGGCCGAGGCCGCCGCTCTGGAGGCGATGCCGCCGGAAGACGAAGTGCGCGAACTGATCGCAATGGTGCGCGAAGAGGTCAACAGCCTGCGTCAGGCTTTGGCCGAGCGCCGCGCTGCGCTGGAGCAGCTTCGCCGCGATGCCGAGGCGCGCGCGCGCCGTCTCGAAGCCATCGTCATCGAGCGCCGCAACGCCGCCGCGCGTTACGAAAGCGCCACCCAGCAGATGGGCCAGCTCGCTGCCCGCCGCGAAGAGGCGGAAGCCGAACTGGCCAAGCTGGAGCAGATCCCGCTCGAACTCGAAAGCCGCCGGCAGGCGCTGCTCGATCAGATCGCCATTGCCGAGGCCGAGCGCCAGCAGGCCGCCGACCATCTTGCCAATGCCGAAGCGGCGCAGCAGCTTGCGGCCAAGACTGCGCGCGAACTGGAGCAGCTCATGGGCGCCGCCCGCGAGGAGCGCGTGCGCGCCGAGGCCGATCTGGAGCATCAGCGCACCAGCATGGACGAACTGGCGATCCGCGTGCGCGAGGCGCTGGACTGTACCCTGGACGAAGTGCTCAAGGCCGGCGAGGTCGAAGAGGGCGAGGAATTCCCCGAACTGTCGCAGGTCGAAAACCGCCTCGAGCGTCTGCGCAAGGAGCGCGACAATATGGGCCCGGTCAACCTGCGCGCCGATATCGAGGCGCAGGAAGTGGAAGAGAAGCTGACCACTTTGCAGACCGAGCAGAACGATCTCGTCGCCGCCATTGACAAGCTGCGCCAGGGCATCGCGTCGCTGAACAAGGAAGGCCGCGAGCGTCTGCTCGATGCCTTCAAGAAGGTCGACGAGCATTTCCAGAAGCTGTTCGTCGAAGTCTTCGGCGGCGGCCGCGCGCATCTGCAGCTCGTCGAAAGCGACGATCCGCTGCAGGCGGGCCTCGAAATCTACGCCTCGCCGCCGGGCAAGCGTCTGCAGGTGATGTCGTTGCTTTCGGGCGGCGAGCAGGCGCTGACGGCCTTGTCGCTGCTGTTTGCCGTCTTCCTCACCAACCCGGCGCCGATCTGCGTGCTGGACGAGGTGGACGCGCCGCTGGACGACTCCAACGTCGAGCGTCTGTGCAATCTGATGGAAGCGATGGCGCGCCAGACCTCCGATATCGGCGAGGGCACGCGCTTCATCGTGGTGACCCACCATCCGATCACCATGGCCCGCATGGACCGCCTGTTTGGCGTCACCATGGCCGAACGTGGCGTCTCGACGCTCGTCTCGGTTGATCTCGCGGCCGCGGAGGCGATGAAGGCGACGGCATGACCGTCGCCTCTTTCTGCGCTAACTCAGGCTAGATTTATCCAGGCGCGATTTATATCGACACGCTCTCTCACTGGACGATAAGCTGGGCTCACGAAGGAGCCTGCTGACTGTCCGAAGGGAGCGGTCATGTCGAAAGCGGAGATTGCCGCAGAAAGCGGCTCCGGTCGAACTGGCGCGTCCGGTGAAGAGACACCGGTTTTCCTGTCGCTATTGCCGGCCCGCCCCGGCGAGCGCCGCTTCGCTTTTGCGGTCATGGCGGTATCGCTGGCGGTTTTCGTCGCGCTCGCGCCCTTCGCCAAGGTTCAGCTCCCGCGCCTGGACGCCTTCATCCCGCTTTATCAATCGGCACTGGTGATCAGTCATCTGATCATTGCCGTGCTGCTGTTCGGGCAGTTCAGCATCGTACGCACGCGCGGACTTCTCATTCTTGCCAGCGCCTATCTGTTCACCACGCTGATGGTGGTGGCGCATACCCTCAGCTTCCCCGGCCTGTTCGCGCCAGGCGGCCTGCTGGGCAGCGGTGCGCAGACCACCGCCTGGCTTTACATGATCTGGCATGGCGGTTTTTCGCTGCTGGTAATCGGTTATGCGCTGTTCAACGGCGCGAAAATCGATGCTCCGCCGAACCAGATCATCACCTTTTCCGTCATCGTCGTTGCCGCCGTGGTGGCTGTCGTGATGGCGCTGACGTCGGCCGGGCAGGACTGGCTGCCGGCCATCATGGACGGCGACCGCTATACGCCGATGATGAGCGTGGTCGTCTTGGCGGTATGGCTGATCGGCCTGTTCGCCCTGCTGCTGCTGTGGCGCCGCAAGGCGGATACCGCACTCGATCTCTGGCTGGTCGTGGTGGTCGGCGCCTGGCTGCTCGATGTTGCGCTGGCGGCGGTATTCAATGGCGGGCGGTTCGATCTCGGCTTCTATGCCGGCCGCATTTATGGCCTCTTGGCCTCCGGCACCGTGCTGCTGGTGCTGCTTTTGGAAACCCGCGCGCTCTATGTGCGGCATGCGCTGGAGTTGCAGCAGACCAATCAGGCGCTGCGCGAAAGCAAGGCGCGGCTGCGGCAGCTGAACGAAACCCTGGAGCAGCGGGTGCAGGAACGCACGCAGCGGCTGGAAGAGGAAGCAGCCGAGCGCGAGCGGATGGAGGCGGCCCTGCGCGACGTGCAGAAGCTGGAAGCCATCGGCCGCATGACCGGCGGCATCGCCCATGACTTCAACAACCTGCTCGCCGTCATCATCGGCAATGTCGATGAACTGATGGAACGGTTCAGAGACCGGCCGGACATGGAATCCCTGTTGGCGATCAATCATGCGGCCGAACGCGGCGCGCGGCTGATCCGGCAATTGATGACTTTTTCCCGCAACAAGCCGCTCAAGACTGACACCATCGACCTGAAACAGCGCGCGCGGGACATGGGCTCATTCCTGACGCAGTCCTTGCGCGGCGATATCCGCCTCGTCTTCGACTGGCCGGAAGATCTCTGGCCGGTGCGCTGCGATGGCGACGAACTCGATCTCGCCATGGTCAATCTCTGCGTCAATGCGCGCGATGCCATGCCCGATGGCGGGCTGGTGCGGATCGCGGGCCGCAACATCGCCGCCATCGAGAAGCAGGAACCGAGCCTCGGGCTTGCCGGCGATTACGTGCAGCTCAGCCTGTCCGATACCGGCCATGGCATCGCCGGCGACGATCTGAAGCGGGTGTTCGAGCCCTTCTTCACCACCAAGGAAATCGGCAAGGGCACCGGCCTGGGCCTGTGTCAGGTCTACGGCTTCTGCCAGCAGGCAGGCGGCCGTGCCATGGTCGAAAGCGTCGAAGGGCAGGGCACGACGGTGACGCTCTATCTGCCGCGCGCTGTCGTGGAAACCGATGCGCCGTCCGTGCCGAATTCAGGGACTGCGCGGCGCGGCCGCGGCCGGGTGCTGCTGGTCGAGGATGACGACGCGGTGGCTGCGATGGCGACCCGCATGCTGACCATGCTGGGCTATGAAAGCCACCGCGCCCGGGATGCCCGCACCGCCCTGGCATTGCTGCTCGGCGGCCAGCAATTCGATGTGCTGTTTTCCGATATCGTGATGCCCGGCGGCATGAGCGGCCAGGAACTGGCGCAGAAGGTGCGCAGCCATTTTCCGGCTCTGCCGATCCTGCTTGCCAGCGGCATCGTCTATGCGGCAGCCGAAGTCGACCGCCAGGGCTTCGACATCATCGCCAAACCCTATCGTGCCGACGCGCTGGCCGATGCGCTGGAGCGCGTGATCCGCGAAAGCTATTCCAGGCAGCGCAACCGCGCGTGACCAGGCGCGCATAATCCAATCGCGCGTGATTAAAGGCTGCCGGCCGGCAGGAAGCCGAAGCTGCCCTCCAGCATGGCGCCGCGGAAATCGGCCTGCTCCAGCCGTGCACGCGAAAGATTGGCGCCGCGCAAGTCCGTGCAGATCAGCTTGGCCCGTGTCAGATCGGCGCCGGCCAGATTGGCATGAGCCAGATCCGCGCCGCTTAAATCGGCGCCAGCCAGGTTGACGCCGGTCAGGCAGGCGCCGCGCAGGCTGGCGCGGCTGCCCTGCTTGCCGTCGGTCCTGATCCAGGTCGTGTGCTGCCAGACAATTTCGGCCAGCTCGGTGGCGGCGGGCGGCCGCGGCAGCTTGCCGCCGGCGGCTTCGATGGCGGCCGCAACATCCTGCGGGATATCCGCCAAGGCAAACGAGGCGCCGCGCAGATCGGCGCCCTGAAAGCGCACATTCTCCAGCCGCGTGAAGGCGAAATCGGCATCCTGCAGATTGGCCTTCTCAAAGCTCGCCTCCACCAGGGTGGCGCGCGCAAAGGATGCGCCGCGCAGCACCGCGGAATGCAGCTTGGTGGCGGTGTGGTCGGTGCCGTCGCGATAGGGGCCAAGCTGGGCTTCGGTGAAACGGGTTCCGGCCAGTACCGCGCGGCTGAAATCCGCGCCGCGCAGATCGGCCTTGGTGAAATCGGCCTCGGTCAGGTCGGCGGCGGTGAAGTCGCCACCGGGAAGCTCGGCTTCAGCGAAATTGCATTCGCGCAGGTCAGCGCAGACCATCCGGCAGAAATGCAGATGCGCGCGCCGCAGATTGCGGCGGTGCAGCTTGATGGCGTCGAAATTGATGCGGTCGAGATGCAGCCGGCGGCCGATCCGCACCGAACTGTTCAGCGAGGACACGAACCGCCCATGCGATTCCAGCAGATCGCCCAGATCGGGCGGACAGGGGGCATAATGCGGCGGCAAGGCGGTCATGCGATGGCTCGGCCAGTCTGGGAGCAACCCTGGCCGTTAGGATAGGCCAAGTTGCGCCTGCTTGTAAGCACGCATGATGCCGCATGCAGCCTGGCTTGAAGGGCATCGGATGTGAAAACGGCGCCGGAGGATCGTCCGGCGCCGTACGTAAGACTTGCAGCAGGCGGGGCTTACAGCAGGCCCGCAATCACCCGGTCGGGCGGAGCATGGCCGTCGGCGAAGGTCTTGATGTTGATGATGACCTTCTCGCCCATGTCGATGCGGCCTTCCAGCGTGGCCGAGCCCATATGCGGCAGCAGCACCACGTTGTTCAGCTCGATCAGCTTCGGATTGACGGCGGGCTCATGCTCGAACACGTCCAGCCCGGCCCCGGCGATGTCGCCCTTGCGCAGCTTGCGCACCAGTGCGTTCTCGTCGATCACCTCGCCGCGCGCGGTATTCACGATATAGGCATGCGGCTGCAAAAGATCGAGGCGCCGCGCCGACAGCAGATGGAAGGTGGCTGGCGTATGCGGGCAGTTGACCGAGATGATGTCCATGCGCGCCAGCATCTGGTCGAGGCTTTCCCAATAGGTTGCTTCCAGCTCCCGCTCGATGCTTTCATGCACGCGCTTGCGGTTGTGGTAATGGATCGACAGGCCGAATGCCTTGGCGCGGCGTGCTACCGCCTGGCCGATGCGGCCCATGCCAATGATGCCGAGCCGCTTGCCCCAGATGCGCTTGCCCAGCATCCAGGTCGGCGACCAGCCTTCGAACTTGCCCTGCTGCAGCGCCATCGCGCCTTCCACCAGCCGCCGCGGCACCGAAAGGATCAGCGCCATGGTCATGTCGGCGGTATCCTCGGTCAGCACGCCTGGCGTGTTGGTGACGGTAATGCCGCGCTGGCGGGCGGCGGCCAGGTCGATATGGTCGACGCCGGTGCCGAAATTGGCGATCAGGCGGAAATTCGGGCCGGCATGGGCGAGGATCGAGCCGTCGATCCGGTCGGTGATGGTCGGCACCAGCACGTCGGCGGTCTTCACCGCCTCGATCAGTTCGGCCTGGCTGAGCGGCTTGTCCGTCACGTTCAGACGCGTGTCGAACAGCTCCATCATCCGGGTCTCGATCGGATCCGGCAGCTTGCGGGTCACGATCACCAGCGGGCGCTTTTTCGACATGGGCATGTGGGCGTTTCCAACTCCGCGGCGGGGGAGGTTTTGCCCCTCTCTAGCAGATCGACCCGACCGAGACAAACCTCGGCCGGGCCGAAATCGGCTGCCGTTAGGACAGTGTATGATCGCTCCGTTTGCGTACGAACGGAGCCGTTTTCAAGGGCTTAGCCGTCACCGGACGTAGAGCGCCATATACTGGCGGATATTGCGCTCCAGCTCCCGGTTCACGTCCATCATGGTCTCGCGGACCAGGTCATGAAGAATCCGGTCGCGGTCGTTCAGCGTGGCCCGCTCGCTCATGCTGGTGGCGCGCCGGGCGGAAGCCGAAGCCTCGGCCAGGCGGAAGCCGCGGGCGTCGCGCAGTTCGACCGCCATCTCCACATCGGTGTCGAAGCGGGCAATCTGATCCTCGGTGAAATTGCCGCGCAGGCCGGGGGTCTTCTTCAGGTCGGTGTCGGTGACGCTGGCCCTGCGGATGACGACGCGCACGGTGTGCTGCTGGCTGTTGTCCAGCTCCACGCGGTCACGCGCCCAGCGCTGCGCCACCACCAGAGGCGGCTGCGGGATGCTCAGCTCCACATGCGGCGGCTGGGCCGAGGGCTGATATTCCACCACGGTTTCGACATTGCTGGCGGCGAAGGTCAGCTTGGGCGATTGCTCGAAGGTGATCTCGGGCAGGAAAAGCCGCTCCGGCGGACCCGATGAGCAGGCCGCGAGCAGAACCGTCAAGCCGAGCGCAGCGAGGCCGCGGACGAAAGCATGCATGGCTTTTCTCCTTGTTTTCCGCCGTTAGCTAGATGGCAAATAGGGCGAATTCAAGGCTCGGCGACGGCAGCGGCGAGGCTGGCGCGTTTTATTCAGCTTGGGCGCTGCTTATCCGCGCGCGGCCTGCACGGCTTCGAGCGGAAAGTTGTAGGACTCGCTGCAGAACTGGCAGGTCACGGAGATGACGCCTTCCACCGCCATGCTGTCGATCTCCTCGGGCGAGAAGGTTGTCAGGATGCCGCGCACCTTGTCGGCCGAGCAGGTGCAGCGGTCGACCATCGGCAGCGGCTCGAAGACGCGCACGCCATCCTCATGGAACAGGCGGTACAGCAATTCGTTCTGGCCAAGCCGCGGATCGGTCAGTTCCTCATGCCTTGCTGTCGCCAGCAGGGCGGTGACCTTTTCCCAGGCCTGGCCGCGCTCTTCCTGGGTCAGGCCGCCGGGCTGCAGCGGCAATTGCTGCAGCAGGATGCCGCCGGCGCGCCAGTGCTTGCGGCCATCGGCGCCCTTGCGATGGGCGGCGCCCAGCACGACGCGGGCATTGAGCTGTTCGGATTGCGAGAAATAGGCATGCGCCGCATCGGCCAGCCGCGCGCCCGAAAGATCAACGATGCCCTGATAGCGGTCGAAATCCTCGCTTTGCGGCTCGATGGTGAAGGCGAGATAGCCCTTGCCGAGCAAAAGCGGCACCAGCCCTGCCTCGGCACCCGGGCCGAGTTCCAGCCCTTCCAGGCGCTCGGCATCGAAGCTTGCATAGCCGCGCAGATTGCCCGGCGTGCGGCAATCGGCCACCAGGGTGGAAACCGGCCCGTCGCCCTTGGCTTGCAGCGAAAAAATGCCGTCGAATTTCAGTGCCGTGGCCATGGTGGCGGCAAGCGTCAGCGCCTCGGCCAGCAGCATGGCGACCGGTTCGGGATAGTCATGCCGCCCGAAAATGCGGTCGAGCGCCGGGCCCAGCCGGACGATGCGGCCGCGCACGTCGCATTGTTCGACCTGGAACGGCAGCGACAGATCGTCGTGAAGAGGCATGCTCACAATACGGCCAATATAGGGTCGCGGACCTAGCCGTTAAAGCACCAGGCGAGAATTGCCTTCTGCACATGCAGGCGGTTTTCCGCCTCGTCGAATACCACCGAGCGTGGACCGTCGATCACATCCGCCGTGACTTCCTCGCCGCGATGGGCGGGCAGGCAATGCATGAAGATGGCGTCCTTGGCGGCATGGTTCATCAGGCTGTCATTGACCTGATAGGGCGCCAGAATCCTGTGGCGGCGCTCGGCATCCTTCATGCCCATCGACACCCAGGTATCGGTGATCACACAGGCCGCATCGGCCACCGCCTTCACCGGGTCAGTGGTGACGTAGATCTGGCCCTGCCGCGCGGCCGCCCATTGCAGCACCGCCTTGCTCGGCTGCAGCTCTTCGGGGCAGGCGAGATCGAGGCGGAAGCCGAACAGCACGGCGGCATGGATCAGCGAGGTCGCCATGTTGTTGCCGTCACCCACCCAGGCGAGCTTGCGGCCGCGGATCGGCCCGCATTTTTCCTCAAACGTCATCACGTCGGCCATCACCTGGCAGGGATGGCTGTCGTCGGTCAGGCCGTTGATCACCGGAATGGTGGCATTCTCGGCCAGCTCGGTCAGTACCTTCGGATTGCCGGTGCGGATCATGATCGCATCGACATTGGCCGACAGGATCTTCGCCGTATCGGCGATCGACTCGCCGCGGCCGACCTGCAATTCGTCGCCGCGCAGGATGATCGTCGCGCCGCCGAGCTGCCGCATCGCGCTGTCGAACGACAGGCGCGTGCGGGTCGAGGGCTTTTCGAAGATCATCGCCAGGATGCGGTCCTTGGCCGGGCGGTCCGGCTCGACCGCGCCTTTCGGCAGGCCCTTGCGGCCGGCCTTCATCTTGCTGGCGTGTTCCAGAATCCGCCGCAGCGTCTCGGCCGGGATCTGGTCGAGATCGAGAAAATGCCGGATTGCACTCATTTTGCCGCCTCGGCCCTCGCCTGCGCCTGCAGCTTCTGACAGGCCGCCTCGATGCGCTTCACGCCCTCGGCGATGTCCTTCTCCGGTATCGTCAGCGGCGGAATCAGCCGCACCGTATTGTCGCTGGCGGTCACGCCCAGCACATGCTCGTCGCGCAAGGCCGCCTGGAAGTCGCTGTTCGGCATCTTGGTCTTCACCGCAAGCAGGAAGCCCCGGCCGCGCACTTCCTCGATCACATCGGGATAGCGGTCATGCAGCATGGCAAGCTGCTGGCGGAAATAGGACGAACGCTTCTGCACGCCGTCAAAGAAACCCGGCTCCAGCATCACGTCCAGCACGGCATTGCCCGCCGTCATCGCCATGATGTTGCCGCCGAAGGTCGTGCCATGGGTGCCCGGCACGATGCCCGATGCGGCTTCGGCAGTGGCAAGGATCGCGCCGACGGGGAAGCCGCCGCCCAGGCCCTTGGCCAGCGTCATGATGTCGGGCTCGATGCCGGCCCATTCATAGGCAAACAGCTTGCCGGTGCGGCCCATGCCGGTCTGCACTTCGTCGAGAATCAGCAGCAGCTTGTTCTCGTCGCAGATCCTGCGGATCTCGCGCAGGATTTCGCTCGGCACCTCGCGCACGCCGCCTTCGCCCTGGATCGGCTCCAGCATGATGGCTGCCGTCTCCGGCGTGATGGCGGCCTTCAGCGCCTTGAGGTCGTTCAGCGGCACGTGGTCGAAGCCCTCGACCTTCGGCCCGAAGCCGTCGAGATACTTCTTGTTGTTGGTGGCCGCCAGCATGGCCAGCGTGCGGCCATGGAAGGCGCCGTCGAAGGTGATGATGCGGTATTTCTCCGGCTGGCCCTTCGAGGCCCAGTATTTGCGCGCAACCTTCACCGCGCCCTCGTTCGCCTCGGCGCCCGAGTTGCAGAAGAAGGCCTTGTCGGCGAAGGAATTGTCCACCAGCCGCTGCGCCAGCCGGGTCTGCTCCGGGATCTCGAACAGGTTCGAGACATGCCACAGCTTGGCGGCCTGGTCCTGGATGGCTTTCACCAGATGCGGATGGCTATGGCCCAGCGCGGTGACCGCGATGCCGGAACCGAAGTCCAGGTAACGTCGACCGTCGGCGGTGTAGAGGTAGGATCCCTCGCCCCGCTCGAACGCGAGGTTCTGCCTCGCGTAGGTCGACATCAATGCTTCGCTCACGGCACCTCTCCTTGGATGCTGGCCGGCCGGGCTGGCCGCCAGAAACGCCTAGACTGAAAACGATGACGCCAGCCCCGGCGTTTTTCGCGGCCGGGCTGGCGGGAAGGGGCGAATCTACGGGCCGGGGGCCTACCCTGTCAATTCGGCGAATGTCTGGATGCATTTGGCGGATTTCATGGCTGAGGCTGCGCCCGGATAGACCCCACCTTCGCATTGCCGGCGCGATGGCCCCCTCCCTCTCTCACTGCATGGGCGTGGGATTGTTTCTTTTAATCCTCCGCCTTGGGAGAGGGAGGGACCCGCGAAGCGGGAGGGTGAGGGTATTGGTGAAGTGCAAGAACCGGATGGCCGTCCAACCGCCATCCCGGCCAGGCAATCAAATCGCCTAAGTCCTTAACCGTCATCCCGGCCAAGCGGCGCTTTTCGCGCCGCGCATGCCGTGATCCCGTTCTTTCGATGCGACACAAAAAATGGGACCCCGGCTCTGCGCGATGCAACGGCATCGCTTGGCCCGGGTGACGGAAACAGAGAACTGCAGTCAGGCACCGCCGCTTGACGGTACGTCATGCATCAAAGGTCCAAGAATCCCCGTCCGGCGCCTTTTTCCCCGGCCGCCGGCAATGCTAGCCTTTTGCAAACGACAAGATTTGTGGAGGACGACCGGATGACCAGCCTAAGTTTCGAAACCACCCGCCGCGTTTATTGCGAGCCCGGCGCCAGCGCCAAGCTGGGTGAGCTCATGGCCGGCCTTGGCGCCAGCCGGGTGGTGCTGGTAACCGATCCGGGCGTGATGAAGCTTGGCCTGCCGAAGGCCGCGCTCGACAGCCTCGCCGCCGCGGGCATCGAAGTGGCGATCTTTGATAAGACCGAAGCTGATCCGCCCGAGCATCTGGTGCATGAGGCGGTGGCCCTGGCGAAGCAGCACAAGGCCGATGGCGTGGTCGGCTTCGGCGGCGGCTCGTCGATGGATATCGCCAAGCTGGTAGCCTTCCTGCCGAATGCGACGCAGCAGCTTTTTGAGATCTACGGCGTCGGCAATGCCAAGGGCAGCCGCCTGCCGCTGGTGCAGGTGCCGACCACGGCGGGCACCGGCTCGGAAGTCACCGGCATCAGTATCATCACCACCGGCGAAAGCGAGAAGAAGGGCGTGGTCTCGCCGATCCTGCTGCCCGATATCGCGCTGCTCGATGCCGATCTGACGCTTGGCCTGCCGCGCCATGTCACGGCGGCAACGGGCGTCGATGCGATGGTGCATGCCATCGAAGCCTATACCTCCAAGCACAAGAAGAACGCGATGTCGGATGCGCTGGCGCGTGAGGCTTTGCGCCTTCTGTCGTCCAACATCCGCAAGGTCTGCTCAGAGGCAGGCGCCAAGGACCGCCAGGCACGCTCTGACATGTTGCTTGGCGCCATGCTGGCGGGCATGGCCTTTGCCAATGCGCCGGTGGCAGCGGTGCATGCGCTGGCCTATCCGGTCGGCGGCCATTTCCATGTGCCGCATGGCCTGTCGAACGCGCTGATGCTGCCGCATGTGCTGCGCTTCAATCTCGATGCCGCCGTGCAGCATTATGCCGAACTCGCGCCGATCCTGCTGCCGGGCCAGAGCTTCCAGAATGACAAAACCGCCGCCGGCGCGCTGATCGCCGAACTGGAAGCCATCATCGACGACGTGAAGCTGGAAAAGCAGCTCCGCCAGGTCGGCATCAGCCACAATCATCTGCCGATGCTGGCCAAAGACGCGATGAACCAGCAGCGCCTGCTGGTCAACAATCCGCGCGAAGTGACCTATGAGGATGCGCTGAAGATCTACGAGCAGGCCCTGTGACAGGCGCTGTGAGCTGAGACGCAATGAGCATCGAAACGATGAGCGAGACCGATCCGAAAAAGCAGACCCGCGCCGATTACAAGCACAGCCTGAAGATTCCGGTGCGGCTCGGCGATGTCGACATCTACCAGCATGTCAACAACGTGGTTTATTACTCGTATTTCGACACGCTGGTGAACGATTACATGATCCGCTTCGGCGGGCTGGACATGGTCAATGACAAGGTGATCGGGCTGGTGGTCGAAACCGCCTGCCGCTTTCACCAGTCGATCAATTTTCCAGAAACCATCGATGCCTGCCTGCGCACGACCAAGATCGGCAATTCCTCCGTGCGCCACGAGATCGGCCTGTTCCGCGAAGGCGAGACGCATCCCGCCGCCACCGGCCATTTCGTGCATGTATTCGTGGAGCGCGGCGTGCAGAAGCCGGTGCCGATTCCGCCGCAAATCAGGGCCGCGCTGGAGAAGCTGCTGGTGTGATGCCATAAGCGGCACATCCGCCGCGCCGTCAGGTCGCCGGTCCGGCCAATCCCAAAAACACCATCATTGCACGGTTCAGCCACACGATATCTTCGTCGCAGAGGCGGCCGATCTGCCGGCCGAGCCTGGCCCTCGGCACAGTGGTGATCTTGTCCACCATCAGCCGTGACGGTTCGCGCAAGCCATTGCCAGCGCTCGGCTCGACAGGCAACCGGAACAGGGGCGCTTCCGCAGGATTGGTTGTCATCGCGCAGATGGTGATCGATGCCGTGGCGTCAAAGCGATCGTCCTGCAGAATCGCCACCGTCCGAGGTTTGCCGGCATAGTCGGCCCCGCCGGCCATCGTCCAGATATCGCCGCGCTTCATGCATCATCCAGATCGGAGACGGAATCGATGAAGCTCTGGTCGTCCCACTCGTGCTGGCTGCGGGCGACCAGCAGCGACTGCCGATGCGCTTCCTCGGCAAAGCCGGGCGCGCGGGTATCCGGCACCCAGATCTGAATGGGTCGCAGCCCTTGGCGGCGCAGACGCTCCCGATGCGCCCGGACCTTTTGGCGGGAGGGCGAAGCTGACTTGGATGCCGGTCTGGTCATGCTGCCTCGCTGGTTACATGTAACCTGGTGCGCGGCCGAGCGGGAAGATAGCCGGAAATTAATTACCGCCTTCGTGCTGCAGCGCGGCATGGTGGGGCTGCGCCGGCAGGGGCTATTTGGGAGCCGGCAGCAGAAGCCGGCGGGAACTGGCCGGAGAAAGAGCGAGTTATGGCAACGATCCGATCCGTGCCGGGAGCCCGGCTTGTCATCCTGCTGGGTATCCTGGCGGCCATCGTGGCCGGTGTGGCGATTGCCCATGGCGACCAGACCTCGGCGGTCTGGGCGGCGGCGGCCCTGTTCGGCGCGGCGGCCTGGCTGGTCAAGGCCGGCCTGGGTCAGATGCGCCAGGGCTGAGATTACGATGCTCTGTGACTTTAATCCTTGAGTATGTGCGATTGATATTCTCAATCAGGGCGGGGCGCCAGTCCGGCCTGCTGTTGGACATCATGGCTGTGATCTGCCTGGAGTCCGCCCGGCCCCTCTGGCCCGGCTTGGGGCCGTGTCAGGCGACTTTGGTCGCGTTGGCTCGTTTTGGACGAGTTTGGGCGAGTTTGGCTCCGTGTGGCCGCGCATGGCTTGCGGTCCGGCCCTAGTCCGAGCCCGGCCGCCTGGGAAGTCCCCTTATTTTAAGGCTTCAGCCGGTAGCCCCGGCGCAGCAGCGCATAGCACAGCGCCCATAGCGCTGCCCCGGTCGCCCCCAGCGCCACCCCGCCGATCAGCACGTCGCCATCGGTATGCCCGGTCATGCCCCAGCGGAATCCGTCGATCATGAAGAAGAACGGGTTCAGATGGGCGGCGTTGTACCAGAATTCGGGCAGGCGCTGGATCGAGTAGAAGGTGCCCGAGAGAAATGCCAGCGGCGTGACGATGAAGTTGGTCACCGCGGCGAGATGGTCGAACTTCTCGCTCCACAGCCCGGCCAGGATGCCGATCAGGCTGAGGATCAGCGAGCCGCAGAAGGCGAAATACAGCACCGCCGGCCAGGAATGGATGCGGATTTCCGCAAAGGGCAGGACCGCAAGCCCGACCGCCAGCGCCACGGTCAGGCCCCGCGTCACGCCTGCCATAGAATAGGCGAACAGCAATTCGCCGGCGCTCAGCGGCGGCATCAGCACGTCGACGATGTTGCCCTGAACCTTGGAGATCATGATCGAGGATGAGGTGTTGGCGAAGGCGTTCTGCGTCGTCGCCATCATGATCAGGCCCGGCGCGAGGAATTCGACGAAAGGCAGGCCGCCCACCTGCCGCACCGCGCCACCCAGCGCCAGTGCGAAGACGGCGAAGAACAGCAGCGTCGTCACCACCGGCGCCAGCACCGTCTGCGTGATCACCTTGATGAAACGCTTCACTTCCTTGACGTACAGGGTCCACAGGCCGATCCAGTTGATCGCGCCGTACCTGCGGGGGCCGCGAAGAGGCGTGCTGGCGGCGTGGCGGAGAGCGTTCGTCATGGCGTGGTCCGCACAAGTTGAGGGGCAGGCTTCTTGTAGGGCCGACTTCTTAGCGCGTATGGTGCGGCGATGCAAAAGCCTGACGCGGAAATCCCGGTAAAGCAGCCCGAATGGCTGTCACGCCTGCTGGACGGCGAACGCGCCGCCCTGGCGCGGGCGATCACTGCCGTCGAGAATGAAACCGCTGAAGCCCGCCCCGTGCTGCAGGCGATCCGCGGAAGGCTGGGCCGGGCTTTGGTGGTGGGTTTCACCGGTGCGCCGGGTGCGGGCAAGTCGACGCTCGTTTCCGCCTATGTGGCCGAGCTGCGCCGGCGCGATCAGACGGTTGGCGTCGTTGCCGTCGATCCGTCCAGCCCACTCACCGGCGGCGCCATTCTGGGCGACCGCATCCGCATGGGCCAGCATGCCACCGATCCGGGCGTATTCATCCGCTCGCTGGCCAGCCGCGGCCATCTCGGCGGCCTGTCGCGCACGGCGGCACGCGTGATCGATGTCTTCGATGCCGCCGGCCGCGATGTGGTGGTGGTGGAAACCGTCGGCACCGGCCAGTCGGAAGTCGAAGTGGCCGAGATCGCCGATGTGCGCGTGGTGGTGAATGCGCCGGGTCTTGGCGACGACATCCAGGCGATCAAGGCCGGCATTCTGGAGATTGCCGATATCCTGGTAGTCAACAAGTCCGACCTGCCGTTCGCCGAACGCTCGGCCCGGCAACTGGCCGCGATGGCGGCGCAGCGGTCAGGCCAGCCGATCCCGGTGCTGCAGACCAGCGCCACCTCGGGCAAGGGTGTTGCCGAACTCGCCGATGCCATCGTCGCGGTGGGCAAGCGCAAGCGTCCCGATCCGCGCGCCCGCACCCGGCGCCTGCTGCAGACCCTGGCGCTGGATCGCCTGCGCCAGGGTCTTGCCAGCCTGCCGGACTCTGAAATGGATGCGCTGGCCGATGGCGTGCTGTCGGGCAGCCTGGATATCGATACCGCCCTGCATCAGTTGATAGCGTTGTTGAAACAGTGAGTGTTATGACCAGCCAGCCCCGTATTCGTCAGACCATCCTCGATCTGCCCGGTTCGCGCATCCGCGCCGTTTATGCCGCCGGCCAAGGCGTCGAGGGCGTGATTCCGCTTTGGGTCGGCGAGGGCGACGAGCCGACGCCGGACTTCATCCGCCAGGGCGCGGTGCAGGCGCTGGCACGCGGCGAAACCTTCTACGGACCCAATCGCGGCATTCCCGAATTGCTGGCCGCGATCCGCGACTATCTCAAGCGCAGCTACAGCGCCGACATCGCGCTGGGCCGCATCGTGGTCAGCGCCTCGGGCATGAATGCGCTGATGATCGTGCTGAACTGCCTGATCGAGGCCGGCGACAATGCCGTCGTGATCGGGCCGATCTGGCCCAACGGCCGCGAGGCAATCAAGGCGCTGGGCGGCGCCGTGCGGGACGTCTATCTGCAGCAGGATGAAGACGGCCGCTGGAGCCTGGATCTGAACCGCCTGTTCGATGCCTGCGATGCCTCCACGCGGCTGATCATGCTCAACAGCCCCGGCAACCCGACCGGCTGGGTGGCGAGCGAGGACGAACTGCGCGCGATCCTCGATTTCGCCCGTTCGCGCGGCATCTGGATTCTCTCCGACGAAGTCTATGGCCGCATCGTTTATAACGGCGCGCCGCATGCGCCGAGCTACTATCCGATCGCTACGGCCGACGATCCGGTGGTGATCGTCAATTCATTCTCAAAGAACTGGTCGATGACCGGCTGGCGGCTCGGCTGGATCGTCACCACGCCGGCCTTGGCGGCCGCCATCGAGAAGATGACGGAGTTCCACGTCTCGCATGCCACGACCTTCGCGCAATGGGGCGGTGTGGCGGCGCTGAATGAAGGCGATGCCTATGTGGCATCGCTGGTGGAACGCTACAGCCGCGCCGCGGACATGGTCTATCAGGCGCTCGCACCGCTGCCGCGCATCCGCCTGGGCAAGCCGCAGGGCGCCTTCTACGCCTTCTTCGCGGTCGATGGCATGACGGACAGTCTGCAATTCTGCATTGATATGCTGCACAAGGCGCGCGTGGGACTGGCGCCGGGCATTGCCTTCGGTGACGCAGGGGAAGGGCGCATCCGGCTCTGTTACGCAGCGTCATTGCCGAAACTGTCGGAAGCGCTCGACCGTCTGGTGCCGCAGTTGAAGTAGGGCGGTCGTCGCGCTAGCGTCACCGCCTGACCGGGATCACGGATAGATTGCGAACAGGATTACGGAGGAAACCTCATGCGCGAAGCCGTCATCGTCTCCACTGCCCGCACACCGATCGGCAAGGCCTATCGCGGCGCCTTCAACAACACCGATGCGGCCACGCTCGGCGCTCATGCGATCCGCGCCGCGGTCGAACGCGCCAAGGTCGATCCGGCCGAGATCGATGACGTGATCATGGGCGCGGCGCTCCAGCAGGGCGCGACCGGCGGCAATATCGCGCGCAACGCTGCCATTGCGGCGGGCCTGCCGGTTTCGGTTGCCGGCATGAGCGTGGATCGTCAATGCGGCTCTGGTCTGATGGCGATCGCCACCGCCGCCAAGCAGGTGATTCACGACAATGTGCCGATTGCGGTCGGCGGCGGCCTGGAATCGATCTCGCTGGTGCAGAACGAGCATATGAACACGTTTCGCGCCCGCGACGAATGGCTGATGAAGAACAAGCCGGAAATCTACATGGCGATGATCGACACGGCGGAAGTCGTCGCCAAGCGTTACGGGATCAGCCGCGAGGCGCAGGACGAATACGCCCTGCAAAGCCAGAAGCGCACGGCTGCCGCCCAGCAGGCCGGCAAGTTCGACGACGAGATCGTGCCGATGCCGACCAAGATGGCGGTGGTCAACAAGGAGACCAAGGAGGTCACCTACAAGGACGTCACGCTCACCAAGGACGAAGGCAACCGTCCGGACACCAATGCCGAAGGCCTTGCGGCGCTGCAGCCGGTGCGTGGTCCGGGCCATTTCATCACGGCCGGCAATGCCAGCCAGCTTTCGGACGGCGCGTCGGCCTGCGTGGTGATGGAAGCCAAGCTGGCCGAGAAGCGCGGCCTACAGCCGCTTGGCATCTATCGCGGCATGGCGGTCGCCGGCTGCGAGCCTGACGAGATGGGCATCGGCCCGGTCTATGCCGTGCCCAAGCTGCTGCAGCGTTTCGGCCTGAAGATGGATGATATCGGCCTGTGGGAGCTGAACGAGGCTTTCGCCGTGCAGGTGCTCTACTGCCGCGACAAGCTCGGCATTCCGAACGAGCTGCTGAACGTCAATGGCGGCGCGATTTCCATCGGTCATCCCTATGGCATGTCGGGTGCGCGCATGGTCGGCCATGCGCTGATCGAGGGTAAGCGCCGCGGCGCCAAATACGTCGTTGTGACGATGTGCATCGGCGGTGGCCAGGGCGGCGCGGGCCTGTTCGAGGTCGTTTAAGTCAGCGCCGGGCGAGGCGGGTCAGCAGCAGTTCGGCGATCCCGCCGCGCTCATAAAACACAACAGCATATTGGCCGTACGTCTCAGCCAGGCGTACGGCCTTTTGCTGATCGATATCCAGCACGGCAAAGCCCGGTTCCGGGTGCCAGTTCGGCTGATCGGGCACGCCGATATGGGAACGGAAGCGCCAGCCGCGTGCGCGCAGGTCGCGGCGCAGGCGCTGATGCGCCGCCATGTTGCGGTTGACCGGCAGCATGCGGCTGCGCGGATTCCACGCATTCACGCAGCAAAGCGTTCTTGCCTGCAAACGCCTGAGCAGCGCATCGGCCTCTGGGCTGGGCTGATCCAGCCGCAGGCCGATCCATTCGCCGCTTTGTGCTTCAACCGTGTAGGTGGTTGCGCGATAGCCGCGCAGCTGCGCCTGAGAAATCATTGGTGTGGAAAATCATTGAATAGGAAAAATCAACGCATCTCCGCCGCATTCAGGGACTGGATCAGATTCGACGTACCAGGATTGGAGACGACGTTATCGTAAAGAATGTTACGCGGATGCATCGAGCGGCCGTAATAGGCCTGGTTGCGGCTATGGCGCGCAGTAATCACCGCGCCTTCTATCGAGATGCCGGCCGCCAGTCCCTTGCTTTTGGAGTAAGACAGGATATCGGCGCCAAGATTGGTGGTGGTTGCCGCTTCGATGCCTGCGCCCACCGGCCCGGCCGCAACGGTCGCATCGGCACCCAGCTTGAATTCGTTGCGCAAAATGGCGTCGACGGCCTTGTCGTTCATCAGCAGCAGTATCACTTCCGAAGCCTCGCCGCCAATCTGCAGGCCGATGGAGCCCGCGCCCATCGTATAGATGGCCGGCTGGCTCCAGCCATTTGGCGTTCTGGCCAGCAGCACGCCCGAGCCGCCTTCACCGCCGATGATAAAGCTCGCCTTCAGCAATTGCGGCACGATGAACACGCCCTTGGCATTGGCCAGCTTGCGCCGCATATCGGTGAATTGCGGGTCGGCCGCGAAACGGTCGACGGTGATGCGGGCTTCGTCGATCAGGTTCTGATTTTCATCCGCCCGGGCGGATGGCGCCACCAGCATGAACGCGATAGCGCCGCAGGCTGCTGTCGCGAGCAGGGTTCGGCGAGTCTGCATATCTGTCCTCCCGGGTTGGCAAACCGGATGTCGCATTATATTGCTTCGCCCGCCTTGGCGCGCTGTCGAGTCGCGCCAGCGGGTTGTTCGGTGGGTAGCCAACCTTTAGACTATGGCAACTTTTGGACGGAGGCGGCATGTCTAACATCAAGGAATCGGCCGAAAATACCCAAGAGGCGATTCCGGCGGACATCGCGGCGATGAGCTTTGAAACGGCGCTGAAGGCACTGGACGAAATCGTCGCCAAGCTGGAAAGCGGCCGCGTCGATCTTGAGGAATCGATCGCTCTCTATGGCCGCGGCGCGCTGCTGAAGCGTCACTGCGAAGCCAAGCTGAAAGCTGCCGAAGAGAAGATCGAGAAGATCGTCGTCGGCGGCGACGGTCAGGTTTCGACGCAACCCTTCAAGGCCGAGTGACATGACTTCGGAGCCGTCGCCTGCCTTCACGGCGGCGGTGCAGGATGTTGCGGCCGCCGTTGAGGCCGAACTCGACCGCCTGCTGCCGCGCCCGGAAGGGCCCACTGCCAAACTCGATGACGCGATGCGCTATGCCTGCCTGGGCGGCGGCAAGCGTCTGCGCGCCCTGCTGGTGGTGGCGGGCGCCGACCTTTTTGGCGTGCCGCGTGAGCGCAGCCTGCGGGTCGCGGCTGCAGTCGAGATGCTGCATGCCTATTCGCTGGTCCATGACGACCTGCCCTGCATGGACGATGACGATCTGCGGCGTGGCAAGCCGACGGTGCACAAGGCCTATGACGAGGCCACGGCGGTGCTGGCGGGCGACGCGCTGCAAACGGAAGCCTTTGCCGTGCTGGCCGATCCGGCCACGCATCCCGATGCGGCCATCCGCGCCGAATTGGTCGCCGGCCTGGCGCGGGCCTCCGGCGCGCGGGGCATGGTGGGCGGGCAGGCCATCGATCTGGCCGCCGAGACGCGCAGCGCCGCCGGCCAGCCGCTGTCTTTTGCGGAAATCGCGCATCTGCAGAGTCTCAAGACCGGCGCCCTGATCGGCTTTTCGGCGGAAGCCGGGCCCATTCTGGCCAGCGCCCGGACCATCGAACGCTCGGCCCTGATCGGTTATGCCGCCGATATCGGGCTTGCCTTCCAGATCGCGGACGACATTCTGGACGAGGAGGGCTCGGTCGCCGAACTGGGCAAGGCGGTGGGGAAGGACCAGGCGGCCGGCAAGGCCACCTTCGTCGGCCTGCTGGGTCTGGAGCAGGCCAAGGCCAAGGCACGGGAATTAACCACTTCGGCCCAGGCACGTTTGGCGGGATTCGGCGATAAAGCCCGGCTTTTGCAGGAGTTGGCGGAGTTTGTTATAACCCGCCGCTCGTGACAGAATTGGACCCCATGATCAGCAACCGTACGCCTCTGCTGGACTTGGTGCGGACGCCAGCGGATATCCGCGGCTTCGATATCGACCAGCTCAAGCAACTCGCCGACGAAGTGCGCCGCGAGATGATCGATGCTGTCTCGGTTACCGGCGGCCATCTCGGCGCGGGTCTGGGCGTGGTCGAGTTGACGGTGGCGCTGCATCACGTCTTCGACACGCCGGTCGACAAGCTGATCTGGGATGTCGGCCATCAGGCCTATCCGCACAAGATCCTGACCGGCCGGCGCGATCGCATCCGCACGCTGCGGCAGGGCGGCGGGCTGTCCGGTTTCACCCGCCGCAGCGAAAGCGAATACGATCCCTTCGGTGCGGCGCATTCCTCGACCTCGATTTCCGCCGGCCTCGGCATGGCGGTTGCGCGCGACTTCAAGGGCGAGAAGAACAACGTCATCTGCGTGATCGGCGATGGCGCGATGTCGGCTGGCATGGCCTATGAGGCGATGAACAACGCCGGCTCGATGGATACGCGGCTGATCGTCATCCTCAACGACAACGACATGTCGATTGCGCCGCCGGTTGGCGCGATGAGCGCCTATCTGTCGCGGCTGCTGTCCTCGCGGTCTTACATGGGCCTGCGGCAGCTGGCCAAGCAGATCGGCGAGAAGATCCTGCCCCGCGGCCTCGCTTCGGCAGCCGAGAAGGCGGAAGAATATGCGCGCGGCCTGGTCACCGGCGGTACGCTGTTCGAGGAAATGGGCTTCTACTACGTCGGCCCGGTGGATGGTCATAACCTCGAGCATCTTGTGCCGGTGCTGAAGAATATCCGCGACTACGACAAGTCCGGCCCGGTGCTGATCCATGTGGTCACGCAGAAGGGCAAGGGCTATGGCCCGGCGGAAGCTGCCGACGACAAGTATCACGGCGTCGCCAAGTTCGATGTCATCACCGGCACCCAGGCCAAGCCGAAGGCCGGCCCGCCGAGCTATACCAAGGTTTTTGCCGAAAGCCTGATCAAGGAAGCCGAGCGCGACGACAAGATCGTTGCGATTACGGCGGCGATGCCCTCTGGCACCGGCCTGGATCTTTTCGCCAAGAAATTCCCGGACCGCTGCTTCGATGTCGGCATCGCCGAGCAGCATGCGGTAACCTTTGCCGCCGGCATGGCCTGCGAGGGCTACAAGCCCTTTGCCGCAATCTATTCCACCTTCCTGCAGCGTGCCTATGACCAGGTGGTGCATGACGTGGCGATCCAGAAGCTGCCGGTGCGCTTTGCCATCGACCGCGCCGGTCTGGTCGGTGCCGACGGCGCCACCCATGCAGGCAGCTTCGATATCGCCTATCTCGGCTGCCTGCCCGACATGGTGCTGATGGCGGCGGCTGATGAAGCCGAACTCGTCCATATGGTCGCAACCGCGGTCGCCATCGACGACCGCCCCAGCGCTTTCCGTTATCCGCGCGGCGAAGGCATCGGCGTGGCACTGCCCGAGCGCGGCCTGGTTCTGCCGCTCGGCAAGGGCCGCGTGATGCGCGAAGGCAGTTCCATTGCCATCCTGTCCTTCGGCGCGCGCCTGCAGGAAGCGTTGAAGGCTGCCGACGATCTGGCCGCACGTGGTCTGCCGACGACGGTGGCCGATGCGCGTTTCTGCAAGCCGCTCGATACGGATCTGGTGCGGCAGCTGGCGCGCCATCATGAAGTGCTGATCACCATCGAGGAAGGCTCCATCGGCGGCTTCGGCAGCCATGTGCTGCATTTCCTCAGCCAGGACGGCCTGCTCGATCAGGGCCTGAAGGTGCGCAGTATGGTGCTGCCGGACATCTTCATTGACCATGATTCACCGGCCAAGCAGTACGACATCGCCGGCCTGAACGCACCGCAGATCGTCGCCACGGCCCTGTCGGCCCTGGGCCGAGCCAGCGAACTTCCCGCCCGCGCATAAACGAGTCTCGTCATGATTGTTACCGAAGCGCGGGCGACGCTCACGCTGGCGTTGCCGATTGCTGGAACGCAGCTTGCCCAGGTCGCCATCCACACCACCGACGTCTGGCTGCTGTCGCATTACAGCGAAGCGGCCCTGGGCGCGGCCTCCCTCGGCATTGCGGTCTATAACATCCTGTGGATGCTGGGGCTTGGGCTGTCGATGGTGACGCCCGCGCTGGCTGCGCAGGCGCGCGGCCGCGATGCGCAGGACAAGGATGGCGTCCGCCATGCCGTGCATGACGGTCTGATCTGCACCGGCATTTATGGCCTCGTCTGCACGGTGGCCTTGTGGTTTGCCGCGTCGTTCTTCCGCCTGACCGGACAGCCCGAATCTCTGACGGCTTTGGCCGCGCCCTTCCTGCAGGCGGTCAGCGGCATGTTCATTCCCTCGCTGTGGTTCATGGTGCTGCGCGGCTTCTGTGCCGCGCTGGAGCGGCCGCGTCCGGCGATGGCCATGATGCTGATGGCGATCATGCTCAATGCGGGCATCAATTCCGTGCTGATCTTCGGCGCTTTCGGCCTGCCTGCCTTGGGTGTCGTCGGCGCGGGCATAGGATCGAGTCTCGTCAACCTGATCACGGTGATCGGTCTCGGGCTTTACATTGCGCGCGATCCGCAGTTCCGCGAATACCGGCTGGCGAATGGCTGGTGGCGCACCACGGCGGCGCGTTTGCGCGGGTTTTTGCGCATCGGCGTACCGATTTCGCTCACGCTTGGCGCCGAGGTCGGGCTTTTCTCAGTGGCAGCACTGCTGATGGGGCGGATCGGCACGGCGGAGGTCGCCGCGCATCAGATCGCCCTGCAATGGGCGACCATCGCTTTCATGGTGCCGATGGGGATCGGCCAGGCGGCGACGGTGCGCGTCGGCCTCGCGGCTGGCGCAAGCGATGCCGCGGGCGTGATGCGGGCCGGCTGGATCGCCATCCTGATGGGCATCGGCTTCATGGGCTGTACGGCCTTGATTTTTGCCTTTGGCGGCGAATGGCTGATCCGCGTCTTCGTCGCCGACACGACATCCAGGGTTTACGCCCTGGCAGTGTCGTATCTTGGCATGGCGGCCCTGTTCCAGCTCGTGGACGGCGCACAGGCGGTGGCAAACGGCGCGCTTCGCGGCCTGAAGGATACCGCCATCCCGATGGTGATGACGGTGATCGGCTATTGGGGCATCGGTTTCACCACTGCGGTCTGGCTTGGCTTCTACACCGCGCAGCAGGGACGGGGCGTCTGGGCCGGTCTGGTGGTCGGACTTTCGGTGGTGGCGGCCATGCTGCTCTGGCGCTTTGCCCGGCGGACGCATAGGCTGCGCCGCATGCAGATGCGGAGCGTGGCATGAAGGCGCCAAAGATCAGGCTGGATCAGGCGCTGGTCGAGCGCGGCCTGGCGGAAAGCCGCGCCAAGGCGCAGGCCGCCATCATGGCTGGCCTGGTGTTTTCCGGTGACAAGCGCCTGGACAAATCCGGCCAGATGATCGCCGCCGACCTGCCGCTGGAACTGCGCGGCAAGCCGCATCCCTGGGTCAGCCGTGGCGGGATTAAGCTTGCCCATGCGCTGGAGCATTTCGGCCTGTCGCCGCAGGGACGCATCTGCATCGATGTCGGCGCTTCCACCGGCGGCTTCACCGACGTGCTGCTGCAGCATGGCGCGGAGAAGGTCTATGCCGTGGATGTCGGCGAGGGGCAGCTGGACTGGAAGCTGCGCAACGATCCGCGTGTGGTGGTGCTGGAGAAGACCAATGCGCGGCATCTCAGTGCGGATCAGGTGCCCGAGGCGGTTGGCGCCGTGGTCTGCGATGCCAGCTTCATCGGCCTGGAGACGGTGCTGCCCGCGCCTTTGGCGCTCGCCGCGCCGGGCGCCTGGGCGGTGGCGCTGATCAAGCCGCAATTCGAGGTCGGCCGCGAACGTGTCGGCAAGGGCGGCGTGGTGCGCGATCCGGCCTTGCATGAGGAAGTCTGCCAGCGCATCGCCGCCTGGTGGAGCGCATTGCCTGGCTGGCGCGTGCGCGGCATCGAGCCGAGCCCGATCCTCGGCCCGGAAGGCAACAAGGAGTTTCTGATCGCAGCGGATTACGATCATGCGTGACGTGGAAGGCATCATTGCGCGCATGGGCGGGCAGGGCCATGGCGTGCTGGAGAAGGATGGCGAGCGCTATTACGTGCCCTATACCGTGCCGGGCGATCATGTCGCCGCGAAAGTCGGCGAGGCGCGGGGCGATGGCTTCGCTGCCCAGATCAGCGTGCTGGAAGCGGCGGGGCCCGAGCGCATCGAGCCTGTCTGCGCGCATTTTCAAAGCTGCGGCGGCTGTGCCCTGCAGCATTGGGCGGATGCGCCCTATCGTGCCTGGAAGCGTGACAAGCTGGCTGCGGCGCTGGCTCGCCGCGGCTTTGAGACGCCGCCGGTGCAGGATCTGCTTGCCGTGCCGGATCAGTCGCGCCGCCGTGCCGAATTCGTTGCCCGGCGCGTGAAGGACCGCGTGCTGATGGGCTTCCATGAAGCCGGCAGCCGCAAGATCGTCGATCTCGCCGAATGCGCCGTTTCGCGGCCCGGGCTGGTTGCGGCATTGCCGGGCCTGCGCGAAGCATTGCTGCCGGTGCTGGGCGATGGCTGGGCGGTGGATGTGAAGGTTACCGACACCACGACCGGTCTCGATGTGCTGATCACCGGCAACATGAAGGTGCGGGTGCAGGAGCGCATCGGCCTCAGTAAAGCGGCAAAGGCAATGAATCTCGCGCGCCTGAGCTGGCGGCGCGAGCTGCGCGGCGGCGAGCCGGAACTGCTCTATCTCGGCGACCGGCCGCCGACCGTGATGTTCGGCGAGGTGCCGGTGGTGCTGCCGCCCGGCGGATTCCTGCAGGCCACCGCCGAGGCCGAGCAGATGATGATGGACTTCGCGCTCGACGCTTTAGGCAATGCCAAGCGCGTGGCCGATCTTTTCTCCGGCTGCGGCGCCTTCGCGCTGCGGCTGGCGGCCGCCGGCAAGCAGGTGCTGGCCGGCGATGCCGATCGGCCCGCCATTGCCGCCTTGCAGGCTGGCGTCAATGCGGCGGGCTTGAGCGGCAGGGTCACAGCCGAGGCGCGCGACCTCGAACGCCGGCCGCTCACCGGGCCGGAGCTGAAGAAGCTCGATGCGCTTGTGCTCGACCCGCCGCGCGCCGGCGCCAAGGCGCAGGTGCAGCAGATCGCCGCTGCGGCCGGCTCAAAGCAGGCCCCGCCGCTCATCGTCATGGCGGCCTGCGATCCGGCCAGTTTTGCCCGCGACGCCCGCACCCTGGCGGATGCCGGCTACCGGCTGGAACGGGCCGTGCCCATCGACCAGTTCCGCTGGTCGCCGCATCTGGAAATCGTCAGTATTTTCAGGTGCTAACGGGGGTATGCGGGAGGGGTTGCAAAGCCCCGGCGGAACCGCTATATCCCGGCGCCTGAACCGATCCGGTCCCTGCTGGGGGATCGTCTAACGGTAGGACCCCAGACTCTGACTCTGGTTGTCTAGGTTCGAATCCTAGTCCCCCAGCCAACTCTCCGCTCCGGCGGCTTTCCCATATTCCTGATGTCGGTTTTCAGATTAGTTGGCAATTTCTCAAAGAAGTTGGCAATTCCGACCGGACATTCTGGCAATCGGTGAGAATCACTGCCGCGTTTCGAACTACGGTTCGCGGCGCGACGTGGTAAAATCCATCCAAATCGCAGGCAGAAATTTCGGCTGCCAGTGAGCGATCCGGAAGGATCCCAGATGTACTTGCCGCGGAAATGGCCCGTCGGCATCTCGCTTCTGACCGATGAGAGTTTTGCGTCTTGGTTTGCTCGCATCGCATGGGCGCATGGTGCCACACCGTCTGAACTCTATCGTATTGCCTTACCCGGTGCGCGCATCGGTGGGGTCGATCTGGACAGGCACGCCTGCGACGATCTGATCTTTAACCTTTCCCGGGACGCCGGCTTGCCGGCGCTTACCCTTGAGGCTGCCACGCTCCGGCGCTGGCGGGGCTCGGTCTATGACAACGACGACGGCAAGACGCCGATCGTCTGGCTGCCACCAGCCGGACGTGCTTATGCAAAGAGCTCTTTCGGGCAGCAGGTCTGCCCGTCCTGCCTGGCCGAAGATCCAGAGCCGTATTATCGGACCAGCTGGCGCCTTAGCTTCTACAGCGTTTGTACCCGGCACCGGCAGATAATGGTTGATCGTTGTCCTGGCTGTACCCACCCGCTTCATCCCTCGAACACGGTTTCTGGTGCCACATTGGCGCTGTGCGGCTTCTGCGGCTTCGATTTGCGGGCGATTGCAGCAGCGAAGGTTCCTGAGAGAGATTTGGCCGCTCAGATTCGACTTCTAAAAGTCGCCGATGGTGATTGGCAGCCAATGGGCGATTATGGACCGATACACCCGGTCTTGTTCTTCCGCCTATTTACGCTGCTTTACAGGTTGGTTTCGTCCGATCGCCATGCGCTTCCGTTGCGACAATTATTGATGCCGCCCAAAAGCGACGTCAGGGCTGAAGCCATCCCGCGCATTCGTGAAATCGACAGGCATCCCGCCCGAGTACGCCATCTGTTGGTCAACCTGGCGTCGCAGATGGTCCAGGATTGGCCGCGTCGCTTTGTTGACGCCTGCGATGCTGTGGGTCTGCATCGTTGGCTGCTCGTCAAAGAGCCAAAAGATGTACCATTTGCCTATTCGGACGCTGTATCCCGACACTTGGTTCGGCAAATGCACCATGTTGGCGCCGAGGAGGTTGATACCGTTTCGCGGCATCTCTCCGCAGCTGGACAATCCCCAACTTACGAAGCGTTGCAAGGCATCCTTGGCGTTAAATTCCACGCCGCGCGCAAGCTCGCAGCGCCTGTGAAGGCTCACAAACCATACGGAACCCATAGATACTGGAAGCTCGATGGGGTTTCCCCCACTACGAGAGCAGCTGTGAAGCAAGCCGCGCACAAAGCTGGAGAAAACGTTGGCGCGTGGGTAGATCTCGCCCTGCAAAGCGCTCTGAAAGCTCAAGCGAAGAGGTAACTGAAATGCCTGTACGCCGCATTAGAGCAAACCCGCGTAGTATCACTGGCGCCGTGACTGGTGCGGATGGAAATTTTATCGACTTTGAGTCGCTCTTGGAGCGGGACTATCTAGTCCTTACCCGCTTTCAGTATCCGAGCGCGAAAATCGAAGAGCAGCCAGTCAAGATCCCATATGTCATGGATAATGGCCGTAAGAGCCACTACACCCCCGATTTTCTGGTGGAATACGAGCAAGGTCCGAGTGAACTCGTCGAAGTCAAGCCAGCTGAGGTGCTAGTTAAAGAGAAGGAAGCATTCCTGGCTCGTTTTGCTGCAGCCGCGGAATATGCTGCAAATAAGGGCTGGGATTTCGTCATCAAATCAGAGATCGACGTTAAGCTCCCTGTCCTGCCTAACGCACATTTCCTGATTCACTACAGGACGCTCAAGCCAAAGCCTGAGCTCTGCGCGCGCCTCATGTGCGAGGCAGAATCTGGCCCCATTCCTGTTGGCAACCTAATCGCGAGTGCAATCTGGGAGGCATCCGAAAGGTACAGCGCAATACCACAGGTTTGGCGGTTGCTGGCGACAGGCATGCTCGATGCCGATCTAAATGTTCCATTGAACCAAGGCTCACTCGTATGGGCTCAGGCGAGGTAGTTCAGGTGAAGAGGCTATCGACATTTAAGAAGGGGACCAACGCTTACCTGCATGGGCGGCGTTGCACCATTATTGGTACTGCGGGGACAAAGTCTGTCCGGATCGTATTCATGGATGGTGGTCAGACTGTTCAGACTGATATCGAGAACCTGTGGGAAGACATTTCTCCCGACGATATGGGAGCCGATGTTTCAATCGATATCTTCCATCCCAGCGATATAGAGGTAGCTCGTGAGCGCCTGGAAATTATTGAACCTATCGTGTCTCTACTCAACAAACCCGCCAAGGATGAAGCTTTTAAGGCACTTTATAAGGAGATCAGTCAGAAGAGCGGGCATAGCGTAAGAACGTTGTACCGCTGGGTTTCCGATTATACCGGAAGAAGTCTGCTAACAGACTTGGCGCCCAAGAGGCGAAAACGTCATAAGCGACGGCTCGATAGCAAATCAGAAGACATCGTTGAGGATGCTCTGAAGAAGTATCTGTCAGGCCGTAGACCATCAATTAACGCGATCTATAAAACGATTGCACAGCAATGCAAAGATGTAGGCGTTGAAATTCCACACTTGAGTACATTGCGTCGGCGAATAAAGGATTTACCGCCGAAAGAAATTCTCGCTAGCCGCCTCGGCCCCAAGGCCGCGAGAGACATGTACGAGCAGATCCAGGGGCACTATCCCGGGGCTGACTATCCACTCGCATATGTTCAAATTGACCACACACTTCTCGATATCCAAGCGGTAAGCGCACGGGATCGCCTTCCGATCGGTAAGGTGTGGCTGACAGTGGCAATCGATGTATATAGCCGAATGATCGTGGGCATTTACATCACGATTGAAGCGCCTAGTGCGTTTTCGACGTGTATGTGCATCCGACATGCCGTCTTGCCCAAGGAGAATTTTTTACTGGGGCTAGATGTCAAAGGAGAGTGGCCGGTATGGGGATTCATGCGGAATTTGCATGCGGATAATGGCCCCGACTTCCGCAGTGAGGTGTACAAGGCCAATCTGCAGCAATACGGGTGCTGGCCATTGTGGCGCAAGCTGCGTCAGCCGCACTACGGTGGCCATATTGAGCGCCTCATTGGGACGATCAATCGTGTTTTCCATGATCTGCCAGGGACAACATTTTCAAACCCTCGGGAACGAGCAACATACGACTCCGAAGGTAATGCCGTATTCACGATCGATGAGCTTGAACAGGTCGTGGCGCATTGGGTGGTGAATATTTACCACAGGACCCTGCATGAAGAACTGGGATGTACGCCTCTGGAGAAATGGGAGGCTGGCATACTTGGCACGGATGGCTCGCCAGGTGTTGGCCTGCAGGATCGTGCCGAAGATCCGGAGCGGGTAGCGCTTGACCTGCTGCCATTTGATGAGCGCACGGTGCAGCGTGACGGAATCACATGGGAGAAGATCACCTATATTTCCGAAGCGCTCATACCGTGGATCAAGGCTGATGAAGGCCGTGTGCGCAAAAAGTTCAAAGTTCGCCGGGACCCGCGAGACGTCACTTGTGTCTGGTTTTTAGACCCCAAGAGCGGAGTATATCACCGGATTCCAGAGGAAACTCGGCAGATGAAGCCAATATCCATATGGGATCATCGGCTTGCGAACAGCCTTAAACTGAAGCGCGGCGGACGGGTTGCCAGCACTCTCGATACCTTGGATGCGCACCGAGATCTGGAGCGCATGACCCAGGCAGCCGAGGAAAAGACGAATATGGCAAAGGGTGCGCGGCGGAAAGCCGAGCGGCAGCGCCGTAATCAAAAGACCCTCGGAGATGAGGCGTATGCCGGCAAACCAGATTTGACGTCTGCGCAGCAGAAGATTAAAGCGCCGGTACGACCGCGTTTGGTCGTGAATAATGACAATCTCAGTAAAAAACCGACACGCCAGATCAATGACGACAATGACCTCGATCTGTCGCTGGATGATTTGACGGCACGTGCGGAGGAATTATGACCGAACCAAATATGGTTGATCCTGTCTGTGGCACAGGATCGAGTTTACTAGCTGCAGACTTCAATGAGTTGCGAAAGCCTTGCTGGATATCATATCCACGAGGCGATGTAGGGCTGCGGAAACTGCGTGATTTGATTAAGGCGCCTGTGAGTCACCGGCCGGGTGGTATGCTTCTCTATGGAGATTCTAACAGCGGAAAAACAACGCTGGTCCGACATTTTCAGAACCTCCGCTCGAAAAGTAGCGATGATGGTGACGACGATTATCCGTTCGAGGGTGGCAATGCGACGATGATCTTCCAATCGCCGCCGTATCCGTCAACCGGCGCTCTCTTAACCGGTGCTTTGCGAAGCCTGAATGCACCCCACCAGGAAACATGGCATTGGGAGAAGAAGCTGGCCGCGGCGGTCGCCATCCTTTCGAAGACCAGCGTACGTATGATCGTCATTGATGAAATACATAACGCGCTTACGGGACCGCATGACAAGCGGGTGCATTTCCTGAACACGATCAAATATCTTTCCAATGAGTTGCGGATCCCGATCGTGGTTATCGGGACGAGCCTGGCGCTCAGCACTATTCAGACCGATCAGCAACTCGGCAGCCGGCTTGTGCCTTTCAAGCTACCGAAATGGGAGGCCGACAAGGAGTTTGCCCATTTTCTTGGACGGATATTCGTGCACCTAAAGGTCAACCCGTTGCCTGCCGTCAATTCTCGCAAATTCCGTGAGCGCTTCATCCATATGACGGATGGCCTTACGGGGGAAATCTGGAATCTTGCGGTTCTGACCGCTGAAGACATGCATGCCAAGACCATTGATATCGTCGAAGAGCAAATGCTGATCGATGCTCCTTGGGTTCGGCCGCAGGATCGGCGAATCGAAAGCTAGGCCGTCTGATCAGAGATTACTTCTAGGGAGGTGACCGTGCCGAATTTTCGTTCGTTTCACGATGGCGTTTTTGAATGCGCTAAAATCGACGGGGACTTTCGGCGATCATTACTGCGCGAATGCGCAGGGTTACTCCTGAATCAAGAATTCGAGGTCGCTCACAGGCTGGTCAAGAATTACATCCTCTCGGCCGACTACATTGAGAGAATGTCCGAAGAGCTTGAGCTGGATGGTGGCACAGAGGCCGTCATCAATCTGCTTGACCCGGAAGTAAATGATGAGGGTACCAGGCTGCTTCTGGCGCTTATTATCATACTTCAGAATGAAGGATTGTCCCTGATCACACGACGACAGATTTCTGTCGATCGACGGCGGCTATCCTGATGCCGATCAGTCGGTCTTTCGATGAGACAGCTGCGGCCCGTGCAGCCCGCGATAAGGAATTCGCCCGAGGTCTTCTTGTCGAAGCGATATCTGTATTAGGCTCAGAGCCGGAAGTTGCTTCAGTGCTCATCGGTCATTATATCGACGGTACAGGCGATATTGACCGCCTGGCCGTAGCAATGGGCCTTCCGGGAACGGATGGCCGGTCTGCAATGCTAAATCCAGGCGCGACACCGTTTGTCACTTTCATGCGCGGCCTTGATTCACTCTGTAAGGCGGAGGGAATGTCCGCCGCGGTATCTTGCCTAGCGCCGGGTATTCAGCCCTTAGAAGAATGGACGCCAGCACATCACAGATTGGCTCTGGTGCGCATCGAAAATCTAATGGATGCAGCCGCAGGCTCTCCGGATGCAGCCGAGCTGGCTGCGCTCGGAGAAAAAGTCGCGTCCTATGAACGACTATGTTTTCCCCATCGCAGACGAACGCTAGCCGAGCACATACAGGATTTTCTGCGTAAGGTCCGGGAACGAAAGCCCTGGGAATAGGCATGCAACTGTCTGAAATTGTTTTTATGGATTCTGAGGCCTCAGCTCTGCGGGACGGTTACCCCGTCGAGGTGGGGTGGGCATGGGTCGAGGGCAGCGATGTTCAGGCCGAGAGCATGCTCATCTCGCCTGCCGACGAATGGCTGACACCAAGCTTCGTATGGGACCCGATTGCCGAAGGTCTTCACGGTCTTCCGCTAGCCAGGTTGCGGGCGGAAGGTGTAACCCCGTCCGAGGTCTGCGACGTTCTCAACGAACGTCTGCAGGACAAAATTGTCGTTTTCGATACGGGCCCTGATGGGGTCGATCGGCATTGGCTGGACCTTCTGTATTTTGAAGGTGGGCAGCATCGACACTTCAAGCTCGGCGGATCGGCGAGTGAAGTCCTCTTGGCGCTGGCAGCTGGTCATGGCCTGACGGATGCCGATCTGCTGCAAATAAAGAAGTGGGCGCCGGAAGCGACCCATCACGCAGCGATCGATGCCGCACACTATGCTTGGTGTGCAGCGGCTATTCAGTTAATGACAAGTCAAATGCCAGATGAAGGAATTGAAAGAATTGTACACCTGATATCAGTTCGGGGCGCAGTTAGAAAGTAGCAGATGGTAAAAATAGCTTCATGAAATGAGTTGTGTGAGCTTCGAGAAGCCTAAACTGGTGGCTATATTATCCCGTCGATCTAACGGTAGCAGCCGAAATTACTGATCTATGAATGCAACAAGCCATTCGGAGGCAAAGGGTCATGTATGATCGTCAGCAGCGAAACAAGTTGCGCGAATGACATTGAACGTGCACTAGCGAAGTATTCTAGACCGCAGCCTGCTTCCGCTCCATTCTGGCAGCTCTCCAGACATCGTTCGCAGCCCCTACATTCATCGCCGCGATAGCGGTGCCGACAATCAGATCTGGCCAGCCCGATGCCGTATAGGCCGTCGCCACGGCAGCCAGCAGGATGGCGCCATTCGCATAGGCATCGTTCCGGGCGGACAGGAAGGCCGCCTTGGTCAGGCTGCCGCTATGATGGCGGAATTTCACCAGCACATAAGCGCAAACCACGTTGACGGCAAGAGCTCCCAGGCCAGCCAGCGACAGAGGGACCGGTTCTGGCGGAACGGGCGCCAGGAACTTCTCCCAGGCCATCCATATGGTCGCCAAACCTGGAACCAGCAGGATCCCGGCCAGCGCCATGCCCAATCTGCTGCGCGCCTGCAGCGACCAGCCTAACGCAATCAGAATCAGGAAATTGACTAAGGCATCTTCCAGGAAATCAACGCTGTCGGCGAACAGGGAGACCGAGCCGATCGTCAGGGCGACAGTAAACTCGATGAAAAAATAAATCAGGTTGGCACAAGCGACGAAACCAACCGCCTTTCGCAGTTCGACATTGTCGCTCGGATCAATCGCGCCCATGTGTCGTTCCCGAAGGAAATGCCAGTCTGACAATTAGGCCAGGCCTGTTGTCCTGCAACGTCACCTGTATGTGATGTAGTTCCGCCACCGCTGACACCAGTGACAGGCCCAGTCCGTTGCCTGCCGTCGTGCGACTGCTTTCCAGGCGATAGAAGCGCCGGAAAACCTTTTCACGCGCTTCCGCGGGAATGCCTGAGCCAGTGTCAGACACAATACCCACAATGCCATCTGGGCTATCCTTGAGGCCGAGGTAAATGGTCGTTCCGGGCGGGCAATGCCGAATGGCATTCTCCACCAGGTTGACGAGCATTTGGGTCAGCAGTTCCTTATCGCCGTGGACCAAGACGCCATCCTCGATATCGGCGCTGATGAACTGACCGTTATCTTCAGCGACAGCAGAATAGGTCTCGCAAATCGACCGGAACAGAATGGACAGGTCGACCGTGCTGAAGCCTGCCTTTCGCGTACCAGCTTCAATCTGTGCAATTCGCAGCAAGGCTGCGAAGGTTTGCAGAATGGCGTCCACATCCGAAATGGCGAGGTCGACAGCCGATGTGTAACCTTCAACGCTCATGCTGCGCGCCCGAGCAGCTTCCAGCTTCTGGCGAAGTCGACTCAGGGGCGTGCGCAGGTCATGTGCGATGTCGTTGGATACCTGTCGCAGACTCTCAATGAGCGCCTGGAGCCGGTCGAACATCTCGTTCAGACCCTGCGCGAGCCGGTCCAGCTCATCGCCAGTACCTCGTGTCGGGATACGGTCATGCAGATTGCCTGATACGATAAACTGGGCAGTACGCGAAATCTCATCGACGCGACGCAAGAAGCCTGTGCTCAACAGTATACCGCCACCGAAGCCCGAAACGATAATTAGGGCAAATGCCAGCCCGAAGGCGCGGAAAATGGCCTCCTCGGCCTCAATGACACGGAGACGGTCTTCCGCCACAAGAAGGAAGCTTCCGTCTGTAAATTTCTTGCCAAAGGCGATCAGCATGTGCTCGCCTTTCTGATCATGGTCCAGATCATCAGGGCCGGTTGGTGGCGTTGGACGGATAAATTCATGCCAACCGACAACAGGATCCCGCATCGGCAAGCTGCCGGCGAGCCGCTGTCCCGCCGGGTCGAGGAGAAGGTAGTAGGTCGTCGGGCGACGGCCAGAACTAAGGCGAATCTCAACTTCATCCTTTAGATGAGGTAGCCCATCTTCATCATACTCCTCGGTAAGCGCCTCAATTTCGGCGGAGATGATATGGTTCAAGCCATCTCGCAGGGCATTGCTGGTGACGATGTAAACCACGCCGAGCAACAGTAATACCGACACGCCGAATATCCCCGCATAGAGCAGGGCCAAGCGGAAGCCGATTGTCTTGACGATCCTATTCAGGCGCATGCAGTTTATACCCGGCGCCCCGAACCGTGTGAATCAGTTCTTGACCAAAACCACGGTCCACCTTGCTGCGCAGGCGGCTAATATGCGTCTCGACTACATTGGTCTGCGGGTCGAAATGAAAGTTCCACACGTTCTCCAGCAACATCGTTCGGGTGACGACGCGACCGGTATGCCTGATCAGGTATTCTAGCAGCTTGAATTCCTGTGGTTGCAAATCGATGCGTTTGCCGCCCCGTGTCACCGTCCGGCGAACCAGGTCCATCTCCATGTCCGCCACACGCAGGGTGGTATCAACATTCACTACGGGCGGACGGCGCGCGAGCGCATTCACGCGAGCCAGTAGTTCGGCAAAGGCAAAAGGTTTGACGAGATAGTCGTCAGCACCGGCTTCCAGACCCTCGACACGATCATCGATGCCACCCAGCGCGGTCAGGAACAGGACCGGCGTGCGAACCGCTGCACCGCGTATGGTCTTCACGATGCCTAACCCATCGAGTCCGGGCAGCATGCGGTCGACAATCATGACGTCGTAAGGTTCGCCGGCAGCCATAAACAGGCCATCGCGACCGTTTGCCGCATGATCGACAGTGTGTCCAGCCTCTTTCATCCCGCCGACGATGTAATCGGCAGTTTCCTGATCATCTTCGATAAGCAGCAGCTTCATCGCTGTCGATTGGCTCAATCAAATTGTTGCCGGACCCGCCACGGAGACTACCTGTCCAGCATACCCAAGCAACGGACTTTACAGGGAAAATCCAAATATTACGAAATTGTATAGTTCGGGCATCCTTGCCCCAATGCTTGCTTGCTCATAGTGGCTCCGTTTTCATCCTCACGGGGCTCTCTTTATGGCTAGCCAGCCAGACATCTCAGTCGTCATCCCGGTCCACAATGAGGAAAAGTGCATTTCCGCATTGGTCTTAGAGACCTGCCGGATTCTGCGCGGCCAACTTGCATTCGAGATTATCGTCGTAGACGACGCCTCCGATGACGACACATGTGACTTGCTTCAGCAATGCATGGAAGCAATTCCAGAACTGCGACCTCTACGCCACGGAAAACAGGCCGGACAATCCCGAGCCATCATGACCGGCGTCCAGGCTGCCCGCGCTGAGATCATTGTCACCATGGACGGCGATGGCCAGAACGATCCCGCCGATATCTTAACTTTCTGGACCGCGATGCAGGGCGCTTGGGACGGCACATTCCTGCTGCTGGCGGGGCAACGGGTGCGCCGCCAGGACACCTTCATCAAGAAGGCCTCATCCAAGGTCGCCAATATCATCCGTTCGTCGGTTCTGCGCGATGCGACTCCTGATACCGGTTGCGGTATGAAAATGTTCAGCCGTCAGCTTTTCCTGCAGCTCCCCTTCTTCGATCATATGCACCGTTTTCTGCCGGCACTGGTCATCCGTATGGGCGGGCGTGTGGTCTCCTTGCCGGTGAACCATCGCCCTCGACGTGGCGGCCGTTCGCACTACGGCACGCTCGATCGGCTGGTTGTCGGCCTGATTGATCTCTTTGGAGTCTACTGGCTGCGTCTTCGCTGGACCGATAGCGGCGGCGCTACTCTCCTGTCAATCAAGAACAATAACTGAGATTTCGAATGTGGCCGGAATATCTTCAAAGGCTGCTCGACAGCTTCGACGTCTGGGCATTGGTCGGGTTCCTCGGCCAGCTCGTATTCGCCTCCCGCTTTGTCGTTCAGTGGATTCACGCTGAACGCGTCGGCCGCAGCGAAATCCCGCTTGCCTTCTGGTTCCTCAGTGTGGCCGGCGGCGTAATCTTGCTCTTTTACGCTGTCCAGCTCGCCAATATCGTCTTCATCGTAGGTCAGGTCACCGGCCTCGCCATCTATCTGCGGAATCTGCACCTGATTCTCCAGTCCCGGCGGTCTATGCCTTCTCAGCAGAGCATCGCCGGTGCTTGAACGCAAAGACTACTCCCATCTGACGCCGTTCCTGCTGACTGGCGCCGTCATCCTGATCAGCCTTTACGCTCGGCCGCTACTGCCGGTCGACGAGACGCGCTACCTGTCCGTCGCCTGGGACATGCATATCAACAACGATTGGCTGGTCCCGCACCTGAACGGTGAGCCATACCACCACAAGCCGCCATTGCTGTTCTGGATTATCCGCCTGCTCTGGCTGACGTTCGGGGTTTCCGAATTCGCTGCTCGCCTGGTCGCTCCGATATTCGGCATCGGCGCCTTGTGGCTGACGCAAATTCTCGGCCGACTGCTCTGGTCCGGCGAGGAAGGCCGCAAGGCTGGCATCTATGCATCTCTGATGGTGGCATCCGCCAGTTGGTGGATGGTTTTCTCGTCACTGGTGATGTTCGACCTGATGGTCGCCTTCTTCGCTATGCTGGGATGCGTCGGTCTGGCTTACACGGCGCGCACTGGAAAGCTGCTGCATGGCATGGCGATGGTCGCAGTGGCCATTGGCGGCGGCATCCTCGCCAAAGGCCCCGTCATTTTCCTATTCATTGTCCCGGTAGGCTTGCTCGCACCCATTTGGGCACCCCCCGAAAACCAGATCCGCTGGCGGCAGTGGTATGGCAGCCTGCTGGCAGCCGTATTGGCCGGTACTGCCGTTGGGCTGGCCTGGGCCATTCCAGCGGCAATCTCAGGTGGCGAAGATTTTGCGGAGAACCTGCTCTGGGGTCAGACTGTCAACCGGGTTTCAAACAGCTTTGCCCATCGGCGGTCGTTCCTGTGGTACCTACCGCTGCTGCCTCTCATCCTTTTCCCGTGGTCGATCTGGCCGAATAGCTGGCGTGCCCTGACACGCTGGTCGCACACGACCGACCGTAGCGTCTTCCTGACCGTTCTTCTCCCAGCACTGGTCTTCCTTTGCTTCTGTGTAATCAGCGGCAAGCAGCCCCAATATCTGCTGCCGCTATTTCCGCTGCTGATGCTGGCGATTGCCCGCGGCATCACGATGCCGGGCCGGGCCATGAATCGGCCGGCGGCCTGGCCTATCACCGGCACCCTGGTGTGTCTTGGCGTTGGACTGCTGGCGGCGCCATTCATGCTTCTGGTGGATGCCCGCCTTGAAGGCGCCGACTGGTCGGGCATCGTGCTGAAAGCACATGTACCTGCCGGGCTTGCGGTCCTCGCGGTGGCCGCCTTGTGTCATTGGATGGCGCGTCGAGGTCAAGTCGAAGATGGTCTTCATGCCTGCGTCGTGGCCGTTTTCGGTCTCTTTGCCATTCTGCATCTGGCAGTATTCAACCCGCATTTACGCGACGCCTATGACCTTGGTCCTATCAGCCGCGTCATCGCTGAATACCAGAAGTCCGGGTACGACATTGCTTTCGCCGGCGACTACGCCGGGGAATACAATTTCAGCGGCCGTCTGAAGCAGCCACTCGCGGAACTCCACCTCAATGAGGTCTCGGCTTGGACCGCGGCCCATCCGGACGGCATCGTCGTGACACTGCTCCGCGATGAGCTCGCGTCATTCCCGCCGCTATTCAGCCAAGCTCAGCGTGGCCGCACCGCAGTCCTGCTACCGTCCCGCGCATACCGTACCGGGACAGACCAATCGCCCATGTCCCTCAGTGCAAGTGCTTTAGCGAGGCAGGCACAATGATGATGGCGCCTGCACCAAGCACTTTGAAATTCCGCATCCTGCAGCTAAGCGCGCGCCGGGACAGATGGATGCTTCCACTGGTGATTGCCTTCTTCGTATGCCCTTTGGCGGCCTTTCTGATCGATCCTTGGCTGGCCCTATTTATCCACGGGAAGCGCGATAGCTGGGTAGTCAGCGTCGCCCAGTGGGTAACGGATTTCGGAAACGCCTGGCGATACTTGCTTGGCCTGGCGGTCCTGCTCGCGGGCTCCTACATCTTCAAGAATGCCAGCAATTTCCGCGCTCGCTGCATTTATGTCTTCGTGAGCATATGCGCGAGCGGCGCCATCACCGAAGTGCTCGCATTCATCATCGGCCGGTCCCGTCCGAGGCTTCTTATAGAGCAGGGCATATACCAGCTTTCCCTATTCAACGGCTTCAAGCCTTACGACTCCCTGCCATCCTCGCACGCCGCGTCCGTGCTAGCCTTCGTGTTTGCCGCGGCCCTGGTGTTCCCCAATGCGCGGGGAGTTCTATTCATCTACGGCTTCTTGCTGGCAATCACGCGCGTCCTGATTAATGCCCATTACTTTGGCGACCTCGTCGCCAGCGCGGCAGTATCCGGAGCTGCTGCTCTATTCCTGTTGCGATACCTGCCGCAGAAAAATACAGCCCTGACTCCAGACACAGTCGTGAATGGCCCTACCTGATGAAATCCTCAGAGTATCTCAAGGGTCTTTTTGCTGCGACTGGGCGCAGTAATAGCCGGCTTCTGGATTTTCTGGGCGCTTGTGCATTTCGGCCTGGAATTCTGGATCTACTTGCTTCGCCATTAAGGGGTGCGCCCAATGCGGCTTCCGAACCGTTTCAGCTTCTGGCTGCTATGTATCGTTGTTTTTGTGGTTATTTCAACGCTTGTACGCTTGGGCCTCGCCACCTGGATTGCCGTGGAAGGGCATTCAGTCCGAGGGCTACTGATAACTGTCGTGGTAGGTATTTTCCATGACGCTAGTATGGGCTTAGCGCTCGGCCTGCCATTTCTGGTCGGACTCTATTTGCTGAAATTTGCATGGCAGCGCAGGACTGGTCGCTGGCTTGCACATGCAATTCTATTTGCGTTCAGCAGTGTATTGATTTTCTCGGCTGGCGCTGAATTCTTATTTTGGAATGAGTTTAGCAGCCGGTTCAATGGCATTGCCGTCAATTACCTCATCTTCCCGCGCGAGGTGATCGGCAATATCGGTGAGTCCTTCAATCTTGGCCTGTATCTGCCAATGGCGGCTCTGATTGCTCTGGTGCTTTACTGGAGTCTCCGCCGCCGCCTGGATGCGGCGCTTGCGGCTCGCCTATCGCCCGCCGAGTTGATCGGCGTTGCCAGCAGTGCTCCTATCCTGGCCATCATCGCGGCATTGAGCCTTTACTGGGCGCCATTCGGCCCCAGCCGCGACCGAGAGATCAATGAGGTTGCCCAGAACGGTCTGTTCAGCATGGTCAGGGCATTTCTGACTAACGATTCCGAATATGATGGTCAGTATGCCGGTATGGATGAAACTGCCGCTATTCCGCTGCTCCGCGGTATGGTTGCTCAGGACAATACGGTTTTCCTGACACCGAAAGGCTCGCGCAGCCTGATGCGGCATGTGGACAATGGCCAGAAGCTCAAGAATCTGAATATCGTTCTCGTCATCAACGAGTCCTATGGCTCAACCTACATCGACAGCCTGGACAACAAGCGCGGAGAGTCCATTTCTCCGAACATCGACAGGCTGGCCAAAGACGGCCTGTTGTTCACCAACGTCTATGCGACCGGCGACCGCACAGTGCGCGGCCTGGAAGCCCTACTGACGTCCTTTGCTCCCATTCCCGGCATCTCGACTGCTCGCCGCAGCGGGTCTGAGGGCATGAATTCCGTGCCGCTCCTGTTGCGCCAGTTCGGTTACCGCAGTGCCTTCCTGTACGCGGGCGACGGACGCTTCGACAATATGGGCCACTTCTGGGAGACCATTGGCTTCGACAATGTCTGGGACGAACGTGACTTCTCCGAGAAAGGCTTCAAGACGATCTGGGGCTATGCCGACGAGTATCTGTACAAGGAGGCTACTGCACGCCTCGACCAGATGACCAAGGATGGCCAGCCAGCCTTTCTGGCCATGCTGACCGTATCCAACCATCGCCCCTATACCTATCCTGAAGGCCGGATCTCCAAAGATCCGAATGCCAAGACGCGGACGAATGCTGCGACCTATGCCGATTGGGCATTCGGCAACTTCGTGGACAATGCGCGCGGCAAGCCATGGTTCGACAACACGGTATTCGTATTCATCGGTGACCATGGCCCAAAGATTAACGGCTCGGCCCATGTGCCGGTCGATGGCTTCCGCGTTCCGCTGCTCTTCTATGCGCCCAAGCATATTGTGGCAGCACGAGACGGCACTCTCGGGTCCAGTCTGGACATGGCACCGACCCTGATGGGTCTGCTCGGCATCAGCTTCGACAGCCCATTCTTCGGGATCGACTTGCGCCGCGTGCCCCCCGGCGGCGGGCGCATGACGATGGCGCACAACTTCTCAGTCGCGTTCGGAACGCAGAACAAACTGGTAGTGCTGGAACCCAATCGAACGGTTCGTGGCTACACCTTCCAACCCGGCCCGGCACCGCCTCGATGGCAGAAGGAGCCGGACCCGGAAGTCATGCAACTCGGCATAGCCCAGACGCAGACGGCGCACCGGATGTTCTATGCCCGTCAATACCATGACCTGTCAGAACAGACCGGAAAGCAGTACGACCCGAGCAAACCTCGGCCGACAGCGGAGCTCCGGCATTGACTTCCGCCATTCTCTACTCAAGGAGGGAGTAGATGTTTGGTAAATGGCGAATTCGATGTAGGTTTTGCACGGATTGATGGCGAGCCTTTAATGCCATGGCAATCCAGTGACGTGGCTTATCCTTTGTCTCAATTATGGGACGTGGGTATGGACACAGTTCAGCAATACCTCAGTGCCAATTTGGCAGCCATTGGTCGTCGCGCAGGGCTCTAAGATGTTGATAAGGCATAGTTTATCTTGCAAGATGACGAAATCTAAAAATGCAGGATAAATTATGTCTTGCCAATAAAGCTGGTCCTTGGGAATCGTTTGCCAAAATGTCTGGTGATTCCTTGCCAACGACTCGGATTCGACTCGCCCGACTCACGCAAAAAATTGCCATCTACTCTGGTAAGTGACACCTGAAATAGGTATTCCTGAAATAGGCGCGCCGCATCTCGGCGCCTGCTGCATTGCAACGTCGCATCAGGGCGCCGCAGCCATCCCCAAAGGTGCGCGAAAACGCCTGATTTGCGCCTCTGCGGCAGCGGGGGCAGGCGAGATAGCAGACACAGCTTGATCACAACCCAGAATGGGCTTGGCGTCGCTAAATGGCGCCATGATCATCGTCGATAAAGCCCTCCAGCACTACGAACTTGAGCACGGCCGCCCCATCCGCGTCGGCATGATCGGCGCGGGATTCATGGCGCGCGGCATCGCCCTGCAGATCGCAACGGCGGTGCCCGGCATGCGGCTGGTTGCCATCGCCAACCGCAATCTCGAGCCGGCCAGGCGCGCCTATACCGAGGCCGGCCAGCCGGTGCCGCGGGTGGTCGAATCCCCCTTCGGCCTGCGCAGCGCCATCGCCGCGGGCCAGCCGGCGATCACCGAGAACTGGCGCCTGCTCTGCGAGGCGGAGGAGATCGACGCCATCATCGAGGTGACGGGCTCGATCGAATATGCGGCCCATGCGGTCTGCGCCGCCATCGAGAACGGCAAGCATGTCATCCTGATGAATGCCGAACTGGACGGCACGGTGGGGCCGCTGCTGAAGCGGCGCGCCGACAAAGCCGGCGTCGTCTACACCAACGCCGATGGCGACCAGCCCGGCGTGACCATGAACCTCTACCGCTTCGTGCGCGGCATCGGGGTGCGTCCGGTCCTGTGCGGCAATATCAAGGGCCTGCACGATCCGTATCGGACGCCGACGACGCAGGCGGAATTCGCCCGCCGCTGGAAGCAGAAGCCGCATATGGTGACCTCTTTTTCGGATGGCACCAAGGTCTCTTTCGAGCAGGCGATCATCGCCAACGCCACCGGCATGGGGGTTGCGCGGCGCGGTATGCTGGGGCCGACGGTGGAAGCCGGAACCCCCATCGATAAAGCCGCACAGCTTTTCCCGGCCGATGCACTGATGAGCGGCGAGGGCATCGTCGATTACGTGGTCGGCGCAGCTCCCGGCCCCGGCGTCTTCGTGCTCGGCACCATCGAGCATCCGACGCAGCGGCATTACCTTGCCCTCTACAAACTCGGGGACGGGCCCTTCTATTGCTTCTACACGCCCTATCACCTGTGCCATTTCGAGGTGCCCAATACGGTGGCGCGCGCGGTGCTGTTCAAGGACGCCGCCATCGCGCCCATTGCCGGGCCCTGCGTCGAGGTCGTGGCGGCAGCGAAGACCGATCTCAAGGCCGGCGACACGCTCGACGATCTCGGCCATTACATGACCTACGGCCTTTGCGAGAATGCTGATGTGGTGCGGCGCGAGCGGCTTTTGCCAATCGGCATTGCCGCCGGCTGCCGGCTGCGGCGCGACATTCCGAAAGATGCGGTGCTGACCTACGATGATGTGGAGCTTCCCGCCGACCGCCTGATCGACCGTCTGCGCGCCGAGCAGGACGCGGTCTTTGCGCCAGCCCAGGCGCCGGAGTACGTCCGGCCGCTTGCCGCCATGCCCGCGTAACCGGCTGGAGCGCTCCATGACCAGCCAGCCCCTCGTGAGCGTTGTCACGCCGGTCTATAACGGCGCAGCCTATCTGGCTGAATGCATTGAGAGCGTGCAGCGCCAGGGCTATGGCAATTACGAGCATGTCATCCTCAACAATGCCAGCAAGGATGACACGCGCGCGATAGCGGAAAGCTATGCGCGCCGCGACCGGCGCATCCGGGTGATCACCAACGAAGCCACCTTGCCGATCATCGAGAACTGGAACCGCTCGATGCGGCTGATCTCGGATGCCAGCGTCTATTGCAAGGTGCTGCATGCCGACGACACGCTCTATCCTCATTGCCTGGAAGAGATGATGCGGGTGGCGCTGGCGCATCCTTCCGTCGGGCTGGTCGGTTCGCTGCGCCAGCGCGGCGAGGAGGTCGAATGTGGCGGCCTGCCGGCGGACCGGGAAGCCTTCCCCGGCGTCGAAATCGCGCGGCTCTTCCTGGCGCAGAAGGTTTTCTCCCTGGCGCCAAGCTCCGGGCTGATCCGCGCCGATCTGGTGCGGGCGCGCTATCCGGCCTTCTATCCGACCCAGTTCCTGCATGCCGATCTGGCCGCCTATTTCGATCTGCTGGACCGCGTCGATTACGGCTTCGTGCATCAGCTGCTGTGCTTTTCGCGCAAGCACGAGACATCGGTGACGTCGACAGTCGCCGAGCGCAACCAGACCCTGATGCGCGAATGGCTGGTTTTCCTGAGGGATTACGGCCCGCGCTATTTCAACGCGGCTGAACTGGCCGAGCTGGAACGCGCGCATCTGCGCCGCTACTACCGCCTGCTGGTGCGCGGCGCGGTCACCGGCCGCGGCGGCTCGTTTCTTCGATATCACCTGGAAGGCTTAAAGGCCGCCAAGCGCGTGCCGAATGCCTTCGGACTCAGCCGCGCCGTGGCCGCCGAAGTCGCAGCCGCAATCAGCAATCCGGGCAAGCTCTATCACGTTCTCTCCGGCCGCCAGCCGCCCAGGCCGACGCGTGAGCCAGAGCCGCCCGATGTGCCCATCGCGCCGTTGCTCTCCGCCGTTCAGGACCATCCCGCGCAACATCATTCCCCACCGCCAGGCAAGCCATGATCCGCGTCCTTCATATCTCCCCGGCCGACGGCGATGGCGGCGCGATGGTGGGCGCCTACAAGCTGCACAAGGCGGTTCAGGCGGCGGGCGTCGACTCGCAGATGCTGGTGCTGCGCAAATACACCGACGATCCGACAGTCATTCCGCGCAGTGGCTCGCCGCGCTCGATTCTTGAGATCATGCGCGACCCGCTCGATCGCATTCCGCTGAAGATCTACGACTGGTCGCCGCATAACTGGTGGTCGGTCGGCTGGCTGCCCTTCAACATCAGGGAAGCGGTGGATCGCCTGAAGCCGGACATCGTCCAGTTCCATTGGGCCGGACGCGGAGCCGTGCCGATCAAGACGATCAGCCAGCTTCGGGACTATCCCATCGTCTGGACCTTGCGCGACATGTGGCCGCTGACCGGCGGCTGCCATTACGCGGGCGATTGCAACAAGTACATGCGCAGCTGCGGCGCCTGCCCGCAGCTTGGCTCGAAAAGCAATTTCGACATCAGCCGCTGGCAGTGGAAGCGCAAATACCGCGCCTGGCACGGCACGCCGATCACCTATATCGCGCTCAGCAACTGGATCGCGGAATGCGCCCGGCAAAGCCCGCTGACTTTCGACAACGAGATCACCGTCATTCCGAACGGCGTCGATGTCGACCGCTTCCGGCCGGTGGACAAGATTACGGCGCGCCGCATCTGGGGTTTGCCGCTGGATAAGAAGATCATCCTGTTCGGCGCCGTGAACGTGCATGATCCGCGGAAGGGATTCTCCTACTTGTCCAAGGCCATTCACCTGCTGAACGAGCAGGGGTGGGGAGACAAGGTTCAGCTCGTTGCCTTCGGCAATCCGCTCGGCTCCACGCAGTTCGATTTCCCGGTGCGCTATGTCGGCCGTCTGCACGACGATCTCAGCCTGGCGCTGCTTTATGCCTGTGCCGATGTCATGGCGGCGCCGTCTGTCTACGAGAATGCCGCCAAGACAGTTCTGGAGGCGATGGCCTGCGGCGTTCCCGTCGCCGCCTTCGCCAATACCGGCCAGGTCGACCTCATCGATCACAAGCTCAATGGCTATCTGGCGCAGAATCTCTCCGCCGAAGATCTGGCGCTAGGCATCGCCTGGTGCTTGGCGGAGGAAAACAGGGACAGTCTCGCGCAGGAAGCACGCGCCAAGGTGCTGCGCTGCTTCGATATCAGCAAGATCGCGCAACACCATGTCGCGCTCTACGAGCGCCTGATCGCCGCCCGCGGGCGGGCGACGGCAAACGACAGCCTTTCCGGTTTGGATGCGGAAGCGGTGCGGTCGATGATCGACGACACGCTGATGCGTCCGCAGAATGGGAGAGTGTCATGAAGGTAGTCATTCTCGCCGGCGGATTCGGCACCCGCATCAGCGAGGAGAGTGCGATCAGGCCAAAGCCTCTGGTCGAAATCGGCGGCCAGCCGATCCTCTGGCATATCATGAAGATCTATTCAGCCCATGGACTGAACGACTTCATCATCTGCTGCGGCTACAAAGGCAACATGATCAAGCATTACTTCCGCAACTACGCTTTCGAGTTGTCGGATCTTACGCTCGATCTGCGCAGTAACGACGTCCAGGTGCATAAGAATGGCGTCGAACCCTGGAAAGTGACCCTGATCGATACCGGCCAGGACACCATGACCGGCGGCCGCATCAAGCGGGTGAAGGATTATATCGGCGACGAAACCTTCTGCCTGACCTATGGCGATGGCGTCGGCGACGTCGACATCAGCGACCTGATCGATTTCCACCGCAAATCCGGCGCCCTTGCCACCGTGACGGCCGTGCATCAGCCGGGCCGTTTCGGCGCGCTGAACCTGCTGCCGGGCCAGACCCAAGTGAACGGCTTTCGCGAGAAGTCGAACGAGGACGGCATCTTCATCAATGGCGGCTTCTTCGTGCTGGAGCCGGAAGTGCTCGATTACATCGATGGCGACGACACGGTGTGGGAGCGCGAACCGCTCGAGAGGCTGGCCGCAGAAGGCAATCTGGTTGCCTACCGGCATCGCGGCTTCTGGCAGCCGATGGATACCCTGCGGGACAAGAGCGTGTTGGAAGGCTTGTGGCAGAAAGGGGAAGCGCCATGGAAGATCTGGTGATGGATACCGAAATCCGGCCGGTGCGCAGCGAGCCGGTGCGCGAAGTGCCGCGCAAGGTGCTTCTGACCGGCGCGGACGGCTATATCGGCAGCGTGATGGGGCCGCGCCTTGTGGAGCAGGGCTTCGAGGTGACCGGCGTCGATGTTGGGCTTTACCGGGCCGGCTGGCTGTTCCATGACGGCAAGGACCGTCCGCCGATCCTGATGCGGGATGTGCGCGACCTGAAGCCGCAGGATCTGCGCGGCTATGACGCGGTGGTGCATCTGGCCGAGTTGTCCAACGATCCGCTGGGCGAGCACGACCAGGGCCTGACATATGCCATCAATCATGAGGCATCGGTTTCGCTGGCCAAGGCGGCCAAGGCCGCCGGCGTGCGCCGCTTTGTCTACGCTTCGTCCTGCAGCGTCTATGGCGCAGCTGCGGATGAGGAGCCGCGCACCGAGCTGTCGCCGACCAATCCGCAGACCGCCTATGCGCGCTGCAAGGTGATGGTCGAGCGCGATGTCAGCGCCTTGGCGGATGCGGATTTCTCGCCGACCTTCCTGCGCCTGTCGACGGCGTTCGGCGCCTCGCCGCGGATGCGCTTCGACGTGGTGCTGAACAACCTCGCAGGGCTTGCCTGGACCACGGGGAAGATCGCCATGAGCAGCGACGGCACGCCCTGGCGGCCGCTGGTGCATATCTCGGACATCTCCGATGCGTTCATCGCCGCGCTGAAGGCGCCGTCCAACGCGGTGCATAACCAGATCATCAATGTCGGCACCGAGGCCAACAACTATCGCATCCGCGAGATCGCCGAGACCGCAGCGAAGGTTTTCCCTGGCTGCGAAATCTCGTTTGGCGATAACGGCGCCGATAATCGCAGCTACCGGGTCTCGTTTGCAAAACTTGGCCAGTGCCTGCCGGATTTCCGCTGCCAGTGGACGGCGGAGAAAGGCTTCCGGCAGTTGCGGGCAGTCTTCGAGCGGATCGCGATGACCGATGCGGTGTTCAACGCGCCGCCTTTCACCCGGCTGAAGCAGCTCCGGCAGTTGCTGGAGACCGGCCAGTTCGACGCCAACCTGCGGTACAAGCCCTATGAAATTCACTGAGACCAAACTGCCCGGCGCTTTCATCATTGACCTGGAGCGGCGCGAGGACGACCGCGGGTTCTTTGCCCGCGTCTGGTGCCGCAAGGAGTTTCTCGATCACGGTATCGATATCGACATCCTGCAGGGCAACCTGTCGGTCAACCCGGTACCCGGCACGCTGCGCGGCATGCATTACCAGGAGAAGCCTTATGGCGAGGCCAAGCTGGTCCGCTGCCAGCGCGGCGCGATCTATGACGTGATCGTCGACCTGCGGCCCGGCTCGCCCACCTTCCGGCAATGGATCGGCGTCGAGCTGACGGCTGAGTCCCACCGGATGCTGTACGTGCCCGACGGCTTTGCCCATGGCTTCCAGACCCTGGTCGAGAATTCGGAAGTGAATTATCTGGTGTCGCAATACTACACGCCGGATGCTGGCCGGGGTGTGCGCTACGACGATCCGGTGCTGAATATCACCTGGCCGCTGCCGGTCAGCCGGATCTCCGAGCAGGACAAGGGCTGGCCCTTGCTGGCAGCAACCGTTCCCGCTGAATAAGCCTGAATAGCGTTGATGTGATGGCGCCGTCATCCCTGCGAGGATGACGGCGTTATCATAATTCGCCCGGTGCTGATCACGTCGCGCACCAGCGCCGGAGCGAAGAGGCGGGCAGCCCCGATATAGAGCGCCACGCCAACCCCGATGGCGATGGTCAGTTGCAGCGGCGCGCCATATCCAGCCGGCAGGGCCCATAATGTGGCTGCGACGCCGGCGGCCATGGCGGCGGTGGCTGCCAGGGCTGGCGTCGCCATGCCCAGCATCGCGGGCATCGAAATGCCCAGGAAGCGGTGCATGACATAGATGTGGATCGGCATCAGCGACACCGACTTGCAGACCCAGAAGATCGCCACCGCAGCGATGCCGAAGAATTGCGACATCACGACGATGCCGGTCATGCCGATGGTGAAATACAGGATCGCGCTATACAGCGCCCAGGCCGGCTTGCCCAGCGCGCGATAGCCGGCGCTGAAGAACATCAGATAGAAGGCCGGCAGCATGTCGAGCGCCAGAATGCCGAAAAGCGGGATGCTTTCCTCCCACTTGGCGCCGAACATGACCTGAATAGCGGGCTCGGCCGTTACCGCCATGCCGGCGCCGATGGGAAAGCCGATCAGACAGCTCATCTTGGTGGCGCGGGTGAAGGCGCGCACCAGCGCCGGGCGGTCATGCTGCAGCTTGGCGAAGGTGCTGAAGGCGACCTGATAGACGGCCGAGGCGATCAGCGCGCGCACCAGCTGCACCATGCGCCAGGCGACGCTGAAATGGCCCAGGATGACGGTACCGAACATGCTGCCGACCAGCAGGTTCATCATCTGCTCGCCCAGTGCCGAGATCACCTGGCTGGTGGAAACATGGAAGCCGAATTCACCCATCTCGCGCAGACGCTGCAGCGAGAAGCGAAAATGCGGCCGCCAGCGCGCCGCGATCACCACGGCTGCGCTGCTGATCACCGCGGCAATCAACTGCTGGCCGACCAGGCTCCAGAGCCCAAAGCCGGTCAGCGCCATGATCACGCTCGCCACCGCGCCGATGGCCCGCCCGGAGACATTGCAGATCGCCAGGGTGCGGAAACGCAGATCGCGTCGGAAAATGGCAATCGGCACGGCACCCAGCGAATTGACGATCAAGAGCGTAGAAAGCCACGGCATGATGACGGCGAGTTTGGGCTCATTCAGCCATTGGGCCGCCGTATCCGCGCCCAGGGTACAGAGAAGGCAGAGCAGGATGGCCGTGCCCAGCGTGCTCCAGAAGCCGGTATCGAGATGCTCGGGCGTCAGGCGCAACTGCAGGACGATGGCATCGACGAAGCCATAGGCGATGATCAGGTTGAAGATGATGATGAAGGCGCTGGCCAGTGCCACCGCGCCGATATCGCCGGGCTCCAGGATACGCGCCAGGATGATGAAGGAGCCCAGCGACAGGATGGCGACGCCGACGCTTTCGGTGGCCGACCAGAGTACCCCTTTGATGCTGCGCGTCTTCAGACCATCCGTCATGTCACCCCATTCCACTCCTCTCAGACCCGATCAGACCTGGCAGCGGGCTGCCTGCAGCAGCCGACCATGCCCCAGGCGCAGACCGGAATCATGATCTTCACGCGTGATCATAAAGAGACGGCGTCAGTGCAGGCTGTGACATCCGTGGGTTGCTGAATTCCGCGGCAATCGGTCATTCGATTGGCAGTCAGGTCCTGCTGTCAGGATCGCTGCGACGACGGTTGCGGAAGGCCGGCATCGCTGTGCTGGGCTGGCTGATCGAGACCGGATCGCTGGCAGGGAAACTGTCCACCAGGCCTTCGTCCAGTTCCTCTTCCTGCTGCAGGCGCTCGGGTGAATAGGCCTGTTTGGCACGCCCGCGGGCCAGCCGCTCGCGGGCCTGTTTCTGGCGCGCCTGTCTTTGGCGGGTTTGTTTCTGATAGGAGAGATCCTGCTCGGATTTCGGCTGCATGGTCGGCTCCATCACGGCGTCGTCTCCATGACATAGTGCCGTTGACATATGGTCCAGGGGTGACACGCCAAGGCCGCGCCTTCTGCTCCCCTCGATGACCTGCCGCGTTATGCGCTGGTGCAGAGGGCGTGAAATGGCGCTATGGTCATCCCCTCACGTCGGCCGGGTGTCCGCCCGGTCCAATCAGCGACCTCCCATCGCAAAAAGACCAGCCGCCTGCAGCACCCCATGCCAGTCCTTCCAGCCCAACGGCCATCCACCGTCATTCTCGTCGCCATTTCCGCGCTGGGGCCGCTGGCCCTCAACATCTTCATGCCGTCGATGCCCGGACTGGCCAGGCAGTTCGGCGTTGATTACGGCATGGTGCAGCTCACCCTGACCCTTTATCTGATCGGACTGGGTGTGGCGCAGTTGATCTATGGTCCGCTCAGCGACCGCTATGGCCGCCGTCCGGTGCTGCTCTGCGGATTGGCGCTCTATCTGGTGGGCAGCCTGCTTTCCACCCTGGCACCATCGATTGCCGTGCTGATCCTTGGCCGCATGCTGCAGGCCATCGGCGGCTGCTCGGGTCTGGTGCTCGGCCGCGCGATCATCCGCGATCTATATGACCGCGAACGCTCGGCCGCGATGATCGGCTATGTCACCATGGCGATGTCGCTGGCGCCGATGCTGGCGCCGGCCATCGGCGGCTATCTGGATACGCTGTTCGGCTGGCGCGCCAGTTTCGCCTTCTGCAGCCTGATCGGCGCCGTCATCCTGGGCTGGGTCGCGCTCGCGCTGCCCGAAACCCTGGCCGAGCGCGGCAGTCCCGGCTTTGGGGCATTGCTGCGCAGCTATGCCGGGCTGATCCGCTCGCCGGTCTTCTGCGGCTATGCCCTGCAGACGGCCTTCACCTCCGGCGTCTTCTTCGCCTTCATCGCCGGAGCGCCCTTCGTCGTGGTCACCGTTCTGGGCCTGCCGCCTTCCAGCTACGGGCTTTGGTTCGTCGTGGTCTCGCTCGGCTATCTCGCCGGCAATTTCCTCACTGGGCGTTTTTCCGTGCGGTTTGGCATCGATCGCATGATCGCCGCCGGCGCCATCACCGGCCTGTTGGGGATTACGGCCCTGGCGGTTACGGGATGGTTCGGATTGCTTACTCTGCCGGCGATTTTCCTGCCCATGGCGGTGGTCGGGCTTGCCAACGGCCTCACCCTTCCGAATGGCACCGCTGGTGCGGTTTCGGTCAATCCGCGCGCCGCAGGGACGGCTGCCGGCCTGTCCGGCGCGCTGCAGATGCTGGTCGGAGCGGGGGCTGCCGTGGTGGTCGGCTATGGCCAGGATATCGACCCCAGCCAGTATCCGATGATCTGGACCATGCTGGCCAGCGGCCTGCTTTCAGTGGCCAGTTTCCTGCTCGCGCTGCGGTTTCGCCGCCGCCGCGGATAGTTTTGCCAGGACGCGAATGCCCAAAACCCGCATGGATGGCGGCTCCGATTCGGGTGGGGTGTTGCAAAGCCGCATAACTAGCGGATTTTTTCGTATTGCCGATGGGCAAGTGCCCAAAGCGGTGCTATGGAGGATTCCGGGAAACAACTCCCGATTCGCAAATAACAAGCGTTTGACGCATCTTTTGAGGAGAGAGCTATGGCTAAAGCGGCCGCCACCAAAACGGTCACCGTGACCGCCAAACAGATCGCCACTGCGCTGGCGGAGAAGCATGAGCTGCAGAAGAAGTCCACGGTCGCCCTGTTCGACGAATTCTTCGCTGCCGTGACCAAGTCGCTGAAGAAGGGCGAGCGCGTCCGCCTCGGCGATCTCGGCATCATGCAGGTCCGCAAGCGCGCTGCCCGCATGGGCCGCAACCCGCAGACCGGCGAGCCGATCAAGATCAAGGCTTCCAAGAAGGTTGCCTTCCGGGCCAGCAAGGTTCTGAAGGACGCGATCTAAGTCGCTCCGCAAGGACGACAGCGATCAGGGGCCTGCCGCGCGGCGGGCCCCTTTTTTATTGCCCTCTTTGCCTTTATTGCCCTCTTTGCCTTTATTGCCCTCTTTGCCTTTATTGCCCTGTTTGCCCGGCTTGTGCGCATAGCGCCGCCGTGCCGAAGGCCTTCCCCGATGCAATGCCTGGATCAACATCCGCGCAATGGGCCTGGCTTGCCTCTGGAAAACCCGATTCGTTTGGGGGCGGGGCGCTTATCCTGTGGGCGAAACTCTAGTCCGCGAGGATTTTGCACGGTATTCTTCGCCTTATGGGTATCCTTTCATCTCTTCTTGGCGCCATTGGCCTCGGCGGAAAGAAAGAGGCCGTTAATATGCGTCAGACCCCCTCGGGGATGCGCGTGGGTGAGGTCGTCGTCGGCACCGGCGACAAGGCCGAACCGGGCAAATTCGTCTCGGTCCATTATTCCGGCTGGCTGTGGGAGAATAACAAGCCCACCCGGATGTTTGATTCCTCCTACAAGCGCGGCCAGCCCTTCGAGTTTCAGCTCGGCCAGGGCAAGGTGATCAAGGGCTGGGACGAAGGCGTCGCCTATATGAAGGTGGGCGGCAAGCGCGCTTTGCTTATTCCGCCCTATCTGGGCTATGGCGCGCGCGGCAACGGCCGCATCATTCCACCCAATGCGACGCTGTTCTTCGAAATTGAATTGATCGGCGTAAAATAATCACTCCGGCCAGCATCGCGTGCGGGCCGTCTGATCTTTCATAAAAGTCACAAGGCGGGCCACGCTGTCGCCCCATTTGCGACGAAGATTCCCCCTGTGCATCTGCATCTTTGTTCATTGCCGTTTTCAAGGAGTTCCGTCTCATGGCTTTCCGACCCCGCCGCGTCTTTATGCGTCACGCCCTCGCCGCCCTTGCCGTCTCGGCCTTGGCTGTCGGCGGTGGCGCGCTGCTGTCTTCGACGACCCTGATCCCCTCGGCACAGGCCGCGCAGGAAACCACCACGCCGTCCGGCCTGCGCTATACCGAGACCAAGGCGGGCAGCGGTCCGACCGCGCAGGCAGGCAGCACGGCGCTGGTGCATTACACCGGCTGGCTGTCGGAAGGCGGCAAGAAGGGCCAGAAATTCGATTCCTCGCGCGACCGCGGTCAGCCCATCGCCATCGCGCTTGGCTCCGGCCGCGTAATCCCGGGCTTCGAGGAAGGCGTCTCGGGCATGAAGGTCGGCGGTGAGCGTACGCTGGTGATCCCGCCGAATCTTGCTTACGGCGAACGCGGCGCGGCCAATGTCATTCCGCCGAATGCCACGCTGATCTTCGATGTCGAGCTGGTGGACGTGAAGTAAGCGCCGGGGCGATCAAATATCTCAATAAAAAAACGGCCGGGTTTCCCCGGCCGTTTCTTTTTGCAGTTCGTGCAATGCGCGTTACGCAGCCTTGGCCAGGTTGCGCAGCACGGAATGCAGGATGCCGCCGTTCTTGTAGTAGTCGATCTCGTCCAGCGTATCGATGCGGCACAGCACCTCGATCGTCTGGGTCGAGCCATCGGCTCGGGTAATCGTCACCGGCAGCTTCATGCGCGGCTTCAGGCCCGAGGCGAGGCCGGTGATATCGAACTTCTCGGTACCATCCAGCTTCAGGGTGTGGCGGTTCATGTCGCCCAGGAACTGCAGCGGCACGACGCCCATGCCGACCAGGTTCGAGCGGTGGATACGCTCGTAGCTCTCGGCGATCACGGCCTTCACACCCAGCAGGATGGTGCCCTTCGCCGCCCAGTCGCGCGACGAGCCGTTGCCGTATTCCTTGCCGGCAACGATCACCAGCGGCGTGCCCGCCGCCTTGTACTTCATGGCGGCGTCATAGATCGACATGACTTCGCCGGTCGGCACATACTTGGTGATGCCGCCTTCCGTACCCGGCACCATCTCGTTGCGCAGGCGGATATTGGCGAAGGTGCCGCGCATCATCACCTCGTGGTTGCCGCGGCGGGCACCATAGGAGTTGAAGTCGGCATAGGCGACGCCGTTCTCCAGCAGGTACTTGCCGGCGGGGCCATCCTTCTTGATCGAACCGGCCGGCGAGATGTGGTCGGTGGTGATCTTGTCAGGCAGGATGGCCAGCAGGCGCGCGCCCTTGATGTCGGTGATCGGCGACGGCGTCAGGCTCATGCCCTCGAAATAGGGCGGGTTCTGCACATAGGTCGACTTCGAGTCCCAGTTGTAGGTCTGGCCGGCGCCAACCTTGATCTTGCGCCAGTTCGGATCGCCCTTGAAGACGTCGGCATAGCGCTTCTTGAACATCGCCGGGGTGACGTACTTGCGCACCACCGCCGCGATCTCCTTGTTGGAAGGCCAGATGTCCTTCAGATACACCGGCTTGTTCTTGGAGTCGTAGCCGATCGGCTCGCTCGTCAGGTCGATCTTCAGGTTGCCGGCCAGCGCATAGGCCACCACCAGCATCGGCGAGGCGAGGTAGTTCGCCTTGGTCAGCGGATGGACGCGGCCTTCAAAGTTGCGGTTGCCCGACAGCACGGCACCGACGACGAAGTCGTTATCGGTGATCGCCTTCGAGATGTTGTCCGGCAGCGGACCCGAGTTGCCGATACAGGTCGTGCAGCCATAGCCGACGATCTGGAAGCCCAGCTTGTCGAGATCCTTCTGCAGGCCCGACTGGGCCAGATAGTCGGTGACCACCTGGCTGCCCGGGGCGAGCGAGGTCTTCACCCAGGGCTTGGTCCGCAGGCCCTTCTTGATGGCGTTGCGGGCCAACAGGCCGGCACCCAGCAGCACGCTCGGGTTCGAGGTATTGGTGCAGGAGGTGATTGCCGCAATCACCACGTCGCCATGACCCAGGTCGAAGTTGGCGCCTTCGACCTTGGCGCGGAAGTCCAGCGCGGTCTTCTTGCCGTAGAAATTGGTCATCGCGTCCTTGAACTCGGCGGCGGCGCGGCTCAGCGGCACGCGGCCTTCCGGACGGGTCGGACCGGCCAGCGACGGCTCGATCGTCGAGAGGTCGAGTTCCAGAGTGTCGGTGAAGACCGGCTCAGGCGACTTCGGCGTACGCCACAGGCCCTGCGCCTTGGCATAGGCCTCGACCAGCTTCACGCGCTGCGGGTCGCGGCCGCTGGCCTTCAGGTAGGCGATGGTCTCTTCGTCGACCGGGAAGAAGCCGCAGGTGGCGCCGTATTCAGGGGCCATGTTGGCGATGGTGCAGCGGTCGGGGATCGACAGTTCCTCGACGCCCGGGCCGTAGAATTCGACGAACTTGTTCACCACGCCCTTCTTGCGCAGCATCTGGGTGACGGTCAGCACCAGGTCGGTCGCCGTGGTGCCTTCCTTCAGCTTGCCCGACAGGCGGAAGCCGACCACCTCCGGCAGCAGCATGGAGATCGGCTGGCCCAGCATGGCCGCCTCGGCCTCGATGCCGCCGACGCCCCAGCCGAGCACCGCTAGGCCGTTGACCATGGTGGTGTGGCTGTCGGTGCCGACCAGCGTATCCGGGTAGGCGACTTCCGTTTTGCCATCCAGGCCGGTCCATACGGTCTGCGCCAGGTATTCGACGTTCACCTGGTGGCAGATGCCGGTGCCCGGCGGCACGACGCGAAAATTGTCGAACGCAGTCTGGCCCCAGCGCAGGAAGGCGTAACGCTCGCCGTTGCGCTCATATTCCAGATCGACGTTGCGCTTGAAGGAATCCTTCGAGGCCGAATAGTCCACCATCACCGAGTGGTCGATGACGAGATCGACCGGCGACAGCGGATTGATCTTCTTGGTGTCGCCGCCGAGCTTGGCCATGGCGTCGCGCATCGCCGCCAGGTCCACCACGGCGGGCACGCCGGTGAAGTCCTGCATCAGCACGCGGGCCGGACGATAGGCGATCTCGCGGTCGGAGCGGCGATCCTTCAGCCACTTCGCCACCGCCTTGATGTCATCGACGGTAACGCTGCGGCCATCTTCATAGCGCAGCAGGTTTTCCAGCAGCACCTTCAGCGAATAGGGCAGGCGCGACAGATCGCCCAGGCCGGCCTTCTCGGCAGCCTTGATGCTGTAATAGGCGTAAGTCTTGTTGCCGACCTTCAGCGTGCGGCGGGTCTTCAGCGTGTCCTGGCCGACGACGATCGGCACTGCGCGCGCGGCGCCCTTGCTGGCGCTCACCACGGCCTTGGCGGCCGGCTTCCTGGCGACAGCCTTCTTGGTAATGGCCTTCTTGGTGGCGGCGCGGGTAGCCGACTTAGCCGACTTGGCGGCCTTCTTGGCGATCTTGCGAGCGGCGGTCTTGGCGGCCGTCTTCGGCTTCGCAGCCTTGCGGGCGACCTTCACGCTCTTGGCCTTGGCAGGGCTTTTGCGCGCCGACTGCGCCGGCTTGCGCTTGGTCTTCTTCGCGGCTTTCACGGGGCGATCCTTTCGTGTCGAAATCGTCAAATGGGAAAGGGCTGGATCGGCGGGTTTCATCCCGCCTGGAATGCTGCCCATAGGTGCCGTAAATCCGCCGCTTTGCCAAGGGGCTTGCCGTGGAGGAAAGCTCAACCTCGGTCGAAATTTAGGCAATCTCGCTGCTGTTCCGCGCGAGACAAATCGCGGGCCAATTCCACGCCCCCTTGACGGGCAACTGTCCGTACGCTTATCAACGATAGCAATAACGACGGTATCGCCACTGGCGGTATCGCGTAGAGGAGGCGAAAATGTCCGAGACGTTGGCCGCGGCCGATGGGCGCGATCCGTTGGGTCGCGACACCATCCCTAAATTCATTGCGTATAACGGGCAACATCGCCGCGACCGCCCGGCCATGCGGGAGAAAGATCTCGGCATCTGGCAAAGCTGGACCTGGGGCGAGGTCGCCGCAAAGGTGCGCCAGCTTGCCTGCGGCCTGGCCGAAGCCGGCTTTCAGCGCGGCGACAAGCTGGCGATCATCGGCGACAACCGCCCCGAACTTTACTGGTCCCTGGCCGCCGTGCAGTCCCTGGGCGGCATTCCGGTGCCGATCTATCAGGACAGCGTTGCTGACGAAGTCCAGTACGTCATCGACCATGCCGAGGCGCGCTTTGCGATTGCCGAGAATCAGGAACAGGTCGACAAGCTGCTCACCATCAAGGATCGCCTGCCGCGGCTGAAGACCATCATCTACAGCGATCCGCGCGGCCTGCGGCATTACAACCAGCCATTCCTGCTCTCGCTTGAGACGGTGATGGAGCGGGGCGCTGCCTTCGAGAAGGCTAATCCTGGCTTCTACGACGCCGAAATGGCGAAGGGCAGCGGCAGCGACGTTTCGATCATCTGCTATACCTCCGGCACCACCGGGCGGCCGAAAGGCGTCATGCTCAGCCACGACAATGTGGTCCGCTCGGCCACTCTCGCCATCGCCTTCGACAAGATCAACGAAGACGACGAGATTCTGGCCTATCTGCCGCTCGCCTGGGTGGGCGACAACTTCATCTCCTATGCCGAAGCTGCGATTGCCGGCTTCTGCGTGAATTGCCCGGAATCCGGCGAAACCGTGCTGTCCGATCTGCGCGAGATCGGACCAACCTACTTCTTCGCGCCGCCACGCATTTTCGAGAATCTGCTGACCACTGTGATGATCCGGATCGAGGATGCCAGCGCGATCAAGCGGCGCATGTTTCACTACTTCATCGGCGTCGCCAAAAAGGTCGGCCGCTCGATCCTGGAGGGCAAGCCGGTGGCTTTGGGCGACCGCCTGCTTTACGCGATCGGCGACCTGCTGGTTTACGGGCCGCTGAAGAACGTGCTGGGCATGAGCCGGCTGCGCCTGGCCTATACGGCGGGCGAGGCGATCGGCCCGGATATCTTCGATTTCTTCCGCGCGCTCGGCATCAACCTCAAGCAGCTCTACGGCCAGACGGAATGCACCGTCTATCTGTGCCAGCAGAAGGATGACGATGTCCGCTCCGACACCGTCGGTCCGCCGGCGCCTGGCATCGAGCTGCGCATCGACGAGCAGACCGGCGAGGTGCTGTATCGCAGTCCCGGCGTTTTCGTCGGCTATTACAAGGACGAAGCCGCCACCGCCGAGGCCAAGACGCCGGATGGCTGGGTGCATACCGGCGATGCCGGCGTCTTCACCGATGACGGCCATCTGCGCATTATCGACCGCGCCAAGGATGTCGGCCGGCTGAACGATGGCTCGCTTTTCGCGCCCAAATATGTCGAGAACAAGCTGAAATTCTTTCCCTTCATCAAGGAGGCGGTGGTTTTCGGCCATCAGCGCGACTACGCCACCGCCTTCATCAACATCGATCTGGGCGCGGTCGGCTCCTGGGCCGAGCGCAACGCCATCGCCTATACCTCCTATGCCGATCTGGCCGGCCGGCCGGAAGTCTATGCGCAGATCAAGAACTGCATCGAGCAGGTCAACCGCGACCTTGCCTCTGACAGTTCGATGGCGGCCTGCCAGATTCGCCGCTTCCTCATCCTGCACAAGGAACTGGATGCCGATGACGGCGAACTGACCCGCACCCGCAAGGTGCGTCGCCGCATCATTGCCGAGCGTTATGGCGAACTGATCGAGGCGCTTTATTCCGACAAGCAGGCTGTCGCAGTGGAGGCCAAGATCACCTTCGAGGATGGCCGCACCGGCACCTTCAAGGCGAATCTGGCGATCCAGGGCGCTGAGACCTTCATCCCGATGCGCAAGGCCGGCTGACACATATGAACCCTGCACAGAAGACAATTGGCGACGTCCTGCTGAAGGTCGAGAATATCAGTCTGTCCTTCGGTGGCGTGAAAGCGCTGACCAATATCAGCTTCGAGATCCGTGAGCACGAGATCCTCGCGATCATCGGCCCGAACGGCGCCGGCAAATCCTCGATGCTGAACTGCATCAACGGCTTCTATCATCCCCAGGAAGGCACCATCACCTTCAAGGGGCAGCCGCGCAAGCAGATGCGCCCGCACGAGGCGGCCAAGCAGGGCATTGCCCGCACCTTCCAGAACATCGCGCTGTTCAAGGGCATGTCGACGCTCGACAACATCATGACCGGGCGTCTGCTGAAGATGAAAAGCGGGCTGCTCTCCTCGGCCATCTACAAAGGCCCGGCCGAGAAGGAGCAGATCGAGCACCGCGAATTCTGCGAGCGCATCATCGACTTCCTTGAGATCGAGGCGATCCGCAAGGTTCCCGTCGGCCGGCTGCCTTATGGCCTGCAGAAGCGCGTCGAGCTTGGCCGCGCGCTGGCGGCTGAGCCCACCTTGCTGCTGCTGGACGAGCCGATGGCGGGCATGAATCTCGAGGAAAAGCAGGATATGTGCCGCTTCATTCTCGATGTGAACGACGAATTCGGCACGACGATCTGCCTGATCGAGCATGACATGGGCGTGGTGATGGATATTTCCGACCGCATCGTGGTGCTCGATTATGGCCGCAAGATCGGCGATGGCCTGCCGGACGAGATCAAACGCAATCAGGCGGTGATCGACGCCTATCTCGGCGTGCAGCATTAAGGCGAGGGCGGAGAGATGATGTTTTTCCTCGAAGTCCTGATCGGCGGCCTGATGGCGGGCGTGATGTACTCGCTCGTCGCACTTGGCTTCGTGCTGATCTTCAAGGCCTCTGGCGTGTTCAACTTCGCCCAGGGCGCCATGGTGCTGTTCGCCGGTCTGTTCTTCGTCGGCTTCATGGAGCTCGGCGTGCCGCTGCTGCTTTCGCTGCTGCTCACGGCGGCCGTGATGGTGCTGCTGGCAGGCGTGATCGAGCGGCTGGTGCTGCGGCATCTGGTGAACCAGGAAGGCATCATCCTGTTCATGGCCACCATTGGCGTGTCCTTCTTCCTGGACGGCTTCGGCCAGACCATCTGGGGCAGCAACGTGCGCCAGCTCGATGTCGGCATCCCGACCGATCCGATCCTGCTGTTCGATGGCGATATCCTGATCCAGTCCTTCGATCTTTATGCCGCGCTTGTTGCCGGCGTGCTGCTCGCCATCCTTGTGGTCTTCCAGAAAACCCGCATCGGCCGCGCGCTGCGCGCGGTGGCGGACGACCATCAGGCGGCTCAATCGGTAGGCATTCCGCTCAACGTGATCTGGGTGATCGTCTGGTCGATTGCCGGTCTCGTCGCGCTGGTGGCCGGCGTGATGTGGGGCTCCAAGCTCGGCGTGCAGCCGGCCATCGTGTCCCTGGCGCTGAAGGCCCTGCCGGTGCTGATCCTCGGCGGTTTCACCTCGGTGCCGGGCGCCATCGTCGGTGGCCTGATCATCGGCGCCGGCGAGAAGCTGGCCGAGGTCTATATCGGGCCGCTGTTCGGCGGCGGCATCGAGAATTGGTTTGCTTACGTGCTGGCGCTGGGCTTCCTGCTGATCCGTCCGCAGGGTCTGTTTGGCGAACGCATCATCGAACGCGTCTGAAGCGGAGAGAGGCAAGATGTTCTACCGCGAATCCGGTCAGTTCAAGACCTCTTATCGCGCCGATCAGGCGATCTTCACCATCCCGCAGGACCGGATCTTCTTCGCCCTGTTCATGCTGATGGCCTATGTCGGCGTTCCGCTAATCGCCAGCGACTATCTCTATACCGCGCTGATCATTCCCTTTCTCTGCCTGTCGCTGGCGGCGCTGGGGCTCAACATCCTGACCGGCTATTGTGGCCAGCTGTCGCTCGGCACCGGCGCCTTCATGGGCGTGGGCGCGGTCTCGGCTTGGAACCTTGCCTACCGCATTCCGGACCTGAACATCCTGGTGGTGTTCATCCTCGCCGGGCTGATCACGGCTGCGGTCGGCATGTTCTTCGGCCTGCCGTCGATGCGCATCAAGGGCTTCTACCTTGCGGTTGCAACCCTGGCGGCGCAGTTCTTCCTGCCCTGGCTGTTCGTCAAATGGGGCTGGCTGACCAACCACAATTCCTCTGGCGTGATCACCGCGCCGCAGCTTGAGCTGTTCGGCTGGGTGATCAACACGCCGATGGAGAAATATCTCTTCGCACTCAGCATCGTCGCGCTGCTGGCGCTGGCGGCGAAAAATCTGGTGCGCAGCAATCCGGGGCGGCAATGGATGGCGATCCGCGACATGGATATCGCCGCCGAAATCATCGGCATCCGCCCCATGGTGGCCAAGCTGTCCGCCTTCGCCGTGTCGTCCTTCTATGTCGGCGTCGCCGGCGCGCTGTATCTGTTTGTCTATCTCGGCTCCACCGAGCCGGATGGCTTCAACATCAATCTGTCCTTCCAGACGCTGTTCATGATCATCATCGGCGGACTGGGCTCCATTCTCGGCAGTTTCCTCGGGGCCTTCTTCATCCTGCTGCTGCCGATCTTCCTGACCCGCGTGCCGCCGATGCTGGGTTTCGAATTCTCCACCGCCCTGGTGTCGCACCTGGAATTCATGGTGTTCGGTGCGCTGATCGTTTTCTTCCTGATCGTCGAGCCGCATGGCCTGGCCAGATTGTGGCAGATCGCGAAGGAAAAGCTGCGCATCTGGCCGTTCCCGTACTGAGCGAGATCGCCGCCGGCGCGGGTTGTATGGGAAACCGTGTTTGTCGCCTTGAGTCCGCGTGCTAGGGTTTAAACAACGCCCGCCGAAAAGGGCGGGTCAAACCGGGAGGAAACAAAATGAATGCGAGACAATGGGTGGCGTCCGTTGTGATGGGCGCCTCGCTGGCTGGAGCGGCCTTCGCCGCTTCGGCGCAGGAACAGATGATCCCTTCGATGGTGTATCGCACCGGCCCCTATGCCCCCAGCGGCATCCCGGTCGCCGATGGCTATCAGGACTTCATCACCCTGATCAACCAGCGCGAAGGCGGCATCAACGGCGTCAAGCTGCGGGTTGAGGAATGCGAAACCCAGTACAACACCGAGCGCGGCGTCGAATGCTATGAACGCCTGAAGGCGCTGGGCGGCACCATCTTCAGCCCGTATTCGACCGGCATCACCTACGCGCTGATCGACCGCGCGCCGGCCGACAAGGCGGTGATCTTCTCGATGGCCTATGGCCGCGCTTCGGCCACGGTCGGCAACATCTTTCCCTGGGTCTTTACCGCGCCGATCACCTACTGGGGCGGCGCCTCGGCCGGCATCCAGTATTTCGCCAGCCAGCTTGGCGGCAAGGACAAGCTGAAGGGCAAGAAGATCGCCTACGTCTATATCGACATCGCCTATGGCAAGGAGCCGATCCCGGTCTTCCAGAACTACGCCCAGGAACTCGGCTTCCAGCTTGAGCTGGTGCCGGTGCCGGCGCCGGGCCTGGAGCAGAAGTCGATCTGGCTGCAGATCCGCCAGATGCGTCCCGACTTCGTCTACCTGCAGGGCTGGGGCGCGATGAACGCCGTCTCATTAAAGGAAGCGGCTGCTGTCGGCTTCCCGCGCGAGAAGATGCTCGGCGTCTGGTATTCGTCGCAGGATAGCGACACCCAGGCGGCAGGCGCTGCGGCCAAGGGCTACAAGGGCCTGACCTTCCATGGCGCGAGCCGCGATCTGCCGATCCTCAAGCAGTTGAAGGAAGTGGTGCTCGACAAGGGCCTTGCCAGCAACGGCGCCAAGCATTTCGGCGAGATCGGCTACCTCCGCGGCGCCCTGAATGCCTTGTTCGTCGTCGAAGCCCTGCGCACCGCGCAGGAGAAGTTCGGCAAGGGCAAGGTGATGGATGGCGAGCAGTCCCGCTGGGGCTTCGAGAACATCAACTTCACCGAAGAGAAGATCAACAAGATGGGCCTGCAGGGCTTCATCGCGCCGATGAAGCTGAGCTGCGACAACCATCTGGGCGACGGCAAGGCGCTCGTCGTGCAGTGGCAGGGCGATCAGTGGAAGCCGGTCAGCGACTGGATCGAGCCGGAGCATCCGAAGCTGTGGCCGCTCTATCTGCGAGACGCCGAAGCCTATGCGCGCGAGAAGAACATCGCCTCGCGCGTCTGCGCCAAGTCGTAAAGCAATGGCATCCCTGCCGGTGCAACCGGCAGGGATTTCCTTCCGCACTCTGAGACGAGCTTCCGCCGATGAGCACCTCCACTGCCGTGGCCGATCAGCCCTTGCTGTCGGTCAACAACATTGAAGTGATCTACAATCACGTCATTCTGGTGCTGAAAGGCGTGTCGCTGCAGGTGCCGCAGGGCGGCATCGTCGCGCTGCTGGGCGCCAATGGCGCCGGCAAGACCACGACCTTGAAGGCGATTTCCAATCTGCTGCGCGCCGAACGCGGCGACATCACCAAGGGCCATATCGATTATCGCGGCGAACGCGTCGACCAGCTCAATCCCTCGGCGCTGGTCAAGAAGGGCCTGATCCAGGTGATGGAAGGACGGCATTGCTTCGCCCATCTGACTGTTGAGGAGAACCTGCTCACCGGCGCCTATACGCGCGGCGAGGGCCGCAAGGCGATCGAGCAGGATCTGGAGATGGTCTACACCTATTTTCCGCGCCTGAAGGTGCGGCGCAAATCGCTGGCGGGCTATACCTCCGGCGGCGAGCAGCAGATGACGGCGATCGGCCGCGCGCTGATGAGCAAGCCCGACATGATCCTGCTGGACGAGCCCTCGATGGGCCTCGCGCCGCAGCTCGTCGAAGAGATATTCGACATCGTGCACAAGCTGAACAGGGAAGCAAAGGTCAGCTTTCTGGTCGCCGAGCAGAATACCAACATGGCCCTGCGCTATGCCGATTACGGCTACATTCTGGAGAATGGCCGTATCGTCATGGACGGCGAGGCGGCGAAGCTGCGCGAGAATTCCGACGTGAAGGAATTCTATCTCGGCCTCGGCGCCGGTGGCCGCATGAGCTTCCGCGATGTGAAGCATTACCGCCGCCGCAAGCGCTGGCTGGCGTGATCGTTCAGGAGGATTGCCGTGGCAAAAGCGGCCAAAAGCAAGGCGCCCAAGAAAAAAGCTGCCAAGTCATCCATCAAAGCTGTCAAGCCGCGTGCGCGGATGGCGAAGGCTGCTGCGGATGAATATTTCGACAGCCGCGAGACCCGCACGCCGGCGGCACGCCTGAAGGCGCAGATCGCAGCACTTCAGGCTTTGCTCGCCCATGCCAAGAAGGCGAGCCCCTATTACCGCGAAATTCTGAAGAACGTGCAGCCGGCGAAGATCACGTCGCTGGAAGCTTTGGCCAAGCTGCCGGTGACGCGCAAGTCCGATCTCGCGCCGCGCCAGAAGGCCAAGCCGCCGCTTGGCGGCCTTGAAGCCGGCAAACCGTCCGAGATCGCCAATTTCTTCCAGTCGCCCGGTCCGCTTTATGAAGCCTATATGCGCCCCACCGCGGCGGTGAAAGACCCCTGGCGCTTCTCACGCGCCATGTGGGCAGCGGGCTGCCGCCCAGGCGATCTGGTGCACAACACTTTCTCTTATCATCTCACGCCCGCCGGTCGGCTGACCGAAGTTTCGGCCAATGCCATCGGCTGCCCGGTTTTCCCCGCCGGCGTCGGCAACACCGAATTGCAGCTCGATGCCATCGCGCAACTGAAGCCGCGGGTTTATTGCGGCACGCCGTCGTTCCTGAAGATTCTGCTGGAAAAGGGCAGGGAGCTTGGGCTGTCGACCGCTTCCTTGAAGAAGGGCCTGGTCGGCGGCGAAGCCTTGCCGCCCAGCCTGCGTGCCGAGCTGAAGGCCGGCGGCGTCGATGTGCTGCAATCCTACGGCACGGCGGAACTCGGCCTTGTCGCTTATGAATCCTCGGCCATGGAAGGCATGATCCTGGACGAGGATGTGATCGTCGAGATCGTGCGCCCCGGCACTGGCGATCCGGTGGCGCCCGGTGAGGTCGGCGAAGTGGTGGTCACCGTCCTGGGCAATCCGGTCTATCCGATGATCCGTTTTGCCACGGGCGATCTGTCCGCCATCCTGCCCGGCTTCAGCCCCTGCGGCCGCACCAATACGCGCATCAAGGGCTGGATGGGCCGCGCCGATCAGACGACCAAGATCAAGGGCATGTTCGTCACGCCAGGGCAGGTGGCCCAGGTGGTGGCCCGCCACCCGGAGATCGCCAAGGCGCGGCTGGAAGTCGCATCCCGGAACAATCTCGACAGCATGGCGCTGAAGATCGCGCTGAAGCGGCCGGTGGCCGATACGGCGGCCCTGGCCAAGGCGGTGGGGGAAAGCCTGCAGAGCGTCTGCAAGCTGCGCGGTCAGGTCGAGGTGGTCGATCCCGGCAGCCTGCCCAACGATGGCAAGGTGATCGCCGACCTGCGGACCTATCAGTAGGGTCGGCAGGTTTCTGGGCCGGTTTCCGCGCCTATCGGCGGAGCGGCGGAATCGCTACACTTTGCCGCGCCATGACCTTGACGGTTGAAAAGCTCGCCTGCATCCGCGGCGAGCGTCAGCTATTTTGCAATCTGTCCTTTCGACTCGCTGCTGGCGAGGCGCTGCTGCTGCGCGGCCCGAATGGCAGCGGCAAATCCAGCCTGCTGCGCATCCTGGCAGGCTTTCTGAAACCCGCCCGGGGCGGCATCGCCTGGGACGGCGCGGCGGCGGACGACGATACCGAGGCTTATTCCGAGCGGCTGCATTACCTTGGCCATCAGGATGCGGTGAAGCCGCAGCTGTCGGCCGAGGACAACCTGCTCTTCTGGGCGCGCCTCCTGGGACATGATGTCGCAGAGGCGCAGGCCAAGGTCGAAGACGCGCTCACCTCCTGCGGCCTGACGCGCCAGCGCCGCCTGCCCGGCCGCTATCTCTCCGCCGGGCAGAAGCGGCGCCTGGCCTTGGCGCGCTTTCTGATCACGCCGGCTTCGCTCTGGCTGCTGGACGAGCCGACCAACGCGCTCGATGCCGCGGCCGTGGAATGGTTCGGCGGTGTCCTGCAGAAGCATCGCGAAAGCGGCGGTCTGGTCATTCTCGCCAGCCATGTGCCGGTGCCGCTGCCCGGTGCGCGCGTTCTCGATCTGCCGGAAGGAAAGCTCTCATGAGCGCCTTCTTCGGAATCGTCATGCGCGATCTGCGGCTGGGCTTCGGCGCTCAGGGCGCGATGATGACGACGCTTTTGTTCTTCGTTCTTGCCGTCAGCCTGTTTCCGCTCGGCGTCGGGCCGGAGCCGGAAGTGCTGGCGCGCATTGCATCCGGCGTGATCTGGGTTGCCGCGCTGCTGGCTGCCATGCTGTCGCTGGATCGTCTGTTTGCCACCGACATGGAAGACGGCACGCTGGATCTGCTGGCGCAGGCGCCGCTGCCGCTGGGTCTTGTCGCGCTGGCGAAGACTTTGGCGCATTGGCTGACCACCGGATTGCCGCTTGCCGTGATCGCGCCGCTGCTTGCCGTTCTGATGCAAATGGAGGGCGATGCCATCCCCGTTCTGCTGCTGGCCCTGCTGCTCGGCACGCCGAGTCTGAGCCTGATCGGTGCCATCGGCGCGGCGCTGACATTGGGGGCGCGGCGCGGCGCCGTGCTGGTGCCGCTGATCACATTGCCGTTAGTGATACCGGTGCTGATCTTTGGCGTCGGCGCCGTCGATGCCGCCGCTTACGGCCTGTCTGCGCAGCCACATTTGCTGCTCCTGGGCGCTTTTTTTGCCGGTGCCGCCGCGCTCAGCCCCTTCGCCATGGCCGGCGCCATCAAGCTGGCATTGGAATAGCCGCCGCCCTATAAACCAGACCAGCCATGCACGCCCTAGCCAACCCAGCCCGATTTCTGCGCCTGATGGCGGCGATCCGGCCTTACGCTGCCGCCGTCGCGATCATCGGCCTTGTCGTCGGCCTGGGCTGGGGCCTGCTGATTTCGCCGCGCGACTACCAGCAGGGCGAGACGGTTCGGATCATGTATATCCACGTCCCGTCCGCCTGGATGGCGATGTTCATCTACGCGGCAATTGCCGTGTCGTCGGCTGTCGCGCTGATCTGGCGCCATCCGGTGGCGGAACTGGTGGCCAAGGCTTCGGCTCCGGTGGGCGCGGCTTTCACCCTGATCTGCCTCGTCACCGGCTCACTCTGGGGCAAGCCGATGTGGGGTACCTGGTGGGTCTGGGATGCCCGGCTTACCTCGATGCTGATCCTGTTTTTCCTGTATCTCGGCTATATCGCGCTGTGGGAGGCATTCGACGATCCCTCGCGCGCCGGCCGTGCGGCCGCAATCCTCGCCCTGGTCGGCGCGGTGAACCTGCCGATCATCAAGTTCTCGGTGGATTGGTGGAATACCCTGCACCAGCCGGCCAGCGTGCTGACGCTGGAGGGGCCGAAAATCCATCCGGACATTCTCTGGCCGCTGCTGATCACCGCAGTGGGCGCGCAGGGCTATTACGTCTGGATCCTGAGCCTGCGGGTGCGGGCGGAAATCCTCAACCGGCAGGCCCGTATCCTGCGGTTCAGCGCCGCGGCGGATCGCCGCGCCGGGTAGCCCTTCCGGCAGGAAAACTATATTTTCAGGCGGATGTCTGGCCGCGGGGCCAGGGAAAACAAGGATTTGTAACGTGTATTGGTCTTCGCTGGGCGATTTCCTGGCCATGGGTGGCCATGCCGGCTTCGTCTGGCCGTCTTTCGCGCTGGCGCTGGTCGTGCTGCTCGGTCTCGGCTGGTCGAGCCGCATCGCCATGAAGGCGGCCGAGCGCGAGCATGCGGAAGCCAAGCGGGAGGCCCGCGCCGATGCGTGACGTCCCCATGCGCAGAGGCATGAAGCGCAAGCACAAGCGCCTTCTGGCCGTGCTTGGCCTGGTGGCTGGCCTGGGTGTGGCGGCGGCGCTGGTGCTGACCGCCTTCAACGACAATCTTGTTTTCTTCCACAGTCCCTCGGATGTGGCCGAGAAGAAGATCGCCGCCGACAAGCGTTTCCGCATCGGCGGTCTGGTCGAGGCCGGCAGCGTCAAGAAGGACGGGCTGACCACCGAATTCGTCGTCACCGATCTGCGTCATGCCGTGCCGGTCGTCTATACCGGCATGCTGCCCGACCTGTTCCGCGAGGGCCAGGGCGTGGTGGCCAACGGCAAGCTGGATGCCGAAGGCCGTTTCATCGCCAGCGAAGTGCTGGCCAAGCATGATGAGAATTACATGCCGCCGGAAGTTGCCGACGCCTTGAAGAAATCCGGCCAATGGCACGAGAAGCCCGGCGATCACGCCAAGCTGAAGCCGGGCTCGTGACCGGCCTGTCGCATGGTTGCTGAGTTCGGCCATATCGCTCTGATCCTGGCGCTGGCTTTGGCGCTGGTGCAGGGAATCCTGCCGCTGATCGGCGCCGCGCGCGGCATTCCGGCCTGGATGGCATTGGCGCCGACTGCGGCGATGGGGCAGGCGGTGCTGGTCGCCTTCGCCTTTGGCTGTCTCACCTATGCCTATGTAACTTCCGATTTCTCGGTGCTGAACGTGGCCGAGAATTCGCACACGCTGAAACCGATGCTCTACAAGGTCAGCGGCGTGTGGGGAAACCATGAAGGTTCGCTGCTGCTGTGGATCCTGATCCTGGTGATCTTCGGTGCCGCCGTTGCCGTGTTCGGCCGTAACCTGCCGGCGACGCTGAAGGCCCGTGTGCTCAGCATCCAGGGACTGATCGGCGTCGGCTTTCTCGCCTTCATCCTGTTCACATCGAATCCCTTTGCGCGCATCCTGCCGCCGCCGCTGGAAGGCCGCGGCCTCAATCCGCTGCTGCAGGATCCCGGCCTCGCTTTCCATCCGCCGTTTCTTTATCTCGGCTATGTCGGCTTTTCGGTGGCCTTCTCCTTTGCGGTTGCCGCCCTGATCGAGGGCCGCGTCGATCCGGCCTGGGCGCGCTGGGTGCGGCCCTGGACCCTGGCCGCCTGGTGCTTCCTCACTGTGGGCATCGCGCTCGGTTCCTGGTGGGCCTACTACGAGCTCGGCTGGGGCGGCTGGTGGTTCTGGGATCCCGTCGAGAATGCTTCCTTCATGCCCTGGCTGGCCGGCACGGCGTTGCTGCATTCCGCCGTGGTGGTCGAAAAGCGCGAGACCTTGAAGAGCTGGACCATCCTGCTTGCCATCCTCACCTTCTCGCTCAGCCTGCTCGGCACCTTCCTGGTGCGCTCGGGCGTCATCAACTCCGTGCATGCCTTCGCCACCGATCCGACGCGCGGCGTCTTCATCCTGATCTTCCTTGGCGTGGTGGTGGGCGGCAGCCTCACGCTCTATGCCCTGCGCGCGCCGGTGCTGCAGGCGGTCGGCGTCTTTGCGCCGGTCAGCCGCGAGGGCGCGCTGGTGCTGAACAATCTGCTGCTGGCGGTGGCGACGGCGGCCGTGCTGCTCGGCACGCTCTATCCGATGGCGGTGGATGCGCTGCTCGGCGCGAAGGTCTCGGTCGGGCCGCAATATTTCAACACGGTCTTCATCCCGCTGATGACGCCGCTTCTCGCCGCGATGGCGATCGGGCCGCTGCTGGCCTGGAAGCGCGGCGATGTCGGCGCTGCGCTGCGCCGGTTATGGCCTGCGGCGCTCGCAACGGTGATCGCGCTGGCGCTTGGCTTGTGGCTGCTTCATGGCCGCGATGCGCTGGCGCTGCTGGGTCTGGCGCTGGGTGCCTGGCTTGGCATCGGCACGCTGTGCGAATGGGCGCTGCGGATCAAGCTGTTCGCCGCGCCGCTGTCCGAGACGCTGAACCGCGCGCGCCATCTGCCGCGCGCCGCCTGGGGCATGACGGTCGCGCATCTCGGCATGGCGCTGATGGTGCTGGGCATCACGGTGTCCAGCGTCTGGCAGGTGGAAGTGCAGCAGGTGATGAAACCCGGCGACATCGCCAGGGTCGGCCCCGTCGAATACCGCTTCCTCGGCGTCCAGCCGGTGCGCGGCCCGAACTACACCGCGCAGCAGGGCCGTTTCGAGGTAATCGAAGGCGGCGAAGTCGCCCGCGTCATGACGCCGGCACAGCGCCGCTATCAGCAGCCGCCGATGGAAACCACCGAGGCCGCGATCCGCCCCTCGCCGGTTGCCGATCTTTATGCCGTGGTCGGCGAAGGCGATGCGGCGCGCGGCTGGGCGGTACGGCTTTACTGGAAACCGCTGGTCTCCTGGATCTGGCTGGGTGCGCTGATCATGTGCTTCGGCGGGCTGCTGTCGCTCAGCGACCGCCGTCATCGCGTCGGCGCGCCCGCCCGCAAACGCATCGCGGCCTCTGCTGCCGCTGCCGAGTGATCGTCCATGCGCCTTGCCTATCTTGTTCCGCTTGTCCTCTTCGTGCTGATCGGCATCGGCCTCGCTGTAGGGTTGACGCTGAACCCGCGTGAGATTCCCTCCGCCCTGATCGGCAAGCCGGTGCCGGAATTCAGCCTGCCGCCGGTGGAAGGCCGTAAGGAAGGTCTGTCGACGGCGGATCTGAAGGCAGGCACGCCCAGCCTGGTGAATGTCTTCGCCTCCTGGTGCGTGCCCTGCCGCATCGAGCATCCTTTGCTGATGGGTCTGGCGCGCGAGCAGATCGCGCCGATCCACGGCCTGAACTACAAGGATAATCCGGCCGATGTATCGAAATGGCTGGATCAGCTCGGCGATCCGTTCCAGCGCACCGGCGCCGACCGCGATGGCCGCGTCGGCATCGAATGGGGCGTCTATGGCGTGCCCGAGACGTTTGTCGTTGATGGCCAGGGCCAGATCCGCTGCAAGCATGTCGGGCCGCTGACCGAGTGGGATGTCGAGAACAAGATCAAGCCGCTTTTGCGCGACCTGACGGCAGGGAAAGAAAGCGCAGTGAAATGCTGAAGCGGTTTGCATTCCTGATCGCGCTGCTCGCCGCGCCGCTGGCGCAGGCGCAGCCGCTGGACGAGCATCTGTCCGATCCGGCGCAGGAGGCGCGTGCGCGGGAGATTTCGCGCGAGCTGCGCTGCCTCGTTTGCCAGAACCAGTCGATCGAGGATTCCAATGCGCCGCTGGCGCGCGACCTGCGCCGCATCGTGCGCGAGCGCGTTGCCGCCGGCGAGGACGACCAGGCGGTGCTGGATTACGTCGTCGCGCGTTATGGCGAATGGGTGCTGCTGAAGCCGCGCTTCAATCTGCAGAACCTGCTGCTCTGGCTGGGGCCCGCACTGTTTCTGGTGATCGGCGGCATCGTGGTCTATGCCGTGCTGCGGCGTCAGCGCGCGGCGCAGGCTGCCGCCGCTGCTGCGCCGCTGAGCGCGGAAGAGCAGCGCCGCCTGCAGGCGCTGCTGAACGAGACTGAGGGGCAATAGATGCTGTGGCTCGGCTTCGCCGTCCTGGCACTGGTGGCGCTGGGATTCCTGCTCTGGCCGCTGATGCGCGTCCAGCATGGCGCCGCCGACCGCCGCGCGCATGACATCGCTGTCTACCGCAGCCAGCTCGCCGAGATCGATCAGGAACTGGCGCGCGGGGCGCTGAGCGAAGCGGAAGCCGAATCCGCAAGGCTGGAAATCCAGCGCCGCCTGCTGCGCGCCGACAGCGCCGGTGCCAATGTCGGTGCCAATGCCGGCGCTTCGCAGACATCTTCCCAGCGTTTCGTGCAGTTCGGCAGCATGGCCGCCCTGGTTCTGGTGCCGCTGCTGGCCGGCGGTCTTTACGTGATGCTGGGCCGGCCTGAGGCCGCCGACTTCGACACCGCGATGACACGGCAGCAGGCCGAGCGCGAGGCGCAGCAGCGCCAGGATATCGAGCGCATGATCGCGCAGCTGCGCCAGCGCCTGGAGGCCGAGCCGAACCAGCGCGAAGGCTGGATGCTGCTGGGCCGTTCGCTGATCGGCGTGCAGCGTCCCGAGGAAGCCGTGGCCGCTTTCGACCGGGCCATCGCCATGCCGGCGCCGCCGGCGCTGATGGCCGATGCGCTGTCGCTGCGCGGCGAGGCGCGGGTGCTGGCCGCCGATGGCGCAGTGACGCAACCGGCGCAGGAGGATTTCCGCGCCACCCTGCAGCACGATCCGCAGAATGCCAGCGCGCGCTATTACCTTGGCCTTGCGCGGCTGCAGGAAGGTGATACGCGCGGCGCCTATGACGACTGGTATGGCCTGGCGGCGGAAGCGCCGGCCGATGCGCCCTGGCTGCCGCTGGTGCAGGCGCGGCTGCGCGAACTGGCGCCGCGGCTGAACATTCCGCTCGCCCAGGCGGTGCCTGAGCCCAAGCCCGCCGCCGGCGCGCAGGACGGACAGCCCGGCCCAAGCCAGGAAGAAATGGAAGCCGCGCAGCAGATGGCGGACGACGAGCGCGCGGCGATGATCCGCGGCATGGTCGAACGGCTGAACGAGCGGCTGAAGGAAAATCCCAACGATGCCGATGGCTGGCTGCGGCTGGCGCGCGCCCGCGAGGTGATGGGCGAGCCCGAAGCCGCCCGCGAGGCCCTGCGCAAGGCGGTGGCGCTGCAGCCCAACCGCGTCGAGGCGCGGGTGGCGCTTGCCTTCAACCTGGCCGGCACGAGCGCCCGCAGCCGCGAGCCGCTGCCCGCCGAGGCGGCCGAGGAATTCCGCCAGGTGCTGACGCTCGCGCCCAACCATGCCCAGGCCCTGTGGTTTGCCGGCCGTGCCGCCTATGAGGCCGGCGACAAGGCCACGGCAGCAGGACACTGGAACAAGCTGCTGGCCATGCTGCCGCCCGACTCGCCCGAGGCCCGCGAGCTTTCGGACCGGATCGAAAGCCTGAACCGCTAGACCCGGTTGCCGCAGTCCCTCCGGGAAAGGCCCGGCTGCAGGACTTGTCCACAGGATTGGCGGTTATCAAACGCAAACTTGGGCCCGGCGTTAACCTCTGTTTAAGTGAGTCCTGCGCGTAATCGGCTCCGGGTTGAATTTCTGGGGTTACGGTCACCGGATAGTCACCGGCGGCGCCCGCATCGAGCGGGATTGGGTTGAGGCAGGCATGGCGATCGCACCGAGCACTAATCTTCTGTCGGCTTTGTCGCAGCTGCAGCAGGGCAGCGTCCGTCCGGCGCAGCCGGTCCGTCCCGCGGCCGGCCAGGCCCAATTCCAGGCGCAGGCGCAAGCCGCCGGCCAGACCCAGGCCGCCAGCCAGATCGCCGGCAGCTTTGCCGCCCAGCTCGCCGCCGCGCCGGGCGCGGTCCGCAACGCGGCACCCGCTGCGGCCACGGCATCGGCCGGCCTGACGGCCCAGGCTGGTGAGCAGCGCCAGGCCATCACCATCCCCGGCCTGCAGAATCACCGGCCGATCCCAACCCGCGGCGGCTATCTGGGCCAGCACGTCAACATCCTCGTCTGAGGCCGTCGGTGCCGGGCTGCCCTCGGCGGATTTCTCCCGGCGTGTAAGCCGCCTGCCGAGGCCCGCATTATCCAAGCCTGGCTGTTTTGGTTCTCTAGCCCGTATGGGTTCGTTTGAATTCATTCGGCACTATCGGCGCAATGAGTAGTGCCAAACCGGGCATGCTCTCGGCGGCAATGCCCTGTCTGCCTGCAGGCCACAATATCGTCGCACAACAATTTTTGGGGCAACTGCTCGCTGTTCAAACATTTTGCCACGTTCAGGGACAAATCGCGGTTCGTATTCCTCCCAGGCTGCATTCCTGAGAAGACGAAAGGATGGCTTGGGCACGAAGCGATCCGATAGGCGCTGGGAGACTCGCCTCGTCTGCTCGATCGGACGCAGCAAGAGTCTGTAACCAGTGAAGGGGAGCGGCTTACGTCCGAACGTGGAGAAAGGGCAGGGGGACCCAGCCGGTATCCCTTCACCTCCCCCGGCATTTCCACTAGCCTGACGCGCCTCAAACACTTGCGGGTCCTGGGGAGAAAACGCCATGGTCACACGTCGCTTCATTCTGTCGGGCCTGGTCGCCGGCACGGCTCTGTCTCTTGTCCTGCCCGGCATGGGCGCACTGGCGCAGGCTAAGGACAAGGTGAGCATCGCCGCCTTGCCCTTCATCTCCACAGCGCCGGTCTTCATCGCCAAGGAGCGCGGTTATTTCGATGCCGAGGGCATCGATCTCGACATCAAGATCTTCACCGCCGCACAGGCGGTGGCGGTGGCTGTCGCCTCGGGCGATGCCGATTTCGGCGTCACGGCGTTCACCGGCGGCTTCTTCAATCTGGCCGGCAAGGGCGCGCTGAAGGTGGTGGCGGCGCAAAGCCGCGAAGAGCCGGGCTACAACTTCAACGCCTATGTCGTGTCGAAGAAGGCCTACGAGGCCGGCTTCCGCTCGCCCAAGGATTTCGCCGGCAAGTCGGTGGCGATCACGACCATCGGCTCGAGCTTCCATTACTGCCTCGGCATGCTGGCCGACAAATACGGCTTCAAGCTGGAAGACGTGCAGATGAAGCCGGTGCAGTCGATCCCCAACATGATGGCGGCGCTTTCGGGCGGGCAGGTGGATGCCACCATCATCACCGCCAACAACGCGCTGAAGCTGGAGGCCGATGGTGTCGGCAAGATCATCGGCTGGGTGCATGAGCATACACCCTGGCAGCTTGGTGCGCTGTTTGCCTCGACCAAGAACGTGAAAGAGAAGCGTCCGATGGTGGAGCGTTTCGTGCGCGCCTATCAGAAGGGTCTGCAGGATTACGCCGACGCCTTCCTGCAGAAGGACAGTGAGGGCAACCGCATGATCGGCGAGAAGGCGCAGGCCATGATGCCGATCCTGGAGAAATGGGTGCAGCCCAAGCCCACGCTGGATACGGTGAAGATCGCCGCCAATTACATGGACCCGCAGGGCCGCCTGATGGTGAAGAACATCTACGACCAGGTGGCCTGGTATCAGGCGCAGGGGCAGGTGGATAAATCCGTCAACGCCAGGGATTTCCTCGATCTCAGCTTCGTGCAGGGTCATTTCGACGTGCCGAAGAACTGAGGTATTGCCGTCATCCCGGGTGCTGTGCAGCGTGAAACGGTGCGCTGCTCACCCGGGACCTTTCTCTGGCGTATGGATCCCTGGGTCTGCACTGCAGCATGTAATGCTGCAGCGCGGCCGGGATGAAGATGGCCGGAATGAAGATGGCCGGTGCGAAGATGACCGTAGGATGACGGCGTGAGGTTAAGGGTTTAGAGGATATGCCGTTCTGACACCTTACCCTTCTCCCATCGCTGACGCGATGGGCTCCTCCCTCTCCGCCGACGGGAGAGGGAGGGGCCTGCTGCGAAGCGGTGGGGGATGAGGGTGCTGGAATGACGCTGAGTTCTGTCGCGGGAGTAAACTGAATGCAGGTGGTGCTGGAGGGTGTCGGCTACCGATATGGCGATCTGCCGGTGCTGGACGGCATCAGCTTCACCCTGCCGCAGGGCGAGACGGCGGCACTGATCGGACCGTCGGGCTGCGGCAAGTCCACCCTGCTCAATCTTGTCGGCGGCCTGCTGCAGCAGCAGACGGGCCGCATCAGCACCATCGGCACGCCGCCACCGGGCTGTCTCAATCCGCTTACCTTCGTCTTTCAGGATTTCGCGCTGCTGCCCTGGCGCAGCGTCGCCGGCAATGTCGCGTTGGCGCTGGAGCATCACAATCTGGGCAAGGCCGAGCGCGAGGCGCGCATTGCCGATGTGCTTAAGCTCTGCGGCCTGTCGGATTTCGCCGATGCACTGCCCAAGCAATTGTCAGGCGGCATGCGCCAGCGCGTCGGCATTGCGCGCGCCATCGCGGTGCGGCCCGCCGTGCTGCTGATGGACGAGCCGCTTTCGGCGCTGGATGCGCAGACGCGCGAGTTGCTGATGGAAGACCTGATCTCCATCTGGAGCCGCGAGCGCACGACGACGCTCTATGTGACGCATAACCTGAACGAGGCGGTGCGGCTGGCTGACAAGGTGGTGGTGCTGTCGCGCCGGCCCGGCCGCATCAAGCAGATCGTCACCATCGACGTGCCGGTGGCCGAGCGGCAGCAGCCGCAGCATGCAGCGACGCTCAAGCGCCTGCATGACGAGCTTTGGGCGCTGATCAAGGCGGAGGCGCAGGTGGCAGACCGCGAAGTGCAGAATGCGTAAGGCGAGCATGGATGAGGTGCGGCATGTCTGAGGCACCGCTGTTCGCCCAGCAGGCCGCCCAACAGACTGCGCAGCAGACCGGCCCGCAGACAGCCGTTGCCTTCCGCGGGGCCGGTTTCGTCAACGACACGCGGCGCTGGGCACCGTGGCTTGCCTTCGCGCTCATCATCGCCGCCTGGGAGACAGCCTCGCAGCTTGGCTGGCTGCCGGCGCTGTTCATGCCCGCGCCAAGCGAGGTGGTGCGCGCGCTGCATAGCTTGCTGCTCGACGGCAAGCTGCTGGCGCATGTCGGCGCTTCCTTGCAGCGGATCCTGTCGGGCTGGATTCTCGGCAGCCTCGCGGGCGTGATGGTCGGCTTCCTGATGGGCATCTTCGTGATCGTGCGCTCCATCGGCCTGCCGGTGGTGTCGGCTTTGTTCCCGATCCCGAAGATCGCGCTGCTGCCGCTGTTCATCCTGTGGTTCGGCATCGGCGAGCCGTCCAAGATCGCCACCATCGGGCTTGGCGTTTTCTTTCCCACCGTGGTCGCGGCCTTCTCGGCGGTCGACAACGTGCCGCGCAACCTGATCCGCATGGCGCAGAGCTTTGGCCTATCGACGCCCGCCATCGTCGCCAAGGTGATCCTTCCGGGTGCGATGCCGGGCATTCTGGCGGGCTTCCGCATCACCTCGTCGATTGCGCTGATGCTGGTGGTGGCGGCCGAGATGATCGGCGCGCAGGTCGGCATCGGCGCCTTCGTGCTGGCGGCCGGCAACCTGATGCAGATCGACCAGCTGATCGCCGGCGTGGTGCTGCTGTCGCTGCTGGGCCTGACGATTTCCTGGCTGCTCAGCCTGGCCGAGCAGATCCTGCTGCGCTGGCGCTGATAAGATTTGCCGCGCGCCCGATCCGACCGGCGCGGGTAAGATGCCGCAGATCGAGATCGCAGCCCTGCAGGCGCGGTTTCCCGGCAACCTGCAGCGCTGCAATCGGCAACGCTGCGACCGTGGCTAGACGCCCGAGACTAGACGCTCAGGCCTGCTGGCGCGGCTCCAGCGCCTCGATGATCTGCTGCAGCAGCGCGATGAATTCCGCCCGCTTGGCTGGCGGAATCGGCTGCATGATGCGGTCCTGCGCCCGCATCACGCCGGGCACCGCCGCCAGCAGCTGGCGTTCGCCTTCCGGCGTCAGGGCCAGGGCGTTGGTGCGCCGGTCGGCCTCAGTGCGCTGGCGCACCAGCAGGCCGCGCTTGATCAGCCGGGCCACCATCTCGGCGACGGTCGAACGGTCGATGCCGGTCTCGCGGACCAGATCGACCTGGCTGATGCCGGCGCGCTGGTGAATCGCCAGCAGCAAGGCAAACTGGCGCGGCGTCAGGCCATCGGCGCCGACCTCCATCGTATAGAGATCGACGGCGAGTTGCTGACAGCGGCGCAGCAGGTGGCCCGGTGCGGAATGCAAGTCGAATTCGGCCAAGACATCCGTGGCCGTACGCTGGGTGGTTGTGTCCCCCGACATGGAACCTCCCGATATCGCTTCAGATTATGTTTTTATGCGCACTCCCTGGGAGCAGCTTATTCTTGCCGCTTCTCAGTTCACTGATAAAACGCCATTTGAGGGCGTGTCGTCTAGGGGGCGCGTTGTGATGCTTTGCCGAAATCGCGTCTTGGATCACAATTTATCGCAAAAAAGTGACTGAATGACTGAGGGATTATGCAGAATCCGACGAACTTCCCCTTCGCGAAGAAGATTCCGGAGGGCGACAGCCGGGAAAGGCTGGTCTGCGGCGATTGCGGCTGGATCCATTACGTCAATCCCAAGATCGTGGTCGGCGCGGTGGTATCGCATGACGGCAAGATCCTGCTTTGCCGCCGCGCCATCGAGCCGCGCCGTGGCTTCTGGACGATTCCCGCCGGCTACATGGAAGAGCGCGAGACCAGCGAGGCCGGCGCCATGCGGGAAGCGCAGGAAGAGGCCTGCGCCGAGATTGCCATCGATCAGCTGCTGGCGGTCTACAACATTCCTCGCATCAGCCAGGTGCAGCTGATCTACCGCGCGACGCTCGCTAAGCCCGAGATCGCGCCCGGGCCGGAATCGCTGGAAGTGCGGCTGCATGACTGGAATGAGATTCCGTGGGACGACCTGGCCTTCCCATCGGTGCATTGGGCGCTGAATCATCATCGCGCGGTGGAAGGCAAAAGCGGCTTCGCGGCTTTCACCAATCCGCCCGGCGAATTCGGCAATTACTGAGCCATTGCTGAACGGAAGCGGGCAGGGTCAGGCGACCTGCTCCAGGCCCGCCAGCGCGCGCGAAAACGCCTTTGCCGTGAAAGGCTGCAGATCGGCAGCCTGTTCCCCGACGCCGATGAAATGAACCGGCAGGCCGAACTTGTCGGCAATCGCCACCAGCACGCCGCCGCGCGCCGTGCCGTCGAGCTTGGTGATCACGAGGCCGCTGACGGCGCAGATTTCCTTGAATGTCGCCACCTGGTTCAGCGCGTTCTGGCCGGTTGTCGCGTCCAGCACCAGCAGCACGTGATGCGGCGCTTCCGGCATCTGTTTTTTCAGCACGCGCACGATCTTGGCCAACTCGCCCATCAGGTCGGCCTTGTTCTGCAGCCGCCCGGCGGTGTCGATCAGCAGCACGTCGATATTCTTGTTGCGCGCTTCGGTCAGCGCGTCGAAAGCAAGACCCGCCGCATCGGCGCCGGTCTCGCGCGCGACCACCGGCACCTGCGCGCGCTCGCCCCAGATCTTCAGCTGCTCGATGGCGGCGGCGCGGAAGGTATCGCCGGCCGCCATCATCACGCTGCGGCCCTGCTCGCGCAGATGCGTCGCGATCTTGCCGATCGTGGTGGTCTTGCCGACGCCGTTGACGCCGACAACAAGAATGACCTGCGGCTTGCCATCCTCAAGCCGCAGCGGCTGCTCCACCGGCTTGAGCAGTTCGGCAACCGAATCCGCCAGCGCGGCCTTGATCTCTTCCGCCGAGACATCCTTGTCGAAGCGGTCTTTCGCAATCGCCTTGACGATCTTCGCCGCGGTCGCGACGCCAAGATCGGCCTGGATCAGCGTCTCTTCCAGCTCGTCCAGCGCCTCCTGATCCAGCTTGCGCTTGGTGAACAGCGCCGTGATGTTGCCGCCGAGCTGGCCAGCCGTGCGCGACAGACCTGCTTTCAGCCGGCTGAACCAGCCAAGCTTCTTGCCGTTCTCGGGCTTGCCGTTCTCGTTCGTCTCGCTCATGCAGCCTCCAGCCAGAGCTTGCCATCGCGTGCCGCCGCAATCCGCGCCGTGATGATCGCGCCTTTCGCATGCACCGGCGGCAGGGCGACCGGCGCGTAAGTCTCATCGCGGCCCACGCCTTCCTGTTCTACCAGAATGCTGGCCTCGACGCCGATGCGGGCAGTCAGGAAACGATCCAGTGCCGCAGCCGCCCGCGCGCGCAGGATCGCGGCGCGTTGCCTGCGCAATTCGACCGGCAGCTGCGGCATGCGTGCCGCCGGCGTGCCGGGACGCGGCGAGAAGGGGAAGACATGCAGGAAGGCAAGCCCTGCCTCGTCGATCAGACTGGCACTGTTCTCAAACGCGGCATCGCTTTCGGTGGGAAAGCCCGCAATCAAGTCGGCGCCCAGGGCGATGCCAGGCCGCAGATCCTGCAAGCGGCGCATGACCGACAGCGCCTGCTCGCGGCTATGGCGGCGCTTCATGCGCTTCAGGATCAGATCGTCGCCCGCCTGCAGGCTGAGATGCGCATGCGGCATGACGCGCGGCTCTTCGGCATAAAGCCGGAAAAGCTCTTCGTCGATCTCCGCCGGATCGAGGGACGAGAAGCGCAGCCGCTCGATCCCGGGCACCAGTGCGAGCAGGCGGCGCACCGCCTGGCCGAGGCTCGGCCTGCCTGGCAGGTCGTGGCCGTAGGAGGTGATGTCGACGCCAGTCAGCACGAATTCACGATAGCCTTGGGCTGCCAGCGCGCGCGCCTGCGCCACCACATCGCCCAGAGGCAGCGAGCGGCTGGGACCGCGGCCGTAAGGAATGATGCAGAAGGTGCAGCGGTGATCGCAGCCCTGCTGGATTTCGAGATAGGCACGCGGCCGGCCGGGGAAGTGACTGACCGCGGGCAGGGCGGCCGGCGTGTCGCGCTGGATGTCGCCGACGGCGATGCGCGGCGCCGCTTCGAGTGTCTGCCAGGTTGCCTGGTCGAGTTTCTCGCGGTTGCCGATGACGTGATCGACTTCCTCCATCGCCGCGAAGGCCGCGGCATTCACCTGGGCGGCGCAGCCGGTGACGACGATCTTGGCATTGGGCCTTTCGCGGCGCAGGCGGCGGATCGCCTGGCGGGCCTGCTTTTCAGCCTCGGCCGTCACCGCGCAGGTGTTGACGACGACGACATCGTCCTGGCCGCTGGCGCTGAGATGCGCACGGATGGCCTCGCCTTCGTAGGCGTTGAGACGGCAGCCGAAATTGAGAACGCTGGCCTTGCCCGGCATCGCTGCTCAGGCCGGCTCGAGCGTGGTCCAGAAGCTCGGCGGAATCTCGCCGCGGAAGGCCTCGGTGGCCGGACCGGTCATGTAGATATGGTTGTCGGCCGCCCATTCGATGGTCAGCGGACCGCCGTCAAGGATGACTTCGGCCTTGCGCTCGGTCAGGCCGCGGCGGGCAGCCGCAACCAAAGTGGCGCAGGCGCCGGTACCGCAGGCCCGGGTGATGCCCGCGCCGCGCTCCCAGACGCGCATGCGGATACGGCCGCGATCCAGCACTTGCGCAAATTCGGCGTTGATGCGCTGTGGGAATAGCGGGTCATGCTCGATCTTCGGGCCGATCTCGGCCAGCGGCACGGCTTCGGCATCGGCGACGAAGAAGACGACATGCGGATTGCCGACATTCACCGCGCCGGGCTTGTCGTAACCGGCGAAAGAGTAATCCAGCGTCTCGGTATCCATGGCGCGTGACAGCGGAATGTCCTGCCAGCTGAGCCGCGGCTCGCCCATATTGACGCTGACCTGGCCCTTCGCGCCAGACTTGGCTTCCAGCCAGCCGCCCAGCGTGTCGATGGTCACGGCGTCGCGGCCGGTTTCCTGCATCAGCAGGGAGGCAATGCAGCGTGTGGCATTGCCGCAGGATTCCACTTCGCTGCCATCGGCATTGTGGATGCGCATGAAGGCATCGGCCTTGTCCGAGCCTTCGATGGTGATCATCTGGTCGAAGCCGATCCCAAGGCGCCGATCGCCCAAGAGACGCACCGCGGCGGTATCCAGCCGCACGGGCAGGCGACGGGCATCGAGCACGACGAAGTCGTTGCCGAGGCCGTGCATCTTGATGAAGGGGATCGGACGGTCGGGACGCATGCGGGGGTTATAGGGCGCGGGCGAGGGGGTGTCCACCCGGGCGCAGACCAGGGCGGAAAATGGCAGGGGCGGAGAGCTGAACCGCCGCTCCAGGGGGAGCGGGAGCCAGTATTCCCGGTGCCGGCTTACCCCGCCTTGGCGGCGGGTTTGGCCTTGTCGACGGCGGCTTTCAGCGAGGCGCGCAGTTGCGCCTCCAGCGGGCCGCCGGAGCCGGTGATCTTGTGCGTGACCACCACATAGAGCGTGTCGATATGGATGCTGACGATCTCCTGCTGCAATTCGTCGAGATCGTTCAGCTCTTTGAGGAAATCATGCAGCGACTTGGCGAATTCGGTCAGCAGCGGATAGCCGAAAACGCCGCCCATCCCCTTGATCTGGAAGGCTTCCTCGCGGATCTGCTCCAGCACTTCCGGGCGCGAGGAAGGATCGCTGGCGGCCCGGCCCAGCGCCTCGCGCAGGGTTTTAAGGATTTCGACCGTCTCGTCCAGGAACTGGCCGGCCGAATTCTGGATCACGGCCTCCATCTTCTGGCGCATCTCGTCGTCCAGCTTGATGTCGAGGCCGGTCCGGTAGTTCACCGCCTTGCGCTTGAGGTCGCCACGGTTGGGGATGATGGTTCGCCGCATCACGGGACTAGTCCAGCTTTTGCTGACGCCGGTCGGGGCCTTCGAAGGGCAATTGCTGGCGGCGGCGGTCAGGCCCGAAATAGCTTGGCACGCTGACGAAATCGCGCGGCCGCGCGATCACCGATACCAGCCGCCGGTACATGCCATCGGCGGTGAAGGGCTTGGCGAGGAATTCGGTGACGCCCTTGTCGCGGGACTCCACCACGTAATCCATTTCGGAATTCGCCGTCAGCATGATCACCGGCATCATGCGGTCGGGCGAGAGCGCGTCGGTGCGCAGCCAGTCGAGCAATTCCAGGCCCGTGCGCGGCTTGAGATTCCATTCGGTGATCAGGATGTCGATCCCGCCGGCGCGCAGGTTCTGGATCGCCTTCTCGCTGTCGCGGGCGGTGACAACCTGAGTGGCGCCCAGCATCATGAGGATGTCCTTCACGATCTGGCACATCAGGCGGCTCCCATCCACTACAAGGAAGCGAACCTGGCTGAAATCGATTTTCTCCGACATTGCGTCGGCATCCCCCTCAGAATGGGCCCCACCCCACCCGACTCGAATCGCGGATAATATTTTGCGATCACGTATATACTGCGGGTGGGGCTTCGCCAACCGATCCCTGGCTCTGGCACAGGCGCGGCCGGGGGGTCTATTATACCTAAAGTTGAAGTCTGCCCCGAACCGATGACAAATCCCTCTCCGCCTGCCGGCCTGGTGTCGCTCCTTACCATTCTGTTTGCCAATGGCGTCCTGGCCGCGACGATGTATCTGCCCTCGCTGCCCACCATCGGAACGGAAATGGGGGTGGCGGCCGAGATTCTGCCACTGACGCTGACTGTCTATTTCCTCACCTTCGCGGGAGGGCAACTGATCTATGGCCCGTTGAGCGACCGCTACGGAAGGCGGCCGCTGCTGCTGGGCGGGCTGGTGATCATGGTTGTGGGTTCGATCGCCTGCGCACTGGCCGAGACGCCATCGGCGCTGCTTTGGTCCCGTGCGGTGCAGGGCCTGGGTGCCGCCAGCGCCATGGCGGTGGGCCGCGCCATCATCAACGATGTCTATGACCGCCTGCAGGCGGCCCGCGCCACCTCGGTGATCAGCGCTGCCATCGCCATCGCGCCCATCGTGGCGCCGCTGCTGGGCGGCCTGATCGAGCATTACCTGACCTGGCGCTGGAATTTCTGGATCAGCGGCGGCATCACCGCCGCGGTGCTGGTGCTGCTGACCTACCGGCTGATGGAAACCCACAAGCCGCTGCCGGATGCCGGGCCTTTGCTGCATGGCATCGTCAAAGCTTATGCCTTCCTGCTCAGCAGCCGCACCTTCATGACGCTCGGGCTGCTGAACCTCGCGGTCTTCGCCGGTCTGCACGGGTTCAGTTCCAGCGCGCCGGCGGTGCTGATCGGCACGCTGGAACTCAGTCCCGTGCTGTATGGCGTGCTGACCGCCTTGGGCTCGGCCGGCTTCTTCCTCGGCGCGCTGCTGTCCTCCTGGCTCGGCGGACGGCTCGGCCTCATGCGGATGATCGATGGCGGCGTGCTCTGCATGTTCGTCGCAGCCATCGGGATGGCCCTTTACGTTGAATTCATCGCGCCAAGCGTAACCGCCATCATCGTTTGCCGCATGCTATGGGCGGCCGGTATGGGCATGACCCTGCCGAATTCGGTGACCGCTGCTGTGGGCATCAATCCGGCTACCATCGGCGCCGGCGCAGCCCTGGCGGGATTTCTGCAAACGGCTGGCGGCGTATTCGGCTCGGCGGTCAGCTCGCTGTTTCCCGCCGGCGATCCGCTGTCGCTGGGCCTGTCTTTTGGCAGCACCGCGCTACTGGGGGCGGTGGTCTGGTGGCTGAACCGCCCGGCCGTCGCCAAGGTGATGGCTGACCGGAACTGAAGCCGGCGCGGGCTAGAAGACCGCGGCTCAGCCTTGCGGCTTCAGCACGGCCATCAATTCGCGCCATTCGCGTGCGCTTAAGCCCGAATTGGCCTGATCGACGGCTTCGCCCGCCAGCATGCGGCGGACCACCTTGATCGCAGTGGCGGAAAGGCTGGCGCCGCCGACGCGGTATTCCATGAAGGCATCATAGCACATGGGCACCCAGCGCTTGACCGTCTCCAGCATCGCCTCGGCATAGACGCGGATCTCGTACTGCGCGTGGCTGTCGGCACGCAGGCTGAGGAAATGCAGCAGGTTCAGCAGATCGGTCTTCCAGTACCACTGGGTATAGAAGTTCAGCGTCAGGTTCATGCGCGCCAGCTCGCGCGCCAGGCCCTGGCGGCTTTCGTCCTTCTTCGTGCCGTCCGGGTTTTCGTTCAGCATCTCCTCGTAGGAGGCATAGGACTGCATCGCATCGCGCTTGAGCAGTTCCAGCACCCGGGCCGCCTCGGCGCCGGTCAGCAGGTCGCCGCGGCCCTGGCGGTTGCTGGTCGACTGCGCCGCCAGCTGGTCGGGGGCGGGGATGTAGAATTCGTTGTCCAGGATCGAATAGCGGGCGGAATATTCGTTCACATTGGCGGTGCGATGGCGGATCCACTGCCGGGCGACAAAAATCGGCAGTTTTACGTGATACTTGATCTCGCACATCTCAAACGGCGTGGTGTGCCGGTGCCGCATCAGGTAGTTGATCAGCCCGCGATCCTCGCTGACCTTCTTGGTGCCGCGGCCATAGGAGACCCGAGCGGCCTGCACCACGGCGGAGTCGTCGCCCATATAGTCGATGACGCGGATGAAACCGTGATCCAGCACCGGGATGGCTTCGTACAGCACCTCTTCCAGCGCCGGGACGGTGGCACGGCGGGTGGTCTGGGTCTGGCTGCGCAGGGCGGCGATTTCGGCGGCCTGCTCCGGCGTCATGGTCATGGCGGCATTTCTCCGGCAACGAACCCGGCGACTCGGCGCCGGGCGAAAAAAGGCAGGCCGTTATAGACCGGCCACCCGAGTCCCAGAAAGGGCCTCAGGCGGCTCCAGGGGGCCTGCGGCGGCAAAAGCGGGGCCTTTGCCGGCGAAGGCTCAGCCGGGGCTTTAAAACCCGGCCGCTCCCCCCTACATTAACGGCGTCGGGCAACCGACTATGGCGATAAACGCTGTGTAGAATAGGCGTAATGGACCCGGGGGCAGTACCCGGCGCCTCCACCATGAATCCAGCCCATTGGCCGTTTCGGCAGCCGCTGGGTTGATGCTGGGGGCGAATCAGGCTCGACATGCGCAGTAAAGACGCAGTTTTCGCCCGGCATGATACCGCCGTTATCGGGTCACTCTAAAAGTGCCAACGACAATAGCGTTGCACTCGCTGCCTAATCGGTAAGCGCGGCTCGGGGGGCGCCGGGCAACAGAAGCCCCCCACTGCAAATCTCTTCTCCGCCGCGGCGAAATACCGCCGGCTGAGAGCTGCATTCCACCAAGAGATAATCCTGCTTGGAATTGAACCGCTTGGGGCGGAAGGGTAAAATGCCCCGAGTAAGCCCCGAGAAGATTAGTCATGGCCGGCAAATTGCTCGACTACAACCAGTTGGTGGAAACGGCGCTGCGCGGCGCGGTACGCGAGGCGCTGAAGCGCGTCGCAGAATTCGGCCTGCCGGGCAATCATCATTTCTACATCACCTTCCGCACCGATCATCCAGGCGTCGAGCTGCCCGACTATCTGCATGAGCGTTATCCCGAAGAGATGACCATCGTGCTGCAGCACCAGTATTGGGGACTGGAGCCGTCGGAGGATCAGTTCCAGGTCACGCTCAGCTTCAACAAGGTGCCGGAGCGGCTGGTCATTCCCTATGCGGCGATCACCGCTTTCGCCGATCCCAGTGTGCAATTCGGCCTGCAATTCCGCGTCGCGCCCGCCGAGGGCAGCGCCCGGCCTGCCTCTGCGGCCGCCTCCACCGCCGACAGCGACGCGGCGCCCGCCCGCAGCGCCGAGACGACGAATGGCGAGCCGGAGCGCAAGACCGGCGACGTCGTCGCGCTCGACGCTTTCCGCAAGAAGAAGACCTGACATGCCTTTGGCCCGTCCGGGCCATCCGATCATCCGCCAGCCGCTGGAGTGACCAATGCCCGAGTTCCTGTACGAGGATCTGTTTCCGCTTGCCAAGGACACGACGCCGTACCGCAAGCTGTCGAGCGATGGCGTCGAGGTGATCAAGGCCGGCGGCCGCGAAGTGCTGCAGGTTTCCGACAAGGCACTCAGCGATCTCACCTTCGCCGCGATGCGCGACATCGCGCATCTGTTCCGCCCCGGCCATCTGGCGCAGCTTCGCGCCATCCTCGATGACAAGGATGCCTCGCCTAACGATCACTTCGTCGCACTGGAGCTGCTCAAGAATGCCAATATCTCGGCGGGCATGGTGCTGCCGTCGTGCCAGGATACCGGCACGGCCATCGTGATCGGCAAGAAGGGCCAGTATGTCTGGACCTCGGGCAAGGACGAGGAGGCGATCAGCCGCGGCGTCTATCGCACCTATACCGAGACCAACCTGCGCTATTCGCAGCTCGCGCCGCTCTCCATGTTCGAGGAGAAGAATACCGGCACGAACCTGCCGGCGCAGATCGAGCTCTATGCCACCGACGGCGACGAGTACAAGTTCCTGTTCATGGCCAAGGGCGGCGGCTCGGCCAACAAGACCTTCCTGTATCAGCAGACGCCTGCCGTGCTGCGCGGCGAGAACCTGCTGAAGTTCCTGGATGCGCAGATCAAGACGCTGGGCACCGCGGCCTGCCCGCCGTATCACCTCGCCATCGTGATCGGCGGCCTGTCGGCTGAACTGAATCTGAAGACCGCCAAGCTGGCCTCGGCGCGTTACCTTGATGGCCTGCCGACCAAGGGCAGCCCCAGCGGCCATGCCTTCCGCGACATCGAGTTCGAGCAGAAGATTCTGGAGCTGACCCGCGTCAACGGCATCGGCGCGCAGTTCGGCGGCAAGTATTTCTGCCACGATGTGCGCGTGATCCGCCTGCCGCGCCATGGCGCTTCGATTCCGATCGGCATTGCAGTGTCCTGCTCGGCCGACCGTCAGGCGCTTGGCAAGATCACCCGCGAGGGCATCTTCCTCGAGCAGCTTGAAACCAATCCGGCGCAGTATCTGCCCGATCACGAGGACAAGCTCTCGACCGAGGTCGTGAAGGTCGACCTCAATCAGCCGATGAGCGAAATCCGCAAGCTGCTGTCGCAGTATCCGATCAAGACGCGACTGTCGCTCACCGGCACGCTGATCGTCGCCCGCGACCTGGCGCACCAGAAATTCGCTGAGCGCATCGAGAAGGGCCAGGGTCTGCCGGATTACGTGAAGAACCATCCGATCTACTATGCCGGCCCGGCGAAGACGCCAGATGGCATGCCGTCGGGTTCCTTCGGTCCGACCACGGCGGGCCGCATGGATTCCTACGTTGACCTGCTGATGGAACATGGCGGCGGCTATATCAGCCTTGCCAAGGGCAACCGCTCCAAGCAGGTGACCGAAGCCTGCAAGAAGTACGGCGGCTTCTATCTCGGCTCGATCGGCGGCCCGGCCGCCATTTTGGCCAAGAACAACATCAAGAAGGTCGAGCAGCTCGAATATCCTGAGCTCGGCATGGAAGCGGTGTGGAAGATCGAGGTTGAAGACTTCCCCGCCTTCATCATCGTCGACGACAAGGGTAACGACTTCTTCGCCAATCTGAGCTGAACGCTCTTCTATGGGCTTCTAATCCATGGCCCCGGGCTTGACCCGGGGCTTCTTTTTTGGGAGCGCAGCAGCGCTCACATGTCCAGCGGCTGGCCGTTCACGTCGTAGGCGAGATACAGCCCCAGCAGCATATCGACATGGCGGCCGTCATCGGCGAGCGGCAAGAGCAGGGCTTCCATGAAGCTGTAGGAATCGCTCACCTGCACCAGGCGCGGCCAGCGCCGCCACAGGCCTTCGCCGGCGGCAATCGCAGGCGCCAGGCGCTCCATCAGCGCCGAGACATCGGAGATTTCATCCGTGTAGCGGCCGGTGAGTTCGAGGCCGGTCCATTGCCGCAACGCCGTGCCGGCCAGTCGGAAGCGCAGCCGCAGGCGCGGCGTGTGCTCGATGTCATAGAGGCTGAGATAGGGCAGCAGCTTCGGCACTGCCGCAGGATCGAAATGCGCCCGTGCCGGCAGGCGGCCTTCGGGGGCGATGCTGCGCCAGTAATCGAACAACGCGCGATGACGTTCGTGCCAGGTCTCCGGCTGGAGTTCGGGCCCGATCTGTATCACGGGGGAAATGGCGTTGTTCAATAGACCGGCTCTTCCCTCATGGACTTCGGGTCAGCATCGGGCCGCAGATATTAACAAAGGCTTTCGCAGCGGCGCTGCGAAAAACCCTTACAGACCGAGATAAGCCTGCCGCACGCGGTCGTCATGCAGCAGCGCCTCGCCACTGCCATCCATCACGATGCGGCCATTCTCCAGCACATAGGCATGGTCCGCCAGTTTCAGCGACACGGCGACATTCTGCTCGACCAGGATCACCGTCAGGCCGCGCTCATGCAGCAGCTTGATGATGTGAAAGACTTCCTGCACCACGGCCGGCGCAAGGCCCAAGGACGGCTCATCGAACATGATCAATTCCGGCTGGCCCATCAGGCAGCGGCCGATCGCCAGCATCTGCTGCTCGCCGCCCGACATGGTGCCGGCCAGCTGATCGCGCCGTTCGGCAAGACGCGGGAAGAGGGAGAAGACCTCTTCCATCGTCGCCTTTTCCTTGCCGCGGGCGCGCGGCAGCAGGCTGCCCATCTGCAGGTTCTCGACCACCGTCAGGGTCGGGAAGATCTGACGGCCCTCGGCCACCTGACCGATGCCGAGATCGCAGACCTTGTAACTCGGCAGGCCGGCGATATCGGTGCCGTTATAGCGTATGCTGCCGCGACGCGGCTTCTCGATGCCGGCGATGGTGCGGATCAGGGTGGACTTGCCGGCGCCATTGGCGCCGATGATGGCGACGATGCTGCCGCGCGGCACTTCCAGCGAGACGCTATCCAGCGCCTGCGCATCGCCATAGAAGACGTCGATATCGGACAGGCTGAGGCTCATACTTCGGCCTCCTCGCCGAGATAGCATTCCAGAACTGCGGGATCGCGCACCACCTCTTCCGGCGCGCCCCGGGCGATGACCTGGCCATGATGCAGCACCACCACCTGCTGCGACAGCGCCATCACGGCGCGCATCACGTGCTCGATCAGCAGAATGGTGACGCCCTGGCGGTTGAGTTCTTTGAACACGGCGACCATCTGATCCGTCTCGGTGGGCCGCAGGCCGGCCATCACCTCATCCAGCAGCAGAAGCTTCGGCTCGGTGGCCAGTGCGCGCGCCACTTCCAGGCGCTTGCGCTCAGGCAGCGTCAGTTGCGCGGCCGGCTGATCGCGCTTGTCCAGCATGCCGAGGCGATCGAGAACCGCTTCCGCCTTGCGCCGCGCTACCCGCACATCCGGCTCGGTGCGCAGCGCGCCGACGATCACGTTCTGCAGGGCGGTGAGCTCCTTGAACGGCTTGACGATCTGGAAGGTGCGGCCGATGCCGGCATGGCAGATCAGGTCGGGCCGCAGGCCATCGATGCGGCGGCCTTCGAAGCTGATGCTGCCTTCATCAGGCTTGAAGACGCCGGCGATCATGTTGAAGCAGGTCGTCTTGCCGGCGCCGTTCGGGCCGATCAGGCTGACGATGCTGCCCTGCGGCACGGTCAGGCTGGCGGCCGAGACCGCGCGCAGGCCGCGGAAGCTTTTCGAGATGCCGTCAACGGTCAGGAGATGCGCGCTCATGAGTGATCTCCCAGGCCGAGGCGCTTGCGCAGGGGCGGCCAGATGCCGTTCGGCAGATAGATGATCACGACCAGCAGGCACAGGCCGTAGAAGACCTGCTTGATGCCTGGAATGTCATAGCCCAGCGCATGCATGATCTCGGTCACGCTTTCGGCCAGCACGGTCAGCACCACAGCGCCGAGGATCGGCCCGAACAGCGAGCCGATGCCGCCGATGATCGGGCCAAGGATCAGCTCGATCGAACGGCTCATGCTGAAGATCTGCTCAGGAAACAGATTGTTGTAATAGAAGGCGAAGAACACGCCGCTTAAGGCCGTCATGCCCGCCGAGATGGCGACCGCGATCATCTTGTAGCGGAAGACGTTGATGCCAAGCGTCTGCGCGGCCTCGGGCTCTTCGCGGATCGCCAGCCAGTAATAGCCGATGCGGCCGGTCAGCAGCCAGCGGCAGAACAGGAAGGCCAGCACGGTGATGGCGAGCAGGATGTAATAGAACATCACCGGCGCGCCGCGCAGGTTCAGCGGATCGTTCACGCTGTATTGTGTCACCGGGAGGAAGAAGCCGCCCGAGCCGTTGACCCAGTCGAAATGGTCGAAGCCGACGCGGGTGAACTCGGCAAAGGCGATGGTCAGCAGTGCGAAGTAGACGCCGCTGATGCCGAACCGGAACGCCAGGAAGCCGATGAACAGGCCGCAGGCTACCGAGATCAGGATGGCAAGCCATACGCCGGCCCAGGGGCCGATGCCGAAATGCACATAAAGGGCGGCGGCGGTATAGGCCGCGACGCCGACATAGAGCGAATGCCCGAGGCTGAGCTGGCCGGCGAAACCCATCATCACGTTCCAGGCCTGGCCGGTATAGGCGAAATACAGCACCAGGATCAGGATCGAGAGGATATAGCCATCGACCAGCAATGGCGCGACCAGCAGCAGCGCCAGGAACAGGCCAAGCAGGATGAGCGCGCGCCGCGGCACGCCGTCGACAAGGCGGGAGATCATATTTTACGCCCTAACAGGCCTTGCGGCCGGAATAGCAGAACGAGGATGAGGATGCCGACGCCAAACATGGTCTTGGCCGACGGCGCGAAGAACAGGCCGGACATGGCTTCCGACAGGCCGATCAGCACGCCGCCCAGCAGCGCGCCGGGCATCGAGCCAAGGCCGCCGATGATGACGATGACAAAGGCCTGGAGCGTGAAGGCCGGTCCCAGATTCGGTGTGGTGTCGATCAGCAGGGTCATCATGGCGCCAGCGGCGCCGACGCAGGCCGAGCCGATGCCGAAGGTGAGCGCGTAAAGCTTTTTCACATTCAGGCCGACCACCAGCGCGCCGAGATAGTTGTCGGCGCAGGCGCGGATGGCGCGGCCGGTGCGGGTCAGCTTGAAGAAGGCGAACAGGCCGGCGGCGATGAGCAGCGCCAGCGCGGCGGTGATGACGCGCACCTTGTCGACCAGCAGCGGCCCGATCTCGATGGAATCGAGCGCGTAATCGACCAGCACGTTGCGGGCATCGGGGCCGAAGATCATCAAAAGGCCGTTGACCATGATGATGGCGACGGCAGCCAGCAGGATGAACTGGCTGTGCTCCGGCCGGTTGATGAAGGGATTGATCAGCACCGCCTGCAACATATAGCCGACGGCGAAGAGAATGACGGCGATCGGCACCATCGCCACCAGGGGATCGATGTTCCAGGCGCCGAAGGCGACGATCGCGGCATAGCTCGCGATCGTCATCATCTCGCCATGGGCAAAATTGACCACGCGCACGACACCGAAGATGACCGACAGGCCAAGGGCCATCAGGCCATAGACCAGTCCGGTCAGGATGCCCTGTACGGCAACAGTGAAAACAAGTTCGATGGGCATCTGCTTCGAAATTCCGTGCGCGTGGTCTGTTACGGTTTACCGCTTGCTCCAGCTCTGCAGCGGCAGGGCAAGATTGTCTTCCGCGATTTCGAGCGGCAGCACAACCTTCGGCCGCTGGTCGAGGTTCTGCAGGGTGACAGAGCGGATGTTGACGTTCTGACCCTTGGCATCGAACTCCAGGGTGCCGCCGGCCATGACGTGGTTCTCGATCTTGGTCTGGCGGATCGCGTCGGCCAGCTCCTTGCCATTGGCGGTCTTGGCCCGGTTGAAGGCGTCGACGGCCACCATGACAGCCTCGAAGGAGAAGCCGACATTGAGCTCGAACATCTCGTTCTTGTAGGCCTTGGTGAATTCGTCGAGCAGCTTCTGCGTGATCGAGGAGCGCGGGTTGTACCACGGCACGTTCGTGATCATGCCGTTCGAGAACTTGCCCAGCGTCTTGTAGAACTGGCCCTCGTAGAAGCCGGGGGCGCCGGGGCTCATGATGATCTTCGGCTCCCAGCGCTGCTTGATCATTTCGCGCACGATCAGGATGGCGTCGTTCAGACGGGTGACCGGCATCACCATCTCGGCACCGGTTGCCTTGGCCTTGGCCACCTCGACCGAAAGGTCTTTGGCCTGCGGGTCATAGGAAATCGTTTCGACGATCTGGAAGGGCAGGTTGAAGCGCGGTGCCATCGCCTTGATCGCACCGGCCATCGACTGGCCGAAAGTGTCGTTGCAGTGCATGAAGACGGCGGTCTTCGGCGTGATGCCGCTCTTCTCGAAGACGCCCTTCATCAGGTTGAGGCCGTCGCCGACCAGCATCGGCGCGGTCGGGAAGTTGCGGAACACGAACTTGTAGCCCTGCTCGGTGATCTGCGGCGCGGCAGCCACGTTGACGATGTAGGGCACGCCCTTCTGCTCGGCGACCTGGGCGATGGCCGCGGACTGGCCGCTGTCGAACGCGCCGATCAGCACCTGGGCGCCGTCATTGATCAGCTTCTCGGCGCGGCTGCGGGCGATGTCGACGTTGGATTCGGTATCCGCGCTCATGATCTCGACTTCGGCATTCATGCCGAGCTGCTTCAGCACCCGCGGCGCGATGTCGATGCCGCGCTGGCAGGCGAGGCCGAGCTGGGCCTGATAGCCCGAGCGCGGATGGATCGAGCCGATCTTCAGCGCCTTGGGCTGGGCGCGGACGATGTTGAACGGCGCACTGCCGGCAAGCAGCGCGGCGCTTGCCGCTGTCCCGGCGGCGAATTGGCGGCGGGTAATCTTGGTGGTCATGGTCTCTCCTCCCTCGATAGGATTGCTCGACGACCGGCGCGTGCCTCGCTGCGGGCCGGCCGTTTCTGGCGCGACGAAATGGGACTGTCGCCCGGCGCGGACGGATTGTCCGTTCCGGCGTTGCCGCGCGTCGCCGGCGCGGCAATGAACTTGTGCAGCAGTTTCATCAGCATGCGGTGTTCTTCCGAAGTGAACACCGCATTCATGATCTTGTCATGGGCCTGGACGCGGGCGATGAGGCTGCTCATGCGCTCGCGGCCTTCGCGGGTCAGGAACAGGCTGTAGGCGCGGCGATCATGCGGATCGGCGCGGCGCTCGACGAGCCCCAGGCGCTCCAGGCGATCCACCATGGTCATGGCGCCGGACCGCGCCACGCCAAGCGCCTCACCGAGCCGGCTTTGCTGAAGGCCGGGATTGCGTTCGACCAGGATCAGGGCGGAGTAGAGAGACGGACTGATGCCGGTATCGCCGAGGCGGGCATAGAAGTCGTCCCACACGCGCAATTGCGCGAGCCGCAGCAGATAACCGACATGATTGGGAAGACTGCCATAATCGACGGAAGCGACGCCCGCCTTGCCGGCCGCCAGACCAGCCGGCCGCCTGCTGGCGCCCTTCAGCTGCGCGGCTCTGGCCTGCGCGGCTTTGGGCTGTGCCCCTGGCGCTGCGTTGCGCGGCATCGCGGTGTCATCCTCCCTGGACCCCGGCCTTGCTGCGGCCAGTGGTATTTCCCGGCAGATTGTAGCGATTCATAATTGTAATGCAAGAATACTAAATTCGCCCGCGGCCCGTTTCGCGCGATGCCGTCTGCGGGTTGTCATAAGGGGTCATGATGGAGCGCTAAGATTCAAACACCTTGGCACCGGCCTGCACGGCCTAGCGACCCGGCCGGATCAACGTTCCCGCCTAGACCGGCCTTTTTTGTCTGTGGATAGAAGCGCGGAATGCGGCCGAGATCAACCGGCAGGGGCGGTGGAATCAACAGTCGCCGCATCACGGTGCGCGGCGGTCCAGTCCGCTGCGGCGGCTGGGACGGCGGCGGCGCTCCTGGCGCGTCGGCTCAGCGGGACGAAAGCGGCGGTCGGGCTGGCGCCGGCGTTCTCCCTGACGGCGGCGGTCCGGGCCGATATAGTTGGTGGTGGTGATGAAGCGGCGCGGCACCTGCAGCACGCGCATCAGGCGCAGCATCAGCGTTTCGACCGAAAGCGGCTTGACCACCACCTCATGCACGCCGGCATCGCGGGCGGCCATCACCAGCGCCGCATCGGGCGCCTCGGCCATCAGAATGATTGGCAGCTTGCGCAGATCGCCCTTGTCGCGGCGCAGACGCCGCGTCAGGGCCAGGCCGTTGCCGCCCGGCAGCCTGTAATCCAGCAGCAGAAGGTTTGGCTGCTGCTGCACGATCTGGCGCATGGCTTCGGCCGTGTTGCCGGCCAGCAGGATCACCGGGAAGCCCATGCCCAGCAGCACGTCGCGCAAGGCGCGGCGCAAGGAACGGTTGCCCTCGGCCACCAGGATGGTCGCCGTGCGGAAGACGCTGGGATCGATGCGGCGGTGCAACGTCATGGAAGCTGGCGGAACCGGATTTCGGTTCCGCCAGCATCGCCGCAAGGCGGTTAAGAAAGGCTTGTTGGGAAATCGTGCGGGGCAACGCCCCGCAGCGATCAGTCGCGCAGAAGCTCGTTGATCGAGGTCTTCGAGCGGGTCTGGGCGTCGACGCGCTTGACGATTACGGCGCAATACAGCGACGGGCCCGGCTGGCCGTTGGGCAGCGGCTTGCCCGGCAGGCTGCCCGGCACCACCACCGAATAGGCCGGCACGCGGCCCTGGAAGACCTCGCCCGTGGTGCGGTCGATGATCTTGGTCGAAGCGCCGAGATAGACGCCCATGGAGAGCACCGAGCCTTCCTCGACGATCACGCCTTCCGCCACTTCGGAGCGGGCGCCGATGAAGCAGTTGTCCTCAATGATCACCGGATTGGCCTGCAGCGGCTCCAGCACACCGCCGATGCCGGCGCCGCCGGAGAGATGCACGTTCTTGCCGATCTGCGCGCAGGAGCCGACGGTGGCCCAGGTATCGACCATCGTGCCGCTATCCACATAGGCGCCGAGATTGACGAAGCTCGGCATCAGCACGACGCCCGGCGCGATATAGGCGGCGCGGCGCACGATTGCACCCGGCACGGCGCGGAAGCCGGCGCCGCGAAAACGCTGCTCGCTCCAGCCAGCGAATTTCGATGGCACCTTGTCGAACCAGTGCGCGCCGCCCGGCGCATCCGAGATCAGCATGTTGTCGGTGAGGCGGAAGCTGAGCAGCACGGCCTTCTTGGCCCACTGGTTCACTTCCCACTTGCCGTCGATCTTCTCGGCGACGCGCAGCTTGCCGTCGTCGAGCGCGGTCAGCGTGGCTTCGACGGCATCGCGGATCTCGCCTTTGGTGCTGAAATTGACCTGATCGCGAGCCTCCCAGGCCTTTTCGATGACGGGCTGGAGCTGGGTCTTGAGCGCGGCGTCGGTCATGGGATTTCCCTCGGGCAATACGGTGAAACGGCGGTGGAATGCGGAAAAACCGCGAGACAATAGCCGCAGGGCCTCTTTAGTCAACCGGCAGGCTGGCTAGGAAGGCAGTCAGGTCGGGCGCCACATGGTGGATATGGCTGTGGTCGTCGTTATCCGGCCGCGACCAGGATTCGGAGGTCGGCACCCAGATGGTGGTCATGCCCAGGGCGGCGGCCGGTTTCAGGTTACGCGCCATGTCTTCCACCATGACGGCGCGCTGCGGCGGGATGCCATGCAGGTCCAGCATCCGGCGATAGGGCGTCTCCTGCGGCTTTGGCAGGTATTCGGAGGCGACGATGTCGAACACCGTGTCGAAATGGCTGCCGATGCCGATGCGGTCCAGCACGCGCCTGGCATGCGCCACCGTGCCGTTGGTGTAGATGATCTTGCGGCCGGGCAGGCGGCGCAGGGCGGCATCCAGTTCGGGCATCTCAGGCACCACCGAGACGTCGATGTCATGCACGTATTCCAGAAAGCCCAGCGGATCGATGCCGTGTTCGACCATCAGGCCGCGCAGCGTCGTGCCATGGCGGTTGAAGAAGCCTTTCTGGCGGCTTTTGGCTTCGTCCAGGCTGATGCCGAAATGATCGCAGATGAACTGGCCCATGCGTTCGTCGATCTGGGCGAACAGGTTGCATTGGGCGGGATAAAGCGTGTTGTCGAGGTCGAAAACCCACATTTCCGCGCGCGCCAGGGCGGCGCCGGAAAGCGGGGTTTGCGCAAGACTAAAAAGGGGTGGTCGGGCGTCTGTCATCACGGTTTCGCAAAATACTGCCTTCCGTCTAAGATAGCGAGCATTCGCGGGTCTTGGAGCGCTGCGTCGTCGTGGAGAAAACAGAAGCAGGGAAGGGGCAGGCGGTGGCTTCGGCCTTCGCGCCTGAGGCGTTGATCCCGACCTTTCCCGGTCCGGCCGTATTGTTCGACGCACAAGACGGCGTCGTGCAGGCCAATGCGGCGGCTGCGCCGCTGGTGAGTGTGCTGGCGGATGGCAAGCTGCCGGCCTTGTCGGCCACCATTGATGCAGCCTTGAAGGACGGTAAGCCGCGCCAGGAACGCGTCGACCTGCCGCCGGGGCCCCCTGGCAATGCTGCCGCGCTGCAGCTCACCTTGCTGCCCGATGCAGCAACCGGCCAGTTGCTGCTGCTGGGGCGCGACGCCACGCTGGAACGCAACCTGATCCAGGCGCTGATGCAGTCGCGCCAGCTGTTCAAGGATCTGGTGACCTGCTCGACCGATTTCGCCTGGGAGACCAAGCCGGACGGACGCTTCGGTTTCGTCTCGCCGCGCGGCGCGCTGGGCTACACGGCGCGGGAGCTGGAAGGCAGCGATGCGCGCGCTCTCGCCGCGCCGGACGAGCCGGAGACGCCGGCGCCGAGCGTCTGGCCCTTCGCTGCCAAGACGCCGCTGGAAGCCATCGAGGTGTTCCTGCGCCGCAAGGACGGCAGCATCGGCTGTTTCGAGGTGTCCTGCCTGCCAGTGCGGGATGCCAGCGGCCAGTGGCTGGGCGCGCGTGGTGTCGCCCGCGACGTGACGGAAGCGCGCGAACGCGTCGATGCGCTGCGCCGCGCTCACAAGAAGCTCAACAAGCTGGCCAATACCGACGGCCTGACCGGGCTGCTGAACCGCCGCGCCTTCCTGGCCGAGCTGGAGAAGCGGCTGGCGCGGCATTTGCGTAACAAGCTGCGCGGCACCCTGATTTATTTCGACCTCGACAATTTCAAGAAGGTCAACGACGTGCGCGGCCATCAGGCGGGCGACGATGTGCTGAAAGCGGTGGCCGAGATCGTGCAGCGCACCTTGCGCGTGGTCGATCTGGCCTCACGCATCGGCGGCGACGAATTCCTGATCTGGCTGGAGGAAAGCAACCGCGGTGCGGCCGAATCGATTGCGCACCGCCTGCATGAGGCCGCTGCGGAACTGGACCGCCAGTATGGCGTCGAAGGCTTTCCGCTCGGCTTCTCCATCGGCGCGGTCTTCTCGCGGCTGGACCGGCTGGAGACCACGGAAGCCTTGATCAGCCGCGCCGATGAGGCGATGTATACCGCCAAGAAGGGCGGCAAGGGCCGCAGCTTCATCGCCGACTTGCCCGATGCGGGCAGCGAGGCTGCCGCATGAGTGACAAGACCAGCAGCGGAAAAGGTTTGGATTACGAAAAGGCCAAGGCGCTTGCGGCCTCGCCCGATCCTGCCGTGCGCCTGCAACTCGCCAGGCGGCAGGATACCCAGCCAGAAATTCTCTATTACCTCGCGGTGGACCAGGCCGAGGAAGTGCGCCGCGCCATCGCCGAGAACGAGGCAACGCCGGCGCAGGCGCATCTGCTGCTGGCCAATGACGCTTCCGAGGAAGTGCGCCATCGCCTGGCCGAGAAAGTCGCGCGGCTGTTGCCCGATCTGCCGGTCGACGAGGCCAACAAGGCGCGTGAATACGCGATCCAGACTTTGGAACTGCTGGCGCGCGATGAACTGACCCGCATCCGCGCCGCTTTGTCGGAAGCGCTGAAGGCTGCCGACAATGTGCCGCATCACATCGTCAAGCAGCTGGCGAAGGATGTCGAACTGATCGTTTCGGCGCCAGTGCTGCAATTCTCGCCTCTGCTGACGGACGACGATCTGCGCGAGATCGTCGCCACTGCTGCGCAATCGGGCGCATTGGCGGCGATTGCCCGTCGCGTCGGCCTTTCGGCGGGCGTGTCGGATGCGATCGCCTCCACCCGCGACGTTTCGGCGGTGGCAGCGCTGCTTGCCAATGACTCTGCCCAAATCCGCGAGGAGACGCTGGATCTCATCCTTGACGCCGCGCCCAGCATCGAGCCCTGGCACGAGCCGCTGGTGCAGCGGCCGAACCTGCCCGGCAAGGCGGCCAAGCGCATTGCCGGTTTCGTGGCTTCCTCATTGCTCACACGTCTGGCCGACCGCACCGATCTGCCCGCCGATACCCTGGCCGAAATCCGGCACGTCATGGAAGAACGCCTGGACGTGAAGCTGGAGGACGAGTCTGAGCCGCCCAAGAACAAGAAGAAGGGCGAGGAGATACGCTCGGAACAGTCGCCGATGGAGGTGGCAGAAGCCCGGGTGCGGGAACTGATCAAGGCCGGCAAGCTCGACAGCGACGTCGTGCAGGAAGCCATCGAGCGCAACGACCGCAATTTCGTGCTGCAGGCGCTGATCCAGAACGGCCGCATTCCGCTTTCGGTGATTCAGAAGACGTTCGAGTCGCGCAACGGCCGTTTGATCACGGCGCTGGTCTGGCGCGCGAAATTCAGCATGCGCACGGCAGTGATGATCCAGCGCGACCTGGCGAAAGTGCCGCCGCGCATGATGCTCAATGCCCGCAACGGCACGGACTATCCGATGGGCAAGCCGGAGCTGGAAGAGCAGCTCAGGATTTTGGGGTTGTAAGGCCCCCCAGCATGACGCTGCTAAGGCGTTATGCTGCACTCTCGTCGATCACCCGCAGCACCTGCTTCTGCTGCTCGCGCAGTTGCAGCAATTGCGCCGCCGTGGCGATGGCGATTTCGCCAGGATGCTTGCCGGAGATGCCGCCGATGCCAATCGGGCAGGTAAGCTTCGCGATCTGATCTTCCGGGATGCCAAGCTCGCGGAAGCGTTTCTCGAACCGCGCGCGCTTGGTGGTGGAGCCGATCAGGCCGATATAGGCAAAGCGATTCTCCTGCAGCGCCTTGGCCGCAATGCCGAGATCGAGCGCATGGCTGTGCGTCATGATCAGCAGCCAGGCGCCATCGGGCAAGGTTGCGACGTCGCGTTCCGGCGCATTGGTGACCTCAACCTCCACGCCTGGTGGCACATGATCGGGGAAGGCATCCGGCCGCGGGTCGAACCAGCGTATCCGGCAAGGCAGTGCCGACAGCACCTGCACTATGGCTTTTCCGACATGGCCGGCGCCGAACAGGGCGACGGTGAAAAGATCCGGCCGCTGCGGCTCGAACAGCAAAGTGACGTGGCCGCCGCAGCATTGGCCCAAAGCCGGGCCGAGCGGGAATTTGCGCAGGCTCGGGCCCTGTTTGGCGGCGAGCATATGCCGCGCGATCTCAATGGCGCGGAATTCCAGCGTGCCGCCGCCGATGGTGCCCACCGTATCGTCGGGCGTGACAACCATCTTGGTGCCGGCCTCGCGCGGCGCTGAACCATCGACGGCAGCAATGGTGACCAGCACGGCGCCGATGCCGCGGCGTTCGCATTCACTCAGCGCATTCAGCCAGGCCGAAGTCATTTCGCCGCTACCGGGATGGATGCAGCCGCGGCCTTGCGTGCGGCTTCGATGGCCAGCAGCACGCGTTCGGGCGTTGCTGGCGCATCGAGATGCACAGGCTTGCCCGCTGCGGCGGAGGCTGCGTCCTTCAGGGCGAGCCAGGCGGAAATCGCCAGCATGAACGGCGGCTCGCCCACGGCCTTGGAACGGAAGATGGTATTGGCCGGATTGGCGCGGCCGGAGACGAGCTGCACGCGGAAATCGTCCGGCAGGTCGCGTGCGGTGGGAATCTTGTAGGTGCTGGGCGCATGGGTGCGCAGCCGGCCTTTTTCGTCCCACCACAGCTCTTCCATGGTAAGCCAGCCCAGGCCCTGCAGATAGCCGCCCTCCACCTGACCCAGATCGATGGCCGGATTGAGCGAGTTGCCGCAATCGTGCAGCAGGTCTGCGCGGGTAAAGCGGTATTCCCCCGTCAGCGTGTCCAGCAGCACCTCGGTCGCGGCGACGCCATAAGCGAAGTAATAGAAGGGCTGGCCCTTGCCGCTCTCGCGGTCAAAATGAATCTCCGGCGTGGCATAGAAGCCGGCAGCGGAAAGCGGCACGCGCGCCAGATAGGCCTTGTGCACCACATCGCCGAAATCGAGCGACTGGCCGCCGCCGCTGACCCTGCCATCCGCAAAGACGATCTGCTCCGCCGGAACCTTCAGCTCATGCGCGGCCACCTCGGCCAGACGCTGCCGCAGCGTAAGCGCGGCCTGTTCCGCTGCCTTGCCGTTGAGGTCAGCGCCCGACGATGCAGCGGTGGCAGAAGTGTTCGGTACCTTGTCGGTGCGCGTCGCGGTGATGCGGATGCGATGAAGGTCAATGCCAAGCACTTCGGCGACGACCTGCGCCACTTTGACATAGAGGCCCTGGCCCATCTCGGTGCCGCCATGATTGACCTGTACCGAGCCATCTTCATAGATCAGCACCAGCGCGCCGGCCTGGTTGAGGAAGGTGGCGGTGAAGGAGATGCCGAATTTGACCGGCGTCACCGCCAGGCCTTTTTTCAGATAGGGGCTTTGCGCGTTGAACGCGGCAATCTCTTCGCGGCGACGGCGATAATTGCTGGAGGCCAGCAGCTCGTCGAAAAGTTCGGGCAGGATATTGTCGGTGACGGTCTGGTAATAGGGCGTGACGTTGCGCGCCGTCTTTCCGTAGAGATTGGCCAGCCGCACCTCCAGCGGATCGCGCCCTAAATAACGTGAGATCTCATCGACCACATACTCCGTCGCCGCCATGCCCTGTGGCCCACCGAAGCCGCGGAAAGCTGTATTCGAGACGGTATTGGTCTTGCAGCTCAGGCCGGTGATCGTCACATCCGGGATGTAGTAGCTGGAATCGGCATGGAAGACGGCCCGGTCAACCACGGCGCCGGTGAGATCCGCCGCCCAGCCGCCGCGGCCTGCCAGCAGCAGATCATAGCCGAGGATGCGGCCATCGGAATCAAAGCCGACCTCGTAACGCACCAGGAAATCATGCCGCTTGCCGGTGGCGATCATGTCCTCGTCACGGTCCAGCCGCAGCTTCACCGGCCGCTGCGTGCGCTGCGCCAGCACGGCGGCGATGCAGGCGAATTGCGCAGCCTGCGTCTCCTTGCCGCCGAAGCCGCCGCCCATGCGCCGGCATTCCACTGTGATGCTGTGCTGCGACTTGCCCAGCACGCGGGCGACCAGCTTCTGCACCTCACTCGGATGCTGGGTCGAGCAATGCACGAAGACATCGCCATCCTCGCGCGGCTCGACCAACGAGACCTGGCCTTCCAGATAGAAATGATCCTGGCCGCCGAGCCGAAGCTCACCCCTCAGGCGATGCGGCGCTTTGGCAATCGCCGCTCTCGCATCGCCGCGCTTCAGGACGGAAGGCGGCATCAGCAGGGAATTCTTCTCGATGGCTTCAGAAAGATCGAGGATTGCGGGCAGGTCTTCGTATTCGACCTTGATCAGCCTGGCTGCGCGGCGTGCGGTGGCGAGATCGACGGCGGCGACGGCGGCAATCGGCTGGCCGTGGAATTCGACCACATCCTTCGCCAGCACCGGCTCTGGCCGGATGATCGGCGCGATGTCGGGATCGCCGGGCACATCGGCGACGGTAATGATGGCGCGCACGCCAGCCAGGCCGCGCGCTGCCGAAAGATCAATGCTTTTGATCCGCGCGTGGGTGCGCTCGCTCAGATGCAGGGCCGCATGCAGCAGGCCTTCCGGCTCAGGCAGGTCGTCGATGTAGCGCGCCGTGCCGGCCACATGCCTGCGCGCGCTGTCATGCGCGATGGGCTTGTTGGCGATCAGCGTTTTCTGCACGGTCATGTTCTGCGCAGTCATTCGGCGGCCTCCACGCCGATCTTCCGGCCTTCGTTGACCTCCAGGCAGAACTTGCGCAGCAGGTTCTGCGCCGCCAGCAGGCGGTATTCAGCCGAGGCGCGCATGTCGCTCAGCGGCGTGAAATCCTCAGCCAAGGCCGACACCGCAGGTTCGATCTCGGAAGGGGTGAAGCGCTTGCCGATCAGCGCTGCTTCGGTCTTGCGGGCGCGGGCGGGCACCGCCGCCATGCCGCCGAAGCCGATCCGCGCGCCGGCGATGCTGCCGCCATCCAGCATGACTTGGAAAGCGCCCAGCACGGCGGAGATGTCCTGATCGAAGCGCTTCGACAGCTTGTAGACGGCGAAGCGGCTCTCAGGCTTGGGCTTTATCACCGTCACGCTCTCGACGAATTCACCGGGCTGCAGCGCCGTCTTGCGATAGCCAAGATAGAAATCCTCCAGCGCCAGCTGCCGCTGCCCCGCCTGGCTGCGCAGGTTCACCGAGGCGCCAAGGGCAATCAGCGCCGGCATGCTGTCGCCGATGGGCGAGCCATTGGCGATATTGCCGCCCAGTGTTCCGGAATTGCGGATCTGCACCGAGCCCAGCCGCCGCAGCATGCGGGCGAAATCGGGATGCAGGCTTTCGATGGCGGCGAAGGCGTCGGTGAAGGTCACGCCGGCGCCGATCTCGATGCGGTCGCCATGATCCTCGATCCGCTGCAGTTCCTTCACGCGGCCGAGATAGACGATGCTGCGCGGCGCGCGCTGCTGCTTGGTGATCCATAGGCCCACATCGGTGCCGCCGGCGAGAAGCCAGGTCTCGCCCTGCGGCAGCTTGGTCAGGACGTCGGTCAGTTCATCCAGATTGCGCGGCGCGATGAAATCGCCTGACGGTGTCGATTGCCACAGCATGCGCCGCCGCTTCAGGCTGTTGAGCTGCTCCAGCAACTCGGCTTCTGCTTGGTCGAAGCGGTCGGTTGTCGCGTAGCCGAACATGCGGCGGCCGGCTTCCAGAATCGGCCGGTAGCCGGTGCAGCGGCAGAGATTGCCGGCCAGCGCATCCTTCAGGCTGGCATCGTCGGCGGCATCGCGCTGATGGAAATAGGCGAACAGCGACATGACGAAGCCCGGCGTGCAGAAGCCGCATTGCGAGCCATGGGCATCGACGATCGCCTGCTGCACGGGATGCAGCGTTTCGCCATCGGCAAGGTCGTCGACGGTGAACAGCGCTTTGCCGTCGATCTGGTGCACCAGCAGGATGCAGGCATTGACCGCGCGATAGCGCGGACGTCCGTCTTCGGTCGCCTCAGCCAGGACCACCGTGCAGGCGCCGCAATCGCCCTCGGCGCAGCCTTCCTTGCTGCCGGTGCGGCCCATGGTAAGTCGGAGATACTCCAGGAGTGTGGCGGTGTGCGGGACTTCGCGGCCCACCGTGACCACCTGCCCGCGCGAGATGAACCGAACGGGGTCGGACATGGCACACTCCCAATCCGCCCGGCATAAGCCGGCCGGGCCGGTTCACGTTAGCAAATCGCTTTACGATATCAACTCGCCGCGGAAGGCCCAGCCGGTCATGCGGCGCTCGAACCAGACCGCGACCGCGTACATCAGCACGCCCATCACCGCCACCACGATCAGGCCGGAGAAGACCAGCGGCACGTTGTAGCTCGAGGAGGCCGACAGCATCAGGTAGCCGATGCCCTCGTTCGAGGCGACCGTCTCGGCGATCACCGAACCGACGAAGGCCAGCGTGATGGCGATCTTCAGCGAAGCGAAAAGGTAGGGCATCGCGCGCGGAAGTCCAATCTTGGTCAGGATTTCCATCTTGGTGGCCCCCAGCGAGCGCAGCACGTCGCGCAATTCCGGCTCGATGGTGGCAAGGCCGGTGGCGACGTTCACCACGATGGGGAAGAAGGAAATCACGAAGGCGGTGATGATCGCCGGCACCGTGCCGATGCCGAACCAGATCACCAGCACCGGCACGATGGCGACCTTCGGGATCGAGTTGAAGCCGATCAGCACCGGATAAAGGCCGTTATAGACCAGCTTGGAAGCGCCGATGGCGATCCCGAGCAGCGCACCGCCGACCACGCCGAGTGCGAAGCCGGCGGTGGTGGTGAACAGCGTCTGCAAGGAATGATGCAGAATCTGCGGCGCGAACTGCACCGTGGTCTCGAACACCAGGCTCGGGCGCGGCAGGATGAAAGGCTCGACGCCGGTGACGATGCACAGGGCTTCCCAGAAGACGAACAGGCCGATGGTCACCAGCCAGGGCATCGCGCGCTGCAAGGCTTTCTCGCTGGTCACGACACCCTCACTTCATGAATATGGTCGCGCAGTTCGTGCACGATGGCGCCGAAATGCGGCTCGAAGGTCGTTTCCAGCGTGCGCGGATGGGCGATGTCGACCTTCTTGGTCAGGATCACCTTGCCTGGTCGCTTGCTCATCACGAAAACCTTGTCGGCGAGATAGACGGCCTCGCGCAGATCGTGGGTGATCAGGATCGCGGTGAAGCGCTTTTCCATCCACAGATTCTGCATCACCGCCCAAAGCTCTTCGCGGGTGAAGGCATCCAGCGCGCCGAAGGGCTCGTCCAGCATCAGAAGCCGCGGGTCGTGGATGATGGCACGGCACAGATTGGCGCGCTGCTGCATGCCGCCCGATAACTGCCAGGGATACTTGTCGGCGAAATCCGCAAGGCCGACGGTTTTCAGCAGCGACATGGCGCGCTCGATATAGGCCTTCTTGTTACGGCGCAGATTGCGCTTGTGCGGCTCGACGATTTCCAGCGGCAGCATCACGTTTTCCAGCGTGGTGCGCCAGGGCAGCAGGGTCGAGTTCTGAAACGCCATGCCGACGCCCTGCACGGGGCCGCGCACCGGCTTGCCGCCGATGGTGATATTGCCGGCCGTGGTGTTCAGAAGACCGGTGACCAGTTTCATCAGGGTGGACTTGCCGCAGCCCGAAGGGCCAACCACGGCGACGAACTCGCCTTCTTCGATATCGAGGGACAGATCCTCGACGGCCAGTGTCTTTTCCTCGGCGAGTTCATAAACCAGGCTGACGCCGTCGATCTTTACGAAAGCCGGTCCCTGCATTACGCCCATTCCGCACCAAGGCGCATGGCGAGGGCCAGCGCATTACGGCCACACCGCTTAACGGCGCAGCCGCATTCCACTACCATTACGTTCATGATGCGACCTGTCCCCCTGGTCCCGAACTTCTGCGGCTGCGGATTAGTGTTCCTTCGTGCCGCATATGGAAGAATTGTAAACACTGTTGCCGCAAAATTGTAAACAGTTTTTGGCTGCCCGTTTTCTGGGCAGGAGGAGTGCAAGGTGACCATCGAGTCGCGCGGCATGGCATGGCGAATCAGCCTGCATTTCGCCGCGCTGTTTATTGTCCCCGGCGTTTATCTGCCGTTTTTCGCAGTCTGGCTCGAGTCGCGCAGTCTGGCGCCGACGCAGATCTCGATCATGCTGTCGGTCGGCATCCTGATGCGCCTGCTGGCCGGGCCGATGGCGGCGCATGTGGTCGACCGCAGCGGACGGCGCAAGACGGCGCTGATCCTTCTCGCCTGGGCGAGCCTCGCCAGCTTCGCGCTGCTCGGCTGGGTGGATGGTTTTGCCGCCATGCTGCTGGTGTGGGTCGTCCATTGCGCGGCCTGGGCGCCGGTGACGCCGTTCAGCGACAACATCGCCTTGCTGGCATCCACGCGGCACGGACTGCATTACGGCCGCATGCGGCTGTGGGGCAGCATCAGCTTTCTCTGCGCCGCCTATCTTTCCGGTCTGTGGCTGAAAGGCCGCGATGCCGACTGGATCTTCGTGCTGCTGCTGGGCGGCTACACGGCTCTGGTGCTGGGCGCTCATCTGCTGCCCGATCTGCGCCTGCCGCTGGACAAGCCGCGCGTCGGCGCGCCGGCTTTCCGCCTGCTGCGTTCGCGGCGTTTTCTGCTGTTCATGGGCGCTGCTGCCTGCCTGCAGGCCAGCCATGCCGCCTTCTATACCTTCGGCACGCTGCACTGGCGCAGTCTTGGTCATAGCGATGCGGCCATCGGCTGGCTCTGGGCCGAAGGCGTGGTGGCCGAGATCGTGCTGTTCGCCTTTGCCCAAAGAGTGCCGGCCTGGCTTGGCGGCACGGGTTTGCTGCTGATCGCGGCCACCGGCGGCCTGCTGCGCTGGAGCATCACGGCGGAGGCGGAAGACTATCTGCTGCTCGCAATTCTGCAGGTGCTGCATGCCGCCACTTTCGGGGCGGCGCATATCGGCGCGATGCGGCTGCTGTCGGACGGCGTGACGCCGAGTGACTCGGCCACGGCGCAGACGCTTTATGTCGCCGGCAACAGCGCCATGCTGGCGCTGGCGACGCTTGCGGTCGGGCCGATTTTTGCCTGGGGCGGCGGCGCGATCTATTGGGCGATGACAGCGCTGTCGCTGGTTGGCGGCGCCTGCGCGCTGATGCTCTGGCACAGGCGCGACAACCTGGTTTTCGCGCCGCCGCAGCCATAGCGGCCTCATGAAAGAAGCCCGCGGGTTGCGCCGCGGGCTTCTCCGATAGTTTGGATGGCCGTCAGGCCGAAGTGATCTTCGATGGCAGCGGCAGCGAGCGGAACTTCTGCCTGGTCGCCGCCATCAGGGCATTGGCGACAGCCGGAGCCAGCGGCGGCACGCCCGGTTCGCCGATGCCGGTCGGCGCTGCGTTGGAGGGCACGATATGCACCTCCACCTCCGGCATGCGGTCGATGCGCAGCACTTCGTAATCATGGAAGTTCGACTGCTCGACTGCGCCCTTGTTCAGGGTGATGCCGTTATACAGCACCGGCGTCAGCCCATAACCGATGCCGCCTTCCACCTGCGCCGTGATGATGTTTGGGTTGATCGCGATACCGCAATCCACCGCCGCGACCACCTTCTCGACGCGCCAGCTGCCATCCGGCTGCAATGATACTTCTGCCACCTCTGCCACGTAGGTGTTGAAGGATTCATGCACGGCGATTCCGCGGCTGCGGCCCGCCGGCAGCGGCTTGCCCCAGCCGGCCTTCTCGGCGGCGAGGTCCAGCGCACCGAGATGACGCGGATGCCGGTTCAGCATGCGGCGCCGCAGGGTGAGCGGATCCTGTCCGGTGGCCTGCGCGATCTCGTCCAGGAAGACTTCGGTCGCAAAGGCCGTATGCGTGCTTCCCACAGCGCGCCACCACAGAACCGGCACGCCGGCCTGCGTGGAGTGCAGCTCGACACTCATATTGGGAATGTCGTAGGGCAGGTTGGCGGCGCCCTCCACCGATGTGTGGTCGATGCCGTCTTTCACCATCACCGGTTCCAGCGGCGTGCCGGCCATGATCGACTGGCCGACAATGCGATGGCGCCAGCCGATGATCATGCCATTGGCATCCAATGCCGCAGCCAAGCTGTGGTGATACATCGGGCGATAGCGGCCGCCGCGGATATCATCCTCACGGGTCCAGACGAGCTTCACCGGCGCTTCGCCGTTGATCGCCTTGGCGATCTGCACGCCTTCGACGATGTAATCCGACTGCACCGTGGCGCGGCGGCCGAAGCTGCCGCCGGCGAACAGCGTGTTGATCTTCACCTGTTCGGGCTTGATGCCGAGGATACGCGCGGCATTCGCCTGATCGACGGTCTGGAACTGATCGCCAGCCCAGATTTCGACACCGTCCGCCGTCAGCCTGACGACGCAGTCCAGCGGCTCCATCGGCGCATGGGCGAGATAGGGGAAGTCGTAGGTCGCCTCGACTACCTTGGCCGCCTTGGCAAAGGCGGCATCGACATCGCCCTGCTTGCGTGCCGGCTTGCCGGGCGTTTTGGCGAGAGTCCTGTATTCGGCCAGGATCTCGTCCGTGCTGCGTTTCTCAGCGGCGGAATCGTCCCATTCGATCTCCAGGGCTTCGCGGCCCTTGCTGGCGGCCCAGAAATTCTTCGCTACGACGGCGACGCCATTGTCGATCTGCACCACATGCGTCACGCCGGGCACCGCCCTGGCCTTGGTCGCGTCGAAACGCTTCACCTTGGCGCCGAAAAGCGGCGGCCGCTGCAGTACGGCAGTAAGCTGGCCGGGCTGTTTCACATCGAGGGTGAACTGCGCCGTGCCGTTGCTTTTCGGGCGCGCATCGAGGCGTGGCACGTTCTTGCCGATGAGGGTGAACTCGCTCGGGTCTTTCAGCGTCACATCGGTCGGCGGCATCTGTCGCGCAGCGGCCTGCGCCAGTTCGCCGAAAGTCGCCTGGCGGTTCGAGGCGGCATGGCTGACCACGCCCTTGGAGACGGTGATCTCGCCGGGCGGCACCTTCCATTCCGCTGCTGCAGCGGCGACCAGCATGGCGCGCGCGGTGGCGCCGGCGCGGCGCAGCTGCTCGAATGAATTGGCAATCGCGGTGCTGCCGCCGGTGCCCTGGATCGTCCCGAAGGCCGAATTGGCGTAAAGCGCCGCATTGGCGGGCGCGCCTTCGGTGCGGATCTGCGACCAGTCGGCATCCAGTTCCTCGGCCACGATGGTGGCAAGGCCGGTGTAGGTGCCCTGGCCCATTTCCAGATGCTTCGACAGCACGGTGACGGTGTTGTCGGGCGAGATGCGGATGAAGGCATTCATCGTCTCGCCAAGCGGCTTGATGCTGCCATCGGTGACGGCGGCGGCCGCGGCCTTGCCGCGCGGCGCCCAGTGGAAACCGATCACCAGTCCGGCGATGGCAGCAGCGCTGCCTTGCAGGAAACGGCGGCGGTCGGCTTCAGGCAGAGTGAACTTGCTTTGCTCGGTCATTGTCGGTGCCTCGCTCTGGTTCAGGCGCGCAGCGTCTTGGCGGCGTCGTGGATGGCGCTGCGGATGCGAACATAGGTCGCGCAGCGGCAGATGTTGCCTTGCATCGCTTCGTTGATGTCGTCGTCGCTCGGCTGGGTGTTGGACGACAGAAGGGCCACCGCCGACATGATCTGGCCGGACTGGCAATAGCCGCATTGTGCGACCTCGTGCTTCACCCAGGCATCCTGCACCGCCTGGGCGACCTTGCCCTGCAGTCCTTCGATGGTGGTGACGCTCTGCCCTTCGACGGCGCTCAGGGGCGTCGAGCAGGAGCGGACGGGTTCGCCATCCACATGCATGGTGCAGGCGCCGCACTGGGCCATGCCGCAGCCGAATTTCGAACCCGTAAGCCCGATTTCGTCGCGTACTGCCCAAAGCAAAGGCATATCAGGGTCGACATCCAACGAAACTGGTTGGCCATTCAGCGTGAAATTTACAGCCATGGTGTCCCTCCACTTGGGGCGGTGAGGCAGAAAAGCAGTCTGGGTTTGCGTTGTACGGAAATGGCAGGGCGGTTGCTCCGCCTCTATGCTGAGATCAAGCGAAGTATGCTGCGGCTTGGCCAAGGCAATGGTCGCCGTCTCAGTGCAAAGATCATGGCACGAAAATCGTCGCAGACGATGCGGCTGCGGCGCTCATATCTGTGACGATGATTACAGTCTGACGTCGCTTTGAAATCGCAATCAATTAGGCACCTTGAAGGATGCATAGGCACTTTGAGGAAACCATTGGGTCGAACGGAATCGTTGGAGCGTGCGATGACAGAGGGTAAATCGTCCGTCCCGCCGGCTTGCGAAATCACCAAGGAGGCCGAGGATCTGGTGCGCGATCTGATGGTGCGCTTTGGTGATAAATGGAGCCTGCGCGTGATGGACGAGCTTTACGAGCGCGGCCCGATGCGCTTTTCACGCTTGCGTGAACGGCTGGATGGCATCAGCCAGAAGATGCTGACCCAGACGCTGCGCCTTTTGGAGCGCGATGGCGTCGTCGCCCGCCAGGTCTATGCCGAGGTGCCGCCGCGGGTCGATTATGCGCTGACCAAATCCGGAGTTGAATTATCCGAAGCCCTGTGCGGCGTGTGGGAATGGGCCATCCGCCATGTCGATGACGTCGCGGCATCGCGGCGCGCTTTCGACGGTCAGGCGCATGCCCGGCAGGGCAGCGATGACCAGTCCGCTGCCAAGGCGGGTTAACGGCCTGCCGGCGGGTTACGGCACATAAGGTTCAGAAGACTTCATGCGCTCGGCGATGAAGTCGAGAAACAGTCTCATCCGCGGCGGCAGATGGGCGCGTGAGGCATAGACTGCATAAAGATTGATCCGGTCGCATTCATAGGCTTGGAGCAGGCGCACCAGCCGGCCGGACCGGATATCGTCCTCCACGTCCCACAATGCCTTGCAGGCGACCGCATGCCCGTCGACCGCCCATTGATGAATGACTTCGGCATTGTTCGAGAGCAGCCGGCCGCTGACCCGGATCTCCCGCACATGGCCGTTCTCCTCGAATTTCCAGCCATCGAAGATCCGCCGGCCGCGCGCCAGCCGGGCGCAGTCGTGGTTGAGAAGGTCCTCGGGGCGTTCGATGGGAGGATAAGCGGCGAGATAGCGAGAAGACGCGACAATGACTCTCAGACTACGGATTAATGTCCGGGCAATGAGGCTTCCGTCGCTTGGCTCGTCGAGATAGAGCCCGATGTCGATTTCCTCTTCAAGAATGTCGACGGGCGCGTCACTCAGCACCAGTTCGATGCTGATCTCCGGATATTGCGCCGAGAATTCTGCGATCAGCGGCGCGATGCGGTTCCGGCCGATCTCCAGCGGCGCGCCCACGCGCAGGTATCCGCGGGGATGACCGGCCCGGGCCATGAGCTCGGTCTCGGTGTCATCGAGCGCGCGCAGGATGGCCTCGGCCCGCTCGAGCAGGAAGGTTCCTTCATCGGTCAGGGTGAAACGGCGAGAACCGCGTTCGATCAGCCGCACTCCGAGGCGATCTTCCAGCGCCGCAAGCCGCCGGCTGACCGCGGGCAGCGAGCTGCGGGTCCGTCGGGCCGCTTCAGAAAGGCTGCCTGCAGAGACGATACGCTGGAACAGGCGTAGATCCCCGATGTCATCAATCACGCTGCGATCCTTCCATTTTTCGGAAGGATGCCTTCAAGCGGCCGTGCCTACAAGACGCCGGCCGGGTGCCTGATATCCGCCGCGAAATGAAGCTGAACCAGCGAATGAAGAACCATGACCGATATTCCCGCGCCCGCCCTGTCCCCCGAGCAGCGCCTCCGCCGTCCCGCCCTGACGCCAGAGCAGCGTTTCCGCCGTAGCGTCTACAGCACGGTGGCGGCCGGAGCAGCGCTGCTCCTCTACATAGTTGTGGCCGATCAGTTCATGCCCGTAACGCCCGAGGCGAGGGTGCTCTACGACACGATCCGGGTTGCGCCGGAAGTCTCCGGTACCGTCGTCCAGGTCCATGTTACCAATGACCAGCCCGCCAAGGCCGGACAGGTCCTGTTCGAGATTGATCCCACCCGCTACGAGCTGGCGGTCACCGCCGCAGAACTGGCGGTCGAACAGGCGGAACAGACGATCCGTCAGCGTGATGCCGACATCGCCGAGGCCCGTGCTGCCGTCGCCAGCGCGAGGGCGGCCGCCGAGGAGGCGAGGCGCCAGGCAAATCGCATGGTGGAACTGAGCAAGCGCAATGCTGTCTCGCTCGCTGCTACCGATGCAGCGATAGCCAGGCGCGATGAAACCCGCGCAGCCCTTGGCGTTGCCGAGGCACGGTTGCGGGCAAGTCTCGTGCTCCGCGGCGAGGAGGGGCCCGACAATCTCTATCTGCGTGAGGCCCGCAACAAGCTCGCGCTTGCCCAACGGGACCTTCGGCAGACGAAGGTTGTCCTCGCCGAAGACGGCATCATCACCAACATGCGGCTGCGGCCGGGCAACTACATCTCCTCCGGCACGCCTGTTCTCGCCGTCGTCGGCCTGCAGCCGACTATCGCCGCCGACTTTCGCGAGAAGGCGCTGGCACGGGTGCAGGTCGGCGATCAGGCCCTCGTCAGCTTCGATGCCATTCCCGGACGTCTCTTCGAGGGGCATGTTGCCTCGATCGACGCCGGCATCGCGCAAGGGCAGGTCAATCCCGACGGCACCCTGGTCCAGACCGTCGAGACCGACCGCTGGATCCGCCGCGCCCAGCGCGTGCGGGTCAATGTCCAGCTGAATGATCCGCCGAGGCTTGTCAGCGGATCGCGCGCAACGGTGCAGCTCGTGCCAGGCGGTTCTCCCATCGCCCGCATGCTCGCCGAGGCCCAGATCCGGCTGATTGCCCTGGTGCGTTATGTCTACTGATTTTGCTCTCATGAGCGCCAATGACTGGCGGATGGCCTGCCGCATGGCCTTCGGCGGCTTTGTCGGCTGGGCCCTGGCGACGCTGTTTGGTTGGTCTTATGTCGTCTACTACGCCGTCTATCCGCTGGTTCTGATCGGCTTGGCGCCGGCCTATGACCGGCATATTGCCCTGCAGTTTCTGGCCAGCGCACCGACCGGCATGATCGCTGCCGGCATCATGGTAGGCGTGCTGTCCGCCTATCCGGTGGCGATGACGGCGGCCTATCTGGGCTTTGTGATCGTCTGCTTCGTGCTGATGACAGGTCCGCGCAAGCTGTTCATGTATGGGGCGGTATCGCTTGCTGTATGCAGCGGGCTGGTCCATTACGGCAGCTACCCCTATCCGGAAATGGCCTGGGAAGAGCTGTTCTGGGGCGCCGGCGGCGCCCTGACGTGCAGCGTTGTCCTTTATGTGCTGGCCTTCGCGCTGTTTCCGGATGCCGAGCCCCGTCCGCCCCGCATTCCGCCGCCGCGTTCGGCAGCCCAGCGCCGGCATCTCATCCTGTTGTGCACTTTCGGCGCGACCGGCTCCTTCATCTTCTTCCAGCTGTTCGAAATGAGCGACTCGCTCAGCGCGCAGATGGCGACGGTCCTCATCCTGCTGGGCATGACTCATGACGGCATCTGGAATGCCGGGCGCTCACGGCTTGTCGGCTCCGTCGTGGGATCGGTCCATGCGGTGCTGATCCAGCTCCTGGTCTCGTCCTACACAAGCTTCTGGCCGCTGACCGCCTGTGCCTATCTCGCTGGCCTGCTGTGGTTCAGTGTTGATCACGCGCGGGACAGGACCGGCCCCGGACGGGGGTTCGCTGCGGTGACGGCCCTGGCCATTCTCTATGGACTGCTGAATCCGACCGATGACCTGATCCGCAATTCGCTTTATCGCGGCGTGTCCGTCGTCGTCTCCATCTCGGTGATGCTGGTCTTCATCTCGTTGCTGCACTACCTGCTCAATCGCTTTCCCCGGACACGCTGGGAAGTGGCTGCCTGAAAACCTGAGCCCGGCCAATCGGGTCGTAGCCAAAAAAGAAAACGCCCCGCCAGAAAACCGGCGGGGCGCTGTAATGCTTGGCGATGATGCGAGGTATGATCAGTCCTTGGCCCGCTCGATATACGTGCCGCCTTCCTGGATGTTGATCACGATGCGCACGCCGGCGGTGATATGCGGCGGCACCATCACGCGCTGGCCGTTGGAGACGATCGCCGGCTTGTACGACGACGACGCGGTCTGGCCCTTCACGGTCGGCTCGGTCTCGGTGATCTCCAGCGTCACGGTCTGCGGCAGTTCGACCGAAACCGGACGGCCTTCATAGAGGCTGATCTCGACATGCATGCCGTCCTGCAGCCACACGGCCTGGTCGCCGATCACGTCGAGCGGAACCTGAATCTGTTCGTAATTCTCGATGTCCATGAAGGTGGCCTGATCGCCTTCGGTGAACAGATACTGGAATTCGCGGGTGTCGATGAAGACGCGCTCGACCGCCTCGGTCGTGCGATAGCGCTCAGTGGTCTTCAGCCCCGTCGCCAGATCGCGCAGATCGAGCTGGGTCACCGGCGTACCCTTGCCGGGCTGGATATTCTGCGCCGTGATCACCGCATAGAGCTTGTTGTTGATCTCAACCACATTGCCCTTGCGGAGCTGGTTGGCATTCACCTTGGCCATACATGTCTCTCCGAAACGATTTGCGCGGTTCTCGGCCTCTCAGCGCTGCTGGGATCGCAGCTTGTGAGACCGCGCTTGCGAAAAAGCCGGGCGGAAACTATCAGGTCGGGTATACCTTCTCAACCCGAGTCGCGGCCAAATATGCAATCCGGAAGGCAGCATGGCGGTATCCCCTGGTGGCGGCCGGACGTCTATGCCCGGCGTCGCCCCAACCTGCTGGTCCGCCAGACCGTGCTGCGGGCGATCCGCGAGACTTTCTCGGGCCGGGGCTTCATCGAGGTCGAGACGCCCGCCCTGCAGATCTCGCCCGGGCTGGAGCCGCATCTGAAGGCTTTCGTCACGACGCTGGAACATCCCGACGGCACGACGCGGCCGCTTTACCTGCACACCTCGCCCGAATTCGCCATGAAGAAGCTGCTGGCGGCGGGCGAAGAGAAGCTGTTCCAGCTTGCGCCCGTTTTTCGCAACGGCGAGCGGGCAGCAATGCATCATCCGGCCTTCACCATGCTGGAATGGTACCGGGCCAAGGCCGATTACCGCGCCATCATGAAGGATTGCGAAATCCTGCTGCATGCCGTCGGCGCGGTCACCGGCCAGCGGTTCCTGCGCTGGCAGGGACGCGAGGCCGATATCGTCCGGCCCTGGCAGTATCTCACCGTGCACGAAGCATTCGCCCGCTATGCGCAGCTCGATCTGGCGGCCTGCATCGGCGCCGATCCGCATCATCCTGATCTCGCGGCCATGCGCGAGGCCTGCGCCCGTATCGGCGTGCGGGTGGATGCGGGCGATTCCTGGGACGATCTGTATTTCCGCGTGGCGCTGAAAAAGGTCGAGCCGCAGCTTGGCCTCGAAGTGCCCTGCATCCTCTACGATTACCCGATCCACATGGCGGCCCTGAGCCGGCCGAAGAAAGACGCGCCGCATCTGGCCGAGCGGTTTGAGCTTTATGTCTGCGGCGTGGAACTGGCGAATGCCTTTTCCGAACTTACCGATGCCGCCGAGCAGCGCCGCCGCTTCGAAGCCGACATGGCGCTGAAGAAGCGGCTTTACGGCTACGATTATCCGATTGACGAAGATTTCATCATTGCCTTGCAGCATGGCTTGCCGGACTGCGCCGGCATCGCGCTGGGCGTGGATCGGCTGGTGATGCTGCTGACCGGCGCCAGCCGGATTGAGGAGGTGTTGTGGCTGCCGGTCGCCGAATAGGGTTGGTCATCGCCATCCTGTTGATGGCCGCCGGCTGCGCGCAGCGCCAGGCGGCTCTGCCGCCGGTGCCGATGCCCGCGCCGCAGCCGGGGCCGGGCATGCATATGTGGCCCAACCGCGATGCGATCCAGTCGGCCTGCCTGAACGATCTCGCCGCCACCGGCGCGCAGTTCGAACTGATTGCCCAGGCCGAGCCGGGCAAGAACGGCTGTACCCTGGTCAATGGCGTGAAGCTCACCCGCACCACGGTGCCGCTCAATCTGCCGGTGGAAATGACCTGTCCGATGGCGCTGCGCTATATGCAGTTCGAGCAGACAGTGCTGCAGCCTGAGGCACAGCGCCTGTTCGGCCGGCCTTTGGGGCAGGTCAATCATGCCGGCGGCTTCACCTGCCGCCGGATGACGGGGGGCGGCGGGCGGCTGAGCGAGCATGCCCATGGCCGTGCCTTCGACATCTGGGGCTTCACCTTGAGCGACGGCACGCGGCTGTCGGTGAAGGATCATTTCCGCGCGCGCGGCGCCATCGGCGAGTATCTCCGCAATGTCAGCCGCCAGGCCTGCCGCTATTTCTCCGTCGTGCTCGGGCCCAATGGCGACGCCAACCATCAGGATCATTTCCATTGGGATATCGGACCCTGGCCACGCTGCGGTGGATAACACGCGGCCATGTTTCGTCTATAAGCGCTTTCTGTTGATTTTTTGTTCTCCAATGCTAGAGTCTCTTGATGAGACTCGCTCATGGATCGTGCCCCGCCCCATAATCCGCCAGCGCCAAGCCGAGCCTCGGGCCGCAAGACCTGGGAAGCCTCCTCGCTGGGCTGGCTCTATCTCGACCTGAACAGCTATTTCGCCTCGGTGGAGCAGCAGCTCCAGCCGCGGCTGCGCGGCCGGCCGGTCGCCGTGGTGCCGGTGATGACCGATACCACCTGCGCCATCGCGGCCTCCTACGAAGCGAAAGCCTTCGGCATCAAGACCGGCACGCCGATCTGGGAAGCCAAGCAGAAATGCCCCGACATCGCGCTGGTGCCGGCGCGCCATGATGTCTATGTCGATTTCCATCACAGGATTCTGGATGAGGTCGACCGCCATATCCCGGTGGAGAAGGTCTGGTCGATCGACGAGATGGCCTGCCGCCTGATGGGGCCGCAGCGGCTGGAGGCCGAAGCGGTGGTGCTGGCGCAGCGCATCAAGCAGGGACTGCTCGACAATCTCGGCGAGTGCATCCGCTGCTCCATCGGCATCGCGCCGAATGCCTATCTCGCCAAGGTCGCCAGCGACATGCAGAAGCCCGACGGCCTGGTGGTGCTGCGCGCCGAAGATCTGCCCGGGCCGCTGTTCAAGCTGAAACTGCGCGATCTGCCGGGTATCGGCGCCAATATGGAAACGCGCCTGCGCCAGGCCGGAATCGATACGATCGAGACGTTGTGGAACCTGTCTGCGCGCGATGCGCGGCGGATCTGGGGCGGCGTTGCGGGCGAGGATTTCCTGGCGCGGCTGCATGGTCGGCAGTTGCAGGAGGTCGCGCAGGGCCGCCGCAGCATCAGCCACAGCCATGTCCTGCCGCCCGATCTGCGCAGCCTCGGCGCGGCTGAACTGGTGGTGCGGCGCCTGGCGGCGAAAGCCGGCAGCCGCGTGCGCCGCATGGGCTTCTTTGCGCGTCAGGTCGATGTCAGCGTGCGGTTCGAGAATGGCGAGCGCTGGGCCGATACCTTCCGCCTGACCGAGACGCAGGACAATTTCGTCATCCTCGATGGCGTCAGCCGCCTGTGGCGCCGCCTGCGGCAGGAGGAGAGGGGGCGTAGGCTGAAGAAGGTCGGCATCGTGCTGCATGACCTGATCGCCGAGACGGAAACGACGCTTGATCTGTTTGGCGGCGGCTCGGGCTTCGAGCGCGATATCTCGGTTGCCCAGACGCGCGCCAAGCTGTCCGGCGTGCTCGATCAGCTCAATGCGAAATTCGGCAGGGACACGGTCGCCATCGGCCAGTTGCCGGCCGAGCGCGAAGGTTTCATGGGCGCCAAGATCGCTTTCAACCGCATCCCCGAGCGTGCCGAATTCAAGGAGTAAGATGCGGCGCTATCATGGAAATCCGGTATTCCATCGGCCTGCGCATCACGCATGTGTGCCATGCGTGATCATCGTTTCTGCTTGACGGCGGCGCGGCCGCGCCGTATCACGCTGACCCATCATCGTGGTGATTTGAGCCGACCGGCTTGCGGACCACGTAAAACAAACCGCTAAAAGGTCGGGTGGTTGGACAAACCCCGGGCCTGCGGCGCCGGGGTTTTTTGATGCCCCGCCCGCCGCCGCCCGGCGCGAGGACGAGACGACGATGAACGAGATGGCGGGCGGCAAGGCAACGGATCAGCGTAAAAAGGATCAGCGCAATTGGCGGCTGGCGACGCGGATGGTGCGCGGCGCCACCAACCGTTCGCAGCATGGCGAGACCTCGGAAGCGATCTTCCTCAATTCCGGTTTCTGCTACGACAATGCCGAGGCAGCCGAAGCGCGCTTCAAGAACGAGGCGCCGGGCTTCGTCTACAGCCGTTACGAAAATCCCACCGTGCAGATGTTCGAGCAGCGCATGGCGCTGATCGAAGGCGCTGAAGCAGCCCGCGGCACTGCCAGCGGCATGGCTGCTGTGAATGCAGCGCTGACCTGCCAGCTGAAGGCCGGCGACGAGCTTGTCTCATCGCGCGCGGTGTTTGGCTCGATCGCCTATATCGTCAATGACCTGCTGCCGCGCTTCGGCGTCAAGACCACGATGGTGGATGGAACCGATCTGGCGCAGTGGGAGAAGGCGATCACGCCGCGCACCAAAGTCGTCTTCCTGGAAACGCCGGCCAATCCGACCCTGGAAGTCATCGATATCGAAGCCGTCGCCAAGCTGGCGCATCGCCACGGCGCGCGGCTGGTGATCGACAATGTGTTTGCCACCCCGGTGCTGCAAAAGCCGCTGCAGCTCGGTGCCGATATCGTCGTCTATTCCGCGACCAAGCATATCGACGGGCAGGGGCGCTGTCTGGGCGGCGTCGTGCTCGGCCCGAAAAGCTTCATCGAGGATGAGCTGTCGCCCTATCTGCGCCATACCGGCCCGGCGCTCAGCCCGTTCAACGCCTGGGTATTGCTGAAGGGCCTGGAAACGCTGGAGTTGCGCGTCGCCCGCCATGTCGAGAACGCCGCCAAGGTGGCCGACGCTCTGGCCGCGCATAAAAATGTAGTCAAGGTTCTCTATCCCGGCCGCGCCGACCACCCGCAGCATGCGCTGGCGCTGCGCCAGATGCAGGCCGGCAGCAACATGGTCGCCTTCTGCCCGAAGGGCGGCAAGGAGGGCGCGTTCCGTTTCCTCAATGCTTTGAATCTCATCGATATTTCCAACAATCTGGGCGATTCCAAAAGCCTCATCACCCACCCTGGCACCACCACACACCAGAGGTTGAGTGCAGAGGAGAAGGCACGGTTGGGGATCACCGAGGACCTGCTGCGCATGTCGGTCGGCCTGGAAGATGCTCAGGACCTGATCGAGGATCTGGTCCAGGCCCTTGATAAATTAAGCTGATCTGCCCGCAGCCTCTGTTGCCGATATGCCACAGCCCGGCATTTTCGCTCCCGGGCAGGCGGAAGGGTTTCCCGGTTGCCCGGGGCTGCTGTTATAGTCGCCTCTGGTTGAGGCTACCCGCTGAGCCCCCCGGGCTCCATAAAAATGCTTCTGAGGAGATCACTCATGAATGTTCGTATCGCTTTGCTGACCGGCGCCGCCCTGCTGGGCTTGGCCTCGGCTCCGGCCTTGGCGCAGTCGCAGGGTCCCTATGTCGGCGTCGCTGGCGGTGCTAGCTGGATTGAGGACGCCGATATCAACGGCGCCGGCGCCGTGAATACCCTGGAGTTTGACACCGGCTGGGCCGCCCTTCTGAAGGGTGGTTATGCGCTGGGCAACGGCCTGCGCCCGGAACTGGAATTCGGCATCCGCGATTTTGACGTCGACGGCGTCAATGGCGGCGGTTCCGCCAGCGGCGATCTCCGCACCTACACCGTGTTCGCCAACCTGCTGTACGATTTCATGCCGCAGGGCAACTGGAGTCCGTATCTGGGCGCCGGTGTCGGCTATGTCCGCTCCAAGCTCGACGGCAGCATCAACGGCGTCAGCGGCAGCGACACCGACAACACCTGGGGCGCCCAGGCCATTGCCGGTCTGTGGTACGCGATCACCCCGAACTGGCTGGTCAGCGCCGACTACCGCTACATGTACACCGGCGATCTCGACTATAACGCCGGTGCGGCAGGCATCGAGCTCGGCAACGAGATCCACACCGTCATGCTCGGCCTGACCTATCGCTTCGGCGCTCCGGCTCCGGCTCCGCAGCCGGCCGTCGCTCCGGCGCCTGCGCCGGCCCCGGCCCCGGCTCCGGCTCCGGCCGCCGCTCCGGCCCCGGCGCCGCGTCTGCCTGAGACCTATGTCGTGTTCTTCGCCTGGGACAGCGCGGATATCAGCCCGGTTGCCGCTCAGGTGCTTGACCGCGCCATCGCCGACTTCCGCGCCACCGGCATGACCAACGTCGTCATCGAAGGCCACGCCGACCGTTCGGGTAACGAGGCCTATAACCAGCGCCTGTCGCAGCGCCGCGCCGACGCCGTCGCCGCCTACCTGCGCAGCAAGGGCATCGGCCAGAACCAGATCCAGACCGCGGCCTTCGGCGAAACCCGTCCGCGCGTTCCGACCGCCGACGGCGTCCGCAACGACGAAAACCGCCGCGCCGAAGTGTATCTGCGCAAGTAAGTCATCGACCCTTATCGGGTTTTCCGGCACGGCCGTCCCTCTGGGGCGGCCGTTGCCATTTTCGGTATCCCGTAAAGAGCCGCTGCGCCTTCATCTGCACCTCGCTTGGCTGGACATTCGCGGTCCGGCTCCTACTATTGGCAGCGGGCCGCGTCAGGGTGGTAAGGCGCGCGAACGGAAGGACGATGTATCAGCAGACGACGTATCAGCAGACGACCCGCAACATCCAAGTCACCGTGCAGCCGATCTTCCTGGAAGAGCAGTCTTCGCCCGACGAGAGCTATTTCGTCTGGGCCTATAACGTGAAGATCGAGAATGGCGGGACCGAGACGGTGCAGTTGCGCAGCCGCTATTGGCGGATCACCGATGCCCGCGGCCGCATCGACGAAGTGCGCGGGCCGGGCGTGGTGGGCGAGCAGCCGGTGCTCGGTCCGGGCGAGAGTTTCGAATACACCAGCGGCACGCCGCTGCCGACGCCGTCGGGTTTCATGGTCGGCACCTACCGGATGGTGACCGAGTCGGGCGAGGAGTTCGATGTCGCGATCCCCGCCTTTTCGCTGGACAGCCCTCACGAGGCGCGGCGCGTGAATTGATCCGGCCCGAAAGAGTCTGGGCCGGCAGAATAAGGAGTTCAGGGTGACAGGTGCAGTGAAGAGCGGAAGCGTGCAGGCCTTTGCCAAGGCCAACGATGTCGCGAAGGTGGAGCGGCCGAGCCGCGAAGAGGCCGAGGCCGCGGTGCGGACGCTGATCCGCTGGGCCGGCGACGATCCCGACCGCGAGGGCCTGCGAGGCACGCCGGATCGCGTGGTGCGGTCCTATGAGGAATTCTTCGCCGGTTACGGCGAAGACCCGGTCGCTCTGCTTGAGCGCACCTTCGAGGAGATCGACGGCTACGACGAGATGGTCGTGCTGCGCGACATCCGGCTGGAAAGCCATTGCGAGCATCACATGGTGCCGATCATCGGCAAGGCGCATGTCGCCTATCTGCCGGGCAAGCGCGTCGTCGGCATCTCCAAGCTGGCCCGCGTAGTTGAGGTCTATGCCCGCCGGCTGCAGATTCAGGAGAAGCTGACTGCCCAGGTGGCAAACACCATCCAGGCGGTGCTGCAGCCGCGCGGCGTTGCCGTGGTGATCGAGGCCGGGCATCAATGCATGACCACCCGCGGCGTGCACAAGCCGGGCGTGACCATGGTGACCAGCCGCATGCTGGGTGCCTTCCGCGACGATCCGCGCACCCGGCAGGAATTCCTCACCATGATCGGCACGCCGATCGGGCGCGGCCAGGATTGAGGCCGGGCCCGATCGCGCGTTTCAGACCGGGAAAGGTGAGGGCGCGCCATGTCGCATTGACGGCGCGTCCGGCCTTTCGTAAATCCGCTGAATGACAAAATCTCCCCAGGAACCCAGCGCCGCTTCGCTGGAATGGATCGCCAAGCTGGTCGGCTTCGACACCACCAGCCGGCTCAGCAACCTCGCCCTGATCGATGCCATCGCCGACTACCTCGCCCAGCATGGCGTGGAATGCGAGCGCATCTTCGATGCCACCGGCACGAAGGCCAATCTCTATGCCACCATCGGACCGAAGGACCGGCCCGGCATCATCCTGTCGGGCCATACCGATGTGGTGCCGGTCGACGGCCAGGACTGGTCGAGCGATCCGTTCAAGCTGACAGAGCGCGACGGCAAGCTGTTCGGCCGCGGCACGGCCGATATGAAGAGCTTCATTGCCATCTGCCTCGCCATGCTGCCCGAGATGCTGGCGAAGCCGCTCAGCGTGCCGCTGCATTTTGCCTTCTCCTACGATGAGGAGGTCGGCTGCTTCGGCGTGCATGGCATCGTCGATTTCGTCAAGAAGACCGGCATCGTGCCGCGGCTTGCCATCGTCGGCGAGCCGACTGAGATGCAGGTGGTGAACGCGCATAAGAGCGTCTGCGCCTGCTCGACGACCGTGCATGGCCTGGAGGCGCATTCCTCCGCCACGCATCAGGGCGTCAACGCCATCCAGTACGCGGCCGAACTGATCGCGGAGATCAACCGTCTGCAGCGCGAATACCAGAAGCCCGAAAACTGCGATCCGCGCTTTACGCCGCCCTACACCACGATCACCGTGGGCCAGATCCAGGGCGGCACCGCGCGCAACATCCTCGCCAAGGAATGCCGCGTCGAATGGGACGTGCGCAGCATCAAGCCCGAGCATGACGAAGCAGTGATCGAATCCGTGAAGCGTTTCGCGGCCGAGAAGCTGCTGCCCGAGATGCGCCGGATCCATGTCGATGCCGCCATCGAGACGCGCGTGCTGGCCTATGTGCCGCTGTTGCTGCCGCAGGGCGACAATCCGGCGGAGACGCTGGCGCTGAAGCTCGCCGGGCAGAACCAGACCTTCGCGGTGGCCTATGGCGCCGAGGCGGGCATCTTCCAGAAGGCCGGCATCTCCACGGTGCTGTGCGGTCCGGGCAATATCCGCGAAGCGCATAAGCCCAACGAATATATCGAACTGTCGCAGGTGGCCGAGGGTGAGGCTTTCATGCGCCGCCTGATCGACTTCTGCCGCGACGCCGACAACCTGTCATTCTTCGGTCAGGCGGCGTAGCGTCTCGCGATATGCCGCTGCGAACCGGTCGGCATGGATATGCCGGCCGGCTTCCACCACTCGTTTTCCGCCGACATAGACGTCGCGGACCGGCGAGACCGGCTGCGCTGCAAAGATCCAGCTATCCAGCACGGCATCGCCGCGCTTGCCGGCCAGCACCGGCGCTTGGGCATCCAGCAGCACGAAATCGGCGCGGAAGCCCGGCGCGATTGCGCCGATCTTCAGGCCCAGCGCCTGCGCGCCGCCCTGGCAGGCGAGATCGAACAGACGGCGGCCGGTGGAGTAATTCGGCTCGCCCGCCAGCAGATTGCGGCCGCGATGCACAAGGCGCTGGCCGTATTCCAGCAGCCGCAATTCTTCCGCCGCATCGATGCAGATATGGCTGTCGGAGCCGACGCCGATGCGGCCTTTCTGGGCGAGATAATCGATGGCCGGGAACAGCCCGTCGCCAAGATTGGCTTCGGTGCTGGGGCAAAGGCCCGCCACCGCGCCGGAAGCGGCCAGAGCGGATGTTTCTTCTGCCGTCAGATGCGTGGCATGCACCAGGCACCAGCGTACATCGATCAGCCCCTGCGCCAGCAGCCATTGCACCGGTCGCTGGCCCGACCACTGGATGCAGTCATCCACCTCGGCGGTCTGTTCGGCGATATGGATGTGAATCGGCGCGGCGGCATCGATATCGTTCAGCATCGCCACGGCATCGCGCAGAAGTGCGGGCGAGACGGCGCGCAGCGAATGCGGCGCGATGCCCAGCCTGCGATCCGCACGGCCCTTGAAAGCGGGGGCCAGCGATTGCAGCAGGCGGTGATAGGCATCGGCATCATGCAGAAAGCGGCGCTGGCGCTCCTGCGGCGCGCGCTCGCCAAAGCCGCCATAGCGGTACAGCACCGGCAGATGTGTCAGTCCGATGCCGCTGGCCTCGGCGGCAGAAAGGATGCGCCAGCTCAGTTCCGCCGCATCGCCATACGGCTGCCCATCAGCCTGGTGATGCAGGTAATGAAACTCGGCCACTGCCGTATAGCCAGCCTGCAGCATCTCGGCATAAAGCTGCGTGGCAATGGCTTCGATATCGGTAGGTGCCAGCTTGCCGGCGAAGCCATACATCGTCTCGCGCCAGGTCCAGAAACTGTCCTGGCCGGGGCCCGAGCGTTCCGCCAGCCCCGCCATGGCGCGCTGGAAGGCATGACTATGCAAATTGGGCAGGCCGGGCAGCACGGGGCCATTCAGGCGTTCAGCGCCGTCGGCGGCGGGCTGATCCGGCGCAACAGAGGCGATGGTGCCGTCCTCGCCGGCCTCGACCAGAACATTGTCGTGCCAGCCATCCGGCAGCAGGGCATGGCGCAACAGGAAGCGGCGCATGACGGGGTCTCCCAACTTGTATATATAAGTTGGCAGAAGCCGGCCCGGAACGAAAGGGACAGCCCACATGCAGTATTGGGACAGCGTCTGGCGCCAGACCGACATCGCCACCATGCTGCCGGCGCAACAGGCCGGCGGCGCGCCCTTCGGCGCCATCCGGAATGGCGCCATCGCCGTGCGCGATGGCCGCATCGCCTGGATCGGGCCGGATAAGGATCTGCCGCGTGATCAGATCGGCCCGGCCACGGTGGTGCATGATCTCGGCGGCGGCTGGATCACGCCGGGGCTGATCGACTGCCACACGCATCTGGTCTATGGCGGCAGCCGCGCCCATGAATTCGAGTTGCGGCTGAACGGCGCGACCTACGAAGAGATCGCCAGGGCCGGCGGCGGCATCCGCTCGACGGTGACCGCCACCCGCGCTGCCAGCGAAGACGCGCTGATGAAGCAAAGCGCGCCGCGCCTGCGCTCGTTGCTGGCTGAAGGCGTCACCACCGTCGAAATCAAATCGGGCTACGGCCTCGATCTGGAAAACGAACTCAAATCCCTGCGGGTTGCGCGCAGCCTGGGGCAGCGTTTTCCGGTGCAGGTGAAGACCACCTTGCTGTCCGCCCATGCCGTGCCGCCGGAGTTTCACAACAATCCCGACGGTTATATCGACCTCGTCTGCAACGAGATCATTCCAGCCGCAGCCAAAGCCGGTCTTGCCGATGCCGTCGACGCCTTCTGCGAAGGCATTGGTTTTTCGCCGGCGCAGACGCGGCGTGTTTTCGAGGCGGCGAAAGCGCATGGCCTGCCGGTCAAGCTGCATGCCGAACAGCTCAGCAATCTCAACGGCGCGGCTTTGGCTGCGGAATATGGCGCGCTGTCGGCCGATCATCTCGAACATCTCGATGAAGCGGGCGTGAAGGCGATGGCCGCTGCCGGTACCGTGGCGGTGCTGCTGCCCGGCGCTTTTTACGTGTTGCGCGAGACCAAGCTGCCGCCCATTGATTCGCTGCGCCGCCATAACGTCGCCATGGCGGTGTCCACGGACTGCAATCCCGGCACCTCGCCGATCAGCTCGCTGCTGCTGATCCTGAATATGGCCTGCACGCTGTTCCGCCTGACGCCGGAAGAGGCACTGGCGGGTGTGACCCGCAACGCTGCCAAGGCGCTGGGGCTGGAGGCGGAATGCGGCGTACTTTCACCCGGAAAACGGGCGGATTTTGTGGTCTGGGACATCGACCGCCCGGCCGCGCTCGCCTATCAGATCGGCCTGAATCCCAGCCGCCAGGTGGTGTTCGGCGGGCGGGGCCTGTCGCATTAACCATCGGCCGGGCATGATCGTGGCGCAAGCCGCTGGGCTAGGCGCAAGATTGCGCCACCATGTCGAGGCGATGTATCCTGACCCCCGGCGATGCTTGTCCCAGTTGTCAATATCGCAGGTGATCCATGAATGATTGGCTTTATGTCATGGGTGGCGCCATCGTCCTCTTGTGGTTGGGGGCGTGGCTGTTGCTGCATCTTGGCAACTTCGAGCAGCGCATCAGCCAGATGCGGATCACGTTGGAAACCCGCATGGGCAGCATCGAAAAGCAGTTCGCTGCCTATAACAAATTCTTCGCCGAGAACGAGCGTGCGGCGCAGCTCACTTATGGTGAACTGAACGAGCTCCGCGATCAGATTTCCGAACTGCGCCAGCAGCTGGATGAGACCAAGCGCGCCATCAACGTGCTGGAAGTTGCGGTCAACGACATCAAGCTGCGCACCAATCCGCGCAACCTGCGCATCGTTTAATCCGTCATAAATCCGGCCACATCATAAATCCGGCCACAGGCGGCGCAGGTCTTTTGCGATCTCGTCAACGATGGCGGCGATCAGCCGTTCGCCTTTTTCCGCCGTCGCGGCCGTTGCATCGCCGGTGGCGCCGCTGCGGTTCACGATGCCGCCCGGGCGTTCCTCAGGTGTCAAACGCATAGGGCGGCGCAGGCTGGTCAGCACCACATCCTCGCTGTCTTCCGCCGCCACGGTTTCCGCCAGGCGGTCCATCCGCACCATGCCCGGCGCAATGGCGAGCAGCAGCGAGGTTTCGCGTTCGTTGGCATGGCCGCTATCCGGCGTGCTCCATTGATCGGCGCAGGCCTGGCCCAGCCGCGGCAGATCGGCGATGGCCACAGCCACGCCATGGCGCTGCAGGATGGTCTGCGCCGCCAGCCGCAGCGGCGGCTCGGTGGAGATGCCGTTGTTGAGCAGCACGATGCGCTCGGCGCCGTGCCGCAGATAGCCTTCGATGATTTCTTCGACCATCGCCTGAAAGGTTGGTGCGGTCAGATGCTGGCTGCCCGGATAATCCATGAAGGCAGGACAGAAGCCCTGGCCGATGGTTGGCGCGACCAGCACGGGCAGGGCGGCCAGCAGGCGTTCGGCAATCGCCTCTACCACCAGTCGGTCGCTGCCGAGCGGCAGATGCGGACCGTGGGCCTTCGCTGCCGCGCCGATGGGCAGCAGCACGGGCAGGCCGTCGCCGATCAGGTCGGCGGCATCGATCCAGGTCAGGTCGGCGAGGCGGAAGCCGGTGCGGGCGCGTTGCGGGGCTGTCACGGTTTGTTGCGGGCGTTCTGGTAACGGGTGTTTGGTGAATCGGCGCCAAGCCTAGCATTCTTTGCCCCATCACCGTCCAGCAGCGATTGCGCAGGCGGCGTTTCCATCTGCGATTTCCGCATCTGCGGCCTTGCCCGCTTTCCCGCATGGCCCTATCTGTGGGCGCCTTGATCGACCGCCAGTCCTGACCTTTTGCCAGAGAGACGCCGTGCCCCGCCGCCCGCCTTCAGGCCGTCCCCCTTCCAGCCGTTCGCCGTCTCGTGCTCCGGCCCGTTCGCCATCTGCCGGCCGCACGCCGCGCAGGCCGGAGCGCCACTCAGAGCGCCCAGCCGGGCGGAGCGCCGGCGGCCTGGAAACGCGTCCCGCGGGCCGCAAGCCCGAACACCGCAAACCTGAGGACCGCAAACCCGCTGCCGAGCGCGGATACCAGCAGGGCACACCGAAGCCGAATAATCCGCAGCAGGGTCATCCGAAGCGGGGCGGGCAGAAGACCGCCGGCTTCCGTCCCGGAAAGTCCAGTGCAGGAAAGAGCCATCTGGAAAGCCGCGCCGAACGGCCGCGTCATGCGCGTCCCGAGCGGCGCGAAGGGCGGCCGGACAAACGTGCTGCCATGCGTTCCGGCTCCAGCCGCAAGGCGGTGGAAGGCGCGATGGCGCTGCTGGATGCGATTGCTGCTTCGGGCGAGCCGGCCGACCGCGTGCGCCATGCCTGGATGCGCGATCATCACAAGCAGTTCGATCCGGCGGAGCGTGCGGCGCTGATCCAGTTGAGCGAGCAGGTGCTGCGCCATCGCGGCCAGCTCGACTGGTGGATTACCCGCGACAAGGGCGGCCTGACGCCCGACAGCCGCCTGCGGGTCTGCGCCTTCCGCATTCTGTCCACCGGCGCCAAGGCGGCCAGCCAGTTTCCTTTCTTCCAGTCGGACGAGGTGAAGGAAGCCGAATTCCTGCGCCGCCTGGAACGCCATACGCTCGATCATCCCGACATGCCGCTGACGGCGCGGCTGAACATCCCGGACTGGATCCTGCCGCATTTCAAGAAACGCTTCGGCGTCGATCTCGAACTGGAACTGACGGCGATGCTGCGGCCAGCGCCGCTGGATGTGCGCATCAATCCGCTGAAGACGACGCGCGATGCCGCGGCGGCCGCTTTGGCGGCGGAAGAGCTGCGCAGCCAGCCAACGCCGTATTCGCCGCTTGGCCTGCGCCTGTCGCCGCAGGCTTACGTCAATAACGGCCAGGCCTATGCCGATGGCCTGATCGAGCCGCAGGATGAAGGCTCGCAGATCGCCGCGCAGCTCGCCGATGCGGCCAACTGCAAGTTCGTCGTCGATTTCTGTGCTGGCGCCGGTGGCAAGACCCTGGTGTTGGCGGCAGCGATGCGCAATGTCGGACGGCTGGTGGCGATGGATGTCAGCGCCGGGCGGCTGACACAGGCCAGGCTGCGGCTGCGCCGCGCCGGCGTGCACAACGCAGAGACCCGCGAACTGGATTCGAAATGGATCAAGCGTCATTCCGGCCAGGCGGATCGCGTGCTGGTTGATGCCCCCTGCACCGGCACGGGCACCTGGCGGCGCAAGCCGGATGCGAAATGGCGGCTGACGCCGAAGGATCTGGAAGAGCTGGTACCGCGCCAGGCGGAAATCCTTGATCGCGCCGCGCGGCTGGTGAAGCCCCAGGGACGGCTGATCTATGTCACCTGCTCGGTGCTGCGCGAGGAGAATGACGATCAGGTCGCCGCCTTCCTCAAGCGCCATCCGGACTTCAAGGTGATGCCGGTAACGGAGGTGTGGCCCCAGACGATCGGCGGCGCCTGTCCGGTGCCGGGGCCGTATCTGGCGCTATCGCCCGCCCGCCATGGCACCGACGGCTTCTTTGCCGCGATTCTTGTACGTCACGCCTGATTGGAGCCAGATATCGAGGAAGCCGTCCAGCCAGGCGGCGATCCCGGCATCGTATTGGGCGCAGGCCGCCCTCATGGTCTCGCGCGCCTGCGCGCCCGGCAGCGCCAGGCGATGGCCCGCGGCGGTGCTCCAGCGCCGCATCATCGCTTCCGTGACTTCCGGATGGAACTGCACGCCAAAGGCATTGGGGCCGATGCGCATGGCCTGATTGGGGAACCAGGTGGATGACGCGAGCCGCACGGCGCCGCGCGGCAGGCTGAAGCCTTCGCCATGCCACTGGAAGATATGCAGCTTGTCGGGAAACAGCTCGCGGCCCTGCGGCGTTGGCTTCACCGGATAGTAGCCGATCTCATGCCAGCCGTCGGGATGCGGGCCGACCTTGCCGCCACCCGCCCGCGCCAGCAACTGCGCACCGAGGCAGACGCCAAGAAACGGTCTGCCGCTGGCAACCACGCGCGGGATGAAGTCGAGTTCCTTGCGGATGAACTCGAGATGATCGTCATTGGCCGACATCGGCCCGCCGAACATGACGCAGCCGGCATGCTCGTCCAGGCTGACGGGCAGTTCCTGGCCCAAACATGGGCGGCGGATATCGAGCCGGTAGCCCCGCTCGCGCAGCTTGTCGCCAATGCGGCCGGGATCGGAACTTTCCTGGTGGACGATCATCAGGATGGCCGGCTGGGGCGCGGGATGGCCCTGGCCGTGATCCTGCAGCGGTCCTTGATACATGCCTGGGTCGGCTTCCTCTTCAGAGACTGCCGAGGAACGCATCCAAAGCAGCGTTCACCGCAGCCGGCTGTTCGATGCTGGAACTATGCCCCGCTTTGGGAATTCTGACTAGCCGAGATTGTGTGATGGCCGTCTGGATTCGCTCAGCTTTTGCCGGCACGGTGGCGGTATCCTGCTCGCCGACGATGATCAGCACGGGGCATTTGATCCGCCCCAGCTCCTCATAGATGCCCTTGCGCTCGATCACGCCGTTCACCGCCCGCCAGATTGAGCGTCGGTTGTTCAGAAGCTTCTGCCGCCAATAGGCGCGCTCGCTTGAGCGCGCCGGATCAGTCATGAAATCCTGGCTGAACATGATCGGCATGACCTTGTCGGCCACCAGCCGCAGGCCGAGCCAGCGCGCAACCAAGTTGAGTTTGCGGTATTTCGGTACGTTCTCGACGGGCTCCGGGTCGGCTGAGGTTTCCATCAGCAGCAGCGAACGCACCAGATCGGGCCGCCGCGCGCCCAGCCGCATGGCGACAAAGCCGCCCATCGACAGGCCGCCGAAATGCACCGGGCCGAGCTGTAGCTTCTCGATCAGCGCGACCGCATCCTCATAGACGGTTTCCATGTCGATACAGCGGGAGGGATCGTCGGCGCTGCGCCCCTGGCCGCGGTGATCATAGGCGATGACGCGGTAGCGGCCCTTGAAATGCGCGATCTGCGGCGCGAACAGCTCGGTATCCCAGAGCAGGCCGTGGCTGAGGACGATGGTCTGTCCGGTCGAACCTGGCCCGGTGTCTTCGTAGTAAAGCCGGGTTCCGTTGACGGCGATCTCAGCCATGAAAGAGCCTTCTGTTCCTGGACGTTTCTGGTTATTGCGCGGTGATCCCGCCATCGATGACGAACTCGGCGCCGGTGGTGAACTTCGATTCATCGGAAGCGAGATACAGGATGCAGTTCGCCACGTCGTCCGGTTCCCCCAAGCGGCCGAGCGGCACCTGCGCCTCCAGTTTCTGGCGCACCACCGCCGGATCGCCACCGGCATAGATCATCGACTGAACCATCGGCGTGTCAATGAAGGTCGGATGCACAGAATTGCAACGAATGTCATATTTGCGCTTGGCGCAATGCAGCGCCGTGGTCTTGGCCAGCATGCGGGCACCGGCTTTCGAAGTGTTGTAGGCCGACATGTTGTGGCCGGCGATGATGCCCGACACCGACGAGATGATGACGATCGAGCCGGGCGCGTATTTGCGCATGCGGGGCAGGCCATGCTTGATGCCAAGGAACGGCCCGTCGAGATTGACGCTGTGCACGAAGCGCCATTCCTCGACGCTGATGTCTTCGACATTCTTCAGGATGCCGACGCCGGCCGAATGCACCATCACATTCAGCTTGCCGAAGGCGGCTTCGGTCACGTCAAGCGCGGCGATCCATTGCTGCTCGTTGGTCACGTCCAGATGAACGGCGATGGCGGCCTTGCCGATCTCATCGGCCACGGCGCGGGCGCCCTCCAGATTGCGGTCGGCAATGGCGACCTTGGCGCCTTCCTTGGCCAGCAGGATGGCGGTGGCTTTGCCCAGGCCCGAGGCTCCGCCGGTAATCAATGCGACTTTATTTTCTACGCGACCCATCGTGTTTCCTCCTGTTTGCCGGGAGGATAACCGGGATTTCGGGCCTGCGGCCAGCCTGTCGTGACGTCAGCGGTTCAGTCAGCGCCGTCATGCCCGCTTGCGCGGGAACGACGCGTGATCTGAAACCTCAATCCGGCTCTTCGAGCTTGGCCGGCAGGCCGGCATCGGCGAGCGCGGTCAGCAATTCCTCAAGATGGGCACGGTCGCGCGCCTCGACGACGAATTCGATCTCGGCGCCCTTGGCGGAAGCCAGGGTGAACAGGCGGCGATGCGCCACTTCGACGATGTTGACGCCGACCTTGCCGATCACGCCGGATGCCAGCGACAGCCGTCCCGGTGCGTCGTCGGTCATCACGATGATGCGGGCGAGGCGGCCGTTGCGCACCAGGCCGCGCATCAGCACGGAGGCGAGCAGGCGGGTATCGATATTGCCGCCGGAGAGCACAATGCCGACATGGCGGCCCTTGAAGCGCTCGGGCTCGGCCATCAGCGCGGCCAGGCCTGCTGCGCCCGCGCCTTCGCTGACGGTCTTTTCGATCTCGACCAGAGCCACGATGGCGCGCTCGATATCGGCTTCGCGGGCGATCAGGATGTCGTCCACCAGGCGGCGCGCGATCTCGATCGTGGTGCGGCCCACATCGCGCACTGAAATGCCTTCCGCGATCGACACGCCGCCGACCTGCACCGGCTGGCCCTGCAATTCCTGCTGCATGGCCGAATAAAGCTCGCTCTCGACGCCGAAGACGCGCAGATCGGGCCGCAGCGCCTTGGCCGCAATTGCCATACCGCCGATCAGGCCGCCGCCGCCGACCGGCACGATCAGGTCCTGCAGTTTCGGTGCCTGTTTCAGCATCTCCAGCGCCACCGTGCCCTGACCGGCAATCACGGCTGGATCGTCGTAAGGATGCACGAAAACCAGGCCTTCTTCCTTGGCGATCCGCTGCGCTGTGGCGGCGGCTTCGGCCAGCAATTCGCCATCCAGCACGACGCGAGCGCCGAAGGCGCGCACATGACGCACCTTCACGAAAGGAGTGAATTTAGGCATCACGATGGTGGCCGGAATGCCCAGCCGCCCGGCATGGTAGGCGACGCCCTGCGCATGGTTGCCGGCCGACATGGCGATCACGCCGCGCTTGCGTTCCTCGTCGCTGAGCTGCAGCAGCTTGTTCAGCGCGCCGCGCTCCTTGAAGCTTGCGGTGAACTGGTGGTTCTCGAACTTCAGCCACACATGGGCACCAGTCAGGTCCGACAATGTGTGGGAGTGCAGGCACGGGGTTTCGGCGATGGCATCGCCCAAGCGCGCCGCCGCCGCGCGGATATCCTCAAGACCCAGCGCTGACGCGTTGTTGGGCATTCCGTTTTCTCCGTGAAACAAACAGACTGGGGGCAAAATGCAGGCGGTAAGCGGTACGGTTTACCCGGGTTCAAGTCAACTGCCGGGACCGTGTGTCATCTGTCTGCGTCCTCCCGTTTAAATGGAGGCGAGGGCTGCGAAACAGAATCACGGCAATGCAAAATCACTTGGCGCGGATCGTTTCGCGCACTAGGCTCAAGGCATGGCTTTGGCAATCAAACCGCCTGTCTTTGCCGCAGAGTTGCGGCCGCACCGCTCTCTGGGAGCGCGCGGTTTCCTGATCCTGATGCTTGCCGTCGGCGCGGTGAATTTCACCGCTGGCATTGCCTTCTGGATTGCCGGCGCCTGGCCGGTTTTTGGCTTTTGTGGGCTGGAAGTGCTGCTGCTATGGCTTGCCTTCCGTGCCAGCTACCGCCAGAGCCGCGCGCGCGAATACATCCAGCTCGATCAGGACAGCCTCACCGTCTGCCGCCGCGATGCCAAGGGCGCCGAGCGCGTCTGGCGCCTGCAGCCTTACTGGCTGCGCGTCGAATGCGCCGATGATGACGAGCAGGCGCGGCTGAAGATCTGGAGCCATGGCCGCGCGCTGAGCCTCGGCGAATTCTTAAGCCCCGACGAGCGCCGCAGCCTCGCCGATGCACTGCGCGAGGCGTTGTGGCGCTGGCGGCAGCCGGAGGGCGCGGGCCTGCGGCCGATAGGGCAGGTTTAAGGCGCAGCGTCTGGCGCGGCACCGGCTGCCCTTATCACTGGCGTCAATTATTGTTACAGGCCGCCGAAACCCAGCACGTCGGCCATGCGGTAAAGCCCCGGCTGCTTGCCCTTGGCCCAGATGGCGGCGCGCACTGCACCGCGTGCGAACAGGCCACGGTCGGTGGCCTTGTGGCTCAGTTCGATCCGCTCATGGTCGGCGGCGAAGATCACCGTATGCTCGCCCACCACATTGCCGCCGCGCAAAGCCGCAAAGCCGATATTGCCGGGCTTGCGCGCGCCGGTAATGCCGTCACGGCCGCGGTCGGCAACCTTCTCCAGCGGCACGCCGCGGCCCGCCGCGGCCGCTTCGCCGAACAGGATCGCGGTGCCCGACGGCGCATCGACCTTCATGCGGTGGTGCATCTCGACGATCTCAATGTCCCAGGATTCGTCCAGCGCCGCGGCCACCTGGCGCACCAGGCCGGCCATGAGATTCACGCCCAGGCTCATGTTGTAGCCCTGCACGATGGCGCAATGATGCGAGGCTTTCTTCAGCGCCTCGAAATGCTCCGGCGCTAGGCCCGTCGTACCAACGATATAGGCTGCGCGGCATTGCGCAGCGAGTGCCGCATGATGCGGCAGGGCTTCGGGCACGGTGAAATCGATCACCGCGTCGATATTGGCAAAGAGTTTTGCGGCATCGTCCGTTACCTTGATGCCGGTTTCGCCGATGCCGATCAGCGCACCGACATCCTTGCCGATATGCGGCGAGCCCGCACGCTCGGTGCCGCCAGCTAGCTCCGCGCCCGCCGTATTGCTGACTTCGCGCGCTAGCGCCTGACCCATGCGGCCGCCAATGCCGACAATGCCGATGCGGACTGCGCTCATGTTCTCCCCCTATGACTGGCGATATGGTGACGATGTTGCGCGACACTCTAGTGCGGTTGGCGGCGCGGGGAAACCGCTGGCGCCTATACCCTCCCATCGCTGACGTGATGGGTCCCTCCTTCTCCCACTGGCGTGGGCAAGGGAATCTTTTTGCCCTCTTTCGCTTGCGGGAGGGATGGACCCGCAAAGCGGGAGGGTAAGGGCAAGTAAATGGGGGCCAGGCTCTCGCGGCGCAAAAAAACGCTGTTTGGCCGGGATGACGTGAATGCGTTCTACAACGAGCGGGCCATCTGGCGCCAGGCGGCGGGGGGCAGGCCGTAGGCGCGGGAGAAGGCGCGGTTAAACGCGGCTTCGGTGCCGTAGCCGGAATCGTAGGCGATGGCGGCGATCGGCTTGCCGCTGGTGCTGAGTGCGACGCTGGCGAGATAAAGCCGCCAGTCGCGTAAGTAGCGAATCGGCGAGGTCTGCAACACGGCTTCAAAACGCTCGGCCAGGGTGCTGCGCGACAGGCCGGCAGCGGCGGCCAGACTCTGCACCGACCATTCGTGCCGCGGGTCGTCATGGATCAGCGCAAGGCAGCGGCCAAGCGCAGGATCGGCCAGCGCCGCCAGCCAGCCGACGGCGTCGTGTGGCGTGGCGGCGATCTGCTGGCGCAGCATCTCGATGAAGGTGATCTCGGTCAGCCGCTCAAGCAGCGACAGGCCGCCGCTTTGCGGATGGTCGGTTTCCAGCGCGATCTGCCGGATGGCGGCTCGCAGCCAGCTGCTGCGGTCGCTTTCCGCGCAGCGCAGATGCAGCAGCGGCGGCAAGGCCTCGCGCAGCGGGCGGAAATTCATCGCCTCGCAATGCAGATAGCCGCAGAGCATGCGCAGGCGCGCAACGCCGTCATCGCCACGCAGGTCGTCATAGCGCAGGATGGGCAGGCTGCGCCAAGGCTTAGGGGGCAGGTCACGCACCGGGCAGATGGTCGGGCCGCCTTCGCCCGCACCAAGCTGATGGCCGCTGCCGAAGGGAAAGGCGACGATGTCGCCTTCCTCCAGATCGACATGCAGGCCGTCCATTTTCAGCCAGCAGCTGCCTTCGACGACGATGTGAAACGGCACGGTATGTGAGGACGCCGCTTTCGATGCACCATCGCCGCTTATCAGTTCGGCAAGGGCGGGTGCATCGTCGGTCTTCCAGGTGCCGGTCGGCATGAAGCAGAATTGCAGCGCGCCGGACAGCCGGATGGTGCGCAGCACATCGGAAAGCACGTCGCGGCTGTTCTGCGTGACATCAGCCGCCGATGTGCTCAGGGCGGACGTGTCCCGCGCCGGTGAAGCGATGGCGCTCACGCGCGGACTTGCAGGCGGCCGCTGCCGGGTTCCCGCATGCCGCGCCCTTGCGCCTGCCGCAGTGGGCGGCGGATTTTCGATCAAGTCATTCGGCAATCCGGCCAAAGACGTCTCCTTCCCGATCCAGTAGACCGGCGGCCCCCCAATCACGCCTGCTATAGGAGGATAAAGCAATGGCCGTTGGAACTGACAAACTTGTGATTTTGATGACCAAGGGGATCGATTCGGAGCTGTCTTCCGTCGCCTTCACCATCGCCAATGGCGGACTGACCGCCGGGCTGAAGGTGTTCATCTTCCTGACCAGCGCCGCCGTCGACCTTGTGCGCAAGAACGGCCAGGCGATGACCCATGTGCCGCCGCTGGAGCCGCTGGCGGCGATGATCGCCGATTTCCAGAAGCGCGGCGGCACCATCTGGGCCTGCCCGCCCTGCGTGAAGTCACGCGGCTACGAGCAAAAGGATCTGCTGGATGGCGTGATCATCCAGGGCGCATCCGCGATGCATGCTGAGATCAAGGCGGGCGCCGCGACTCTGTCGTTCTGAGTGGAGTTTCAGAGGAGAAAGACCTCAGGGGGCAGCGCATCATCGCGTGCTGCTCCGCTCCCGGGATGACGATAATGAGAGCGCGGGAGGGGGATGGTGAGTGACGGATGGCTATGTGCTGCCGAGACGCACCCTCACCCTCCCGGCCTTCCTCTCGTAGAAGTGGGAGAAGGGACGGGCCCATCGCGTCAGCGATTTAGTTGAGGGGCTGGTTCAACATAAATGCGGTCCCCGGGGCTCGTTTCACTCGCCCGGGGCGATGTTTCCCTTGATTGCAGAAAATGGAATCCCGGCTCGCGCGGCGCAAAAAAAAGAAGCGCCGCCCGGCCGGGATGACGGGATATGCCTCGCAGAAGCAATTCTTCAACGACGCAGGAGATGGCGAAGCGGAGACGGTGGTGAAGCGGAAGGCGCAGAGAAGGCCGCTCGCCGCAACAATCACTTGCCTTCGTCACTCATCCAGATCACTCGCCCTTGCCGGCGAGCATTTCCTTCACCTTGGCGAAGAAGCCGGAGCTTTCGGGGCTGGAATCGTCGTTTTCGAGCTGGGCGAATTCTTCCAGCAGTTCGCGCTGGCGCTTGTTCAGCTTCACCGGTGTCTCGACCATCACCTGGATGTAGAGATCGCCAAAGCCCGCCCCGAAGCCGCTCTGCTGCAGGGAGGGCATGCCCTTGCCGCGCAGGCGGAACTGCTTGCCGGTCTGCGTGCCTTCGGGGATGGTGACGCGCGCATGGCTGCCATCCAGCGTCGGTACGTCGACATGGCCGCCAAGCGCGGCCGTGGTCATCGAGATCGGCACACGGCAATGCAGATGCTGGCCCTCGCGGCGGAACAGCCGATGCGGCTTCACGCTCAGGAAGACATAGAGATCGCCGGACGGCCCGCCTCGCAGGCCCGCTTCGCCTTCGCCGGCGAGACGGATGCGGTTGCCTTCATCGACGCCCGGTGGGATGTCGACGGTGAGCGTCTTTTCCTTGTGCACGCGGCCCGCGCCGCCGCAGACCTTGCAGGGCTTTTCGATGACGCGGCCGACGCCGCCGCAGGTCGGACAGCTGCGTTCGATGGTGAAGAAGCCCTGCTGCGCACGCACCTTGCCATGGCCCTTGCAGGTCGGGCAGGCGACGGGCTGGGCCGCGCCTTCCGCGCCGGAGCCGTCGCAGGCCTCGCAGGCGATCGAGGTCGGCACACGGATCTTCGCCGACTTGCCGCGGTAGCAGTCTTCCAGCGTGATCTCGAGATTGTAGCGCAGGTCGGAGCCGCGATTGGCGTTGCCGCGTCCGCCGCGCCCGCCCGAGCCCATGAATTCGCCGAAAAGGTCGTCGAAGATGTCGGAGAAGGAGGTGAAGTCGAAACCGGCGCCGCCGGGGCCGCGTCCGCCACCGCCTTCGAAAGCGGCATGGCCGTACTGGTCGTAGGCCGCGCGCTTTTGCTCGTCCTTGAGGACGTCGTAGGCTTCGTTGATTTCCTTGAAGCTCTGTTCGGCCGACTTGTCGCCCGGATTGCGGTCCGGGTGGTATTTCATCGCCAGTTTGCGGAAGGCCCGCTTGATGTCATCCGCGCTGGCGTCGCGCGATACGCCGAGGACTTCGTAATAATCGCGTTTCGTCGTCGCCATGCTCAAAGGTTCCTGGCGTAAGGCTTCATGGGCGCGAAAGGCCTGCCCCGAAGCGAGTCCGGGCGCCGCTTCCGGCGCCCGGTTCGCTTGCGGTCACGCGGCCTACTTCTTCTTCTTGTCGTCCTTCACTTCTTCGAAGTCGGCGTCGACGACATTGTCATCGGGCTTGGCGTCGCCGCCGGACGAGGTGCTGGTATCCGCACCGGCATCGCCCCCGGCTTCGGCCGTCTTGTAGAGGGCCTCGCCGAGCTTCATCGAAGCCTGGCTGAGCGTCTGGCTCTTGGCCTTGATCTCCTCCAGGTCGTTCGCCTCGATCGCCTTCTTCAGGTCGGCAATGGCAGACTCGACCGCGGCCTTGTCGGCGGCCGGCGCCTTGTCGCCCAGATCGGCGATGGTCTTCTCGCAGGCATGAATCAGCGTCTCGGCCTGGTTCTTGGCCTCGGCCGCCTCACGCCGTTTCTTGTCTTCGGCGGCATGCTCCTCCGCCTCGCGGATCATCTTCTTGATGTCCTCTTCCGACAGGCCGCCGGAGGCCTGGATGCGGATCTGCTGTTCCTTGCCGGTGCCCTTGTCCTTGGCCGAGACATGGACGATGCCGTTGGCGTCGATGTCGAAGGTAACCTCGATCTGCGGCACGCCGCGCGGCGCCGGCGGGATGCCGACCAGGTCGAACTGACCCAGCAGCTTGTTGTCGGCCGCCATCTCGCGCTCGCCCTGGAAGACGCGGATGGTCACCGCATTCTGGTTGTCCTCGGCGGTCGAGAAGACCTGGCTCTTCTTGGTCGGGATGGTCGTGTTGCGCTCGATCAGCTTGGTGAACACGCCGCCAAGCGTCTCAATGCCCAGCGACAGCGGGGTCACGTCGAGCAGCAGCACATCCTTCACATCGCCCTGCAGCACGCCGGCCTGGATGGCGGCGCCGATGGCGACGACTTCGTCCGGGTTCACGCCCTTATGCGGCTCGCGGCCGAAGAGCTGCTTCACCGTCTCGATCACCTTCGGCATGCGGGTCATGCCGCCGACCAGCACCACTTCGTCGATGTCGCCGGCCGACAGGTCGGCATCCTTGAGCGCTTTCTTGCAGGGCTCGATGGTGCGCTGGATCAGATCGTCGACCAGCGCCTCAAGCTTGGCGCGGGTCAGCTTCATCACCAGATGCTTCGGACCCGAGGCGTCGGCAGTGATGAAGGGCAGGTTGATCTCGGTCTGGGTCGAGGAGGACAGCTCGATCTTCGCCTTTTCGGCCGCCTCCTTCAGGCGCTGCAGCGCCAGGCGGTCGGTACGCAGGTCAATGCCCTGCTCCTTCTTGAACTCGGTGGCGAGGTAATCGACGATGCGCAGGTCGAAGTCCTCACCGCCGAGGAAGGTGTCGCCGTTGGTCGAGCGCACCTCGAAGACGCCGTCGCCGATCTCCAGGATCGAGATGTCGAAGGTGCCACCGCCCAAATCGTAGACGGCGATCTTCTTGCCGTCGCCCTGCTTGTCGAGGCCATAGGCAAGGGCCGCCGCGGTCGGCTCGTTGATGATGCGCAGCACTTCAAGGCCCGCGATGCGGCCGGCATCCTTGGTGGCCTGGCGCTGGGCGTCGTTGAAGTAGGCCGGAACGGTGATCACCGCCTGGGTGACCTTCTCGCCGAGGAAGCTCTCGGCGGTTTCCTTCATCTTCTGCAGGATGAAAGCCGAAACCTGGCTGGGGCTGTATTTCTTGTCCTGGACTTCCACCCAGGCATCGCCGTTATCGCCCTTGGCCACCTTGTAGGGGACCATTTCGGTGAAGCGGCGGGTCGCCTCGTCGCTGTACTGACGGCCGATCAGGCGCTTGACGGCGAAAAGCGTGTTTTCCGGGTTGGTGACCGCCTGGCGCTTGGCCGGCTGGCCGATCAGGCGCTCGCCATCCTTGGTGAAGGCGACCATCGAGGGCGTCGTACGCGTGCCTTCCGCGTTTTCGATCACCTTCGGGTTCTTGCCATCCATGATGGCGACGCAGGAATTCGTCGTACCGAGGTCGATGCCGATGACTTTGGCCATAATCCACTCTCCTTTTTCGCGGCGGTCCGGGGCGGCCTTGGGAAGCACCGCAGCGGACCCCTTCTGGTTCGGTGTCGCCGGCTATGTAAGAGTGCGTATGCGCTCCCGCAACAGGTGTGGCGAAAAAATGTCCGGTTTGTCCGGGCATTTCCGGGGCAGAACTGCCGAATCAGGGATTTTCCTGAGGCTTTTCGCCGCGCCAGACCGGCGCGGGCCCCTATCTGGTCACCGATGGTGCCATCCGCAAGGGGCGGCGGACGGAGGAAAAGCAGGCCGGGCACAGGGGCCGGCCTGTGGAAAAGGCCGGGCGAGGGGCGTAGGAAGCGGGATCTGTCAGGCGCCGCGACGGGGCAGGGCCAAAGGATAAGGAGCGACGAGTAGCAATATGAGTGGAGTTGGGATGGGCCAGACTATGCGGAACAAGATCACCCTGGGTGGCGACAGCGCGCTGCTGGTGGTCGATATCCAGAATGGCTTCCTGCCCGGCGGCAGCCTGGCGGTGCCGGGCGGCGACGAGATCATCCCGCTGGTGAATGCGCTGGCCAGGGGCTTTGAGAATGTGGTGCTGACCCAGGATTGGCATCCGGCCGACCATCTCTCCTTCGCCTCGCAGCATCCCGGCCGCCAGCCCTTCGAGACGGTGCAGATGCCCTATGGCGAGCAGGTGCTGTGGCCCGACCATTGCGTGCAGGGCAGCGAAAGCGCGGCGCTCGCGGCCGATCTCGCCATTCCGCAGGCGCAGCTGGTGATCCGCAAGGGCTGGCGTCGCGCCATCGACAGCTACTCCGCCTTCCGGGAGGCCGACGGCCAGACCGTCACCGGCCTTGCCGGCTATCTGAAGCAGCGCGGCATCGCGCGCGTATTCGTGGTCGGCCTCGCAACGGATTTCTGCGTCGCCTGGACGGCGATCGATGCACGCAAGGAGGGCTTCGAGGCTTACGTGATCGAAGACGCCTGCCGCGGCATCGACACGGCGGGCTCGCTGGCAAAAGCCTGGGCGGACATGGAAGCTGCTGGCGTGCAGCGGATCATGGCGGCGGATTTAGCGCAGGCCTGAGGGCGTAAAAATGGGGCCTCGGGTCAGGCCCGGGGCGACAAATAGAAAAAATAGAAAAAACGACAGAGCGTTCGTCATCCCGGGCGAGCGCCATGTCGATGGCGCGAGACCCAGGATCCCATTTGGCTCACCGGATAAAGATCCTGGGTCTGCGGCGCCCCATCGCGTGCTGCACCGCGCCCGGAATGACGAATAACCCTAGACACCAGCCTGCGCAGGCCTCACATCAAAAATATGACGACAGCGACGGCAATTGAGGGATTTCGCTACTATCCCGGCTTTCTCGATGCCGCGCGCCAGCGCGCGCTGACCGAGTCGGTGATGGCGGTGCTGACCCAAGCGCCGGCCTATCACGCGACGATGCCGAAAAGCGGCGTGGCGATGAGCGTGGCGATGAGCAATGCCGGGCGCTTCGGCTGGTATAGCGACAAGGAGGGTGGCTATCGCTACATCGAGCGGCATCCTTTCACAGGCCAGCCCTGGCCTGCGATCCCGGACGAGATCCTTTCGATCTGGGATGCGGTGGCAAATTACGGCGTGGCGCCGGAATGCTGCCTGATCAATCACTATCGCGCCGGCGCGAAGATGGGCCTGCATCAGGATCGCGACGAGCAGGATTTCGACGCGCCGGTGGTATCGATCTCGCTGGGCGATACGGCGGTATTCCGCCTGGGTGGCTTGAACCGGAAGGATCCGACGCGGGCAATGAAGCTGCAATCGGGCGATGTCTGCGTGCTCGGCGGCGCTTCGCGTCTGGCCTTCCATGGCATCGACCGCGTACTCTCCGGCAGCAGCCGCCTCATCCCCGGCGGCGGGCGGATCAACCTCACTTTGCGCCGCGTGACGCGGCCGTGAGGGGAAAGCTAGGAAACTAAAGACTAAGCGGCGGGCGTGGAACCTCTTGCGCACAACCCTCACCCTCTCCATCACTGCGTGAAGGGGCACTCCCTTTTCCGCAGGCGGAGCGGGCGTTGGTGTGGCGCTTCGCATTCTCTTTCCCGTGACGACGGGAGAAGGCGGGGTCGCTGCAAAGCAGCGGGAGGGTCAGGGCCAAAAACGAAGCCCCGGGTTTAAGCCCGGGGCGACATGACGATTACAGTTCTCTAAAAGCTTAGGCGGCTCTGGAAAGCAGCGGGCTTACGCTTGCGTGTTGACGCTCTGACCGGGCTGGGCCTGCGGCTGGGGCCCGCCTTTGGAGACGCCAACCATGGCGGCGCGCAGCAGGCGGCCATGCTGGACATAGCCAGCCGCAACCACCTGCAGCACCGTGCCGGCCGGCACGGAGGAATCTTCGATCTCGAACATCGCCTGATGCAGGTTGGGATCGAATTTCTGGCCCTTCGGATCGATGCGGGCAATGCCGTGGCGCTCGAAGACGGTGAGCAATTCGCGCTCGGTGGCTTCGACGCCGATCAGCAGGTTGCGCACCGGCTCGCTCAGGGCTGCGGCGCCCTCGCCATCCTGCGGCGCGCTTTCCAGCGCGCGGCGCAGATTGTCGGCGACGGTGAGGATGTCCTTGGCGAACTTCGCCGCCGCGAATTTCACCGCATCTTCGCGCTCGCGCTCCAGGCGCTTGCGCAGGTTTTCCGCATCGGCGCGGGCACGCAGCACCTGATCCTTCAGATTGGCGATCTCGGCCTGGGCCTGCGCCAGCGGATCGGGCTGCTGCGCCTCGCCGGCAGCTTGCTGGCCGGCATTCTGGGCGGCGTTGCTGTCGGTGGCCGCAGTCTGGCCCGCATTGGCCTGGCCCGGATTGTCGTTACGGGCGGCGGCATTCGGATCGGTATTCTGGGTCATCGCATCTCCTCGCATTGGCCGTCATATACGGATCGCCTGCGCGAATTGAAAGGGGTGCGCCGAAAAACCGCGCCTTTTCCGCTGCGATCTGTCTGTGGTCATGGTCTGTGCCGCGCAAAAAACGCCAGCTATGCCGATAGGGCTAAGCATGTGGAAATAAAGGGTGAGGCTTTAGGCGGACAGTTTCTGCCGCGTGGTTTCAGCCAACAGCGTCAGCCGAGCAGGCGGCCGACCACCTGGGCGGTGAAATCCACCATCGGCACCACGCGGGCGTAGTTCATGCGGGTCGGGCCGATCACGCCGATGGCGCCGACGATGCGCTGCTGCTGGTTCTGCAAAGGCGCGACGATCAGCGAGCAGCCGGCGCGGCGGAACAGCGTATTCTCCGAGCCGATGAAGATGCGCACGCCTTCGCTGCCCTGCGTCAGCTCGATCAGGCGCAGCATCTCCTCGGTATTCTCCAGTTCTTCCATCAGCGCGCGGATGCGCTCCAGATCGGCCAATGCTGCGACATCGTCGAGCAGATTGGCGCTGCCGCGCACGATCAGCGTGCCGCGTTCGGATTCGCCGCCCCAGACGGCCAGGCCCGCTTCCACCACCTTGGCGGCAAGCTGGTCGAGCTCGGCGCGGCGCGCTTTCAGCTCGTCCAGGATTTCGTTGCGCGCCTCGTGCATGGTGCGGCCAGCCAGGCGCTGCGACAGGAACTGCCCGGCCTCGGCCAGCGCAGAGGGCGTCATGCCCATGGGCAATTCGACCATGCGGTTTTCCACCTGGCCGGATTCCGTCACCATCACCACCAGGGCCTTGCCGGGCCCGAGCGGCACGAATTCGACATGGCGCAACGGTGCATCCACTTTCGGCGCCACCACAAGGCCGGCATGGCCTGAAAGACCCGAAAGCGCGGAAGTGGCTTCGGTGAGCACCTCCTGAAAGCCGCGGCCCGACGCGGCGCAGCGGCTTTCGATCGAGCTGCGCTCATCCTGGGTGAGATCGCCGACCTGCAACAGGCCGTCGACGAACAGCCGCAGGCCCGATTCCGTGGGCAGGCGGCCGGCCGAGGTATGCGGGGAATAGAGCAGACCTGCCTCTTCCAGATCGGCCATGGTGTTGCGGATGCTGGCCGGAGAGAGTTTGTGCTCAAGCTTTTTCGACAGATAGCGCGAACCGACCGGTTCGCCGGTGGCCATATAGGTCTCGACGACCAGCCGCAGAATTTCGCGGCTGCGCTGGCTCATCTCCTGGATCATGTGCAACAATTAAGGAAGCCGGATGGGCGGCGTCAATATGGCGCCCGGCAGGATGGAATAGCCCGGAGTTCCGGGCTTGGGGTGCAAGGGCGTCCCGTTCGCTTCTTTCGCGCTTTCTGCGATGTGTTTCAATGCGCTTCGCTGCTGCCGATATCGTGATGCAGATTGCGCTCGTCGCCGCGCGCATTGTGCTTGCGCACATAGGTGATCATGGCGGCGGGATTCTTCTGCTTCACCTTTAGGGCGGCAATCAGGGCGTCCTCGGCTTCGACGGTGACGCTTGCCGATTTGCTCTCATTCCGCATGCCGACCATATAGCGTCCGACCATGGCTGGGGCTCCCGCGCTAGCGGAGGATGGGCGCGATCCTCGTGAGAAGAGATATAGTGCGGCGGCAGCGACGGCCCAAGGATGATATGGCCCAGGGGCGGGTAGGCATGGCCATTCACGCCACGGGTATCCGTGGCGAAGCTGCTGGGATGTGATGGGAAGAAAGATGTGATGGGAGGAAATTGGAGCGGGCGAAGGGATTCGAACCCTCGACCCCAACCTTGGCAAGGTTGTGCTCTACCCCTGAGCTACGCCCGCTCGGCAGATCGGCAGGCCCGCGGGGGCCAACCCGGCGACCGGGGGTACCGTGTCGCAGGCGCGCAATATACCCAGCCGCAACCCCGATGCAAGTATCTCGTTTAACAAAATAATGGGGCTGCCAGACCTTTTTTGCAGACCTTTCGTAGTGCCCGGGCTCCGGGGCCAAGCGCCTGGGCGGGCGGCGGAATTCCGGGGGCGGGAACGCCCGGTTTGTCCGGAAAAGGCTTGCGCACAGGGTGGCGCTCCTGTATGTGGTGCGCCTCGCGCGGCTCAATCAGATGGCCTTCGCGTATGGGTCCCCATCGTCTAGAGGCCCAGGACGGCGCCCTCTCACGGCGCAAACCGGGGTTCGAATCCCCGTGGGGACGCCAAGTTTCAGCTAAGTGGCTGAAAATACAGCGAAATCCGACAAGGCCCTGACGGCATGTGACACACAGTTGTGCTACACGCCGCGAGGTCCCTCTTGAGCCGGATTCCGCATGTTATCAGACGCCGAAATCGCCTCTATCTCCGCGTCCGAATACCCGCTGACGTTGCGATGCTTGTCGGCAAGGATTATCACGTTCGGACGCTCCGAACTGGTGACCCAAGACGAGCGAGGTTGGAAGCAGCGCGCGCCTTGGCGCAAGCGCATGCAGCTTGGAATGAGGTTCGCCGGATAATGTCAGCAAGAGTGCTTGGTAAAGCGATTCACGAACTCGCAGACGACGACATTCTGCGCATACGCAACGAAGACATAGAAGCCCTGAGTGACGCTGATAAGGCAGCGCTGATTCAGCAGATGGAGCTTATCGTTGAGCGCGAACGGCTGGCGGCTGAGAATGCCGAGGCTGGGCGGGCGAAAAAAAGCTTTGAGGTGCAATCCATCGCTATCGAAGTAAACGCGATGGAGCGCACCATGCGAGAAGCAAAGCTGATAGAAATGCAGGGCAAGGCTGCGGTCGAACATGCGCAGCAGAGTTTGCGACTGGCACAGGTAGAGCAGGCAATGCGAGAAGCCGTTACCCGCATCGGTTCCGTGCCCGCCGGACTTGCGCAAGCTGAACTGCCGCCAGAGGCCTCGCTTCCATGGAATGACGCCTCGCTCCTCGAAAGGTTCTGCGCCGACAATCCCGCTGGCGAATCATCAGCAGATGAGCGCGACCGAGCCTTCCGCGAATTCGCCGACCTGATAGGCGGCAAAGCAGTGAAAGACGTTGCCAAGGTAGATATCAAAGCCTACGCCGATTATCTCAGAGATAAAATTGGAAAGCGTGGGAACCCACTTAAACATGCAACGATTGTCAAGTCGCTCGGCTATGTGAAAGCGTATTTCAAATGGCACGCGGCATCGGGACACATCAATGTGAATCCGGGTGATGGTGTAAATCCTCGTGCCAAGACTGCGGCGGAGAAGGGGCAGCAACGGCGCGCATTCACGACCGACGAATTACGGCTTCTCTTCGACTCGCCGCTATTCACCGGATGCAAATCGCCACTTCGCCTTTCTAAGCCCGGCCCGAACGTGTATCGCAACGAGCGATATTGGTTCTGGATGCTGCTGCTGCTGACCGGCGCGAGACTGGATGAAATTGCTGCGGCCCCGGCGCGCATCGTCAAGGTCGGTGAAGTTGAATGCTTGGACTTCCTGCATTCGACAAAAACGCCGAACGCTCCGCGCTTAATTCCAATTCTCTCCGACTTGCGGCGCGTCGGCATTCACGACTGGATTGAAGCTCAGCAGCGGCGAGGCCGCGGTCTTGTTCAAGGTCCGGACGCTGTGGTGGACTGGTCGAAATGGCTGAACAGATATTTGAACGACCTCGGACTCGACGATCCGAAATTGGTCGCCTACAGCCTCAGGCATAATTTCCGGCAGCAACTCCGCGCATCGGGAATTCACAGTGAACTGGTCGATAAGGTGTTTGGACACGATGGCGAGACTGTCGGGGCGAACTACGGCCGCGACCTGTCGCCTGACGAAGCTCGGCTCGTTGTCGAACGAGTCCGACCGCCCGTTCCGATTGAGCACCTGTGGCAAGCATAAAAGCGGCGGCCGAACGGGGTAATCCAGCCGGGCAAAAAGATTCCTTGACTTGCTTGCGACAGCCAACGGCAAAATAAAAACGCCGCGTCATCGGTCTTGGCGGACCTCGGCGGCGTTTTAACTCTAGGTCTTCAAATCATGCGCATTGTGCTTGCAGATTTCAAGGCCGCCGTTCTTGGCGGTTAATTGGACGGGCGGCTGCATAGCCCGCCTGCCACCAGATCACATCCAGGCCCACCCAATGTTGACAATGTTGACACAGCGCGGCGGCTAGCAATCCGCAGCTCTCTGTTGACAGACCACGGCACAACAAGATCGTGGCTGTCGCAGTTCCTGCCACCCGAACCGCCAGCGCCGCCCCCAGCCAGTAATGACCCGCGACCCGTCGATCGTGATCTCGACCGGCGGCTGGTCGAGGCGGAGCTAGATGCCGAACTAGCCATCGACCGCCTAAATCAGATAGCCGAAACTCTGCCACCAGCCGCTGCACTGGCCCTGCTGCGCCAAATCGGCGTCCGTACGACATCGGTACAGGCTTTGCGGCAGGCCCTGGATAGCCGTAGGCGCTTGGCGTATCGGGGCACGCTGCCGGTCAACGACGACACGCCTAAACGCATTCTGGACGACGCACTGCCCGCCCTGGATCGGCTATCGGAGTTGGTCGGCAAAGACAACCTGCGGCTTCTAACCGCAGACGACAACGACCTGCTCGTAGAGGCCACAGAGATTGCATCCCGCCGCCAAGCCCGGCATGCCGCCGCAATCGCGGCAGGGAAGGAAGGTCTACATCCACGGGAGCGGGATGCCCGTTCGATCCGGCGGTGGCTGCGCCGTCAGGTCAATCAGAGCGCAGCGCATCTCGCAGGTATCCTTGGCCTAATAGGCGGGCGACAGTCCGCCCGGTTACCCGCTTACGTCGACGATTGGGCGCTGAAGCGCTGGCAACAGGTTCAAGAGGCCGGGCGAGCCTTCGTCGAAAGCCGAGTTCTCGTCGCAGCGAATGGCGAAACGGTGCCGCTAAAAGACGCCGTGGAAGGTGCAACCAAGGCGCGGGAGGCGCGCTGGTACGCCGTCCTGCTTGGATTGCAGCAGGTCGCGCAGCGGCGCGGCCTTGCGCCGGTATTTCTGACGTTAACGCTTCCGGCTGAATATCACCTGCATGCCACCAATGGACAGCGTGGGAACCCACGAAATTCGCCGACCGTCGCGGCCAAGGAAATCAATGCGCGGTGGCATAACCTCCTGTCCGTCGTTCACCAGCGCGGAACCACACCGATTGGCGTCCGAGTCATTGAGCCCCACACTGACGGTTGCCCGCACCTGCACTGTTGTCTGTGGCTGGCGCAGGATGGAATTCGTGATCTGACCGACGCCCTCGATATTCATTTCCCGGCCACAACGCCGGAGGAAGCAGCAGCACGGCGGCGCGGCGACTACACCCAAGGCCCCGCAGCGCTGGTCAAATCATGGCGGCCCGGCGAGGCTGCATCGCCCGTAAGCTATGTGCTGACCTATGTGCTTAAGACCCTTAGATCCGAAAAAGCGCCGGATGACAATGAACCGAACGGAGGACATGACCGGGCGGCAGCGTGGGCCAGCATGGTGGGAGTTCGCCGTCTTGACCTGATCGGGCTGAAAAGAGGCCTACAAGGGCGCTGGCAAGCTATGCAGCGAACGATCCGGGCGGCCGGTGATGACCGCCTTCCAGAGCCGCGCGCCCGCGCTATCGCGCATGCAATGAAGCGCAGGCAGTGGGGCACGGCCCTTGTCCTGTTAGGCGCGTTTGCCGACGCACCCCGACTGGCTGCGGTGCGGGCAGAACGCCGGAATTGCTGGGGAGACGCGGTTCAGGTGACGACGGATTACGCCCACCCGTTGACCGGCGAAATCGTCGCCACCGTCCGACCCAGAGAATGGAAGATTCAGGAAATCAGGAAGGCAGAACCAGCAGGCCAGCAGGCGACCGCGTGGACCGAGGAATCGCTGAATAAAGTGTTAGAGGACTACGGACTTTCAAAAGTTTTTAGTTACCCAAGTGGGGGCGCTGGCGCGCCCCCACCCGGCTCCGCCGGTCCGCCGCCAATACGGCGAAGGCCGACCATGCTGCAAATCGACGCCGCCAATGACGACCAACTGCCCGAAACCGACGCGGCAGCCTGAGTAGCTGCGCGAACAGTAGGAACCCACGGAATTGAGGTTGCCGCAGCTTCACCCCATGGCCTAGGGCTTGCCCCCTCAAGGGGGCTGCGCGTGCTCGCCCGTTCCGGGCTGCGCAATCGAAGTCAGCGGCGCGTCCAAGGACGCGCCTTGACCACAATCAGTCCGTCATGGACGACAGCACAACCCTGTTGCCCACGACTTCGACGTCGTCGACCAGCAGACTGAACCAGCGGCCGTTTTCACGTTCGATTTCGTCATAGATATCCTGCTCGATTTCATCGTCCGACAGCCCTATTGCGCGAGCATCGACGACGTAACGCGCAATCTCCGCAGCAGCAGAGTCCGGCACGCCACCCTGCTCCCCAGAGGAGCCGACAACAAGGATATCGACCTCCGCCGCCGCCATCACACAGACTCCGACCGCAAGAAGGCGATAACTTGCTTCACGGTGCGCTCCATCGTCGCATCAGGTCCGCGCCCCGCAGCTACGTGAGCGAGCAGATTCTGCCAATCCTGTTCCAGGAACCCGGCCAACTTCTCCGCCTCCAGCTTCCGCTTCGATTCGTTGCTCATCATCATCTCCATCGCTGTTACCCGTGATGCGAATCAGTATGCCCGATCGCGCGCGGGCTGGCAACCACAAAATCGCCAAAATGCCAATAAAAACAAATACTTGTCAACATAGAGCCGCAATCCTTACTCGCAAGGATTGCGGCTCTATGTTGACAAGGATTACGCGGCAGCGATGTCCTCGAATCCTTGCATTGCCTCGAAAATCTCTTGTCCGATTTTCCCGGAATAGATTCGCCACAGCACCTCGACCTCTGGCGTGTCCGCACAGGCTAGGCAACGACCGCCCTCGTAAATATAGCTGGCGAACTTCTCAAACAGTCGCGCGCGCCTCTCAACCGGATCGCTCAAATACTCTGATTCGTAGTCAGCACCGCGAGCAACCGCCGCATCGAGGACGCGCCGATCCGGCGGTTGCAGATACCAGTCGACAGCGTGAAACAGTTCGTGGAATAGCGTTTCCAGCGCTGTCGACGCATACGCCCGAGTGTTAACGAACACCACGCCTTGGTTTTGATGGCAGTGTCCGCCCCATCGTTCGCCCGTCTCTGAGAGAATTCGCGGACCCAAATAGAGGTCGACCCACGGCGCAATCCTCGTCGCCAGCTCGGCGATGTAGCCAAGGGCCGGGGCAACAGTAACGTGCTCGAGACCGCTCTTGACCACCGTGAACGCCCTGCCATCACCAAACTTGAATCCCTCAACCGGCAATTCGGAAACTGTCAGACTGCCACCTTTGATACGGTAGAGCCTCCGACTCACACGCCTGCCATGCTTTTCCATCACATCACCGCTCTGGACTCGTTGCTGATATCTGTTGCTGGCGTTTCGTTGTCGTGCCGCCGCGTCGGCGGCGGTAGCAGGCCAGGCAGCGGCCGACCAAGTTCCGGGAATTCATCCAGCTTCGCGCCGATGGCGTCGATCTCACGCAATTCCCGGAGACAGCGCGCACCGCCGGACAGCGCACGGTCGAGTTCAGAGCGCCACGCCTGCGCAGTTTCCGTGTCAGCGGCATTCACGGCGGCAAAGAACCTGCGACTCGGACCTCGAAAAGGGGATTCCCCGCCGACGCCGTTGAGCTTGTAATCCAGATACTCAATTGCGACGGCGGCAATATCGCGGGGCGTTCGCCCCGGCAGTTCCGGGATTCGCGCAACAAGCGCCTTTAGCTGTCTGATTCGCTCGCGGTACTCCGCGAGCGTCGCCCTGACCTCGGCAGCCGAATACTCGGGCGCGGGCGGCAGCACGATTTCACGATCAGCAGGCGGCGGAAGCATTGGCCGCCGCCCGGACAGCGAACCAAGGAACGACTCCAGAGCCGCGCGAATCGCACCGACCATCGCTGCCGACATGGTGGCAAACGATTGCCGAAAGGCGAAGTCGGACAGTAGCTCGGCATCCACCCGCAGCGCCCGACGACGCTTTGCATGACGAGATTTACGCCCCTGCCGTTCACGCTGCCGATGATAGTCGGCGACCGCTTCCTGCTCGGCGGCGCGCCGAGCCGCCGCCCGCCTTGCCGCATCTCGATTATCGTCGTCGGCAGCCAGTTCAGCGAGGCGACGACGGCGTTCAGCGTGGTAAGCCTCCTGCTGAATCCGCGACAGCGAACCGAGCTCGACACGGCCTGATTCGACCGCCGCAAACGCAGCATCCGGATTCAGATCAGGCTCAGGCTGACGTTTCACCATTGCCATCGCCCTTTGCGACCGGAGTCACCTCAAATGGCGTCCCCCTGAGGGTCTCATAGTCGATGTCGCGGAGCGCCTGACTGGCGATATGATTCCGCGCCGCTGCCAGACGCTGTTCGCTGGCGGCAATCCAGTCGCCGAGCAGCGCGCCGAGTAAATATTTACGGCTGTTGTCCCGCCGCCTGATTTCCTGCCGCAGCCGCCGCTCTACGGCCGCGCGCACCGCCCGCGCCCTCGCCAACCGCGCCTCAGCCCGTTTCCGCTGTTCCTCGATTGTCAACATTGTTTGCCGCATCGCCGTCCTCCTGGAATTGCGTGGTCTTCCAATCGTGAATCGGCGGCAAGCAAGAAAGAAAAAGAAATCTGGTGTCTTGCAACAGTCACCTAAAAACTTGACGACGACCAACAGAGGCCGACCGAAGGTCGGACAGTCTCGCTTATACGTTCCTGCGGAACGTGCTCGTCCGGAGGACGACATGACCAACAAGACGGCGCTATTCCACGCGCACTTCGGCGTCGTCCAGCGCGCCGCTGGCAACCATGCGGTGAAGGTCTCGGCTTATCAGCTGTGCAGCCGATTGCAGACCACCGAGGGCCGCCGCTTTAATTTCACCCGCAAATCGGCGGAGCATGCGGGACATGCGATGCTGCTGCCGGATGGCGCGCCATCCTGGGCGAATGACCCGGGCGAGCTGTGGCGGCGGGCTGAGGCGGCTGAGAAGAGGGGTGACGCACAGACGGCGAGATTGATTGAGTTCGCAATTCCTCGGTCGGTTCCTGCCGACCGTCGCCTTGAGTTTGCTCGCTCCGTCCTCCAGCCGTTCGTTGACGACGGCATGACGGTCCAGCTCGATGTCCACGCCCCACCCGGCGGAGCGACTGACGGCGGCGAGCAGCCGCATGCGCATGCGCTGATTACGTTGCGCAGGTTCGACGGTGACAAGTTCGCGGCGAAGAAGGAGAGGTCCTGGAACGACCAGTTCACCGCCGACAAGGGCCGGACGATGCGCGGCCAAATTGCCGACCGCATGAACAAATGGTTGGCGGCCAACGACCTCGCTGACCGCGTCGACCATCGCTCCAACCGTAAACGCGGCTTACCGCCACTAAGAGAACCTGACGTTCCGGACTGGCAATTCGAGAAGCGGCGGCAGACGGGGCAGGCTCCTGACGCGCTGGCGGATCTGATAACGCAGCGGCGGGCGCGCCGGGCGGGACACAATCTATCGAGCGCTGTCAAAGTCTCCCGCCTATCAGAGGAGCGATGGCAACAGCATCTCTCTGAGATAACAAAGCGCGGTCGAGCCAACGCGCTCCGTCCGGCCGACCCTGCTGAGCGAAGGGCGCGAAAAGAACGGTTCGTTGCCATGATGCTCGCGCGGCATTACGACGTGAAGTGGCTGCCCCAAGGCGTAGCCGAGCGAATCGAATCCGTTCAGCTCGATGCCGCCCGACACCTCGCCTTTATTCGCCTTCGGGACGGCAGTCAGATTATCGACGCTGGGGATGCAATCGCTCTCCGGGGTAGGTGGTCGCAAGACGCGATCAAGGAACTGGTTGAGGCGGTCAGCAGGAACGGCTGGGAGGCGGCCGAGGTGGCCGGAACGCAGGATTTCAAGGACAGGATCACGACGGCTTTGGCGCTCCGGAACCCGCCCGTGCCCGTCACCAACCACACCCTCAGCCCGGCGGCACAGGCCAAGCTCGACGCCGAGCTAGCCCGTCGGGAAGCCATGGCGGCCAGACGGGCAGAGGAGGCCCGTCAATTAGAGGCCGCCCGTCAGGCCATGCAGCAGGCCCGCAGGCCGCCAGCAGCCGCTACAGCGGCTCCAGAGGCCAATCTGCCCGGCCACACCCCGGCATACGTTCCGCCGTGGCAAAGAGCCGTTCAGCGACCACCCGACGGCGCGAAGCAAAAACAGGATCAAGACCGGCGGTAAGGTCGGCTTACGCACACAACTCACAGATACTCCGCCAGCACTTTTGATGGTGCGCTGCGTATCTGTGAGTTGCGCTCCGCTTCGCTGCGGCCCGCCGATGGCGGGCTGGAAAGCCGAAAGCATCACTTTTTGACTGGCGCAAATTTCTTTCCATCTGGACCAAAGCAGAAATATCGCTGTTCTGCCGACAATTGTTCGTACCGGGGATATGGGCAGTCAGGCCACATATGCACCCAAATCCTTGCAACACATTCATCGAAGTCGCTGGGGCTGATTGGCACATAGAGCGGCCGAATATCAAAGAAGTGCTTACGGCCCTGTAGGGCCATCAGGTTCTCTTTTGCCATCAATATTGACGCCATCTGCTCGGCAAGCAGCAAACGAAGATCATCATTAGGTATGGTGAGACTGGCATCGCCGCCGGTTTTAAGGGCGTGCCGGATTAGGGCTGCGTCTACCTGCATCCAATTTGCCAATCGATCCGCAACAGAAGCCGCCGTTGCGAGAAGGCTGTCCAGGTTTGCCAGTAAGGCGCGGCGTCTACCGAACCACATGCGGCCTCAGCCAATGTTGACAAGGATTACAGCCATTGTGATACATGGAAGTGTTACACGCCGTCCAGCCCGGTATATAGGGTTGGTCGGGCTTGTCGGATCAATAGCTTGTATGTTGTTTGGCACCCGCTCCCCGTGGGGACGCCAAATTTAAAGTTTTCCCAGTTTTTCGGTGCCTTTTCGGCTGTACTTTCCTCAGTTGGTACACTGGGTGGTACACAAATGCTCATCTCCATGAGATTTTCTGCCGTGCCGCGCCGGCATCTACATTTGTCGGCATCATTTATCGTCGCCGTGTGCCGGGCCATTTGGTCGACGTCATCGGCCAATGCGAGTTGAAGCGTTCGCTGGATAATCGGGATGAGGCTACGGCTATAGCCAGATAGCCGGCAGCTCACGAGTGGGCCGAAGGCCTGCTAACTGGTGCTGGGAGCCGCCCAGTAGGCGATTTGAAGCGGCTCGCCGACCGCTGGTTACATGCGCAGTTGACCGAGGCCGCGATCGAGGCGGCTGCCCGAAAGCCCGTCAACAATGGCAGTCATCGTATCACGACCATGACGAACTGGCAGAGGAATTGCCGCCGCCGCTGCGCCATCACCCGACGATCCCGGCCCGCCCCGGCGACGCGCTCGATCGCGATCTGCCACCAAGCCCAGTGAGCCGCGTCGTCTGCTGCTGCATGCGTAAACGACGGCGGCCGTCTCTCGATCAGTGTCCATGCGACATCTCCGACCCCGAGGCGCTGTACGTTGCGTATCGTCAGGGTGTCGGCGGCGGTGGGGCAAACTGCAGATGACATGACACCACGCTCTCAGCATACAGCTGCATGAGCCAGCGCCGATCCATGCCCACCGGGCCGGTGTCGAAGCAAAGCTCTGCGTCTGAAAGTGAGTCGTTCAGGGCTCGACAGATCCGATCGACGAGCTGTCCTTGCCGATCCACTTGTTCCAGGGTGAGGCCATGGATCGCTTCGGCCATCGGGTCCCATTGATACCCTGGCGACTGCGATTCGTCGGCACGCGCAATGAGCATCGACCGTGCTTCGACATGTGCATTCTCCGCCCACGCCCAGCCAACCTCGATCGGGTAGCCATCGCGCAGGGCTGAGGCCTCGAAGTCAACGAATACGAGGCGCCTCACGGCTCATTCTGGCCGACCGGGTCGAGCTTCCAGAGTCGGAGCTGATCAGCACAGCGCGCTGCGACTCCGTCGAGAACCTTGTCCAGGATTGGCGCCTTCAGGCCGGCCAAGTGGCATCGTCTCACGACAGCGGCCATTGCGTCTGGCAGCTGGTGTGCCATCTCCCACAGCGCGTCAACAAGCCGATCCTCGTCCATGCGGACCTTCTTGGCGAGTTGGCGCCAATGACGAAGCGCAACGTCGCCGTATTCGCGCTTGTCGGCGATCCGCATCGGCATTCTGGGATTCCTCCCGTCGTGATACGGCAGAAAGCTCGCGATGTCATAGAGCGGCGCCAAGCGGAATCCGCGCTCGCCGTGGAGGATTGAGTAGTTCTTGGCGTGCGCGTCCGTGCCTTCGATCAGGAAATTGAAGATGATGGCCTTCATGAACGCCAGCCGATCGTCCTGGGCCCGGCGGCTGCCGATTAGCACGCTGTCGATCTGCGCGATGCCGGGACCGCCATCAGACTCATATTTCTGCCCCGGGTGCAGACCAAGTGCCTGGCACATGTCCTCCTGATGCACCCGAAGCACGGAATCACCATCGAAGACACGATCATATCGCTCGACGACGATGACGACATGCTCGCCAAAATGAGCAATCTTGCTGCACGTCGTCGTCAGGCCCATTTCGGCTGCGGTCTCAAGGCACAGATGCTCGTTCTCGACCAGGCCCTCGAGGTTCATGGCCGCTGGCTTGAAGATATGCGTCGACGGCACGCTACCCCATGGTTGGAACCATCGATCGTCTTTGTTCAGCAGTGCGATCTTTGGCTGAGCTCCTGGAAGGCTGAACGCGCCAGGGTGTTCGCCTGACCCCGGAACGCTGCCAGTGGTGATGACATGTGTCAGATTCTGCGCAATCTGCTCCTCGGTAAGCGGATCCGCGCCGCCATCACGCACGATCTGATCAACATCTTCAGGCGCCACGATCTGAAGGGCGCCCGCACAGTCGGCACCAACCTTGCGGATCAACTGCATAACACTGTTCGGAGAGCAAGGGCCCCCAAAATTTGGGTCCCTTGCGATCGCTTCAAGGCGGCGCGGGTTATCCGGCAGCAGGCCCCAGAGGAAGTTTTCGACTATTCTACGCTGCGCACGACCGCGCCTGCCCAGCCCCGCCATTCCGAACCGGGGTAGCGAGATGGATACTGGGATCGCGACGTCGTAGCCGTCGGCGTACTCGAAAAAGATGCCCGCTGCGTCCTGGATGAAGTTGCCGGCATGGACGCCATGCAAATAGGCCTGCAGGATCATTTCGGTCGCCGGAAGCGAGCAATATGTTCGTCGATGTCGACCATCGGGCGGGACGGTGGGCGGAGATCCCGATCGGTCCGCATCATGTGCTCGTCGGTCATCAGCCCGACATCGAGCACATTCAGGATCGCGAACAGGGTGCCGACGCGGGGGTCGGCGTTTCCGTTCTCGATGTCGGAAATCGTCGCCTGGCGGACACCGACCCGGCGAGCGAGGTCGGCCTGAGTCATGTTGCGCTGTTGCCGCTTGGCCGCGATTAAGTCGCCTATGTCTTTGATAGATCTAAGCATGGAGTTTAGCATATACGGTTTGCCGTATAAATCAACATTAATACGCTTTACCGTATTTATACGGTTCCCCGTATAATTGGCCGAAAATACGGTATTCCGTATAAGTCACTCCAAAATGCGTCGCTCCGGCATAGTCGTCATTTTGCCGCCCTCAAGGCTCGCGCGCCTTGGGTGAGCTTGCAGGAACTGATGACCAGGACGGTACCATCATTTCACAAGGGTTGACGCGCGGTCTCCAATGACCTGCATGGTTCTCCCGGTTTTATTTGCCCCGAGGGCTTTTTTCGTGTGATATGCTATCACATATCACACGAAGAATTTGATATATTAATACAGATCATTTCTTGAAAAGCTTCTATTGGATATATGTTATTATATATAAAATGATCCGCTGATATATCTCTGCATATGATTTACGCAACTGAGGACATCGTGAAATCGCTTAAGGCGGCAAGGAGGGCTAAACGCCTTACCCAGCGAGATCTCAGTGCGCTTACGGGCCTGCCACAAAGTCACATCTCGAAGATCGAGGGGGGCGTACAGATATCCGCCTGTCGAGCCTAATCGAGTTGGCCCGCGTCCTCGATTTGGAACTCAAGCTCGTACCACGGAAGGCTGTGCCCGCTGTTGAAACTGTCGTCCGCAGCACGGCTCCATCGTTAGAGGCTCAACATTCAATCACGCCGAAAACTTTCGCCGAGCTCTTGGCAACGCGCCGCCTTCTTCAAAAGCTAAAAAAGAAATTCCCTAACAACCCGGCTTTGCAAGACATGCAGCGTACTTTGCAGTCTCTGCAATACATGTCGATCTCCGAAGCGGTACTTCACAATATCATTGTAGAAACCCGTAAATTTCTCGCTCTCCTACAGAAGCAGTCAAAAGCAATCGACGACGTAAATTTATCTCCCGATGCACTGCGAATCCTGACGAAAGCAGCGGACAACTTAAGACAAATCCGCAATCAGGCCGTTCATGGCGTGCCGATGGCGACCACACCGCGCCCCGCATATCGTCTCGATGACGAGGACGGTCATGGCTAATGTTTCAGTCCTTAACGTCCGCCTCCACGGAACGACGATCGGAAGTATTACGCATGTGCAGGGCGACCGAACGGTGTTCGCCTTCACTGATGAGTATGTTCAAGATCAATATCGGCCAACTTTGAGCCTGTCATTTAAGGACGAATTCGGCTCCCTTATTACCGAATGGCCGGTCAGACAAAAGCGCCTAATGCCTTACTTCTCAAACCTCTTGCCTGAGGGACACCTGAGGGAGTATCTGGCCAAACGCGCAGGCGTGCATCCCGAGCGCGAATTCTTTCTGCTCTGGGCATTGGGAAGAGATCTTCCGGGCGCATTGACCGTCGAACCTGCCGACGGCGAAATTTGGCCGCCTGGTCTGGATGAAGGCGAGAACACCGAGCAGGCTCGAATGCGCTGCGATTTTCGCTTGCTGGCGTGCAGCTTAAATTCTCCGCTGTACACGATGCCAAAGCCAACATGAGCCTGACGATCCCCGCAAAGGGGGTTGGCGGTTCATGGATCGTCAAGCTTCCGTCACTTCGCTTTGAGGGAATTCCCGAGAACGAATTTGCCATGATGACTCTTGCCCGCCTCGTGGGTATTGAGGTGCCAGAGATCAAGCTGGTGGACATTGGCAGCATCGGTAATCTGCCCGATGGCATCGGTGACCTGCGTGGCCAGGCCTTTGCGATTGCCCGCTTTGATCGCACGCCGGCAGGGGCCGTGCATACTGAGGACTTCGCTCAGGTGTTCGCCATATGCAGAAACCGGGCAGGACGGCGTTACCGAATTTATCAGGCGGTTAACGTTCAATACTCTTATCGGCAACGCCGATATGCATCTGAAGAACTGGTCACTTATCTATCCGGATCAACGGACACCAGCTCTTTCTCCGGCCTATGACCTTGTATCCACGATCGCCTACCTTGATGAGGATCAAGCCGCATTAAAGTATGCACGCACTAGGAATTTTGATCGGTTCTCCTTGGATGAACTTTCCTATCTGGCGGCTAAAGCCAGTCTCCCAAAGAAACTGGTTCTCGACACCGCTCGGGAAACAACCGCGCGCTTCCTTGAAGTCTGGGCTGCAGAAAAATTTCACTTGCCACAAGACAAGCGCGTAACAAAGAAAATCGATGCCCACCTCAAGCGCCTGCCGATCGTCAGAGAACATGCTGCGTCTAACTGACGCTTGCGATCGATTATTGTCTTGATGGATCCATCATGGATGTCAGCTTCACTGCGACTGAGGCACGTCTACCTGTGTTCTGTTCCGCGGCTTGACGAGAAGACCATCAGCCGATCCAAGTAGTGCCTGTCGGTGATATCCGGCCCCAAGGCCTGCGTCTCGGTCATGTTAGATACGAGAGCGAGATAAGCTCGAAAATTGATTGCATCGGGCTCGTTTGCAAATTTCCATACAGCAATGTCTCGCCCGTCTCGGTGTCGGCCCAGCGCCCGAATTGGTGGCGCGTCAGCCGGGCCCTGATCCAGGCCTCAATCAGATTCAGCCGCTGCCCAAATCGGTATGGTGGGATCACTTCCTTCCGCCAGCAATGGCACTCATCCGTCTCTACATGAGAAACTGAAGGCGAGCCGCGCTTTAACCAGACATTTTTCGCCTCACTCAGGCAACCCCGCTCGCCGTAACCCTTCGGAGAATATCTCGACATGCTCCGGGTGGCGAATGGGGAGCCAATCCGTCAACCCGGAGATGCGGAGCGTCGAATCGAGCTGGCGCAAGTGATTCATTGCCTTCTTGGCTTCGTTCGGCCGATCGGCCAAAGCATGGCTTGCTGCGATGATGGCAACGACCATCAGAAAGCTCGGCAGCTCCCTGTAGGCTTTTTCTGCCCATGAAGAGGCGGTGTTGAAGCGGCGGGCAAATAAATGCGCCAGCGCCATTCCTGCCTGCATGCGAAACATCTCCGGGTCCAGCGGGCTGAAGCGCATGGCTCTGGAGAAATAGTCGATGGCGCTGTCCGTATCGCCGCGTTCGGTTCTCAGGAAGCCGCCAAGGAACCATGCGGCGGCGAGATTCGGATCGAGTGCCAGCGCCCTGTCGAGCAGAGCAATGCTCATGTCGAGATCGCCCACGAAGTGCGCGAGTGCATGACCGCCCCTGGTCAGCGCAACGGCGTCCTCCTTACCCAACTCTATAGCTCTTCTGGCCAGGCGCGTGCCTTCCGCGATCTCACGTTGACGATCGATCATCCATCCATTGACCTTGCGCCAGAAATGACACCAGGCCGCCATCGCATAGGCGGATGCAAAATCCGGATCGAGTTCAATTGCTTTGTAGAAGTAGGGAAGACCCTCTTCTATTGCCTCCCTGGTGCCTAGGTTCAAGCTTGCGCGGCCGCGCAGATAGCAGTCGTATGCATCAAGGTTATCGGTCGGCTTCCGTTTGGCGCGGTCGATTTCCGCTTGCTCCAGTTGTCGCGCTATCGCACCCACGACGCTCGCGGAGATCTGATCCTGCAGTTCGAAAATGTCGTCGAGCGTGCCTTCATAGCGCTCTGCCCAGATATGCATTCCGGTCGTCGCATCTATAAGCTGACCGGTGATGCGCACGCGGTTTGCGGCCTTGCGCATGCTGCCTTCGAGAACATAGCGCACGCCGAGCTCACGGCCGACTTGCGTTATATTTACTGCCTGTCCCTTGTAGGTGAAACTTGAATTGCGCGCGATGACGAACATCCAGCGAATGCGTGACAGCGCCGAGACGATGTCCTCGACAACCCCATCGATGAAATAGTCCTGGGAAGCATCCTGACTCAGGTTCACAAACGGCAGGACGGCGATGGACGGCTTTTCGGGAAGTGGCGGGGGTTGAGCGTTATCCTTTGCCGTAGCGGTGTCTCCGGGCGTAGGAGAGCTGGCGCCAACTTGTACAGGCCGAACCAGAACGTCGCCGACGAAGCGAAACCCCTTCCGGGCAATCGTCCGGATCAGGCGCTGTTCCTGGCCGCTATCGCCGATCGCGTTGCGGACGGCATTGATATGGCTGGCCAAGGTGGACTCGGAAACGATGCGCCCTTTCCATACCGTATCCAGCAGATTGTCCCGGCTGACTACCCGTTCGCGGTGTTCCACCAAATAAAGCAATAAATCAAAGACCTGGGGCCCAAGCGTAATCACCTCTGCCCCACGAGAAAGTTCTCGCCGGTCGGGGTCGAGCACGCAATCACCGAATACGAATGGCATTCGGCTGTCTCCCTGGCCGTGCACGGATGAGTGCGGGCGGCCTTCGCGGCGCGGGTCTTGGATAAAAATCCAAGCAAAACCTAACAGTAATTCAATGCTGCCGCAAAGTTTTCCTGCCGTCTTTCAGGCATCGTCTGCTCATCGGTAGCGAGTGATGCAGTCCGATCAACGAAATGGCTGCTGCATCGCCTCGCTCAATGAACAGCCAGCCGAAGAAGGAATGTCGACATGAGCATGATCAGGACGAAGGACGGCACACAAATCTACTACAAGGATTGGGGGAAAGGGCCCGCCGTTGTTTTCTCGCACGGCTGGCCGCTGAATGCAGATGCCTGGGACGGGCAAATGCTTTTCCTTGCAGAAAAGGGCTTCCGCGTTATCGCACATGACCGGCGCGGTCATGGCCGTTCAAGCCAAAGCTCATCCGGTAATGACATGAACGGCTATGCCGACGATCTGGCCGCCCTCATCGAGGCCCTCGATCTTAAGGACGCGACGCTCGTGGGCCATTCTACTGGCGGCGGCGAAGTTGCCCGATATATCGGTCGCCGCGGAACCGAGCGAATTGCCAAAGCCGTGCTGATTGCCGCCGTGCCGCCAATCATGCTCAGGTCCGCGACTAATCCGGAAGGCCTGCCGTTGGAGGTGTTCGATCGCATCCGCGCCGGCGTCGCCGGAGACAGGTCGCAATACTACAAGGATCTCGCCATTGCCTTTTATGGCGCCAACCGGCCGGGAGCAAATGTGTCTCAAGGGATGCTGGATCAGTTCTGGCTGTGGAGCATGCAGGCGGGGACTAAGAATGCCTATGAGTGCGTCAGGGCATTTTCGGAAACCGACTTCACCGAAGACCTGAAGAGGTTCGATCTGCCGACGCTCGTGCTCCATGGCGAGGACGATCAGATTGTTCCGGTTAAGGATTCGGCCATCAAGTCTGCGCGGCTGATCAAGGGAGCTCAGGCGATTTATTACCCTGCCGCGCCCCACGGCTTAACCGCCACTCATCAGGATCGGGTCAACGCGGATTTGCTGGCTTTCATCGGCGCGTAGCACCTGCAGGCGAGCCTCATGCGGACGGACGCCTGATACCCTTTTCACAATGGAGAGACATATGAAGATCGTCGTCATCGGAGGCAATGGCCTCATCGGATCGAAGGTCGTGGGCCGGCTTCGGGGAATGGGCCATGAGGTTGTTGCGGCATCCCCTGCCTCAGGCGTGAACAGTGTCACCGGCGAAGGGCTGACGGATGCGCTTGCAGGTGCCAGCGTCGTCATCGATCTGGCAAATTCGCCTTCCTTCGACGACAAGGCCGCCATGGACTTCTTTGCCGCAGCGGGGCGCAACCTGCTTGCAGCGGAGGCGGCCGCCGGAACGGAGCATCACGTGGCATTGTCTGTCGTTGGAACGGAGCGCCTTCAGTCCATGGGGTATTTTCGCGCGAAGTTGCTCCAGGAGGATCTGATCAAGGAATCTGGCCGTCCCTACACGATCATCCGCTCGACGCAGTTCTTCGAATTCACGGCGGCCATCGCCGAATCCGGTGCGAGTGGACAAACGGTTCGCATGTCGCCAGCCCTTTATCAGCCCATTGCATCGGACGACGTCGCTGCTGCCGTGGCAGACATCGCGATCAAACCGCCGGTGAACGGCACGATTGAGATCGCCGGCCCGGACAGAGTGCCGATCGATGAACTGGTGCGGCGTTTTCTGACTGCCACCCGCGATCCACGAACCGTGATTGCTGATTCCCGCGCCGGCTATTTCGGCGTTGCCGTGGACGATCAGTCGCTGACCCCAGGCGCAAACGCGCGCATCAGCAGCACTCGTTTCGAGGACTGGCTCAGCCGAATGGCTTAACGGACCTATCGTGATGCGCCGCCATGCAGTGCGTCATCACGATACCGGAAAGGGAGACGCACCATGAGGACCAGAAACGACATTGGCGAAGACCGCCGCGTGGTGATGGCTGCCATACTCATCATGGTCACCTTCAATAGCCTTTTCCTTTCCCTCAATGGGATGTTCATGCTCGTCAACCCGCTGACCTGGTACGAGCTGGTTCCCGGGGTCACCGATACCGGATTCTTCAACCAACACTTCATTCGGGACATCGGCATCGTCCAGCTTTTCCTGGGCATAGCCTTCGTGATCGGCCTGTTCTGGCCGGAGCGTCGGATTGGCCTCTGGGCTGGCGCTACGCTGTGGCTGATCGCGCATGCCGTGTTTCATCTGTGGGAGGTCGCCGTTGGCATCTGCGCGCCGTCCGTCATTCCTCGCGATTTTCCGGCTGTCACGTTGCCAGCACTTATCGGCATCGCACTCACTTTGTGGGCAATCGGCCGCGCCCGTGCCGGAAGAGCGGCTTTCACCTGAGTTCTCATCACCAGCAAAAGGAAAAGGACGATGACAAAACATATGGACAATCTCGCCCGCAAGAGTGACACGCACCGGTCGGAACCAGACGATCCGGTCCCCTCACGCTACGCCTTGCGAGTTGGGGATATTGAAGTGCTGGTCGTCAGCGATGGGGTGCTGCCGCTACCGACTGCAACCTTGGCCACTAATGTCGAACCGGCCGTCCGTGCGGGCTGGTTCGAAGGCATGTTCCTGCCGCCGGATAAGTTCGATTGGGCGCTGAATGTGCTTGTGTTGCGCAGTGGCGAGCAAACCATACTCGTCGATGCGGGGCTGGGAGGGCAGTTTCCCGGCTTCCCCCGGGCTGGCCAGTTCCCAAAACGACTGGACGCCGCAGGCATCGATCTGGCCTCGGTCACCGATGTCATCATCACCCATATGCACATGGACCATGTCGGCGGCCTGCTGGTCGGCGAGGTCAGGAAGCGGCTGCGGCCGGATCTGCGAATTCACGTCGCGCGCGCCGAGGTCGATTTCTGGGCGTCGCCCGATTTCTCCGCCACTGCCATGCCATCGCCGGTTCCGAACGTCCTTCGGACAACTGCCAGGCAGTTCCTGAAGGAATATGGCAGCCAGCTGCAGATCTTCGAGGAAGAGTTCGAGGTGGCGCCCGGGGTGGTCGTGTGGCGTACCGGCGGTCACACGCCGGGACATAGTGTAGTCCGGGTCACCTCAGGCGGCGAACGGCTGACATTTGCGGGCGATGCCATCTTCCCTGTCGGTTTCGATCATCCCGACTGGCACAACGGATTCGAACATGATCCTGAGGAAGCGGTTCGTGTCCGCATCCGTCTTTTGCAAGAGGCGGCAATGACACGCGAATTGCTGGTGGCCACCCATCTGCCCTTTCCGTCCGTCGGCAGGGTGGCGGTCGATGGCGATGCCTTCCGTTGGATTGCGGCCTTCTGGGACTACTGACCCATTGGGGAGTTTTTCACGGTTCCACCCAGCATCAGGAACATCATGTCCACATTGGAAGATAAAGTCGTCATCGTCACCGGCGGCAGTTCCGGCATCGGCCGGGCTGCGGCACGACGCTTCGCCGAAGTGGGGGCGAAAGTAATGATTACCGGTCGCCGGTCGGCAGCACTCGAGGAAGCCGCCGGCGACCACCCGGGCATTTTCATGCTGGTCGCCGATTCTGCTGCGCCGCAGGATGCGGCGCGGACGGTCGCCAAGGCCGTCGAAGCCCATGGGCGGCTGGATATCCTCGTGAACAATGCCGGCGCTGGGGCCATCCTTCCTCTGGTCGATGCCACGGCCGAGCGGATCATGAGTATTTTTGCGGCCAATGTCCTTGGACCGAGCCTGCTCGCCGCCGCGGCGCTGCCCTATCTGCAGGCAGCAAAAGGAACCATCACAAATGTGTCGAGCACCTTCGGTCACAGAGCAGCAACGGGGCTATCGCACTATGCCGCCAGCAAGGCTGCCCTGGAGCACCTGACCCGCTGCTGGGCGCTGGAACTTGCTCCGCAGGGCGTAAGGGTCAATGCGGTTGCGCCGGGGCCAACCGACTCGGGCGCATTAACAGGAATGATGGGGCTTTCGCCGGAGCAGGCCGCCGCCATCGAGAAACAGGAGCGTGCCAGGATTCCGCTCGGGCGGCGGGGCAACCCTGACGACGTGGCCCGATGGATCGTCGCCTTATCGGATCCAGCGTCCGAGTGGGTCACGGGCCAGGTAATCGCCGTCGATGGCGGGCTCGGCGTTGCGTGAGGCTCAGATCGCGGAACTGAGTCCGATCGCCGAAAATGGTTTGCGATGGTACACAAAATTCAGCCCCATTGGTACACAATGGGGGCAGAGCGGTCGAGAAGAACCTGTAAATATTGGTATTTTCGACTGGCAGACTTGGTTTCCCCGTGGGGACGCCAATTCCACTTTCCACGCATTTCCGGTACCTTTTCGGTCGTACTTCCCTCAGCTGATACACCGGCTGCTACACAATGCTCATTCCCATGAGCTATGACGCGACGCAGCGGCGCCATCGGGCCGCGTGAGTTGAAGCGTTCGCTGGCCTCACGATGAGCCGTTGCCATCGCGCAATACGCTGCCACGCACGATTGGACCGAGAGAGTAACTGCACGCAGTCTTCAGGCGGCCGAGCGGGCCGCACGTGCTGTGACTTTATATTTGAAGCCGGTAGCGACGCTGGAAGGTGTGGCAGCGGCTGCGCCGTATGGGGGAGACCTCAACCGGGCCGAATATGCCGGGGCGCGCCTGCCGGCGAGGTTTGCCTTCGGTGAAGAGCGCGCCGATGACATTTCTTGCAGCTATCCGCGCTCCTCGATGGGCCCCTGCTGGTATTTTGCAAGCCTTCCCGAGGACGCCGGGCTGATTGCTCTGGCTATCCCTGCCTGACTATCCCTGTACCATCTTCTGGCGGCGTTCCTGCAGATTCTTCCACCCGACTTCAGTGTTGACTCTGACATGTTCGCGTAGCGCTTCGATGTCCGTCCCCATCTTACGGACCACAGGCCCACGCTCTGGCGGCAGATAGACCTCATCGGGTCGGGTCCTGAGCGCTTCCAGGATGGCCGCGGCAACGTCTTCAGGCATCATGGGCTTACCTGCGAATGCCAGGGCCAAGGCATCGTCCTTTGCTTCTTTCTCCAGCATGGGCGTCTCGGTGGCACCCGGGTAGATGAGGCTGAAGTCGACGGGGCTGTCGCGCTCCTCGATCGCTAGGGCAACATGGAAGGCACGTAATGCATGCTTTGCGGCGGCATAGCTGGCGAGGCCAGGATAGGGGATGAAAGCGACCATGCTGGCGACTGTCACCAGATGGCCGCTGCCCTGGGCCTTCAGACGGGGTAGTGCCGTCATCATGCCGTTAATGGCGCCCATGCAATTCGTTTCCATGGTCTGCCGGTGCGCTGAAAGCGGAAGATCCCGGGCCCAACCGGTATGGACAATGGCCGCGTTGTTGATCAGAACATCCAGGCGTCCCTCAACCTCCCAGACCCGGTCCAGGGCGGCTTCCCAGTCACTCTCCAAGGTAATATCGAGTTTTACGGGCCAGGTGTGCGGACCGAGCAGTTTGGCCGTCGCCTGCGCCTTGTCCAGATCGATATCCGCAATCACGACCCGATAGCCTGCGGCCACTGCCAATTTCGCCGTTGCTGCGCCGATGCCGCTGGCGGCACCGGTAATCATCACCACTTGGCTCTGTTTCTTGTCGTTGTTCATGTTGCTACGCAGGCCTTTGCTTAAAAATACGTTCTGATGGAACCGGTCACCTGATAGGCCTCGTCCACCAGATGCAGGACGCGCCACTTATCAAATGTCAGGCAGGGGTGAGAGATGCCGAAGCCGACCAGGTCGCCGACCTGCAACGGTGAGTCCTCGGGCAAACGAAGGTGGCAATGCTGGTCGTTCAGCTTCTCGACTACCAGGCCTGCAGGCGCAGGCTGCGGCGACGTGTGGAGGCCGGGGCGGAGCCACTTCAGTGCAATGGGCGGATCGTCATAGGAAATGTCGCGCTTCCCCATCGAGATGATGGCTTTGGCCGCCTCGGGACGTGACTGCACCGCAGCCCAGACCTCAAGGGCCGGTTGCAGATCGCCGATGGCGGCTACGCCGGGAGAGCGGCGGGCAAGCGCATGCCGCGCCCGGACATACATATGCGAATCATGAGTGATGTAGCAGCCGGACCGGATAATCACTCTGGTGGGCCGAGACAGCCGGACCTTTTTCAGCGCGGTGGCTACAAGATCGAAATACGAGGAGCCGCCGGCGGACAGGAGAACTTCCGGACGGCCATACAGATTCTCGGCATCCGCCATTTCAGCTAGGCGCCCCATGCCGGCGAGCAGCGCCTCGATCTGGGCGAGGACCTCCGGCGTTCCGTCGTTTCTCAGAAGGCCTTCAAAACCTTCGATTCCGGAAAGGCATAGAGCTTCAGACTCGGCTGCGACCTGCCGCGCAACTTCAATGGCCTCCTCAACGGTCCGGCACCCCGTACGGCCGCCCTGATAGCCCAGTTCCACCAGCGCATTCAGGGGCCGGGCGAGACCGATCTCGCGGGCGGCTGACGCGAGGGCAGCAACATTTTCCTTGCTGTCGACTAGGCAAAAGAATTCGACATCCGGATTGGCCTTCAGGCCGCGCAGCACGTCCCGGATGCTTCCGGCGCCGATCAACTGGTTGGCCATAAGGATGCGGGTGAAACCTGAGCGCACCGCCAGGGTGAAATGCTGGGACGTCGAGACTGTGATGGCCCAGGCGCCGTCGGCAATCTGCAGATCAAATAGGGCCGGGGCGAGGGTCGTTTTGCCATGCGGGGCAATGTCGACGCCGGTCTGGGCCAGAAATCTCCTCATCCAAGTGCTGTTGTTCAGCAGGGCCTGTTCGCGCAGAACAGCGACGGGCAGAGGCAGGTCACCGGCCAGCAGGCTCCATTTCCGGTCGCCGACCTGATCCAGAGGAAGCGGCTGTTCCAGGAAGGGCACACCCTTCTCGATGGTGGTCAGCGGCGCTTCCCAGTCGCGTATTTTGTAGTGGATCTTCGAATTGCTCATGGCGTTTCTCAAATCGGAGCCGGATCAAGGAAACGGGACAGCACGTTCTTGGTTATGCGGGCGACGTTGTTGCGGTAGCCGTTGTGGGATAGCGCGCAGCACCATCCAATCGACCCCACGGAGAAAACCGCGCCACCTTCTGCCGTCGGTGTCAGGACGATATCGGCGCGGGCGATGGTGCTCTCCTCGCCGGTAAAGCCGCGATACAGCACCGGCAGCTCTTCTGGGGCAGGGATGCCGCCCGCACCGGTATTGTCGGCTGTCGCCAGAATCATGGCTTCGGGAGCCGTACCCAGATCCCGGTCGGCACGGTCAATCTCGAGCGACGCAGCGCCCCCTGCACGGAGGCCGAAGTTTCCAATCACTTCGTCGTCGGCCAGCCCTTCCATCACGAATGCTGCCCGGGGGAGATGGCTGTCGGGCAGGCGACGGTAGGACGCACCCCGGTCAAAGACCTGGGCGGAGAACCCAACGCCGGTCAGGCGCTGCGGCGCACGTCCGGAGGATCGCCAAAGGCCGCTGGGCTCGCCCGTGAATGACAGGCAGTCTTCCCCAGCCTCGGCTTCCCAGCTCCGCAGGCCGGTGACGCCGCGCCGCAGTTCGATGAGACCAGATTTCGTCGGGTGGAAGGCAATCCGCCAGTAGAAGCCGTTGCCGCCGAGATACATGTGGCGTCCGCCGTCGTCTTGATACTCCTGCAGAGCATCGAGCATGTTTTTTGACGTGTACTCCGGATGAGTCATCGTCACGGCTACGCGATACGGCTTCAGAATCTTGACGCCTTCGCGATCCAGATCCTCATCGGTGATGACGTCATAGGCGAAACCTTCTTCTTCCAGCCAGTCGAGAAGATGGGTGTCGTTGACGTAATTGAACGTATAGGCTCCAGGCCGCTGGTTCAAAATCGGCCGGCGCGCTGAGGAATAGCAGACTCCGCTGTGGTCTCTGTGTGTGTCGTAGACCGAGCTGCCCAGTTCGCGGTGCTTGTGATTGTAGAGATCGTCGGGCGACAGCACGATCAGGCCATCGGCCATAACCTCGAAATGAATCTGGTCGATGCGGGATTTGTTGTTCGCATAGGCCAGATACGTGGCCGTCGGCGCTATCACCACAATGTCAGCGGTGGTTTTCCCTCGCGGAGGGCGCACAAAGAACGGGATATGGCTCTCGGTCTTTACCCCGTCATGCTCGGCAGTCAGTTCAAGCGAGTAGAAGCCCGAACGAATGCCGTCCGGCACCTTCGAGCTCTGTGTGACGGGCCAACCTGCATCTTCAACATCGTCGTCGTGGAAATGGATGGCGCCGTATTCTTCCGGTGCTGCGGTCCAGTTCGTGCGTGTGCCGGTCCAGTTTGCTCCGGTTGCAGCCCGCATCGGCATGCGCCTGACGGTGCCATGCAGGGCATTTCGCGAACGGTCAGAAATCGCGTCAGTGGAGATGTCCAGGCTAAAATCCCAGGCACCGATCAGGTGAGGATCGTTCAAATCCGGGACAACGCTGTCGACGATGCGGCGCATCTCGGCGCCGCTGAGAGCACGGCCATACAGGCGCGGCCGGTCAATCTTGCCGTTGAAGTGATTTCTGGTGGGGGAATGAGGCGCGGTTTTCCCGGACAATTCGGCTGCAAATGTCAGGGAGGCAACCTCTGCTAAATTAGGCTGCACAGAACTGCTGCCGCTCAGGTCCACATGCTGAGCTCGCCCACCATCCTTGTGAAGGCTTTCCGCCGTCAGCGTGAGCTTTCCTTCCGTTGCGGAGAAACTGGCGTGAACGTACAGCCATTCCCGCACGACAACCGGCCGGTCCGCTGCGAGCGACGCGGTATGTGTGCCATCCGTGATTTCGAAGGCGAGGCACCCGTCGGAATTAATATAAAGGCGCCAGCCGCCAGCCGCTGTTGAGCTCCCGCGGGCGAAGACGACCTGGTCTTTACCAGTCAGAAAGGTCGGCCAGATCCAGGCGCCAATGCTGAAGTCCTTCAGATTCGTCAGACCCTTCGTGTCCGGGATATCGCCATAGCTTCCATTGTGGATCGGATGCGAAGCGAGTTGGATCTCGCCATCCAGCGGGGACGGTTGATGGTGGAGCTTCATGCCTGGCCCGCGCGGGTCCGCATCGGCACACCGGATGCGAACAATTCGTGCAGAGGCACTCTTCAGAACATCGCTGGACAGATGAAACTGCACCTCGTCACCTGGGGCAACGGACCAGGGAAACGCGTAGCCGATAACCTTGCTGGAATCTTTCATGCGATTAGTCCATCTCGGCAGGCAGGGCATTGCCTGTCAGGGCTTCCCAACGAATGCGGAATACATGCCATTCGGCATCGTTCAGCGAGGTAAACGTTATCTCCGGGTAAGTGAGGATTTCGCCGTAGCGTTCATCCGGGAGCCGCGCGAGCATCCATCTGACGCCGGGCTCGACCGTCACCACACACCACCGACCACCAGTGCCAGACCAGCGCATGCGATGAATGACGCGGCGCAGTTCGGGGCTGTGCGGCCCCTTCGGCGCACGACGGAATTCACGGGCGAGATCGAGCCGGGTCGGATCGATCTCAAAATGCGCGGTATCTCGGCTGGTTCTCAACATGACTATTGTCTCCGGATAAACCGGTCCGGGATTGCTCCCGGACCGGCCTGCCACTTATACGCGGCGGACGTTCCAGAACACCGGGAAGGTGTCCAGAATGCCCTCGAGATTGCTCCGGTAAGCCGTCGGGAAGTAGAAAAGACCCAGTGGGATAAAGGGTACTTCCTTGAGGCAGATTTCCTGCAGCTTCCGGCCAATCTCACGCTGCTCTTCAACGGTGGTCGCTTCCAGCCATGCTGCGCGCAATTCCTCGATTGCCGGGATGTTCGGCCAGCCATCGAAAGCCGAGGCGCCAGCGCGAAGGTAGGTGTGGGCGGCCGTGTTGAAGGTGCCCGCGCCCGCAACGAAGTTGGCGAAGATGTGATAGCCGCCGGCGGAGATGTCGCCTTTGTTCTTCATGCGCGCCGACACGGTTGCCCAGTCCTGAACCTGGTGGTCGACGTTCATGCCGATTTTGCGCTGCATATCGGCAGCCACTTCGCCGAATGCGCCGATGACGGGGAAGTCGGCCGTCGACATAAGGACGATCTTCTCGCCCTTGTATCCGGCAGCTTTGAGCTCCTGCTTGAGCGCTTCGTAGTTCTTCTTCTCGACGAAGGTCGACAGACCGAAATCGCTCGCCAGTGTCGACTTGGGATGGAAAAAGCCCTGAGGAACGGACCAGCGGCTCTTATCCTCACCCACGGCAGCCAGCATGTAATTGGTCTGCTCGACAGCCTTGAGCACCACTTCACGAACGGCGCGGTTGTTGAACGGCGGCTGAAGGAAATTCATGCGCAGCAAGCCAATGTTGCCGCTCGAATCCTTGACGCCGACCTTGACGTCCTTCCCCTTGAAGATGGGGAGGAGATCCGGCGTCGGCGCTTCCCACCAGTCGATCTCGCCGGACATAAGTGCTGCGGCCGCAGTCGCTGGGTCGGGAATGGTGTGCCACTCGATGCGGTCGAAATGGGCGATCTTGCCGCCAGCCAGATTGTCGGCGGGTTCCGAGCGCGGAACGTAGTCTTCGAACCTCTCGTAAACGTTCAGGGAGCCGGGAATCCGCTTCTCCATGACATAGCGATACGGACCGGAGCCGATGATCTCGGGTACGGGAGTATTCGGATCCGTCTTGGCTAGCCGCTCGGGCATGATGCCGGTCGAGAAAGAGGCCATTTTGCCCAGCAGATCCGGCAGGATCGGGAACGGCTTCGACAGCTTGAATACAATGGTCTTGTCATCGGGCGCCGAAAGGTCGGTCAGCACGGCGGCCAGAGCGGCAGCAAAACCGTCCTTAACCATCCAGCGCTTGAGACTGGCAACAACGTCAACGCCGCGCACCGGGCTGCCATCATGGAATTTGAGGCCGTCGCGCAGGACGAGCGTCCAGGTCTTGCCATCCGCCGAAGGCTCACCGGATTTCACCATCTGAGGCCGCGGCACGTTGTTGCTGTCGACGCCGTACAAGGTGTCGTAAACCAGCATGGCGTGGTTGCGGGTAACGTAAGCCGGGGTGCCATGCGGATCGAGCACCGCAAGGTCAGCCTGCGGTACGAACTTCAGCACCTTGGTATCTTTGGCGCGCGCCTTGAAACTGCCACCGGATACCATCATCGCGCCGACAGCTGCCGTGCTGCCGGCCAAAAAGTCTCTACGCTTGATCTTCATTACAATCTCCCCTTGCGTTGGTCCTATTAAGCGATGGTGGCCGGCGCCATCGGCAGTAAGTGGCAGGCGGCCTGCTGATTTCCGCCGACAGGTGTCAGGCGCGGAATGTCGTGCGCGCAGAGGTCCTGAGCGAGCGGACACCGCGTGCGGAAAGTGCAGCCAGATGGCGGATTGAATGGAGAGGGCAATTCTCCCTTCAGGATGATGCGTTCCCGACGCGCGGCGGGGTCCACCATGGGAACGGCCGAAAGGAGCGCCCGCGTATAGGGATGTTTCGGGTTGTCGAAAATCTCGTTGCGCGACCCGATCTCGACAATGCGACCCAGATACATGACGGCCACCCGGTCCGTGATGTGGTCGACGATCGCCAAGTCGTGACTGATGAAGAGGAGCGCCAATCCGAGTTCGTTGCGGAGGTCAGCCAGCAGATTGACGATCTGGGCTTTGACCGACACGTCGAGCGCAGAAACTGCCTCGTCACAGATAATCAGCTCGGGATTGGGCGCCAGAGCGCGTGCAATGCCGATACGCTGCCGCTGGCCACCGGAGAATTCGTGAGGATAGCGGTCTGCGGAGTCTCTGGGCAGACGGACAAGATCAATCAGGCGGGCAATCTGCGCGTTGAGATCCTGACGGTCTTTGGCCAGGCCGAAATTCTTCAACGGCTCGGCAATGATATCGCGCACCCGCATTCTCGGATCGAGGCTCGAATAAGGATCCTGGAATACCACCTGGACCTTGCGGTGCCATAACTGCCCAGCCTTGTATTCCGGGCTGGTGATGGGTTTTCCGTTCAACAGGATCTCGCCATGCGTTGCCGGATGGAGGCCGGCTATCGCCTTGCCGACAGTCGACTTGCCGCATCCTGACTCTCCAACAAGCGAGAGCGTTTCGCCGCGTGCGATGTCGAAGCTGACGTCCTGGACGGCCTTGACGGTGCGCTTGCCCAAACCGAAGAAGCCGTGACCGTGGACATAGTGTTTTGCCAGGTTGCGGACGCTGAGAAGCGGTGTTGCGGTCATGCCGGTCCCCCTTCCAGCTCCACGAGGTGGCAGGCAGCCCAATGGCCGGGCGCTTTCTGGGTCAGCGCAGGTTCCAGTTTCCGGCACATGTCGCTGGCATAGGCGCAGCGGTTGGCAAATGCGCAGCCTTCCAGCTTTTTCCGCAGGTCTGGCACCAGGCCCGGAATTTCTGCCAGGCGAGCCCGCTGTGAGGCGCCGATGCGCGGTACGGCCGCCAACAGGCCCTGTGTGTAGGGATGCCGGGGATTGGCCAGCAGCGTTGACGTTGCCGCCTCCTCGATTATACGGCCGGCATACATCACCGCCACGCGGTCGGTCGACTCCGCCACCACGCCAAGGTCATGAGTGATGAAGATGATGGCGGTGCCCTGCTCGCGCTGGATTTGACGCAGCAGGTCGAGAATCTGCGCCTGGATGGTCACATCCAGAGCGGTCGTAGGCTCATCAGCAATTAGCAGCTTCGGTTTGCAGGCAAGCGCAAGCGCAATCATGATGCGCTGACGCATGCCGCCCGAGAGCTGATGCGCATATTCCTGGAGCCTGCGCGAGGGGTCGGGTATGCCGACGAGATCGAGCATCTCCAGAGCGCGGCGCTTCAGCTCGGATCTGGGAACCCGCTGGTGCAGCGCAATGGTTTCCTGAATCTGGAATCCGACGGTCAGTACGGGGTTCAGGCTGGTCATCGGCTCCTGGAAGATCATGCCGATGTCGTTGCCGCGGACCCGCTCCATCTCCTTTTCGGACAGAGTGAGCAAATCCCGTCCATCGAAAATGATTCGACCAGCGCTCTTTGCCATTCCGGGCGGGAGAAGCCGCATGATCGACATCGAAGTGACCGATTTTCCGCAGCCCGATTCCCCGACGATGGCGAGTGTTTCTCCGGCCTTAACCTGAAAGGAAACGCCATTCACAGCCCGGTTGATGCCTCGGGGCGTGCGGAAATGCGTCTGCAGGTTTTGGACTTCTAACAATGCCATGGTCAGATGTCCTTGACCAAACGGCTGTCCAGCGCGTCGCGAAGTCCGTCGCCGACGACGTTCACTGCAAGCACCGTTGCCGAAAGGAAGGCCGCGGGGATCAGCACGATGAGAGGCTTTACCTGCCAGAGCGAACGACCCTCGGCCATGATGTTTCCCCAGGAGGGGATGGAAGCCGGAGTCCCGGCGCCTATAAAGGAGAGCGTCGCCTCAATGATCATGGCGCTGGCGCAAATGTAGGTCGCTTGCACGATGATGGGTGCTGCCGCATTCGGAAGAATGTGGCGCAGGATGATCTTCGTCGAATTCGAGCCGCTGACGATGCCCGCTTCGACCCAGGCAAGCTCTCGCAGGGAAATCACCACGGAGCGAACAAGGCGTGCCACGCGTGGGACTTCAGCAACCGTAATGGCGAAGATGACGTTCGATACCGAAGGGCGGATCAGCGCGACGAGGGCGATGGCGAGGAGGATGGACGGAATCGACATGACGGCGTCCATCGCCCGCATAATCAAACCCTCAGCGGCGCGAATGTACCCAGCCATCACGCCGAGCAAGACGCCAATGCCCGTCGCCAAAGCGGCGACAGAGAAGCCCACCGTCAGAGAGACGCGGGTTCCATAAAGGACGCGGGACCACAGGTCGCGGCCGAGTGCGTCGGTGCCAAAGAAATGTTCCGCCGATGGCGGGCGCGTCCGCATTGCAGGATTGATTGACAGTGGATCGACAGTACCGAGCCAGGGGGCACAGATTCCGATGAAGATGATGATGGCAATGCCTGCCAAGCCGATGGTGACCGAGATGTTGCGCTGAATCATTCCGAGAAGCCCGGAACGAGGAATCCGTTCTTCCAAAATGTCGGGAAGCGGCGTTGCGACGGCCGGATTTTCGGCGAAACGGGATGTACGCATGGTCAGTACCGAATTCTCGGGTCGAAGAATGGGTAGATGAGGTCGATCACGAGGTTGATGACCATGTAGGTGAAGGAGAACAGCAGCACGACGCCCTGAATGACCGGGTAGTCGCGGCGAAGAATGGCGTCGGCGGTGAGGCGCCCGATACCGGGAATGGCAAAAACGGATTCCGTTACGACAGCGCCGCCGATGAGAAGACCAACGCCCAGGCCGACAATCGTAACCATGGGCACGGCGGCATTCTTCAGGGCATGGCGGAACAGAATACGTTGCGCATTCGCGCCCTTGGCTTTTGCCGTGCGGATGTAATCCTGCTGCAGGATCTCAACGAGCGCAGCGCGCCCAATCCTGGAAATCAGCGCGACATAGCCGGTTCCGAGCGCAAAGGCAGGCAGGATCAGGCTTCTGAGCCAGGGCCAGATACCCTTGGACAGAGGCGTGTAGCCTTGGATGGGGAGCCACTGCAATTCGACAGCAAGGATGTAGCTGGCGCAGTAGGCAAAGACGAATACCGGGACCGAAAAACCGGCCACCCCCATCAACATGACAAGACGATCGATGGCAGAACCGCGTTTAGCCGCTGCGACGACGGCCAGAGGCACTGCCACAGCGACAGACCAAACCAGCGTGAGAACAGTAAGTGAGAGGGTGGGCTCAAGGCGCTGGGCGATCAGGCTGGTGACCGGGACGTTCGAAACGAGGGAAACGCCGAGATCTCCGTGGACCACGTTCCACAGCCATGTGCCGAACTGGATGTGGAAGGGGCGATCGAGGCCCATCCTGGCCCGGATCTGAGCGATCTGTTCGGGAGTAGCTTGATCGCCTGCAAACAAAACGGCGGGGTCGCCCGGCGCGAGGTAAAGGAGGCCAAAAACCAGCAGCGCCACGAGAAACATGACCGGAATAGCGGTCATGACGCGTCTTGCAATGATTTTAAGCAACGCTTCCCCCCTTATTACTGAAAATAATATATGATATTTCAAAAATGCATCGCAACTGGATTCTTCTTCTGACGGACGCTGTCTATGAGGCGGGCGGGCCATACAGCGCTCGCCGCAGGCGCGCTTCGGTCGAAGCGGCGAGGCTGACTTATCGACACCCGTCGATGAGTTCTTCGTAATCTGTTGGGATGTTAGGCAGACGCATCTCTGCGGGTCGAGAAAAGCGTCTGGCAAATGATGCCTACCAATATCTTCGCGCGCATCGTGGGCGCGATACGCATACCGGTTGGCGGCGCACTACATCACTAATGATTGCGATGCGTCCCGCGACAGGCACCTGCGGTAGCCGTCATAACACAATGGTACGGACAGACGGCGAATCGCCAATCCTACGCAGGATCAGCGCGGAGCGCGTGCTTTGCGCATCTTTTTCTGGGGTTCGCCGACAACCCCGGCCTTCATCTGCTCGATGATCCGGTAGGAACCTTCGCGAAGATCGCGCACGATCAGTTCACCGGCTTCCGACGGCGAGCGCCGCGACAGCGCGTCGATGACGAGCAAATGCGGATGCGTTTCCGCCGCTGCCTGCCGGATGTGCGGGTACTGGTAGCTGATGATCGGGCCCGCCAACAGCCAGAGATTCTCGATGCAACGCACCAGAATGTCATTGCGGGAGGCGCGATAAATGGTGAAGTGAAATTCCTGATTTGCGATCAGCGCCGCTTTCCAATTCTCGGCCTTCTCGCAGTCCACGAAGGCCTGATGCAACTCGCGAAGCTTTTGGATCTCAGTTTCCGTGATATTGACGGTGCTGAGTTCGGCGGCAAGCCGCTCAAGCGGGACGCGCGTTTCCCGGATGTTAATGTACTGCTCGATCGAGAGCTGCGGCACACGAGGCTGGTAGCCGAGTTTCAGCTCCAGGGCGCCTTCACGAACAAGCTGGAAAATCGCTTCGCGCACCGGGGTTGGGGAAGTGTGATAGGTGGCGGCGAGCTTGCGAATGCTGAGGCGCGTCCCTGGTGCGTACAGGCCAGTCAGAAGGGCGACGCGTAGACGGGAGTAAATCCGTTCGGAAAGGCTGTCGCGAGTCAAGCCAATCGCTTCGTCCGGATCTAACTCTGGGTTGAGGGGCGCAATCGATGGCATGGCTCTATGGTCGTCGAACATTCGTCTCGCCCGCTAACGTGGATGAAGCGAGATTTGATGCACATTATAAAGTGTACTTGGTTCGAAACAATAAACAGCTTTTACGCGGTGTGCCTCAGCTGACTTCGACCACCATTTCGACTTCGACCGAGATCTGACGCGGTAACGACCCGGCGCCGACTGCCGACCGCGCATGAGCGCCACGTTCCGGCCCGAAGATGGCGATAAGCAGGTCGGAGCAGCCATTGATGACCCGTGGCTGGTCGCCAAAATCGGGGACCCCGTTCACAAAGCCGAGCACTTTGACGATCCGCTCAATCGAATCGATAGAGCCGAGTGCGTCATGAGCCAGTGCGAGCAGGTTCAGGGTGCAGATTTTCGCATGTTCGTATGCTTCATCCACACTGAAGTCCTGCCCGACCTTGCCGGTAAAGGCTGTGCCATCCGGCAGCACTGGCCCCTGGCCTGACAGGAAGAGCAGGTTGCCGCTGCGAACCGCAGGCACGAAGTTTCCGACCGGCTTGCGCGGTGGCGGCAGTACCAGCCCCAGTTCGCGCAGCCTTTCAGTGGGTTTCATCGCCATCATCCCTTCTTGACCGCGGCCAGAGCGTCCTTTGCCGCCTTAGTCATCAAGGAGGCGTCGCTGCCGACGGTCACGAAAGTGAAGCCTGCTGCAATCATGCGATTGGCATATTCGAGGCTGATGGTATGAAGACCCGCGAATTTCCCACGTTTGCGGGCTTCCGATGTAACGGTGGCATAGATATCCAGAATCGCTGGCTCTTCTCGGTCAAACAGTGGTTTCAGGCCTATCGCGAAGCCGAGATCGCTGGGTCCGATATACACGCCGCTGACCCCGGGAACATCGAGAATGGCCTTAAGGTTGGCGACCGCCTCCGCAGTCTCAATCATCGGAATCACCAGAACTTCGTCGTTCGCGATGTCCTGATAACTGCTGCTTCCGCCATAGGTGGCGGCGCGATTGGGGCCGTTGGATCTCCGGCCAAGTGGCGGATACATGCAGGCATCGACGAGCGCCTTGGCCTCAGCGGCCGAATTGACCATCGGGCAAATTACGCCCCAGGCGCCGGCATCCAATGCCTTGCCGATGATGCCCGCTTCATTCGTGGGAACCCGAACGAGCGGCGTGGCAGGGAAAGCGGACATGGCCTGGAAGCACTGAACCATGCTGGCGTAGTCCTGCACGCCATGCTGCAGATCGACAGTGATGCTGTCCCAGCCGCAACGCGCCATCAACTCGGCGGAATAGCCTGATGGGATCGAGAGCCACCCATTTATGCTGGCTTTCCCGGCCTGAAGGCGGGCTTTCAATGTATTGGGCATCGTTTCCAACCTAGTTTGCAGAATCGTTGAATTATACTATATGATATATCAAAATTGCAATGATGTGAGGCGGATGGTGGAATTCAGGCAGTGCATCTCTTTTGACTTAATTCTGGGTGAGAGCCCCGTCTGGGACATGCGTCGCCAGCGTCTGTGGTTCGTCGACATACTGGCGCCATCCATCCATTCTCTCGATCCGGTGACGGGCGACGTGCAGCACTTCAAGATGCCCGCAGCCGTCGGGAGCATCGGGCTGGCCAAAGGTGGCCGCCTGATCGTGGCGCTGCGTACCGGTGTCCACCTGTTTGACCCAAAGTCGGAAAAGTTGGAGTTCCTGGTTCATCCGGAACCGGACCTGCATATGAATCGCCTTAACGACGGCAAAGTGGGGCCGGACGGGTGCTTCTGGGTTGGAAGCATGCATGACGCTATTCCCCGTCAGCCGACTGCCGCCCTGTACCGGATTACGCCGGACGGCGGCTGCACGCGGGTCGTCGAGGGCGTGCGGGCATCGAACGGCCTGGCATGGAGCCCGGACAGCAAAGTGATGTACCACGCAGACTCCCGGGCGCCGGATATCCGAGCTTATGACTTTGACATCAGAACCGGGAACCTATCGAACGTGCGCACATTGGCGGCGCCGGATGAGGCATTGGGCCTGCCCGATGGGGCGGCGGTCGATACGGATGGCAATTACTGGAGTGCAGGCATTACGTCCGGCCGGTTGAACAAGTTTTCTCCCAGCGGAGAACTTCTGGAGTCGATCGAGCTGCCTGTGCCGGCGCCAACGATGCCATGCTTTGGCGGGCCCGATATGAAAACGATGTTCATCACTTCACTCGACAAACAGGTCGGTGACCGGATGTATCCCGGCACCCTCATTGCCTGCGAAACCAACGCAGTCGGTGTGCCGGTCGGCGAATTTGGATAGCGCACCCAATCTTGCGGAGCCGGATGCGGGCAGATTTTAGATGCTATCCGCGTTCGCCCGGCTCTTCGGCGATGCGCGCCTTGGCCTCGATATGCTTTTTCAGCACCTGGCCGGCGAAGAAGACATGTTCCTGCATCAGGGCTTCGGCGCGTTTGGCCTGGCGGCGCGAGATCGCATCGAAGATGCGATGGTGATCGTCATGCGAGCGGTGGATGATCTGGTAGTCGTCCCAGACCATGATGCGGTTCGAGGCGAAGGGGATGTTATGCGTCTGCCGCACCAGATCGCCCAGAATGCGTGCGCCTGACGCGCGCAGGATCGTCTCGTGGAAGTCGACATTCATCTGGCGGTAACGCGCCAGATTCTCCGGCAGCAGCTTGCCGCTGGACAACAGGCTGTCGCCATCGGCCACGCAGCGCTCAAGGATGGCGAGATCCTCCTTCGACAGGCCGTTCTCCGCCGCCATCCGGCAGGCAAGGCCTTCCAGCGCGGCGCGCGCCTCATAGGCGGCGACGATGTCGTGCGTGCCGAATTCGCGCACGCCGTAGCCGCGCTGCGTCTCGTAATCCAGCAGGCCTTCGATGCGCAGCGTGTTGAGCGCTTCGCGCACCGGCGTGCGCGAAACCCCCATGCGCTCAGCCAAAGGGATTTCATAGAGGCGTTCGCCGGGATTGAAGGTGCCCTGCAGGATCAGCTCGCGGAGCTGATCAGTCACCGATTGGGAACGGGTCCGTTTGCTCATGTGGTTCCATTATGCATCCGGCGGAGGCGGTCGGGAGAATGTATACATGAAAGCGAGCAGGCATTACTACTACTTCGCCTAAATGTATAGCGAAAATGATATTTATACTGATTTTCCGCCATTTTAATTAGTTACATGTGAAATTTATTTATCAGATAGTATTGACGCGCTCACAAAAATGTATGCACATAGGGTCAGGAAACGCGCTCAAATCTGGGCACCGTGATGAAAAATGCGACAGTCTCCGGTTCCGCGGAGAAGACCGAGTCAGTCACCCGACTTGCCTTGTTGACCGGCGGCGCCCGGGGCATCGGCGCCGCCATCGCGCAGCGTCTGGCCGCGGACGGCCTGACGGTGATCATTGCCGATCTTGAGATCGAAGCCGCCCAGGCGACTGCGGCGGCGCTGCCTGGCAAGGGCCATGCCGCCTTACGGCTCGATGTCAGCGTCGAATCGGAGGTCGAAGCTCTGTTCGACCGGATCGAGGCCGAGCGCGGCCCGATCTCCGTTCTGGTCTGCAATGCCGGCATCCTGATCCTGCCGGGCGGACAGCGCCTGCCGATCTGGGAAACATCGCTGGACGACTGGGAAAAGACCCATGCTGTGAATGCGCGCGGCACCTTTCTGTGCTGCCGCGCCTATCTGCGCCGCCGCGTGAAGACGCCGGTGGAACATGGCCGCATCGTCACGCTCGGTTCGGTCGCCGCCCAGCTCGGCGGCTATCGTTCCAGCAGCGCCTACATCGCCAGCAAGGCCGGCGTGCTCGGCTTCACCAAGGCAGCGGCCCGCGAAGCCGCGCCGTACGGCATCACCGTGAATGCCGTGGCGCCGGGCGTGATCGACGCGCCGATGCTGCGCCAGTCGCTGTCGCCCGAGGGCGACGCCGCCATGGCAGCCGCCATTCCGCTCAATCGCCTCGGCACGCCCGAGGATGTCGCTTCTGCCGTCGGATATCTCGTTTCACCGGCCGCCGGTTACCTGACCGGGGTCACCATCGACGTGAACGGCGGCTATCGCATGCAGTAACCCCGGTTTCCAGAGAGGGAGGAAGACCAATGAAAACCATGTTCAGAGCGGCCTTAATGGGTCTCGTGCTGACCGGCTCAGCCGGTTTCAGCGCCCAGGCATTTCCGGTCAAGGCCGGCCAGGGCAGCTACAGTGATCCTGGTATCACCGACGACACCATCAAGATCGGCCTTTTTGCGCCGCTTTCGGGTCCGGCGCAGGCCTATGGCGAGGATCCGCTGAATGCGGCCCGCATGTGGTACGAGACGGTCAACAGCATGGGCGGCATCTGGGGCCGCAAGATTGAACTGGTGATCGAGGACGACCGCTGCAACGCCAACGACCTGGTCGCGGCCGTGAAGAAGCTGGTCGAGCAGGACAAGGTGTTCATGATCAACGGCGGCTCCTGCTCGGCGGCTGCCGTGGCGGCGCAGGAATACGTCACCCGCGCCAAGGTCCCTTACGTGATGCTGAATGCGTCGGGTGACGGCGCGCTGTATCCGCCGACCGACTACATCTTCGGCGCCATCTCGATCTCGCAGCGCGCAGTCGGCGGCACCGCGGTCGACTTCGCCACTCGTCATCTCAAGGGTAAGAAGATCGGCTACATCAACCACGACGATGCTTATGGCGCGTGGAATCTGGAAACCGCCGAGTTCACCGCCAAGGAAGCCGGCGCCACGCTCAGCGTCGAGTCGATCAATCCCAACATCACGGATGTGACCGCGCCACTGCTGAAGATCCGCGCCTTCAATCCGGATGTGATCATCCTGACCACCTATGCCCGCCCGGCGACCCTGATCCTCAAGAAGGCGCATGAACTGGGCATGAAGATGCCGATCATCCTGACGGTGACCGGCACCGCCAACCTGAAGCAGCTGGTCGACAACGTCGGCACCAAGGACGCGTTCAAGAACTTCTACGTCCAGGACGTGATCAACGACACGCCCGATGGCCCAAAGCAGAAGTGGGTCCTCGACATGTACAAGAAGCGTTATCCGGAACTGGCGGCCAAGCCCGACCATCCGACGCCGTACATGCCGTATGGCATCCCGGCGGCCCAGACCGTCACCCATGCGCTGCTGCTGGCCGGTCCGAACCCGACGCGCGAGGGCGTTGCCCGCATCATGCGGTCGCTGACCTTCGAATCGGGCGTCATGGCCGGTCTGATCAGCTATGGCGAGAATGACCGTGCGGGTCAGGAATCGTCGATCTTCCTGAAGTTCGACGGCGACAAGCAGGAGCTGCAGCCCGGCGTTTATGTGAGCCGCTGGGTCTACAAGCCGTAATCAGTCAACAGAGGCAAGGGCACGGCCATGGACTGGCAAGTAATCTGGCTATTCCTTCAGCAGGGTGTGGCATCCGGCCTGGTGACAGGCAGCATCTATGCCCTGCTGGCCGTCGCCATTGTCATCATCTTCAAGACGACGGACGCCCCGAACTTCGCCGCCGGCGAACTGTTCATGGCGGCCGCCTATGTTGCGCTGTATCTGCTCGTGTTCCTGGCGCTGCCGTTCGTGGCGGTGGTCCCGATCAGCCTCGGTATCGCCTTCATCGCGGCTGCGCTGTTCTACCGCATCGTGCTGCAGAAGATCGGCTCCTCGGCGGCGGTCACCGTCAATGTGGTGATCGCCACCCTGGGTCTGTCGTTTGTGCTCAAGGGACTGGTGCGCAAGACCGGCGTGGGCGACGTGCCGCGCTCCTTCCCGTCTATCTTCGGCAATGACACCGTGATGATCGGTCAGGCCGTGCTGACCATGCAGGATATCGGCATCCTGGTGCTGGCTGTCCTGTCGATGACGATCTTCTTCCTGTTCTTCAACTTCACCCGCACCGGCCGCGCCATGCGCGCCGTGGGCATGAACCCCAAGGCTGCGGTGCTGGTCGGCATCAACCTGCGGCGGACGCGGATGCTGATCTGGGGGCTGTCCGGCCTGCTGTCGTCGCTGGCCGCCATCCTGATCGCGCCGAAGATCCTGATGACCGCCGATATGGGCAGCGTCGTCATTCTCGGTTTCGCCGCCGCCATCATCGGCGGCTTCACCAGCCTGCCTGGCGCGGTTCTGGGCGGCATCATCATCGGCGTCGTCGAGAATCTCGTCGGCCTGTTCATTTCCTCGCGCGCCATCTCGGTCGCGCCCTTCGTCGCCATCATGCTGGTGCTGGTGCTGCGGCCGCAGGGCCTGCTGGGCGGCAAGGTTGCGGTGAAGAAGGTATGACCATGCCCATCACACTCCCCGCAAAGCTGGGTTCGCTGGCGGTTGCGCTGATCGCGCTGATCGTGCTGCCGCACCTGACCACAGGTTACGTCGTCTATCTGGCGAACCTGATGCTGATCTACATCATCCTCGCCCTGGGGCTGAACATCCTGATCGGCGAGACCGGCCAGTTCGGCCTTGCCCATGTCGCCTTCTACGGCATCGGCATCTACACCACCGCGATCCTGGCCGGACGCTTCGATGTGCCGTTTCCGGTCGCCATCGTGGCCGGCATGCTGCTGGCCGGCGCGATCGGTTTCCTGCTCGGCGCGGTCTCCTTTCGCATGCGCGACATCTATCTGGCGCTGTCGACCTTCGCTTTCGGCGAGGCGATGCAGTGGGTGTTCAAAAGCTGGGACGACGTGACCAACGGGCCGAACGGCATGCGCATCCCGCAGGCCAGCATGTTCGGCTTCCGCATCACCAACGACCATGACGCCTATTACATCGTGCTGGCTGTCACCATTGTCGTCGTGCTGGCGACCGTTGCGCTGATGCGGTCGCGGCTGGGCCGCGCCTTCCGCGCCGTGCGCGAGTCTGAGCCGGCCGCGCTGGCGCTAGGCGTCAACGTGCGGCTCACCAAGGTGATCGCGTTTACGCTGTCCGCGGTCTATGCCGGACTGGCCGGCGGCGTCTATGCCAGCTTCTCGTCCTTCATCCATCCCGACAGCCTCGGTTTCACCACGACGATCCTGGTGCTGACCATGATCGTCGTCGGCGGCCTCGGGTCGATTGCTGGGGCGATCATGGGCGCGCTGATCCTTGGCCTGATCCAGGAGCTTCTGCGTCAGGCCCCGTCGTATCAGGAGATCATCTACGGCGTGATCCTGATCCTGTTCATGATGTACGCGCCCAAGGGCGTGGCCGGTGCCATCAAGGCGCGGTTCGGGCGGAGTGCGGCGAAATGACCGTGACACCCTTCCTCTCGATCAAGAACCTCACCGTGAAGTTCGGCGGTCTGACGGCCGTGAACGACTTCTCGATGGACGTGATGCCGGGATCGATCCACGCGCTGATCGGTCCGAACGGCGCCGGCAAGTCCACGGTATTCAACTGCATCTCGCGCTACTATCAGCCGGTGAGCGGCGACATCCTCTTCCAGGGCACGAGCCTGATGCAGACGCCGGCCCATGGCACGGCCATCCGCGGCATTGCGCGCACCTTCCAGAACCTGGAGCTGTTCAACGGCATCAGCGTGGTGGAGAACGTCATGGTCGGCCTGGATGCCGCGCTGAAGCGCGACGGCAAACGGCTGTCGCCGCGCCAGATGCGCCTCGAGGCCGAAGCCATCCTTGAGCGCACGGGGCTGGCCGATTATCGCAACGAGCAGGCCGATGCCCTCGATTTCGGCCATCAGAAGCTGCTGGAACTTTCGCGCGCCCTGGCCGTGCGGCCGAAACTGCTGCTGCTCGACGAGCCGGCTGCGGGCCTGCGCAATCGCGAGATCGCCGCGCTGGACCGCCTGCTGGTCGATCTGGTGCGCAAGGAGGGCCTTACCGTCATCCTGGTCGAGCATGTGATGCAGCTTGTGATGTCCATTTCCGACGGGATCACTGTGCTCAGCTTCGGCCAGAAGATCGCTGAAGGCCTGCCGGCCGAAGTGCGCCAGAACCAGCAGGTGATCGAGGCCTATCTCGGCCGTGAAGGAGGGGCCGCGGCATGATGCTCGAGCTGAAAGCGATTTCTGCGGGCTACGGCCGCATCAACGCGCTCTCGGGCGTCAGCCTGAAGGTGGACACAGGGCGCATTGTCGCGCTGCTGGGTGCCAATGGCGCTGGCAAGACCACGACGCTGAACTGCATTTCCCGCGTCGTTCCGCTGACCTCGGGGGAAATTCATTTTGAAGGGCGCCGCGTCGATCGCCTGGCATCCGAAGAGATGGTCGCGCTCGGCGTCTGCCAGGTGCCCGAAGGCCGCGAGATCTTCGCCAGGATGAGCGTGCGCGAGAATCTCGAGATCGGCGCCCATCTGCGGCGCGACAAGGCGGCGATCCGGCAGGATTTTGATCGCGTCTGCGAGTATTTCCCGCGCCTGCGCCAGCGTTTCACGCAGGAGGCCGGAACCCTGTCGGGCGGCGAGCAGCAGATGCTGCTGATTGCCCGCGCGCTGATGGGTCGCCCGAAGCTTCTGCTGCTGGATGAGCCGTCGCTTGGCCTGTCGCCGCTGCTGGTCGAACAGATCTTTGCCATCATCCGCCAGCTCAACAAGGAAGGCCTGACGATTCTGCTGGTGGAGCAGAATGCGCGCATCGCACTGAACGTTTCCGACTACGCCTATATTCTTGAAAACGGCGAAATCGCCTTCGAGGGCAACTCGGCCGATCTGGTGCAGGACGACCGCGTGCGCCAGGCCTATCTGGGGGCGTGACATGACCGCGCAGCGTGTTGCTTTTGTCACCGGCGGGGCCCAGGGCATCGGCCGGGCCATCGCCGCGCGGCTTGCGGAAGACGGTTTTCATGTCGTGATCGCCGACCTGCAGGCCGCGGCAGCCGAGCAGGCCGCCCGCGAGATTTCGGCCGGCGGTGGCAAGGCCGAAGGCATCGGGCTGGACATCCGGGACCGTGCGGCGGTGTCGGCGGCTTTTGACCGCCTGCCGCGCATCGACGTTGCGGTCAACAATGCCGGCATCTTCACCGACCGGCCTTTCTTCGAGCTTACTGAGAAGGATTTCGACCAGGCGCATCAGGTCAACGTCGTCGGGCTGTTCATCGTCGCGCAGGAAGCGGCAAAACGGATGGAAGCCGGCGGCCGCATCATCAACATCGCCTCGCGCGCCTTCCTGGGAGCGCGCGGCCATGCCCATTATGTGGCGTCCAAGGCTGCCGTGGTCGGTCTGACCCGCGCCATGGCCATCGAATTGGCCTCGCGCGGCATCTCTGTCAACGCGGTGGCGCCGGGCCTGATCGATACGCCGATCCTGCGCGCGCTCAGCGAGGAGCGGCTGAAGTACCAGCTTTCCCTGCAGCCGACCGGCAAGGCAGGGCGGCCGGAAGACATCGCCAATGCCGTGGCTTTCTTCGCCGCGCCGCGTACCGATTTCATTACCGGGCAGACCCTGCTGGTTGATGGCGGCAAGTCGCTTGGCGGCGGTATGGGCCTGTAACATGCCTCAGACATTCGGTCTCGCCGGTCGCGCCTATCTGATCACCGGAGCCGGTCAGGGGATCGGGCGGGCGCTCGCGCTGGCGCTGGCCGCGGAGGGCGCCCATCTGGCGCTGGCCGATCTGAATGGCGACGCGGCCGCGGCGATTGCCGAAGAATGCCGCAGGCATGGCATACGAGCGGCGGATTTTGCCCTGGATGTACGCGATGCCGCTGCAACGGAAGCGGTGGTCGAGGCGGCGGAGAAGGCTGTCGGCCCGCTGGCCGGCGTCGTGCCCAGCGCCGGCGTGGCCCGCGCGGCCCATGCCATCACCATGCCGGAAGATGTCTGGGATCTGGTGCTCGACACCAACCTGAAGGGTACCTTCCTGACCTGCCAGGCGGTCGGCCGCCGCATGGTCGAGCGCGGTTCAGGCGCCATCGTCACGATTGCATCGATTACCGGACTTGGCGGCCAGAGCGGCCGGGCGAATTATGCGGCGTCCAAATGGGGCGTGATCGGCCTGACGAAGACGCTTGCCATCGAATGGGGCCGTTTCGGCCTGCGCGTCAACGCCGTGGCGCCGAACGCGGTCGATACGCCGATGATCCGCGCCGGCGTGCCAGCCGATTTCGTGACCGGCGTGATGGAAGACCGCACGCCGCTTGGCCGCATCGCGCAGCCTTCGGAAGTGGCGGATGCCATTCTCTATCTGCTGTCGGATCGTGCCAGTTATGTGAACGGCAGCATCCTGCCGGTCGATGGCGGGCTGACGGCCGGATTCCTCACCCACAAGTCCGGCGCGGAGATGGCGCTGAAGCGTTAGGCAAGACGATGAGCAGTGCGATGCGTGAGTATGATGTCGTGGTTGTGGGCTCCGGCGCCGGCGGTATGGCCGCGGCGCTGACTGCAGCCATCCATGGTCTGTCGGTCGTGGTTCTGGAGAAAGCCCCCAAGGTGGGCGGCTCCACCGCCGTTTCGGGCGGCGCCGTCTGGATTCCGAACAATCCTCACGCACGGTCGATGGGCATCGAGGACAGCGAGGCCGATGTGCGGCAGTATCTGCAGCAGGTGCTCGGCAACGCGATGCGGCCCGATCTGATGGATGCCTTCCTGCGCGCCGGCCCGCGGATGGTGTCGTTCTTCGACAAGAACACGGATGTGAAATTCGCCGCGCGCGCCTATTCGCCCGACTATTATCCCGAACTGCCCGGCGCCGGAAAGGCCGGCCGGCCGATGGATCCACTGCCCTTCGATGCCCGCGAACTGCGCGACGGTTTCGCGCGGCTGCGCGATCCGCTGAAGGAATTCATGGTGCTGGGCGGCATGATGGTCAACCTGACCGATGTGAAGCACCTGCTCAACGTCACGCGCTCGTTCACGTCCTGGAAATACGGCATGGCGCTGGTCCTGCGCTATTTCCGCGACCGGGTGACGGGCTACCGGCGCGGCACGCGTCTGCTGATGGGCAATGCGCTGGCTGCCCGGCTGCTGAAAAGTGCCGACGCGCTGGGCATCACCATCGTCACCAACGCCGCTGCGAAGCGTCTGCTGGAGCGGGATGGCCGCGTCATTGGCGTCGAGACCGTCCAGGGCGAGCAGTATGGCGCCCGCCGCGGCGTGGTGATGGCGACCGGCGGTTTTCCCTGGGATGCCGAGCTGCGGCGGCGTCTGGCGCCGCCGGGAGCGGGAATGTGGTCGATGGCGCCGGAAGAGAATGCCGGCGACGGCATCCGCATGGCGCAGGCCGTTGGCGGCAACTTCCTTGAATCGCCGGCCGACATGGCCTTCTGGGCGCCGGTTTCCATCTGGAAGCAGGCGGACGGCAAGGAAGTGCGTTTCCCGCATCTGGTCTGGGACCGCGCCAAGCCCGGTCTGATTGCCGTCGGCAAGAATGGCCGGCGCTTCGTCAATGAAGGCACCAGCTACCATGAATTCGTCCGCGCCATGTTCCGCACCGGCAACATTCCGGCATATCTGGTCTGCGACCGTCCCTTCATCGACAAATGGGGACTTGGCCTTGCGCTGCCGGGCAAACGGCCGCGCCGGCATCTCATCCGCGATGGCTATCTGATCGAGGCCAAGAGCATCGCAGAACTGGCCGCGAAGCTCGGGATCGATGCTGCCGCGCTGGAGGATACGGTCGGCCGGGTCAACCGCTTCGCTGCCGCCGGGACCGACGAGGATTTTGGCAAGGGCTCTTCCGAATACAACCGCTATTACGGCGATCCCGATAATCCCGGCCATCCCAATCTTGGCCCGGTCCGCACCGGCCCCTTCTATGCCGCGCGGGTCTATCCCGGCGATATCGGCACGGCGGCCGGATTGCAGACCAACAGCCATGCTCAGGTGATCGGCCGGGACGGACGGGTCATTGCTGGTCTCTATGCCTGCGGCAACGACATGGCCTCGATCATGGGCGGCCACTATCCCGGCGCCGGCATTACGCTCGGCCCGGCGCTCACCTTCGGTTATATCGCCGGCTGCCATCTCGCCGGCAAAGACCCCATGCAGACGGAGGACATCCGATGAAAATCTTCTACTCCCCGGCTTCGCCCTATGTGCGCAAGGTTCTCGCTGTCGGCATCGAACTCGGTCTTGCCGACCGCATCGAGAAGCTGCCCAGCGCGGCGCATCCGGTGAACCGCGACGCCAACATCGTGGCCCACAACCCGATGGGCAAGGTGCCGACCTTCTTCACGGATTCCGGCTACGCGCTCTATGACTCACGCGTGATCTGCGAATATCTCGACGATCTTGCCGGCGGCAATCGTATGTTCCCGAAAGGGGAGACGCGGTGGGAGGCTCTGCGCGATCAGGCGCTGGCCGACGGTCTGCTCGACGCCGCGCTGCTGGCGCGTTACGAGCAGGTGGTGCGCCCGGCCGAACACAAGTGGCAGCCCTGGCTCGACGGCCAGATGGCGAAGATCACCTCCTGCGTCGATGCGCTGCAGGCCAAGGTCGCCACCCTGGAAGGCCGCGTCGATATCGGCACCATCGCAGCCGGCTGCGCGCTCGGCTATCTCGATTTCCGTTTCCCCGATTACGACTGGCGCAAGGGGCGCGAGGCGCTGGCGAACTGGTTCAAGCAGTTTTCCGAACGTCCCTCGATGCGCGACACTGTGCCGTTCGACGCGGCGGCCAAATAACCGGCGAACGAAGCGCCGTTGAGTCAGGTCTGAGGCTGAGACGTCGGTTCAGCTTGCCTGCGATTGCAGGCAAGCTGGGCTGAGGTCATAGGCGCTAAGCTATGAAGCAGTGGCGAAGCGGCGCAGGCGCTGGCAGAAATCGGCGAACTCCTCCTGGGTGATGGCAAAGGCGGCCTGCGCTTCGAAGCGCTGGAGCAGCTGCTTCCACTTGCGGTCGGATGAGGTGAAGATGCCGTCCCGGATGAAGGTGACGTTATAGCCGCGCTCCAGGGCGGACTGCGCCGTTTCGTTGATAGAGGTCACGCCATCGCATCCCACGATGAAGAGATGGTCGATCTTGCTCTCGCGCAGGAAAGCGCTGAAGAGCGAGCTGGAGAATGCATCGGGTGAATGTTTGATGAAGACGTGGTCGGACACCCGCTGCAGGGCCGTTTCGGATGCGATCTCCTGGCTGCGCATGGCCTTGCCGGCATGGCCGAGATACCGGGAGGCATAGATCACCGTCACGCCTGACTTGGCGGCGAGATCGGAAATCGCATTGATCCGGTCGATCAGGCGGCCAGGCGCCTTGATCCGCCCATGGCCGCCGGCTGCTTCTGCCGTGTCGGGCACGTCGATGACGAGAAGTGCGTGACGCCGGGCGATGACGCCTGCCGTTCCGGCAGTTCCGCCAACCGTCGTCACATCCTCCACGCTTTCGTCGGCTATCGGCGTCCAGGTGATGGAGCGCGTCGGCGGTGACTGATAGGATCTGAATTCCTCAAGGAAATAGGAGTCCGCCGCATAGCCGTAGCTGGCATGCTCCTGGTCGTCGACCATTGTCGTGATGGCGCCCGCCAGCGATGCGCCGGCGCGCCGCAGCTTGCTGGCCGCGACGGCGACCGTATCGCGTGCCGTGCTGCCCCAGCGCACCACCATCACGGTGCTGTCGGCATGCTGCGCCAGTAGCAGCGTTTCCGATGCTGCCAGTACGGGCGAGGCATCGATCATGATGATGTCGTATTGATCCTTAAGCAAGGTCAGCAGTTCGGGGAAGCGGCGGATCCAGGTCAGCAGGGAGCCGCGCGAGAACCGGCCGGGCAGCATGATATCGGCACCGGAGACGACATCCGATATGACCACCTCGCTGAGACGGGCTTTGCTCTCCAGCAGTTCCGCGAGGCCGGCGCCGGCGCCGACGCCCAAAGCCTCGCTGGTGCCTTTCTTCCAGAAATCCGCGTCGATCAGCAGAACGCGGTTGCCACATTGCGCGGCCAGTGCGGCAAGGCTCAGGGCCAGCGTGGTTTTGCCTTCGCCCGGCAGCGCCGATGTAATCACCGACACGCGTGGCGCGTTCTGCACCGCGAAGAGGCCGGCATAGACCGCCTTGAGCGCTTCGCGGTAGGCCGAGCCATACTGCGCCGCCTGGGTTGGCGAACGCCGCGCGGCTTCGGAGACCGGCAGCATGCCGAGGCCGGGGATCTTGAGCTGGTCCTCGACCTCCTTGAGGCTGCGGATACTGCGGTCCGATCTTTCGACAAGCAGCACGGTCGCTGCCGCGCCGACCATCGAGCCGATTGCGGCGACCAGGATCAGCAATGCGCGCTTGGGGCTTTCAGGAGTGACGGGCAGCTGCGCATAGGACGCGATCTGCGCATCGGGTTTCTGCCAGGAGGTATCGGCATTCTGGACGGTGGTCGTCAGGCGCGCCATGAAATCGTCCAGCACGCGCCGATCGGCCTGGGCCGTGCGTTCCAGCGCCCGCAGCGTGACATCGGCTGCGTTCATGCGGGCGACATTTTCCTGCAGGCCGGCAAGCCGGTGCCTCAGTTCCTGTTCCTTCATGCGCGCGATATGCAGGTCGTCTTCGATGGAGGAGATCACCCGCTGGCTTTCGCGGCGCATGGCGGCGTGGATGTTGCGCAGCTTCTCCCGCAGTGCGGCGGCAGGAGGATACTTGTCGCCGAACTCCGTCGACATCGCGGCGATCTGCTGCTGGACCTTGGCCTCCTCGATCTGTAGCTCCTCCATCAGCTTGGAATTGACGATATCGCCGGTGACGCGGCTGCGCATCGCCTGATCCAGCGAGCTGCGGTATTGCAGCAGGCGCGCCTCGATGGCGGCGCGGGCTGTCTCAGCGGTGGCGAGCTCGGCGCTGACATCCGTCATCTGCTTGAGCAGGAGCGGCGAGCCACCAGGCATGGAGAACAGGCCGTGCTGAGCGCGGAATTCCTCCACCGCCCGTTCCGCATCCGCCACTTTCGCTTCCAGCTGGGCAATGCGCTCGCGCAGCCATTCCGAGGTGCGCTTGGCCGATTCCGAGCGCAATTCGAGCTGGCGGGCGATGTAGTGATCGACCAGCGCATTGGTCACCCGCATGGCGAGCTGCGGGTCGCGTGACTTGATGGCCACGTCGATCATGCGGGAGTTGTTTTTGATGCTGACCCGCAGGTTGGACAGAAAACCCTGCACTGCCTGCGACAGCGTGAGACTGGCATCGTCCGCCTCGATGGCCGGCGGGGGGCCAAGAATAAGCTGCTTGATCTCCTCTATGGCATTTCTGACATGGGCGATCCCACCGGTTTCATTCCGTGCAGCAACGGCGCGGTTGAATTCCGGATGCTCCTCCAGGCCAAGATCACGGATGACCTCGGCGGCGAGCTGCGGCGATTGCAGGATCTCGACGGCGGTTTGCACCGCGATGCTGTCGGGCGGAAGGATCGGCGCGGTGTCGCGGCTGGAGCGGCCTGCCTCCGACGAATCCCCCAGCACAACGAGGGCATGTGCAACATACTGCGCGGGCAGCCGCAGGATGATCGCGCTGGCAATCGCGGTCGCCAAGGCCGCAATCGCGATGAACAGCACCTTGCGCCGCCATAAAGTGCGCAGAAAGGCCATGTAATCGAGAGCGTCGCTCTCCTGGTCTGCGCCGCCGCGCGAAAAGCGGAACGGCCAGGCCGGGCCGCGCTCCATGAAACCGTCATCGCGCGGGATCAGCGCGCCCGCCGCCCCATCTCTGGACGTTCCTCCGGATCGACCGGGCTGCCAAATGTCGCGTTTCGCATTCCGCCCCATCTCAGCCTCCGTAGGGTGAACGGCACGCGCTCATCACGTTTTGTCTCATCACGCCGAGCTGCCTCTTTTGCACCGCTGCAATTTGCCGCTTGTCTTCCGCCGAATGTGTCGATAAGAAAAGAAAAGAAAAGAAAAGGCAAGAACAAGTTCGGGGCAAGGGCCCGGAAATGGGAAGGGAGAAGGCCGATGTCTGGCAGCGGCGAGACTTTTTACGGCCCAAAGGTCGGACTGTTCGGGCGGCTACCGCTCTATTTCGGGTTATCCCGATCGGCCAAAAGATTCCGTGCAACCGATCTTGTAACGCGACTTCCGGGACTGATGCTGATCTGGGACTGGATCGGCATCAGCGCGATCGGCCTTTTGCTGGAAACCGTAAGACCGGACGCGAGCCAGCCGTCCCGTTATCTCGTCATCGTGCTCTGCGCCACGCTGACGGCGAATTACATGCATCTCCTGCAGGGATACTGCATCCGCAGCATGCGCCGAGTGGCCGTGCAGATCACGAAAGTGTCGCTCGCCTGGATCGGCGCACTGGCAAGCCTGGCCCTGATCGAAAGCTTCACGGTTTCGCCGGGCATCTTCGATAAGGTCAGTTCCGCAGCAGGCGGCTTTACGGCTGCCGACGTGACGGCGCTCTGGGCGGCGGCATGGTTCGTGCTCACCTGGATCTATCTATGCGCGACGCGCGGCATGGTGGGGCATCTGCTGGCGCGCTGGCAGAAGGAGGGCCGGCTGGCGCGCCGGGTGGCGGTGATCGGCACCGGCCAGGCCGCGGCTGCAATCGCCGGTGAATTGCAGGCGCATGGCGACGAGGCGCGGGTCGTCGGCCTGTTCGCGGATGGAGACGTTTCTTCCGGGGCCGGCAATACCGGCAATCTGGAACTTCTTGCTGCGATGGCCGATACCGGCGAGATCGACGAGGTGATCCTCGCGATGCCGGAAGATCCGCCTGCCGCGCTGCGCGAGACGGTGGAGAAGCTGGCGAGCACGCAGGTGGAGGTGAAAGTCTATCCGCGGCTGCCCAATCTCGGTTTTCCCATTCAGGGTTTCAGCAAGGTCGCCGGCATTTCGGCACTGACGATCCAGTCGCGGCCGCTGGCCGGCTGGGGCGCACCTCTCAAACGCGCCGAAGACGTCGTGCTGGCCAGCCTTCTGCTGATGCTGCTGGCGCCGGTGTTTCTGGTGATCGCCTGTTTGATCAAGCTGGACAGCGCCGGACCGGTGCTGTTCCGGCAGGAACGCCACGGCTTCAACAATAACCGGTTCCGTGTCTTCAAATTCCGCACCATGCACCACGATCCGGTGCCTGATCCCTCAACGCCGCAGGCGCGCCGGAACGATCCACGGGTGACGCGGATCGGCGCCTTTCTACGGCGCACCAGCCTCGATGAGCTGCCGCAGATCCTCAACGTGCTGCGCGGCGAGATGTCGCTGGTCGGTCCGCGGCCGCATGCTACGGCGCATAACGATCTCTATGCCCGCCTCATCAACGGCTATCTGGCGCGGCATCGCGTCAAGCCGGGCATCACGGGCTGGGCGCAGGTGAATGGCTGGCGCGGCGAGACGGAGACGCTCGAAAAGATGCGTATCCGTCTTGAACACGACCTGTTCTATATCGCCAACTGGTCGCTGCTGCTGGATATAAAAATTCTTCTGCTGACCATTCCGGTCGTGCTACGCGGCACCAATGCCTATTGATGCCGTCTATTGAGGACGTCAGGCGTTACCCGCTGTATTCACCCAGATGCAGAAGACTCCAATGGAGAATTATTAAGCTGCGCGGCCCTGCAGAATGATGCACGGCAACGCAGCAATAATCCGATACAGGGAGCTGGAAAGAGGTATCGAAGTACCCTGATCAGGGTACTCTTCTGCGGCGGCTGGTTTTGCGGCTGTCCAGAATCCGCTCCACCTCCATACGGGTGGTCGCCGTCGAGCGCAGCAGCCGGTCGATCGCCTGCAGCAGCGCTTCGTAATTCTCGTCGCTTTCACTGAGCGAGATGGCATCCATGCCGGCCAGGAAGGCGGCGATGTCGCTGCTCACTCGTCCCCAGATCTCCTCGCCGGAGCGGCGAATGGGCTGAAACCGCGATTCAACGGAAAGAACCTGCGCCGATACGCGCTCGGTTTCTTCGCGCGGCGGCGCGGAGCGAAAAGTCTTTTCCTGTTTGATATCTTTATCGTCTGCGCGGCGGACGATGTAGCGGATGGCTGGCGCAGTGCATCCGTAGCTTCGCGCGATGTCAGCCAACGTTTCCCCCTTTCGGAAGCGTTCCGAAATTTTCGGCCATTCCTCCCGCCGAATTTTTCCGCGAATTCTAACGTTGCTCAAATTCAGCTGACCTCATCCTATCACGCGTGCAAGAAACTACCATGTACCGCATCGGTGACCAAATGGTGATTTAGGCGCACCCGCACTGCATACAAGAGTGATACCACAGCGACCGTTAATGGTCTCTTTATTGTCTCACTATTTTTTCTTTTTTCTTTTCTTTTCTTTTCATCGTTGGTAAGAGTCCGGACATCGGTCTTTTAACGCCGCACCAACGGTCACTCATGACAACACTGTTTCGAGAAATAGGCGCGTTGGCGCCCGGCGCCGGACGGGCCGGTCAAGCCGAACGGCAGCTTCGCCTGCCGCCAGTCGCAATTCTTGCCGGCGGCCTCGGGACCCGGCTATCGGAGGAAACCACCGCCAGGCCCAAGCCCCTCGTCGAGATCGGCGGCAAGCCGATCATCTGGCATGTCATGAAGCATTACGAAACCTACGGGATGAACGAGTTCGTCATCGCCCTGGGTTACAAGAAAGAAGCGGTCATCCAGTTCTTTCTTAATCTTCATACCAGCAGCCAGAACCTGACGGTCCGCACCCGCGACGGCTCCACCATCCTGCATGACACCCCCGGAGGGCCAGACTGGACGGTCCACCTGATCGATACGGGGCCGGAAACCGCTACCGGCGGACGCATCAAGCGGCTGCGCCCCTATCTGGGCAGCGGCACCTTCATGCTGACCTGGTGCGACGGCCTGTCCGACGTTCCCCTCGATGAACTGCTCGCCTTCCATCGTGCGCACGGAAAACTGGCCACGATAACGGTGGTGCGCGCGCCATCCCGCTTCGGCTTTGTCGAAATGGCAAGTGACAGCCAGGTGCAGCGCTTCACCGAAAAGCCCGATCAGGGCGAGGGCTGGATCAACGGCGCCTTCTTCGTGCTGGAGCCCGGAATCTTCGACTACATCGCCGGAGACGAGACGATGTGGGAGCGCGAGCCGCTGCAGGCGCTCGCCGCCGATGGCCAACTGGTCGCCTATACGCACCGGTCCTTCTGGCAATGCATGGACACGCTGCGGGAGAAGACGCTTCTTGAGACGCTTTGGTCCAGCGGCGCAGCGCCCTGGAAAACATGGAAATAGCCAGATAGGGGGGCAATGTGAAAATTCTCGTCACCGGACATACGGGCTATATCGGCACCGTGCTCACGCAGATGCTGCTGGACGCGGGCCATCAGGTCGTCGGCATCGATACCGGCCTTTTTGAGGCCTGCACCTTCGGAGCGGATGTCCGCTCAGGGATTCCCTGCATCGACGCCGATATACGCGACCTGACTGCGGATCAGCTCCGCTCCATCGATGCCATCGCGCATCTTGCGGGCATCTGCAACGATCCGCTCGGAGACCTGCAGCCGGAAACCACGACAGCGATCAACGAGACGGCGACAATCCGTCTGGCCGAACTGGCGAAGGAGGCCGGCGTCGAGCGCTTCGTCTTCTCCTCCACCTGCAGCGTCTATGGTGCCGCGCTTCAGGACTGGGTCGACGAGACCTCGCCGACCAATCCCGTCACACCTTATGCCGTCTCGAAATATAGGGCGGAGCTGGGCCTGCTGGCGCTGGCGGACGACCGCTTCTCGCCGGTGCTGCTGCGCAGCGCCACGGCCTATGGCTTCTCGCCGCGCATCCGCTTCGATCTGGTGCTGAACAACCTTGTGGCACATGCGGTTACAACGGGCCGCGTGTTCCTGAAAAGCGACGGCATGGCCTGGCGGCCGCTGGTGCATATCGCCGATATCAGCCGGGCTTTCTGCGCCGCCATCGAAGCGCCGCGCGAAGCGGTGCATTGCGAGACCTTCAACGTCGGCACGACCGGCGAGAACTACCGGGTGCGCAGCATCGCGGAAATCGTGCACAACACCGTGCCGGGTTCAACGATCGCCTACGCCGAGAATGCTGCTGCCGACAAACGCTCCTACCGCGTCAGCTTTGCCAAGATCGAAAGCCAGCTTCCGAATTTTGCGCCGAAGTGGACTGCGCTGGACGGCGCCCACGAACTGCTTGCCGCCTATACGAAGTTCGGCCTGTCGCTGGAGGATTTCGAGGGTGAGCGTTACCAGCGGCTTGCTCATCTGAAATACCTTCTGAAAACCGGCGTCCTGGATCCGTCCTACCGGAAGATACCGCAGGCCGACGTGGTGGTGCGGCCGGAACTTGGCGATGCCCCTGCATATGGGGCGCCCCGGCATGGAGCGCCGCAGCCGTGATCGCGCACCGCTGTCCGACCTGCGGCGCAGAGGATGCGCATGTTTTCCGGCGCATTTCAGATGTGCCGGTGAATAGCTGCCTGCTGTTCGATGACAGCAGCCAGGCAATGGGCCTGCAAAGAGGCGATATCGATCTCGCCTTCTGCAATCGCTGCGCCTTCATCTTCAATGCCGCCTGGCGGCCCGATGCCACAGTTTATTCCGACGCCTATGAGGAAACCCAGGTCTTTTCCGAAACCTACTCCGCCTATCAGCGGCAGCTCGCAGAAGAGCTGGTCGATCGGTATGCGCTTTTCGGCAAGGGGATCGTCGAGATCGGCTGCGGGAAGGGCGCATTCCTGAACCTGATCTGCGCTTTGGGGGACAATAACGGCATTGGCTTTGACCCGAGCTTCGTGCCCGAGAGAGCCGCAGGCGATGCGAGGACGGTTTTCAGGCGTGAATATTTCGATGAAAAGACCGAGTTGGCGCCCCCGGATTTCATCTGCTGCCGCATGACGCTGGAGCATATCGCCGAGACCCAGGCCTTCGTCCGGGCGGTGAGGCGGATCGCGTCGCCGGACCGCGGCACCATCGTCTTCTTCCAGGTTCCCGATGTGCGTCGCATTCTCGCCGAGGGCGCGTTCTGGGACGTCTATTACGAACATTGCTCATACTTCTCTCCGGCCTCTCTGGGATATCTCTTCCGCAGCGCGGGTTTCGACGTGCTGAGGATGGAGAGCAATTACGACGCCCAGTATCTGACCATCGAAGCCCGTCCCGTGACGGCCGCACTTGCTATCGACCCCCTTCAGGTATCGGAGGAGGTGGGGCGTCTGGCCGAGGACGTCGCCCTTTATCCGGAGCGCGCATCGGGCTGCGTGGAATACTGGCGGTCGATGATTGAATCCGTCTCCCGCAGCGGGGGCCGCGTCGCTCTCTGGGGCTCGGGCTCAAAAGCGGTTGCCTTCCTGTCGGCGGTCGCGATGGCGGACGAGATCGAATACCTGGTCGACATCAATCCCTTCCGGTGGGGCAAGCGCGTGCCGGGCAGCGCGAAACTGATTGTCGGTCCTGAACATCTGACGCGCTTTCCGCCGGATCTGGTGATCGCGATGAATCCCATCTACCGGCGGGAGATCGCCGCCAGCCTGGTCGAAAATGGCTGCGGCAGCACGGTTCTGTGCGCGTTGGGGGATTGGAAAGTCCAGCCGGAATCCGCGCGCATGGTCGCTTGACGAAAAAGGCCTGCGCTCGAATGCAACGCTTCCCGTGCACCGGGAGCGGCTTTGTTGGGAGAAGATTTGATGCATCCTCGTCCTGATGTGTTCGGTGTTCCGCTCAGCGCGCTCACCATGGATGAGGTTCTGGCCAGCATAGACGAGTGGATCAGGCGGGAAGAGCGGCACTATATCTGCACCATCGACGTGCATGCGCTGGTGGAAAGCCAGTTTGCTCTGGATGTCCGCGACATCTACCGCTCAGCTGCGATTGCGGCGCCGGACGGGATGCCGCTCGTCTGGCTATTGCGTTACGCCGGCCACAGCCAGGCCGACCGCATATGCGGTCCGGACCTGATGCCGGCGGTGTTCCGGCAGTCGCAATCGAAAGGCTACCGCCATTTCCTGTACGGCTCGTCGGAAGAGACGCTGTCGATGCTCCGGTGCGAGCTGAACCGGAATTTCCCCGGCGCCAGGGTCGTCGGCCATCACTCGCCGCCATTCCGGCCGCTCAGCCCAGAGGAGGAGCGGGAAGTTGACCGGCTGGTGAATGCCGCCGAGCCGGACATTGTCTGGGTCGGCCTCGGCGCGCCGAAGCAGGATCGCTGGATGGCGGCGCATCGCAGCAGGCTCAACGCCCCGATCCTGATCGGCGTCGGCGGCGCCTTTGAGATGATGGCCGGCAAGGTGCGGCGCGCGCCGCCCATCATACGGCGGACCGGCTTTGAATGGGTATTCCGCATGATCCAGGAGCCCCGCCGGCTATCGGGTCGTTATCTCAAATCGAACATCCAGTTTCTGATGATGCTCGCCAGTCAAAGACGGCGGGCGGAACGCCGGGTTGCCGATATCTGAAGATTGCCGGTTCGACATCCTCAAGGGAGCGCTTTGCCATGCAAATCACGGAATGCCGATCCTGCCGAAGCCCGTCCCTGCGCATCATCCTCGATCTGGGCTGCCACCCGGCATCGAATGCGCTGCTCTCGCCAACTGACGATCTGAGCCAGGAGTCGCGGTATCCGCTGCAGGTGGCGTTTTGCGAGGACTGCGCGATGCTGCAGCTCACCGAGACAGTGCCGCCGGAAATCCTCTATCAGCGGGACTTTCCTTATTACTCGTCATCGTCGCCCGCCTTGCTGCAGCATGCCGCCGACATTGCCGAGCGCGTGATCCGGGAGCGGCAGATCGGGCCTGACAGCCTGGTGGTCGAGATCGCCAGCAATGACGGATATCTGCTGCACAACTTCGTCATGCGCGGCATTCCCTGCCTGGGCGTCGATCCGGCCGACGGACCGGCCGAGCGGGCGCGTCAGTCCGGCATACCGACGCTGACCGATTTCTTTTCCTTTCAGCTGGCAGATCGCCTGGTGGCCGAGGGCCGTGAGGCTGATGTCATGATCGCCAACAACGTGCTGGCTCATATCCACGACATCAACGATTTCGTGGCCGGTTTCGCCCGCATGCTGGCGCCCGGGGGAGTGGCGGTGTTCGAGATCGCCTATGCGGTCGACATGATCCAGAAATGCGAGTTCGACACGATTTACCACGAGCACCATTTCTACCATACCCTGCATGGCCTTCTGCCGCTCTTCATGAGGCATGGATTGCACATCAACGATGCCGAGCGGCTGTCCATCCATGGCGGGTCGCTGCGCATCTGGGTAAGCCATCAGACCGGCCGCAGCGCCGGGCTGCGCGAGCTTGTCGCGATGGAACGCGATCTCGGCGTTCATCGCGCTTCCTGGTATGAGGATTTCTCGCAGCGCGTTTCAAATCTCAGGCTGTCGCTGTCGAGTCTGCTGCGGGCCGAGAAGAACAAGGGGCGGCGGATCGCGGCCTACGGCGCTGCTGCCAAAGGGTCGACGCTCGTCAACAGCCTCGATCTGGAGCCGGGCTTTTTTGAATTCGTGGCGGATGCAAATGCCTATAAACACGGCAAGCTGACGCCCGGTCAGCACATCCCCATCGTGCATCCTGATCATCTGCTTGAGAGCAAGCCGGATCTGGTGCTGCTGCTGGCCTGGAATTTCGCGGGCGAGGTGCTGCATCAGCAGGCGGCCTATCGCGCGGCAGGAGGGCGTTTCGTCATTCCCATCCCGAGGCCCCGCATCATAGAGCCTGACGAAGTGATCCATGAGAAGAGGTTCGCGCTCGATCCGCAGGCGCCGCAGCGCATGCCGGCCGAGCCCGAGATCGAAATGCTGGCTTCTGCACGCGGTTCAACCGTGCCCACGGCACCACGCGCTGTTTCGCTATGAATCTGGTACGGCCCGCCTTATCAGCGTTTCTGCATTGGGTTTTGCCGAACCGGCTCATGAAGTTCGCTTTTCTCGACCAGGTCGTGGCAAGTGGCGCGAACTTCCTGTCCGTGATCCTGCTGGCCCGTGCGCTGGGGATATACGAACTGGGCCGCTTCACCCTGGCCTGGATGCTGATCGAGTTCATGGCCACGCTGCAATTCGCAGCAATCATCCAGCCGATGCTTAATATCGGACCGAAGCAGCCCGATGCCGACCGTGTCCACTATTTTCAGGCCGTGCTCGTGCAGCAGGTGGCCGTCAGCCTGTTGCTTGGTTCGCTGGTAGGCGCTGGCGTCGAACTGGTCGGCGTGCTGCTGGGCAATCCGGGGCTGACAGGTTTTGCGCTCCCGCTCTGCGCCGGCGTCGTGGTCTATCAGCTCTACGAATTCTTCCGGCGCTATCTCTTCGCCCGCGGCCATCCCGGCGCGGCCCTCGGCATCGATATTCTGCGGTTCGGGCTGCAGCTCGCAGCCATCGCCGCCCTGCCATTCGTCTGGCCTGGCGCAACGGGAGAGGCGGGCATCTGGATCATTGCCGCCGCCTGCGCTGTGGCCGTCACGCAGGGTGCCCGCCTTTTCGGTCCCATGCGGTGGGATGCAGCAGTTTTCCGCAGCGTGCTGGTGCGGCATTGGCATTTTTCAAAATGGCTGCTGCCGTCCAGCTTCATGTTCTGGACGACCTCGCAGGCCTATCTTGCTGTTGCAGGCATCATGCTTGGCGCCACCGCGACCGGCGCGCTGAAAGCGGCTACCACTATAACCGGTATCTTCAACCTGCTGCTGCTGTCACTGGATAACTTCGCGCCGGTGCAGGCCGCGCGGGCGATGCATGTCGGCGGCCACGCGGAGCTGAAGCGCTATATCATCCGGCTCGGCAGTCTTTGCATGACCTTGATGGCCGGCGGCGTGGCGGTTCTGAATATTGCACCCGATCAGCTCGTGCATCTGATCTATGGCGACGACTATCAGGGCCTCGGTCAGCTTGTCCGGCTGCTCTGCGCTCCGGTGGCGGTCTACGCCTTCACCGCGGTTCTCGTCATCTGGGCCGCGGCTCAGGAGAATACGCGTCTCATCTTCTGGTCCTATGTGGTGGCCACACCGGTGGGCATCGTCGTGGCTTTCCCGATGGTGGAATACTTCGGACTGACCGGACTGGTGCTCTGTTCCTTCCTGGTGGAATGCATCCGGGCCGCCGTGCTGCTGGTGCCGCTGGCGCGCTGGAGCGGCAGGAGCCGCAATGAGCCGACGCGCATGGGCGAACCGCACAGCGAAACAGTGACATAGGAAACACAGCATGGGGACGCATGACAGGTTTGAAACGTGACCTCGTCCGATACGCTCTTTGGTCGGTATGGGCCAGCGGCGCGCCCCGTCTGATGGCAAGCCGCTATGCCGGGGAAGGCGGCATCCTGGCCTTCCATCGGGTCCAGCGCCGCAGCACGCATTCGCCGATCACGCAATCGCTGTCGATCACGCCGGAGAGTTTTCGGCAGGTCATCGAAACGCTGGTCCGCCAGGACTATACCTTCCTGTCGATGTCCGAACTTGCCGCGCGTCTGCAGGAACGGAACTGGACAGGCGAGCGGTTCGTCTGCCTGACCTTCGACGATGGGTTCAGCGATACCTACACCGAGGTCTTTCCGGTCTGCCGCGAGTTCAACATCCCGATGACGATCTATCTCGTGGCGGCTTACATCAAGCGCGCATTCCCGGTATGGCTGCTCTGTCTGGAGGCGCTGCTGAGCCGGAGCGACGATATCTGCTTCACCTGGGAAGAGCGGGAGTTGCGTTTCGTCACCCGCACCGACAGGCAGAAAAGCCGGGCCTATGGAATAATCGCCCCGCTTCTGGCCGCAGCCGATCCGAAGACAGTGCTGCAGGTCTGCACGGAGCTGGAGTTCCGGTATGGCGTCGACTTCGCGGCACTGAGCGATGAGCATCTGCTGACACCTGCCATGATTACGGAGATGCAGGCCAGCGGCCTGGTGGAATTCGGCGCGCATAGTGTCCATCATGCCTGCCTGGGCCGCCTGGATGAGGCCAGCGCCTTTCGCGAAATCGCGCAGAGCAAGATGGAGTGCGAAGCCCTGCTTGGCGTCCCGGTCCGGCACTTCGCCTACCCTTACGGCGACAGGCTCTCCGCCGGCGAGCGCGAGGCAGACATATGCCGCATTCTCGGCTTCCAGACGGCGGTGACTACGGAATGCAACACGATCTTTCCGACCGATCGCGAGCGCCCGTTTCTGCTGCCCCGCCTGACCTATAACGGATGGTTTCAGGATACCCCGCTGCTGGAGCTGCTGCTGTCCGGCACCTTGCCGGCATTGCGCCGTATGCTGCAGGCTTCGCCGAAGCTGCCGGCACAATCAGCTTCTTTGCCCTTGAGCCCCAGCGCCGAGCAGGGGTAGAGGCAGGCGCGCCGCGCTTTACAAAGACGTCTTACTACAGCTACGTCGCATCCATCTGACGGGCGCTGACCAGCCGTTCAGGGCTGCGGTGATGCGGGCGTTTCAGCACAACGAAGGCATGGTCGATGAGGCCGGGCGCACCGAAATGGCCGGGATCGCGGCCGGCGGCCAGCATGGCCTTGCGGAACCAGGGCTGCGGCGCCAGTCCGGTGATGACGGACAGCGCAAGCCTTTTCGGCAGCGCCATCGCCCGCCGCCCTTTGTGATTCACCTGGGAATATTCCTCGATGGAAAAAAGGAAGTGCGCCGCAAGATAGTCGAAGGTGGCGCGGGTCCAGAAGATCTGGTGCTCGAAGAGGTTGGTGTAATACCAGTCCCCAGGCACGGGCACGGTGCGCCAATCGCCGGTCTCGACGATCAGATATCCGCCCGGCCTGACGAAGGACAGAAGATTGGCAACGGCATTGTCGGCATCAAGGAAATGCTCGAAGACGTCGAAGGCCGTCACGACGTCATAGGGGCGGCCAGACCATGACAGCTGTCCTTCGAGTTGGCCGATGATGTATTCGCCGTTCCGCATCACGATCTCGCGGCATTGCGGATACTCGACGACATCCATGGCCGATACGCGATCGGCCTTCTCATAGAGCTGGGCCAGGAGATCCCCATTGGAGGCGCCGATATCCAGGAAGGATCGCGCATCCCCGATATAGGGATCCATCATCGGCAGGGCCGGATGCCGTCCCGGTTTCGGGCGCCACACATCCGTCGCGCCGCCTGACATGACCTGATTGCAGGCTTCCGCCGTCGGGGCGGCCGATTTGAACAGCATCGAACAGTCGCTGCATTCGAGAAGCGAGACGCCGTCCGTGGGGAGAGGAATCTCGAAACGGGCGAAATAGTAATGCTTGCGCCGCAGCGCCGAGCGCTCCCGTCCCATTCCTCCGCAGAGCGGGCATCGCGTGACGTTCCGGTAGTCAATCTCCAGCCGCTGGAATGCCACCTTTCATCCTCGTTGCTTGCTGCCGGCATCCTATTCGATCGAAATGTTCGATCTGGGCCGACAGACTGTTTCTAGTTAGAAGAGAACATCACTGCTGTGACAAATTTGGGACAGGCGAGAAGCGGCTGACGATACGCCAGGCAGCAGGCAGTCGCAGTCTGGAAAATACGCGCTCCGTTCCGATTGCATATTGTTTCAACGACCAAGCCGTTTCGCTCATTTTGGTGAGTTGTCCGGCAACAACTTTCGGCAAATGCGTGGAATCAAGCGATGTTACGCTTGAAAGAACGACATCATCGCCAGGCGATACCGGCAGATTCGGATCTATCAGAATGCAATCCCGTGCGCGATAGACGGGATTATTGCGCTCATCCTGTACTACGATAGCGAATGCAGTCGAAGGAAATACAGCAAGCATCGGACGTATCTTTTCGTCCCATCCCCTTGGACGTGTAAAGTCCAGAAACCGTGCGAGGAAATCGTCGCGCGCATCAGCAGCGCCGTCTGGCCGGTGTCGTTTGTCCAGGGAATGGCGCTGACTTCGCCGATGCTGACATCGTCCGCATCGATGCGGCCTTCGATCAGCGCGACAAGCTGATCTTCCGAAATCTTCAGAAATGACGCGGTTTTTTCGGTTTCTCCTGGCTGGAACTTCCGCTTGCCGTTGATCATCTCGTAGACGCGCACGGGCGGCAGATCGAGATGGCGCGCAAGATCGGAGGCGGTCGCATTCACCGCGCGCAGCCGCGGACGCAACCACGGCATCGGCTGTCTCGTTACCTTCCTCCCCATGCTGCGGGCCTCGCAAGAATCGACACCTTAAGTTGGCGTATAAATAGCAGCGCGCTGTTTACGATTATCGGAAAATAACATTGGCCACCAATTCTCAGTGGGTAGGTTCGCCGCATCACCGATGACGACATCATTGCTGCCGCCTCCGGGCCGCAGAGAGCGTCACTGTGATCTGTACCGTTGTCCCTGTTCGTTGCAGGCGATGACCAATGCTTACCCCCGGCGCCGTTATGCCGTCATTTGAAGGAGTAGTGTTTTGGCTACAACGATTCAGAGTCTGATCCAGTCCGCTGCACCAGGTTCAACAGTCATCGTCCCGGCCGGAACGTATAACGTGTCCGGCCTTGTCCTGCCCGGCAACATCACGCTGAAGGCGGGCGGCAATGTCACCCTGAACGGCAACCTGACCGTGGGCGGCAACAACACCACCATCAGCGGGTTCACCTTCGCCGGTGGAACCGTCAATATCGGCAACACGACCGGCACGAAGATCGAGAATTCTGTCTTCAACGGCGGCAGCCGCGCGATCAACCTCGACAACGCGAAGTCCGCCTCGATCGTGAACAACGAGTTCCACAAGGTGTCCGGCAATGTCATTGCCGGCTGGGGCCTCGACCAGTCGACCATCTCGGGCAACAAGTTTTACGATTCCTGGCAGCCCATCAATCTGAACTTCAACAACAATCACTCCCAGGGCCGCAACATCACCATCGAGAACAACTACTTCACCGGCACGCAGCGCATGCCGATCGAGGTTGGTCCGGCCGAGGCCTATACGCTGAACATGGTGGTGCGGGGCAACTGGTCGGAGAACATGAACAACGCCGGTTCCGACCGCGGCTGGAGCACGGATGTCGCCTACTCTCTGGTGCAGGGCAACGGCGTCAACACCGTGATCACCGGCAACTATGCCAAGGGCATCGGCACCGGCGTCGGCATCGAGCTGAACGGCTCGGGCGAGATCTACGGCAACTACATCGAGAACTTCTGGTACGGCTCGATTGTCTACGGCAAGGGCTTCAACGTTCATGACAATGCCTTTGTCGGTGACTACATCGAGCGGGTGCTGAATTACGGCAACCAGTCGGGCACGATTGCCAACAACAAGACCTCGGCGAACGGCTTCCCGATGCCGAAGAAGCCCGGCAGCGCGCCTGCGACGACCGAGCCCAAGCCGACCGAGCCGAAGCCGGCCGATCCCGATCCGGTCGACACGGATCCGGCGCCGACCGACGGCAAGGGCAGCGGTCATCCGGTGATCGCGGTCGACGACAACTACAAGATCGACGTCAATCAGTCCCACTGGTTCAACACCAGGCACATACTGATGAACGACAAGGGCCTCGATGGCGGCCTCAAGGTCACCAAGATCGACTCCAAGAGCGCGGCCGGTGGCACGGTCACGCTGTCGAGCGATGGCACGGTCAAGTACACTCCGGTCAAGAACTGGCAGGGCAAGGATTCGATCGAGTACACCGTGGTTGACAAGGACGGCAGCTCGGACACCGGCACGATCTACTTCCAGGTCGGCAACGGTTCCTCGACGACGACGCCGAAGCCTGCCGAACCGGCGCCCAGCAACCCGCCGGTCAGCGGCGGCGGCACCGGCAACCCGGTGGTTGCCGGCGATGACTACTACAAGACCAACGTCGATCAGAAATGGTACTTCAACACGAAGTATCTGCTGCTCAACGATAAGGGTCTTGATGGCGGCCTGAAGGTCACCGCCGTGGCATCCAAGTCGGCTGCCGGCGCCACCGTCACGCTTGATGAGAAGGGCACTGCCATCTACACCCCGCTGAAGGGCTGGCAGGGCCATGACACCATCGAATACACGCTGGTGGATAAGGACGGCAGCACGGATATCGGCATCGTCCACATGCAGGTTGGTGACGGTACCGCGACGACGACGCCCCCGAGCAGCGGCACGACCAATCCGCCTCCGTCGAACGGTGGCAACACTGGTGGCAGCACCGGCGGCAGCAATCCTGCTCCGTCGACCGGCACCGGCAATCCGGTGGTGGCCGGCGACGACTACCAGAAGACCCAGGCCGGGTCGAAGTACTACTTCAACAGCAAGTATCTGCTGATGAACGATACCGGCAAGGATGGTGGCCTGAAGGTCACCGAGATCGGCACCGTGACCGAAAAGGGCGGCACCGTGAAGTGGGATGCCAGCACCGGCACGGCGATCTACACGCCGAAGACCGGCTTCAGCGGCAAGGATGCCGTCGACTATACGGTGGTTGACAAGGATGGCAGCCAGGATATCGGCACTATCCATTTCGACGTGCTGCTGGCCTGATCGAAACAGCAATCTGAAGCCTCCTGGCCGCCGGAAAAATCCGGCGGCCTTTTTTTCCCGGCCGAATTTTGTCTTGGCCGAAGCCGGGCCAGTCAGTGCCCCCAACTCTGTCCGCCGGACCGTCATTCGCCGGACTGCTTTTCTCTGGTTTTCTCTAGACCGTTATCCCCCGTTCCGCGTGCCCAAGGCCGATTTCAGCGCCGGCTCGTAAGGCTGGCGATCCTGAAGGCCGACCAGCGCGCCGGTCAGGCGCTGCCACTGATGGCCGCGCGACACAGCCCGATGCACAACGGCATAAAAACAGGCGCAGCGCTGCGACAGCGGAAGCTCGGCGGCGATCGCTGTGCGGCAATAGGCGAACAGCAGCTTGAGCTGCTGGATGAAGATCGAATCCTGCCGCCCCGAAAACCAGGCCGCGCGGTAGGTGCCGGAGGTCTGGGCGCTGAATTGCTGCGCGTGGCAGCGCCGGTAAAACAGCGTGTCCTGGCCGAGCCAGAACGGGCCAAGCAGGCTCATCCGCGCAAGCAGAACCTTGTCGGCGCCGCTGAAGGCGCCCTGTGGCATCGCCCGCAGCAGCGCCGCGTGACGCATAAGGCCGAAGATTTCGATGCACATGAACATGTTGAGCATCACGGCCCGGAAACGCCGCACGGGATCCGCCGCCATGAGATCGGTGTTCTGTTCCGGCAAGGGCGGCCAGCAGACGCCCATGCGGTCCACATTGCCGCCGCGCTCAGGAGAGTAGGGCAGCGGGGCGCCGGTTTCATCGATCAGCACCGAGGCGGGCGAGGCGAGCACGATGCCGGGATCGCGTTCCAGGGCATCGAGGCAGGTCTGCAGGAATTCAGGCCCCAGCACATCGTCATGCGCCGCCCATTTGAAATACGGCGTGTCGCATTGGGCGGCGACGAAATTGTAGTTTGCGGCAGCGCCGATGTTGCGTGGCTGGCGGATGTAGCGGATCCGCGCGTCCTTCTTTGCGTAGGCGTGGCAGATATCCCCGGTGCCGTCCGTCGAGGCGTTGTCGGAGATCAGCAGAACAAAATCCGGGTAGGTCTGGGCCAGGATGGAGTCGATGGCCGCCGCCAGATAGTTCTCGCCGTTATAGACCGGAAGGCCAACGGTGATTTTTTTCATGCCTGCCCTGCGGACGTGCCCTTATTTGCCTGCGCCAAGGATTACAGGAGTCGATAAGAAAAAAAAGACAATTTTATATTTTTTCTTTTCTTTTTTTCTGGGGTCTGGCATCGTTATGATCCAACGAGGAGGCAAGTCCTTGAAAATCCTGCTTTCCGCCTTTGCTTGTGAGCCGGATCGAGGCTCCGAGTATGCCGTGGGCTGGAACTGGGCGTTGTCGCTTGTCCGCGCCGGGCATGACGTCGTGGTGCTGACCTGTTCCGAAGCCAGGCCGGCCATCACCCGCACCCTGGAAAAGCTGCAGCTGAACCGGCGCCTGCGCTGCGAATATTTCGACGTGCCAAAGCCCTTCCGGTGGAAGGCCCGCGGGCCGCTGCATCTGCATGCCGCCCTATGGCAATGGATGGCGGTCGACTTCGCCAAGGAGCTGCACAAGCGGGAAAAGTTCGACCGCGTCCATCACGTCACCTATGCCGGGCTGCGCATTCCAAGCTTCATGGGCCGGCTGGGGATTCCCTTCGTCTTCGGTCCGGTCGGCGGCGGCGAGCGCGCGCCGTGGCGCCTGCGCTGGGGCTACAGCCTGTACGGGCTGATCCATGATGCGGCGCGGGACGCCGCCAACGCCCTGATCCCGTTCATGCCCTTCCTGACCGAGACGCTGGAGCGGGCTGAGCGGATTTACGTCACCTCAAGCGATACGCTGCGCCTCCTGCCGCGCCGCTTCCACGACAAGGCGAAGGTTGAGCTTGCGATCGGTGCCGAGGATTCAGACGCCACCATCGCCCAGCCTGTTTCGCGCCCGCCGCGGAAGGATTGTTTCCGTGTTCTGTTTGCCGGTCGCTTTGTCGACTACAAGGGCATGCATCTTGGGCTGCCGGCTTTCGCGCGGCTGGTCCAGGCGATACCGACAGCACGGCTGACCATGGCCGGAGACGGGCCGATGAAGCGCCGCTGGCAGAAGCTGGCGGACGAGCTTGGCATAGCGGACAGCATCGACTGGCTGCCCTGGCAGGATCATCACGGCATGGCCGTGCTGTATGCCAATCACGACGTTCTGCTGTTCTCGGCCATGCACGATACCGGCGGCATGGTGGCGCTGGAGGCGATGCATCACGGCCTGCCGGTTGTCTGCCTCAAGATCGGCGGACCCGCGGCGCTGGTCGATGCGAGCTGCGGCTACGCCGTGGATCCCAGGGATAAAAGCGCGGCGCAGGTGATCGCCGAAATGGGAGACGCGCTCATCAGCCTTGCCCGCGAAAACACCCGGGCCGCACTGGCGCAGGGCGCGCGGCAGCGCTGCCATGTCTTTTCGTGGCGGGAAAAGGTCATCAGGATCCACGGCCTGGCTGACGAGAGCCCGGCCTGATGGGGGACGGGCCTGATGGGCACGGCGCTTGACCGCCTGAAAGTCTCCGCGCTGCTGGTTCTCCTGGCCGGGTATCTCATCCTGGATTACCCCTTCATGCTGCTGCGGATTCCGCCGGTCGGCTTCGGCATTCCGCTGGGCGAGGTGCTGCTTGTCATCGTTCTGCTCGGCATCAATCCACGGCTGGCGCTGTCCCGTCTGGGCTGCGTCACCCTGCTGGCGCCGTTTCTGGTCTGGTGGGGCTGGGGGCTGGGGCGCCTGGCTTTCGATGCGGCCGAGCATGGGATGTGGGCGCTGCGCGATGCCACGTCCATGATCGAATCCCTTTACGTGCTGGTCGGCTTCAGCCTTGCGGCCGATCCGCGCGCCACCGAGCGGCTGATCCGCTGGCTCTATCCCATCATCGTAATCGGCTGCTCATACTGTCTGCTGTATGTCTTCGCCGATCAGCTCGCGGCCATCTCGCCCACAATCTTGGGCGCGTCCGGCCAGGCGGTGCCGATATTCGGCGCCTTCGCGATGGCGGGCACCATGCTGCTCTGGGCGGCATTTGCATGCCTGATCACCCCGACGCAGCAGCCGCACCGCCGATTGCTGCTGACGGTGGCGGCAGGTTTCCTGATCGCCTTTGCGATGATCGTGCTGCAGAAGCGCACGACCTATCTGCAGCTCGCCGGTCTTGCCGCCTTGCTGCTCTATGTCCGGCCGCGGGCTCTCAGCCGCCTCGGGATCACGCTGCCGCTCTTGGGATTTGCGCTCCTCGTCATCACCGCTTTCGACATCCGCATTTCCGGACGGCTGACATCGGAAATATCACTGTCCTTCTTCCTGGATCACCTGCTGGCAATCGTCGGCATCGGCACCGACGAACAGGGCGCCATTGCCGATGCTGCCAGCGGCGTGCCCTTGCGCCTGCATTGGTGGACGCGCATCTACGAGCAGCTGACCAGCGATCCCATTGCCCTGATCGGCGGCCTTGGCTACGGAATTCCGCTGACGGATTTCAGGGATACGCTGGGTGTCGTCACCCGCGAGCCGCATAACTCGGTGATCTCCGTGGTGGCGCGGCTCGGCCTGATCGGCCTCCTATCCTGGATCTGGATCGTGATGGCGTTCTTCCGCGCTGGCTTCCAGGTCTATTGGATCAGCCGCCGCCGGGGCTATGACGAGATTTCCCGCCTCGCCCTGCTCGTCATCGCCTTCGCGATCCTGACCTTGGTCGGCTGCGTCGGCGAGGACAATATGGAAAAGCCTTTCTTTGCCATCCCCTTCTATACGCTCTGGGGCTTCATACTCCGGATCGCTTACCAGTTGCGCGGCGAGGTAGCGGGAGAATATCCGGCTGCGGCGGGGCTGCGCATCGCGCGGTCGGAATATCCATGAGCGCGCTGCCCGTCATCGGCACGGTATTGATCCTGCTTGCGGCCGGATCCTGCCTATCCATCGCGGCAGCATCGGATGACAATCGCGGGCTCGAAGACGCCATCCAGCGGGTCCGTGCCGGCGACACGGTGATCATCGAGCCCGGCACATATCACGTTGCCAATCTCGAACTGCCGCCGGATGTAATCCTCCATGCGCCCGAGGGCGCCACCATCGTCGGCAATCTGATTGTGCGCGGCCCGGGAACGGTGATCAGAGGCTTCACGCTGGATGGCGGCATGATCGACATTTCGCGCTCCCATGCGGTCACCATCGGCGATTGCCTGTTCAAGGGCGGCGAGACAGCCATCAAGCTCGATGAAGCCAGCGGCGCGCTGATCGTCAACAACGAGTTCCGCGCAGTGGCCGGCGGCGTCATCACGGGATGGGGACTGGATCGCTCGACGATCTCCGGCAACCATTTCTACGATTGCGGCCAATGCATCAACCTTGCCTTTAACAATGACCGCGAGCGGGGGCGGGGCATCGCCATCGAACGCAACATCTTCAAGGGCGTAGCCCGGATGCCGGTCGAGGTCGGCCCCATCGGCGCCTATACCGAGAACCTCGTCGTGCGCGACAACTGGGCGGAGGAGTTCCGCAACCGCGGTCCCGATCCGGGCGAAACCATGTCCACCTTCGTTGCCTATTCACTGGTGCCGACCCATGGCGTCAATACGGTGATTACGGGCAACTACGCCATCGCAGGCTCACGGGGGCGCGGCGATATCGGCATCGAGCTGGCCGGGTCGGGGACGATCACCGGCAACCATATCGAGGATTTCCGCTTCGGCGCGATCGTCTATGGCACTGACTTCCGGGTGCGTGACAATCTGTTCCTGCGTACGACCGATGCGGCCGTTCTCAACTACGCCAATCTGCCGGGCGAGATTTCGCTGGATGGTGAAAGCTCCCGAATCACGCATCCGCCTGAACGCCGCGCTTGGCCATGCCGTGCATCCGAAGGCGGAGCGGAGCATTTCCATCTTCCCGACTGGCCGTGTGACTGAATGCGCCACCGTTCACTTCTGAGCAAGGTTCCGATTTTACATCCGCCAGGCGGGCATGATTGCTGATGCAGGAGGCTTTCTTTGCGAAAGTGACACTTCTGGGCGATCCGCTGCTGCTGCTCTTCTGCGGGTTCGGGGTGTTCTTCTATCTCTGGAGCGACGATGAGCGCCGCGCTCTCGCCCGGAGCTGGGCCATCTCATTTGGCCTTTGCGTGCTGCTGACTGTTGCCGGCAAATTCGTGCTGCATCTCATCCGCTGGAATGACGGCACTGCCCTGCGGCTGCTTAGCCCGAGCGGGCATGTGGCGATCGGCACCAGCTTTTATGGCTGCTGCGCCATGATGCTGAGCATGCAGCAGGGCCGGACCATGCGTGCCGTGATCTGGACAGGCGTGGCCTTGCTGCTCGGCCTGATCGCCGTCAGCCGTCTGGTGCTGCAACTGCATTCTGTCCCGGAGATCGTCCTCGCCTTTGCCATCGGCGGAGTATCGCTTACCGTCTTCATCCGTCATCCGGACAGCCATCGGCCAGTCCAGCTCCGATCCGGCCAGATGATCGCGCTGATCGTGCTGCTTGCAGTCGCTTTCCTCACGCCGCATCTGAGCGGCGAGGCGCTGATCCTTTACGTCACCGGAAAGATCGGTAACTGAAGGCAGTTCTATCGCTGTCAGATCGGCTTGCGCTGCGTCCAGGTCAGGCAGCCACCGATGATGCCGTCGCCCACCAGCCAGGCGCCATGGCGATAGAGCGTAAGGCTGCTTTGCGCTGGCGGCAGCAAAAGCGTCCAGAGCGCGCCGGAGCGGTCGGACCACACGACGCGGGCATCGAGCGCGACGGCTGCAGCAAAGACCTGTGCTGCATCGGCGGCGGGGAAGAAGGCCAGTACCTGCCTGTCTTGCGATCGATCCTGCTGTGGCGGGAGCGCTGCATAGGCGCCTGCCGTGACGATCAACAGGCTCAGCAACACCGATGCAGCGGTGGCGCTTCGCAGCGAGCCGCCGGAATATGTGCCGCCGCGGCGCAGCCACAATCCCATCGCCAGCGGCATCAGGCCGAAGAGCGTGAACCAGATGAGATCCCAGAGCAGCGGATTGGGCGAATCCATCTTGATGCGATGCAGCCCGATGATCCAATGCGACAGCACGCCATCGAGGATGTGCCAAAGGCCGAAGCCGATGGCGCCATGTGCTAGCAGCAGCCGTCCGCCGCGCGGTGCGGCAAGGCTTGCGCGCTCACGCCATAACAGCCACAGGCCGAATACGGCCACCACATACATCAGCGCATGAAAGAGGCCGTCGGCCATGAGCTGCAGACGCAGGTCGCGGAAGGCCTCGCCCTCCAGGCCGAGCAGCAGATGATGCCATTGCAGGATCTGGTGCAGCAGAATGCCGTCGAAGAATCCGCTCAAGGCGAAGCCGAGCAGAAAGCCGGGCCAGACAAAGCCTGATGAAAGATCGCGCATGCAGCCGGAACCCCGTCCCTGCGGGAAGGTTCCGGCGATGGACTATGGCTCGCCGCGCGACTAGCCGCGCAGTGCCATGACGTCGCAGCGCAGCAGGTCCAGCATGGCTTCGGCCACACTGCCGAGTAAGACATTGCCCACGCCATCCTTGCCATGGGTGCCGATCACCACAAGGTCGGGGTCGAGGCGGTCGATCTGTTCCTGCAGGACGGCGGTGGCGCGGCCGCTGCCAAAAACAAGCTCCGGGCCGCCCGGCTTGCCGGGCACGCCGCAGCCCGCGGTGGCGCAGCGGGCAGTGACCATGTCGGCAATCAGGTTTCGCCGCTCCTCCGCCTTGGCCGCATCGCCGGTTTCGTCGACATGCAGCACGCAGAATTTCGCACCGGGGAATTTGCCGAGCGCAAGATCGAGCGCTTGACGCGAGGGCGCGCCAAGATCGACCGCGATGGCAACATGCCGATAGGGCCGGCGCGGGCGGACCTTGACGACCAGAGCGGGGCAAGGCGCGCGACGCACCACCTTGTCGATCGTGGTGCCGCGCAGCAGGCCGGTCAGCGACAGATCGGTCGAAACGCCCATGACGATGAGATCGGCCGACATGGCACCGGCTTCCTGAAGGATTGCCTCGGGCGCCTTGCCCGGCACGACTTTCAGTGTGGTCTGGATATGCGCAGGCAGTTCGGCATCACGCAGTTCGCGTTCCAGGCTTGCCTGCGCCTCGCGCAGATTAAGGTTGATATACCGCTCGGGCAGGATGTCGGCATCCACGGCATGCAGGACGCAAAGCGAAGCGCCGCTCGTCTCAGCCAGCAAGACGGCGCGGTCAAAGGCGCGGTCGGTATTCGCAGTCAGGTCGGAAGCGACCAGAATCCGGCTGAAGCCCTTGGTGTTGCTCTGCATGGTGATGATGTTCCCTGCTGTTACCGACTGTTATGCGCTGTTAACCACACTAGTCCGTTGTGGCAGCCCTGGGGATGACCCAGATCAAATCCAGCGCAAAGGGTTTAATTCCGGTTACAGGCTGATCCAGGTCAATATCTTCAAGTCCTGTTCTGCGCTATTCAGGAGGGGCATGCAGAGGATGTCCGCCATGAGCACCCGCAACCAGGTCATCATCGCGCTGATCACGGCGCTTGTCGTGACGGCAGCCATCTTCGGGCTGGAAAGCGGCGGCTTCCTGGAGGGCTGGTGGTTCGAGATCGCGCTGGTCGCGGGCTTCAGCCTGACCGCGGTGATCTGCTATGCCGTTACGGCGCCGGCGGCTGTGTTGTCCTACATGCTGGTCGGACTGACGCTCGGCTATTGCAGCGCTTCCATTGGCGTCGCGGCCTATTTCGCTTCGCTGGCCTGGCTGCTGGAGGCCGAGCAGGCGGCTTCCAACTGGCGTGTGGTCGCCGGCATTGCCGCGTCCGACCTTGTCCTGGCGCTCGCCGCGCTGCCTGCCGTGATCAAGGTGGTCCGCATCGAGGACCAGCGGGTGGTCAGCGGCGCAACTTAAGCATCAGTATTATTCCGTAGCCGATTTAATCCGCAGCCTGTTCCTCGGCCGGCATGTCGACTGGCACGCCAGGGGCGTTCTTCGAGCAGCGGATGGTCAGCGCGGTTTTCACATGCGCGACGTTGGGCAGCGCCGTCAGTTCCTTGGTCAGGAAGGTCTGATAGGCGTCCCAGTCGCGGGCGACGATCTTTAGGATGAAATCATTCTCGCCCGCCAGCATGTAGCATTCGCGCACCTGGTCCCAATTGGCGACGGTCTGCTCGAAGGCCACCAGGTCATGCTCGGCCTGACTGTTGAGGCCGACCAGGGCGAAGACGGTGACGCCATAGCCCAGCAACTGTGGGTTGAGATCAGCATGGTAGCCGCGGATATAGCCGGCTTCCTCCAGGGCGCGCACCCGGCGCAGGCAGGGCGGCGCAGAGATGCCGACCCGCTGGGCGAGATCCACATTGGTCATCCGCCCATCGGCCTGCAGGTCGGACAGGATCTTGCGGTCGATGAGGTCGAGTTTTACACGCTGCATGGAAATTTTCTCGAAAGCTGTCTGGGCGCAATAATATTATAAACTTTAAGGGGGGCCAACCCATGGCTTATTTTATTTCACGCATTTGCAAGGTTCCCAGCGGCCCACGCTGGAAAATCGGAGATGTATTACATTTTTTACGCCCTAAAGTGGTGGTCGCCCTGGCTTGGCCAGATACCGAGGCCGCACACCGTTATGGGCTACAGCCATAGGCGGCGTAACGGCGGACACCGTCAGCGGGCAAGAGTGAGATACCGGGGACCGGTTAGGCTCCTTGCTCGGCCATCATTAGAGTGATGTATGCGCCGGAGGGCAGAGACCGGTGCCAGCGAGTCGCAACGAGCATTCGCGAACTGAGAATTGAGTCTAGACGATTGGCATGCTGCGGCGCAAAGCCTGCCGTGAAACATGCTTCCCGGCGCAGCTGTTGCACCGCCACAAAGCGCTGTCATAATTGAGAACAATCAATTTTGTGCAACGCGCGCGTCGGAGTCTCCACCATGGCCGCCACGTACCGTACCAAAGTCCTCATTCTCGGCTCCGGTCCGGCCGGCTGCACGGCGGCGATCTATGCGGCGCGCGCATCGCTGAAACCGATTCTGGTGCATGGCCTGCAGCCGGGAGGCCAGCTCACCATCACCACCGACGTCGAGAATTATCCGGGCTTTGCCGAGGTGATCCAGGGCCCCTGGCTGATGCAGCAGATGGAGGCCCAGGCCGCCCATGTCGGCACCGAGATCATCAACGACTACATCGTCTCGGTCGATCTCTCGAAGCGGCCCTTCGTGGCCAAGGGCGATACCGGCGACACCTATATCGGCGACACGCTGATCATCGCCACCGGCGCCCAGGCGCGCTGGCTGGGCCTGCCGAGCGAGCAGGCTTTCCAGGGCTTCGGTGTTTCCGCCTGCGCCACCTGCGACGGCTTTTTCTTCCGCGGCAAGAAAGTGGTCGTGGTCGGCGGCGGCAATACGGCGGTGGAAGAGGCGCTGTATCTGACCAACCATGCCAGCGAAGTGACCGTCGTGCATCGCCGCGACAGCTTCCGCGCCGAGAAGATTCTGCAGCAGCGCCTGTTCGCCAATCCGAAGATCAAGGTGATCTGGGACAGCGTGGTCGACGAAATCCTCGGCGACGAGGAGCCGAAGGGCGTCACCGGCGTACGGCTGAAGAATGTGAAGACCGGGGCGACACAGGTGGTGCCGACCGACGGCGTGTTCATTGCCATCGGCCATTCGCCGAATACCGAGCTGTTCAAGGGCCAGCTGCCGCTGGACAGCGACGGCTATCTGGTCACCAAGCCCGGCACAACGCAGACGTCGATTCCAGGCGTCTTCGCCGCCGGCGACGTGCAGGACAAGATTTACCGCCAGGCGGTGACGGCAGCCGGTACCGGCTGCATGGCCGCGCTGGAGGCTGAGAAATTCCTGGCGCATCACGCAGAGCCATCAGCCGAAGCGGCCGATTGACGCGTCGTTAGCGGGGCAGGGGGGAGTGAATGTCGGCGCTCGACTGGGACAAGCTGCGCATTTTTCATGCCGTTGCCGAAGCCGGCAGCCTGACCCATGCCGGCGAGGCACTGGGCTTGAGCCAGTCGGCGGTCAGCCGCCAGATCGGCGCGCTGGAAGCGCAGCTCAACGCGACGCTATTCCATCGCCATGCGCGCGGCCTGATCCTGACCGAACAGGGCGAGCTGCTCTACCGCACCGCGCGCGAGATCTTCGCGCGGCTGGCGGTAACGGAAGCGATGATCGCCGATGCCAAGGACAAGCCTTCGGGCGATCTGTGCGTCACCACGACGGTGGCGTTCGGCACCATCTGGCTGGCGCCGCGCTTGCGCGAATTCATGGACCTTTATCCCGATATCCGCATCGAGATGGTGGTGGACGACCGCGAGTTGGACCTGTCCATGCGCGAGGCCGATGTGGCGATCCGCATGTGGAAGCCGACCCAGGCCGATCTGATCTACCGCAAGCTGCTGACGGTGCATAACCACGTCTACGCTTCGGTGGATTACGTCACCCGCCATGGCGCGCCGCAGACGCTGGAGGATCTCGATCACCACAAGCTGATTGTCTATGGCGAAGAGGCGCCGGCTTATTTCAGCAACATCAACTGGCTGCTGAAGGCAGGCGATCCGGTCGCGCCGCGCGAGCCGACATTGTCGATCAACAACGTCTATGGCGTGATGCAGGCGGTCGCAAGCGGATTGGGCATTGCCTCGCTTCCCGACTACATGGCGGAGGGCAATCCGCGCATCGTGCGTGTGCTGCCTAATGTCGATGGGCCGGGCTTCGATACGTTCCTGGTCTATCCGGAAGAATTGCGCAACACCAAGCGGCTTGCCGTATTCCGCGATTTCCTTCTGCGCAAGGTGGCGGACTGGCAGTATTGAGATGATGCCCCGGCCGCCGCTGCCCGACATACTCGCCCGCCGAAACGAGTTACTGGTCAGGATCCGGCAGCCATACGACATGGTGGGGCAAGTCTTCGCCGCGGCTGTCGCGGCACTGCTGCTCGATGGAGCGCTGCCCGATCTGTGGCGTTTCGGCTATGTCGCGGCGACGCTGATCGTGGTCCTGCTGCAATATTTCACGCATCGCACCTTCCGCGCCGACCGGAACCGCTTGCGCCGACCGAAGGACTGGTGGCTGCGGCTGGCGGCGATCTATGTGCTGAACGGCACACTGTTCGGTGCCATGATGGTCATCCTGGTCACGCTGCCGCGCGAGCCTGCGCCGCTCTTGGCACTGATGGTGGTGGTCGGCATGACCACCTCGGTGGCGCTGACGATCTCGGTGCAGCTCGTGCTCTCGGCAGCAGTCATCCTGACGGCGACCGTGCCCGCCATCGTGGTGCTGCTGCTCAGCCCGATGCCCGACAGCAAGCTGTTCGCCGCCGCCGCCGTCATCCTGGCGGGCCTGCTGCTGTCGTTTGCCTATCGCCTGAACCACTATTTCCGCCGCAGCACCGCGCTGGTCCTGCGGCTGCGCAACATGCTGCAGGACCGCGCGCGGACCAGCGAGCATGCCGAGGAGACGCAGCGCCGCCTGCGTCTCATCCTCGACACCGCGCCGTTCCCGATCGTGGTGGCGCGCCGCGAAGACGGCGCCTTCCTGTACAGCAACCGGCCGGCCGCCGAGCTGTTCGGCATCGAAGGCCAGCTTGTCGCCGCTTCGCCGCGCTACGTGCTCGATCCGCTGCATCATCAGCGCATCTTCGGCCAGCAGAGCACGCAATCGGACGAAGAGCTTCAGATCGCCACGGCACAAGGCAAGACGATCTGGGCCACCATCGCCGCCGTGCCGATGCAATATGCCGGCGAAGACGCAGCCCTGGTGGTGGTCAACGACGTCACTGCCAAGCACGCCTCGGAAGAGCGGCTGCGCGAAGCTGAGCAGCGGCTCAGCGACGCGCTCGCGGTTGCGCCCGATGGCGTCGGCCTGTTCGATGACCAGGACCGGCTGATCATCTGCAACAAGGCCTATGCCGATATCGCCGGCGTGCCGCTATCGCAGATCATCGGCATGTCGCATGACGAGATCTGCCGCCGGTCGATGGCCAACCGCCCGCGGCCAGGGCAAGCCGGGGTGCGTACCGATTACCAGGGCTGGTACGCCGAGCGTGTGCGCACCTTCAAGGCGGCCAGCGGCGAGCCGCATATTTTCCTCGATACCGGCAGCCGGCGCTGGCTGCAGATCCGCGACTTCCGCCTCGCTTCAGGCGGCACCGCCTCGCTGATTACTGATATTAGCGAATTGAAGGCGCGCGAGCGCGAACTGCGCGAGGCGAACGAAAACCTCGCAGCCCAGGCGGAAATGCTGGCGGCGCGCTCCGAGACCCTGGAGGCGGCGCGCAAGACGGCGATCAAGGCGCATCAGGATGCGGAATACGCCAACCGGGCGAAGTCGCAATTCCTCGCCCATATGAGTCATGAACTGCGTACACCGCTGAACGCCATCATCGGTTTTTCCGAGATTATGGCGATGCATCTGCTCGGACCTTCGGGCGTGCCGCAATATGACCGCTATGCGGAGGACATCCTCGCCGCCGGCCGCCATCTGCTGTCGGTGATCGACGACATCCTCGACCTGTCGAAGGTCGAGGCCGGCAAGATGAAGCTGGTCTGCGACCATGTACCGTGGAGCCGGCTCGCCAGCGATTGCCTGACGCTGCTGCGGCCGATGGCGGCCGACCGCATGATCGTGCTGCAGGCCGAACCGGCCCCGGAAGGTGCGGCGCTTTATGCTGACGAGCGGCTGGCCAAGCAGATGCTGGTGAACCTGCTGTCGAATGCGGTGAAATACACGCCCTCGGGCGGCCAGGCCGCCCTCCGCCTGCGCCCGCAGTCCGATGGCAGCGCGGTGGTCGAGGTGGCCGATACCGGCGTCGGCATGGGGCCGGAAGATGTCGAGAAGGCCCTGGAGCCGTTCGGGCGGATCGACTCTGCCCTGGTGTCGCAGATGCGCGGCACGGGTCTTGGATTGCCGCTCGTAAAAGCCTTGATAGAACTGCATGGCGGCCGTCTGGAAATCGACAGCGAAGTGGGCAAAGGCACCGTCGTAAGGTTGTATTTTCCCTCGCCTCCTGCCGTAACGGGAGCGAACTAAGCCCTTTCAACTCTTGGTAATTTTTGTCACTGAGTAGTTATGCGGACATCGCATAGCTGGCTTGACAATTCGATGGATACTCATTGACGACGGTAACGGGTAAATCTTTGCCCGTCAGATGTTGCGTCGCAGCATCTTCTAGGTTTTTGGCTCCGGCCAGAAACTTTGGCCGGGATAGCTCCCCCGCTGTTTCGGCCATCCGCGCGTCTCGCGCGGAGCCTCCCTGTTAAGACTTGCCGGCCTGGTTTTCCAGGCCGGCCTTTTTTTTATCCTGAAAACCGGATTCAGACGCCGCCGTTCAGCAGGGCGGGCAGTTCGGCCATGTCGGAAAAGACGCGGCAGCCCAGATCACGGAAGGTGGCTCCCTGATGATCCTGCGGATCCGGGCGATAGGCAAACACCGTCATGCCGGCGCGCAGGCCGGCGGTCACGCCCGGCAGGCTGTCTTCCACCACCGCACAGACCTGTGGCGCATAGCCCATTTCTTTGGCCGCATGCAGGAAGAGATCGGGATGCGGTTTGCCGCGGGCGACCTGCCGCGCGCTGAAGCAATGGGGGCCGAAATAGCCGGCCAGGCCACAGAGCGCGAGGCTGAGTTCGATCTTTTCCAGCTCCGACGACGAAGCGACGCATTTCGGCTGCGGCACCTGCCGCAGCATCTCCGGCACGCCGGGAACCGGGTTCAGCTCGGCACGCAGACGGCGGTAGGTCTCAGCCTGCAGGATTGCCTCGAAATCCTCCGGCAGGGTCAGGCCGTAATGGGTGCGCACATGCTCGAAGCAGCTCGGCAGGCTCAAGCCTGTGAGGTCGCGCGCGATGGTCGCTTCATCGAAGTAGGGATCGAGCCCCAGCGCGACCAGCTTTTCGAAGAAGACGCGGTTCGCCACCGGCTCGCTGTCCACCAGCGTGCCGTCCATGTCGAAGATGATGAGGTCGAATGCCATGACGAGGGGATAGCGCAAAAGGAGCGGCCTGGCATCCCTCGGGCGCGTAGCGACGAGAGGGTGAGGAGGCTTACATGAACAGCTTCTCGCCGCTCTTGTCCTTGTAGAGATCGGCGACGAATTCGCCGTAGCCGTTGTAAAGCAGGGTCGGCACGCGCTTGCCGGTGCCGATCACTTCCTCGGTCGCCTGGCTCCAGCGCGGATGCGGCACCTCGGGATTGACGTTGGCCCAGAAGCCGTATTCGGTGGGGCCAAGCGCTTCCCAGAAGGTTTTCGGCCGCTGATCGGTGAAGGTGAAGCGCACGATCGACTTCACGGATTTGAAGCCGTATTTCCACGGCACGGCGAGCCGCAGCGGCGCACCCATCTGCTTGGGCAGCGGTTTGCCATAGACACCGATGGCGATGAAGGCGAGGTCGTTGCTGGCTTCTTCCATCGTCAGGCCTTCGGTATAGGGCCAGGGATACCAGAATTGCCGCTGGCCGCCCGCCTCGGCGGGGCGCTGGAAGGTTTCCATGCGCACATATTTGGCGCCGGATTGCGGCTCGGCGAAAGCGAGCAGCGCCTTGAGCGGAAATCCGGTCCAGGGTACCGCCATCGACCAGGCCTCGACGCAGCGATGGCGATAAAGCCGCTCTTCGACCGGCATCTTGCGGATCAGGTCTTCGGCGTCGATGGTGATCTCCTTGGCCACCATGCCGTCGATCTTCACCTGCCAGGGCTGGATCGTCAGCTTCTGCGCCGCATTGGCGATCTGCTTATGCGGGCCGAATTCATAGAAATTATTGTAGGTGGTGGCGACCTTCTCGGCAGTGATGTCGCGGTCGAGCGTGAAGGACGGATTGCGCTTGGCGGGATAGAGCTCAGGAGCCACCTCGGCTCGTGCGAAACGCGCGGCGCCGAGCGCGAGGCCTGCTGCGCCGATGCCAAGCAGCAGCTTGCGGCGGTTGAAGAACACAGCCTCGGGCGTTGCCATCGATTCCGGCAATTCCCAACCCTTCTTGCGCTTGATCAGCATAACCGCCTCCACATGACGACAACCGGGCGACAACGAACTGGCGCAAAAAGAAAAGCGCCCAGCCATGACCCTAGCGGGCCAGCGGCTGGGCGCCAATCAAGCCTTGGTGAGGCGTAAGCCGCTCAGATCACTTCTTCTCCAGCAGGCTGCGCAGCATCCACGCGGTCTTTTCATGGATCTGCATGCGCTGCGTCAGCAGATCGGCGGTCGGCTCGTCAGCAGCCTTCTCGACGACCGGGAAGATTTGGCGCGCCGTCTTGGTCACGGCTTCGTTACCTTTCACCAGATTCTTGATCATCTCCTGCGCGGTCGGCACGCCGTTCTCCTCCTTGATCGAGGAGAGCTTGGCATATTGCGCGTAGGAACCCGGCGCATAATGGCCGAGCGCGCGGATGCGCTCCGCAATCAGGTCCACCGCCAGCGCGAGTTCGGTGTACTGCGTCTCGAACATCGTATGCAGCGTCTGGAACATCGGGCCTTCGACGTTCCAGTGATAGTTATGCGTCTTCAAATACAGCGTGTAGGTGTCGGCCAGAAGGCGGGACAAACCTTCAACAATTTTCTTGCGATCCTTTTCCGCAATGCCGATGTCGATGGCGACAGACATGGGACAACTCCTTTTGGTTTTCTTTTCCAGTTTTTGACGTCGATATTTACTCTAGAACGGTTCTACAAAACTGCAACCGGCTTAAACGAAAGGCTAGCATGCCGTTACTGCAACATGGTTGCAGTGAGGCAAATCAATTCTCCGGCCATAATAAGACGATGGTATGGCACGCAAAGAAGAATCGGTGCGGGGAACACGAAATGGCCTGGCGCCACCGCGCCTATTCGGCGGCCGGCTCCAGAGTGGCGCCTTCGCCTGAGAGCAGCTTTTGCTTGCGCGGCAGGCCCCAGCGATAGCCGCCCAGCCCGCCATCGCTGCGCAGTGCGCGGTGACAGGGCACCAGCACGCCGATGATGTTGTTGGCGCAGGCCGAGCCCACGGCGCGGGCCGCTTTCGGCATGCCCAGGGCCTGGGCGATTTCCAGATAGGTACGGGTCTCGCCCGGCGGGATCGCCTGCAGTGCCGTCCAGACACGGATCTGGAAGGGCGTGCCGCGCAGATCCAGCCGCAGGCCGCGCGGCAGCGGCCGGCCTTCAAGCATGGCTTCCAGTGCTGTGAAAGCCTGTTCGCCCGCTTTGTCGTCCAGCTTCAATTGTGCGGCGGGGAATTCGCTGCGCAGCTCATCGAGCAAAGCGGCTTTGCTCTCGCCAAACAGAAGGGCGGCGATACCGCGCGGGCTTTCGGCGACCAGCGTCAGGCCCAGCGGCGTGCGTCGGATGGCCACTGTCAGGGTCAAACCCTCGCCGCCGCGCCGGTAGTCGGCAGGCGTCATGCCAAGCCAGCGGTCGGCCTTTTCATAGACGCGGCTGGCGGCCCCGAAGCCGGCGCCGTAGATCGCATCGGCCACGCCGTTGCCGGTGCGCAGACCGCGTTTCAGCGCCGCGACACGCTGTGCCTCGGCATAGGCGCGCGGGCTCAGGCCATAGGCAGCGGCAAAGCGGCGCTGCAAATGGGTCGCGCCCATATGCACCACGCGGGCGAGCTGAGCCAGCGTCGGCACAGGTTCACCGGCGGCAACGCGCTGGTCGATCAGCAGGCGCGCGCGTTCCAGCCGCGCATCGGCTGCGGGTGCCTTGTCGGGCCTGCAGCGCTTGCAGGGCCGGAAGCCGGCGGCGATTGCCTCATCGGCGGACGAGAAGATGCGAATATTGTCACGTTTTGGAACGCGGCTGACACAGGAGGGCCGGCAAAAGATCTTTGTGCTGCTGACCGCATAGAGGAACTGGCCGTCGGCCGCGCTGTCATTGGCGCGGATGGCGGCGAATTCGGCATCGGTCGGGCGGCGGGCGCCGGACAGAGGCTTTGCAATGGCCGGCTTTGCGACGGTCGGCTTGGTGATGGTCTTGGCCAGGGTCTGTGTCATGGTCTGAAAGATAGGACCAGGACGGCCACCCCGCTATCCGGCTTTTGCGCAGCGATTGAAGAATTCGGTCAAAGACTCCAGGAAACCGGCACCGGAACCGGGAAATCCAGCAACATCTGCGCATAGGCCTTGCCCTGCGGATCGTTGCGCAAGGAGGCGATGCCGCCGCCGCAAAGGGCCTGATGCAGCAGGAAATTCAGGCCATGGATGCCCGGCCATTCGAAGCGTTCGACCGGGCCCTCGATCAGATGGGCGAAGTAGTTTCGGACGGCCTCTTCGGTCAGTGCAGCGCGGATCGCCGGCAGGTACTCGGGCTTGCGCGCAATCACGCCGATATTGCTGTCATCGCCCTTGTCGCCCGAGCGCGCATAGGCCAGGCGGATCAGCGGCACGGTCTGGCGCGGACCATCGGCAAGCGGCGTCAAATCGGGCTTGCCGGCCGGCGCGCCAGTCGTGTCGCCTGCGATGAGCGGGATATCGAGCGGCTGCGGCTTGCCGTCGAGATCGAGCGCGAGCTTCAGCGCCGTCTTGTCGATGAAGCAGGAGAAGAGCCGCACGATGGGCTGCGGCGTCGGGCGGCCGCCGAAGAAGCCGGTGGTGCCCGGCGAAAACGACGTGCCGGCAGGCGCGATTTCGCGCGCGAAGATGTCCAGCGCGGCCTTCTCGGCATGGCTGACAGAGAGTTTCAACACGACTTCACGGCTGGCGCACGCACCTTCTGTGGCATGCGGACCATACATCGATTCGGCGCCAAGCACTTCAATTGAAGTGGCGCGGTAATCGCCGAGATTGAGCATGGTGAACAGCCGCCGGGTGCGTTTCAGGATCGCTTCCGCCGTGCGCTCGGCTTTTCCGCGCGCCTCGATGCCGCCGATGGTCAGATGCGCCACCGCGCGATAGCCGTCGAGATAGGTGGCCGAAACCTTGTAACGATCCGAGGGCGGCCGGCCTTTGGCGCCGGCGACGCGCACGCGATGCTCGCCGATCTCTTCGATCTTCACGGCCGTGAAGTCGCAAGTGACATCCGGCAGACGATAGCAGGCAGGATCGCCGATCTCGTAGACGAGCTGCTCGGCGACAGTGCCGAAGCTGACCAGGCCGCCGGTATTCTTTGGCTTGGTGACGATGAAGCTGCCGTCTTCGGAAATCTCGGCGATGGGGTAGCCGATATTGTCCCAGTCAGGCACGTCGCGCCAATCGGTGAACAGGCCGCCGCTCGCCTGCGCGCCACATTCGATGATGTGGCCGGCAAGGCTGCCAGCCGCGAGGCGGTCGAAGTCCCGCATGTCCCAGCCGAATTCATGGATCAGCGGGCCGAGGCAGAGCGCGCTGTCGACGCAGCGGCCGGTGATCACGATATCGGCTCCGGCCTTCAAGGCGGCGGCAATCGGCGCTGCACCAAGGTAAGCATTGGCCGACATGAAACGCTCTGGCGCCGTCTCATTGGCATTCATCGGCTGCAATTGCGGCTTCAGCCGGTCGATCTCAGGGATGAGGTCATCACCCAGCACGACGCCGACTTTCAGATCGAGATTGGCCTGCGCGATCAGCTCGCGGATCGCCACCGCGCAGGAGGCGGGGTTTACACCGCCGGCATTGGCGACGATCTTCACCTTGCGTTGCGCAATCTCGGGCAGCAGGCGTTTCATCGTCACCGCGACGAAATCGGTGGCATAGCCCTGGGACGGATCTTTCGCCCGCATGCGGGCCATGATCGACATGGTGATCTCGGCCAGATAGTCGAAGATCAGGTAGTCGACTTCGCCCAAGTGCAGAAGCTGCGGCGCCGCCACCATGGAATCGCCCCAGAAGGCCGATGCGCCGCCGATCCGTACGGTCTTGCCGCTCATACTGCCGTTTCCTCCGTCATCGTTTTCAGCCACCATAGCGGCGCGCAGGCGGCCCGTCATGCGTTCCCATCGCCTGCTGCATGCTGCCGTTGCGTCATTCGTCGCTTAGTTCTTTTCCTGCGTTGCAGTGAAGACATGTCGGAAACCGGAGCATCCCTGGGATTGCTCCTGCGCGCGGCGCGGCTTAACTGGCGCGGCTTCGTCGCCTCGCTGCCGCAATACATACTCTGTCATGCAGAGACCGACGATCCCGGCTGGCTTTATGCCGAGTGCATCTCCGAGCCTTACTGCCTAAGTTGCGGCGCGCCTTACATGGTCCGGTGCCGGCGGGTCTGGTCTGCGGCGCCTGCCTGCGCCAGCCGCTGCGCTTCAGCCGTGCGTGTTCGGCTTTCACTTACGGCGGCAATGGCTGCCAACCGGTGCTGCACTTCGAGCGTGGCGACCGCACCGATCTGATGCCGGGACTGGCGGCGATGCTGCGGGTGGCAGGGGCGGAGCTGCTGAAGGATTGCGGCATGATTGTGCCGGTGCCGCTGCATCGCTGGCGGCTGTGGTGGCGGCGGTTCAACCAGGCCGTCATGCTGGCGCAGGCGCTGGGGCGGCTGACGGGAAAACCGGCAATGCTTAAGTTTCTGGAACGGCGGCGGCCGACGCAAAGCCTGGGGTGTTCGGTGCGCGTCGAGCGGCGGCGGATTTCTGGCCGGCGCGCTGCGGGTTAGCTGGGCCGGGAGGCGGAGGTTGCCGGCCGGCGCATCCTGCTGGTCGATGACGTGCTGACCACCGGCGGCACCGCCAATGCCGGCACCCGGATTTATTGCAGGCCGGGGCCTCCGCGGTGGACGTGTTGACCCCGGCGCGGGTTGTTCGGCTCGATTAGCGCCCAATATAATGGGGCGAGGGGCCTCCCAACCCATAAAGGCGATTTATGACCGACATCGTGATTTATACGACTTTCATGTGTCCGTATTGCGCGCGTGCCAAGGCGCTGCTGGAAAAGAAGGGCCAGACCTATACCGAGATCGATGTCTCCTACGACGCGGCCAAGCGCGAAGAGATGACCCAGAAGGCCGGTGGCCGCCGGACAGTGCCGCAGATATGGATTAACGGCCAGCATGTGGGCGGCTGCGACGATCTTTATGCGCTGGATCGAGAGGGCAAGCTCGATCAGATGCTGGCGGCTTGAGCACGATGGCGCGGCGGGTCAAGATCGGACTGGTTCAGCCGAATGTCTGGGACGACATGGCGGCCAATATCGGCCATGTTTCAGCGCTCGTGCGCAAGGCGAAAGCCGACGGCGCGGAATTCATCGCCACGCCGGAGAATTCCGGCTTCATGGGCGCGAATGCGGCAGCCAGCGTCGCCGCCGGCCAGCCGGAAGAGCGCCATCCCGCGCTGCAGGCCTATCGCGATGTCGCCAAGGAACTGAGCTGTTGGCTGCTGGTCGGGTCGCTGGGCATCAAGCCGGAAGGCGCCAACCGCAACTTCAACCGCTCATATCTCGTGGCGCCCGATGGCGGCATCGCTGCGCGCTACGACAAGATCCATCTTTTCGATGTTGATCTGCCGAGCGGCGAAACCTATCGCGAGTCCAATTCCATCGCGCCGGGCAGCGAAGGTGTGGTCACAGACATGCCGTTTGCCAGGCTGGGCATGTCGATCTGTTACGACCTGCGTTTCCCGGGCCTCTATCGCGGCCTGGCGCAGGCGGGCGCTGAGATCATCTCGATCCCGGCGGCATTCACGCGCACGACGGGGCAGGCGCATTGGCATGTGCTGCTGCGCGCGCGGGCCATCGAGACCGGCGCCTTCGTCATCGCGCCGGCGATGTGGGGCGATCATCCGGGCAACCGACAGACCTACGGCCATTCGCTGGTGGTCGATCCCTGGGGCAAGGTGCTGGCCGATGCCGGCGAGGGCGTCGGCGTCGTCACCGCCGAAATCGATCTGGATGAAGTGGCCAAGGCGCGGGCGCAGATTCCGGCCTGGCGGCACGATCCGAATTATACCTTGCCGGCCCGCGCCGGATAGGCGACCGCGCTGGCGGGCGTGAACATCGGCAGCGTGACGCCGGTGGCGGCCGAGAAGGGCGCCCATAGCGCGGGCGTGAGCCCCAGCACCGGCTCGGCCCGCATGAAGCCGTCCAGCCCTTCGTAATCGTTGGTCACACCGCCAGCCTCGCGGATCAGCAGCAATCCGGCCAAGGCATCCCACGGCTTCATGCGCGCTTCGTAAAAGCCGTCCAGCGATCCATCGGCAACCAGCGCCAGCAGCAGCAATCCGCTGCCTAGGCGGCGATACTGGCAATGCGCATCAAGCAGATGCTCGATCAATGCCGCATGCGGCGCGCCGGCTTCGCCATGGCCCAGCCCCAGGCCGATGCAGGCGCGGTTCAACTGTGCCGTGCCGCTGACTGAAATCGGCTTGCCGTTGCAGAAAGCGCCATAGCCGCGCCGGGCGGTGTAGAGCCGGTCACCCGTCACGTCATAGATCAGGCCAAGCTCCAGCGTACCGCCAACCACCAGTGCAATGGCGGTGCACCAGTAAGGCAGGCCGCGCACGAAATTCGCCGTGCCGTCGATCGGATCGATCACCCAGAGCGCGTCTGTTTCGCCGCCGCGCCGGCCGCGTTCCTCGCCGAGGATGCCGTCATGCGGAAATGACGCCAGCAGCCGCGAGGTGATCAGATCCTCCGTTTCCGCATCGGCCTGGCTGACGAAATCCTGCACACCTTTCAGCTTGACGACAAGATCGCCGCGATTGTCGAAAAAGCCGCGCGCCAGTTTGCCCGCTTCGCGGATCACCTGTTCTGCATGGCGCAGACGTTGCTCGATATCGACGGTCATGGACATACTCGTGAACGGATGAGAACGGAGATGAAGCAGGAAAGAAATTAGCGCTGCCCGCGTACTCCGCCCAGAAAAAACGAAGCAGGTCGGGAGAGGCCTAAAGCATCAGCCGGCGGCGGGCCGCCATTGCTCGCGCGGCAGGGTGAACCAGCAGACGATGCGCTCCCATAGCGGGCCTTCGCCGGTGTAATCGAAGCCGAGCTTGCCAAGCACGCGCTGCGACGCTTTGTTCTCAGGCGCAGTCAGCGCGATCAATGCGTTCAATCCGGCGGAGCCGAAGGCGAAATCGAGCGCTGCCCGTCCGGCCTCGGTGGCGAGGCCCCGGCCCCAGACTGTCTTGGTCAACAAATACAGCAATTCGGTCTGTTCCGCTTCCGGAATCCAGCGCAGGCCGCATTGCCCCAGCAGGCGGCCGGTGGCCCGGTCAGTCACTGCCCAGACGCCGTAGCCGCGGCGATCCCAGTGGTCGTTGAAATTGTGAATGTTACTTTTGGCCCGCTCGGCGGCGGCTTTGCGCTCCAGGCCGCGGCCGGGCAGCATATGGCGCATGACGGTATCGTCGGCATAGAGCCGGGCTAGGTTTTCCCAATCCCCTCCGGCGAAGCGGCGCAGCACCAGACGTTCGGTCTCTATCTCGCTCATCGTTTGATCGCGCAAATACGTTGCCGCATGGCGGGGCTGGGGGTGTTGTCCTCGCCCTGCTCGAAGGCGCGGATGTCGAAGGCGTCCTTGCAGCGTTCGAAGAGTTCGTCCGGCGCCAGCAGGAAATCCGGATTGCCGGGCTTTCCGAAGCGCTCGTTGCCGCGCATGAAGGTTTCGTAGAGCAGCAATCCGCCGGGCGCGACCGCGCCGATCAGGGCAGGAAGCAGCGGCCGCCACAGATAGTTGGTAACCACCACGGCGGCGAAACGCCGGCCGGGCAGGGGCCAGGGGCTGCCATCTTCCAGGTCAGCCTGGACGAGGGTGGCATCGGGTTGGCTGGCTAAATCGGCAAGGCCGGAAAGGTCGCGGTCCAGGAAGGTGACCGGGTGCTGGCGGGCCAGGAACAGCCGGCCGTGGCGCCCCCCACCGCAGGCAAGGTCCAGGACGGGCCCGCCCGCCGGCACCAGCGGAGCGAACCGCGAAACCCATGGCGAGGGCGCGGGGCTAGAGCCGGGATGGTGTTCCATACCGGTTCCCCGCCACTGTCTGCCCCTTGTTGCACCTGCCTAACAGCACCATGTATAAGAGAAATTCTTAGTATAAGAGAAATTCTTACTCTACTGGGGTTTGAGCAAAACCGAATCGTCGCCGCGCATGATCAAGTACGAATTGAAATGCCGCAAGGACCATGTCTTCGAAGCGTGGTTTTATGACAGCGCCACCTACGACAAGCAGGCGGCAGGCGGAAAGGTGGTTTGCCCGGTTTGCGGTTCCCGCAAGGTGACCAAGGCGCCGATGGCGCCCCGCATCGGACGCTCCAAGGCCGATCAGGCCGCCGAGGAGGTCAAGCGCGCGGCTGCGGCCCGCAGGCTGCTGGCCGAGCTGCGCGACCATGTCGAAAAGAACGCCGATTACGTCGGCGACCGGTTTGCCGAGGAAGCGCGGCGCATCCATTACGGCGAAACCGATCCGCGCAGCATCTATGGCGAAGCCAGCCCCGACGAGGCCAGGGAACTGGTCGAAGAGGGCGTCGATGTCGCCATTATCCCCTGGCTGCCGCGCGGGGATGCGTAAAGCTTCTCAGTCTTCATCATAAAAACCTCACCCTTCCATAGCTGACGTGATGGACCCCTTCGGCTTGCGGGAGGGTGAGGGTTTCTACGCCGCCTGAATCTTGCCCTTCGCCGCCTTCGCATCGCGCACCGGCGGCAAGCCGAAGAGGCGGCTATATTCGCGCGTGAACTGCGACACGCTTTCATAGCCCACGGCATAAGCGGCGTTGCTGGCGCTCATGTCTTCGGTCAGCATCAGTCGCCGCGCCTCGATCAGCCGCAGGTGCTTCTGGAACTGCAGCGGCGACAGCGACGTCACCGCGCGGAAATGCTGATGGAAGGAGGACGGGCTCATACCCGCCGCATCGGCGAGTTCCTCGACCGGGATCCTGCGAGCGTAATCGTGGCGCAGAATCGCAACCGCGCGCGCGATGCGCTGCACAGGGCTGTCGGGCCAGCCAAGCCGCCTGATGGCAGAACCATGGCGTCCAGCCATCAGCCAGTAATGCATCTCGCGCAAAAGCTGGTTTTTGAGCACGGGCAGCGATGCCGGGCGATCCAGCAATCGCAGAAGGCGCAGCGCGGCATCAGCCACTTCGGCATCGGTCGGATCGATGCGTACCGGCGCATCGTCGCTGACCAGCATGGCCCTTACCTCCGCCGCCAGTTCCGCGATGATCGCAAGATCGAGTTCCAGGACGAACGACAGATACGGCGCAGCGGTGCTGGCGCGCGTGATCTGACTCATGATCGGCACATCCGCGGTGATCAGCAATGAATCTCCCGCGCTGAAAGAATACTCCTGCAAACCCATCGTCACACGCTTGCTGCCCTGCAGGAGCAGGCAAGCCATCGGCCGTGATACCGTGTGCACGATATCGCTGGGGGCGGTGGCGTACACCAGCATCAGACCGGGGATCGGCATCCGCACCAGGCCATGCGCATCGGCATGAGCTTCGGCGTAACGGCGTGCGGCGTTCAGGAGCGTGGTCATGACGTAAGCCTATAGGGGCGTGACAGGGCATGCACACGGTTTCGGAGGATCAGGCAAAAAACCTCCAGCTTCGGGCAACAAAGCCCCGGTTTTGAGGCCGATATTGCGGTCGTCAGAAACGTTATCAGCCACCCAGGAGACCGACCATGACCAAGATCACCCTCATTACCGGCGCCAGCCGCGGCTTGGGCCGCAATACTGCTCTCAGCATCGCCCGCCGCGGCGGCGATGTGATCATCACCTATCAAAGCCGCGCCGATGAGGCGAAAGCTGTCGTCGCCGAGATCGAGAAAATGGGGCGCAAGACGCTGGCTTTCCGGCTCGACAGCGGCAACGTATCCGCCTTCGCGCCATTCGCCGAGCAGTTGCGCACAGCGCTGCACGAGACGTGGTCGCGCGACACGTTCGATCATCTCGTCAATAATGCTGGCCATGGCGATACGGCCCGGATCGGCGAAACCACCGAAGCGCAGTTCGACGGATTGGTGAATGTCCATTTCAAGGGCGTTTATTTTCTGACCCAGACACTGCTGCCGCTGATCGTCAATGGCGGCCGCATCGTGAATATTTCCTCGGGTCTGACGCGGATGGCCTTCCCCGGCTACGCCGCCTATGCGTCGGCGAAGGCCGCCGTCGAGACGCTGTCGGTCTACATGGCCAAGGAGCTGGGATCGCGCGGCATCGCGGTGAATACCGTAGCACCGGGCGCGATCGAGACCGATTTCGGCGGCGGTGCCGTGCGCGACAACGCTGACTTCAACAAGGCCATCGCGGGCATGACGGCGCTTGGCCGTGTTGGCCTGCCAGACGATGTCGGGCCGGTGATCGCCAATCTCCTGTTGGAGGATAGCCGCTGGATCAACGCGCAGCGGATCGAGGTCTCCGGCGGCCAGGGGATCTGATCAGACGGCCAGAGCAGCCTTCGAGAGGGCGGCGGCAGTCAGGGATTTGCGGAAGCTATCTGGCGATTCCTGACTGCCGCTGTTTCATTTGCTGCTGGCGGTTAAGCCTTCATCGCCACCATCATGTAATTCACATCGGTGTCGCGGCTGAGGCTCCAGCGGTCGGCCAGCGGGTCGTAGCTGATGCCCGCGATGTCGCGCACGGTCAGGCCCGCATGGCGCAGGCCCGCGGCAAGCTCATGCGGTCTGACGAATTTCTTCCAGTCATGGGTTCCGCGCGGCAGCCAGCGCAGGATGTATTCCGCCGCCACGATGCCAAGTGCGTAGGACTTAATCGTGCGGTTCAGCGTGGCCGCAATCAGCAGGCCGCCCGGCTTGACCATCTGGCCACAGGCAGCGAGGAAGCCTTCCAGGTCGGCGACATGCTCGACCACTTCCAGGGTCAGCACGACGTCGAACTGCTCGCCGGCGGCCGCCAGGGCCTCGGCGCTGGTGCAGCGGTAGTCCACCGCCACCCCGGCATCCCGCGCATGGGTGCTGGCGACCCCGATATTCTGTTCGGAGGCGTCGACGCCGACCACCGAGGCTCCCAGGCGGGCCACCGGCTCGGCCACCAGGCCGCCGCCGCAGCCGATATCGAGCAGTCGCAGGCCGGAAAGCGGGGCTGGCGCCGCCGAATCGCGGCCGAAATGGCCGGCGATGCAGTCGCGGATGAAACCGAGTCGCACCGGATTAAACTTATGGAGGGGGCGGAACTTGCCCACCGGATTCCACCATTCCGCCGCCATGGCGGAAAAGCGGGCGATTTCAGCCGGATCGATACTGGCGGCGGTTTGCGTCATGGTGTCCAACAATGCCCTGGCGGAAGCTGGAAAAGGGGTATTTTCCCGACCGGTCGGCTTGCCTTCCGGACGGCGCAAAGAGTATTAAGTACCCGCCTTCTACCGGCAAGTTCCGGCCGGTCAGCTTACGACAACGGATAGTAAAATAGGATCGAGCGACATGGCGCGCTTGGTGATGAAATTCGGCGGCACGTCGGTCGGTTCGGTCGAGCGGATCAAGAATGTCGCGGCAAAGGTGAAGCGCGAGGTCGAGGCCGGCAACCAGGTTGCCGTCGTCGTCTCGGCGATGTCGGGCGAAACCAACCGCCTGGTGGACCTTTGCAAGCAGATCGACCCGATGCACGACCAGCGCGAGTACGATACCGTGGTCGCCTCGGGCGAGCAGGTGACGACCGGTCTTGTCTCGATCGCGCTGCAGGCTGTGGGCGTCAAAGCGCGCTCCTGGCAGGGCTGGCAGGTGCCGATCCGCACCAATGACATGCATGGCAAGGCCCGCATCGAGACCATCGAAGGCGACGCCATGCTCAAGGACATGGAAGCCGGCGTGGTGCCGGTGGTGGCGGGCTTCCAGGGCATCGCGCCTGGCGACCGCATCGCGACCCTGGGCCGCGGCGGCTCGGACACCTCGGCGGTGGCGCTGGCGGCTGCCCTGAAGGCGGACCGCTGCGACATCTACACCGACGTGGACGGCGTATACACGGCCGATCCGCGCATCGTGAAAAAAGCCCGCAAGCTGGATAAGATCACCTACGAGGAGATGCTGGAACTCGCCTCGCTGGGTGCCAAGGTGCTGCAGACCCGCTCGGTCGAGATGGCGATGAACCATCGCGTGCGGACGCAAGTATTGTCGAGCTTCGCCGATACGCCCGGCACGCTCGTTGTCGATGAGGATGAGATCGTGGAAAAGCAGATCGTTTCCGGCGTCACTTATTCGGCCGACGAGGCCAAGGTCACCCTGATCGGCGTGGCCGACCGTCCCGGCATCGCCGCCAGCATCTTCGGTCCGCTGTCGGACGCCGGCATCAACGTCGACATGATCGTCCAGAACATCTCCGAGGACGGCAAGAAGACCGACCTGACCTTCACCATGGGCCGCGGCGATCTCGACCGCGCCGTGAAGATCCTCGAGCAGCAGGAAAAGAGCCTGGGCTGGGCCAAGCTGGTCCCCGACAAGAACGTCGTCAAAGTCTCGGTCGTCGGCGTGGGCATGCGCAGCCATGCGGGCGTGGCGCATACCATGTTCAAGGCGCTGGCCGAGAAGGGCATCAACATCCTCGCCATCACCACGTCGGAGATCAAGGTGAGCGTGTTGATCAGCGCGGACTACACCGAACTCGCGGTGCGTGCCCTGCATACCGCCTTCGGACTCGACGCCGAATGATCGCGGGGGGCCGATGCACGGAGGGCGCGCCAGATCAGCCGCTCCGATAGTTAGCGGAGATAGGCCGTGACGCCGGGCCGGGCACCGCCGCCCGGACCGCGCGGCCTGTTGCGCCGCCTTCGCGAAGTGATGGCGGAGGCCGGCACCGTCGATGAACGGCTGGGCCGGGTGGTGCGCAACATCGCCGCCAACATGGTGGCGGAAGTCTGCTCCGTCTATCTGCTGCGCCGCGACGAGCTCGAACTCTACGCCACCGAAGGTCTGAACCCCGATGCCGTGCACAAGACGCGGCTGAAAGTGGGCGAGGGTCTTGTGGGCGACATCGCCGCCCATGCACGGCCGCTGGCGCTGGCAGATGCGCAGAACCATCCGCAATTCGCCTACCGCCCGGAGACAGGCGAAGAAATCTATCACTCGCTGCTGGGCGTGCCGATCCTGCGCGACAATCGCGTGATCGGCGTACTGGTGGTGCAGAACCAGACCCGCCGCCAATATGCCGACGAGGAGGTCGAGGCGCTGGAGACCATCGCCATGGTGCTGGCGGAGATGGTCGCCTCGGGCCAACTCAGCGGCGGCGAGGATCTGGCGGTGTCCTCGCGCGCCTCCACGGCGCCGTTCCGCGCCGATGGCCGCATGCTGGCGGAAGGTCTGGCGATTGGCGTCGCCGTGCTGCACGAGCCACGCGTGCATGTCGAAAAGACGATTGCCGACGACATTCCTTATGAGAAGGAGCGCCTTGATGCGGCGGTGACCTCGATGCGCGATCAGGTCAACCGCATGCTGGAGGCGCCCGATAGCGACATCGTCGGCGAGAGCCGCGAGGTGCTCGAAACCTACAAGATGTTCGCGCATGACACCGGCTGGCTGGCCAAGCTGCACCAGGCGGTGGAATCCGGCCTGACAGCGGAGGCAGCCGTGCTGCGTGTGCAGGGCGATACGCGCCACCGCATGCAGGCGATCACCGATCCCTATCTGCGCGAGCGGCTGGCGGACCTGGACGATCTCGCCAACCGGCTGCTGCTGCATCTGGCGGGCAAGCCGGCGCATTCGGCGGCCGAAAACCTGCCCGACAATGCGATCCTACTGGCGCGCACGATGGGGCCGGCGGAATTGCTCGATTACGATAGGCGCAAGCTGCAGGGCGTGATCCTGGAGGAAGGCTCCAGCGTCAGCCATGTCGCCATTGTCGCGCGCGCGCTGTCGATCCCGGTGATCGGCGGCGTCGAAGGCGTGATCGACCGCGTCGAGCCGGGCGATCCGGTCGTGGTGGACGGCGATCATGCGCAGGTCTTCGTGCGTCCGGCGCCCGATGTCGTCACCGCCTTCCAGCAGGCTCTGAGCCTGCGCAAGGCGCGGCTGGCGAAATACGCCGCCCAGCGTGACGATCCGGCGGTGACCAAGGACGGCGTGCCGATCTCGCTGCTGATCAATGCCGGCCTGCTGATCGATCTCAATCATCTGGACGAGACCAATGCCGAAGGCATCGGGCTTTATCGCACCGAGCTGCAATTCATGGTGCGGCCGACCCTGCCGAAGGCGGAGGCGCAGACCGCAATCTACCGCCGCGTGATTGAGCATGCCGGCGACCGACCGGTGGTGTTCCGTACGCTGGATATCGGCGGCGACAAGGTGCTCCCTTATCTGGTGAAGCATCCGGAAGAGAATCCGGCGATGGGCTGGCGCGCGATCCGTCTGGCGCTGGATCGTCCGGCCCTGCTCAAGGTGCAGCTCCGCGCGCTGCTGGAAGCGGCGGCGGGCCGCAGCCTGCATGTCATGTTCCCGATGATCGCCGAGGTGGACGAGTTCCGCCGCGCGCGCCGTCTGCTGGACAAGGAGATCCAGCGTCTGGTTGCCTTGAAGAAGCCGGTGCCGATCAAGGTGTCGGTGGGCACCATGCTGGAAGTGCCGGCGCTGGCCTGGCAGCTGCATGCGTTGCTGCCGCTGGTGGATTTCATCTCGGTCGGCTCGAACGACCTGATGCAGTTCCTGTTCGCGTCCGACCGCGGCAATCCGAAGCTGGCGGACCGTTACGATCCGCTCAGCCCGGCCATGCTGAACTTCCTGCATTGGGTGGTGCAGCAATGCGATGCGGCTGGCAAGCCGATCACCTTGTGCGGCGAAATGGGCAGCCGCCCGCTGGAAGCAATGGCGCTGATCGGGCTTGGTTTCCGGCGGCTTTCCATGCCCGCCAATGCCGTGGGCCCGGTGAAGGAAATGCTGCGCAGCCTAGACGTTCAACGGCTGCATGAATTCATGTCTACGCTTTACCAGTCATCCGAGCGAAGCCTGCGCGCGCCGCTTGAAGAATTCGCTCGCGAAAACGGTGTAATTGTTTGAAAAGGCTGACCCCGCCTCATCTTTCCCTTAAGATGGGCCAGCATGGCAGACATGCCAATGAGGGGTGGGTGGAAGATCATGACAACGCAGTCTGCGAACCAGCTAACTGCTGCAGGCGCGGCTCCTGAAGAGCGCTACGAGGGGGTTGGTCATAGCCTGAAGGTGGTGCGTGAACGGCGCGGTCTTGCCTTGACCGATGTCTCGTCGCGTCTGCGTATCCGCCGGCCTTATCTCGAGGCCATTGAAGAAGGCCGTTTCTCCGAATTGCCCGGCGCCGTCTATATCAGCGGTTTCCTCCGTCAGTATGCGGAGTTTCTTGGCCTCGACCCCGAGCAGGTGCTGAAGACCTATCAGGCCGAAGCCAGCGACGCGCCGCACCGCCCGGTGCTGAATTTCCCGATGCCGCGGCCGGAAGAGCGCACGCCGCGGCTGTGGCTGGTAATGGGTGCGCTGGTGCTGGCCGGCATCGTCTATACGTTGTGGTACCGGCATCAGGAGGCGCTGCGTTTCGGCCATGAGCTGATCCAGGCGGTGCCGGCTCATTTGGCCGATCTGATCCCCGCCTCGCAGCCGATCGCGCCGGCGACGCTGCCGCAGCCTGCGCCTGCCGCGCCGTTGACTGCGCCTGCCGTTGCGCCGTCGCCTGAACCGCCGGTTGCCGCCGTGCCGCAGGCTTCCGTGGCGCCGCCGCCGGCTGCCGCCACCGATGCTCCGTCGCTGCCGGCTGCATCGGCCGTTGTGGCGCCATCGCCGGCGCCCGCCGCGCCGCCGGCAGAATCATCGGAGCAGCCGCAGACGGAAACCGCATCTGCAACCGACGCGGCCCCGGCGCCAGAGGCTGAGGCCACTGCGTCGACTGAGACGGCGGCGGTGAGCGACCCCCCGGCCACGGAGGCTGCTGCATCGGCTACCGACCCGGCCAGCAGTGCCCCGGCCAGCTATGGTGTATCGGAAAGCGAGGCGCGTATCCGCGTCGAGGCCACGGCGCCATCCTGGATTCAGGTCCGCGGCCCCAATAACGAGCAGATCTTCACCCGGCTGCTGAATACCGGCGAACGCTATCTGGTGCCGAACCGCGAGGGGCTGACGCTGCTGACCGGCAATGCCGGCGGCGTGCGGATCGTGGTGGACGGCCAGGCCCTGCCGGCTTTGGGGGCGAGCGGCGAGGTCAAGCGCGGCATCGTGCTGGACCCGGAGCGGCTGAAAACCGCCATGACTGAACAGCAGGGCTGAGGCTGGGCTAAAGCAAGGGCGGACGGCCACTGCACTTGCCACGGCAGGACAAAGAGGCCATGTTACGCGCGCCGCGCAGGCCGACGGGGCCTCGCGGACTGAGCCCATGAGCATTCGACCCTATCGCGATATCCAGCGCCGCAAATCGCGGAAAATCTTCGTCGGTTCCGTACCGGTGGGCGGCGATTCGCCGATCACCGTGCAGACGATGACGAATACGCCGACGCCCGACGTGAAGGCGACGGTGGAGCAGATTCGCCGTTGTGAGGAGGCCGGTGCCGATATCGTGCGCGTCTCCTGCCCCGACGAGGATTCGACTAGGGCGCTGAAGCAGATCGTGCGCGAAGCTCGCGTGCCGATCGTCGCCGACATCCATTTTCACTACAAGCGCGCCATTGAGGCAGCCGAGGCGGGCGCAGCCTGCCTGCGTATCAATCCCGGCAATATTGGCAGCGCTGAGCGCGTACGCGAAGTGGTGAAGGCCGCCAAGGACCACGGCTGCTCGATGCGCATCGGCGTCAATGCCGGTTCGCTGGAGAAGCATCTGCTGGAGAAATACGGCGAGCCCTGCCCGGAAGCGATGGTGGAAAGCGCGCTGGATCATGCGCGCATCCTGGAAGACCACGACTTCCGCGAATTCAAGATCAGCGTCAAAGCGTCCGACGTGTTTCTCGCCGTTGCCGCTTATCAGGGACTGGCGGAGGCTTGCGACTATCCGCTGCATATCGGGGTGACTGAAGCGGGCGGCCCGCGCGCGGGCACGGTGAAGTCGTCGGTCGGCCTTGGCATGCTGTTGTGGTCGGGCATCGGCGATACCTTGCGGGTGTCGCTGTCGGCGCCGCCGGAGGAAGAGGTCAAGGTCGGCTTCGATCTTCTGAAGTCGCTCAACCTGCGGCATCGCGGTGTCAACGTGATTTCCTGTCCGTCCTGCGCGCGGCAGAATTTCGACGTCATCAAGACAGTTGAAGTGCTGGAGAAGCGTTTGAGCCATATCACTACGCCGATGACCTTGAGCGTGATCGGCTGCGTGGTGAACGGCCCGGGTGAGGCGCGCGAAACCGATATCGGCTTCACCGGCGGCGGCAAGAACACGCATCAGGTCTATCTCGCCGGCCAGCCGGCGCACCGGTTGCAGAACGAGGATATCGTCGAGCATCTGGTCAAGCTGGTCGAAGCCAAGGCAAAGGCCATCGAGGCCGCTAAGGCAGCAGCCCAAGATTCTGATCAGGCGGCCGACGCCGCCTCTTAGCCACTTACCAACCCATCGGAGACACGCCGTGGCCCAGTTGCAGCCCGTGCGCGGCACGCACGACATTCTGCCCGACGAATATGCCCGCTTCCGCCATGTGGTGGATACCGCGCGGCACGCCGCGATGCTGTTCGGCTATCGCGAGATGGCGACGCCGATCATCGAATTCACCGATGTCTTTGCCCGCTCGATGGGCGAGACGTCGGATGTTGTGTCCAAGGAGATGTATTCCTTTACCGACAAGGGCGGCGAGGAGCTGACGCTGCGGCCGGAATACACCGCCGGTATTTGCCGCGCCTTCATCTCCAACGGCCTGCAGCAGCATGTGCCGTTCAAGGCCTTCGGCTGGGGCCCGATGTTTCGCTTCGAGCGGCCGCAGAAAGGCCGCCAGCGCCAGTTCCACCAGATCGACGTCGAGGTGATCGGCGCCGCCGAGCCAGAGGCCGATGTGGAGGTGATTTCGGTGGCTGCCGAAATCCTGCGCCGTTTGGGCATTCTCGACAAATGCGTGCTGGAGCTGAACACGCTGGGCGATCCGGAAAGCCGCGTCGGATACCGAAAGGCTCTGGTCGATTACTTCAGCGCTCATGTCGACAAGCTGTCGGAAGACAGCCGCCGCCGCCTGGAGAAGAACCCCCTGCGCATCCTCGATTCCAAGGATGAGGGCGACAAGAAGCTGGTTGCCAATGCACCGCTGATTGAGGAATTCCTCACCCCCACGGCGCGCGATTTCTTCAACGCCGTAAAGGACGGCCTTGGCAATGCCGGCGTGGAATTCACTGTCAGCCCGCGTCTGGTGCGCGGCCTGGATTACTACACGCATACGGCGTTCGAATTCACCACCACGATGCTGGGGGCGCAGGGCACCGTTCTCGCCGGCGGGCGATACGATGGCCTGATCGAGCAGCTTGGCGGACCGCCGACCCCCGGCATCGGCTGGGCCGGCGGCATCGAGCGTCTGGTGTTGCTGAGCAATCCGCTGCCGGTGCCGCCGCGGGTGATCGCTGTGGTTCCGATCGGCGCCGAAGCGGAAGCTGAAGCGTTGAAGATCGCCACCGAACTGCGCCGCAACGATATTCCGGTCGAGCTGGCCTATAAGGGCAATGCCGGCAAACGCTTCAAGCGCGCCGACAAGCTCGGTTGCTTTGCCGCGGTGGTGATCGGCGGCGATGAGATGGCGAAGAATGTCGTCGTGCTGCGCGATCTTGCCAGCGGCGCGCAGACTGAAGTGCCGCGTGACATGCTGGTTGGACAATTGAAGCGTCTGCAGGCTTGATCATGGAAAATTCCGGCCTGCCGGAAGCCAAGCTCGACAAGGTGATCGAGCGTTACGAGATGCTGCAGGCGCAGATGGCCGCCGGCGGCCAGGATGCCGACACCTTCGTCAAGCTGTCGAAGGAATATGCCGAGATCGAGCCGCTGGTGCAGGCCATCCGCGACTGGCGAAAGATGCGTCAGGATGTCGCCGAATTGGTGGCGATGCGCGACGATCCCTCCGCCGATCCGGAGATGCGCGAGCTGGCTGAAGCCGAATGGAAGGAAGCGCAGGCGGCGCTGCCGGAACTTGAAAAGCGGGTGAAGATCCTGCTGCTGCCCAAAGACGCAGCCGACGAGAAGAACGCCATTCTGGAAGTGCGCGCCGGCACCGGCGGCGACGAGGCGGCGCTGTTTGCGCGCGATCTGTTCGAGATGTATCGCGGCTATGCCGCACAGCATGGTTGGCGTTTCGAGGTGGAGAATATCGCCGAGACCGAACTGGGCGGCTTTCGCGAAGCGGTAGCGACGATCTCGGGTCGCGGCGTGTTCGCACGGCTGAAATTCGAATCCGGCGTCCATCGCGTGCAGCGCGTGCCGGAAACCGAGGCCTCGGGTCGCATTCACACCTCGGCGGCAACCGTCGCCGTGCTGCCGGAAGCCGAGGATGTCGATATCGAGATCAATGAAAGCGATCTGCGCATTGATGTCTATCGTTCGTCCGGCGCCGGCGGCCAGCATGTGAACACCACCGATTCCGCCGTGCGCATCACACATATTCCGACCGGTATCGTGGTGGCGCAGCAGACCGAGCGCTCGCAGCACAAGAACAAAGCCAAGGCGATGAAGATCCTGCGTGCCAAGCTTTATGAGGCCGAGCGCGAGAAGACGGAAAGCGCCCGCGCCGCGCAGCGCAAGGGGCAGGTCGGCTCGGGCGACCGGTCGGAGCGCATCCGCACCTACAACTTTCCGCAGGGCCGTGTCACCGATCATCGCATCAACCTGACGCTCTATAAGATCGAGCAGGTGATGACGGGCGAGGCACTGGACGAGATCATCGAGGCGCTGATCAACGAGGATCAGGCCAGCCGGCTCGCCGAGCTCAACGCATAAATGGCAACAATCGGTGAGGTCCTGACCGAGGCGACCGCGCAATTGAAGGCGGCGGGCATCGACGGGCCGCGCCAGGATGCCGTGCTGCTGCTGGCAGAAGCCGCAGGCCTGGATGCCAACAGAATCCGCATCGAGCTGGATCGCGAGATTGCGCCTGAAGTCCAGGCGAGTTTTGCGCAGATGCTGGCTCGCCGCCTTCAGCGTGAGCCGGTATCGCATATCCTGGGACGGCGCGAATTCTGGAGCCTGGAATTCTGTGTCAATTCCGATGTGCTCGATCCCAGGCCGGATAGCGAAACGCTGATCGAAGCCATACTTGCGCAGATTGCGGATCGTTCGGCCCGCTTGCGGCTTGTGGATTTCGGCACCGGGTCGGGCTGTCTGCTGCTGGCCCTGCTGCATGAATTGCCGGAGGCGACGGGACTGGGTATCGACCGTTCGGCTGCTGCTTTGGCGGTGGCGCAGAAGAATGCGCAGCGTTTAGGGCTGGTGCATCGCGCACAGTTTCAGGAAGGCGACTGGGGCAGTGGCCTGCATGAGTCTTTTGACATTCTGCTCAGCAATCCGCCATATATCGAGGCGGCGGCTATCGCCAAACTTGCGCCGGAAGTGGCATTGCACGAGCCGAGGCTGGCTCTGGATGGCGGCGCCGATGGCTTGGATGCCTATCGCCGACTGATCCCCGATATCGTTCGTCTGGCCAATCCCGGCGCGATCGTCGCGCTGGAAGTGGGACAGGGACAAGATGTCGCAGTCAGCGGCCTGCTGCAGGCAGCAGGTCTGGTGGAAATCGCGGTCAAGCCCGACTTGGCCGGGATCGGACGTACGGTGACGGCGCGCAAAGTGGTCTAGATTCCTGACAAAAAAGGGTTGGCAGCCGCCCCGGCGGCGCTTATCTTGGGGCTGTGGGATGACGCGGCCCCAAGGAATCACGCCCAAGAGCAGTGACCGGGGGGTGCATAAGGCAGGCGGCGTCATCGCCTCTTCACATCGTGTGATGTGTCGGATCGGCAAGGAACCGATCTCAAGAGGCCGTCCGCTTCGCGCGCGAGTTATGCGCTGCGATGCGTGTGCGCAATCCGCCTGAATGCGCTATTTGCTGAAAAAAGCGAGATGAACCTGTGAACAAGAATCGTCAACGTGGCGGCCGCCCCCAGGGCCGTCGGCCACACGGTAACGGTGGTATGAATGGGGCCCATCGGAATTTCGATTCCAACGGCCCCGATGTGAAGATTCGCGGCACCGCCAACACCATTTTCGAGCGGTATTGCCAGTTGGCCCGCGATGCCAATTCCGCCGGGGACCGGATTGCAGCGGAGAATTACCTCCAGCATGCCGAGCATTACTACCGGATCATGCTGGCACAGGGTATCGCTCCGATTCAGCGCGCTGCCAATGGCGGCGGCGGCAACAACAACCAGCAGCCCCAGCAACAGCAGCCGCAGCAGGCGCAGGCGCAAGCCTCCGGCGATGGCGAGCAGCCGAGCCTGGAGATGGAGCTTGAGGCTGCGTTGGAAACGCCAGCCGAAGGCGGAGCCAGCGAACGTGACGAAGCCACGGCCGCCTAAGGCCGACCTTCAAGCCTGTTTCAATCCTGAAATGGAAAGGCCGCCGAGACGATCGGCGGCCCCCATCTTTTAATCTGTTTTTTGCTAGGTCAGTTACTCGGGGCAGCCTGACGTTCGCCCCGCGCCCAGAGCATTTCATCCGCAATGGTGAGTTCGCGGATCGGCAGGCTTTCGCTTTCGGCCACCACCGGCGCCAGCGCGATATCAAGCTCCAGTTCCTTGTCCAGGAGGCCGCGGTCGGTGCCGAGATACTTCTCGAAGAAGTCGACCGTGCGGGTAATGCTGTCTTCCCGCGCATCGCCGCGGAAGGTGTGCCCTTGGCCCTTGTAGATCATCACCTCATGCTCGGCGCCGATCCGATCCAGCAGACTGGCCAGCTCATAGGCACGGCGCACCGGCACGGTGGCGTCCTTGTCTCCATGCAGCACCAGCGTTGGCGGCATGTGATGCACGCCGCGGCGCTGCACCTCCGCCGGCATCGCGCCGACGACATTCACCACGGCCTGGATGCGTGGATCGCGGCTGCCCAGGCTGAGCGCATGGAAGCCGCCCAGCGACAGGCCGAACACGCCGATCCGGTCCGGGTCGATGTAATCCTGCTGGGAGACGTAAGAGACGGCCTCGGCAATAACGCGCTCACGCTCGTCATGCAGGGTGGGCGCCGCCTTGTGGCTGTGTGGAATGCCGTCGAAATAATGCACCACGAAAGCCGAGATGCCGCGTTCGGCCAAAGCCTTGGCCTGCGGGTAGAACAGTGTGCCGTCGCCTAAGCCCCGGGCGCCATGCAGGATCAGCACGGCCGGCGTCTTCTCGACTTCGGACGCATTTTCTGCTTTCACGACGTCGATGCGTACCCGGCGGCCGTCGATGCTGAAATCGATATTCTCGGCATTCACGGCGCGGCGCGCCGGCTCGGCGGATTTCTGCTTGCGCGGGGCGGCGGCGGGCTTGGCGCCCGGCACCGGCGCGGCCGATTTCTTGCCGGATTGGCTTTTGCCCGGCTGGTTGCCGGTGGCGCGGGGCTGGGCCTGGACAACGGGCGCCCATGCCACCGCCATGCTGGCGCTGAGCGCCAGAGCCAAGGCAGAAGCAAGCGCGACCTTACGGCCAAAAGCCAGCAGATTGCGGGTTGGCCCCCCGGCCATCAAACCCCCTGACGGCGCGCCCTCCGCGCCGGTTAAGACCTTCACAAGCTATTTCCGTTTGTAACAACCCGGCAGAGCCGAGTCCAGCCCATTTTTCCGAAATTTTCCAAATCTACACAATAAATCAAATATTTATCCTATGCTTGACGGTGTGGAGTGCGGTTCTTACCTTTACTGCCATCGCCGGATTCGATCCGGCCATTTCATTCAACGAGGAATTCCGCATGTCCGCACCGACCAAAGTTACCGATGCCTCTTTCGAAAGCGATGTGCTGAAGTCCTCCCAACCGGTCCTGGTCGACTTCTGGGCCGAGTGGTGTGGTCCGTGCCGTCAGATTGCGCCTGCGCTGGACGAGATCGCCGGCGAGATGGCCGGCAAGCTGACAGTTGCCAAGGTCAATATCGACGAGAACCCGATGACGCCGTCGAAATTCGGCGTGCGCGGCATCCCGACCATGATCCTGTTCAAGGACGGCAAGCCGGTGTCCACCAAGGTCGGCTCGATGCCGAAAAGCCGCATCGTCGAGTGGCTGAATTCGACGATCTAGGAATTCTCGGCCAGCACCCGGCCTGCCAGATAGAGCGAGCCGGTGATGACAACCCGAGTATGAGTATCCAGAGCATGATTATCACGGGCCGGGGTGGCGGAAGCTGCATCGGCCCGAATGCTGTCTGACACAGCCTGCATGGCGGCCAGCAGGCTCGCCGCCGGCTGAGCATCGAGGCCGGCCGCCAGCGCTGCCCTGGTCAGGTCGTCTGCTGGCAGGCTGTTGGCTTCGCCGGGAATGGCGATGCAGAAGGCCTGGCGCATTAGCGGCGCCAGCGGGCGCAGCAGACCGGTGGCATCCTTGGTGTTCAGCACGCCGGCCACCAGCCAGGTCGGCTTGGGCGACAGTTCCCGCAGGGCTTCGGCCAGAGCCTCGCCTGCCATCGCATTATGCGCGCCATCCAGCCACAATTCGGTGCCGGCGGGCAGCGCCTCGATCAGCGGGCCTTTGGTCAGGCGCTGCATGCGCGCTGGCCATTCGACACAGCGCAGGCCTGTCGCAAGCGCAGTTTCGGGGATGCTGAAGCCATCTAGCTGCTGCGCGCAGGCGATGGCGACGCCGGCATTGCCGATCTGATACGGGCCCGGAAGAGCCGGGCGCGGCAGGCGGAAGGCATGCGCGCGATCCTCCCATAGCAAGCTGTCGTCGCTGGCCTGCACCAGCCATTCGCGGCCATGGCGGTAAAGCGGTGCATGACATTCGGCCGCTCTCGCCTCGATCACGGCCTCTGCTTCCTCGGGCTGCGGCCCGACCACGCAGGGTACATTGGGCTTGATGATGCCGGCCTTGGCGATGGCGATCTCGCCTACCGTGGAGCCCAGAAACTGCACATGGTCGATGCCGATTGGCGTGATCGCTGTCAGCAGGGGCCGCGGCACGACGTTGGTGGTATCCGCAATGCCGCCAAGCCCGGTTTCCAGCAGTACCAGATCGGCAGGCGTTTCGGCAAAGGCGAGGAAAGCCGCTGCCGTCGTGATCTCGAAGAAGGTGATCGGGTTGCCGGCATTGACGCGTTCGCAATGCTCCAGCAGCACGATCAGCCGGGCATCGTCGATCAGGCTGCCGTTCAGGCGGATGCGCTCATTGAAGCGCACCAGATGCGGCGAGGTATAGACATGAACGCGATAACCCGCGGCTTCGGCGAAGGCGCGCAGGAAGGCAGTGGTCGAGCCCTTGCCCTTGCTGCCGGCGACATGGAAGACCGGCGGCAGATGCAGATGCGGATCGCCGAGCTTGGCCAGCAGCGCAAGGATGCGGTCGAGCGAGAGATCGATCGCCTTGGGATGCAGCGCCATCAGGCGCTGCAGGATCGCATCGAGCGCGGCGCTGCTATCAGCGGCGGCGTCGGCCGGGGGCGCCATGCGGAATCTCCCCGGTTGGCGGAATCTCCAGGCCCGGCCGCGGCAGGGAAACGACATCCGCCTTCGGCGCCGGATCGAGCAGCAGGCTGACGATGCGGCCCAAGGTCTCGCGCAACTGGTGGCGATGCACGACCATGTCGAGCATGCCATGCTCAAGCAGATATTCGGCGCGCTGGAAGCCTTCCGGCAGCGTTTCACGGATGGTCTGCTCGATGACGCGCGGGCCGGCAAAGCCGATCAGCGCGCCCGGCTCGGCGATCTGGATGTCGCCCAGCATGGCATAGGAGGCGGTGACGCCGCCGGTGGTGGGGTCGGTCAGCACGACAATGAAGGGCAGATGCGCTTCGCGCAGGCGCTGCACCGCAATTACAGTGCGCGGCATCTGCATCAGGCTGAGGATGCCTTCCTGCATGCGTGCGCCGCCGGCAGCCGAGAACACGATCAGCGCCGCGCGCTGGGTGATCGCCAGATTGGCAGCGGCGATCAGCGCCTCGCCCGTTGCCATGCCCATCGAGCCGCCCATGAAGGCGAAGTTCTGGACGGCGATGACGACATCCTGCTGCTGCAGCGTGCCATGAGCGACAGCGAAGGCATCCTTCATGCCGGTCTTGGCGCGGGCATCCTTCAGGCGGTCGGGATACTTCTTGGAATCACGGAAATGCAGCGGGTCCTGCACGACGTCGGGCAATTCGATGGTCTGGTATTCGCCATTGTCGAACAGAGCGGCGAAACGCTCCTTCGGCCCGATGCGCATGTGATGGTCGCATTTCGGGCAGACGCGCTGGTTCTCCTCCAGCTCTTTGGCATAGATCATCTGCCCGCAGTTCGGGCATTTGGTCCACAGATTGTCTGGCGTGTCCTTCTTGGTGGTGAATTCGCGGATCTTCGGAAGGACGGTGCGGGTGAGCCAGTTCATCGCAAAAACTCCTTACTTCAGGCCGCGGCCTTGACGACGCCGCGGACGGCGGCGCTCAACTCGCGCACCAGCTCCAGCACATGCTCGGCCGGATCGATATTCTTTTGCAGCGCCTCGGCGACGCGGTCGACCAAAGCGGTGCCGACGACGGCCGCATCGGCAACGCGGGCAATTGCAGCTGCACGGGCGCCGTCGCGGATGCCGAAGCCGACCGCGACCGGAATTTTGGTGTGCTGCTTGATCTTTGCCACGGCCTTGCCGACGGCATCCGGGTCCGGCGCCGCCGCGCCGGTGATGCCAGCGATCGAGACGTAATAGAGGAAGCCAGAGGTGTTGTTCAGCACCGCAGGCAGACGTGCCTCGTCAGTGGTCGGCGTGGCAAGCCGGATGAAGTTGAGGCCGGCTTTCATCGCCGGGATGCACAATTCGTCGTCTTCCTCGGGCGGCAGGTCTACGACGATCAGGCCATCGACGCCGGCCGCCTTGGCATCGCTCAGGAAGGCGTCGACGCCATAGGCCGAGATCGGATTGAAATAGCCCATCAGCACGATCGGCGTGTCGTTATCCTGCTTGCGGAAGTTGCGCACCAGCTGCAGCGTCGTCTTCATGCTGGCGCCGTTCGCCAGCGCGCGCAGACCGGCGGCCTGAATCGACGGGCCGTCCGCCATCGGATCGGAAAACGGCATGCCGAGCTCGATGACATCGGCGCCGGCTGCCGGCAGTTGCGCCAGCAGGCGCGCGCAAGTGGGCAGATCGGGATCGCCGGCCGTGATGAAGGTCACCAGTCCGGCGCGGCCTTCGGCCTGCAACGCAGCGAAACGCTTGTCGATCCGGCTCACAGCTGCACCCCCAATGCCTTTGCCACAGTGTAGATGTCCTTGTCGCCGCGGCCCGAAAGGCAGACCGCCATCAGGTGGTCCTTCGGCAGTTTCGGCGCCAGCTTGATCACATGCGCCAGCGCATGGCTGGATTCCAGCGCCGGGATGATGCCCTCCAGCCGCGACAGCAGCTGGAACGCTTCCAGCGCTTCCTTGTCGGTGGCGGAAACGTAGTTCACGCGGCCGATATCGTGCAGCCAGGCATGCTCGGGGCCGATGCCGGGATAATCGAGGCCAGCGGAAATCGTGTGCGCTTCCTGGATTTGCCCGTCGGCATCCTGCAGCAGGAAGGTGCGGTTGCCGTGCAGCACGCCGGGTACGCCCTTGGCCAGCGACGCTGCATGGCGGGTCGTATCCAGACCTTCGCCGGCGGCTTCGACGGCATAAATCTGCACGTCGCGGTCATCGAGGAAGGGATGGAACAGGCCCATGGCATTCGAGCCGCCGCCGATGCAGGCGACGAGGCTGTCGGGGATGCGGCCTTCCTTCTCGATCATCTGGGCGCGGGTTTCCTCGCCGATAACGCATTGGAAGTCGCGCACCAGCATCGGATAGGGATGTGGGCCGGCGACGGTGCCGATGATGTAGAAGGTGTCGTGCACGTTGGTGACCCAATCGCGCAGCGCTTCGTTCATCGCATCCTTGAGCGTGCGCGAGCCGGATTTCACGGCGCGTACCTCGGCGCCGAGCAGACGCATGCGGAAGACGTTGGGCTGCTGCCGCTCGATATCGACTTCACCCATATAGATCACGCAGGGCAGGCCGAAGCGTGCGGCAACGGTGGCAGTGGCGACGCCATGCTGGCCGGCACCGGTCTCGGCGATGATCCGCTTCTTGCCCATTCTTTTGGCGAGCAGGATCTGGCCGATGCAATTGTTGATCTTATGCGCGCCGGTATGGTTCAGCTCTTCGCGCTTCAGATAGATCTTGGCGCCGCCTAGATGTTTGGTCAGCGGCTCGGCGTAGTAGAGCGGGCTGGGACGGCCGACATAATCCTTCAGCAGGTAATCCATTTCGGCCTTGAAGGACGGATCGGCCTTCGCTGCCTTGTAATGCTTCTCCAGGTCGAGGATCAGCGGCATCAGCGTCTCGGCCACGAAGCGGCCGCCGAATTTGCCGAAATGGCCGCGTTCATCGGGGCCGGAACGATAGGAGTTGAGCGCCGTCATCGTTTAAGGTCCTTGGTCACACCGCGGGATGTCACAAGCGCTTCGCCGCCTGCAGGAACGCGGCGATCTTCGCCGGATCCTTCTTGCCGGGCGCGCTTTCCACGCCGGAAGACACGTCCACCGCCTTGGCGCCGGACAGCTTCACGGCCGTGTTCAAATTCTCAGGCGTCAGGCCGCCGGACAGGAGCCAAGGCCGGCTGAACTGCGCGCCCTGCATGATGGTCCAGTCGAAGCTGACGGCATTGCCGCCCGGCCGCGTCGCATCCTTGGGCGGACGGGCGTCGAACATCAGCCAGTCGACCACGTCCTGGTATTCCTCCGCCAGCTTCAGATCGGCGGGCGTTGCAACCTTGATCGCCTTGATGATCGGCAGGCCGAAATAGATGCTGATGGCGCGGCAGCGATCCGGGGATTCGTCGCCGTGAAGCTGCAGCAGATCGAGCCGCGCTTTGGCGAGAATCTTGTCGAGGAAATCGGTCTCGGGATCGACGAAGACGCCGACGCGATCGGTGCCGGTCGGCATCGCGCGCAAAAGATCTTCCGCCTGCTCGGCGCTCAGGTTGCGCGGGGAGGGCGGATAGAAGACGAAGCCGCACATATCGGCGCCGTTCTCCAGCGCCGCTTCAAGCGCCGCATGATCGGTGATGCCGCAGATCTTGGTGAAGGTGCCCATGTCACGCCACCTCGACCAGTTCCTGCGCGATGGCCAGAGCTGCGGCTTCTGGATCGGGCGCCTCGGTGATGGGGCGGCCGATTACCAGATGATCGGCGCCGAGCCGGAATGCTTCGCCCGGAGTCATCACGCGTTTCTGGTCGCCGGCGGCTGTGCCTTTCGGGCGGATACCGGGCACGACCAGCTTGAAATCGGGTCCGCAGGCCTCGCGCAGCATGGCGATCTCGGTCGCCGCGCAGACCACGCCATCGGCGCCGTTATCCTGCGCCAGCCTGGCCAGCCGCAGGACTTGGGTGCTGGTGTCGTCCTCGATGCCGGTCGCCTTCAGGTCGGCGTCGTCCAAAGAGGTCAGCACGGTGACGGCCAGGATCATCGGCCGCACTTTGCTGGCCTTGGCGGCCTCGACGGCGGCGCGGATCATCGCCGGGCCGCCGGAGGCATGGATGGTCAACATCATCGGCCCCATGGCGGCGGCGGCGGAACGCACCGCGCCAGCCACCGTATTGGGAATGTCGTGAAATTTCAGGTCGAGAAACAGCGGCGTGCCGACCGGCAAGATGGCGCGGACTTCGGCCGGGCCATGGAAGGTGAAGAACTCCTTGCCGAGCTTGACCCCGAATCCGGCCGCGGCGGCGGCGCGGGCGCAACGGCTGGCAAAGGGCAGTTCGACGGTGTCGATGCCGCAGAAGACCGGTGCAACACGTTTATTTTGCGCAATTTTACCCATGGGCGGGGCTTATAACGGAATTGGCTGGCCAAGTCTCCCCCCGGACTGCCATTCGGGCTACACTCAGGGGTATGAAAAACCGCCTTTTCGCCCTGTTAACTGGCCTATTTTTGGGCAGTCTCGTCAGCAATCCGGGGGCTGCGCCCGCCATGGCGGCCGACCATGCGGCGATCCTGATGTATCACCGCTTCGGCGAAGACAGTATCCCGAGCACCAATATCCGGCTGGAGCAGTTCGACGCCCATATCGCGGAGCTGACCTCGGGCGGCTACAGCGTGCTGCCGCTGCCCGAGATCATGGCCCGGATGCGCAAGGGTGAAAACCTTCCCGACCGTACGGTGGCGCTGACCGCCGACGACGCCTATCTCTCGGCCTTCACCAAAGGCTGGCCGCGGATGAAGAAGGCCGGGCTGCCGTTCACGCTGTTCGTCGCCACCGAGCCGGTGGAAAGCAAGCTGAAGGGCTATCTGACCTGGGACCAGATCCGGCAGATGAAGCGGGAAGGTGTGACCATCGGCGCGCATTCGCACCGCCATCCCAGCCTGCCGGCGCTGTCGCCCGAGGCGGCCAAGGAGGATCTGGAGACCTCGCTGCGCATCTTCAAGCGCGAACTGGGCGAGAAGCCGGATCTCTTCGCCTATCCCTTCGGCGAATGGGATGCGCCGAGCCTTGCGCTGGTGAAATCGCTCGGACATAGCGCCGCGTTTGGCCAGCATTCCGGCATCGCCCATGCCAAGCATGACATGTTCTGGCTGCCGCGCTTTCCGATGAACGAGACATTCGGCAGTGTTGAGCGGCTGCGTCAGGCGGTAAATGCCCTGCCGCTGGCAGTGACCGAAATTGAGCCGGCCGATGTGCTGATCAGGCTCGGCCAGACGCCGAACCCGCCGGTGCTGCGTTTCACTGTCGCCGACGACGTCGAGCGGTTGCATCAGATGGTCTGCTATACGGGCCAGGGCAGGGCAATCACGCCCAGCCGGCTTGGCGACAACCGCTTTGAGGCCACGCCGCCCGACGCCTTTTCGCCGCCGCGCGACCGCATCTCCTGCACTGTGCCGACCCGCGAAACGGGCCGGTTCCGGTGGTTTGGGATTCAGTTCACGGTGCAGAAGTAGGCGCTACAGCCCCTCACCCACCCCCATTGCTGACGCATGGGCCCCTCCCTCTCCCGCTTCCTCCCACTACGTGGGCAAGGGAAGGATGCTTTTTCCTTACCCTCTCCGCTTGAGCGGGAGGGGAAGGGAGCCGGCCTGCGGGGACGGGGGGTAAGGGGAAGCTAAGCTTTGCCATTTCCGCAAGATTTATCAAATGGCCCGGTGCTAGCGTCCGGCCGTCGAAAGCAAGCGAAGGTCCCCATGAACCAATCCTTCCCGCCGCCTGAGCCGCCGGCCGATACGGCCAGCCAGGCTGGCTATATCCGCCGCTTTACCCGGGTGATCGAGTATATCTACGCCCATCTGGATGAGGCGCCGGACCTGAATACGCTCGCTGATGTGGCGGCGTTATCGCCCTGGCATTGGCATCGCATCTGGCAATCGGTCTATGGCGAAAGCGTCATTGAGACGGTGAAGCGTCTGCGCCTGCAGCGTGCCGCCGCCGATCTTGCCCATACCGATATGCCGGTGGACGCGATCTGGCCGCGCGCGGGTTATGGCAGCCTCGCTGCCTTCAGCCGCAGCTTCAAGGATGCCTATGGCATGCCACCCACCGAATACCGCAAATCCGGCAGCCATAAGCGCTATGCCGCCATGCCCGTGATGAAAGAAGGAGATGCCGCCATGCGCGCGGTTGAAATCAAAACGCTTGCCCCTGCTATGCTCGCGGTAATCCCGCATCGCGGTTCATATATGGAGATCGGCAAGGCGTTCGAAACGCTGTTCGGCACGCTGGCGGCACGCGGCCTGCTGCGGCCGGATCTGCGCATGACGGGTTTGTTCTATTCCGATCCGACTTCGGTGCCGGAGACGGAGCTGCGTTCGGCCGCCGGCGTGATCGTACCGCAAGATTTTCCCATCGCTGCGCCGCTGGAGCGCGCGGAACTGCGCGGCGGCGATTACGCCGTGCTTCGTCACAAGGGGCCATATTCCGACATGAAGGCGGCTTACGACTGGCTCTATGGCGAATGGCTGGTGCAGTCGGGCCGCGAGGCTGCCGACGCGCCGGTATTTGAAGAATACCTCAACAATCCGCGTGAAGTGCCGCCGACCAAATTGATGACGGATATCTGTCTGCCGTTGAGGTGAGGGACAGGACAGGAAGAAATTTTCTCATTTGTCATAACGCAGGAGGAACAACAGAGTTGAGCGTCATGACGTCTTGGGCCGATACGCTGCGCGCAGGCAAACCGCATCAGGTCAAGCCGGTGCATCAGGTCAAGCCGGTGCATCAGGTCAAGCCGGTGCATCAGATCAAGCCGGTGCCGCCTGCCGCATCTTTCATGCGGCAGCAGCGTCAGCATGAAGCGTCGCAATAAGAAAGACCTAGAATAGGAACGGCGATGGCGATCACCCGGCGCGATTTCGGAACCTTGGCTGCTGCTGCGGCCGGCAGCGCCAGCATGCTATGGACGCCAGCGCGAGCCAATCTGCTGCGTGACAGTCGGGCGACGGGGAGGAGTTCGAACATGGAATACCGCACGGCCACGGCATGGCTGCAGGATTTGCGGGCGCGCAAAATCTCCGCCCTGGAACTGACCGATCAGGCGATTGCACGCATCGAGGCGCTGGATGGCAAGCTCAATGCCATGGCGGTCCGCGATTTCGAACGCGCGCGCGTGGCCGCCAGCCAGGCCGATGCCGCGCTGGCGCGCGGCGAGATGCGGCCTTTGCTGGGCCTGCCGATGACGGTGAAGGAATCCTTCAATATAGCTGGCCTGCCGACGACCTGGGGCATTCCCGGCACGCAGAATATCAAGGTGCAGCAGGATGCGGTCGCAGTGTCACGGCTGAAGGCGGCCGGTGCGGTTATTCTTGGCAAGACGAATGTGGCGATGCTGCTGGCCGACTGGCAATCGACCAATCCAGTCTATGGCACGACGAACAATCCCTGGGATGTCGCGCGCACACCAGGCGGCTCCTCGGGCGGTTCGGCGGCCGCGCTGGCTGCGGGTTATGTGCCGCTGGAACTCGGCTCGGACCTGGCGGGATCGCTGCGTGTGCCTGCGCATTTCTGCGGCGTCTACGCCCATAAGCCGACACTCGATCTCATTCCCGACCGCGGCCAGTCGCCGCCGGGGGCGCCAGTATTTTCCGTCTCGTCGCGTTTCGATCTGCCGGTCATCGGTCCGATGGCGCGTTCGGCCGAGGATCTGATGCTGGCGCTGGATGTTCTGGCTGGACCGGATGACGACATGGCGACGGCCTACAAGCTGCAACTGCCGGCGCCGCGCCATGCAGCCCTGAAGGATTTCCGCGTGCTGGTGATTGACAGCCATCCGCAATTGCCGATCGATGCGGCCGTGCGCGACGCCATTGCCGCTCTGGCCTCCAAGCTGGAGCAGACGGGCTGCAAGATCGGCCACACTTCGCCGCTCTTGCCCGATCTCAGCCTGATCGGCAGCATTTATCTGCGCAAGCTGATGGCCTTTGTCGGCAGTACCATGCCGCAGCCGGAATATGATCAGGCCAAGGCGCGTGCCGCTGCCATTCTGCCGTCAGCCAGCGATCTGCAGAGCCTTTCGGCTTTGAGCCTGGTGTCGAGCTATCGCGACTGGATGCAGGCCGATTTCGTGCGTGTGGGTCTGGCGCATCAATGGCGCAATTTCTTCCGCGAGTGGGACATCCTGCTTTGTCCGGTGATGCCTACGCCTGCCTTCAAGCACGATCACAGTCCGATGGAGCGTCGCGTCGTCAGCGTAGACGGCAAGCCGGTCGCCTATGCCGACCAGTTCCTCTGGCCGGGCATTGCCACCTTGTGCGGCTTGCCGGCAACTGCGTTTCCGGCGGGTTTGAGCAAGGAGGGCCTGCCGGTCGGCGTTCAGGTGATCGGGCCTTATCTGGAGGATCGCACGCCGATTGCCTTCGCCGCCCTGGTCGAGCAGGCTTTCGGCGGTTTCGTGGCGCCGCCGCCATTGTAAATCCGGCAACTGAAAAATAATGAGATCCCGGGTCTCACTGCGTTCGCCAGGGATGACGGGCTTTTGTGATCGTCATCACGACCAGGCGAAGCGTCAGCGGGGATCCCATTATCGTATTTTTGTATTGCGACATTTTCGTGCTTGACGCCTTTCGGCCCGCTGTTTAGCGTGAACGGCACCATGCAGAACGTCATTCTCACCGTCGTTACGATTAAGGTAGCCGCCGCAGGCGGGGGCCGAGGTCGTTGCGCGTGTTGAGGAGACGCAGATAGCAAAGACCCAGAGGCCCCGCCGGCGACGGACGGGGCCTTGGTCTTTCTGGGCTCCGTCTTTTCCCGGCGAAACACCGGAGACCAGTCATGCACAGCCTACACGCCTTAAATGCCGCCAGCGGCCTGGACGGATCGATCGGCCAGGACGCCTCTGATCACCGCGTGCTCGGCACCAAGCTCGACCTCTTCCACCAGCAGGAAGAAGGCCCGGGCATGGTGTTCTGGCATCCCCGCGGCATGGCGCTGTACCGCGTCATTGAGGATTACATCCGCCGCCGCATGCGCGAGGCCGGTTTTGCGGAAATCCGCACTCCGCAGCTGCTTTCCATGTCGCTGTGGGAGCAGAGCGGCCATGCCGACAAATTCGCCAACGAGATGTTCCGCCTAAGCGGCACCCATATGGGCAGGCGCAGTTCAGCCTTCGCCTTGAAGCCGATGAGCTGTCCCGGCCATATCCAGGTATTCAACAAGCGCCTGCGCTCGGTGCATGAACTGCCGCTGCGCTACTGCGAATTCGGCGTCTGCCACCGCGACGAGCCTTCGGGGGCATTGCAGGGCCTGATGCGCGCCCGCGCCTTCACCCAGGACGATGCCCATATCTTCTGCACCGAGGAGCAGGTGGAAGGCGAGGTGCAGCGTTTCTGCGAATTGCTGCGCAGTATCTACAGGGATTTCGGTTTCGGCTCGCTGCTGGTCTTCTTCTCGACGAGGCCGGCCAAGCGCGCCGGTGACAACGCCACCTGGGACCGCGCCGAGGCTGCCCTCGTGATGGCAGCCCGCAAGGCGGGGCTCGATTTCGCGATCAAGCAGGGCGACGGCGCCTTCTACGGCCCGAAGCTGGAATTCCATCTGCGCGACAATCATGGCCGCGCCTGGCAATGCGGCACCGTTCAGCTCGATTTCGTGTTGCCCGAGCGATTGGGTGCGGAATACGTCACCAGCGACAATGGCCGGGCGCATCCGGTGATGATCCATCATGCCGTGCTGGGAAGCCTGGAGCGCTTCATCGGCATGCTGCTGGAGCATCATCAGGGCGCTCTGCCGCTCTGGCTGGCGCCGGAACAGATCCTGGTGGCTAATGTCGCGGCGGCGCATGAAGCCTATGCCCGCAAGGCGGCGGCGGCTCTGGGCCGCGAGGGCTATCGCGTAGTGGTGGATGCGCGCGGCGAGCGGCTGACGCGCAAGATCGCCGAAGCGCATGAACAGGGTGTGCCGCTGGTGGCTGTGGCAGGCGAGCGCGAGGCTGAGCGCGGCTCGCTCAGCTTCCGTTGGCGCGACGGCCGTCAGGAGGAATTGTCGCTGCAGGAGGCGGCACGGCGGTTCCGCGCTGAGGCCTTCCGGTAGGGCCTTGATGGAACAGTGTCATGAAGCTGTCAGGCCGCGACTAGGCATGGATGCCTGGCCGCGGCATGACGGATTCGCCTCTCGCGGGAGGAGGCATGATCCATGACACGGTGAGGCCGATGAAAGATGTGTGATTATCGATACTTTACGATACTTTAACGCCGCTTCGGGTTGATTACCCGGGTCCATGGCCATATTTTGGCCGCCTATTCCGCGAATTCCAGCTCTCCCCGGAGGACACCCGAAGGATGCCCCATCATACGCCGCTGATTGCGATGATCGTCATGGGCCTTGTCCTGGCCTTTCTGTTCGGCGCCATCGCAACCCGGCTGCGGGTCTCTCCGCTGGTGGGCTATCTCTTGGCCGGTGTGGTGGTCGGGCCATTCACGCCGGGTTTCGTCGGCGATCAGAATCTGGCGAACGAACTGGCCGAGATCGGGGTGATCCTCCTGATGTTCGGCGTCGGCCTGCATTTCTCACTCAAGGATCTGCTGTCGGTGCGCGCCATCGCCATTCCGGGTGCGATCGCGCAGATCGCCCTGGCGACCATCCTGGGCATGGGTTTGGCGCTTGGATTGGGCTGGTCGGTTGCCGGCGGCGTGGTGTTCGGCCTTGCGCTTTCGGTGGCGTCTACCGTGGTCTTGCTGCGCGCGATGCAGGAGCGCCGTCTGGTTGAGACCGAGCGCGGCCGCATCGCGGTCGGCTGGCTGATCGTCGAGGATCTGGCGATGGTGCTGGCGCTGGTGCTGCTGCCGGCGATGGGTGAAATTTTCGCGCCGGCAGAAGGCGCGGCCACCGCCAGCCAGCCTTCAATCGAAATTCTCACGGCCCTGGGCATTACCCTGGGCAAGGTGGCGATCTTCATCGGCCTGATGCTGCTGGTCGGCCGCCGCGTCATTCCCTGGGCTCTGCATTACGTGGTGCATACGGGATCGCGCGAGCTGTTCCGCCTGTCGGTGCTGGCAATCGCGCTTGGCATTGCCTTCGGCGCCGCCAAGCTGTTCGGCGTATCCTTTGCGCTGGGTGCCTTCTTCGCCGGCATGGTGATGAGCGAGTCGCCGCTCAGCCATGAAGCGGCCAACGAGACGCTGCCGCTGCGCGACGCCTTCGCGGTGCTGTTCTTCGTCTCGGTCGGCATGCTGGTCGATCCGATGATCATCCTGCGCGAGCCATTCCCGGTCTTTGCCACGCTGTTCATCATCGTGATCGGCAAATCTCTGGCCGCCTTCCTGATCGTTCTGGCCTTCCGCCATCCGGTCGGCACCGCCTTGCTGATCTCTGCCAGCCTTGCACAGATCGGTGAGTTCTCCTTCATCCTGGTGGCGCTGGGCCTTTCGTTGGGAATGCTGCCGGAAGAAGGCCGCGATCTCGTTCTGGCCGGTGCTATCCTGTCGATCATGCTCAATCCGCTGGTCTTCACTGCGGCGGACCGCCTGCGGCCCTGGATCGAGCGGCGGCTTGGCCGCGAATCCGGCGAAATCCCGAGTCAGGCCGCGGAATCGCCGGAGGCTGGCGTGACGGCTGAAGCTGCGTTGGAGATGAAGGCAAAGCCGAAGCCGACGGGCTTGAGCGGCCATGTGGTGCTGGTGGGCTATGGCCGTGTCGGACATCTGGTGGGCGACGCGCTGACAGCGCGGGGGCAACCCTTCCTGGTGATCGAGGATGTCGACAAGCGCGTGGCCGAGCTGCGCGAGAAGGGGATCGAGGTGATCGACGGCAACGCCACCCGTCCCGATCTGCTGGCGGCGGCTGGCCTGGACCGCGCGGCGCAGCTCATCATCGCCATCCCCAATGTGTTCGAGGCCGGCGGCATCGTCGACATTGCCCGCCGCATCAATCCCAACCTGGATATCGTCGCCCGCGCCCATGCCGATGCGGAGGTCGATCACCTGCTCAAGCATGGCGCCAATATGGTGATCATGGGCGAGCGCGAGATCGCCCGCGGCATGATCGAGCGTATTCCCGGCCCGGCGGTCGAAACCGCCTCGCCGCTGGCGAGCTAGGCGCAGCAGTTAGAACGTATAGTTCAAGGTCACTGCGCCGAGATACATGGTGTCATCGGCATCGCTGGCACCGATTTCGGCCGCCAGCTGCTGCTTGCGGCCTGTGTCTGCCTTGGCCGCGCCGAGCACGAAGGTCAGCTCAAGGCCCGGCAGCGGCGTTTCCCATTCGGCATAGAGATTGAGCTCGCGCGTCAGCTTGTCAGAGGTGATGCCACTGGCGATGTCGGACTTATCAAAGCGGTGGCGGTAATAGACCACGCCGATGGCGAGATCATCCGCGGGCTTGGCGAGCAAATGGACCATATGGGTGTTGAGGTTGCTGTTCGCGCCGATATATTGGGCGAAGATCTCGCCCTGATCCCAACTGCCAAAGCCGCGCGGACCGCCGCCGGTAAACAGCGGGTCCCAGGCCTTGCCGGTGGTGTCAGTGGCATCGGCATCGCCGCTGAAATGGGCGTAGCGGTAGGCGAGCATCGGCTGCCAGGGCAGGCCGGAGAAAGTGTATTGCGGCTCAATGTACCAAGCATGGGCGCGATGCTTATTGCCGGCGTCGCTGTTGCGCTGGATCCCATATTCGGAATAGAGCGCAAAATCCTTCAGCGCATCACTGACCTGGCTGAGGATCGCGCCGCCGGTGCGGATTGCATAGACGTTGAGGCCATCGCGCTGCGGCGCCAGATCGCGGTCGGAATCGTAAAGCCGTAAGACCGTGGCGCCGACATACCAGGCGCGCTCCTCATACTCGAAGCGGCCATGATCCTCATGGTTGGACCCGAACCATTCGATATTGGCGCCATAGAGTTTGGCGGCAGGCGCATCTTCGCCCCGCATGAAGTCCTGATCGGTGACGCTTTCGAGATGGAAGATGTCTGCCCGCACCGGCTGGGTATTCAGCTTCAAAATCGCAGTGCGCTCGAAGGCTTCGCGGGGGCCGAGCACTTTGGCCGCGCGCCGGCCGCCATTGCCGGTCCCTTCCAGGATCAGGAAGCCGTCGCCCACCGAGAAGGCTTGCCGGCCGAGGGAAAGATCGATGGCATCTTCGCCCAGGGCGGCAAATGCGATGCCGGATTTCCAGCCGATGAAAAGCTCCTCAAGGCCAAGCGCTTCGGGCCGGTTGCTGGTGGTGGATTGCAATTCGGCATCTCCGCTGCCGCGGGTGAGCGCGCCGGTCACCTTGACGCCGCCATACAGACTGCTGTCGCCGAGATTATAGTCGAGTTGCAATCCCGGAGCGACGAAGCCTTCGGCCAGTCGCGACGGCTCGCCCGGCTGCCATGCGGCGAAAAGCTTCCGGCGCCGTTTTGCGCATTGGGAACGGTGAAAAAGCCAAGGCCGGCATCGAGGCTGAACGTCAGCTCAAGATCGCCCGCCACATAGGACAGGCCGCCGGAATCGTGGCCGTTCTCGGCGCGGGCCGCTGTGACGGTCAAAGCAAGAGGGGGCAGGGTCAGGAAGGTGGTGAGGCAGGCGAGGGTCGTAATCCGCAAGGTGAGGGTCCTAGCTGTCCATGATGAACGTCATGTTTGTTATGATATAACATTGCGGTACAGTTTTCTAGCCGGTTGTTCCTGCCGATACTATCGACTAGAACCGCAATCGTTTCATACGCTTGTTTCGAGGAGACCATCATGCGCCCGAGCGGACGCTCCGCCGACCAGTTGCGCCCGATCCGCCTGGAGCCGGGTTTCGCGAAATATGCCGAGGGTTCCTGCCTCGTGAAATTCGGCGAAACCCATGTGCTTTGCGCCGCCACTGTCGAAGACAAGGTGCCGCCCTTCCTGCGCAATACCGGCCGCGGCTGGGTGACGGCGGAATACGGCATGCTGCCGCGCTCCACTCATAGCCGCACCGAACGCGAGGCTTCGCGGGGCAAACAGTCGGGCCGCACACAGGAGATCCAGCGCCTGGTGGGCCGCAGCCTGCGCGCCGTCACCAATCTGGAAGGCTTCGGCGAGCGGCAGATCCGTCTCGACTGCGACGTGCTGCAGGCCGATGGCGGTACGCGCACGGCGGCGATCACCGGTTCCTGGGTGGCGCTGTATCTGGCCTTCGCCAAGCTGGTAAAGGAGGGCGCCATTCCGGCGATTCCGCTAACCGGCCAGGTGGCGGCGGTAAGCTGCGGCCTGTGCGATGGTCAGCCGGTGCTCGATCTCGATTATGCGGAGGATTCCACCGCGCAGGCCGATGCCAATTTCGTGCTGACCGATACCGGCGCGATCGTGGAAGTGCAGGGCACGGCGGAGAAGCATGCCTTCCAGGAAAGCGAATTCCTTGCCATGCTGGCCCTGGCCAAGCATGGCATCGGCCAGCTGATGGTGCTGCAGCGTCAGGCGGTGGGTAAGTAGTCATGACCGGGCGCCGTCGTTTCAGCGGCGATACCTTGGTGATCGCCAGCCACAATCCCGGCAAGCTGCGTGAAATCGCCGATCTCCTGGCGCCTTACAAGGTGCACATTGTCTCGGCCGGCGAACTCGGCCTGCCCGAGCCGGAAGAGACCGGCGACACCTTCACCGCAAATGCCGAACTGAAGGCCTTGGCCTCTGCGCGCGGTGCTAATCTGCCGGCTTTAGCCGACGATTCCGGACTTGCGGTGGATGCACTGGACGGCGTGCCGGGCATTTACTCGGCGCGCTGGGCCGGGGCGAAGAAGGATTTTAACCACGCCATGGAGAAGGTGTGGCGTGCGGTGGAAGACAAGGGCGCCGAGCCGCCGATCCGCGCGCGCTTTGTCTCCGTGCTGTCGCTGGCCTGGCCGGACGGGCATGTCGAAAGCTTCGAAGGCATCGTCGAAGGCCGGCTGACCTGGCCGCCGCGCGGCGGCTACGGGTTTGGCTACGATCCGATGTTCATCCCCGAGGAGGAGGTGATGAATGGCCGCTTGCGGACCTTCGGCGAGCTGTTGCCGGAGGAGAAGCACGCGATCAGCCACCGCGCCCGCGCTTTCAAGCTGTTGATCGATGCCTGTTTCGGCTGAGGCCGTCGCAGCAACAATTCCGCCACGACGTGGTTTTGGCCTTTATGTGCATTGGCCTTTCTGCGTCTCGAAATGTCCCTATTGCGACTTCAATTCGCATGTGCGCGAGCGCGTCGATGCTGCGCAATGGCAGCGGGCTTACCTCGCCGAGCTGCGGCATTACGCCGAAGCGGGGATCGGGAAGGGGGAGGCAATCACCTCGGTATTCTTCGGCGGCGGCACGCCCTCGCTGATGCCGCCCGAGACGACGGCGGCAATCCTGGAGGTGGCCCGGCAATACTGGAGCCTCACGCCGGATGTCGAAATCACGCTGGAAGCCAATCCGAATTCGGCCGAAGCGCAGAAGTTCGCTGCTTTCGCCGCCGCCGGCGTGAACCGGCTATCCATCGGCGTACAGAGTTTTCGCGAGGATGTGCTGCGTTTCCTTGGCCGCGCTCATGACGCGGGCGAGGCATGCCGCGCCATCGAAGCCGCAGCCAAGGCCGTGCCGCGCTATTCCTTCGACCTCATCTATGCGCGGCCCGGGCAATCGGCCGAGGATTGGCGGGCAGAGCTGAGCGAGGCGCTGATGCTGGCTGGCGATCATCTGTCGCTCTACACTCTGACCATCGAGCCAAATACGGGGTTTGCCGGCGCCGTCGCACGCGGCGCGCTGCATCCCATGCCCTCCGACGATCAGGCTGCGCTTTACGAGCTGACGCAGGATATGATGGAGTCGGCTGGCATGCCGGCTTATGAAATCTCCAATCACGCCAAGCTTGGCGGCGAAAGCCGGCATAATCTCGTTTATTGGCGCTCGGGTGCCTATCTGGGGATCGGGCCGGGGGCGCATGGTCGCATCCTGCGCGGCGATACGTGGCTTGCCACACAGAACCGCAGGAAACCCGAAGCCTGGCTGGGGCAGGTGAGTTCGCAAGGCGAGGGCCGTGAAAGCGAGACGTCGGTCTCGCCGCAGGAGCGCGCAGAAGAAGCGCTGATGATGGGACTGCGTCTCAGCGAGGGTATCTATGCGGAGAATTTCCGCGCCGCGACGGGGCTGGCATTGGATGAGGTGGTGTCGCCGGAGCGCAGCGCGCCGATGGAGGCCGCAGGATTGCTGATCCGCACGCCGGAGAAGATCGTTGCGACCAAAGAGGGCCGCGCGGTGCTGGACGGATTGCTGGCCAAGCTGCTGGCATAACACCCTCACCTTTCCGGCCTCCCTCTCCCACAAGCGGGAGGGGCCCGCCGCGTAGCGGTGGGGGAAGGGTGAGGGGCTCAAGGGCGACGTCATCCCCGGGCTTGACCTGGGCATCTCGTGCAGGATGGCAAAAGACGCGCGGGTCAAGCCCACGGGTGACGATTGCTGTGTCTTACTCCGCCGCCTGCTTGATCGGCGCTTCCGGTTCCGGCTCATCCTCCGGGGCCTTCGGCAGGAAGCGCTTCACGAAATGGCCGAGATCGTCGAGATAGGTGAAGATCACCGGCGTGACGATCAGAGTGAGCAGCGTAGACGAGATCAGGCCACCGATCACCGCATGCGCCATGGCGGAGGTCTGCTTGGCGCCTTCGCCCAGGGCAAGTGCCAGCGGAATCATGCCGAAGATCATCGCCAGAGTAGTCATGATGATCGGCCGCAGACGGATCTCGCCGGCTTCCAGGATCGCATCGAAACGGCTCAAGCCATCGCGCCGCGCATGGTTGACGAAGTCGATCAACAGGATCGCGTTCTTGGTGACCAGGCCCATCAGCATGATGAAGCCGATCATCGAGAAGATGTTGAGCGTCGAGCCCCAGGCCCAGAGGCCGACGATCACGCCGATCAGCGACAGCGGCAGCGAGGCCATAATGGCGAAGGGCTGCAGGAAGCTGGCGAATTGTGAGGCGAGGATCAGATAGATGAAGATCACCGCCAGCAGCAAAGCCGCCATCGCATAGCCGAAAGATTCCTTCATGTCCTTGGAGGCGCCGCCGAACCAGAAGCGGTAGCCGGGCGGCATTTTCATCTGCTCCAGCTTGGCCTGGATTTCGCGGCTGGCCTCGCCGACCGTGCGGCCCGAGGTAGCGGCCGTCAAAAGCACTTCGCGGGCAAGGTCGCGGCGGTTGATCTGGGTCGAGCCGGCGCTGGGCGCGATCTTCACCACCTGCGACAGTGCGACCATCTTCGGATTGCCATCGGCATTGACCTGCGTCGAGGCCACATAGATGCGCTCCAGATCGGGCATGCCGGTGCGGTCGTCCTGTGGCAGGCGGACAAAGACGTCGTAATCCTCGCTGTCCGGCGCCTTCCAGGTGCCGGCTTCCTCGCCGGCCAGCAGCGGCCGCAGGGTCGCGGCGATGGAAGCAAGGCTGACGCCAAGATCGGCAGCCAGCTGCCGGTCGATCTCGATGGCCACCGTCGGCTTGTTGGCTTTCAGGCTCGATTCCAGATCGACCACGCCAGGCACGGTGCGGATGATGTCCATCGCCTCGCGCGACAGGCGGTCAAGCTCCGCGATGTCCTGTCCTTGAATGCTGATCATGATCGGCTTGTTCAGGCCGCCGCCCAGATTGGGCAGGCCGATATTGATGTTGTCGATGCCGGCGATCTGCCACAGCCTGTCGCGGATCGGCTGCGCCATCTCCATTGGCGTGCGGGTGCGCTGCTCCAGTGGCACGAAACGCACATAGACGGTGCCGACGTTGCGGCGGGCGAAGCCGCCGGCATTGATCGCCGCAACGGAATATTCCACCTCAGGCAATTCCTTCAGGGCAGCCTGCACCTGCTGCATTTTCGCCTTGGTGTAATCGAGCGAAGAGCCCGGTGGCGTGGTGACCTCGACGAGGATTTCCGAAAGATCGGGATCGGGCAGGAACTCGGTGCCGATCTTGCCGCTAGCGAGGATGCCGAAGCTGCCTACAAAGCTGACGAAGGCAATCACCAGCACGGCCCAGCGCCAGCGCAGGCTCCAGTGCAGCACTGCGCGATAAATCTTCGCCAGCCGCTCCATGCCCTTGTCGACCAGGCCGACGACGCGGCCGATGGGGCCGCGCTTGGCATTCGGTAAGCTGTCCGGATCGTGCCAGACGCTGGAGAGCATCGGATCGAGCGTGAAGCTGACGAACAGCGAGATCAGCACCGCCACAGTGACGGTGATGCCGAATTGCAGGAAGAAGCGGCCGATGATGCCTTCCATGAAGGCGACCGGCAGGAAGACGGCGACGATGGTGAAGGTCGTGGCCAGTACCGCTAGGCCGATCTCGCTGGTGCCCTCGAGGGCTGCGCGGCGATGGCCTTTGCCCATGGCGGCATGGCGGGTGATGTTCTCGCGCACCACAATGGCATCGTCGATCAGGATGCCGATGGCCAGCGACAGGGCCATCAGGGTCAGTTTGTTCAGAGTGAAGCCGGCGGCCCAGACGGCGGCCAGCGTGCCGATCACAGCAATCGGCAGCGTCAGACCAGTGATGATGGTGCTGCGCCAGGAATTCAGGAACAGATAGATAATCAGGATGGTCAGGATCGCGCCTTCGATCAGCGTCCGCTGGGTACCATTGACCGAAATCAGGATCGAACGGCTGTCATCCCGCAGAAATTGCAGCTTGATGTCGGAGGGCAGGTCGCGCTCGAGCTCCGCGGTGGCTTCCTTCAGACCTTCGATCACCTGCAGCGTATTGGCGCCCTGTACCTTGATGAATTCGATGATCAGAAGCTGCTCGCCGTTGTAGAGCGCTATAGCTTCCTGTTCCTCGCTGCCATCCTGGACCTCGGCGACATCGCCGAGATAGACCGGTGCGCCGCCGCGGCGCGCCACGATCAGTTCGGACAGCTTCGCGGGATCGGCCACGCGGCCTTCGATCTGCACGACATATTCGGAGCGTGCCTGGGTGAGGGTGCCGACCGGCAACTGCTGGTTTTCTGTCTCCAGCGTCTCGATGAGCTGGTTCATGTCGATCCCGTAGGCCTGCATCTTCTCAGGGTTCGGCAAGATGTTGATGCGCCGTTTGAGGCCGCCGACGATATAGGCGCGGCCAACGCCGCGCACGGTCTGCAGGCGCTTGAGGATCACTTGGTCGGCCAGCGTGGTCAGCGTGCGCAGATCGCGGCGGTCACTGCGCACCGCGATGGACGCAATGGGCTGGCTGTCAGGGCTGAAACGGCTGATCTCCGGATCTTTCACCTCATCGCGGAATTTCGGCGTCACGGTGGCAACTTTCTCGCGCACATCCTGGACGGCTTCGATCGGGTCGACAGTCAGCTCGAACTCGATGATGACGAGCGAGCTGCCTTCCAGCGAGCGCGAGGTGAGGCTGCGCACGCCGCTGATCGTGTTAACAGCATCTTCGATGGGGCGGGTGACCTCGCTTTCGACGCTTTCCGGCGTGGCGCCGGGATAGCTGGTGCTGATCACCACGATGGGGAATTCGACGTCGGGGAACTGCTCGATGCTGAGCTTGAAATAAGCGAACAGGCCAACGACCAGAAGCGACGCCATCATCATCGTGGCGAAGACCGGGTTGTTGACGCTGATACGGGTCAGCCACATGGCTGTCTCCCTTTTGTAAAGATGGTCAGCGGCCAGCGATCCGGGCCGGCAACCCGTCGCTCAGGCGCAGGCCGGGCGTGGCGACCGCGATCTCGCCGGGCTTCAGTCCCTCGGCGATGGCCACGCGGCCATCGGTGGTGCCAGTGAGCGCGATGGTCACCTTACGGCGCTCCAGCCTGTCGCCGGCAAAGACATAGACCACAGTCTCGCCCGCTTCATCGCGCAGTGCATCGGCGGGAATGGCGGCGGCATTTTGGACCTCGGCCAGCACGGCCTCGCCGCTGCCAAACATCCCACCACGCAGGACGTGTTCGGGATTGGGCAGCAGGATGAAGACAGGGATGGAGCGCGAGCCGCTTTGCGCGGTCGGATTGATGCGCTCGATATGGCCGGTGAAGATGCGGTCGCCGAAGCCTTCGACGCGCAGAGCAACCGGCTGGCCGACTTTCAACTGCGGCACGTCGCGTGCCGGAACCAGCGCTTCGACCTCCATCACGTCGAGATCGGCAATCGCAAACAGTTTCGCATCGACGGCGACGCGTTCGCCGGGGTTGACCATGCGGTCGGCCACCAGGCCGTCGATCGGCGCGTAGATAGCGGCATCATTCAGCGCCTTCTTGGCCATCGTCACCTGCTGTTCCAGCGCGGCGACATTGGCGCGGGCGGTGCGCCAGGCATTTTCGGCTTCATCCAGCGCAGTTTGGGATTTCACGCCGCGCTGGGTCAGCGTTACTGCCTTGTTGCGGTTGATCTCAGCGAGGTTAAGTGCTGAGCGGGCGCTGTCGAGGTTGCTTTGTTTTTCGCGCAGCCTGGCCGCCAGATCGGCGGTATCGAGCCTGGCCAGCAATTGTCCCTTCCTCACGCGCTCGCCACGGCGCACGGTGATCTCCTGTACCACGGCGGCGACCTCGGCGCGTACGACGCTTTGATTAAAGGGCTGCAAGGTGCCGCTGAGGCGGACGGCTTGGCGAAGATCGGCAGCTTTCACCTCCGCGAGATCGGCGAGGGAGAATTCAAGGCCAGTGAAGCGGCCCTGGGGCTGCGGCGCGGCCTCTTCGGCAGTGGCGACGGCCTTGGCGGCCTGGCGCGCCTTCATTGCATAAAGGCCGCCTCCGGCAATGACAGCCAAAGCCAGCACGGACACCCCGATTTTGGTAATACGCGTCATAACTGAGAATCCCCGCCCCGCGGCGCGATATGCCGGGGTTAAGCGCCGGCTATTTCCCGGCCGCGCCCGTGTATATCCCCACGGTTGAAAGTCGTCTATCCTGCTCAATGACTTCGCAAAATTCGGAAATAATTCTTCACACGCGTTTCATCCGCCGTCCCGGCGGGAGTTGGCGGCCTGCACATATTCAACAAAAGCTGATTGACGCAGGATTTGACCCGGGTAATTTTTATGGATCTATGACGGACATGCCGCAATCCAGCACCGATTTTTCCGGCACCCAGGAGGCCTCGCCACGCCGGCGCGGCCGGCCGAAACTGGGTGTGGTCGCCCGCGAGGTGACGTTGCTGCCGCAGCATTGGGATTGGCTGGCGGCGCAGCCCGGCGGCGCCTCCCATGCTCTACGCCGTTTGGTGGACGACGCCATGCGCGCCAATTCCGGCCAGATTGATTCGCGCCAAGCACAGCATGCCGCGGAGGATGCGGCCGAGGCTCAGGCATGACCGGTGTCATCTTTACCATCGGTCACTCCAATCATCCTGCTGAACGCTTTCTGGCTTTGCTGAACCAGCACGGGATACGGCAACTGGCCGATATCCGATCACAGCCCGCCTCACGCTTCACGCCGCATTTCAATCGGCAGACGCTTGCCGCGCTGTTGGGCAAATGCGGCATTGCCTATCGCTGGATGGGTGAAGCGTTGGGCGGACGCCCGCGCGACAGGCAAGCCTATGATGCCGTAGGGCATGTCGATTACGCAAAACTCGCGGCCCTGCCGATTTTCCAGGCAGGCGTCGCAGAGCTGATATCCTGGGCAGCCGAACAGCCGACGGCGATCATGTGCGCCGAACGTGATCCCCGGCAATGCCACCGCACTCATCTGGTTACCCCGGCCTTACTGGGATGCCATGTAGATGTGCAGCACATCCTTGTCGATGGCGCGGTCATGCCGCATGCCGCGTTGCAGCGTCCGGCGGAGCCGCAAATGGATTTGTTCGAAGACGGATTAATCTGACTTGACGTCCCATCCTGCGCTGCCGCACACTCCAGGTTGAAGTATACATCGGGAGGAAGATGATGATTCAGCGCAACAAACGCGTGGTGGGTGCGGTTGCCGCTATGGCTGCAGGCATCCTGGTCGCCAGCTTCGGCGGCGATGCTTCGGCTCAGACCTACAAACTGATGACCGGCCCGCAAGGCGGTGTGTGGGTGCCGCTGGGCGGCACGCTCAAGGCAATGTTTGAAAAGGCGATCCCTGGCGCGACCGTGCAGACCCTGCCCGGCGCCGGCATTGCCAACGTCAAGGGTGTGCAGGAAGGCAAGGCCGATTTCGGTTTCGGCAACTCGATCTCGACCGTTGACGCGATCAATGGCGAGCCGCCGTTCACTGAAAAGGCGACGAATGTCTGCCAGATCGCCAACCTGTATCCGCAGTATTTCCAAGTCGTTGTGCTGGCCGATGCCGGCATCAACAAGATCGAGGATATCAAGGGCAAGGCGATCGCCGTGCAGACCCGCGGCAACACCGCCGAGGTGATCTCGCAGCACATCCTGAAAGCCCACGGCCTGTCTTACGAGGCGATGAGCAAGGTCAACTTCATGGCCTCGTATAACGACGCCGCGGCACTGCTGAAGGACGGCCATGCGCAGGTCTTCACGCTCGGCACCACCATCCCCGCCTCGTCGGTGATGGATCTGGCGACCGGTCGCGATATCAAGCTGATCCCGATCACCGATGAAGGCCTGGCAGCGATGAAGAAGATCAACGCCGGCTATAACAAGGTGATCGTCCCGGCGAACACCTATCCGAAGCAGGATAAGGATCTGCCGGTGATCGGCTACTCGACGCACTTCATCACGTCGTGCAAGCTGCCTGAAGACAAGATCTACGCCGTCACCAAGGCGATGGCGACGCAGGTCGCCGACCTGGCGGCCGTGAACAAGGCGATGGCCAAGCTCACCCCGAAGGAGATGGCCGAGGATATCGGCGTGCCGCTGCATCCGGGCGCGGCCAAGTACTATAAGGAAGTTGGTGCTCTCTAATGAGGCGCCTCGGCCGGTGCCGCTAAGGACGGGCGGCACCGGTCCTTTTTTTTCCAAATAAAGTAGCGTAATCGATCCGGGAGGGGCGGACGATGGATGGTAAAACCCTGGTCGCGCGCATAGCGGCGCCGATCGGCGTAGTGATGGCCGTGTATCATATGTGGGCTATTGCTATTGCCCCGCCGGAAGCGATGATTTTCCGTGCGGTTCATCTTGCTTTCGCGATGACGCTGATTCTTCTGCTGCATCCATTTTCGCAGAAGGACGGAAAGCGCCGTTTCATTTGGTATGATGCATTGCTGTTCGCGGGCACGGCCGTCGCGCTGGGCCATCTGTTCGTCAATTACGACTATTTCGTCAATCGCATCATCTATATCGACGATCTGCAGCCGCTCGATATCGGTGCGGCGATCATTCTCGTCTGGGCGGTACTCGACTGCACGCGCCGGGTGATCGGCTGGGCGCTGCCCATCACCGCCCTTCTGTTCATGGGGCATGCGCTGTTCGTCACCCAGGTCAATCCGCTGACCCTGCTGGATCAGCTTTACATGACCACCGAGGGCATTTTCGGCTCCACGCTGGGCGTCTCGGCGGCCTATGTGATGATCTTTGTGCTGTTTGGCAGCTTCATGGAGCGGACCGGCACGGGCAAGCTGTTCATGGATTTCGCACTGTCGCTGACCGGCCGTTCCGCGGGCGGCCCAGGTAAGGTGGCGGTGGTGTCGTCGTCACTGTTCGGCACGATCTCGGGCAGTGCGGTCGCCAACGTCATGGTTGACGGCCCGATCACCATTCCGCTGATGAAGCGCACCGGCTTCCGGCCGGCCTTTGCGGCTGCGGTTGAATCGGTGGCCTCGACCGGTGGTCAGATCATGCCGCCGATCATGGGTGCCGCCGCTTTCGTGATGGCGGAGTTCCTGGCGGTGCCGTACGCCACCGTGGCGCTGTGGGCGCTGATCCCGTCGCTGCTTTATTACATCGCCTGCTTTGGCGCAGTGCATTTCGAAGCCAAACGGCAGGGCCTCGAGGGCCTGCCGGCGAACGAGGTACCACTGCTTGTGCGGGTGCTGTCCGAGCGCGGGCATCTCTTCGTGCCGGTGGCGATCATCCTGACCGGCATGTTCATGGGGTATTCGGCGCCGCTTTGCGCGCTGGCCGGCACCTTGGCCTGCTTCCCTGTCGCGCTGTTGCGTGCCACCTCGCGCGGTGAGCTGAAATGGAAGCTGATCTGGGAGGCGCTGGAAGACGGCGCCCGCAACACGCTGTCGGTTGCCATGGCCTGCGCCTGCGCGGGCCTCGTGATCGGCTCGATCACGCTGACCGGCCTGGGCATCACCTTCACCAATGTGGTGGTCACCCTGGCGCAGGATAGCCTGATCCTGGCGTTGCTGCTGACGGCAGTGGCTGGCATTATTCTCGGCATGGGCATGCCGACGACGCCGGCTTACATCGTCATGGTTTCGCTGATGGTGCCGGCGCTGATGAAGCTCGGCGTCATCGAGCCGGCGGCGCATATGTTTGCCTTCTACTTTGCGATCCTGTCGGCGATCACGCCGCCGGTGGCCCTGGCGGTCTACGCTGCTGCCAGCTTGGCGAAGGCGAATATCTGGGAGGCGGGATGGGCGGCCGTGCGCACCGGTGCAGCGGGCTTCATCGTGCCGTTCATGTTCGTCTATGACCCCGCGCTGCTGGCCATCGGGGAATGGCCCGACATTCTGCATGCCGCGGCCTCGGCGACGGTCGGCTGTCTTGCGCTGGCGGCCGGCTTGTATGGCTATCTGATCCGCCCGGCTCTGATGTGGGAGCGTGTGGTTCTGGTGGCCGCCGCGCTCTGCCTGATCAAGCCCGGCGTGACGACCGATCTGATTGGCGCTGCGCTGATCGTGGGTGTTGCGGTGGCGCAGAAGGCAATCGCCCGCGAGCTCAAGCCGCGGTCGAGCTGATCAAGGCCAGAAACCCGATCAAGGCTGGTAGATCAGTTTTTCACCACGCCTTAGGTCAGGGCTTCACTCTCCTGCCGCCGCAGCGTCATATTGCGACGCTGCGGCGGCAGGAGCGGGAGCCTTCGCCGATCAGCACCGGAATGACGTAGAGCTCGAACCTGTCGAGCGCCTCGACATCGAGAAAACCCAGCCAAAGCTGCCACCACCCAGAAGCCAGACATCGCCGTCCTGGTGCTGCCGCAACTCGGCGGCCAGTGCCGTGAAATCCGCCGGCCGGATTTCCGTCTGCGGCGGCAGATCCGGCAGAGCCTGCAACGTCACCATATAGCTGCGCTTGCCCGCATAGGGCCAGTCACCGCCCATGGCGCGGACGACCTCATAGGTGGTGCGGCCCATCACAACGCTGCTAATCCCGGCAAAGAAATCGGCATCCGAATTGCGCCGGATCGTAATCGTGCAGTCAGTATATGGCGTCGTTCGGCCGCGCAATGAAGCCGTCGATGCCGATTGCCAGATAGGCGCGGAATAAAGGCTTTCGCATTAAATTACGGGCGGATGACTTTGCCGGGATTCATGATGTTGTCAGGATCGAAGGCGCGCTTGATCTTGCGCATCAGTTCGATCTCGACTGGCGATTTGTATTGGGTGATTTCGTCGATCTTCATGCGGCCGACGCCATGCTCGGCTGAGATCGAGCCATTCATCTTGTGCGCGATGTCGTGCACGATCTGGTGCACCTGGTCCCAGTAGGCCATGAATTTCGCCGGTTCCCAGCCCACTGGCTGAGACGGATTGAAATGCACGTTGCCGTCGCCGATATGGCCGAAAGCGACGATGCGCACGCCAGGGATCAGGTCTTCCACCGCTTTCGAGGCCTGCTCGATGAAATCCGGCATCAGAGAGACAGGCACCGAAATATCGGTCTTGATCGAACCGCCTTCCGGCTTCTGTGCGCTGGACATGGCTTCGCGGATCTTCCAGAACGCCGTGCGCTGGGCCTCCGATTGCGCGATGGCGGCATCCAGCACCAGGCCCTTTTCGAAGCCGTCGGCAAGCACGGTTTCCAGCGTCGTGCCGATGCTGCCATCGTCACGGCCGGACGAGAATTCCATCAGCACATACCACGGATACCGTTCGGCCAGCGGATCGGATGTCGCCGGCGTGTGACGCAGCACGTAGTCCAGACCGATGCGCGGCAGCAATTCGAAGCCGGTGACCTGTCCGCCGGAAGCGGTCTTGGCCATTGACAGCAATTCAATGGCGGCTCTGGGGTTCGGCACGGCGCTAAACGCGGTCGCCACCGCCGCCGGTGCCGGATAGAGCTTCAGCACGGCCGCAGTGATGATCCCCAGCGTGCCTTCGCCGCCGATGAACAGATGCTTCAGATCGTAACCGGTATTGTCCTTGCGCAGGCCACGCAGACCGTCCCAGATCTGGCCGTCGGGCAGCACCACCTCCAGGCCAAGGGTGAGATCGCGGGTATTGCCATAGCGCAGCACGGCGTTGCCGCCAGCATTGGTGGAGAGATTGCCGCCGATAGTGCAGCTGCCTTCCGAGCCAATGGACAGCGGGAAGAGCTTGCCCGCTTCACGGGCGGCCTGCTGGATATTCTGCAGAATGCAGCCGGCCTCCACCGTGATCGTGTCGTTCAGCGGATCGATGGCGCGAATGCGGTTCATGCGCTGCAGCGAGACGACGATCTCGTCGCCGCTATCGAAGGGAATGCCGCCGCCCACAAGGCCGGTATTGCCGCCCTGCGGCACCAGCTTGGTCTTGGTGGCACGCGCCAGCTTGACGATGGCAGCCACCTCTTCGGTACTGGCAGGCTTGAGCACCAGCGGCGTACGGCTGGTATAGAGGTCGCGCATCTCGCGCGTATGCAGCGCAAGGGCGTCCGGATCGGAGCTCCAGCCCTTTGGGCCAACGATGTTGCGGAAACGGTCCAGCAGATCGGGTGCAAGTGCGTTCATAGTGACACCAGCTTAATGTTTTCCGCCTCAACGTCCACAGGCGGCGCGGGTAAGGCGATCGTTTATCGCCGCGCCAAGGCCCTGCGAAGGGATCGGCATCACGGCAATGCCTTCAAGGTTCGGGGTCTGATCCAGCGCATGAAGCCCGGCATAAAGCCGCGCGGCGGCTTCGGCCAGATCGCCGGTCTCGCTTAACGGATAGACAGCGGCAAAACCAGGCAGCGCCGGGCCGAAGCTGAGCAGCCCTTCTTTGCCCTGGGCCGCTGTCGCGTTGAGCCGCACCGGCAGGCGGGGGGCATAATGCTTCAGCAGCATGCCGGGCGATTCCAGCTTGGCATTCTGCGGCAGGCCCAGGGGCTCGCCCAGCACGGCCTCGATCTCTTCGGCGGCCAGGCCGCCCGGGCGGAGCAGCAGAGGCTGCGCCCCGGTCAGGCCTATGACGGTGGATTCCAGGCCCACGGGGCAGGGACCGCCATCGAGGATGGCGATCTCCGGCCCGAGGCTGTGGCGCACATGCTGCGCCGTGGTGGGCGAGACATGGCCCGAGCGGTTAGCGGACGGCGCCGCCACGGGGCGGCCGACAAGGCGCAGCAGCTCGCGCGCGACTGGATGCGCTGGCATGCGCAAGGCCAGCGAGGGCAGGCCGGCGGAAACGGCCTCGGCTACCGGGCAGCCCGGCTTGCGGGGCAGGACAAGGGTCAGCGCGCCGGGCCAGAAGGCTTTGGCCAGCTTGTGGGCCCGTTCGTCCGTGAGCACGAGATCGTTTAATTGGCCAATATCGGCGATATGGCTGATCAGCGGATTGAAGCTGGGCCGGCCCTTGGCGCGGAAGATCTTTGCCACTGCCGCCGCGTTGGTCGCATCGGCGGCCAGCCCATAGACCGTCTCGGTCGGGATCGCCACCACCTCGCCGGCCAGGAGCAGCTTCGCGGCCTCTGAAATCGTTACGTCAACCATGGCGGGAAGTCATAACCCGCGCCGCTTGGCCTTGCTAGGCATGCCGGGCCATATTATGCCAAACGCCATTGCAGTGCTTACCGCGTCCAGGGAGACCGAGATGGATTACACCGCCCCCGTCAAGGATATGCGTTTCACGCTCGAGCAGATTGCCGGGCTGGCCGAGCTGAGCGAGCTGCCGGGCCTGGATCATGCCGATGGGGATACCGTGGCGGCCGTGCTGGAAGAGGCGGCGAAGTTCGCCGGTGGCGTGCTGGCGCCGCTCAATCGCGGCGGCGACCAGCAGGGCGCCAAGCTGGACAATGGCGTGGTGCGCACGGCGCCTGGCTTCAAGGATGCCTACAAGCAGTTCTGCGAAGCCGGCTGGAACGGCATGCCCTTCGCCGAGGAATACGGCGGCGGCAACCTGCCCTGGGCCGTCACCATGGCGGCGCAGGAGATGGTGCAGTCGGCCAATCTCGCTTTCTCGCTCTGCCCGCTGCTGACCCAGGGCGCCATCGATGCCATTGAGGCCCATGGCACGGAGGAGCAGAAGAAGCTGTATCTGCCGAAGCTGGTCAGCGGCGAATGGACTGCGACGATGAACCTGACAGAGCCGCATGCGGGTTCGGATGTCGGTGCGCTGAAGTCCAAGGCCGTGCCGGTGGGCGACGGCACCTACAAGATCACCGGCAGCAAGATCTTCATCACCTATGGCGAGCACGACATGACGGAGAATATCGTCCATCTCGTGCTGGCCCGCCTGCCGGACGCGCCGGCCGGCACCAAGGGCATTTCACTGTTCATCGTGCCGAAATTCATCCCCGATGCCGATGGCAAGCCGGGCAAGCGCAACGATCTGCGCTGCGTGTCGCTGGAGCATAAGCTCGGCATCCATGCCAGCCCGACGGCGGTGATGTCCTATGGCGACAACGGCGAATGCATCGGCTGGCTGCTGGGCGCGGAGAACCAGGGCATGCGCTGCATGTTCACCATGATGAACAATGCGCGCCTCAGCGTCGGCTGCCAGGGCCTGGCGATTGCCGAACGCGCCTATCAGCAGGCGCTGGCTTATGCCGAGCAGCGCAAGCAGGGCCGTCATCCCGGCCAGAGCGCCGATCAGCATGTCTCGATCATCGAGCATGCCGATGTGCGCCGCATGTTGATCCTGATGCGCAGCCTGACCGAGGCGGCGCGCGGCCTCATCTATCTGAATGCAGCGGCCATCGACCGCGCGCATCGCCTGCCGGACGAGGCCAAGCGCAAGGAATGGAAGTCGCTGGTCGAGCTGCTCACGCCGCTGAGCAAGGCCTGGGCGACCGATATCGGCTGCGAGGTCGCGTCGCTGGGCGTGCAGATTCATGGCGGCATGGGCTTCATTGAGGAAACCGGCGCGGCGCAGTATTACCGCGATGCACGTATCCTGCCGATCTATGAGGGCACCAACGGTATCCAGGCGATCGATCTCGTTACCCGCAAATTGCCGCTCAATGGCGGCGAAACGGTGAAGGCGCTGTTCGGCCAGATCGGTGCTACCGTGGCCGAGCTGGCCAAGGCCGGCGAAGGTTTTGCTGCTATCCATGGCAATCTGGATGGGGCGCTGAAGTCGCTGACGAAGGCCTCATCCTGGATGGGCCAGCAGCTCGGCGGCAATGTCAATGCCGCGTTGTCGGGCGCCACGCCTTACCTGCGCGCCTTTGCTTCCGTGGTCGGCGGCTGGCTGCTGGCGCGCCAGGCTCTGGCGGCGAAGGCCGAGATCGCCGGAGGCGCGACGGACCCGTATTTCGCCGCGAAGATCGTCTCCGCACGCATCTTCGCCGAGCAGGTGCTGACCGGCGTCGACGGCCTGTGCCGCGCCGCCACCGAGGGCAGCGCCGGTCTGGCGGAAGTGACGCCGGAATTGCTGCGGGCCTAATTTCGCTGAAAACCGGTATCTTCGCCATGCCACGCTTGAAAGCGTGGCATGGCGACGGAACTTTTATTTTCCCCGGCGGCAGGTGACAAAGCCGCCGGACCTACGGCATTTGACCCTTACGTGAACGTCACACTAGACTTTCACTGCTTCCCCAGCCAATCAGGTCAAACAAAGTGTCCGAAGCTTCTGAGAATACCATGGCTGCGCCCGGCATCGACGGCACGCCGACCGCCGATAATGGTGCAAGCCTGCTTTATCCCTTCGCCGATCGCGGCCAGGGCGGCCGGCCCGGCGACGGCGAGACGATGGAAATGCTGCCAGGCGTGTTGTGGCTGCGCATGCCGGTGCCGATTCCGGGCCTCGATTACATCAATCTCTATCTGATCGAGGATGGCGATGGCTGGACGCTGATCGATACCGGCTTCAAATCCTCCAAGCTGCAGACGGTCTGGGAAGAGGTTTTCGCGCGCCATCTGAACGGCAAGCCGATCACCCGCATCCTCTGCACACATTTCCATCCCGATCATCTGGGGCTGGCTGGCTGGCTGCAGGAGCGCTGGAAGGCGCCGCTGTGGATGACGCTTGGCGAATGGAGCTTCGGCCGCATGCTGGAGCTGGAAGCGATCCCCGAGGTGCCCGCCGATGTGATCGAATTCTATCGCCGGCTTGGCTTCACGCCTGAACAGCTGGACGCGATCCGCGCCCGCGGCTTCGGCAATTTCTCCAAGGCGGTGACGCCGATCCCGCGCAGTTTCCGCCGCATCACGGAGGGCGACTGCATCCGCATCGGCACCCATGACTGGCAGGTGATCGTCGGCCGCGGTCATTCGCCCGAGCATGCCTGTCTTTATTCGTCCGGTCTTCAGGTGCTGATTTCCGGCGATCAGGTGCTGCCGCGCATTTCGCCGCATATTGGCGTCTATCCGGGCGAGCCGGAAGCGGCGCCACTGACGCTCTATCTCAGCTCATTGGACAAGTTCGGCCATTTGCCGGCGGAAACGCTGGTACTGCCTTCCCATGGCGATCCCTTCATCGGGCTGCATACCCGCATCGCCATGTTGAGGCGGCACCACCAGGTGCGGCTGGATGCGCTGCTGGGCGCGCTGCACACACCACACACGGCGACCGCGACCTTGCCACTTTTGTTCAAGCGCGACATTGCCGATCATATGACGCTGGCGGCTGGCGAAGCAGTGGCGCATTTGCATCACCTGATGCATGAAGGGCTGGTGACGCGGCGGTTGAACGGCGACGGTGTCTACGAGTATAGCCGCAACGATGTGGCGATGGCCGCGCAATAGGCCATCCAAGGGAGGAATAAAATGACAAGCCTGAAGGGCAAGACGCTTTTCATCACCGGTGCCAGCCGCGGAATCGGTCTGGCGATTGCCAAACGCGCGGCCGCCGATGGTGCCAATATCGCCATTGCGGCGAAGACCACCGAGCCGCATCCGAAGCTGGCCGGTACGATCTACTCGGCGGCGGAGGCCATCGAGAAGGCGGGCGGCAAGGCGCTGCCGCTGGTGGTCGATGTGCGTGACGAGGCGATGGTGGAAGCGGCCGTTCAGAAGACGGTGGACACCTTCGGCGGCATCGACATCCTGGTCAACAATGCGTCAGCGATCAGCCTTACCGGCACCTTGGAAACGCCGATGAAGCGGTATGACCTGATGCATCAGATCAATACGCGCGGCACTTATCTGTGCAGCCAGAAATGCCTGCCGCATCTGCTGAAGGGGGAAAATCCGCATATCCTCAACCTTTCGCCACCGCTGAACATGGAGGAGCGCTGGTTTGCGCCGCATGTCGCCTATACGATGGCGAAATTCGGCATGAGCATGTGCGTGCTGGGCATGGCTGGCGAGTTTCGCGACAAGGGCGTTGCAGTGAACGCGCTCTGGCCGCGCACGGCCATCGATACCGATGCGATGAATGTCATCACCGGGCCGGATTTCCGCCGCCGCTGCCGCAAGCCGGAGATCATGGCGGATGCGGCTTACATCATCCTGACCAAGCCAAGCCGCGAGTGCACGGGCAATTTCTTCATCGATGACGAGGTTCTTGCCTCGGCCGGCGTGACGGATCTGTCCAAGTACCGCCATGAAGGCGTGGCTGAGAAGGATCTGGTGCCGGACTTCTTCGTCTAAAAGAAGACGCGGCACAAAAGAAAACGCCCCCGCCTGTGCCGGGCGGGGGCGTTAGAGTATCCGGATCGCGGGGTGGGAGGCGATCCGGATACTCGATCGGCAAAATTAGAACTTGTAGCCGACGCCGACACCGACCACCCACGGGTCGATGTCCACATCCGCCTTTACCGAGGTGCCGAGCGCGCCGACCTTCACGTCGGTGTTGATGAAGATCTTCTTCACGTCGGCGTTGAGGTACCAGTTGCCGCCGATGTTGTAGTCGACGCCCGCCTGCAGGGCGAAGCCCCAGGCGTTGTCGTAATGGATGCTGTCAGCAGCGCCGTCCTTGGCGTTGTAGAACATCGCATAGGTCACGCCAGCGCCCACATAGGGGCTGAAGGCCGACTTCGGCATGAAGTGATACTGCGCCGTCAGGGTCGGCGGCAGCAGCCAAACGCTGCCGAGGTCGAGGTTGCCGGCCGCGGTGCCTTTGGCATCGACGTTGTGCTTGGTGGTCGCCGCAATCAGCTCAAGCGCGATGTTGTCGGTGATGAAGTACGAGAAATCGACTTCCGGCACCCAGGCGTTATCGATCTTGGCTTCGCCGCCAATCGTGCTGATGCTGGAATCTTCTTGAGGAATGACGCCGATCATACGGCCGCGAACCATGATGTCGCCGGCGGACTTGCCCTGTTGAGCCAGGGCATCGGCGCCAAAGCCCAGCAGCATCGCCGTCGCGGCTGCCGCAGCCAGGAGTTTGTTCTTGGACATGTGTCTTACTCTCTCCGCTTCATAAGTTGAACGCCGCATGGCGGCGTGACAGGCCGGGTCTGGGAAATCGCGACCAGTTGGCATCATGCCCAGAGGACGGAAAGCATCCTTGATCGAGATCAAATGATGGCGAAGTCGTGGCGGACGGTTGATACCGACTCGCTATCGCCATCATTGCTCCGCAGGTTTGGCTAAATCCTGCAAATACGAGAAAGCGCCGATTTCCGAGCGGAACAGGACGTCCCGTGGCGTGTTGGGACAAGCATCAAGGAGGTCAAACTCTGGCCATCCGTTCTGCAAGGAGGCGACTATGAGAAAGACCACAATTATGAGAAAGACCACAATGAAATATCTGACCGGCGCTGCCGCACTGGCTGCGGTCCTCACGCTGGGCGCCTGCGGCAATACCACACAGGATCGGGCCCTTTCTGGCGGCGCCATCGGTGCGGGCGCAGGCGCCCTGGGCGGCGCTGCGGTCGGCCATCCGGTGGGCGGCGCGATTCTGGGCGGTGCCGCCGGCGCCGCCACCGGCGCCTTCACTGACGACGATCAGATCAATCTTGGTAAGCCCTGGTGGCGCTGACGCCATGCAGGCTGCTAAGCGGCCGGTGCGGATCAACGCACCGGCCGTTTCTTTCCGTTTGGCTTGTAACGTAACGACATGAGGAGAGGATCATGCTGAACGTTTTCCGCAGTCTTGTTGTAGTCATGGCGTTGGGAGGCACGGCGATTGGTTGTGCCCAGACCTCAACGCGGGAATCCACCGGTGAATATATCGACTCGGCCACGATCACCACGAAGGTGAAGGCAGCCCTGGTGCAGGATGAAACCACCAAGGCGCGCCAGATCAGCGTCGAGACCTTCCGCGACGTCGTGCAGCTGAGCGGCTTCGTTGACTCGGCGACCGAGAAAGCGCGGGCCGAGCAGATCGCACGCGGAGTCGAGGGTGTTCGCGCCGTCCGCAACGATCTGATTGTCCGCACCCGCCAGTAAGTTGAACAGCGGAGGGCAATCAGTTGGGCTTGGGCACCATCCTGCTCATCATCCTCGTTTTGATCCTGATCGGCGCCTTGCCGAGTTGGCCCTATAGCCGTGGCTGGGGCTACTACCCCAGCGGCGGCCTGGGACTGATCCTGATCATCGTTCTGATTCTGGTTCTAATGGGGCGCATCTAGCGCCCCATTTTTTGTGCTGGTTTGCCCTGTCCTTTGTGTTGGTTTGCTCTGTCGCGAAGGCTAGTGCGTGAAGAGGTCGATCTTGTGGCGGCCGCCTTCGGGGTCGTCTTCGTCGCGCTCGACGCCGATCACCACCACATCATGGCGGACCGACAATCCCGGCAAATAAGACAGCAGGTAGACGTGGGCATGGACCGCCTTGGCCGGACCGTCGAAGGCAATGCCTAAAGCTACCATCCGGCAGTCCAGGCAGAAGCCGGCTTTGTAGTAATCCTGGCTGGCTGCCATGTCGTGGAACAGGATGCCGGTATTATGCTCGCGGGCGGCCTGGCGGATCTGATCCAGCGTCATATCCTGACCATCGGTGCGAAAGGGGCGGCCACGATTCTGGAAAAAGGTCCAGGCCAGCAACAGCGCGGCGCGGGTCTTGCCGCCGCCTGCGGGGCCGCTGACATAGACGAATTGGGGGACATCCAGCCGCGGGCGGATGAGCTCTATCTGCTCGAGAGAGAACCCGAAATCGGGCAGCGTCTGGATATGGGGAGCCATGGATGACCGGTGCCTGTTCTCGCCGCGTCTACTAATGTAGATAGTAACTTAAGATTGATTTAACCAGTGTGCGAAGGCATGGCGCGGCGCTGGGCGGTTCATACGTCCAGCAGCGCGACCCTGCCCAGGCCGGGCGGAATACGCGAAGAAAGTTGTAGGCTGTCTCGGTCTCTTTAAGCCGCCTGACGCCGCAGGCCCAGTCGCTCCCAGACATCCAGCAAGGCAGCCGTCAGGGCCTGCATCATGGCGTCAGTATGCACCGGGGTCGGCGTGATGCGCAGACGCTCGGTGCCGCGCGGCACGGTCGGATAATTGATCGGCTGGATATAGATGCCGTGGTCGCTCAGCAGCAGGTCGGAAGCGGCCTTGCACAGTGCTGGGTCGCCCACCATGACCGGAACGATATGGCTCTGGTTCACCAGCACCGGCAGGCCGGCATTGAGCAGCATGCGCCGCAGCGTGGCGGCACGCTCCTGGTGACGGGCGCGCTCGACTTGGCTGACCTTCAGATATCGCACGCTCGCGGCTGCCGCCGCAGCGACGGCCGGCGGCATGGCGGTGGAGAAGATGAAGCCGGGCGCGTAGGAGCGCACCGCGTCGACGATGGTCTTGGAGGCGGCGATATAGCCGCCGACCACGCCGAAAGCCTTGCCGAGCGTGCCTTGGATGACGTGCAGGCGATGCATGGCATTGTCGCGATCGGCGATCCCGCCGCCGCGATTGCCATAGAGGCCGACCGCGTGGACCTCGTCGAGATAGGTCATGGCGTTGTACTTGTCGGCCAGATCGCAGATCGCATGGATGGGGGAGATATCGCCATCCATCGAATAGACGCTCTCAAAAGCGATCAGCTTCGGCCGGTCCAGCGGCTGCGCCTTGAGCAGCTCTTCCAGATGGGCGAGGTCATTGTGCCGGAAGATATGCCGCTCGACACCCGATTGGCGGATGCCCTCGATCATCGAGTTGTGGTTGTCGGCATCCGAGAGGATGACGCAATTCGGCAGCAGCTTGGCGAGCGTCGAAAGGGAAGTCTGGTTGGCGATATAGCCCGACATGAAAGCCAAAGCGGCCTCCTTGCCATGCAGGTCGGCGAGTTCGCGCTCCAGTTCGACGATGGCGTGGCTGTTGCCCGAGATGTTGCGGGTGCCGCCGGCGCCGGCGCCGTATTCCGCCGCCGCCTCCTGCATGGCTTCGATCACGACCGGATGCTGGCCCATCGCCAGGTAGTCGTTCGAGCACCACATGGTGATCTTGGCTGGACCGATGCCGCTGAAATTGTCGGCGACCGGGAAGCTGCCGCAATTGCGCGCGACTTCCGTGAAGACGCGATAGCGCTTTTCCGCATGCAGTTTGTCGACCGCTTGGCCGAAGAGGGCTTCGTAATCCATGGGGCACTTGCCTGCTCGGACCGGCAGCCGCCTCAGGCGGCCGTCGGCGTAGAAATTCACTTGCTGGGTCTTCATATTAGCGCCCACACCATACCGCTGGCTAGGGGGGCGGGGCAGGCAAGGGCGCGACGAGCGGTCGCAGGAGAAGCCCTTTTCACCCCGTCCGGCCCCTTCCGAACGGCCGGTTACGGTGCAATAGAAGCTGGTTCAGTAAATGCCGCGAGAGCCCAATGGTCTATGACCTGAGTCAAATCCATGTGCTGGTCGTGGACCAGGATGACCATGTGACAAGCACCTGGCGCTGGCTGCTGGAGGGGCTGGGCGTGGCGCGCTGGCAGCATGTGCCGGACGCCGCGGCGGCCTGGAAGGTGCTATGCGCACATGGGATCAGGAGCGGCAGGGACAGGGTCGACGCCCTGATCTGCCGCTGGGAGTTGCCTGCCGCCGAAGGCGATCTGTCGGATGGCCTCGACCTGATCCGCCGCCTGCGCAACGAGCCAGCTTCGCCGAATCCCTTCCTGCCGGCAATCATCGTCACCGCAACGATCACGCGTGAACGCGTGCGCGAGGCGCTGGATGCGGGTGTCAACGAGCTGCTGGTGCTGCCGCTTTCGGCCAAATCGCTGGAGATTCGGCTGCGCGAAGTGATCGACAAACCGCGCAAATTCGTGCGCGGCGGCGGTTATTTCGGTCCGGATCGCCGCCGTTTCACCCGGCCTGATTATCCGGGGCCGTTCCGGCGCGCCGAGGACGCTGAGGAATAGTGCTCTGGCGGGCTTTGCTTAGCCGAGGCTTTTGGCTGCCGCGTCTTTCAGCGCGCGGAGAATCTCGCGGCCCATATCGCCGGCATCGCCCTGAATGCGGTTGTCGATGACGGTGCGCAAGGCCGTGACATGGGCGTCAACCACCGTGCGGTCGTATTGCTGCCGCTTCGATGCTTCGTCCACGTAGCGACACAGCAGATGGGCGATCTCGGTCACCAGCCGATAGCCGAAAGTGGAACCTTGTCCCTTGATGTCGTGGGCGACGTCATAAACATTTCGCAGCGTCGCGGCGTCTTGGCTGTCGCGCACGGCGGCGATAGCGGTATCGAGGCGCTGCAGGTCCTCGGTCACCCATCCGATATACTTGTCCGATAGTCCGGCGACGGCCGCCTGCGCGTTGGCAACCGCTGCCTCGAAGGCGCGATTCTCGGTCTCGTCGCCACCGCCGTTTTTCCGGCTCGTCATCTGTTATCCCTTCGCCTCTCAAGGGGTGATGCATCAAATCACGCGCCCGACGCCGTGGTCAGGTTATCAAACGATAACCTATCCCTTTGCAGGGGCGGCAAGCCTATTCCGCTGCAGCCTTGCTGCCGTCACGGGCATCGACATTTGGCTGCTTCTCCAGTTCGCTCAGCTTGCGGGCGATGTAACCCGTGGGCTTGGTGTAGCGGGCCAACAGATTGTACAGCACCGGCACGACGAACAGGCTGAGCAGGGTGGCAAAGGACATGCCGCCGACAATCACCCAGCCAAGCGCGGAGCGCGATTCTGCCCCGGCACCGCTGGCAAAGGCGAGCGGCCAGGCGCCGAAGATGGTGGCGATGGAGGTCATCAGGATCGGACGCAGGCGGATGATGGAGGCTCCGGTCACCGCATCGAGAATACTGCGGCCATCGTCGCGCAATTGATTGGCGAACTCCACGATCAGAATGGCGTTCTTGGCGATCAGGCCGATCAGCATGACGATACCGATCTGGCTGTAGACATTCAGCGACTGCCCCGTCAGCAAAAGTGCGCCGAGCGCGCCGGTCACCGCCAGAGGAACCGAGAAGATGATAATGGTGGGGTGGATCCAGCTTTCGAACTGTGCAGCCAGAACCAGGAAGACGATGATCAGCGCCAGAGCGAAGGTGACGTAAATCGCCGCCGAGGATTCCCTGAATTCGCGGCTTTGGCCGCCATAGGAGATGCGCGCCTCGGGCGGCAGAACCTCGGCTGCAACGCCTTCCAGATACTCCAGTGCCTCTCCCAGCGTATAGCCAGGCGCAAGCGAGGCGGTGATGGTGACCGAGCGCAGCCGGTCGGTGCGCGGCAATTCACGTGCGCTGGCGGCTTCCTTCATGGTGACGAGGCTGGCCAGCGGCACCAGCCGGCCATTCTGTCCCCCGGCGCGCACGTAGATATTGTTCAGATCGTTCGGCGTGACTCGCTGCTCGGCCTTGGCCTGAACCAGCACCTTGTACTGCTTGCCGTCGCGCTGGAAGTTCGTGACCTCGCGCGAGCCCAGCATGGTTTCCAGGGTGCGGCCGATGGTTTCCACCGGCACGCCTAGATCGGCGGCGCGGTTGCGATCGATCTGCACCTGGATTTCAGGTCGGGTCGGAAGATAGCTCTTGTTGACGTTCAGAAGATTCGGATTCTGCAGAGCACGCTCGATGACACGTTCGGACCATTCGTCCAGCAGCGGATAGGTCGGACCGCCGATGATGAACTGCACCGGTGCCTGGCTGCCAGGCAGGCCGAGGCTGGGTGGATTGATCGCAAAGGCGCGCACGCCGGTGATGCTCAGCAGCTTCGGAAAGACGTCCTTGACGATGTCCTGGCTTTTCACCGAGCGCTCGGACCAGTCGCGCAGGCGGATCACCATGAAGGCGGAGTTTGCCGGCGAGGGGCGGCCGCCCCAGGCCGGGGCAATGAAGGACTGAATGACACTGGCGGTACCGTTTTCGATATAGGGCTTTAGCGCCTCTTCGACTTTGATGACGTTGCTGCGGGTATATTCGTAGCTGGAGCCTTCCGGGGCCGTGATCTGGACGAAGAAGACGCCACGATCCTCGATCGGCGCAAATTCGCGGGGCAGGCTGACGAACATCAGGTAGGCGACGACCGAGACCACGCCGCCGATGAGCAGCACCAGCAGCGGAGCGGCCAGCGCCCGCCGCAGCAGCCAGCCATAGGCATTGGCCATGCCGGTAAAGAATTTCTCGGTGACGCGGTAGAACCAGCTCTCTTCCTTGGTCTCATGCAGCAGCTTGGAGCACATCATCGGCGTCAGGGTCAGCGCGACAAAGCCGGAGAATAACACTGCGGCGGCGACTGAGATGCCGAATTCGCGGAACAGCCTTCCGGTATTGCCTTCCATCAGCGAGATCGGCACGAAAACGGCAATCAGGACGATGGTGGTGGCGATCACGGCGAAACCGATCTGCCGTGCACCCCGCAGCGAAGCCAGCAGCGGCGGCTCGCCCAGTTCGATGCGGCGATGGATATTCTCCAGCACCACGATGGCGTCATCGACCACGAGGCCGATGGCAAGCACTAGCGCTAAAAGTGTGAGTACATTGATTGAATAGCCCAGCGCGCCGATGACGATGAAGGATCCAATCACCGAGACCGGGATCGCGATGGCGGGGATCAGCGTGGCACGCCAGGAACGCAGGAACAGAAAGATCACGCCGATCACCAGACCAAGCGCAACCATCAGGGCATGGAACACCTCGTAGATCGACTGGCTGATGAATTTCGACTGGTCATAGGCGATTTCCATCTTGACGCCGGCAGGCAGGCTGCCCTGCAGCCGCTCCACTGCCTTGGTGACGCCCTGAGAGATTTCCATCGCGTTGGATTTCGACTGGCGGATGATACCGAGGCCGATGGCGGTGACGCCGTTGACCCGCTGCTCGGTGCGGTCATCCTCGGCGCCCAGTTCCACTTGCGCGACCTCGCCCAGACGCAGCAGATAGCCGTCCTGCTCGCGCAGCACGATGTCGCGGAATTGCTGCGCGGTGCGCAGGCCGGAATCAGTGCGCACGGTGAATTCGCGCATGCTGCTTTCGACGCGGCCGGAGGGCAGTTCGACATTCTGGCGGCGGATCGCGTCCTCGACGTCCTGCACGGTGATATTGCGGGCCGCCATCGCCATGCGGTCGAGGTAGACGCGCATGGAATAGCGCCGCGCGCCGTAGATGTTGACCGAGGCGACGCCATCGATGATCGACAGCTGGTCGACCAGATAGCGGTCGGCGTAATCGGTCAGCTCCAGCAGCGACAGCCGGTCGCTGGACATCGAGATGTAGATGATCGGCCGCGCATCGGCCTCGGTCTTGGCAATCGTCGGCTGGTCGGCCTCGTCGGGCAGGCGCGTCAGGACGCGGCTGACCTTGTCGCGGACGTCATTGGCGGCATCGTCCACGTCGCGGGTGAGGTTGAACTCGATGCTGATCGAGCTGGATTCTTCGCGGCTGGTGGAAGTAATCGAGCGGATGCCTTCGATGCCGGCGACCGAATCTTCGATGATCTGGGTGATCTTGCTTTCGATGATCTCGGCCGAGGCGCCGCGATAGATCGTGGTAACGCTCACCGCCGGCGGATCGATGTCGGGATATTCGCGCACGGACATGCCGCGCAGCGCGAACAGGCCGAAGATGATCAGCACCAGCGAGATGACGGTTGCGAAAACCGGGCGCTTGATCGAGACATCCGACAGAACCATGGGGCTTCCCCGGCCGTTTGCGGCCTATTCAGTTCTTGCGATCGCTCACGATGCCGTTTTGGGCGGCAGGTTTGGCGTTCCCGATATCGGCGGTGTTGCCGGGCGAACCCGCATGCCGTCGCGCAGCTGCTGCAGGCCGGTGACGGCAACCTGGTCATCGTCGCGAAGGCCGCTCAGGATCTGCGCCAATCCGGGCAGGCGTTGGCCGACGGTGACGCGGGTACGGGTCGCCTTGCCGTCATTGATGACATAGACGAATTGCTCGCCGCCCTGGGCCAGCAGCGCCTCCTCGGGCACCACCAGCGAATCCTTCATGACGCCGATGGTCAGCGCGACGGTCATGAACATGCCGGGCTTGATGACGTCATCCGGATTGGGAATGGTGGCACGGACCTTGACTGCCCGCGAGGTCGGATCGATCCGGCTGTCGACGGTTACGACGGTGCCCCGGAAGGTCTTATTCGGCAGGGCGCTGGCCTTGGCGGTGACGGTATTGCCGATCGCGACACCGCTCAGTACGGTTTCCGGTACGTCGAATTCCAGCTTGATGACTGAGGTATCGTCCAAGGTGGTGATGCTGTCGCCCGGCCGCACCAGGGCGCCGAGGCTGACCCGGCGCAAGCCCAGCTTGCCGCTGAAGGGTGCCCGGATCACGCTGTCGGAGAAGCGGGCGCGCTCGGCCGACAGGCGGGCTTCGGCGGCTTCATAAGCCTTGGCGAGTTCATCGACCCGCGCCTGTGCCACACTGCGGCTTTGCACCAATTGTAACGCGCGGTCATAGGCCAGTTTGGCGGCATCGCGGCTGGCGCGCAGCTCGTTGATCTTGGCACTGCTTTCACTGGCTTCCAGTTCCACCAGGATGGTGCCGGCCTTGACCTGTTGGCCTTCCTGGAAATTGATCTTTTCGACGATGCCGTTCGCTTTGGCAGTGATCGTCACCGCCTCGTTGGACTGCGCCGTGCCGACAGCCTCCACCGTGCGGACAATGTCCATCCGGCGCACGGCTGCGGTCTCGACCGGCAGCGCAGGCATGCCGCCGCTACCTGGCGTTGCCGTCTGCGTCTGATTTTTGCCGATGAACGGAATGGCGTCGCGATAAACATAGGCCAGTGCCGCCCCGGCGGCTATGACACCCACGACTATGACCTGGCCCAGAAGTTTCATGTGCTGGAATGGCCCACAAACAATTATTCCCGATCCGACAGCGGCCGCAGCCGTTGCTGAAATCAGCCTCACCATGATCTATTGTATACGTGCGATAGCGTAACGTCCTGCGTTTTTCGCAGTTTGGGAGGGGCCAAGCATATGGTCACGGCATGGTAACGGGGCTGTTTTCGCATAGCGCCTGTTTCGCCCACGACACGGGAGAAGGCCATCCGGAATGCCCGGAAAGGCTGCGGGCGGTGCTGAATCGGCTGGAGGGGGAGGAATTCTTCTACCTCGACCGCCGCGAAGCGCCGCGCGCCACAGCCGCCCAAATCGCCCGGGTGCATCCGGGCGACTATGTGGACCGTATTCTGCGCGGCATCCCGCAGGCTGGGTTGCGCTTCATCGATGGCGATACCATCGTTTCGCCGGGCTCGGGCGAAGCGGCTTTGCGGGCCGCCGGCGCGGTCTGTGCCGCCATCGATGCCGTCATGCAAGGAGAGATGCGCAATGCTTTCTGCGCTGTCCGCCCACCCGGTCATCATGCCGAGCCTAACCAGGCGATGGGTTTCTGCCTGTTTAACAATGTCGCCGTGGGCGCCATGCACGCGCGGGACCGCTGGAAGCTGCAGCGCATAGCGGTGGTCGATTTCGACGTCCATCACGGCAATGGCACCCAGGCCGCCTTCGAGGCCGATGCGGACCTGTTTTACAGTTCCACTCATCAGTATCCGCTCTATCCCGGCACCGGCGCCGCCCATGAAAAGGGTGTTGCCGGGAATGTGGTGAACGTTCCGCTGCGGCCTTTTGCCGGATCGTCGGAATTCCGGCAGGCGATGGAGCGGGTGTTGGTGCGGCTGGAGGGCTTTGCGCCGGAACTTCTGCTGATCTCGGCGGGTTTCGATGCCCATCGCGCCGATCCGCTGGCCCAGTTGCAGCTTACGGATGAGGATTATTACTGGGCTACCGAGCAGTTGCTGGCTGTGGCCCGCAAGTCGGCCCGGGACCGGGTGGTTTCGACCTTGGAAGGGGGGTATGATCTCAACGCCCTGGCCAGCGCCGCCGCAGCGCATGTGCGGGCGTTGATGTTGGCCTAAAGCCCTGGAAAACAGGGGTGAAATAGAGCCCTCGCCGCATTGCGCTGGGGGCCTCGTTTCGATACAACTCAGCCCAATTTTCGCGCAATTATAGCGCCGGAGCGAATTATGGCGTCGTATCAGTACATCTATGTAATGAAGGGCCTGAGCAAGACCTATCCGGGCGGCAAGCAGGTCCTGAAAGACATTTGGCTCAGCTTCCTCCCGGGCGCCAAGATCGGCGTGCTGGGTCTGAACGGCGCGGGTAAATCCACGCTGCTGAAGATCATGGCCGGGCTGGACACGGAATTCACCGGCGAGGCCTGGGCGGCGGAAGGCGTCAGGGTTGGCTATCTGCCGCAGGAACCGCAGCTCGATCCCTCGAAGGACGTGCTGGGCAACGTCATGGAAGGCGTGGCCGAGACCAAGGCTCTGCTGGATCGCTTCGAGGAGGTTTCGGCCAAGTTCGCTGAAATCACCGACGACGACGAGATGAACGCGCTGATCGCCGAGCAGGCGGAGCTGCAGGAAAAGATCGACGCCGCCAATGCCTGGGATCTGCAGCGCAATGTCGAGATCGCCATGGATGCGCTGCGCTGCCCGCCCGGCGATGCCGACGTGACCAAGTTGTCGGGTGGCGAGAAGCGCCGCGTGGCCCTGTGCCGCCTGCTGCTGTCCAAGCCGGACATGCTGTTGCTCGACGAGCCGACCAACCACTTGGACGCGGAATCCGTCGCCTGGCTGGAGCGTTACCTGCACGAATATCCCGGCACCGTGGTGGCGATCACCCACGACCGCTACTTCCTCGACAATGTCGCCGGCTGGATTCTCGAACTCGACCGGGGTTCGGGTATTCCGTGGGAGGGCAACTACTCCTCCTGGCTGGAGCAGAAGGACAAACGTCTGGAGCAGGAAGGCAAGGAAGAGGATGCCCGCCGTCGCACCTTGCAGCGCGAATTGGAGTGGGTGCGGCAAAGCCCGCGCGCCCGCCAGGCCAAATCCAAGGCCCGCCTCAAGGCCTACGAGGAATTGTTGGCGCAGGAGAGCGAGCGCGCTCAGGAGCAGGTACAGATCACCATTCCGCCGGGCCCGCGTCTGGGCAATGTCGTCATCGAAGCCGAGAATCTGCGCAAGGGCTTCGGGGACCGCCTGCTGATCGACGACCTGTCCTTCAAGCTGCCGCCTGGCGGCATCGTTGGCATCATTGGCCCGAACGGTGCCGGCAAGACCACTTTGTTCCGCATGCTCACCGGTCAGGAGAAGCCCGATGGCGGCACGCTCCGCATCGGCGAGAGTGTCAAGATGGGCTATGTCGATCAGAGCCGCGAAAGCCTCGACGACAAGAAGACCGTCTGGGAAGAGCTGTCCAACGGCGACGACATGATCCTGCTGGGAAAGCGCGAGGTGCCGAGCCGCGCCTATTGCTCGTGGTTCAACTTCAAGGGCGCGGACCAGCAGAAGAAGGTCGGCATGCTATCGGGTGGCGAGCGCAACCGCTTGCATCTCGCCAAGATGCTGAAGTCCGGCGCCAATGTGCTGCTGCTCGACGAACCGACCAACGACCTGGACGTCGACACCATGCGTGCGCTGGAAGAGGCGCTGCTGAACTTCGCCGGCTGCGCTATTGTGATCAGCCACGACCGCTGGTTCCTCGACCGTATCGCCACGCACATCATGGCTTTCGAAGGCGACAGCCATGTCGAGTGGTTCGAAGGCAACTTCCAGGATTACGAGGCGGACAAGAAGCGGCGGCTGGGGGCTGACGCCGATCAGCCGCATCGCATCCGCTACAAGCCGCTCGAGCGCGGCTAAGCGCAATGAACCGGCGGGAGCGGCGGCGGCAGAAAAAATCCGGCGGCGCTTCGCCGCCGCTGCGTAAAGTCGTCCGTCCCGCTTCGGTCAGCGACATGCTGCTGGGGCTGGCTGGCGTGCGTGGCCCGGTTCAGGCTGCGCCGCCGGACAAGCTTCCCGAAGATCCCGTCCATTCGGCGCTGGCTCAGATGCGGCTGAACCAGGGCTTGGCCGTTGAACTGGGCAAGCTGGAACAAGCACTGCGCGAGAACCCGGATTCGGAAGCCCTGCTGCATAGCGTTGCGCGCTTGCAGCTGCGGCTCGACCGGCGCGCCGATGCCTTGCTGACGTTCCGCCGTCTGCTGGCGATCAAGCCCGATCATGCGGAAGCCGCGCATATGATCGGTATCTTGTCCGGCGCGGCGCCGGAAAAGCCGGATGCCGCCTATATCGCCGACATGTTCGACCAGTATGCGGACACGTTCGACGAAAAGCTTACCCATTGGCTCGACTATCAGGCGCCGCAGCAGGTCGCCGCTGCGGCACGGGCAGCCTTGGGCGAAGATCAGAAGGTGCGGCGCGCCATCGATCTTGGCTGCGGCACCGGCCTGCTGGGACCTGAGGTGCGCGACCTGGCGGAGCGCCTCGATGGCGTCGATCTGTCTTCACGCATGATCGAAAAGGCGAAGGCGCGCGGCAGCTATGACGAACTGATCGTCGGCGAGATCATTGAAACCCTGCAAGGCCGCAATCAGGCCTACGACTTGATCCTGGCCGCCGACGTGCTGGCCTATTTTGGCGATCTGAGGCCGCTTCTCAGCGCCGTCTGCGCCAGCCTGCATGAAGGGGGCGTGTTCGTCGCAACCGTCGAGAAAGGCGCCGATGGGCGTTATCAGGCGGATAAGACCGGCCGCTATCAGCATGGAGAAAGCTACCTGCGCAAGCGCGCGGCCGAGGCGGGCTTCGTGCTGCTGAGCCTGGAAGAGGTGACGCTCCGGCGGGAAGAAAACCGCCCGGTGCAGGGGTATGTCTTCGCGCTGCGGCGGCTGGCTGCGGATACAGAAACGGACGCCGCGCCTGCTGCGATGCCGGCACTGTCGGTGGACGACCTGCTGGCCAGCCTGGAGACACCGGGTACTGCCATTGCCGCGGCGGCAGCGCAGCATGTCGTCAGCAGCGAAAGGCCGGTGGGCTGGGCCATCGATTTGGGCGGCTGCATGGGCCGCTATGTCGCCGAGTTGCGCCGCCTGGCCCAGCATATCGACATGATCACGCCGGATGCAGACCGCACGCGGCAGCTTTTCGAGGCGGGCGTCTACGACGACACCGATACCGGCGACATCATTCCTTTCCTGGAAGCGCGGCCGGATCATTACGATCTTATCGTGGCTGCCGATGTCTCCTGGCTCAACGGCGACATCGCGCTGCTTTTCTCGGCGGTGAAAATCGCGTTGGCCCTGGCCGGCGCCTTCATCGCCGTCGTGCCGGCTTCTCGGTATGACGAGGCGGCATTGCGCGACATGGTGAAGGCCGAAGGCCTGATCGTGCTGGCGCTGGAGCCAGTGACGCTCACCGACGGCAGTGCCGGCTTCTGCGCGATTGCCGAAAGTTGAGTGCTTTTAATTCTTCCTGGCCATGGCCGTGCGGGTGAGGATCAGTCCGCCGATCACGATGGCGGCGCCGGTCAACTGTACCAGCGAGACATGTTCGCCCAGGAAGGCGACGGTGCTGAGCAGGGCGAAAACGGGGATGAGATACGAGTAAATCACCGAGCGCGCGACCCCAAGCCGCGCGATGCCTTCATACCAGAAGAGATAGCCCAAAGCACCGGCGAGGATGGAGGTGTAGAGAAATGCGCTCCAATGGCCGAGGCTGACAGCAGGCCAATCCACCTCGTTCCAGCCAAGCAGCATGGCGGGCGCCAGCGCGATGGCGCCGAACAGCATCGACCAGGCGGATACATACAGCGCGCCAAGCCGCGCCAGATAAGGCGGTGCGAAGACCGAGTAACAGGCCCAGCACAAGGCCACCGTCAGAAACAGCAGGTCGCCAATCAAACTGCCGCCGCCAACATTGATCGCCGTCACGCTGTTGTTGATCACCAGGAAGACACCGCCGAAAGACAGTACGATGCCCACCCAGGCACGCAGGCCCGGCAGCTGTCCGCGCAGCGAGGTGATCAGCATCGCCCAGATGGGCGAAACTGCCACCAGAATGGCGCCTTTGGAGGCCGCGGTCAGGGACAGCGCGTTGGTCCACAAAAGCTGCATCGCGGTGATGCCCAACAGCCCGAAGCCGATCAGCGGCAGCAGATCCTGGCGCCGCGGCAGCTTCAGCCCCTGTTTCCAGGCCAGCACCGCCATCAATGTGACCGCCGCCAGCAGATAGCGAGTGGAGGCGTAAACGCCCGGCGGCAGCACGTTGAGAACGTATTTTGCAGTGGGGAATGTGTTGCCCCAGATGATGACCGTCAGCAGCAGCAGGGCGTCACCGCGATCAACCTTCATGGGAAGACTCCACCTTACGCAATCCAAACGCTAATCCGGTGCCGATCAGTCCGGCGACAAGCAGTAACCATCGGCCATCATTCCATCCGCCCAGCCAGGCGACCATGGTTGCAAGCCCCGGCGGACCGATGAAGGAGCCGATATTGAGCAACTGAATAACAACGCCGTTGACTGTGGCGATTTCTCCGTGATCGCGCGCCTGAGCCGGAATGCTAGCTAGCACGGCAGCGGGCAGCATACCGCCAAAGCCCGATGCCGCCATCGCCAAACCGATCTTGCCTGCCAAGGGCATGCCATCGGCAAAGCTCAGCACGCCAAACATCCCCATGCAGACGGAGATCGCGGCTATAATCGCCCAGCGCTGCAGACCGCGATGCATTAAGGCCGCCGACGACATGTTGCCGATCACGTTGATCAGCACCACGGCCGCGGTCCCGGCGGTGATCAAGGTTTCATTGTCAATTCCGCTGTCGCGCAGATAGGTGGGAATCCAGGTGACGATGGCGAACCATTGCGTGGTGTAGCAGGCGAAGCAGCCCGCCAGCAGCCATGGCCCGGGGCGCCGCAGCGGCGCAGCGCTGAAGCGCCGCGGGGGCGGCGGTGGCAGGTTGCGCGTCGATCTCGCGATCAATACGGCAGCGACAACCAGCAGGCCGGCAATAAGCAGCCATAGGCCCCGCCACTCCAAGATCAGGCCAACCAGCAAGGCGCCGAACATCCCAAGCGCCACGCCGAACGGCATATAGGTGCTCCACAGACCGAGTGCGAGATTGCGGTCCTGCGGCCGGGTGGCGGCCGCGATCAGGCTGGGCCCGCAGACGACGGTCAGCACGAATCCGAGCCCCTCGATGAGCCGGGCTGCCAGCAGCAGCGCGATTCCTTCGGCGAAGAAGCCGAGCAGATTTCCCAGGGCGGCGATGCCCAATCCCAAGCAAAGCGCCAGCCGGCCGCCGATCCGGTCGGAAGCGAAACCGGCGGCGATGCCGATGGAAGCGCCGATCAGATTGAAAGACGATGCGACAAGGCCTGCCGTCACCAGATCGAGATCGAAGTCGGCGCGTAGATCGGGAAGCAGCGGCGGCAGCTTTCCAAGCTGGATCGAGACCACAACGCCTGCGGCCACCACGGCAACAACGGCTTTCCAATCGGTCGAGGCGGCTGTCCCGGTACGGCCGGGACGCGGCGAGATGGCGGGCGAGGCGGACATTCTTCTTGATTATGGTGAAATGAAAAGGCGGCGGGTCATCCCCGCCGCCTTGGTACTATAACAGGTTTTCAGATTCCGTTCACGGCATCATGCGTTCGGCCTTGGGCGGCAAGAAGCTGTCATCGAACAGCTCTTCCGCCTTCGGGGCGCGGGGCAGGCCGACAGCCTGCGCCACTGCATCCGAAGACCGCTGCAGGCGCGCCATGTCGACACCGCCGAAGCCGTTTTCCTTGACGTACTTCGTCAGCACGTTGCGCTCCAGCGACAGCTTGAGGCGCTTCATCTCCAGCGCTTCGTCGGTCAGGCCATCGCGCGTCTTGGTCGCCTTGATGCCGAGTTCCGGATTGGCGGCAATTTCCTGCCAAGCCTTGATGGTGGCCTTGACCACGCCTTTGATCGCGGCCGGATTCTCCTTGATGAATTTCGGCGAAGCGATGACCGCGTTGCCGTAGAAATCCATGCCGTAATCCGAATACGCGAAGGAGACGATCTCGTCTTCCTTCACGCCGATCTTCTCAAGATCGAGGATCGACGAGAAGTAATGGCCGCTGATGAAATCGACGCTGCCATTCTTCAGGCTGGGCTCGCGCAGAGGAGGCTGAAGGTTGATATGGGTGACCGTCGACTTGTCGATGCCGATCTTGGCAGCGAAGGCCGGAAACAGCTTGAAGGAGGCGTCGAAGACCGGAGCGCCGAGCTTCTTGCCGGCCAGATCCTTCGGCGTCTTGATGCCCGAGGATTTCAGCGCATAGACGCCGAATGGCGGGGCATCGTAGCCCATCATCACCGCCTTCACCTGGGCGTCGGGATTCTTCACATTGTATTCGATCAGCGCATTGATGTCGGCATAGCCCATCTCATAGGCGCCGGTGGCCACGCGTTGCAGCGCGCCGGCAGAGCCCTGGCCGGCGTCGATGGTGATGTCGATGCCCTCGGCCTTGTAATACCCTTTCTGCTCGGCCAGCAGGAAAGCCGAGGTCGGGCCCTGGAAGGCCCAGTCGAGGGTGAATTTCAGCTTGGTCTGAGCCTCGGCCGCGTCGGTGACGCCTAGCCCCAGCGTCAGTGCCAGGCCGGCCGCGGCGTAAGCCAGCCCGCGACGCGAAATACGAGATGCGAAGGTCATAAGAAGAATCTCCCCGTAAGCTTAAGAACTGCCGGTTGTTCGAGTCGCCCCGGCTTTGGCCTAACAGTCTATGTCCGGGCTCACACACCCGCCAAGGGCGAAATCAAACACTGGTCCAGGCGGAACGGTATGCAATTCTCAGTCCAAACTCTGACTGGGCGCGGAGAGCGGGATTTCCGGCCCCGACCCACCGTCGGAAGCGTTTCTGCACAAAGTTGCGCCGGTTTGCCTGCTTTTCCAGCAGGAAGCCCCGTTGCGTTGATGGGTTTAGGGACGTATGGTTCGCCCGCTTTTCCGTTTGCGCCTAGGAGTCGCACCCCATGCCGTTCCTGTCCGATGCTCTCGGCCGCATCAAGCCGTCCGCCACCATTGCCGCCACGCAGAAAGCCCGTGCCCTGAAGGCCGCCGGTCGTGACGTGATCGGGTTGGGCGCCGGCGAGCCGGATTTCGAGACCCCGGCCAATATCCGCGAAGCCGCCAAGGCGGCGATCGATCGTGGCGAGACCCGCTACACCGATGTCGACGGCACCCCGGCTTTGAAGCAGGCGATCATCGCCAAGTTCAAGCGTGAGAACGGTCTGGAGTACAAGCCCGAGCAGATCAGCGTCGGCACCGGCGGCAAGCAGGTTCTGTTCAACGCGCTGCTGGCCACCGTCAATCCGGGCGACGAGGTGATCATCCCGGCGCCCTACTGGGTCAGCTATCCCGATATCGTCAATTTCGCAGGCGGCACGCCTGTCTTTGTGACCGGCAAGGCCGAGGATGGCTTCAAGCTGCGTCCCGAGGCGCTGGACGCTGCAATCACGCCGAGGACCAAGTGGCTGATCCTCAACTCGCCGTCCAATCCCTCGGGCGCCGCCTATACGCGCGATGAACTGAAGGCGCTGACCGATGTCCTGCTCAAGCATCCGCATGTCTGGATCTTGACCGATGACATGTACGAGCATCTGACTTACGACAATTTCGTCTTCACGACGCCGGCCCAGGTCGAGCCCGCGCTATATGAGCGCACGCTCACCATGAACGGCGTCTCGAAGGCCTATTGCATGACCGGCTGGCGTATCGGATATGCCGGCGGTCCGGTGCAACTGATCAAGGCGATGGCGAACCTGCAGTCGCAGTCGACCTCGAACCCGTCCTCTGTCAGCCAGGCTGCTGCCGTCGAGGCGCTGAACGGCCCGCAGGACTTCATCCCGAAGAACAATGCGGTCTTCAAGCAGCGCCGCGACCTGGTGGTCTCGATGCTGAACCAGGCCAAGGGCATCCATTGCCCGAAACCGGAAGGCGCCTTCTATGTCTATCCAAGCTGCGCCGGCACCATCGGCAAGACCAGCAAGGGCGGCATCAAGATCAATAACGACCAGGATTTCTGCAACGCTCTTCTGGAAGAGAAGGGAGTTGCGGTCGTGTTCGGCGAGGCCTTCGGCCTCAGCCCGCATTTCCGCATTTCCTACGCCACCTCGACCGAGGCGCTGAAGGATGCCTGCGCGCGAATCCAGGAATTCTGTGCTGAGCTGTCGTAATTTCTACACGGCAGCGCGTGACGGCGGTCACGCCGCTGTGAGGGCCCGCTTGGCGCGTATAACCGCCAATGCTAAACACCCCTTCACGCGGCCTGCCCGGCCGTGCGGATGACGACATGCCGACTACCGTCCTGAAACGCTCCGTTGTGGTCGGCGGCCATCGGACCAGCATCTCCCTGGAGCAGGCCTTCTGGGAGGCGTTGCGAATCCTGGCGGCTAAGGACGGCAAGACCATCAATCAGATGGTCAGCGATATCGACGCTGCACGCTCGGGCAATCTGTCGAGCGCAATCCGGGTCTGGGTCCTGGAATGCGCGAAACGGGGGCTGCTGCAGTCGGAGGAAACCGCCGAAAGAGCGGGCATGCCGGCTGGAAAGCAAGACGAGTAAGCCGCGTCGTTCGGGGGATTTTCAGTTAGGACAAGATGTGCGCTCCCGGACGGCCCCATAGGAGAGGCTGTTATGCGCGCCACACATTTTATGACCACTCGGGTTTTCACCACTCGGGCGGTCATGCTGCTGGGTCTGTTGTCTCTGACGGCTCTGGCGGCCTGCGAGCAACCGCCCCCGCCGCCTGAGCCGGTCCGTCCGGTGCGCGTGACCACAGCCACGCCTCAGGTTTTCGAAAGCCGCTCCAGCTATACCAGCGAGGTTCGAGCCCGCTACGAGACCAATCTGGCCTTCCGCGTCGGCGGCAAGATCGTCGCCCGCTATGTCGAGGTCGGCTCGGAAGTAAAGAAGGGCACGTTGCTCGCCCGTCTGGATCCTGAAGATACGCGTCTTGCGATTCAGAATGCGAAAGCGCAGGTCAGCGCGGCGCAGGCGAATTTCAATCAGGCCCAGATCGAACTCAATCGATACAAGAAGCTGTTCGAAGGCAAGGTGATCAGCCAGGCTGAACTAGACCGCCGGCAGAACACCTACAACACCGCCGAGGCGCAGCTCGAAAGCGCGAAGTCGCAGCTTCGCGTGGCGCAGAACCAGATGGACTATACCGAGCTGCAGGCCGATGCCGATGGTGTCATCACTGCGATCAGCATCGAGGCCGGCCAAGTGGTATCTGCCGGTCAGACGGTGATGAAGCTGGCAAGACCGGAAGAAAAGGAGGTGGTGTTTAATGTCGCCGAAAACCGCCTCGACGAGTTGCGCAACGCCACTGCAATCGCGGTCAGCCTCTGGGCGCAGCCAGACAAGGAATATGCCGGCGTGGTGCGCGAGATCGCGCCGGGCGCCGATCCGGTGACGCGCACCTATGCAGTGAAAGTCACGGTGCTGAACCCGCCGGCCTCCATGCGCCTTGGTATGACTGCCACCGCCTCAATCATCCGACGCAGCGATGCCAGCGTGATTCCGCTGCCACTTTCGGCGCTGTATCAGCAGGGCGATAAGCCAGCCGTCTGGATCTATTCCCCCAAGGAGGATGCCGAGCAGGGCAGCGTGACGCTGCAGCCGGTGCAGGTCGCGGCCTATATCGAAGACGCCGTGCTGATCGCCGGCGGCCTGAAGGCGGGCGACAAGGTGGTGACCGCCGGCGTGCATAAGCTGATCCCTGGACAGACCGTGCGCGTGCTGCCTGAGATCAATGGCGTGACCGCGGGGGCGAAGCTGTGAAGATGGAAGCCCCGTCGGGCGGCGGCGACCGCTTCAACCTGTCGGCCTGGGCCCTCAACCATCGATCGCTGATCGGCTTTTTGATGGTGCTGCTGCTGGCAGCCGGCACGCTGTCCTATAACCAGCTTGGCCGTGCCGAGGATCCGGATTTCACCTTCAAGGTGATGATTGTGCGCGCCAACTGGCCTGGCGCCACTGCGCGCGAGATGGAACTTCAGGTCACCGACAAGATCGAGAAAAAGCTGCAGGAGACGCCATATCTCTACTACGTGCGCAGCTATTCCAAGCCGGGCGAGTCGACCATCTTTGTCAATCTGCGCGATGACACGCCGCCCAAGCTGGTATCGGACATCTGGTATCAGGTGCGCAAGAAGGTGAGCGATATCCGCCACACCCTGCCGCAGGGTGTGCAGGGTCCGTTCTTCAATGACGAATTCGCCGACACCTTCGGCACGATCTATGCCTTCACCGCAGACGGCTTCACCCATCGCGAGTTGAAGGATTACGTTGAGGATGTGCGCGAAGAGGTGCTGCGCATCAAAGACGTCAGCAAGGCAGAACTGCTCGGCGTGCAGCCGGAGAAAATCTTCATCGAATTCTCCCACAAGAAGCTCGCCAATCTTGGCATCAGTCCGCAGCAGATCCTAAATGTCATCCAGCAGCAGAACAGTCAGACGGCATCCGGCGTGATCCAGACCGCGTCGGATCGGATCGCCACGCGGGTCAGCGGCGATATCGAAACGGCGCGCGGCCTGGCCGAACTGTCGATCCAGGCCAACGGCCGCCTGATCCGGCTCGGCGACATCGCCGATATCAAGCGCGACTATGCCGATCCGCCCAGCCCGCGTTTCCGCTACAACGGCCAGGAAGCCATTGGTCTGGCGATTTCCATGGCCAAGGGCGGCAACATGATCGCTCTGGGCGAAGCGTTGAAGGAAACAATGGCACGACTGAAGGCCGACATGCCGGTCGGCATCGAAGTCTATCAGGTGGCGGACCAGCCGACTGTGGTGCAGCGCTCTATCGCGGAATTCATGAAGGTCCTGTTCGAGGCGGTTGCCATCGTCCTGGCTGTGAGCTTTCTCAGCCTTGGTCTGCGCAGCGGCGTGGTGGTCATGCTCTGCATCCCGCTGGTACTGGCGATCACCTTCGTGTGCATGCAGATATTCGGCATCGACTTCCACCGTATCTCTTTGGGCGCGCTGATCATCTCGCTCGGCCTTCTGGTTGATGACGCGATCATTGCGGTCGAGATGATGCAGGTGAAGATGGAACAGGGATTCGACAGATTCAGCGCCGCCAGTTTTGCCTATACCTCGACCGCCTTTCCGATGCTGACCGGCACGCTGATCACGGCGGCCGGCTTTGTACCGGTGGGCTTCGCGAAGTCGGCAGCCGGTGAATACACCTTCTCGATCTTTGCGGTGGTGACGATCTCGCTGCTGGTCTCCTGGGGGGTGGCAGTGATCTTTACCCCCTTCATCGGCTACAAGCTGCTGCCGGACCCGAAGCCCGGCAAGCACGGCCATGGCGACGAGGTCTACCAGCGCGGCATCTATCGCTTCGTGCGGCCCGTCATCGAATGGTGCGTGCGCCGCCGCTGGATTGTCATTGCTGCCACCATTGGTCTTTTCTTCGCCAGCGTCGCCGGCTTTGGCCTGGTGCAGCAGCAATTCTTCCCGGCATCCAACCGGCCGGAATTGATGGTCGACTTGCGCCTGCCGCAGGGCGCCTCCATCGCCGCCACCCAGCAGGAGGCGTTGAGGCTGGAAGCACTGCTGGATGGTGATGAGGACATCATCAATTACACGACTTATGTTGGCAGCGGCGCGCCGCGCTTCTACCTGCCGCTCGATATTCAGCTCGCCAACGACAACTTCGCCCAGGTGGTGGTGCTGACCAAGGGCGATGCCGAGCGCGAGCGGGTGCGCGACAAGCTGATCAAGGCCTTCCAGGAAGACTTCACTCTGCTGCGCGGCCGCGTGAACCGGCTGGAGAACGGCCCGCCCGTGGGCTTCCCCGTGCAGTTCCGCGTCAGCGGCCCGGATCCGATGGAAGTGCGCCGCATTGCCTATCAGGTCGGCGATATCATGCGGGCCAATCCGAATACGCGCGATGTCAATCTGGATTGGGACGAACTGAGCAAAGTCGTCAAGCTGGATGTCGACCAGGCCAAAGCCCGTCTGCTGGGGATTTCCTCGCAGGACCTGGCGACGACGCTGAACTCCATCGTCTCCGGCATCACGGTGACGCAATATCGCGAAGGCCGCGAACTCATCGATGTCGTAGCCCGCGCTGAAGCGGCGGAACGCCTCAGCCTGAACGGCATCAAGGATATCAATGTGGCCGGCGCTGAAAGCGCCCGTCCGGTGCCGCTCAGCCAGGTGGCAGAAATTTCCTACGGCCTGGAGGAGGGCATCATCTGGCGGCGTGACCGCCAGCCGGTGATCACGGTGCGTGCCGATATCGTCGACGGCATCCAGGCGCCGGTGGTTTCGAAACAGATTGATCCGAAGCTGGATGAACTGCGCGCCAAGCTGCCGCCTGGTTATCGCATCGTCATGGGCGGCGCGATCGAGGAAAGTGCTAAGGCCAACGCGTCCATCGGCGCGGTGGTGCCGGTGATGATCGGCATCATGGTCACTCTGCTGATGGTGCAGCTGCAATCGGTGTCGCGCATGCTGCTGGTGCTGCTGACTGCCCCACTGGGCCTGATCGGCGTGACGCTGGGCCTGCTGACCTTCAACGTGCCCTTTGGCTTCGTTGCCATGCTGGGAGCCATCGCACTGGCTGGCATGATCATGCGCAACTCGGTGATCCTGGTCGATCAGATCGAACAGGATATCCGGCGCGGTGAGCAGCAATGGGATGCCATTGTGAATGCGACGCTGCGGCGTTTCCGGCCCATCGTGCTGACGGCGCTGGCGGCCATCTTGGGCATGGTGCCGCTATCAACCAGCAATTTCTGGGGGCCGATGGCCTTTACTATCATTGGCGGCCTGCTGGTCGCGACGCTGCTGACGCTTCTGTTCCTGCCGGCGCTTTATGCCGCCTGGTTCCGCGTCAAGCACCCGGACAAGGTCAGGGGAGCCGTCACCGCCTAACCGGTGAGCCTGAAGATGTGGAAGGGGCGATGCTTACGTCGTCTCTTCCTTGATCTTCAGATGGGTAGCCTCGACGGGATCGTCCGTCCAATCGTCGCCGCCCGTCATGACGCAACTGCGGCCATCGGGCGTAGTGACGAGCAGGGTCCAGGAGCCGGTTTGCGAAATCAGCAATTCCACCACCCGGTCATCACCGATCGCCCCGGCGGCTTTCGGCTCCTCGCCGAAGCGCTGCAGCAGCATCTTGCCCATGTCTTCGCGCAAGCCGCAGATGGCCTGCCCCATGGTTTGGGCTTGGGAAGGGAAGGGGGCGGTGGCGAGTACGGAAACTGCGATCAGGGACGCACTGAACAAGACGGCCTTGCGCATGGCGGCCTCCATTTTTATGTGCATGCGTCACCGCGTCATGCGGGATGCTCGAGGACTCCACCCTGCCCTGGGCCTATGGCTTTAGTTTTCTCTTTTCAAGGCAGCTTTGTGGCGCCGGCCGCGGCCGGGACAGGATGGCCGGCCGGCACGAAAGAGCTAAACGCTGGATATGGCTGGCTTATGCCGCCAGGGAATCGTTGAGGTGGCAGGCCGACATCCGGCCGGGCGCGATCTCCTGCAGCGCCGGGACTTCCTTCTTGCAGCGTTCGCTGGCGAAGGGGCAGCGCGGATGGAAATGGCAGCCGCTGGGCGGGTCGAGCGGCGAGGGAATCTCGCCGGATATCGGCGTGTAGTCGCGCAGCTCCGCCACCAGCTTCGGGGCCTCGGCCAGCAGGGCCTTGGTGTAGGGATGGTTCGGGCTGGCGAACAGCTCTTCGGTCGGTGCGCTTTCCACCACGCGACCGAGATACATGATCACCACGCGGTCCGAGATATGTTCGACGACCGCAAGGTTGTGGCTGATGAAGAGATAAGTCAGGCCCAGCTGCTCGCGCAGATCCATAAACAGGTTGAGCACCTGCGCCTGGATCGACACGTCCAACGCAGCCACTGCCTCGTCGCAGACGATGAAGCGCGGCTTTACGGCAAGTGCGCGGGCGATGCCAATGCGTTGGCGCTGGCCGCCGGAGAATTGATGCGGGTAGCGGCGGCGATAGCGCGGATCGAGTCCGACCTGATTCATGATCTGCTCGACATATGCAGGCATTTCACTGCGCTTGATCAGGCCATGGGCAACCGGCGCTTCGCCGATGATGTCTTCCACCCGCATGCGCGGATTGAGCGACGCATAAGGGTCCTGGAAGATCATCTGCACGGCGAGCTTATATTCGCGCCGCTCGGCTTCGTTCATTGCATGCAGCGATTTGCCGTGGAAAGAGATCGTGCCATCGCTGGGATCCATGATGCCGGCCACGATCCGCCCAAGCGTCGACTTGCCGCAGCCGCTTTCGCCGACCAGGCCGACCACCTCGCCCTCGCGGATGCCGAGATCGACATGATTGACCGCATGGACAGCGCGCTCCTTGATTCCGGCGCCGAAGAGATTGGCGATCTTCGAGGCGAGGTCGAGCCGCCAGACGAAGCGCTTGGAGATATTCTTCAGTTCAAGCATGGGGGCATTCATGCCGCAGTCTCCGACGGGGTCAGCGGCTTGGCGTCATAGGGATGATGGCAGCGCACGCCATGACCGGGCGACAATTCCGCCAGCTCAGGCATGGTGTCGCAAAGCGCGTCGGCACGGCTGCAGCGATTCTTGAAGCGGCAGCCCGGCGGCAAGTTAATCAGCGCCGGGGTCATGCCTGGGATCTGGAACAGGCGCTTGCCGCGCGGCAAGGCGCCGGGCACCGAGCCGATCAGGCCGCGCGTGTAGGGATGCTGGGGCCGTTCGATCACGGTGGCGACCGGACCGGTTTCGACGATACGTCCGGCATACATGACCATGATGCGGTCAGCCAGGCCGGCGACGACGGAGAGGTCGTGCGTAATCCAGATCAGCGCCGTGCCGGTATCGCGGCAGAGCTTGCGCATCTCATAGAGGATCTGGCCCTGAATGGTCACGTCGAGCGCCGTGGTCGGCTCGTCAGCAATGATCAGGTCGGGCTTGTGCAGCAGCGCAGTGGCGATGGCAACGCGCTGACGCATGCCGCCGGAAAGCTGATGTGGGTAGGACAGCAGCCGTTCTTCCGGCGCGGCGATGCCAACCGCCCTCAGGGCTTCGGCGGCGCGGGCGCGCGCCGCGACGTCGCTGACCTTCTCATGCGCCTGCACCGTCTCGATCATCTGCGTGTCGATGCGCAGCACCGGGTTCAGCGTCATCATCGGATCCTGGAAGATCATCGCGATGCGCGCGCCGCGCAGCTGTCGCATGCGCTGCGGGCTGGCCCTGGTGATGTCTTCGCCCTTGAACAGAATCTTGCCGCCGGCGATGTGGCCGGGCGCGTCGATCAGGCCAAGGATTGAGAAGCCGGTGATCGACTTGCCCGAACCGGACTCTCCGACAAGGCCGAGGATCTCGCCTTGCGCGACTTCGAAGCTGACGCCGTCGACGGCACGCACGATGCCGTCACGGGTGGGGAAATGGGTCTCGAGATTCTCGACCTTGAGCGTTGGTGCAGTCATTCGGATCAGCGCTTCAGGCGGGGATTGAGGACGTCGCGGAGCTGGTCGCCGACCAGGTTGATCGCGATGATGACCAGAGTGAGCAGCAGGCCCGGGAACAGAGAGATCCAGTAGACACCACTGAGCAGGTAGTCGAATCCGTTGGCGATCAGCATGCCCAGCGAAGGCTCGGTTACCGGCACGCCAAGGCCAAGGAAGCTGAGCGTGGCTTCCAGGGTGATGGAGCGGGCAATGTCGATGGTCGCGATCACGATCAGGGGCGGCATGCAGTTCGGCAGCAGATGCCGTAGCAAAAGCCGTGCCCGGCTGAGGCCCAGGCAGCGCGCCGCCTCGACATATTCCTTGCTGCGTTCCACAAGTGCAGCGCCGCGGGCTGCACGGGCGAAATAGGCCCATTGCACGACCACAAGCGCGATGATCACCTTGTCCACGCCGTTGCCCAGCACTGCGAGCAGGATCAGCGCGACCAGGATGGCAGGGAAGGAAAGCTGAATGTCGACGACGCGCATGATGAAGGTGTCGATCCTGCCGCCGGCATAGGCAGCCAGCAGGCCGGCAAAGGCGCCGATGGCCAAAGCAAGCGCAACAGCGGTGACGCCGACAAACAGACTGATGCGCAGGCCATAGAGCATGGCGCTCAGCATGTCGCGGCCTTGCCCGTCGCTACCCAGCAGGAAGGTCATGCCGGTGCCGGAGACCTCGCCGGGCGGCAGACGCGCATCGAGAATGTCGAGGTTGGCGAGGTCATAAGGATCTTGCGGCGCTACATAAGGGCCGAAGATGGCTGCCAGCGCGAAGAACATCAGCAGGATAAAGCCGAAGACGGCCAGCTTGCTCTCGACAAATTCGGCGATGATCCGCTTGATGGGCGATTCTGTCTTAGCCGGTGCGGTCGTCTGAGCGGGCAGGGTGACGTCGCTCATTTCGCACCTCCGAGCCGTACGCGCGGATCAAGCACCGAGTAGAGGATGTCGACGATCAGGTTGATCGCCACCAGCAGCAGCACGACGACGATCAGATATGCAACAACCACCGGGCGGTCGAGATGAATGATCGAATCGATCAGCAGCTTGCCCATGCCGGGCCAGGAGAAGATCGTTTCGGTAATCACTGCAAAAGCGATCAGCGCGCCAAGTTCAAGGCCTGTCACGGTGGTGATCGGCACCATGATGTTCTTTAGGATATGCACGCCGATGACGCGCTTCTCATCAAGGCCCTTGGCACGGGCGAATTTCACGTAGTCCATCAGCATCACCTCGCGCGCAGTGGCGCGGGCGAGGCGGATAATCAATGCGCATTTCGACAAGCCGAGCGTGATCGCCGGCAGGATGATGTGCTTCCAGCCATTGGCGGTGAAGACGCTGAGCTCGATGCCGAGCACCTCCACCGTCTGTCCGCGGCCCGAGGCGGGCAGCCAGCCGAACTGCACGGCGAAGAGCATGATCAGCATCAGGCCGACCCAGAAATTTGGCAGCGAGAATCCCAGCACCGAGCCCGCCATGATCGCGCGTGCGCCGATGGTTTCATGCCGCAGGCCGGCATAGAGGCCGAGCGGCACGCCAATCACCACCGCCATGATTGTGGCGGTCAGCGCCAGTTCCAGCGTGGCCGGCATGCGCTCCAGGATCAGGCCCAAAGAGGGCTGGCCGAAGACGAAGGACTTGCCGAAATCGCCCTGCACTGCGGCAGTAAGAAAGGTGAAATACTGTTCCCAGACGGGACGGTCGAGGCCTAGCGACCTGGCGATCTCCTCGCGGTCAAGTTCGGTGGCTTCGGGGCTTACCAGGATTGCCAGCGGATCGCCGATCAGGTAGATGCCGACGAATACCAGCACCGACATGACGGCCACCACGAGCGCGGCCTGCATCAATCGTCGAATGATAAAAACCAACATCCCCCGAGTTCCTTACTCGTCCGCTATTGGCGAGGCGTCACCCCCGCGGTTTTATTCTTATATTGGCTATAGCGGAAACCGACCGATGCGGCCAGCATGTTCAATGCCGCAGCCGCTCGGTTCAGCTTCTGGCGGTACTACAACGCGTTAGCGGGTAGAAAAACGCTTAAGAAATCAGTCGGTGCTGCTGCCTTCGTCGCCATTTGCCTCCGGCGCGGGCGCATCAGTCTGTTGCGGCTCGGCAGTGGCGACTTCGGCACGGGCCTTGGCGCGCGCCTCTCGGGCTTCGCGCTTCTCCCGGTTTTCCTTACGCTTGGCGGCGAGGATCAGAACGCGGTCCAGCTCGGCCTGACTGCACATGCCAAGGCTGACCGGATCGCGCGGCTTGATATTGGCGTGATTCCAGTGCGTACGGTTGCGCACGGAATCGATGGTGGCTTTCGTCGTGCCGAGCAGCTTCTGAATCTGCGCATCGGCCACTTCAGGATGATACTTGAGCAGCCAGGCGATGGCGTCCGGGCGGTCCTGGCGCTTGGACAGCGGCGTGTATTTGGCGCCCTTGGTCTTCTGGCGTTGCAGCGGCACGGTGGGCGCCAGCAGCTTGAGGTCCGCCGCTGGATCGGCTTCGCAGCGGGCGATCTCGTCCGCCGAAAGCTGGCCGTTGGCCACCGGATCGAGCCCGACGATGCCCACCGCGACTTCGCCGTCGGCAATGCCCTTCACCTCCAGCGGATGCAACCCGCAGAAGCGGGCGATCTGGTCGAAGGTGAGCTTGGTATTGTCGATCAGCCACACGGCTGTGGCTTTGGGCATCAAGGGCAATGCCATTGGGTAAAATCCTCCTGCTGCGGCCGGCCGGCTTCACGGCCGCCCGCGGGGCTATACAAAATCGCGCGACAATATAGTGGAACGGCCTTGCCGCGCAACCACCCCGGATTTCCGGGTTTATTTATTGCTGCTCAAACAGTTAGCAGCACCTTGCCGATATGGTCGGCATGGTCGATGCGGCTGTGGGCCGCACTCGCTTCGGTCAGAGGGAAGCGGGAGTCCACCACCACTTTAAGGCGCCCATCGGCAAAAGCCGGCCAGACCTTCTCCTCTAGGGCGCGGGCAATCGCTCCCTTGAAGGCGACCGGCCGGGGCCGCAGGGTAGAGCCCGTTACCGTCAGTCGCTTGCGCATGACCACGCTGAGATCGCCTTCGCCCTTGGGGCCGCCCTGGACGGCGATGATCACCAGCCGTCCTTCCTCGGCTAAGCTCTTGATATTCGGGGCGAAATACTTGCCACCGACCATGTCGAGGATGACGTTGACGCCCTTGCCCTGGGTCAAATCATTGATCCGGCTGGCAAAATCTTCGGTTTTGTAGTTGATCGCCTTCTCGGCGCCCAGTTCCTCGCAATAGCGGCATTTCTTATCGGTGCCGGCAGTCGCGAAAATTCGTCCCGCGCCCAGCAGCTTGGCCAGCTGGATCGCGGCCACGCCGATGCCGGAGGCACCGCCATGGATCAGGATGCTTTCGCCGGGCTGCAGCCGGCCGCGGTCGGCGATATTCGTCCAGACCGTAAACCAGTTCTCAGGCAGAGCGGCCGCCTCGGCCATATCCAGGCCCTGCGGCACCGGCAGGCATTGCTCGGCGGGGGCCACGCAATAGGTGGCATAGCCGCCGCCGGCTAGCAGGGCACAGACCTTGTCGCCGACTTTCCAGCGGCTGACGCCCTGACCCAGCGCGACGATCTCGCCCGAGACTTCCAGGCCGGGGTAATCCGGCGCGCCCGGCGGCGGGGGGTACATGCCGGCCCGCTGCAGCACGTCTGGCCGGTTCACGCCGGCCGCAGCCACCTTGATCAGCACCTCGCCTGCGCCGGGCTGAGGCAGCGGACGTTTGGCCGGCTTCAGCACCTCGGGTCCGCCGGGCTGGCTGATCTCGATGACGGTCATCTCCTGGGGCAGCATGTATTTTCCTCCGTTGGACTTCGTGATCTAACGGCCCACGTGATATTGGACAAGCTGCCAATATTGTTTTTTGGCGCTTTGCCACCGTATCGGGAAGTTCGCGTTCGATGGGAGAAAGGCATGGACTGGGACGAGGCCGTATCGCGCAAACCGGTAGCGCCGAAATACGACACCATGTCGATCGAGGATCTCGAAGCCCGCATCGGCGAACTGGAAGCGGAAATCGTCACGATCCGCAGCATCATCAAAAGCAAGCAGGCGGCGCGCGGTGCGGCCGATACCTTCTTCAAGAAGTAAGTTTCTTTCCAGAGGCGGCTTCTTGCAGCCATTTCCGAAGAGCCGCGATCTCCGGCCCGTCGGAGACGGCTGCCGGGTAGACCAGCTGATAGCGGTATCCATCCACCACTGGGCCGAAGGGCTGCACCAGTGCGCCGCTGGCAAGTTCCTCGGCCACCAAGATCAAGCTCAGCAGCGCCACACCTTGCCCGGCAATCGCCGCCTGGATTGCGTGGCTTTCATCGCTGAAGCGGATTCCGTTCTCCACTTGCAAATCCGCCAAGCCCGCTTTCGCCGCCCAGAGACGCCAGGTCGGCGTATCGCGTTTAAGCTTCCGCCAATCGAAATGCAGCAAGGTGTGGCGGCGCAGATCTGCCGCTGCCTTCAGGCCCAGATGCGGCGAGGCGACGGGTGCGAAGCGATCCTCCAGCAAAACCTTCGCATGCAGGCCGGGAAATGGCCCGTACCCATAGCGGATCGCGACATCGGCACTGCCGCTGATCAGATCCACGGGCTCTTCCGACGCATGCAGATGCAGGTCGATCTCCGGCTGTGCCGCGCGCCAGCTTGGTATGCGCGGCAGCAGCCATTTCGCCGCGAAGGCTGGTGTGACCGAGAGCGTGAGGCTGCGGCGGCGCGGCGGCGCAACCAGAGAGTGGAGCGTCCGCGCAAAGGCATCGAAGCCATCGCGCAGCACCGGATAAAGCTGCTGCCCCGCCGGGGTCAGCGCCACGCTGCGAGTCTGGCGTTCGAATAGCGGCAGCTTTAGCGTTTCTTCCAGCAGCCTGATCTGGTGGCTGATCGCTGTCGGCGTCACGCCAAGTTCCTTGGCTGCGCGCTTGAAACTGAGATGACGCGCGGCGGCTTCGAAGGCGCGAAGGGCGGCAAGCGGTGGCAGGCGTCGGTACTGCATGGCTGAAATAAACTCATCCATTAAGCTGAGTAATTTGAATTTGTTCACGCATGGCCATGGCAATAGATAGCGAGGCGTAGAGCAAAGTGAATGAGCTGTTCTCATCCATCTCAGCCGGAAGGATTTCGCCAATGGTCAACTTGCTGTGGATCGACGCCAGTGCCCGTCCCCATGCCTCGGACACCATGCCGCATGGCTCGCATACGCGGCGGCTAACCCGCCGCTTTGTCGAGCGTTGGCGCGGACACAATCCCCAGGACGAGATCGTCTATCGTGATGTCGGGCAGAATCCGCCCGCGCCGGTGACCGGCGCCTGGATCCATGCGGCCTTTACCAAGCCTGAGCAGCGCGAGCTGTGGATGCATGATGTGCTGCGCGAAAGCGATCTCCTGGTCGATGAGCTGATCCGCGCCGATCTGATCGTGGCAGGCGTGCCAATGTACAATTTTGGTATTCCGGCGCAGTTCAAAGCCTATATTGACAATATTGTGCGGGTTGGCCGCACCTTCGGCTTCGACCGCGCCCGTGCCGGTGAGCCTTACTGGCCTATGCTCACCGAGCAGCACAAGACCCTCGTCATTCTCAGCGCACGCGGCGATTACGGCTATGAACCGCATGATCGGATCGCGGCGATGAACCATGTCGAGCCGCATATCCGCACCGCCTTTGGCTATATCGGCATCACCGATATCGAAAGTGTGGCGGTCGAATATGACGAATTCGCCGATGAGCGGTTGCGGGCCTCCATTGCTGCGGCGGAGGCCGCCGTCGATGGTCTGGTCGACCGGCTGATCGCCCGCCGATATCGCTCGGCGGCTTAGCCGCGTCAGGCGCGCATGCCCTGGCAGGCGATCTCCACCGCGATCTCGGCGCGCTCGCGCCATACCGCCTCGTCGAGGTCGGCGGTGAGCCGCGGGTCATGGAAGCGGCCCATCAGGTCGTCCAGGGCTTGCGCCAGGCGCTCGGCCGGTTCGGCACGGAAACCACCGGCTGCCTGACCTTCGGCCAACAGCCCAGTCAGGTGACGCCGAACATGCGCCCGATGCTGCTGCGGCACCGCGGTGAGGTTGTGGACCACCTCATCCAGCACCTCGGCCAGACAGGGGTCGGTGACATACCGCCGGGCGCAGGCCGCGTCAGCCAGCAGGAAGGCCCGAAGCCGGTCGGCAGGCCCGCGACCATGGTCGCGGGCAATGGCGGCGAGGGTGGCCTCATCCTCGGCAAACCAGCGGGTCGCCAGCGCGGCCACGATGGCGCGCTTGTTGGGGTAATAGCGGTAGACGGCGGTGCGGGCCACACCGGCTTCCGCAGCGATATCCTCGATGCGCGTCCGCTTTCCCCCTAAGCGTCGAAAGCAGGCCAAGGCGGCGTCGAGCAGGCGGTCCGGCACGGGGCCTGGATGGGCTGCAGTGGCCGGCTGCGATCCGGATTGTGACACGGGCGGAGGATTTGTCATGCCCGCGACCATACATGATCACCCGCGGCAACGAAATCTTAAGTGGGTGCTGGCATTCTCTGCCGCAGTTCAGTTTGGGTCATAGTTTCCTCCCTGTTGATTTGACCTTGGCCGCCGGTCCTCTGGCGGCCGCTTTTTTGGGCCTGATACAATTTGTTACATTGGCTTGACTGGACCGGGGCCAACATGGATTAATCCGGACCAGTTTCGAGGTTTGAGGCTAAATTTCGGGGTCGTCCCATCCAACCGGAAGGGGCGGCCTACTTTTTATGGCTTGCCTCGTAGTAGGCTTGCCCCCGTAGATCAGGGAGGGACATCCGATGGAACCCAAATTCCTCCGTTTCGATACGTTGAGCCTGCATGCCGGCCAGCAGCCTGATCCCGTGACAGGCGCCCGCGCCGTCCCGATCTATCAGACGACGTCTTATGTCTTCCGCGACACTGATCATGCGGCCGCGCTGTTCAATCTGGAACGCGGCGGCCACATCTATTCGCGCATATCCAATCCAACTGTGGCGGTGTTGGAAGAGCGTCTGGCGGCGCTGGAAGGCGGCGTCGGTGCCGTCTGCACGGCTTCGGGCCAGGCAGCCTTGCATCTGGCCATCGCGACCCTGATGGGGCAGGGCGGACATATTGTCGCCTCGCGCAATATCTACGGCGGCAGCTACAATATGCTGATCCACACGCTGCCGCGGTTCGGCATCACCACCACCTTCGTCGATCCGCACGATCATGCGGCGATCAAGGCGGCGATCAAGCCGGAGACGCGGCTCGTCTTTGGCGAGATCCTCGGCAATCCGGGCCTTGAAGTGCTGGACGTGCCGGCAGTGGCAAAGATTGCTCACGATGCCGGCATCCCGCTGATGCTCGATTGCACCTTCGCCACGCCTTATCTGTTCAAGGGATTCGAGCATGGCGCCGATCTGGTGATGCATTCAGCGACCAAATTCCTCGGCGGCCATGGCGTGGCCATCGGCGGCGCGCTGATCGATTCCGGACGCTTTGATTGGGAGGCCTCTGGCAAATTCCCGACGCTGACCGAGCCATATGCCGGTTATCACGGTCTCGACTTTGCCGAGGAATTTGGTCCTAGCGCTTTCATCATGCGCGCCCGGGCCGAGGGGCTGCGCGATTTCGGCGCCTGCATGTCGCCGACCAACGCCTTCCATATCCTGCAGGGCGTCGAGACATTGCATCTGCGCATGAGCCGCCATGTCGAGAATGCGCGCAAGGTCGTCGCTTTCCTGAAAAGCCATCCGGCGGTGGATTGGGTGTCCTATCCGGAACTGCCCGAGCATCCCGACCATGAACTGGCAAAGAAACTGCTGCCCAGGGGTTGCGGCGCGATCTTCAGCTTCGGCGTGAAGGGCGGGCGCGAAGCGGGCCGCGTCCTGATCGAAAGCCTGCAGATCTTCTCGCATCTGGCGAATGTCGGCGATGCCAAGTCGCTGGTGATCCACCCGGCCAGTACCACACATCAGCAGATGAGCGCCGCCGAACTGAAGGCGGCCGGTATCGGCGAGGAACTGGTGCGGCTTTCGATCGGTCTGGAAGATCCCCAGGATCTGCTCGACGATCTGAACCAGGCCCTGCGTGCCGTGCAGAAGGCTGTCAAGGCGGCAGCCGAATAATCCGGACAAGAAGAGGGAGCGCAGCATGTGGCTCGAGGTTGCGGGCAAGCGCGTATTCGCCGCCACCGGCGGTAAGGATTTCGATCCGGCCAAGCCGGCCGTCGTCTTCATTCACGGCAACGCCTGCGACCATACGGTCTGGGCGTTGCAGACACGCTGGTTCGCCTATCATGGCTTTTCGGTGCTGGCGCTCGATCTGCCGGGCAATGGCCGCTCGGAAGGGCCGATGCTGACGAGCATCGAGGCCTTTGCCGATTGGATGCCGAAGCTGCTCGATGCGGCGCAGATAAAGACCGCAACGCTGGTCGGCCATTCGATGGGCGCCTTGATCGCGCTGGAAACGGCGGCCCGCTACCCCGAGCGTGTGGCGAAGCTGTCGCTGCTGGGCTTCACTTATCCTATGGCGGTCAATCCGGAATTGCAGAAGCTGGCCGATAGCGGTGTCTATACGGTCGTTGAGCTGATGAACGACTGGATGATCACCAAGAAGAACCAGATCGGCGGGAACAAGGTGCCGGGCTCCTATCTGCTCGGCGGCAGCATACGGCTGGTCGATCGCGCGCCGCGCGAATGCCTCGCGCTGGGCTTTCGCATCTGCAACGACTACAGCAATGGCGCCGAGGCGGTTAAAGCAGTGCAATGTCCGGTGCAGATTCTCTCCGGCGAACGCGACATCATGACGTCGCCCCGGGCGGTGCGCGGCCTGATGAAGGATTTCAAGGATGCGCGTCTCGATCTGCTGCCGGGCTGCGGCCATCTGATGATGGGCGAGCGCCCCGACGAGACGCTGGATGCGTTGAAGAGTTTCATTGCCGGTTCGGTGAAATGAGTAAAACTCCTGAACAGCGTCTGTATCTGATTACCCCGCCGGCAATCGAGCCGAAGGCATTCGCGGAAGACCTAAAGGCTGCTTTGAGTGCAGGCGATGTCGCCTGCCTGCAACTGCGGCTGAAGGATGGAGAGGCGACGGCATCGGACAATGCCTTTCGCCGTGCCGCTGAGGTGCTGATGCCGATCTGTCACGAGCATGACGTAGCCTTCCTCATCAACGACCGGCCCGATCTGGCGGTCAAGCTCGGCGCCGATGGCGTCCATGTCGGCCAGGAGGACACGCCTTACGCGGAGGCGCGCCGTATCCTTGGCGAGGATCGCATCGTCGGCGTCACCTGCCATAATTCCCGCCATCTCGCGATGGAGGCGGGCGAGGCCGGTGCTGATTATGTCGCGTTCGGCGCCTTCTATCCCACCGACACCAAGCAGCCGAAAACCCGGGCCGAGCCGGAAATCCTCGCCTGGTGGTCGGAGCTGATGGAAATCCCCTGTGTCGCCATCGGCGGGATCACGGTGGAGAATTGCGCGCCGCTGATCACCGCGGGCGCTGATTTCCTTGCCGTCAGCGCCGGCGTGTGGCGCCATCCGGAAGGCCCGGCGGCGGCGGTGAAAGCCTTCAACCGGGCGCTTGCCGAGCATGGCCGTGGCTGATAGGGTCCGCCCCCTTTCCAGACGAGCATAAAATCCAATGGCCCTGCGATCCGCCCTGATCAATGCGATGGCGAACGCGGCGCGTAAAGCGCAGCGCAGCCTGACCCGCGATTTCAACGAAGTCGAACAGCTTCAGGTCTCGAAGAAGGGACCTGCCGATTTCGTTTCGGCCGCCGACCGGAAGGCCGAGAAGATCCTGCATCAGGAGTTGTCCAAGCTTCGCCCGGATTTCGGCTTCATCATGGAAGAAGCCGGCCGCATCGAGGCCAAGGACGGCAAGACCTACTGGGTTATCGACCCGCTGGACGGCACGACGAATTTTTTGCACGGCATTCCCCATTTCGCCATTTCGATTGCCGTGCAGCGCGAAGGCGAACTGATCGCCGGCATCGTGCTGGACGTGATCCGGGATGAGCTGTTCTGGGCCGAGAAGGGGGTCGGCGCCTATATGAACGAGCGCCGCATCCGGGTTTCCGCCCGGCGCAAGCTGCCCGAGGCGCTATTCGCCACCGGCATCCCGTTCCATGGTCGTCCCGGCCACGCCCAGTTCCTCAAGGAAATGACCAGCGTGATGGGGGAGGTGGCCGGCATCCGCCGCATGGGCGCAGCCGCCCTCGACCTCGCTTATGTCGCCGCTGGCCGGTATGACGGGTTCTGGGAAGCCGGCCTGTCCCCCTGGGACATTGCGGCCGGGATTGTGCTGGTCCGCGAGGCCGGCGGCATGGTGACCGACCTGAAGGGCGGCGATACCATGATCGAAACCGGCGGAATCGTAGCCGCCAACGACGTTCTCCATGGCCCGCTGCTCAAGCTGCTGGCCAAGAGCGCCTGAGACGTCGCGTCGCACAACTGATTGATTCATCGAATGCCGGGTTGTCGGTCCCGCCTGCCTCCGCTATCGTTCGGACCCAGTTGGGGTTAGGGGGACAGGTCCAATGGCTGCAAAGCCGCTGAGATTGAAGTTTGTTATCGTATTGCTGGCCAGCGGCCTGGCGCAGATGACCATGGCCTTTGGTCCGGCCCAGGCGCAGACCCTGATCGGGGGCCAGGCCGGTGGCAGTGTCCAGATCAATCCTCAAGCTCTGGATCAGCTCGGTCCATCCACCTACGGCTCCTATGGCGGGACCTTTGGCAGCGCGCCGCTGCTTGGCTCCTCCGGCCAGGCCAGTTTTCCGTCAATTTCCGGTCGTCCGCCGCTGCCAGGCGAAGCCCCGGCGCCGAAGCCGCTGATCGGTGAAACCAGTGCCCAGCGGGCAGCCGCAGCCCGGCCGCGCCCGGCGCGTTCATCTACCGCAACCCGCCCCGCCTCGGTCCGTACTGAGCAGCCAGTGCCGTCTGCCGTTCCCGCGCCGGCTCCGGCGGTAAGCGAACCGCCGCCCAGCCAGCCTGTCAGCCCCGCGCCGACGCCGGTTGTGCCCGCGACGGAGCAGCCGACGGCCTCCGTCCCGACCCCTGCCGAACAGCCCGCGGCAACCCCGGTAACGCCGCCGGTGCCGCTGGTGCCCGCGCCGCAGTCTTCGGCGTCTTCGGCCCAGGAAAGCGCCAGCCAGCCGGACCAGTCGTCGGCCGCAGCTCAGCCCCAGGCTCCTACCAGCCAGGCTCCTACCAGCCAGGCTCCTACCAGTCAGGCTCCTGCCAGCCAGGCTCCCGTCAGCCCGGCGCCTGCTCCTACGCCGGTCCAGCCGCCGGCAGTCCAAGCTCCGGCCAACCAGCAAAGCGCCATGGTCACTCCGCCGCCTGTACCTGCCGCACCCTCCGGCAGCCAGAGCGGCATCGTCACCGTTACTTTCCCCGGCGGACAAAGCGAGTTGCCGACCACCGATCTCTCTTCGCTTGATGCTCTGGCGCAGCATTACGCGAATACGGACGATCGCTTGCAGATCCGCGCCTATGCTGATGGCGGCAATGCCGATGGCGGCAGCGGCGCGCGGCGCCTGGCGCTGAGCCGCGCGCTCGCGGTGCGTGCCTATCTGATCGACAAGGGAATCCGCAGCACGCGCATCGATGTGCGCGCGCTTGGCACGCCGACCGATGGCTCACCTGCCGACCGGGTCGAGGTCGCGCCGGTCGGCCGCTGACCGCACCGCCGGCGGTCGGCGCCGTTCCTGCCGCAATCGTTTGCTTCGGCGCGCTGTCGGGTGAGCGCGAAAAGACGCTATTTTGGGGTTGCCCTGCCGCGAGTCGCGTCGGCAAGGTGCCGCAAAAAGGCCGTATTCCGCCCCTAGGCAGAACGGTAAAGGATGGCAGGCATGACGAAACCGGGTCGTTTTCTGTTCCGCATGGCGGTATTTCTGATTGCGGTTGGTGCGGTGGTCGCAGTGCTGCACGCACCGCTCTATCGAGCCTTCATGGCCAATCCGCCATTGAACAGCCTGATCGCCGCCGTGCTGCTGCTCGGTATTCTATACACCTTTCGTCAGGTCATCATGATCGGTCAGGACGCCAACTGGGTGGAAGCCTGGCAGAAGGCGCAGCGCACCGCGACGCAGGTACGGGTAGGCGAGCCGTCCAATATGCTGGCGCCGTTGGTGAAGGTGTTGGAAAGCCGCGGTCCGCGCGGCTCGCTGCCGACGACTGCGACAAGAGCTCTGCTTGACTCGGTAGGCGCGCGGCTGGATGAGGCACGCGACATCTCGCGTTACTTCATCGGACTGATGGTTTTCCTTGGCCTGCTCGGCACCTTCTGGGGATTGCTTGAGACGATCTCCTCGGTCAGCGACACGATCTCGTCGCTCTCGCTTGGCAATGCTGAGGACATCAACGGCCTGTTCGAGCGGCTGAAGGGCGGGCTCGAGGCACCGCTGGCGGGCATGGGCCTGGCGTTCTCCACTTCGATGATGGGCTTGGCGGGTTCGCTGATCCTCGGATTTTTGGATCTGCAGACGGGGCAGGCGCAGAACCGCTTCTTCAATGACCTTGAGGAATGGCTGGCCAGCTTCACCCGGATCGGTGGCGGCGCGATTGCCGATGGCGATCACTCGGTGCCTGCTTACGTGCAGGCCCTGCTGGAGCAGACCGCGGACAGCCTCGACAATCTGCAGCGCACCATGGCGCGCAGCGAGGAAAGTCGCAATTCCACGGGCGCTGCGCTGATGCAGCTGAATGAAAAGCTTAGCCTGCTGACCGAGCAGATGCGCGCCGAGCAGGGCCTGCTGCTCAAACTCACTGAGCATCAGATCGAGATGAAGCCGATCCTGGCCAAACTGGCGCAGGGTGCCGAAACCGGCGGCATGGATGCCGCCAGCCGCGGCCATATCCGCAATATCGACATTCTGCTGACCCGCCTGCTCGACGATGCAGCGCAAGGCCGTGCCAAACTGGTCGACGACATGCGGGCCGAGATCAAGCTGTTGTCGCGCACCATCGCCGCGATGGCGGACAACCGGCGCTGACGGAGCGGATCCGATGGCAATGGTGAAAGGATAGGGAATGGCATTTGCGCGACGCCGCGGCGAAGCCCATACCGCAGGCCCATGGCCGGGCTATGTGGACGTGTTGTCCACGCTGCTCATGGTGGTGGTTTTCGTGCTGGCGGTTTTCGTGCTGGTGCAGTTTTTTCTCGCCAACGCCATTTCCGGCCGCGACAAGGCGCTGGCCGAATTGCGCATGGAGATCGCAGGGCTAGTCGAGCAACTGGCGCTGGAGAAGCGAACCAGTGCTCAATTGCGTCTCGATCTCGGTCAGTTGCAGTCGTCGTTAAGCGCGATCAGTGCCGAACGGGATCAGCTGGCCGCCGTACTGTCCGATGCACAGCAGCGCGCCGATGAGGCCGAAAAGAAGCTGGCCGAGCAAAGCCAGATCATCATCGATCTGCAAGGCAAGCTGGTTTCCAGCGAGGGGCAACTGGAGCAGGAGAAGCGCCTGAGCGCCGAGGCACGCAGCCAGGTCGATCTGCTGAACCGTCAGATTCTCGCTCTGCGTGAGCAGCTGGCGCAGATCGAGCGCATCCTTCGTGAAAGCGAAGAGAAGGACAAGGCCAACCAGGCCCAGATTACCGATCTGGGGCGCCGCCTGAATGCCGCGCTGGCGCGCAAGGTCGACGAGCTGACCAACTACCGCTCGGAATTCTTCGGCCGTCTGCGGCAGGCTTTGGGCAATCGCCGCGACATCCAGATCGTCGGTGACCGCTTCGTCTTCCAGTCGGAAGTCCTGTTCGACAGCGCCTCGGCGGAACTGAATCCGCAGGGACGGGAGCAGATGGCCAAGCTGGCAAAGACACTGATCGAGATCGCCGGAAAAATCCCGTCCGACCTGAAATGGATACTGCGCGTCGATGGCCATACCGACAAGGTGCCGATCCGCACAGTGCAATTCCCCTCCAACTGGGAGTTGTCGACCGCGCGCGCAACGTCGGTAGTGAAATTCCTCATCGCCCAGGGCGTGCCGGCCGAGCGGCTGGCGGCGACCGGGTTCGGCGAATTCCAGCCGCTGGACACCAACGACGACGAGATTGCGCTGCGCCGCAACCGCCGGATCGAGCTGAAGCTCACCGAGCGCTAACGCGATGTTCGAGGATGCTTTCTACAAGATCGGCGAACGCATCGGCTCGCTGCAGGCCCAGGTGATCTGCGCTCTGGCCTTGGCGGCAGCAACGCTCGTCATCCTGCTGGCGGCAGGCCTCTATCTTTGGTCCGATCCGCTCACGTTCTGCCGCCAGCGCACCACCAGCCTCGTCTTTGGCACGGCGATGGGCAGCGACCGCAAGGTGGAGGCAGCCGATTGGGCGCGCTTTGTCGATGAGGCGATCCTGCCGCGCTTTCCCGATGGCTTTACCCTGCTGGAAGCGCAGGGTGCGTGGCGTGCGAGCGATAGTGGCGCGGCGGTACGCGAAGACAGCCATATTCTGATGGTGGCTCGGCCGCGGGATGGAGCAATCGATGGCAAGCTGGCAGCCATCATCGACGAGTACAAGGCTCGCTTCCGGCAGGACAGCGTGCTGCGGATGGATCAATGCAGCGCGTATGAATTCTGACCGCGCTGTTGCGGTCTCGTTATTCCACGTCGCGCAACTGCTCCGGATCGAACTGGCAATCGAGCAGCTTAGGCTCAAACACGGCGCTGATCAGCAGGCGATTCTGATAATGCACGGCGGTGCTGGCGCCGGAGATCAGGCTGCCGGGATCGCCAAAAGCCTGTTGCAGGCGCATCGCGCCGCGGCTGTCGCGGCTGAGGCGCAGGACCAGGCTTGGGCTTTCCTTTTCTGCATCGTTCGCGTGACCGATAAAGGCTAAGGCATTCGGATGCGCAGCGATCCACAGGTTGCCATCGGCGTCGCGCCGCAGATTGTCGGGGCCCGCCGGCAGCGACAGGCTTCCGTTGCGGATCAACGCGCCGCTAATGGGGTCTCGCGTGTAAGACAGCAGCATACGCCACAAGGTCGATCCGACCAGAACGGAATTGCCGTCCGAGGTGATCTCGATGCCGTTTGCGAAGGCAATGTCGTCGGCCACGATGCGCGCGCCGCGGCCATCGTGATAGACTACGGTCGAGCGGCTGAGTTGGAGAAGATTCTCTACCATATGCATCCAGCGCGGACCTGAGCCGCGATCGTTGGTGAGGTAGAAGGCCTCCGGTCCAGCGGCCGCGATGCCGTTGGGATGCACGAACAGATCGCTGGCGACGCTGCCCCGGTGGTGCAGACGCGGCTGGCCGTCGCGTACCAGCAAGGCAAAGATTTCGACGGTATGGCGATCCGCGCTGCGATGATTAATGACGTGCAGGAAGATCTGGCCGTCCGCGCCGCGGAACAGAGCCATGCCATGCGGATGGAAGGGTAGAGAGGCAGGCGTGTCCAGCTTTACCAGCTGGCCCGGCCACGTGGACAGATCGTAGTACCATAGCGCGCCCGGCGTCTCGCGATTGCGCCGGTCCTGCGCCGAAAGAATGGCCGCGCTGCCGTCGGGCAGCATCGCCATGTCCTCCGGTCCAGCCGGCGCCTCGACGGCGATACATTGCCCAGCCACGAAAGGTTCGGTGCTGCGGAAGGCGCCGCTCAGCCAGATCGTATAGGCAACATAGATCACCAGCGCGATGGCGATGAAACGCCACCAGAAGCGCATGAGCCGGCGCTGCGCCGGTTGGGATGAACTGCGTCTACGCGGTGGCATCGGTTGAGCTCGTCATGAATTGCAATCGCGCCAGACGCGCATAGAGGCCGCCTTCGGCCATCAGGCTTTCGTGGCAGCCGGAGGCAACAATACGTCCCTGATCCATCACCACGATGCGGTCGGCCTTTTGCACGGTGGCAAGCCGGTGAGCGATCACCAAGGTGGTGCGTCCCTGCATCAGATGTTCCAAAGCCTGCTGTACCTTACGTTCGGATTCCGCGTCCAATGACGAAGTGGCCTCATCCAGCAGCAGGACCGGCGGATCGCGCAGCAGCGCTCGCGCAATGGCAATCCGCTGACGCTGACCGCCGGAGAGGCGGACGCCACGCTCGCCCAAGTAAGTGTCGTAGCCTTGAGGCAAATTCTGAATGAAGCCATGTGCGGCCGCGGCCTCGGCAGCGGCCTGGACCTCTTCATCGGTCGCATCCGGCCGGCCATAGCGGATATTCTCAATCACCGAAGCGCCGAAGATGACCGGCTCCTGCGCCACCAAACCGATATGGCGCCGCAGTTCGACCGGATCGAGCTGCGTTATATCGACGCCGTCGAAGCGGATATGACCGGCCTCAGGGTCGTAGAAGCGCAGCAGCAACTGGAACAGTGTGGTCTTGCCGGCGCCCGATGGGCCGACAATGGCAACAGTCTCGCCTGCCGCGACATCGAGCGACAAGCCGTCCACGGCCGGGAGCTGCGGACGGGCGGGATAGTGGAAGCGGATATTCTCGAATTGCAGGCGGCCCGACGGTTTGGCCGGCAGATGCAGCGGCGTGGCGGGGGCACGGACACAAGGCTCGGTGGCCAGAAGCTGCATCAATCGCTCGGCCGCGCCGGCAGCGCGCTGCACATCGCCCCAGATTTCCGACAATGCGCCAACGGCTGACGCGCCGATCACGGCGTAGAAGACGAAGGCAGATAATTCACCCGCCGACATCTCTCCCGCGAACACCGCCTTGCCGCCGATCCACATCACGGCATTCACGGCGCCGAAGACCAGCAGCATCACCAAAGCCGTGAGCCAGGCGCGGGCGCGGATACGGCGCAGCGCGGTCTGGAAGGCGGATTCTGTGTTGGCGGCAAATCGCGCGCCTTCGCGGGTTTCGTAAGTATAGGCCTGAACGGTTGTAATGGCGTTCAGTGTTTCCCCTGCCTGAGCGGAGAGGTCGGCGATGCGATCCTGGCTTTCGCGCGACAGCTTGCGCAGCCGTCGGCCGAGCACCACGATCGGCAGGATCACGAAGGGGATCACCAGCGCCACCAGCAGCGTCAGCCGGGGTGAGGTGATGATCAGCAGGACGGCGCTACCGAAGAACAGCAGGACATTGCGCAGCGCGACCGAGATCGACGAACCGACCAAGGTCTGGATCAGTTCGGTATCGGTGGTCAGCCGCGACAGCACCTCGCCGGTGCGGGTCGATTCAAAAAAAGCCGGGCTGAGCTTCAGTACATGGTTGTAGACGGTCTTGCGGATATCGGCGACCACCCGCTCGCCCAGCCAGGTAACGAAGTAGAAGCGCGCAAAAGTCGCCACTGCCAACACCGCAACCACGCCGAACAGCGCGCCGAAATAAAGATCGAGATAGGTGCCGCCATTCTCGCCGAAGCCGACATCGATGACCCGCCGAATGGCTTGGCCGATGCCCAGCACCGCCCCGGCGGCAACAGTCAGCGCCACTATGGCCCCCGCAACGGCCCAGCGATACGGCGCGACGAAGGCGAAGATGCGCCGCAGCGCGCCTAGCGATGGGCGTTTCTGTTCGGGCGATGAGGCGGTCATTCTACCTTGTTGGCTAATGATATCCGGCGGTTATAGCCGCCGCTGGCATAAGTCACAACGCGGGTGCGGGGCCTCAACGTCGCACCGAGACGTAGATCCACTTATATTATCTCTAAATACCCCCTTTATGTTCACGATGGCGCGGCTATTAGCGCAGACGGCCGATGCTTTGCGCTGGCTTGATCGTGGTTCTCGCGTCCTTCGGCCAGACCACGAGAATGGGGATGGTACGTGGCGAGCAGACCGGATTGATGATTGGCTCGATGGTCGAACGGCGTTCGCCAGATCCATCCTTCTATCGCAACGGCAAGCTCAAGCTGTGGTGTGCAATACCTCAGGCGATGCTGCTTCGGCATGGCCGGCTTCACGGCGCATGTCCGCGAGGCCCATCATCAGTCAGCTACATCCCAGTGGATGGTGACGATGTTGGCCTGCTACTCGACGTCAACGTTGTCTATAGCGGCGTTGTCTATGGCGGCCAGGTGCAGCAACGTCTGATCGAGCAATATGCTTTCCTCGACGCGGCGGCCGGACCATGGTTTTCGATCGCAGCACCCCTCGGACATCCGGAAGAAGAGGCCGAACGTGAGGAGCGGCGCCGGCCGCGCGATTTCCGAGACACCAGCCAGACCCGGGTCGCTGTCTATGCCGAAGGCCGGAATGTCGGCCAGAGCGAGGTTTCGGATGCGGTGCGCGAACGGCTTGTCTGCGTTCCCTCAGGTATCCTGTGAGCGTCAGGACGGAGCCGCGCAGCGGAACGAGTTCGGGACTGGAAAACCGGCATTTTTTTGAAGCCTGTTCGCCATAAAGTCGGCCGCGGGCTGACGTTCGGCCTTGCGGTAAAGGGCGGTTCTGGCTATAACGCCCCGCCATTGAGGATTTTGAGGATCTGCCCGGGCGGGCGGGTTCAGGAGAGATTGTTATGAAACCCGATATCCATCCGGATTACCACGAAATCAAGGTCCAGATGACCGACGGAACCGTCTACACGACCCGTTCGACCTGGGGCAAGCCGGGCGACACGATGATGCTCGACATCGATTCCACCTCGCATCCGGCTTGGACCGGTGGTCCGGCCCGTCTGAATGAGTCCGGCGGTCAGGTTGCGAAGTTCAAGAAGAAGTTCGGCAACTTCGGTCTGAAGAAGTAAGTTTTGCATTCGCGCGTTAGTCGCGCGGTCTGCAGTTAATGCAAGGCGGTCGGGATTACCCGGCCGCCTTTGCTTTTGTGGCTTTGCTTGCGCGTTTCAACATCTCTGCAGCCACTTGTGTAAGTTGGAAGGCATAGCCTTCAATTACCCGCATAAATTGTCAAATTTTTGCGCCGCATTATCTGCGCGGTTGATGTTACGATTCGTTAGTGACGCTGTACGTAGAACTGCTGCTAATCTGGCATCGAATCGATAAAGAAGAGCGGTCATGGCCCAGGTCTATCAATCCGCCTCGATCAAACTCGGCGACGAGATCATCACAATTATTTATGTCTCTTACGCCGCTATTGCGACTGACGAAATGGCGTCGCGGTCGCTCGCGGCGATGAAGCCGCTGTTCAAGAACTCGACCCTGGTGCTGGCAGCTCAGGGCGTGAATCTTGCGCCGGAATTTGTCGGGCCGAAGCACGCGGTGGACTTCCTGCGTGGTCGCCCGCTGACCCAGTTCAAGTGGTATCCGATTTCCGTCGGCTGACGGATTTCTCGTCGCTTTTCTTGTCTTAAGTTCCAGAACTCGCCCAGCTTCAAGACCCTCTTGAAGCCGCTTCCTGCCCTTCCTACATGCCAGTCGAGCCGGATGCCCATCGCGGGGTCCGGCCAGTCACGGCGGCCAGGCGATAGTGCGGGCCGTGAAGACGGACTTGTCGCTTAAGGAGGATAAGACCATGCGTGCATTTGATTTCTCGCCCCTGCTGCGCTCCAGCATCGGATTTGATCACGTCAACCGGCTGTTCGATCTGGCCAGCCGCCTCGACGAGACGGCGCCCAGTTATCCGCCCTACAATATCGAGAAACGCGGCGAAGATGCCTACCGCATCACTATGGCGGTGGCCGGCTTCCGCCCGGAAGAACTCGATGTGACGGTGAAGGAGAATAGCCTGATCATCACCGGCAAAGCCGCGGAGGAGTCGAAGGCTGAAGACGAAGAGGTGACGGTGCTGCATCGCGGCATCGCGCGCCGCGCGTTCGAGCGCCGCTTCCAGCTTGCCGACACGGTGAAGGTGGTTGGCGCTGATCTCAGGGATGGCCTGCTGCATATCGCGCTGAAGCGCGAAGTGCCTGAGGCCAAGAAGCCTCGTCAGATCCCGATTATGACGGCAGCAAATGCCGGCACGGTGATCGACGCGCAACCCAAGGCCGCCTAACGGCCTTCGATAACCAAAGCAGCCAAACCTCGAAACGGCCCGGACGGGAAACCGCCCGGGCTTTTCATGCCCAGGTTTCGAGTTTGCATGCTTCTAAGATGCAAAAATGAAACGGCCCGGCATTGCTGCCGGGGCCGTGATTGTTTTTTTAAGAGGAAAGGCGCGATTTAGGCTGCCTTGAATTCCTGCTCCAGCTTGGCTTCGTACTTGCCGCTCGCGGCCAGACCATTCAGACGGGCGCGATGCAAAAAGCCCTTCTGCGCATTGGCAGCGTTGCTCGCCTTGCCGCCCCACAGCTTCAGCGGCAGGGCCTGCAGCGCGCGGCCGTAAGAGAAGGTCAGCTTCCACGGCAGGTTCGGATGACGCGCATTCATGGCGCCGAGATGGGCCGAAGCATCCTCGTCCGACTGGCCGCCCGACAGGAAGGCGATGCCCGGCACGGCAGCCGGCACGCAGCGCAGCAGAACCTGCACGGTGGCATCGGCCACTTCCTCGACGCTGGCGGTCTTCTTGCAGCTCTCGCCATGGATGACCATGTTGGGTTTCAGGATCATGCCTTCGAAGGCGACGTTATGCAGCGCGAGCTGCTCGAACACCGTGTGCAGGGTGCGCTCGGTGGCGTTGAACGAGGCCTGAAGGTCGTGGTCGCCGTCCATCAGGATTTCCGGCTCGACGATCGGCACGATGTTCTCTGCCTGGCAGAGGGCCGCATAGCGGGCCAGCGCCTCGGCATTGGCGACCAGCGCATGGCGCGAGGGCTTGCCGGCGGCGACATCGATGCTGAGCACCGCGCGCCACTTGGCGAAGCGGGCGCCGAGCTGATGGTATTCCTGCAGGCGCTTGCGCAGGCCGTCCAGCCCCTCGGTGATCTTCTCGCCGCTGCTGCCCGGCAGTTCCACGGCACCCTTGTCGACCTTGATGCCCGGCACGATGCCGCGCTTCTTCAGGATTTCGACCAGCGGAGTGCCGTCCTTGGCCTTCTGGCGGATCGTCTCGTCATAGAGGATGACGCCCGAGATGTACTTCTCGATCTCCGGCGTGGTGAACAGCATCTCGCGATAGTCGCGGCGGTTCTCCTCGGTGTTCGGTACGTTGATGCTGGACAGCCGCTTCTCGATGGTGCCGGTGCTTTCGTCCGCGGCAAGGATGCCCTTGCCCGGCGCGACCATCGCTTCTGCGATCTGGTTGAGTTCCTTGAGGTTCATAGATCAGCTCCCGATTGATCCTTTAATTCTGTTCAGTGAAACGGACTCTAGCACGTGATTTTTCAGGGGCCAGGGGGGTGAGCCTCGCCTCAATGCCCGTTTAAAGCGGCCACGCCCGGCAGCTCCTTGCCTTCCATCCATTCGAGGAAGGCACCGCCGGCCGTGGAAACATAGGAAAATTCCTCGACCACGCCGGCATGGCGCAGAGCGGCCACGGTGTCGCCGCCGCCAGCCACGCTGAGCAGACGGCCCGCCGCAGTCAGCGCCGCCGCAGTACGTGCCACCGTCACCGTTCCGGCATCGAAAGGCGGGGTCTCGAACGCGCCGAGTGGGCCGTTCCAGACCAGTGTCTTGCAATCGGCCAGCAAGGTGCCGAGCCGTGCGGCCGCGACCGGGCCGATATCCAGGATCATCTGATCCGGCGGACAGCGATCCGTTGGCACGACTTTGCTGGCGGCGCCGGGCTTGAACTCGCGGGCCACGACGACGTCGTCGGGCAGCACGACGGCGCAGCCGCGGGCAACGGCCTCGCGCAGGATGTCGCGCGCGGTATCCGCCATGTTCTTCTCGCACAGGCTCTTGCCCACTTCACGGCCTTGCGCGAACAAAAAGGTATTGGCCATGCCGCCGCCGATGATCAGCTTGTCGACCTTCGACAGCAGATTGCCCAGCAGTTCAAGCTTGGTGGACACCTTGGCGCCGCCGATCACTGCGGCCACCGGCTTTTCCGGCGATTCCAGCGCGGCTTCGAGATGCTTCAGCTCCACTTCCATGTTGCGGCCGGCATAAGCAGGCAGCAGATGCGCCAGAGCTTCGGTCGAGACATGAGCGCGGTGGGCGCAGGAGAAAGCGTCATTGACATAGATGTCGCCCAGCGCTGCCATCGATTTGGCGAAGGCAGAATCGTTCTTCTCTTCCGCCGCATGGAAGCGGGTGTTTTCCAGCAGCACGACGCCGCCGGGCTTCAGCTTGTCGATGGCCGCCTTCGCGACATCGCCAATGCAGTCTTCCGCAAAAGCGATCGGGGAGCCGAGCGCGGTGGCCAAAGCAGCGGCCACCGGCTTGAGCGACATTTCCGGCACCGGCTTGCCATCGGGCCGGCCGAAATGCGACAGCACGACCACCTTGGCCCCCTTGCGTGAAAGTTCGTGCAAGGTCGGCAAGATGCGGCTGATGCGCAGATCGTCGGTGATCCGGCCATCCTTCATCGGGACGTTCAGATCGACTCGCGTCAGCACGGTCTTGCCGGCGACATCGACATCGTCGAGCGTGCGGAACTTTGCCATCGCTGCGGCTCCCTAATCGCCGCTTACAGCTTGGCCATCGCCACCGCAGTGTCGGACATGCGGTTGGAGAAGCCCCACTCATTATCGTACCACGACACGACGCGCACCAGATTGCCCTCCATGACCTGGGTCTGCTTCAGGTCGAAGGTCGAGCTGGCGGGATTGTGGTTGAAGTCGCTGGACACCAGCGGCGCGTCGTTGATGTCGAGGATGCCCTTGAGCTTGCCGGCGGCGGCGCGCTTGATCGCGTCGTTCACCTCTTCGACCGTGGTGTTCTTCTTGGCGATGAACTTGAAGTCGATCAGCGACACGTTCGGCGTCGGCACGCGGATCGAGGAGCCGTCCAGCTTGCCCTTGAGATCCGGCAGCACCAGACCGACAGCCTTTGCCGCGCCGGTAGTGGTCGGGATCATCGACAAGGCCGCGGCGCGGGCGCGGTAGAGATCCTTGTGCAGGGTGTCCAGCGTCGGCTGGTCGCCAGTATAGGCATGGATGGTGGTCATGTAGCCCTTCTCGATGCCGATGGCTTCATGAAGCACATAGGCGACCGGGGCGAGGCAGTTCGTCGTGCAGGAGGCGTTCGAGACGACAGTATGCTCGGGCTTCAGCTTGTCGTGGTTAACCCCGTAGACGACGGTGAGGTCAGCGTTGGTGGCGGGCGCCGAGACCAGCACCTTCTTGGCACCGGCGGTCAAATGGGCGGCGGCCTTGTCGCGATCGGTGAAGATGCCGGTGCATTCCATCGCGATGTCGACGTTCAGCTCTTTCCAGGGCAGCTTGGTCGGGTCGCGCTCGGCGGTAACCTTCATCCAGCCGCGGCCGACATCCATCGCGCCGTCCTTGGTCTTCACTTCGCCGTTGAAACGGCCATGGACGCTATCGTAACGGAACAGGTGCGCGTTGGTTTCGACGGGGCCGAGATCGTTGATGCCGACCACCTCGATGTCCGTGCGGCCGCTTTCGATAATGGCGCGCAGAACATTGCGGCCGATGCGGCCGAAACCGTTAATCGCGACGCGTACCGTCATAGTTTTTCTCCGCTGGAATTCCCGTAGACAGGACAGAGGGGAGGGGGCCTCCCCGGGTTTATGGTTTTCGGGGCAGGATTTAGCCCCTTTGGGGCTGAGTCGCAAGGCGACCACGGGCTGGTCACTGCCGCAGACCTGTATGGTGTTCCCGCCATGGCCTATCTTTTGGCCATCAGGCCGAAGGGGAAGGGGGTCCACATTCCGGCGGGAAGCGCTGCGGTACGCAGTGCCCCGCCAATCCACTCGTTACAAGTGCGGAACGGGCTGTAGCGGCCCACTGCTTCGTAGAACGCATCGGTACCGCTATAGGCGGCGCCCTTAATAGGCCGTGGTCGTCCATTCTGCCCGAGTTCGAAGCCTTTGCGGATATAGGCGACGAGAGCGTGATATTGCAGCAGGTCGGCATCGATCCGGCGGACACCCTCGGCATTTTCATCCGGTTCGGCAACCCGCATGACATGCATGGCGGCAGGCCCGCGGCCGAGCAGCGCCGCCAGGGCCAGGCTGGGGCGGAAATCGGCCGGCCGGCGCGTGGCCAGATAGAAGTCGCGGTCACCCCAGCCGAAGGCGATGTAGTTCCGCCCGCTGACATCAGCGGCGAAATCCTCCGGCGGCAGCCATTCGGTCCAGTCCATGGCTTGATCGCCCTCGCCCTGTTTCACGGGAAGCGCCAGCCAGACGTGCCAGCCATTGGAGATCAGATAAACCGGTACTTTCTCTTGTTCGGGCAGGGGATCACGGTAAGGCCCGGAGAGGCTGCCCAGCCCGAGGGCAGCGAGGCCGTAGAGACTCGGAATAACGACGAGTGCAATCAGGGCAATCAGCAGAAGGCGACGCAATATACGCATGGCGGGCTCTCTGCCGGGGAATTGTGGCAATAATAGAGCGGAATGAAACGCCAACGATAAGAAGGGCTTGGCGGGTGCATTCTGCCAAGGATAGTATGCTCGCGCAGACTCAGTTGGGGGGTTCGATGATCCGCGTTTCAAGCGTGTTTGCCGCCGGCTTTCTGGCGGCCGTGATGAGTGTTGTTGCCGCCGCGCCTGCCCGGGCCGATGATCCGGCTTTCCTCGCCCTGTCGGCTGGATATTACGACATCAACGACAACTTCGATGCGGCTGAAGCCCGCATCGAATATCGACACGACGAAAAATTTTGGATTTTCAAGCCCTTCGCCGGCGTGATGGCGACCAGCGACGCGGCGGTGCATGGCTATGCCGGCGTGCTGGTGGACATCTATTTCGGCCGCCGCTGGGTGCTGACCCCCAGCTTCGCGCCCGGCCTCTATCATGATGGCGATGGCAAGGATCTCGGTGGCGCCGTTCAGTTCCGTTCGCAGCTTGAGCTGTCCTACCGCTTCAACGACCGCTCGCGGCTGGGGCTGAGCGTCAACCACATCTCGAATGCCAGCATTTATGACAGCAATCCTGGCACCGAGAGCGTTGCGATCACCTACGCCATCCCGCTCGGGAATTAACAAGCACGGCGCGATCGTACGGCGAACGAGCGTCTAATTTTCCCAAATATCTTAATATCGTTCTATGTATGTTCTTTCATGAAAACCTGCCGGGAATGAGATCTGACCTCAGGTAAAGTCAGCCGGTTCAAGCCCGGCTTGCTGCCAGACGGAGGCTGGTGTTGCTCCTTCAGCGCGGAGGTCGCGGAGGGCCGGGGCATTCTTGCGTTTGGCCAGCCGTTCGCCTGAGGCATCGGTCAGCAGGGGGTGATGGGCATAGGCCGGTACCGGCCAGCCGAACAAAGCCTGCAGCAGCCGATGCAGATGCGTAGCCGGGAAAAGGTCTCGGCCGCGGCTGACCAGGGTGACGCCTTGTAGGGCATCGTCATGGCAGACGCAGAGGTGATAGCTCGCCGGTGTTTCCTTGCGCGCGAGCACGACGTCGCCGAATCCCTGGATCAGCAGGTCGGGTGTGACGGATTGCTGCCCCTCGGATTCGTCATGCCATGAGAGCGGCCAGCGGCCGACCTGGCGGCAGGCGGCAGCTATATTGAGGCGTAACGCATAGGGCTCGCCGCGCGCGATGCGTTCAGCGCGCTCAGCATTGCTCAGCCGCCGGCAGGTGCCAGGATAGATCACGCCATCGAAGCCATGTGGGGCGTGGCCTGCAGCGGCGATTTCGGCCTGAATCTGCTTGCGGCTGCAAAAGCAGGGATAGAGCAGGCCGCGCGATGCAAGGTCATCCAGAGCGCGCTTGTACTCAGCAAGATGCTGCGACTGATGCCGCACGGGTTCGTCCCAGTGCAAACCAAGCCAGGCGAAATCCTCAAAGATCGCCTCTGTGAATTCCGGGCGGCAGCGCGTGCCGTCGATGTCCTCGATGCGCAGGAGAAAACGCCCGCCAGCGGCTTTGGCGCGCAAATAGGCCAGGCCCGCCGAATAGGCATGGCCAAGATGCAGATAGCCGGTAGGGCTTGGCGCGGTGCGGGTGACGATGTCAGAGTGCATGAAACAATTCCGTTCCTGCAGCTTATGGCAAAGCGTTTGCAAAATACAAAGCCGCGGCCGACGCCCGCTCTGAAGCCGGATCGCCGCAGAAGCACGCTGGTCGCCATCGAGGCGCTGTGCCAGCGCGAACCGAAGTTCGCCGAAGCCTGGCGGGTCGTCGAATTCTTGCCCGACCGGCGCCGTCCGGCCGATCTGGCAAGTCTGGCGCGGATCATCGTCGAGCAGCAGGTCTCGGTTGCCTCGGCGGCAGCAATCTGGGCTCGGGTGGAAATGGCGGTGACGCCGTTCACCGCCGAACAGATATTGAAGCGCAGCGATGCACAACTGCAGCGCTGTGGTTTGAGCCGGCCGAAGATGCTTTATCTGCGCCATCTGGCGCGCGCCGTGAAACAGGGCGAGCTCGATTTCGCGTTGTTGCCCAAGCTGGAGGATCACGCGGCCATCACCATGCTGACGGCGGTGAAAGGGATCGGGCGCTGGACGGCGGAGATCTTTTTGCTGTTTGCGCTGGATCGTCCCGATATCTGGCCGGCGCATGATCTCGCGCTGCAGGAAGCAACGCGCCGCTTGTTCGGTTTGAAGTCTCGGCCGGATGTGAAGCAGATGGATGCGCTGGCGGAACCGTGGCGGCCCTATCGCGGCGTCGCTTCGCGGCTGCTGTGGCGGTATTATGCCGTCACGCAGAACCGGCTGACGACCGATGCAGCGCCAGTATGAAACCCGGCACGAAACTGACGATTATGCTGACTGATTGCCATGAAGATTGACGGGCCCCGGATTCCTCCCGCGCAAGGCAAGGCGCAAAGCCTTGTCGTTCTGCTGCATGGCTATGGCGCGGACGGCAACGACCTGATCGAGCTGGGCGCGCAGTGGCGGCGGCAATTGCCCGGAGCTGCTTTCGTAGCGCCGCATGCCCCGACGATGATCCCGGGCTTTCCGCCCGGCATGGGCGGCGGGCGGCAATGGTTCGCACTCGATGCCTATGATCCGAACTTGCTGCGGCGCGACCCGCATCATGCGGCGGAGATTTATGCCACGATGCTAGATGGTGCCGAGAAGGCCGCGCCGGTGCTGGAAAGTTTCATCGACATGGAACTTGCGCGTCTTGGCCTGGGCGCCGACCGGCTGATGTTGGTGGGCTTCAGCCAGGGGACCATGATGGCGCTGCATGTCGGCTTGCGCCGCAGTCCGGCGCCAGCGGGGATTTTGGGATTCTCCGGCGCGCTGCTCGGCGCCGACAAGCTCAAGGAGCAGATTCGCGGCCGGCCGCCGATTCTGCTGATCCATGGCGATGCCGACGACGTGGTACCGCTTGAGGCCTTATTCGCGGCGCTGAACGGACTGGCCGCGGCGGACTGTCCCGCCCGCTGGCATATCGGCAGGGGCGTTGGCCATGGAATCGCGCCGGACGGTCTTGCACTGGGCGGCGCTTTCCTTGCGGAAAGTAGTGGCGCCGCGCGGCTGGCGCGCTAGATCAATGCAGCCTCCGGCCCGGCAGACCGGCGGCCCTTACAAAATAAGGTAGTTGTCATGATGCGGTAACCCCGCATATGGTAATTGCAATTCTACGCAACCGGGCCCTGGGGAGCACATGAACCCTGAGAGTTGTCCAGCGTTAGTGTTGAATGCGGATTACCAGCCGCTGTCTTATTTCCCGCTCTCGGTTTGGCCGTGGCAGGAAGTGGTCAAAGCGGTGTGTATGGATCGCGTCACCATCCTGTCGGAATACGAGCAGGAAATCCGCTCCCCCAGTTTCAGCATGCGGCTGCCGAGCGTGGTGGCGCTGAAACGCTACATCGCCCCGGCCCGCCGCCCAGCCTTTACCCGTTTCAATCTGTTCCTGCGCGACCGCTTCTCCTGCCAATATTGCGGCAGCCGGCATGAACTGACCTTCGATCATGTAATCCCGCGTTCCCGTGGCGGCCTGACCCGCTGGGACAATGTGGTTGCTGCCTGCGCGCCGTGCAATCTGCGCAAGGGCGGCCGCATGCCGCATGATTGTGGCATGCATCCCAGGACGAAGCCGCACATGCCGACCGTACAGGAATTGCAACGTAATGGGCGGGCTTTCCCGCCCAATTATTTGCACGATAGCTGGCGCGACTTCCTATACTGGGATAGTGAACTGGAGCCGTAAGGCCCGAGCTGCGTCTCGGCTTTGTCCGGTCAGCGCCAATCAGGGAGATCGCGATGGTTTCGCCGGTTCCGGAAGGCTACCACTCTGTCACGCCGTATCTGACCATCACGAATGCCGCCAAGGCAATCGACTTCTACCGCAAGGCCTTCGGCGCCGAAGAGATCTACCGAATGACGGCCCCTGATGGCGAACGGTTGCTGCATGCGCAGATCAAGATTGGCGATTCTCATCTCATGCTCTGCGACAGCTTTCCCGAATTCGGCGGCTCGGCCCCGGCGCGGGATGGCGCGGGCGTGGGCGTACATCTTTATGTCGCCGATGTCGATGCAGTGATGGCGGCAGCGGAGAAGGCGGGTGCGCGCATCCTCAATCCGGCAGAGGATGCTTTCTGGGGCGATCGCTATGGCCGGCTGCTCGATCCTTTCGGTGTCATCTGGAGCGTGGCCACCCATATCAAGGACATGACGCCGGACGAGATTACCGTCGCCGCAAAACAGACTTTCGGCGGCTGAGTTAGTTATTCCGGCTAGATCCGCTCGGACAGCCAGATCGCGCCACGGGTCAGCGCTTTGATGCCCTTGCTCAGAAGGTTGTAGCCCGGCGCATCGGTCGCTCCCTCGGCGCGCGCAATGTCGCGATGCTCGATTTCCTCAGCGCGGAATTTTTCCAGCAGGGCGCGCAATTCCGGCTCGGCTTCGCCCAGCTTCTCGACCTGCTTGGCGTAATGCTGGTCAATCACTTCCTCCACCGCTTCGGTACAGGCCATTGCGGCCTTCTCACCTAGCAAAGCCGTGGCAGCACCAAGGGCAAAAGCGCCAGCATGCCAAACCGGACCCAGCAGGGTGGGGCGCACGCGGCGCTGCGGCAGCAGGCGGTCGAAAGCATCAAGATGCTTCTGTTCCTGCTCAGCCATGTGGCGGATGGTCGGCGCCGACGGTGCTTTGCCCAGTACCGCCAGTTGGCCTTCGTAGATTCTCTTCGCGCCATATTCGCCGGCATGGTCGACGCGAAGGATGCGTTTCAGCAACTGCTGCGGATCGGGGTCGCCGGCCAGGCGCCGTCTGTTCTGCCGCATCATCACGTATTCTCCCGGAAGGCGCGGCGCGCGGCGATGGCCGTAAACACCGCCAGCAGACCCGCCCAGATCACATTCCATCCCGCCATCGACAGACCAAGGAAGCGGAAGGCCGCTTCATCGCAGCGTACCACCGGCGCGGTCATCAACTGCGCGCGCAATTCCTCCAAGGTCTTCGGCGTCGGCGCGCCCCCACAGCTTGCCAGCCCCTGCCACCATTTCTCTTCGACGCCGACATGAAAGATGGCGATGCTGGCACCTGTGGCGAAACTCAGCGCCGCCAGTACGAGCAGCGGCCCGCGCCAGCGCGGCATCAGCAGGGCTGCAAGCCCCAGCAGGATGGAGGCCGTGTAAGGCCAGCGCTGCCAGATGCAGAGCTCGCAAGGCGCCAGGCCGAAGCCGTATTGCGCGATGAAGGCGAAAGCCAGGCTCGCCACGCTGGCGGCGGCAACGAGCAAGCCCGAATGGCGGGGATGGAAAGCGAAAGCGACGGACATAGGGCAAGTATATGTCGCGGTTTGCAGATTGAAAACGCGCGGGGCGCGCCGCGGCAGACTGTCGCGGTGTGGTGGTTCAGCCGGTGATGCCTAGATGAGGTAGCGGATGACGATGAAGCCGCCGACCAAGGCGATGAGGAAAATCCAGCCCAGCAAGGTCAGCCGCCGCTCGATGAAAACCTGGATCGGCGGTCCGAATTTCCACAGCAGGCCGGCCAGCAGAAAGAAGCGGACGCCGCGGGTGACGACGGATGCAATGATGAAAACGGCCAGACTGAAATGGGCCGCGCCGCTGGCAATGGTGACCAGCTTGTAGGGGATTGGCGTCAGGCCTTTGATGAGGATGATCCACAGGCCGTATTCGCCGTAGGCGGATTCAAAAGCGGCCCAGGCATCCGCAAGGCCATAGATCCGGATGATCCATTGCCCCAGGGTCTCGATCAGGAAAAAGCCGATGGCATAGCCCAGCATGCCGCCGAGCACCGAGGCGACCGTGCAGATGAATGCGTATTGAAAGGAGCGATGTGGCGCTGCCAGGCACATCGGCAACAGCATCACGTCGGGCGGTATCGGAAAGACCGAGCTTTCGAGGAAGGATACCACGGCCAAGGCCCGCGGCGCATTCGGCCGACGGGCCTGACGCATGGTCCAGTCATAAAGGCTGCGGAACACGAGCGATGACACTCCGGCCTAGAAAGCTCGTTCGTGTATGCCGGAGGCGGGCGGGCTTGTCCATGCGCGCCAGCCGCGGCTGTTGTGATAAGCGCGGGCCGGTTCAGTGGCACCGATCAGGCGCTGTCACATGTCGGAGAAGGAGGGAAGCTGCTTGGCCGGGAAGCGTTTTTCTTTGCCGGTGGGGGAGTTGATTTAGGCGGTGCGTTGGGTAATATCCGGCCTCCCCGCTCAACCGGGCGATTATCCGGGCCCCAGTGGTGGAATTGGTAGACGCGACAGACTCAAAATCTGTTGTCCGCAAGGGCGTGCTGGTTCAAGTCCGGCCTGGGGCACCACTTCCGACATTCCGATCCTGACATAGCTGTCCCTGATGTGGCTCAAGCCGCATTGGCATGCTGCAAGGTCCAGACCGACAGCTTCTCGCTGCGGCCACGGATCGGCTGCGGCGGCAATTCGGTGAAGCCTTGCAGGAGGTCGTGGCGGCCCTGCGCCTGCACGGCCGCTGCCAAGGCGCTGGAAATGCTGATGGTGCTGGTGGGCGAGCGGCCGATGCTTTCCAGCCGGGCGGCGACATTCACCGTGTCGCCCGCGGCGGAGAAATGCATCTGGCTGCTGCCGCCCAGGCGGCTGATCACCACGGGGCCGTAATGGATACCGACGCGGACGACCAGCGGAGGCTGACCCTGTGTTTCGAGCTGGCGGCTCCAATCGCTGATATCGTCCAGCAGGCGGCGCCCGCAGGCAAGCGCCGTAACGGGGTCCTGCGGCGCTGCACCGCGTATGCCGAAAATCACCATGGCGCCGTCGCCGAGGAATTGATCGAGCATGCCGCCATGGGCCAGCACGACGCGCTCGACGCGACCGTGAAAGGCGCGCAAAAAATCCGCCGCCACTTCAGGCGCCATGGTTTCGCAGCGCGCGGTGAAATCGGCCAGATCGATGAACATGATGGCGGCCAATTGACGGCGTCCAGCCGTCTCCGGCATGCCATGCGCCAGCAGATCGGCGATCATCGGCGAGTGATAACGCGACAGGTTGGATTTCTGCCGCTCCATATCACGGCGTCCGCGCCGTTCCTGCACGATCCGGCTGAGCGCGACGAAGCTGGTATTTAGCAAAATGGAGAGCAGGGCGAAGGAGAGGTTCAGCCACACAAGGCTGTACTGAAACGCAAGCTGCGCAACGATGAACAGAAGCAAGGACAGAACGACGAAGCCGCCGGCTGCGGCGAAAGGTGAGGGAAGATGCCCAATCGCGAAGGCGGCCAGGCCAAAGCCAACGATCAGTGTGATATCCCACAGCAGGACTGTGGTGCCATGCTGCAGGATCTGACCGCTGATCAGATTGGCAGTCACGGTCGCCAAGGCTTCGACGCCGGGCAGGCTGAGACTGAATGGCGTGACGAAGGTATCGCCCGCCCCGACGGCAGTGGCGCCGATCAGCACGGCACGGCCGGCAAGCCGCTGCCGCGGGATACGGTCATTGACCAGATCCACCAGCGAATAGGTGGGGATCGTCTTCGGCGGACCATAATAAAGCAGCGGCAACCGTAATTGCGCATCCGTCGGCACGAGCCTGCCATTTAGAAGCAGGCCCCGGTCCAGCAGCAGGGCCATCTTTTCCTTTGGCAGTGCGTGGAAAAGGCGGGTCAACTCCAGGGGGAAGGCGGGGATGTAACGGCCGCCAACGGGAAGGGCGAGGTGGATTTGCCGCAAGACGCCGTCCTGATCGGCGAGGACATTCACATGGCCAAGGTTCACCTGCTCCCGCAGCGGGGCGATGGGCGCCAGCGTGCCGGTGGCGCCGGCCATCTGCGTCTTGACGGAGCCGTGGTGCACCACAGACAATGCCGCGCGTCGCACCAGCCGCACCATGTCCTCATCCATCTCACCACCCGGCTCGAATGTGAAGGCCAGGGGCAGGACGACAGGCGCCTTTGCCAGCGCCTCTGCCAGGTCTTGGTCGCCCGTATTCGGCTGCCCCATGCCTGGATGTGCTGGTGCGGTGGCGGCTTCTTCGTCCAGCAGAAGAAGATCGAGGCCGATGGCGTTCGCGCCTGCCTCCGTCAGGCGGCTGACGGCATCGGCGAGAACGCTGCGCGGCAGGGGCCAGCGTTTGTAGGCTGTGATAGAGGCATCGTCGATGGCGATAACGGCCACCTGCGGCGGCGGCGGTATTGCGCCGCGGGTCTGGAAGCGCCAGGCCAGCATCTGCCCCTCAAGGGCACTGGGCAAAGGCGCGTCGCGCCAGGCGAGATAGGCAATAACAGTCGCCGCCATCAGCACCCCGGCGACAGTCATCTGCCAGGCCGCATTCCGCGAAAAGAAGCGCCGGACAAACACGGAAGAACTCAGGGCGCTTCGGTTCGGCGCAGGGCTGACTCCACGCGAGCCTGCCCCCATCGGACCGGCTGGGTTGGTGCTGCATTCGGCGCAACGTCGGTGCCGAAACCAGGCTCCAGCAACACGCTTGCGCCGCTCTGCCGGCTGTTGACCGATACGGTCCCTTCGACGACAAAGACCGAGGTTCCGGCCGGCAGCACCTCGGTGGTCCAGATAGTAGAGCGCGCGGCGGCAACTGCGGTCGGTGTGCGCAGTTCGAAGCTGTTACGATTTGCCGACGGCGCCAGCGTAATCCGCAGGATGCCCTCAAGGAGAACGAGCACGGCCTTCCGCGACTGATCGGCTTCCGTCAGCTGCTGCACTGAGAGGCTGCTGTTCGCTCCAATGGTTGCGTCAATGCCGCCGCTGCAGTTCAGCCGCAGGCGGGCGTTGCGGCCGGTGACGATCTGATCGTCGGCGCTTATCACCGTGCCGATAGTGGAGCGATCGTCCCTGCCGCCGCGCAGGATCGTGACCGGACCGGTTTGACGCATCACGGTGCAGCTTTCGCCGTGCTGTTGCGCGGGGGCTGAAAAGGCCGCGACACATGTTACGAAAACCGCAAGCATGGCCGCGCCGCGCAAACGTCTGCAGCACTCGCGTCCATCGCGAATGAGGGTTCTGGATTGCACGTTCGCTTCTCCCAGCCAAGCGGGCTGGCATGATCTAGGCAATCGTCAGGCGACCGCTTCGACGGTTTCGGATCCGGAGGACGCCGCCGCCGGTTCCATGATTGATTTCAGTGTCGCGGCGGGGATGCCGCTGGCAATCAACTGTTCACACAAGGTATCCTTCAAGCGCTGCAAGCCGGCGGCATCGCGCGCTTCGCAGCGGCCGACCAGAACGTTCTGTGTATTAGAGGCACGCAGCAGCCACCAGCCATCTTCGGTAGCGACCCGGACGCCGTCGATGTTGTTCACATTTGCGCCAGCCTGCTGCAGCCGGTGCTTCACCTCATGGATAATGCCGAACTTGCGTGCATCATCGCATTCGATGCGCAGTTCCGGCGTGGTGACGGTCTTCGGCAGGCGGTCATGCATCTCAGCCAGGCTGCGGCTGCTACGGGCCACGATGTTGAGCAGACGGACGGCGGCATAGAGCGCGTCGTCATAGCCGTAATAGCGGTCTGCGAAGAAGATATGCCCGCTCATTTCTCCGGCAAATACCGCGCCGGATTCTTGCATCTTCGCCTTGATCAGCGAATGGCCAGTCTTCCACATAATCGGCACACCACCCAACCGCTCGACAGTGTCGAAGACCGTCTGGCTTGTTTTTACATCAGCAATGATAGTGGCGCCGGGCTGGAGGCGCAGGATTTCTTCCGACCAGAGGATCATCAGCTGGTCGCCCCACAGGATATTGCCCCGATTATCAATCACGCCAAGCCGATCGCCATCGCCGTCAAAGGCGATGCCAAGATCGCAGCCTTCGGCCAGCACGGTGGCGCGCAGCTGTTCCAAGGTTTCCGGCAATGTCGGGTCTGGATGATGGGCGGGGAAGGTGCCGTCGATCTCGCCATTGAGTACGATATGACGGCCGGGCAAATATCGCGTGATCCGCTGCACCACGGCGCCTGCCGCGCCATTGCCTGGATCCCACACCACAGACAGCGAGCGCGCCAATTCGGAGTCGCGCATCAGTCTGCGCACATAGGCACCGAAAACCGAGCGGCGGATGGAACGGCCCGTGCCGCTGGCAAATTCCTTATCCTTGATGATCTGGCCTAGGCGCTGGATATCGGGACCGTAGACACTGCGTCCTCCTAGTACCAGCTTGAAGCCGTTGTACTCGGGCGGATTATGCGAGCCGGTGATCATCACCGCCGCATCTGCGCCAAGATGCTTGCCGGCGAAGTAGAGCATCGGCGTGGGGCCGACGCCGATGCGCAGCACATCCATGCCTGCCATGCGCAGGCCTTTGGAGAAAGCATTCGCCAAAGCGGGAGAGGACAGGCGCCCGTCTTGGCCAAGCGCGACAACGCGGCCGCCGCTCTGCGCCACAAGTGTGCCGAAGGCGCGTCCCAGCGCGCGGGCGTCTTGCATCTTCAACGTCGATCCGACAACGCCGCGAATGTCGTACTCGCGCAGTATGCTGGCATCGAATTGATGCTTTGCCATCAATGTCTCTCCTCACCTTCGCCGTATACTGAGATCACGCGGCGTTAACCACGATCCCCGCATGGGAGCCGCGCTGCATTTAAGGCGAACCGTCTTGTATTCTGTGTGGTAAATGTGTGGCCCGCGACAATTTGAGGGCTGTTGTGACTTTTCCGTGGCCTCACGCGTTAAGATTCACACTTGCTGTGACTTCTCCGTGGCCCGGTCATCGATCAGCCTCTCTGAGCTTGAACGCAATCGCAGCATTCCTACAATCATCCTTGGCAATTCGGTCTTTTTCAGCGACCAGCCAAAGATCACGCTAGCCGTGGGAGCGGCAAAGACCTCAACAACGAGGCGGCAAAGGGGGAAAGCTTGAGAATTGGCAACGGCCGGACAGTCCAATGTCCGGTGTCGATAACGTCGTGGAGCAGGACCGAGCGCAATGGCGAACGGCGTAGCTATAGCTGTACGAGCAGACATCGACGCCGCGACGCGACAGGGGTGGGGCATGACGCAATGGCTTACGGGGGTGGCAGTGTGTGGCTGCCTGCTACTGATGGCAGGTTGCGACGCGCGCCAGTGGCCACTGGCCGACAAGCAGTCAGGCCGCGTGCAGAATCCTTCCAAAACATCTTCGTCTTCCGCATCAGCGGCTCCGTCGTCAACGCCCGCAATGAATGCAGCTGCGGCACGACGCGCGCCGAGCAATCGAGATACCAAAATCGTGGCCGCCGTTGCGGCGCCGCCTCAGGTCGGGGATACGACGATCGACCTTGCAGGTTTGCGCGAAGAAGAGCTGATCGACCTGCTCGGGGCGCCGACAGCGACCGAAAGCAAACCTCCGGCGAAAATATGGCGATACAACGCCGCAAAATGCCATCTGAATGTCTCTTTTTATCCTGATGTTCAAACCCGAGTTTTTCGCATCCTTAGCTACGAGGTGACAGGCAATGACAGCACTGATCAGGGAAAACGCCAATGCTGGTCTGAGCTACGCTCCCGTGCCAAGCCGAAGTGACATGCGCGCAGCGGAGAATGATATCAGAGTCATCCTCGTGGATGACGACGACGATTTCCGCGAGGCGATCGGCGGCGAACTGGGCGACGAGGGCTTTCAGGTCTTCGGCTTCCGCGACGGCGCAGGAATGTTTGAGCATTTCGCGCAGGGCGGCACCGGCGATGTGATCGTTCTGGACTGGCGCATGCCGGGCGTCTCCGGCCTGGAATTGCTGGGCCAGGCCCGGCGGCGCGGCATCATGCTGCCGGTAATCTTCCTCACCGGTATGCCTGCCACGGCCTATGAGAGTGCGGCGTTGGATTCAGGCGCGATGGATTTCGTCAACAAGTCGCGCGGCACTGCCATCCTGGCCAAGCGGATCCGGCTTATCCTGCATTCCGGCAAACGCCCGCCGGAGCAGCGCCGCCAAGAGATCGTCCGCTGCGGCGACCTGGTTCTGCGGCCGCAGGTCAGCCGGGCAATGTGGAAGGGTCAGGACGTCAATCTCACCGTTGTGGAATTCAACATTGTCTCCCTTCTGGTGCAGAGCGCCGGCGAATATGTGACCTACCGGTCCATATACGACTGCGTGCATCATGCGGGATTCATCGCGGGAAATGGCGAAGATGGATACCGGACAAACGTACGATCCTCTATCAAACGTATCCGCAACAAGTTCCGCGCCCTCGATCCTGAGTTTTCGCAAATCGAAAACTTCCTTGCCTTCGGTTACCGCTGGCGAGACGCCGCCACAGCCGAGCAGTCAACAGAGCCTGCATGAGGCGGAGGCTTCGCGTCCGGCGAGTTCGCTACGCCGGCTCGGAGCCTCGTTGACCCTGAAGCTGATCGGCCTGGTCGGCGTATTCGTCGCCCTGCCGGTCGTGCTTTACGGCCAGTTCGAGAGCGCCGATGCGCAGCGGCGCGAATTGGTTGCACGCGGCATTCAGCATCGCACGTGGCTGATCGCCCAGGCGATCTCACCGATGCTGGATCAGCCCGACGGACCGCGTCATAGCGCGCTGAACAGTGAGCTGCAGCGCTACAATGACGGGCGCACGATTCTGCGGCTGATGTTTTCGCCGGCGGGCTCCACTTCGCCCGACCGCTTCTACTATATCGCCTCGTCGCCTGAGGCGACACCGGATCAGATCGGCCCGGAGCTGGAGCGCCTGGCCGAACACGGCATCCTGCAGCGGCTCTCTGAGAGCTGCGAATGGTCGTCTTCGGTCGATTTGCGGTTCAAGCAGCCGGATGGCCGCGAGGAGATCATGACTTCGCTGCTGCCGATCCAGTCGCGCTGGGGCTGCTGGGTGCTGATATCGGCGCATCCCACCTCAGAATTTCTGAATGTATCGATCGGGCGGTCCTACTGGCAGACGGAGGAAATTCGGATTGCCGCCGGCATTTATGTCGCGTTTGCCCTGCTCGCCGTTTTGATGGCTTGGAGTGTATGGCGGAACCTGCATCATTTCCGCCGGGTCGCCAGTGAAATCCGGCATGGCCGCGCAGGCGGCCGCACCTTTGTCGATCGCAATGTCGTGCCCGAGCTGACCAGTGTCGCAGCTGACTTCGATCAGCTCGTGGCCGATCTGCGCAAGGCAGCGCCGGATATCCGCCAGACGGCGGAGGATAATGCCCACTCCTTCAAGGCACCGATCTGTACGATCCAGTCGGCGCTGGAGCCGATCAAGCGGGTGTTGCCTGCCGATAACGAGCGTTCGAAACGGGCGGTGGTATTGATCGAATCCTCGATCCGCCGCTTGCATGCACTGGTTAATGCGGCGCAGCAGCTCGACTACAATACCGCGGATCTGATCGATGCGCCGCGCCGGGCAATCAATCTGACCAATGTAATTGCCGATGTGCTATTCCGATATCGCGAGACCATCGCCGAGCGTCGCATTCGACTGGTACGCGTGATGGAGGACAATATCATCGTGCATGCCGCGGCGGGCGTACTTGATGTGGTGTTTGAGAACATTCTCGACAACGCCATCAGCTTTTCGCCGCCGGATAGCACGATCACCGTGTCTTTGGCGCGCGAGCGCAAGCAGGTTCTTCTGCGGATCGATGATGAAGGCCCCGGCATCGATCCCGACAAGGTAGGCCATATCTTCGATCGCTACTTCTCGCTTCGGCCGCACAAGCCGGAAGAAGAAGTCAGTAGTGGAAAACTGAAGCATTCAGGACTGGGCTTGTGGATCGTACGGCGTAACGTTGAAGCGCTCGGCGGTCAGGTATCCGCAATGAACCGCATCACGGGTGGTTTGAGCATTCAAATCATTCTTCCCGCTGCCGAATAAGGGCTTGATCTGAGACACAGTTTGATCACTGGCCGCTTTGCAGGCAGGTAGCCATAGTCGACTGGCTCCCCATCCTCCAGTCGACGAGGCTAATGATGAACGCCGTGACCGAGACTAGCGAAGTCCTGGATCAGGACAGCTATCGCATACACCCCGTCATCCTGGCGGGCGGCTCTGGAACGCGCCTCTGGCCCTTGTCGCGTTCTGTTTATCCGAAGCAACTGTTGGCGCTCACCTCGACGCGCACACTGCTGCAGGAAACCGTGCAGCGCACGATCGAGGATGTCGGTTTCTCGGCGCCGATCCTCGTTTGCAATGACGAACATCGTTTCCTCATCGAGGAACAGCTCAATGAGATGCACGTGCAGCCGCGCAAGATCATTCTTGAGCCGCTGGCCCGCAACACTGGACCGGCCCTGGCCGCAGTGGCGCTCTGGCTCAGCCAGTTCGAGCCGGATGCATTGATGCTGGTGCAGCCCGCCGATCACGTGATTGGGGGGCTCGCAGAATTCCATCGCGCTGTACAGGCTGGCATCGGTCCGGCCGAGCAGGGCAAGCTGGTCACCTTCGGCATCAAGCCGACACGGCCGGAGCCGGGCTATGGCTATATCCAGTATGGTCCGGCGCTGGAGGGTTCGGAGCACGCGCGCAGCGTCAGCCGCTTCGTCGAGAAGCCGGATGCCGATACGGCGAAGCGCTACGTGGAAAGCGGTGTCTTCTGCTGGAACAGTGGGATTTTCCTGCTGTCGGCGCGGCGTTATCTGGAAGAGTTGCGCGAACTGCATCCGAAGATGCTGGAGGCGTGCGAGCGCGCGGTCGCTGCCGGCCGTGACGATCTCGGCTTCTTCCGCCTCGATGCCGCGAGCTTTGGCGACGCGCCGGCATTGTCCATCGACCGTGCAGTGATGGAGCATACCGATGAAGCGGCGGTAATTCCGGTCGACATGGCCTGGAACGACCTGGGTTCGTTCCAGGCTTTGCGCGATTGTGGCGCCCGCGACAGCGACGGTAACGTCATCAGCGGTGATGTCGTCGCGCAGGACGTGAAGAATTCCTATATCCGTGCCGAGGACAAGCTGGTCACGGTGATCGGACTGGAAGACGTGGTCGTGGTATCGACCGACGATGCCGTTCTGGTTGCCAAGGCGGATCGTGTGGACGATGTCTCCAGCGTCGTGGCGCAGCTGCGCCAGCGCAACCGGTCGGAGCCGATCTCCCACACCACCACCTACCGGCCCTGGGGGTATTACCGCTCTGTCGATATGGGAGATCGCTTCCAGGTCAAGCGGTTGATGGTCAAGCCAGGCGCCAAGCTGAGTCTGCAGAAACATTTCCATCGCGCCGAGCATTGGGTGGTGGTGCAGGGCACCGCGCTGGTGCAGCGCGACGACGAATGCCTGCTGCTGCGCGAGAATGAATCGATCTACATCCCGATCGGGGCTGCGCACCGGCTGGAGAATCCCGGCAAGCTGCCGCTGCATCTGATCGAAGTGCAATCGGGCGCCTATCTCGGGGAGGACGACATCGTTCGTCTGGCGGACAGCTATGGCCGTTGCTGATAGCCGTCCGAAGCTGCTGGTCACTGGCGGAGCCGGTTATATCGGCAGCCACGTCTGCAAAGCGGTGGCGAAGGCAGGTTTCCTTCCCATTGCCTACGACAATCTTTCGGCCGGCCATCATTGGGCCGTCCGCTGGGGACCGCTGGAATGCGGCGACCTGATCGATTCCGGCCGCCTGGATGAAGTGATGCGGCGCTACCGGCCGGTCGCCGTGATCCATCTGGCGGGCCTGATCATCTCCAGTGAATCGGTCGTCGATCCCGCACAGTATTACGACAGCAATGTCGCCGGCAGCTTGTGTCTTCTGGATTCCATGCGGCGGAATGCGGTGGACCGCATCGTCTTCTCATCCAGCGCGGCGGTCTATGGCGAACCGGAAACCACGCCGATGGCGGAGGATCACCCCCGGCGCCCGCTTAATCCGTATGGTACCAGCAAGCAGATGATCGAGCAGGTGCTGCATGACTATGCGCGCGCCTATGGGCTGCGCTCGGTTTCGCTGCGGTATTTCAATGCCGCGGGTGCCGATGCCGATGGCGAGATCGGCGAAGCTCACCACGTCGAGACGCATCTCATTCCGCTGGTCCTTGACGTTGCGGCAGGTTTCCGGCCGTTCATCTCAATTTACGGGGCCGATTACCCCACCCGGGACGGGACCTGTGTACGGGATTATGTCCATGTCTGCGATCTGGCTACGGCCCATGTCATGGCGTTGCGTTATCTCGACCATTCGGTCGGTGCTCATGTGTTCAACCTTGGAAACGGCCATGGCGCTACGGTACGCGAGGTAATCGACCTCGCTAGGAGCGTCACAGGCTGCAACATACCCGTGCGAGTTGAGGGGCGCCGACCCGGCGACCCGGCTGTCCTGCTGGCCGATCCCACCCGGGCCCGGCAGGTATTGGGTTGGAAACCCTCACTTTCTAGCCTTGATGCCATGATTAGTAGTGCATGGAACTGGCATCAGCGTGTATTATCCCGGGCACAAGCTGCCCAGTAATCTGGCCGGCGAGGAAAATTAGCCGCCGAGGTGGGGTAGATGATTGCCCGTAAAATCGCTTATTATCTGACAGTTCCACTTCTGTTGTCCGCTACGGACATCTATGCCCAAACTCGAGAATATACGGCCGACGCCCCGGCAGGGCAGGTGGTGCGTGGTGATACGGTCACAGAGCGCCAGCGTCCGGATTACGATGCCATTGGCGTCCGGCTCGGCGGTTTCATGCTGCTGCCGACGCTTTCACTTCAGGAAAGTTACAACAGCAATATCTTTGCCACCGAGAATAACGAGGAAAGCGATTTCATCACCTCGATCGAGCCCGCGCTGAACCTGCGCTCAAACTGGAATAACCATGCACTTAATCTGCATGCGGATTCTAAGGTGGCGCGCTACGCTGACAATACCAGCGAGGATTTCGAGGATTATACTCTGTCTGCGGACGGTCGGCTGGACGTGCTGCGCGATCTGCGCCTCTTCGGCGGCGCGGGGTATCGCCTTCGCCATATCGCCCGCGACGATCCCGACAGCCCATCCAACATCGCGGAGCCGGCGGAATACGAAATTTATGGCGCCAATGCCGGGATCGAGAAGGTCTTTAACCGCCTGTCGCTGCGCTTCGATGCTGCATACGAACAGCATCGCTACGACAATGTCCGCCTGAATGACGGGACGACCCGGGACGAGGGCGACCGCGACCGCGATCAGACCACCATCTCGCTGCGCACCGGCTATGAAATCGGTCCGATGCGGCAGGTCTACCTGCTGGGCAGCTATAACTGGCGCGATTACGAGCGCCGGGTGGACAATGCCGGATTCCAGCGCAATTCGGATGGCTACCTGCTGGCGGTCGGCGCCGAATACGACCTGACCGGCGTCACCTTCCTGGATGGCTATGTCGGCTATCGCGTGCAGGAATACGACGATCCGCGGCTGAAGGAGATATCCGGCTGGGCTGCCGGCCTGAAGCTGACCTGGAATGTCACCCAGCTCACCACCGTGACCGGCAATCTGAATCGCAGCGTGGAAGAAACCACGCAAAATGGTGCATCGGGCTATTTCGCCACCCGTGCCTCGATCCGGGTCGATCACGAGCTGTTGCGGAACCTGATCCTGAACGCCTCGCTGGGATATGAGAACAACGAGTTCGAAGGCATCACCCGCGACGACGATTACTATCTTGCCGGGCTGGGCGCCCGGTACCTGATGAACCGCTATCTGTCGGTTTCCGGCGGCTATGGATATCGCACCCGCGAGTCCAATTTGCCGAATGCGGATTTCGACGAGAACGTGGTCTTCATTCGGTTGACGGGGCAGCTGTAATCCAATGGATTCGCAGTCTTTTTGAATGCCGGTGTAACGCTTAGACCTTGCCCCTGTTTGGTCACACCGGACTGGTCTCTTTGTTGGTAAGAGCTAAATCCAGCGCGGTCGCACTTTTGCGGCGCCGCGCTGGTTTTAGCCTTCACAGAGACACCAGCCATGATGAACCTCTACAGCATCGTACAAGCGATAGCGGCCTTGCGGCGCTATGCCGGCATTGCCGCGATGCTTTGGGCGGCTACCTTCGTCGCTCTCGATTCGGGTTGGGCTCAGACCAATCAGACCCCGGCCGGGCCGATATCGGCATCACAGCAGTCGCAGCCGACGACCGCCCTGCCGGGACAGCTCACCGAAGGCTACACGCTCGGATCGGGTGACCGCGTCCGCATCACCGTATACGGGCAGCCTGAACTGACGGGCGAATTCCAGGTCGATGGCAGCGGGATGCTGTCCTATCCGCTCATCGGCCAGGTGCAGGCCGGCGGCTTGACCGCCAAAGGCCTGGAGCAGGCGCTGATCGGCAAGTTGAAGCCCGATTATCTGAAAAACCCCAGCGTCAGTGTGGAAGTGCTGACTTACCGACCCTTCTACATCGTCGGCGAGGTGCGCACCCCGGGCAGCTATCCGTATGTCTCGGGGATGACCATCATCAATGCCGTCGCGCTGGCAGGCGGGTTCACCTATCGCGCCAGGGAGAACTCCTTCTACCTCACCCGCACCGGTGAAAACGGCGAAAAGCAGAAACTCACCGCAACACCTGAAACGCCGGTGCTTCCCGGAGATGTCATAACCGTTCGCGAGCGATACTTCTAATGGCCTTACCTGACCGCCTCCGTCCTCGGTGGCAACCGGCCGCGCATGCTGTCGGTACGCCTGCAGCTCCTCCGCCGGTTTACGCGGCTCCGCCGCCTGAACCTCCCACCTTCCTCGATGTGCTGCGCAAGCTGTGGCGGTACCGGCTGATGATCCTCGTGATCACGGCTGTCTTCGCTGCGCTCTCGGTGGTCATCGTCAAGCAGATGCCGTCCTACTACGTGGCGGAGTCGCGTGTTCTGGTCGGCCTGCCGCCGATGCGGGCCCTGAATATCGAAGCGATCATCGCCGATATGAGCCCGGACTCAGATCGGGTGCAGAATGAAAGCTTCATCATCATGTCGCGCGACATCGCGCGGCAGACCATCGAGAAGCTTGGGCTGATCGAAAACCCGGAATTCAATCCGTTGCTGCGCGAGCCGTCGCTGCCGGCGAAGATCGTGTCCTATCTGAATCCGCTCAACTACCTGCCAGAAAGCTGGCTGGCTGCATTGCAAGGCAATCAGCAAACGGCGGGCGAAGATCCGATCAGCCCAGAAGAGCGTGAGATGAATATCGTCATCGACACGCTGCTGAACCGGATCGAGGTTGCGACACTGGGCCGCTCGCATGTGCTGAGCATCCAGGTGCAGTCGCAGGATCCGTATCTGGCCGCCAAGGTTGCGAATACCCTTGCCGATGCTTATCTCGCCCGGCAACGCGCAGATAAGGTTGCGGCCACCGAAGAGGTTGAACAGTTCCTGGCCGAACGCATTGCCGCCTTGCGCCAGCAGGTGGAGGAATCCGACCGTGCTGTCGAGGAATACCGTCGCGCCAATGGCCTGTACAAAGGCGCTAATGTCGGCGTCACCACCCAGCAACTCACTGAGTTGAACACCCAGCTCATCCTGGCGCAGACCGCGAAGGCTGAGGCGGATGCGCGCTTGAGCGAAGCCATGGCGCTGAGCAAGACAGGCTTAACAGGCGAAAGCGTCCCTGAGGTGCTGAACTCCACCACCATTCAAGGCCTGAAGCAACAGGAGGCCGCTGCCGCCGCGCGCTTGGCTGAACTTTCCGAAGAGTTCGGGCCGCAGCATCCGCAGGTGATTCGCGCCAAGGCCGAAGTGGCCGACGTGCGCCGCAAGATCCGGGCCGAGATCAACAGCATCATAGGAGGATTGCGTCACGAAGCCCGCACGACCGGTGCGCGTTATGAAGCCCTGCGCCAGAATTTCGAGCGGTTGCAGAACCGCCTGGGTGGCGTAAACGAGAAGCAGATTCGGCTGGATGCGCTGGAGCGTGAAGCGACGGTGAACCGTAATCTGCTCGAGCAGATGCTGAGCCGCGCCAAGGAGACCATCGGCCAGGATCAACTGGCGAAGCCGAATGCGAAGCTGATCTCGTCGGCGGCGCCGCCGAATTTCCCGGCCTTCCCGCCCAAGACACTGATCGTCTTCCTTGGCGTGCTGGGCGGCGCATTGATTGCCATCATCATCGCTCTGTTGCGTGACAGCGCTGATATGACCTTCCGGCGCGGCGATCAGATCGAAGCCATGACTGGCCTGCCGGTGCTTGCTCTTGTGCCCGCCATGCGCGGGCGGATGGAGCCGGTAGTCCATGTACTGCGACGGCCGATCTCGCCCTATACCGAGGCACTGAGGAAGCTGCATATCGGCCTTGAGCTGTCGGAAGCCGCAGAATCACCCAAGACGGTGATGTTCGGCTCGGCCGTGCCTGGCGAAGGCAAATCGGTGCTGGTTGCCTCGCTTGGCCGCATGCTGGCGAGCCAGGGGCGGCGTGTGCTGCTGATCGACTGCGACTGGCGTAATCCCCGACTGCATCAGCTTTTCCGCTGCGCCAATGGCCGCGGCCTTGCGTCGCTGCTGCGGGACGAGGAGGACAATCTGGACCGGGCGATCTTCACGGACTCTCTTTCAGGCGTCGATGTGATCCCCGCCGGCATGTTCACGCCGGAGGCGATGCGCTATCTCACCTCCGAACGTATGCGCCTGATCCTTAATGCTCTGGCGCCGCGTTACGACCTCATTCTCATCGATACAGCACCGGTGCTGGTGGGGGCGGAGGTTCTGACGCTGGCCCGCATGGTCGACAAGGTCGCCTTCGTGGTCCGCTGGGGCAACACCAAGCGCGAAACTGTGATGGATGGACTGAAGGAGCTGGTCGAGGTCAACGCGGATGTGGCTGGCATCGTGCTGGCACGCGTCGACCCCAAGCAGTACCGCAAATATGCGGTCAGCCATTTGAGCTACGAATACGAAAGACCGATGCTGGTTAAGACTGCCGACTGGGCATAGTCGCATGGCCAATCCGGTTCTGATCGTCACTCAGCATTTCAAGCCTGAAGTGATCGGCTCTGCGCCCTATTGCTCCGACATGGCGGAGTGGCTGGCGCAGCGCGGGCGGGCGGTAACGGTGCTGACCGGCCCTGCGCATTATCCCAACCTGTCCGATTTTCAGGCGTTCAATGCATCGGCGCCAAAGCGGGTGGTAGAGCAGGGCGTTGTTATCGAGCGGTTGCGGAACTGGATTCCACGCAAGCGGTCGGCAATCTTGCGGATCATCAGCGAATTCCTGTTTTTCGTCGCAGGTGTCTGCGCATTGCTGAGTGGCCGCATACGGCGGCACGATCTAGTCATATCGTTTTCGCCGTCCATCTTCGCGGTCATGCTGGGCGTGCTGGCGACGCGGCGGAAGGGACATCATGTCGCCGTCGTGCATGACATTCAGTCCGGCCTGGCAGCCGGGCTGAGCATGGTGCGATCCGGCTTCATGCTGCGCCTGATGCGCTGGTGCGAGCGTATCACGCTGAACCGCACCGCTGCGGTCTTCGTTCTGACGACGGAGATGCAGAATCAGCTGCGGCAGATCGGCGTCGAGGTGCCGATCGAAATCATGCCGATATGGGTCGATACCGACCGGATCCAGCCGCGCCCGGTAAACGACGATCGCGCTGCGACGCTGCTCTACAGCGGCAATCTGGGCCGCAAGCAGGGCCTGGAGCAGGTGATGGCGCTGGCTGAAGATCTGGCATCCCTGCGGCCTGAGGTGAAACTTCTGCTGCGCGGCGATGGCAGCGAGCGCCGTGATCTGGCGTTGATGGCGGCTGACCGCGGCTTATGCAACGTGCAATTTGCCGATCTGCTGCCGCGCGACGAACTCAACGACGGCCTTGCGGTGGGCGACATTCATTTGGTGCCGCAAAAGCCTTCGGCGGCCGATTTCGCCATTCCTTCGAAAATCTACAGTATTATGGCCGCGGGCCGGCCGTTCATCGCAACTGCCCACCCGGGTAGTTCGCTGTGGCGGTTGTGCAAGGAAACCAACGCCTTCATCTGCGTTCCGCCGAACGACCGCACAGCGCTGTCGGATGCCACGCTCAAGCTGCTCAATTCGCCGGGCCTGCGGCGCGATATGGGTGAAAATGGCCGGGCCTTCATCGAGCGGGCGCATTCAAAACAAATGTTGCTGACCAAGTTCGGCGAGACCCTGCAGCGTCTGGAAACTGTCGGCAGTCTGGAGCCGCAGCGGCTGCGCGTGCTGGTGCTGGAGCCGGACAAGGATGGTCATCCCCGCGAATGGCTGCTGCACCTGATGCATAACCTGGCTGGCCAGGAGCAGATTGAGGAAATCTGGTTCGTAGTCGCAGGAGAGCTGCGGCGGGCCTTGATGGATGACGTGCCGGTCAGCCTGCGCGACCGCATCCGGCTTGTATCCTTGAGCCCCAATGAACAGCGGTTCTGCACCCATCGGATGCTGCCGGTCAGCGGGTTCTCCCGCTGGTGGGTGATGCGGCGTTATCTGCGTCTGACGGGAGCCGATGTCGGCTGCTTTCTGTCACTCGACCACTTGTCGCTGCCGCTGGCCTTTGGGCTGGGCGCAGCGGGGCGCAAGCTGAGCGGCATCCTGTTCCGTCCTTCAGTGCATTATCCGTCCCTTGGTGCCTATCGGCCTACGCTGGCGGAACGGATCCGCGATCTTCGCAAAGCCGTGCTCTATCGGTTGATGCTGTTGAATGGCGCGCTCAATGTGGTTCTGTCGCTCGATCCGTTCTTTCCCGATTATGCCGCCCGCCGATATCTTGGCGGCCACAAGGTTCATGCCCTGCCGGATCCGGTATATCCACCGCCCGCGGCTTCCTCGGCCCTGACCTTGCCGATCCCGCTACCCACGGGACGCGTTGTGTTCCTCCTGTTCGGAGTGTTGACTGCGCGCAAGGGCATTCTTCATCTGATGATGGCGCTGCGGCAGTTGTCACCTGAGATGGCGTCGCGTACGGCGGTGGTGATCGCCGGCAAGGTCGCCCCGGAACTGGGCGAGCAGCTGGCCCAGCAGCAGGCCGAGCTGGCGCGCGATCAGCCCGATCTTTGGCTCCATCTTGAGGATCGTTGGCTCAGCAGTGACGAGATTAATGCCTTGGTCAATCGCTGCGATGTCGTCCTGGCGCCGTATCAGCGTTTCGTGGGGTCGAGCGGCGTCGTGCTTTGGGCAGCGCGCGCGGGCAAACCGCTGTTGACCCAGGATTACGGTCTGGTCGGTAGGCTGGTACAGGATTACCGGCTGGGTCTGGCGGCGGATGTGACGCAGCCCGCCCAATTGGCGGCCGCTATCGAGCAGATGGTGGCAAAGGGGCCGCAGCATTTCATCGATGCGGCGGCGGCGCGGAACTTCATTTCTGACCGTACGCCCGAGGCCTTCGCCGCGCATGTCTTTGGCAGTTTGCGCACGTCTTGAGCGAGAAGCAGTGCCGCTTCTGCACGGCCTCAGCTTAGTCACAACACCGTTTTAGGGCCTTGTGGCACATCGGACAGCAGATCTTCGGCACTGCAAAAGCCGAAGATGCGCGTTCCAACTTTGAGTGGCAAAGGGGCTATACATGGCGCAAGACGTCCTTGTCAGGCCATTGGCCGACAGCCGATCCAAGGTGATTGCATACCCGGCCGACCGGCGGGCCACGCCACGGCCGGTCGCCTACGCCGTTTCCGCTCGCAATGCCGACACTCGTGCAGGCGAGGCTCGAAGTGAGACTTGGAGTAGCGAAGGACGGGCAGCTCCTGCGCATATCCATGCCCAGTTCAAACAAGCGGGCATCCAGACATTTGCCCGCTCGGCACAGGTTGCCAAGCCCGTGTCGTTTGCCATCGTTGCCGGCATCCTGCGTGCCTTCGATGCGGCGGTTGCTGTGATTGCTGGGCCTTTGGCCCTGATTGCCGTGTCAGACTGGGCGGTCCCGGCGGCTTATGACCTGCTGGTCTGCGGCTTCGGCGCTCTGCTGCTGATCAACCTCATGCATCTGTCGGGGCTCTATCGCATCGAATTCACGCGGCGGCCATACATGGCCGTCTGCCGGCTGGTCTTGGCCTGGACCGTTACTGCAGCTGCCGTCGCCATTCCTCTCCTTTACGGCCTCTCGTCGCCGCAGAGCCAGGGATTGTGGCTGCTTGCCTGGATCGGCGGCGGATTTGCCACAACATCGGCGGGGCGTCTGGTTCTCGCCGGCGCTATTCAGCGCTGGCGTGAGCAGGGGCGGCTGCGCCAGCGTGTGGCGGTGCTGGGCAGCGGCCCGATCGGCCAGCGGCTGCTGCGCCGGATCAATGCCGAGGCCGATCCGGATGTTGAGATCGTTGGTGTCTATGACGACCGGCTGTCCCGGCTGGCCTCCAGCTGCATGGGACATCCCATTCGCGGCACAGCCGATGATCTGATCGAGCATGTCCGCCAGCGGCGGATCGATATGGTGGTTGTCGCTCTGCCCTTGTCGGCCGAACGGCGCATGGACGGCCTTCTGGCAAAGCTGCGTCAGGTGGCGGTGGATGTCTGCCTCTGCCCCGATCAGTTCGGCTTCCGGCTGCCGCGGGTTCAGCTGCAGAAGCTGGCGGGCGTTTCGCTGCTCGGTGTCGAGGAACAGCCACTGCGCGATTGGCGCGGCGTAGCCAAGTCGATCGAAGACCGTATTGTAGCGGGCGCGATCCTCGTCATGATCGCGCCGATCCTGGCGGCGATCGCCATTCTCATCAAGCTGGACAGTCCGGGGTCAGTTTTCTTCCGGCAGAAGCGCTATGGGCTGAACAACCAGCTCATTGAGGTGCTGAAATTCCGTACCATGTATCAGCATGCAACCGACGCCAATGCCGAACAGCTCACGCGGCGCAACGATCCGCGCGTCACGCGGCTCGGTGCTTTCCTGCGTCGCACCAGCCTTGATGAGTTGCCGCAATTCATCAATGTGCTGCGCGGAGAAATGTCGGTGGTCGGCCCGCGGCCGCATGCGCTGGCGGCCAAGGCGGGAGGATTGCTCTATCAGGATGCCGTTCCGACCTATTACGCACGCCACCGCATGAAGCCAGGCATCACCGGTTGGGCCCAGATCAATGGCTGGCGTGGCGAGACCGAAACCGTGGAGCAGATCGAAAAGCGGGTCGAGCACGACCTGCATTACATAGAGAATTGGTCTGTATGGCTCGATCTGACGATCATTTTCCGCACGATCTTCGGCGGATTCACAGGAAGGCAGGCATATTAAGACTATGCGATGCCTTTGGCTGACCTTGGCCAATCCGGAACCAAGGCATAATGGTCAGTACGTCTATTCAGGTGGCCTGATCGACGCAGTAACCGCAACCGGAGCGCAGATTGAAGTATTAGGGCTGGCGAGACTGGGGGATACCTCCCATCATGGGCGATGGGACGGATCGGTGCGCTGGTGGCTGGCAGAGCCTCATTCGCGGCCCAGCTGGACGAGCCTTATGTCGTCTCTGCCGCATATCGCCGACCGAGGCTGGACCCCGGAACTGCGCAAGATGCTGAAAGAGCGGCTTGAAGCCGATCGCTGGGATGTCATCGTTTTTGATGGCATCTCCGCCGCTTGGGCGCTGGATCCGGTGCTGCGCCATTATCGCAATGGTCGTCGGCCGAAGATCGTTTATGTCTCGCATAATCACGAGGCCAGCGTCAGGCGTGGCATTGCGCGCAGCCAGACCCATATTCTGAAGCGTCAGGCACTGGCGTACGACGCCGCCAAGGCCGGCATTCTGGAGCGTCGGCTGGTTTGGGCCGCAGATCTGATCACTGCGATCACGCCGGAAGATCGCGATCTTTATCTGAAGGACCGGCCGGATGTCCGCATTGAGGTCATTACGCCGGGCTACGATGGCTTCCGGCTAGCCGAGCGCCGCATCACCGAAGCGCTGCCGCGCCGGGCCATCATAGTCGGAAGTTTCGACTGGATCGCCAAGCGCATGAACCTTGAGGAATTCGTCGCTGTCGCCGATCCGCTCTTCGCTGCCCATGGCGCGGAGCTGCAGGTGGTTGGCAGCGCCGACGAAACCTTTTTGGAAAGGCTGCGTCCACAGGTCAAGGCCACTACCTTTACCGGCACCGTGCCGGACGTGGATGGCTTCATGCGGGAGGCGCGGATCGCCCTGGTTCCGGAGCGCCATGGCGGCGGCTTCAAGCTGAAGGTTCTCGACTATGTCTTCAACCGGATGCCCATTCTGGCGCTTAACGGCTCGGTCGCTGGTGTGCCGCTGCAGAACGAGGAAAGCATCCTTCTCTACCCGAATCATGAGGCGCTGGCACGCGGTGTTCTGAGGGTCATCGATGACTTTGATCGCTTGAACAGTTTGCAGGACCGCGCTTTTGATGCGTGCAACAGCTATTTCGACTGGACCAGCCGGGGCCACCAGCTCGTCAAAGCCGTGGGGTCATTATGATTGCGGCGACTGCAGAGCGGCGTTTAGGTGGCGTCGACCTGGCGCTGCTGATCATCTTTTTCATCGGGATTTATCTCGGTGTTTCAATCCCTGTCGCGCAAGGCGTGCCTTTCCCGTCGGCACCTTCCGGATTGGCGGGTATCGTTCTGCTCTGGCGCCGCCGCGACCGCATCGTGCCGCTGCATCTGTCGGTGCTGTTGATGGTGATCGTCATCTATATCGCGGCGATCCTGTCGGCCACGGATTATGGATTTCTGGGGAAGCGATTCACGGGCCTGATCCAGCTCGTTTACTCCCTTGTAATCGGCTATGCGATGTTTCTGACCATACTGGAGGCCAGCCGCAAGCAACTCGCAGGCCTGTTCTTCTGGTTCCTCGTCTTCATCGTCGTCGGTTGCTTCCTCGAGCAATACACGCCGCTCAAGGCAGTGAGCGATGCCGTGCGGGTGACGATCTACGATCACGGCGTCTATGAATCCGACCTGCGAGACCAGATGCTCTACGGCAAAGTGCGGCCGAAGCTGTTTACCTCCGAGCCTTCGGCGGTGACGTTTGGCTATACGCTGTTCCTGTCGGCCTGGTTCATCATCACGGCCACTCGCTGGCGCCTCCTGATCTTCGCGGCATTCCTGGGTATCGGCCTGGTCGCGATGCCTGGTCCGACGCTGTTGCTGGCGCTGCTCGTACTGCCGCCGTACTACTTCTTCATTACGCCACTGGTGACGCCACGCCACCGGCTGATTCCGGGATACCGGACTGCGATTTTGATCGTCGGCGCGATCCTGCTGATCGTTTTCGTCCTGCTCGGTACGACGCTATTTGCCGAGCGCTTCAACCAGATCGCCTCCGGCGAGGATCCCAGCTTCTTCTATCGCGTGATCGGCCCGGTCCTGGTCGCGATGGAAGTGTTGCGGGTCTATCCCTGGGCCGGCGCCGGTCTTACGGGCGAGCCCTTCATCAACGAACTGGTGATCAACACCTTCGTCAAATCGGCCCATTACTCGGCAGCCTGGAAGTTTAGCAAGGTGTCCGAGGTGATCACCAACTATTTCTGGCTGCACTGGATATATCTCGGTTTGGTCTGGGGCATTGTTGTGCTGGCGGCGCACACGGCCTGGCTGCGGGTTCTGAGCGTGCCCAGCGTGCTCTTCTGCTGGGCTTTCTGGGTGATCTTCGGTCAGGCCTCCGGCGCCTATGTCGGCCCCAAGACCTGGGTGGTTCTTCTGCTGGCTGCCGGATTAAGTATCGTCTGTACCCGCGTAAGCGGCCCGACCGTGGTGCCGGTGCCGCAGGCGCGCCATCAGATCAGGCAGCTACGTGTCGGCAACAGACTACGAAATCCCGGTTTGGCCCATCATCCCTGAGGTTGTTATGGATAGACGGCATATCCTTTCACTCGGTAGCGGTGCGGCACTAACAGGCATGCTCACATCGTCTGCCTTCGCAGCGCCAAAGGATGCCAGTACCCTTCGGCCGGGCCGGACATTGTCGGCCGCAGAATTCGGGGTGGTCGGAGACGGCTCCACCGACGACACGCCGGCATTGCAGCGCGCAATGGATGCCACCTTTCTCCACGAACATCCGGGCATCCTAACAATCCCGCCAGGTAATTACCGGATCAGCCGCACCTTGCGGATCGCGCCGCGCAATCACATGACCCGCAACAGTGGCATCATCGCCCATGGTGCCCGGCTAATCTCAACCATCGAGGACGGCAGCAATGTCGTCGAGCTGGAAAGTAACGCGACCGTACGCTTCGTCCTTGTCGAAGGGCTGGAAATCAAAGGCTCGGGGAAAGACGGCCATGGCATCGCCATCACCTGTGAGGTTAATGGAAAATACTTCTACAATTTCTGCCTGCGCGATGTGTTCGTGCAGAATTGTGGTGGCGATGGCTGCAATATGGTCGGTAATATCTTCGAAGGGCAGCTGATCAACTGCTACTTCCGCGACAATCGTGGCAATGGCGCTACCTTTGCCCACGGCAAGAATGCCGGCATCCTTTCCGCCGTTCATGTCTTCGGCAGTATCTTCGGCGGCAACGGCAAGCATGGCGTCGAGATGCGCCGCTGCTATGACATAAGCTTCAACGGCTGCTATTTCCTGCTGAACAAGCAGTTCGGTCTGCTGGCCGACAACGGCTGCACCTTGCTGTCCCATTGCGGCTTTGAGAATAACCACGAGGCGGCCAAGGATTTCTCATCTGGCGATGCGGGGATTTACCTGCGGAATTTCGGCACCCTGGTCGGCTGTACGGCCTATTCGATTTATAAGCAGACCGGCCTTATCCGCACCTATATCGCGACCCAGTTGACCATGGTGGGATGCACTGGCATGGGCGGTGGCAAGGCCAAGGGCGCGGGCCTCGCCAAGCTCAGCGGCAACAGAGAGAAGGCGCAGGCCACGCTGATCGGCTGTCTGGGCCGGGTGGAGACGGAAAACGGCTTTGAGGCGATCGAGATCGCAGGCGGCGACGGCGGCATGCGATTCGGCTCCGACTGGCGCAGTCGCAATTTGCCGCGGCTCGGCGAGTACCGGCTTTGGGTGGATGCTCAGGGGCGGCTGCGGATCAAGAAGGGTGCGCCGCAAACCGACGAAGATGGTGTCCCCGTCGGCGGCGCGTAAAGGCTGACGGTATCTTTAGGCCCGTACCAGCGAAGGCCGGCCTTCCTGGGTGATATCCGACGGGGCGATATTCTATACATACCAGCGATAGGTCTGACGCAGGCCGTCCTCAAGCGAGGTCTGCGCCCGCCAGCCCAGTTTGGCCATGCGGCTGACATCGACCACTTTGCGCGGCGTGCCATCAGGCTTGCTGGTATCGAACGCCAGGCGGCCGCGGTAACCGACCACTTTTCCGATCGTCTCGGCCAGCTCGCGAATGGTCACTTCCTGACCGGAGCCGAGGTTGATGATCTCTTCCTCGGAATAGTTCTTCATGGCGAAAACGATGCCATCGGCGGCATCGTCCGCATAAAGGAATTCCCGCAGCACCTTGCCGCTGCCCCAGACCTCCACCGTTTCTGTCTCCTGCACATAGGCGCGATGGAATTTGGCAATCAGCGCTGGAATCACATGGCTATGCATCAGATCGAAATTGTCGCCCGGACCATACAGGTTGGAGGGCATCACCGAAATGAAGTCGCAGCCATACTGACGCCGATAGGCTTGGCCCAGCTTGATGCCGGCGATCTTGGCGACGGCGTACCATTGATTGGTCGATTCCAGTTCGCCCGACAAGAGGGCCGATTCCGGAATGGGCTGTGGCGCCATGCGAGGATAGACGCAGGACGAGCCAAGAAAGACCAGCTTTTCGACATTGTAACGGTGCGCCGCCTCGATGACATTCGCCTCGATCATCAGGTTATCGTAGATGAATTCGGCGGGGCGCGTGTCGTTGGCGTGGATGCCGCCGACCCGGGCGGCCGCGACGAACACGGCCTGCGGCCGGGTCTCCCGCATCCAGAAATTCACCTGCTCGGCCGAGCGCAGATCCACCTGCTGACGGGATGCCGTCAGAATAGTGCAATCCTCGCTTTTCAGGCGCCGCACCAGAGCCGAGCCGACAAGGCCGCGATGGCCGGCAACCCATACACGCTTGCCAGCCAGGGAGTAGGGGACTTTATCGGGCATTGCTGTACTCGCTCTGCTGCAAGCTGATCCGGTCGGCTTCGACCATTTCAGCAACCAATTGCTCGAAGGTCGTCTTGTGCTCCCAGCCGATCTGCTTCTTGGCCTTCTCCGGGTTGCCGAGCAGGAAGTCCACTTCGGTCGGCCGGTAGTAGATCGGATCGACGGCGACTAGCACGTCGCCGGTGCGATTGCAGTGGCCTTTTTCATCGACGCCCTTACCCTCCCAGACGATCTCGCGATCGATGTGGCGGAAAGCAAGTTCGACGAATTCGCGCACCGAGTGCACTTCGCCGGTTGCCAGAACGTAATCGTCTGGCTTGTCCTGCTGCAGGATGCGCCACATGCCCTCGACGTAGTCGCGAGCATGACCCCAGTCGCGCTTGGAGTCGATGTTGCCGAGATAGAGGCATTTCTGCAGCCCCTGCTCAATCGCGGCCACGGCGCGCGTGATCTTGCGAGTCACGAAAGTCTCGCCCCGGATCGGCGATTCATGGTTGAACAGGATGCCGTTGGAGGCGTGGATGTTATAAGCCTCACGGTAGTTCACCGTGATCCAGTAGGCATAGAGCTTGGCTGCAGCATATGGGCTGCGCGGATAGAAGGGCGTCGTCTCACGCTGCGGGATTTCCTGGACCTTGCCGAACAGTTCCGAGGTCGATGCCTGGTAGAAGCGGACGCGATCTTCCATCTTGAGGATGCGGATCGCTTCCAGGATGCGCAGGGTGCCCAGCGCGTCGGTATTGGCGGTGTATTCCGGCGTCTCAAAGCTGACCTGAACGTGGCTTTGCGCCGCCAGGTTGTAGATTTCGGTGGGCTGGGTTTCCTGGATCAGGCGAATGATGTTGGTGGAATCTGTCATATCGCCGTAATGCAGAAAGAAGCGGACACCTGGCTCGTGCGGATCGCGATAGAGGTGATCGACTCGCTGGGTGTTGATCGATGACGATCTCCGCTTCACACCGTGAACCACGTAACCCTGATTCAGCAGAAATTCGGAAAGATAGGCACCGTCCTGTCCAGTGGCGCCGGTAATGAGTGCTACTTTGTCGACCATGAGTACGTCCTCTGTCGTTGTTTTGTCCGGGGTGGTCCGGGGGCGGCGACCGGCGTCTTCGCGCCGGTTCGCCTGCACCATGGGGCGTTTCCTCAAACGAATGCGATACGTTGCGCGGCGATGTCCCAGGAGTAGGAGCGAAGGACATGCTGCTGGCCGCTGATACCCATGCGGGACAGCCGCTCGGGATCCGAGATGGCGTCAAGAATGGCGGCGGCGACCGCCTCGGGCTCGGCCTTGTCGACCAGGAAGCCGTGCCGGCCATCCTCGGTGATCTCGGGCAAACCATTGCGGCGGAGTCCGAGCACCGGGGTGCGTGACAGCAGCGCCTCAAGATAAACCTGGCCCCAGGGATCGTTCAGCATCGGCTGCGTGAACAGCGTGGCGTCCCGAAACAGCTGCTGCAGTTCCGTCCAGGGTACATGGGCGCGGAAGATGATTCCTGGCTCATCGGGTACGAAGGGCCGGCTGCGCTCGTCGCCCACGATGGTCAGGGTCAGATCCGGCCGGTGTGTCCGGGCAATGCGGAAGGCATCCAGCAGCAGATGCCCGCCCTTGGCAGCGAACAGGTGTTTCGCCACGAAAAGCAGCCGGGGCTGGGTGTAATCCTTTGGCTCGTGGTTGGGCTCGATCTCTCCCATCCCCGAGCCCACCGCCGTCACCTTCTCGGCAGGAATGCCGTAATGGTCAATGATGTGATCGCGGACATAGGTGCCGAAGGTGAAGATATGCTCAGCACAAGCGAGCGACTCCGCCTCCAGCAGATCGAAGGCCTCCACCGCACGAGGACGATAGCTGTCCCGGTCCGGACGATACAGGAGGGACAGAGCCCAGGTCTGATCGCAATAAAGGTAATGCTTTAGCTCAGGCGCATGGCGGCTGGGCAGCAGATCCATCGTGCCGGTATGGATGACATGCTGGATGCCGCGCCGGCGCAGGGCCAGCGCAAGGCGATCCGCGGCATGCCGTCGTGCGGGCGGCGAGCGGAGCACGGCCTCGCTGTTGCGTGGTGCGCCATAGCCGCGCAGCGTGTAATGGGCAGCCAGCACGGCCAACTCGCCGCGTGGGATGCCGGTGCTGAATCCCTCCACGGCCACGCCGTATTGCTGCAGCCGGCGGGCGATGTTGAAGGGAGCCGAAGACCATGTCCGGCGATCCAGCGGATCGCCGAAAATGCTGCAGATAGCTGCGCGCTCGAAGCGCAGCTTCTTCCCGGCCAAGCCGGAGCCATGGCCGGAGACGTCGCGGAATCCCGAAACTCCCGGAACTGATCCGGGCAACTCAGGAGCCGTGTGGGCGGGCTCGACGATCGTAGTCACATGGAACCTCAAGGGGATGGCGGTGGCGACATAGTCCTGTAGGGCCCGTGGGCTTGCCAGTGATCAACCTGTGACTGGCGGTAACGGACGACCCCAGAGACGAGGCCGCGCGAAAGTGTGAACGCACGGATTAGTCACAGTTTTCTAGTTGGCGCGCCTTATTTCGTCGGTGATTTTTGGAGGTTGATTTCCAAGAGTTAGGAGGAGGACTGGTGATCGCGTACCTAGGCATGCCACGCAAGATCGTCTACTTCACACCAGAGATCAGTGACACGAGCACCATCACGCGCGCAGAGGCCTTGCTGGAGCAAGGTAGTGAACTCGTCGTGATCGGGTTTCGCCGTGACCGCTACAACACAGAATTCCAGCCGCCCTGGCGCTGCTTAACACTTGGTAGAACCCAGGATGGCCGCTACACGCAGCGGCTGTTCGCGTTGCTAGCCGCCCTGCCTGGGCTGATTGCGCATCGTCGAGTCTTCCAGGATGCGGATATCTTCTACGCCCGAAATATTGACCAACTGCTGCTTGCGCTTTTTGCCAGGCTGGTGATCCGCAGGGCGGTTCCGATCATCTATGAGGTTCTCGATATCCAGCCGATCTTCGTGGGAACGGGGCTGATGTCTCGCCTGATCCGCGCGGCCGAGCGATATGGCCTGCGGAAAACAGATCTTCTCGTGGTGTCATCGCCCGCCTTCGTCCGCAATTATTTTGCCCCGATCCAGGGCTATAGCGGCTCGTGGTATCTGTTGGAAAACAAGCTGCCGCTTTCGATACAGCGCATACCCGATGCCACGCCGGCAAAAAGGGGAATTGGTGTTCCGCGCAGCGATGGCTATCGATGGACAGTGTCATACTGCGGATTGATCCGGGGACATGACACGATAGACCTGATCGTCCGGCTGGCCGAGCGCCTGCAAGGCGTGGTGCTTTTCAAGTTCTATGGCGTGCTGACGACGGTGGATGGTGAGTATTTTAATGCAGCCATCTCCAGATTGCGCAACATGGTCTATGAAGGCCCTTATATAAATCCGGACGATCTGCCGCGGATTTACGGAGATACCGATTTCTGCTGGGCGCTCGATCTCGAAAACACCGAGCATAATTCCCGCTGGCTGCTGCCCTGCCGCTTCTATGAGGCCGGTTATTTTGGCGTGCCTTGCCTTGCCGCCAATGGATTTGAGGTGGGGAGCCTTGTTGATCAGTTGGGCGTGGGATGGAGCTTTCCAGAGCCATATATTGAGTCGCTCACGAAATTCTTCCTGACAGTCACGCCGGCGGAATATGAGGAAAGGCAGGCGCGGCTTTTAGCACAACCAGCCGACCGATTCGTTGCCATTGAAGACACGGCTGATCTTCTCGAAGCATTCGACCATGCACGTGGTCAGGAAAACGCGAAGAACATGAATGAGATAAAACCTGCGAGGGTTTTAAATAAGCAGATCAATCCTGACGGGTGAGAGCCGGCGTCCCCGTCATCTTATCCTCCGATTTGCGCCATAAAATCGGCCATCTTCCGAGCATAAATTTGAAATCGAAGCGTGTGGCTCTACGTCATCCTGCACGCTTTCCTATCCTGATTCTGGGCAGCTTCCAACGAAGCCGCCCACGCGACATTACCGCCAGCATCGTCTGGCGAGGCAAATCACTCTTGGAGATCCGATGTGCGGCATTAGCGGCGAAGTCCGATTCGATGGCAGTCATGCAGATATTGCTTCTGTAGCACGGATGACAGGCCGGCTCGCGGCGCGCGGGCCTGATGCTGCGGGTTATGCCGCCCAAGGCCGCGCTGCGCTCGGTCATCGCCGGTTGAAGATCATCGATTTGAGCGAGCGCGCACAGCAGCCGATGGTGGATTCCGAACTGGGTCTGACATTGGCGTTCAACGGATGCATTTACAATTATCAGACTCTTCGCAAAGAGCTTGAAGGCCTGGGATACCGGTTTTTCTCCGAAGGCGATACGGAAGTGGTTCTCAAGGCATGGCATGCCTGGGGGATCGACGCGCCGAAACGCTTCTATGGGATGTTTGCTTTCGCGGTGCTGGAACGCGAAACAGGCCGGCTAGCCCTGGCACGTGACAGGCTCGGGATCAAGCCGCTTTATCTGGCCGAAAAGCCAGGCAGGATGCTTCGCTTCGCATCTTCGCTTCCGGCGTTGCTGGCGGCCGGGGATGTGGATACCAGCATCGATCCGGTGGCTCTGCACCATTACATGACGTTTCATGCCGTCGTGCCGGCACCTTTTACAATCCTGAATGGGATCAAAAAGATGCCGCCGGCAACGGTCGCGGTTTTCGAACCCGATGGCCGGCGCACCAACCACGTCTATTGGACCGTTGATTACGACCGCAGCGCGGCGGACGTGGAAACCGAGGCATCGGTCTGGGAGGAGAGGGTTCACGCAAGTCTCAAAACCGCTGTCGAGCGCCGCATGGTCGCTGATGTTCCTGTCGGCGTGCTGCTGTCCGGCGGCCTCGATTCCAGCTTGATCGTCGCGTTGCTGGCCGAAGCTGGTCAGACAGGGCTGAAGACTTTCTCCATCGGTTTTGAGGAGGCCAATGGCGAGAAGGGCGATGAATTTGTTTACTCTGATCTGATCGCTCGTCATTTCGGCACCGAGCATTACAAGATATTCGTGCGGTCCAAGCGGCTTTTGGACGCGCTGCCGAAAGCAATCGATGCCATGTCGGAGCCGATGGTCTCCTATGACAATGTTGGTTTCTTCCTGCTGTCGGAAGAGGTGTCCCAGCATGTCCGCGTGGTGCAAAGCGGCCAGGGCGCCGATGAGGTATTCGGCGGCTATCATTGGTATCCGCCTCTCCTCGACTCAAACGACCCGGTCCGTGATTATGCGCGGGTCTTCTTCGATCGCGACCACGCGGAATATCTGCAGGCAATCAATTCCGCCTACGCCACGGAAGATTACAGCACGGCTTTTGTTGCCGGCCATTTCGGGCTTCCCGGCGCCAGCAAGGCAGTAGACAAGGCTCTGCGCCTGGACAGCCTGGTGATGCTGGTGGACGATCCGGTCAAGCGCGTCGACAACATGACCATGGCCTGGGGGCTGGAAGCGCGCGTGCCCTTCCTCGACCACGATATTCTGGAGCTGGCAGCTCGCATACCGCCGGAGCAGAAACTGCGCGATGGTGGCAAGGGGATACTGAAGGATGTCGGCCGCAAACTGCTGCCGCATGAAGTCATAGACCGTCCTAAGGGGTACTTCCCGGTTCCCGCACTGAAATACATCGAGGGTCCGTATCTGGAAATGGTGCGCGACATTCTGCATGGCAGCCGCGCCCGCGAGCGCGGCTTGTTTCAGCGCGATTACGTCGATCAGCTGTTGAATGACCCAAAGGGCCATATCACGCCGCTGCGGGGCTCGAAGCTTTGGCAGGTGGCTCTGCTGGAGATGTGGCTGCAACAGCACAACCTTTAAGGCTGGGAGGAGATCATGGCGACAGTGGCGCCTAACCGGGAGCAACAGGCGATGCGGGATGGGGATACTCCTCTATCGCTGCAGCAATGGGGGGCGCCGCCGCGCGCCGTGCGCCGTCGTGCGGCGACGGTGGATTGCGGCTGGGGCCGTCTATTGTTCGGCCAGACATTCGATAGTCCAGAGCAGGTTGCCGATCGCCTTCTGGAGGAAACCGTCGGCGAGCGCGATATCGCTTTCTATGTGCGCGAGCCGCATGTGGTTCTGTCCATGGCGCCGCAGGCGCTATTTCTCGACCCGTCGCATGCCTTCCGGTTACAGCTTGATGCGGAATTGCCGGAAGACGGAGATCGCGGTGTTGTCGTTAGGCAGGCGACCGGCGACGATGAGACGGAGATTAACCGTCTTTATGCGGCGCGTGGAATGGTTCCCTTGCGGGAAGGATACTGCGCCGATACGCACCCGGCTGTTACTCTCCTGGTGGCGGAAACCGCATCCGGAGAGACGAAGCAGATACTCGGCGCGGTGATGGGGGTCGATCATGTGACGGCCTTCCGCGATCCGGACAATGGCGCCAGCTTATGGGCTTTGGCCGTCGACCCGCAGGCGGCACAGCCGGGCATTGGGCGCACCCTGACGGTGGAACTGGCGCGTCATATGCAGAAGGCTGGCCGCAGCTTCCTTGATCTCTCGGTGATGCATGACAATGAACAGGCCATTTCGCTTTATCGCCAACTGGGTTTTACCCAGATTCCGGTTTATTGCGTCAAGACGCGGAATTCCATCAATCAGAAGCTCTATATCGGTCCCGCACCGGATGCGCATGTAAACATCTATGCGCGGATCATTATCGATGAGGCCAGGCGCCGTGGCATTGCCGTCGATATCGAGGACGCCGCCGCCGGCATCTTCACGCTGACCCATGGGGCGCGCACGGTATCGTGCCGTGAAAGCCTGAGCGACTTCACCACGGCCGTAACGATGAGCCGCTGCGACGACAAGGCGCTGACCCGCCGGTTGCTGCAGCGCGCTGGCCTGGCGGTGCCCGACCAGATCGAGGTGCGTACGCCTGAGGATGCCGTCGGCTTCCTGGAGAAATACCGGCGCATCGTGGTCAAGCCAGCCCGCGGTGAGCAGGGCCGGGGTGTTTTCGTCGACTTGCGGCGGCGCCATGAGGTTCTCGTGGCCTATGAAACGGCGCGCCGGTTGAGCGACATGGTCATCGCCGAGGAATTTGTTACCGGCGACGATCTCCGCGTCATCGTCATCGATGGAGAGGTAGTTGCCGCCGCCATCCGCCGGCCGGCCACCGTGGTGGGCGATGGCGTGCTGACGGTGATCGAGCTGATCGAGAAGCAAAGCCGCCGCCGCGCGGCTGCCACGGGTGGCGAAAGCCGCATTCCGCTGGACGAGGAAACCGAGCGTTGCGTCCGTGCCGCCGGTTTCGGCTTCACCGACATCCTGCCGCAGGGCGAGGGGCTGGCCGTGCGCAAGACGGCCAATCTTCATACCGGCGGGACGATCCATGATGTGACCGAACATCTGCATCCGGTCATCGCGGAGGCTGCCATCAAGGCGGCCTCGGTGCTGCATATTCCCGTGGTTGGCTTTGACTTCATCGTCCGCTCGCCAGATCAGCCTTACTATCGGATCATCGAGGCCAATGAACGGCCGGGCCTTGCCAATCACCAGCCGCAGCCGACGGCGGAGAAGTTTGTCGACTTCCTGTTCCCGGAGACGAAGTCCTCCTGGCGCCAGGTCCGCGGCAGCCATTGATCGGACCGCTGCATGAAGGCGTTGTCGATCGATCGCGACTATCTGCTCCAGGTGCTCCGTTCGCTGCTTATGATCCCCAGCCCCAGCGGCATGACCGATGCTGCGGTGGCTTGGGTCTGCAGCGAACTCGAATCGCTCGGCATCCCATTCGAACTGACCCGTCGCGGTGCCATCCGCGCCGATTTCAAAGGTACTCGCAGCTCGCCCGACCGCGCCATAGTCTCGCATCTCGATACGCTGGGTGCGATGGTAAAGGGTTTTCGCCCCAATGGCCGGCTGGAAGTGGTGCCGATCGGTACCTGGTCAGCGCGCTTCGCGGAGGGGGCGCGATGCAACGTGCATACCGATCTGGACACCATGATCCGGGGCAGTATCCTGCCCTGCAAGGCCTCGGGCCATGTCTATAACGAGGAGATTGATACCCAGCCGGTTTCCTGGGCTAATCTAGAACTGCGTCTGGACGAGCGCGTATCCACCGCAGATGAGGCCCGTGCGCTGGGCATTCACGTAGGGGATACGATCTCCATCGATCCCATGCCGGAATTTCTTGACAACGGCTTCATCGTCTCGCGCCATCTCGACGATAAGGCCGGCGTCGCCGCCATGCTGGCCGCTGCCAAGGCGATCTGCGAATCCGATGCCAAGCTGCCGATGGATTGCCATCTGATCTTCACGATTTCAGAGGAAGTCGGCGTAGGCGCATCGACCGTATTGCATGGCGATGTCGCCGAGCTGGTTTCGATCGACAATGGCACCGTGGCACCAGGGCAATATACCAGCGAATACGGCGTCACCATATCGATGCAGGATTCCAGCGGGCCTTTCGACCGGCACCTGACGCGCAGCCTGCTCGATATCTGTGCCAAATACCGCATCGAGCATGCACGCGATGTATTCCGCTACTACCGCAGCGATGCTGCCTCTGCTGTGGAGGCGGGCAACGATATTCGCACGGCGCTGGTCTGCTTCGCGCTCGATTCCTCACACGGCTATGAGCGGACGCACGTCAAGTCGCTGGAGGCTCTGGCGCAACTGCTTTGTTATTACATGCAATCCAAGCCGCTTTTTGCACGCGACAAGACAGTGCTCGGCCCCCCGGGTGACCTTCCTCCGACGCGGGCAGATATTTCCGGCACCACCGACTGAGATCATTCGCCTTGTTTCCTGGTTGCGGACTCTGGCTACATCCATCTATTGATAGTGGCCATAATCACGTCAGGGCAGTCTGCTGCCCATCTAGGGAGGTGAAATGCGTTTATGCCGTTTCAATCGCGACCGGATCGGCGTCGTCGAGGGCGAGGCCGTCTATGACATCACCGCCCTGTTCGATGTGCAGCCGGCATGGCCGTTGCCCCACGGCGACTGGATCGTGCGGCAAATGCCTGAGGTGCTGCCGAAGATACCCGGCTATGTCAGCGAGCAGAAGCCATTTCTGCTCAGTGGGATCCGCCTCGAAAGCCCTGTTGCCAATCCTGGCAAGATCATCGGCGCGCCCATCAACTACCGTGCCCATATTGACGAAGCCAATGCCGACAAGGCGATCAATCACGGCAAGACCTTTACATCGCTGGACCAGTACGGCCTGTTCATCAAAGCCAATTCAGCTTTGATAGGCCCCAGTGAAGAGGTGCAGCTCAGCTTTCCGGACCGGCGCAACGACCACGAGGTCGAACTGGCTGTGGTGATCGGCAAGGAAGCGCGTTTCGTGAAATACGATCAGGCGCTGGATTACGTCTTCGGCTATTGCATCGGCCTCGATATGACGATCCGCGGTCCGGAATTTCCTGGCTTCCGCAAATCACTGGATACCTTTGCCGTGCTGGGGCCATGGATCGTGACCAAGGACGAGATCGCCGATCCCAACAAGCTCGGCCTCAGCATCAAGGTGAATGGCGAGTTCCGCCAGAACTCCAACACCAGCTATTTGATTTTCGATGTGCAGAGACTGATCGAATACGCTTCCCGTTTCTATACCCTGTATCCCGGCGACGTGATCATGACCGGCACGCCGGAGGGGGTATCTCAGGTCAATCCCGGCGATGTGATGGAAGCCGAGATCGAGGGCATTGGCCGTATGCAGATCGCCATCGCAAGGGATTGGGGCACGCCCCGGCTTTAGGCCGCGTTCAGTCCACGGCGCTGATCGGCCGGGCGACATCCTCAAGCATCTTGCGCTCCGCTGCTACGCCGTAGACGGCTTGAACGATGCCGGCGCCGACCATCAGCAGCGCGCCGAGCAGGTAGCCGATCAGCACCTGGCTGCGCGAGCCGGTATCGATCAGGGTGCCGAACAGCCAGGGGGCGATCACGCCGCCTAATCCGGTGCCGATCGCGTAGAAGACAGCGATCGCCAGGGCCCTGATCTCCACCGGGAAGGTTTCGCTGACCGTCAGATAAGCGGAACTCGCGGCTGCTGATGCAAAGAAGAAGACGACCATCCAGGCGATGGTCTGGCCGGTGGCGGTCAGAAAGCCCTGTTGAAACAGGAAACCGCTGATCGCCAGCAGCAATCCCGACAGGATGTAGGTGAAGGCGATCATTGGCCGACGGCCGAGCGTGTCGAATAACCGGCCAAGCAGAAGCGGACCCATCACATTGCCAAGCGCAAAGGGAAGGATATACCAGCCGACCTCATGCGCAGGCACGTCATAGAAGTCTGTCAGTACCAGGGCATAAGTGAAGAAGATTGCGTTGTAGAAGAAAGCCTGCGCGGCCATCAGACAAAGGCCGACTAGAGCTCGCCGGCGATGGTGGCGGAACAGAACATTGGCAAGATCGCGGAAGGATGTCTGGCGGCGCTCTCGCAGCCGCAGCGGCGGGCTGGCCGGTGGCGCCAACCGGTGTCCGCGCCGGATGAAGCTCTGCTCGATGCTTGCGATCACGGCATCGGCTTGGTCTGTCCGTCCATGGACGATCAGCCATCTTGGGCTCTCCGGCAGCCAACGGCGCATCAATAAGACCGGAAGGGCCAGAACCGCACCAATGAGAAAACAGGCGCGCCAGCCCCAGTCGGCACCGAGTACAGCAGTGTCGAGCAGCAGAATTGAGCCGGCGGCACCAAAGCCTGCACCGAGCCAGAAGCTGCCGTTGATCGCCAGATCCGACCAGCCGCGGACCCGGGCCGGCAGTAATTCCTGGATAGTGGAGTTGATCGCCGTATATTCGCCGCCAATCCCCGCACCGGTCAGGAAGCGGAAGAGTGCAAAGGTCCATATATCCGTGGAGAAGGCCGTCGCGGCGGTGGCCGTGGCATAGAGAATGAGCGTGACGAAAAACAGAAGCCTCCGTCCCAGCCGGTCGGTCAGCCAGCCGAAAAGGATTGCGCCGAGCACTGCGCCAGCCAGATAGGCGCTGGTTGCCAGGCCGATTTCGGAATTGCTGAACTGCAGGGTGGGGCTTTCCTTCAAAGCTCCTGCCACCGACCCCGCGAGCGTAACCTCCAAGCCATCGAGTATCCATGTCACGCCCAGGGCGATCACTACGAGGACATGGAAACGGCCCCATGGCAGCCGGTCGAGCCGGAGCGGAATATCGGTTTGGATGATGCGTCCCGCCATGCTGGCGCCTCCCGAATCAGTCCGGACCGGTTTCGATTGCATATTGGCCACCCTAAACCGCCAAACATGGCGATTTTGCGCCGGGGATGGCTGCAGGGTTGCCAAGTCCGGGGATTTAGTTATATTCCATAACAATTATTTTTAAGGCAAATGCCGCATGCACCTGAATCCGATTGAAAGAGCTGACAAATCCATCCTTGGCCTGCCGCCCAGCCTTGGCGTCGAAATAGACGGCGATATCGGCGTGCTGCGCCTGAAGCGGGCGGAGAAGCGCAACGCGCTGGATAACGCCACGGTGCTGGGCCTGCATAAGTTCTTCGCCGCACCCCCGGAGGGTGTGAAGGCCGTGATCATCGATGGCGAGGGGGAGCATTTTTCTGCCGGCCTTGATCTGTCTTCGTTGCAGGAGAAGTCCGCAACTGAGGGCGTTGGTCATTCGATGATGTGGCACGAAGCCTTCCGCCATATCCAGTTCGGCCAGGTGCCGGTCATCTCGGTACTGCATGGCGCGGTGATCGGCGGCGGCCTGGAACTGGCGGCATCGACCCATATCCGGGTGGCGGAAGCTTCTGCCTTCTATGCGCTGCCTGAGGGGCAGCGCGGTATCTTTGTCGGCGGCGGCGGATCGGTGCGGATTCCGCGCCTGATCGGTGCTGCCCGCATGATGGACATGATGCTGACCGGTCGCGTGTATGATGCAGCAGAGGGCCATGCCATCGGGCTGTCGCAATATCTGGTCGAGCCGGGACAGGGCATGGCCAAGGCGCTTGAGCTGGCCAAGAAGATCGCCACCAACGCCCCGATGACCAATTTCGCAGTGATGCATGCGCTGCCGCGGATCGTGGAGAGCAATCCAGAATCCGGTTATCTGATGGAGGCGATGATGTCCTCCATCGCGCAGGCCGACATCGAGGCGAAGAAGCGCATTCGCGACTTCCTGGAGAAAAGGGCCGCCAAAGTGCGTTAGCCGCAAAAATCCGCTGCATGGTCGGCGGTTCTGTCCGGGTTTGATAAAAGGAGCGCCACATCAATGGCGCCCACCTGAGACAGAGAGGTAGGGAGGAGCAGGAGAGATGACGTATCCGTTTCGTCAGGTTCCTTTTGGCCGTGCCGAGACCGAAGTGACCTGGCGTGCCGATGGCACGATCCTGATGCGCTCACCCGAGCCGCTGGGGGCTTATCCGGACCGGCTGACCGAGCGGATGTCGCATTGGGCCAAGACAACGCCCGATCGTGTCTTTATCGCCCAGCGAGATGCCGCCGGCGCTTGGCGGACATTCACCTATGCGCAATCCATGCACAAGCTGCGCGTCCTGGGCCAGGCCTTGCTGGATCGGGGCCTGTCGGCCGAACGACCGCTGGCAATTCTATCCGATAATGACATCGAGCATGCCTTCCTAGCCCTGGCGGCTCAGCATGTCGGCATCCCGTCGGCGGCAATCTCGCCTGCCTATTCGCTGGTTTCGACCGATTTCGGCAAGCTGCGCCATGTTCTTGATGTCCTGAAGCCGGGCATGGTATTCGCCGCCGATGGGCAGCGTTTCGCCAAGGCTCTGATGGCGACCTTGCCGCCAGAGATGGACATTGTGGTGACGCAAAACGCGGAGGCCCTGCCGGGCGGCCGGGTGACGCTGTTTGCCGATCTGGAAACCGTCACGCCGACCAATGCGGTAGAGCAGGCCCATGCCAAGGTGGGGCCCGATACGGTAGCGAAGTTTCTGTTCACCTCCGGATCGACCGGCATGCCGAAGGGCGTGATCAACACGCAGCGTATGCTGTGCAGCAACCAGCAGATGATCATCCAGTCACTGCCGGTCTTTGCCGTCGAGCCGCCGGTTTTCATCGATTGGCTGCCTTGGAACCACACGTTCGGCGGCAACCACAATATCGGCATTACGCTCTATAACGGCGGCACGCTGTATATCGACGACGGCAAGCCCGTGCCCTCGCTGATCGAGCGGACGGTACGGAACCTGCGCGAGATCGCGCCGACCGTCTATTTCAACGTCCCCAAGGGCTTTGAGATGCTGCTGCCGTATCTGCGCTCCGAACGGCAGCTGCGCGAGACCTTCTTCAGCCGGCTGAAGATGATCTTCTATGCCGGCGCGGCACTGCCTCAGCATGTCTGGACGGAGCTGGAAGAGCTGGCGATTGCCACCATTGGCGAGCGGATTCCGATCATCAGTGGCCTAGGCGCCACCGAAACCGCGCCTTTTGCGCTTTGCGCCAACTGGCCAGTGGACCGATCTGGCGTGATTGGACTGCCGGTGCCGGGCCAGGAGTTGAAACTGGTGCCGAACGGCCAGAAGCTGGAGGTCCGGGTGCGGGGGCCCAATGTGACGCCGGGCTATTGGCGGATGGAAGATGTCACCGCGAAAGCCTTCGATGAAGAAGGCTATTACAAGATGGGCGATGCCGCCCGCTTCATCGATCCGGATCGGCCTGAGAAAGGCCTGCTCTTCGATGGCCGCATCTCCGAGGACTTCAAGCTGACCAGCGGCACCTGGGTCAGCGTCGGGCCTTTGCGGGGGCGCTTCATCGCTCATTTTGCGCCCTATGTACGTGATGTGGTGATCGCCGGTCATGACCGTGACGATCTGGCGGCGCTGGTTTTCGTAGACGTTGAAAACTGCCGCAGCCTCTGCCCAGAGCTTGCTGGCAGCGATGTGGCCGCGATCGTGTCGCATCCCCAAGTGCGCGCACAATTCGCTGAGATGCTGGCAAGTTTTGCGGCGCAGGCGACCGGCAGCGCAACGCGGATCGAACGGATCATCCTGGTCGATGAACTGCCCTCGCTGGATGTCGGCGAGGTCACCGATAAAGGCTCAATCAACCAGCGCGCTGTGCTCGACCATCGGGTGGCCCTGGTGGAGGATTTATATGCCGATCGGCCATCCGGTCGGGTCATCGTGGGAAGCAAGAGGATTGCTCATGTCGCCTAGTCCAGCCGGATTGACTATTGCCTTCGACGATATATGGCTTGTCGATGGCATTCGCACGCCCTTCGTCGATTACATGGGTGCGCTGAGTGAGGTCTCGCCCATCGACCTAGGCATCAAGGTGGCGCGTGAGGTCTTGAAGAAAAGCGAGGTGCCTGCCACCGATATCGGCACTGTGGTTGCCGGTAGCATGGCGCAGGCCTCCTACGACGCTTATATGCTGCCTCGCCATATCGGCCTCTATGCCGGTGTGCCCATTGAAGTGCCGGCGCAACTGGTCCAGCGCGTTTGCGGCACTGGTATCGAAGCGATCTTGCAGGCTTCCGCGCAGATCAAGCTCGGCCAGACAGAAGTGGGGCTGGTGGTCGGCACTGAATCGATGAGCCGCAATCCCATCGCCGCCTATACGCACCGCAACGGCTTCCGCATGGGGCAGGTGGAATTCAAGGATTTCCTTTGGGAAGCGCTGATTGATCCTGCGCCCGGCATCATGATGGGGGACACGGCTGAGAATCTCGCGCGTGAATACCAGATCACCCGCGAAGAGGTGGACGAATACGCTGCCGAAAGCTTCGAGCGTGCCATCCAGGCACAGAAGAGCGGTTTCCTGGCGGGCGAGATCACTCCGGTGACCAGCGAGGAGTTTGCCTTCGATGGCTATAACAAGCGCGGCTTCCGGCTGGGGCGTAAAACGCCGGAGGTGAAGGAAGACAGCCATATCCGGCCATCACCGGTGGAAGTCCTTGCCAAGATCCGGCCGGCCTTTGGCGGCGTGCAGACGGGCGGCAATTCCTCGGGCGTGGTAGATGGTGCCGCGGCCGCCATTGTGGCCTCGGGCAATTACGTGCGCAGCAAGGGCAAGGCGCCGCTGGCCCGGATCGTTGCCGGTGCCAGCGTCGGCGTGAAGCCGGAGGTTATGGGGATCGGCCCTGTCCCGGCCATCCAGGCCGTCTGCGCCAAAGCGGGGATCAAGGTCGAGGATGTTGATCGCATCGAGATCAACGAAGCCTTCGGCGCTCAGGTCATGGCCTGCATGCGGGCTCTCAATCTCGATCACAAGAAGCTCAATGTGAATGGCGGGGCCATCGCCATCGGGCATCCGCTGGCCGCTACCGGCGTTCGGCTCGCTGTTACGGTTGCGCGCGAGTTGCAGCGCTCGGAACTGCGCTACGGGATCGCCTCGGCCTGCATCGGCGGCGGCCAGGGCATCGCGATGCTGGTCGAAAATCCGGCTGCGGCAAAGCCGAACTAAGTCAGGAGAGTGTGGACAATTTGCGCAGCAGTGACAGCAGGAACTGTTTATCAGCACTGCCTAGCAGCTCGTCCAGGCGGCGCTCGTGATGGATTTGCAGATGTCGGTAGGCCTCGGCCAGGAAGCTTTCGCCTTTGGGGGTGAGATAGAGCGCATTCGAGCGCCGATCTCCCGGCGAGGCTGCGCGGCGGGCCAGTTTGCGCTTTTCCAGTTCATCCAGCAGGGCGACGAAGTTAGCGCGGTTAATGCCCAGAGCCTCGCTGACCCGTGATTGCTTGAGGCCAGGATTGGCGGCAATGATTGCCAGCACCGAGAATTGCGCCGGCCGCAGGTCGAAATCCTTCATGTTCTGGATGAAATCCTGGAAGACGGCGAGCTGGGCGCGGCGCAGCGCATAGCCCAGCAGGCCGTTCAGATAGCCGAGATCGACCTCGGTGCCGGCAGCAGCGGGCGACGCTTCGTCGTCAGCGACTTGCGCCGAACTGGCCTGGCGACCGGAAACGGATTTCTGCTTCGGTTTGATCATTCTGCTGCTCTGTCTGGGGCGCCATGGAAATGACAAAGGAATTCTGAGAATCTCTTTGCGATGTAGAAGAAATCCCCCGCCTTGGCAATCAATCTCACAGAATTCAGAAAATCGTATCGGCAAATTGTTATCAGTTATAATAATCAGAACTCAAGGGTTTTCCTGGATGGAGATCAGCCATATTCTTGCGCAGCGAAAGATGTTTGAAGGCAAACTAATATGAAGACGAGCATTCATCGCGTGTCCGTCGAATGGGGCGATGCCGATCCGGCGCGTATCGTATTTTATCCGCGGTACTTCGCCTGGTTCGATGTGTCGACGCGACACCTTTTTGACAGTGCTGGCCTGACCATCCCGGACATCTTCGACCGTCATGGCGTGATCGGTACGCCGATTGCCGAGGCCAACGCCAAATTCCTGGCGCCGTCCAAATTCGGGGACGTGCTGGAGGTCCATAGCGGCGTCAGCGAATGGAGCGACCGTTATTTCGTGGTCAGCCACAAGATCTATAACAATGGCGTGCTTTGCGTGGATGGTTTTGAGCGACGCGTCTGGGCAGCGCCCCATCCGGAAAAGCCCGGCCGGTTGAAGGCTTTGCCAGTGCCCGAGGAAGTGCGCAGCAAGCTATCCTGAATAATCTCAGGCCATCGCCATGCGGATGCCCTCTGCGGCATAAAGCAAGGGCGAAAGAAAGCGCTGGCGCATCTCGTCCATGCTGACCCGCGACACATGGCCGCTGACATTCATGGCGGCTAGAACGCGTCCGGCCTGATTGCGGATCGGCACGGCAATCGACCGCAAACCGATCTCCAGCTCCTGATCCACGAGCGCATAGCCTTTGCAGCGCACGTCGGCAATGATATTGCGCAAGACGGCCTGATCGGTCTGCGTATGCGGTGTCAGGCTGTCGAGACGGGTATTCTGGAAGTAAATATCCAATTCGGCCGGGCGCAGATCGGCCAGCAGGACGCGGCCCATCGATGTGCAATAGGCCGGCAGGCGGATACCGATGCCAAGCGCCACCGACATGATCCGCTTTGTCGGAACGCGGGCCACATACACGATATCGCTGCCTTCCAGCACCGAGATCGAGCAGGACTCATTCACCTGCTCGGTAAGCTGCTCCATGAAGGGTTGGGCACGCTCCCAGATATGCATTGAGGTCAGGAAGGCGAAGCCGAGTTCAAGTACCCGTGGCGTCAGGCGGAAATACTTCCCGTCGCCGGCGACATATCCGAGTTCGCATAAGGTGAGCAGATAGCGGCGCCGCGGCGCGGGTCATGTCGGCCCGGCGCGACACCTCACTCAGCGTCATCTCATCGTGATCGCGATCGAAGGCAGTGATCACCCGCAGGCCGCGCGCCAGAGAGGTCGAGAAGTCGCGCGGATTGATCCCGATTGACAAGGCGATCTCCTCAATCGTGTAATGTTGGATATACGCATTATCAGGCGTTTAACGAACAAAAAGTCAAGCAAAGTCGAATTTTTGCCTGTCAGGCGCATTCGATAGCCGCCACAATCGGCGGAGGGAGGACCCGAAAGAATGACCAATGTGGTCGGTTACAAACGGCCCCGCGCGGGGACCCAGCCCAACTACCTGCATCCACCCTATCAATCCTCGATCAAGCGCGCTCCACGTAAGCCCCTGGTGCTGCTGCCCCATACTCTTTCCGAGGTGACGGGGCCGCTTTTCGGTCATGACCTGATCGGGCAGAATGACAACGATTTAACGAAGCAGCATGCGGGTGAGCCCATCGGCGAACGCATCATTGTCTCCGGCCGGGTGCTGGATGAAGACGGACGCCCGGTGCCGCGCACATTGATCGAGCTCTGGCAGGCCAATTCGACCGGCCGCTACCGCCATGCACTGGATCAGCATGATGCGCCGCTCGATCCCAATTTCACCGGCTATGGCCGTACGGTGACGGATGCCGAGGGACGCTACCGCTTCGTTACCATCAAGCCCGGGGCTTACCCCTGGCGCAATCACCATAATGCCTGGCGGCCACCGCATATCCATTTTTCGTTATTCGGCCCGAGCTTCATGACCCGGCTGGTGACGCAGATGTATTTTCCGGGCGATCCGCTCCTGCCATTCGACCCGATTTTCAACTGCGTAACCGATCAGCGGGCGCGTGACAGCATGATCTCGTCCTTCGATCTGGATACCACTATCCCGGAATTCGCACTGGGCTATCGTTGGGACATTGTGCTGCGTGGCCGCAACGCCACGCCGTTCGAGGAGTGAGAAACGCCATGTCGCTTATTCCCACGGCATCGCAAACCGTTGGTCCGTACCTGCATCTTGGCCTGACGCCGATCACCATCGCCGACATCGCCAAGGATGCCGGCAAGGGCGAAAAGATCGTCATTTCGGGGCGTGTGTTGGATGGCGAAGGACAGCCCATTCCCGATGCTTTGCTCGAATTCTGGCAGGCCAATGCGGATGGAAAATACGCCCATCCTGACGACACCCAGGATAAGCCGCTGGAGGGCAAGTTCATCGGCTTTGGCCGCGTACCGACCGATAAGGACGGCCGCTTTAGCTTCACCACTATAAAGCCTGGTGCCGTTCCCGGACCGGGCAACAGCTTGCAGGCGCCGCATATCGTGGTCTGCCTGTTCATGCGTGGCATGCTCAAGCATCTCTACACGCGGATCTATTTCTCCGATGAGCAGGCGGCGAACGCCAATGACCCGGTGCTGGGGCTGATCGAGGATGCAGCGCGCCGCCCGACCCTGATTGCCGAACGCCAGAATGATAAGGCGGAATACCGCTGGGATATCGTCATGCAGGGCGAGAACGAAACGGTATTTTTCGATTGCTGATCGTCTGATCCAACGCGAACATGGCCGGATGACGGATAACCACGCCCACGAGTCACAACAGGTTGTAGGCCTGCTCGATCCTTTGTTCACTACTACAGCGGCGCGGGGCTGGTTCTCCGACCGCGCCCGCCTGCAAGGCATGCTGGATTTCGAAGCGGCGCTGGCGCGGGCGGAAGCCAAGGTGGGCGTCATTCCCCAGCCTGCCGTGAATGCCATCGCCGCACAGTGCGATGCCGCGCTTTATGACATCGCCGATCTGGCAGCGGCAACTGCGAAAGCCGGCAATCCGGCCATCCCTCTGGTGAAGGCTCTGACCGCCAGGGTAGCGGCGCAGGATGCGCAAGCCGCGCGCTATGTCCATTGGGGTGCCACCAGCCAGGATGCGATGGATACCGGCTTGGTGCTGCAATTGCGCCGGGCCCTGAACGCGGTCCGAACCGATCTTGGCTGCCTGTCAGACCTGCTGGAAAATCTGACCGCGACGCATAAGCGGACGCCTATGGTTGGCCGCACCTGGCTGCAGCATGCGCTGCCGACGACCTTCGGCCTGAAAGTGGCGGGCTGGCTCGATGCCATCGAGCGCCATCGCAGCCGGCTTGATGAACTACGTCCGCGCCTGCTGGTGCTGCAATTCGGTGGCGCGGCCGGGACACTGGCGGCCCTTGAGGATAACGGGCTTAAGGTGGCATCCGCTTTGGCCGATGAGCTGGAGCTTGGTCTGCCGGCAATGCCGTGGCATACGGCCCGCGACAGGATTGCGGAATGCGGAACGGTTTTCGGTCTGCTGATCGGCACGCTGGCGAAAATCGCGCGCGATATCTCCCTGCTGATGCAAACTGATGTGGCAGAGGCGTTTGAGCCGGCAGGAGAGCGGCGTGGTGGTTCTTCAACCATGCCGCATAAGCGCAATCCGGTGGCGGCGGCCAGCATATTGGCGACAGCAACGCGCGCGCCGCAGCTCGTAGCATCTCTCCTCGCCGGCATGACGCAGGAACATGAGCGCGGCCTGGGCGGCTGGCATGCCGAATGGACGACATTGCCAGAGTTGATCCAGATCGCGGCAGGGGCGCTGACTCAGACGATCGACACTATCGGCGGTCTCGATGTCGACGCCGCACGGATGCGGAAAAATCTCGATGCCACGAACGGCCTGATCATGGCCGAGGCTGTGATGATGGCGCTGGGGCCGAAGATCGGCCGGCTGGCTGCCCATGACCATATCGAGGGAGCCTGTAGGCGGGCTGTAGCGACAGGCCGTCATCTGCAAGATGTGCTGTCCGAAGACCCCGTGGTTTCACAGCATCTCAAAGAATCTGATCTGCAGCGGCTTTTTGATCCGCTGAACTATATTGGTAGCGCCCCGGCGATGGTCGGCCGCGTCCTGTCGGCGCGCCACAAATAAATATCCGGAGGAATCATGCCTTTCATTGCTTGTGCGGATGGCGTTCAGCTGCATTATAGGCTCGACGGGCCGGAAGGGGCACCAGTCCTGGTGCTGTCCAATTCGCTCGGGACCAATCTGAATATGTGGCAGCCGCAGATGGCCGCACTGACCCAGAATTTCCGCGTGTTGCGTTATGACACGCGCGGCCATGGCCAGTCCGGTCTCTCGCCATCAGCGTTCCAGGTCGATACCCTGGGCAAGGATGTGCTGGCTCTGCTGGATGGGCTCGGAATTGCACGAGCGCATTTCTGTGGTCTGTCTATGGGCGGCATGACCGGTATGTGGCTTGGCGTACATGCGCCCGAACGCATCGATCGTCTGGCACTGTGCAATACCGCTGCCAAGATAGCGACGCCCGAGATCTGGAATGAGCGTATCGCTGCGGTCGAGAAGGGCGGCGTAGCGGCCGTCCTGCCCGGCGTCATTCAGCGCTGGTTCACCGAGGGTTTCACCAAGCGTCAGCCTGACGCCGTTGAGGCCATCTCAGCCATGCTGTTGCAGACGGCTCCGGAAGGTTACGCCGCAGCCTGCGGCGCGATACGCGATATGGACCAACGCGATACCATTGCTGCGGTCCGGGCGCCGACTCTGGTAATAGCAGGCACCTATGATTTGTCTACGCCTGCTGCCGAGGGCCGTCAGCTCGCCACGGCCATACCCGGAGCGCAGTATGTCGAGCTGCCATCCGCGCATTTGTCGAATGTCGAATGCGAGCAGGCCTTTACAAAGGCCCTGCTCGATTTCCTGACGGCGTGAGGGGGATCAATGGACGATAAGGACCGTTACGACGCTGGCATGAAGGTGCGCCGCGCCGTCCTGGGCGACGCCCATGTCGACCGCTCACTCTCCCGTATCACCCCGTTCAATGAGGAATTCCAGAATCTGATCACCCGTTATGCCTGGGGTGAGATCTGGACCCGGCCGGGCCTCGACCGCAAGACACGTAGCTGCATGACGCTGTCGATGATGATCGCGCTCAATCGTGCCGATGAGTTCAAGCTGCATGTCCGCGCCGCCTTCAACAACGGCTTGACGCGGGATGACATCAAGGAAGTGATCCTGCAGGCCGGCATCTATTGCGGCGTGCCTGCTGCCAATAGTGCCATGCATTGGGCGGAAGAGGTTTTTGCCCAGATGGAGCAGAAGCCTTAAAAAAGAACGGCACCACATTGCTATGGCGCCGGTTCCCCTAACCCAATTCGATTGGATCAGTGCAACTGGGAATGACCCTGACGCTGACCATCGGCGCGGCCGAAGCGCTGCCCCTGTGGCTTGCGGTTCCGCTTGTGCTGCGGCTGGCCTTGACCGCCGCTGCGCTGGCCTTCGCTGCGATGCTCCTGATGGCGCTGATTGGCGCCATGGCGCGAAGCATTGGGACGCTGACCATGCGGACGCTGCTGCTGATGCTGCTGAGGACGGCTGTCCTTCGGCTCAGCGGCGGTGGCCGCCGCCAACTTGGCGTCGCCCCGGCGGTCGGTTGAAGCAATGCGTTGCCGGGTCAGCTTTTCGATGTCACGCAGATAAGGCCGTTCGTCCTGAGCGCAGAGCGAAATCGCCTGGCCGGCATTGCCGGCTCGCGCGGTCCGGCCGATACGGTGCACGTAGCTTTCCGGTACATTCGGCAGTTCGAAGTTGATCACATGGGTGACGCCGCTGACATCAATGCCGCGTGCGGCGATGTCAGTGGCCACCAGCACGCGGATACGGCCGGATTTGAAATCCGACAGGGCGCGCTCGCGCTGGCTCTGCGACTTGTTGCCATGGATCGCATTCGCCGGCACGCCACCATTGGTGAGATGCCGGGCGACGCGGTCGGCACCATGCTTGGTGCGGGTGAAGACCAGCGCACGGGTAATGGCTGGGTCCGCCATGATCTCCGCCAGCAAGGCGCGCTTGCGTTCGGCTTCGACGAAAATAACCCGCTGCTCGACGCGCTCGGCCGTGGTGGCCACTGGCGTGACCTCGACTTTCACCGGCTCCTTCAGGAAGCCGGCGGCAAGCTGTCCGATGCTTTGCGGCATGGTGGCGGAGAAGAACAGGCTCTGACGCTGCTTGGGCAGGACCTGCGAGATGCGCTTGATGGCATGCACGAAGCCGAGATCAAGCATCTGATCGGCCTCGTCCAGCACCACCACCTCGGTCTGGTCGAGGCGGAGCGTGTTCTGCTGCAAGTGATCGATCAGGCGACCGGGTGTGGCCACCAGAATGTCGACCCCGCGAGCAAGCGCATGAATCTGCGGATTCATGCCAACTCCACCGAATACGGTGGCCACCACCAGCTTGGTTTCGCGGCCATAGGCGCGGAACTTCTCCGCGATCTGGCTCGCCAGTTCACGGGTTGGGCTCAGGATCAGAGCACGGCAGGTCTTCGGCGCCGGGCGGCGCTGATTGGTCAGAAGGCGATGCAGGATCGGTAGGGCAAACGCGGCGGTCTTGCCTGTGCCGGTCTGCGCGATCCCGAGCAGATCACGGCCGGCAATGACCGGTGGAATGGCCTGGGTCTGGATCGGCGTGGGTTGGGTATATTTGCCGGCGGCCAGGGCATTGAGCAAAGGCTGACTGAGGCCGAGGTCATTGAAACTCGTCAAGAAGAAAATCCTTATAAGGGCACACGACGGCGTCAGGCATAAGCCTGCGACGCAGCGATCGGGCGCGGGACCGATAAAACGCCCCGCGTGACCTGGGTCGTGAAATGGGAAATTCGAAGCGCCTGGCAGGACGAAGAAGCGTGTTTTAGCTCCTCGCTCACGCGGCCAAGGCGCAAGAGGTCGCCGAAGCGACTGCGCGTATATGACGGTGAACGGGTCTCTGGTCAAGCGAATAAAGCGATAATTGTGAAAAACGGACGATTATCTCGTTTTTGTTCACTTTGAAGACATAAAAGTCACTTCAGGCAACGCGATAGCGTTCCAGCGCCGTCTCGTCGGGAATGAAGCCGATGCCGGGTTTATCCGGAATGGCGATCTTGCCTTGAGAGGGCAAGGGGATGTCGATGCCCATCCAGGCTGCGGGTTTGACATAAAGGAACTCGAACATGCCGATCTGATCGAGATGGGCCGCCAGTTGCAGTGTCGCCCAATAACCTGGCCCGAAATAAGGCGAATGGGGCATCAAGGTCTTGCCTAGAGCCTTGGCATGGCTTGCGACTTTCAGAAACTCGCTCACGCCGCCCAGCTTGGTGACGCTGGGTTGCGGATAGGTTAGTGCGGCCGCAAGCCGCGTGAACTCCATCGCCGTGCAGGCATTCTCGCCGGCGGAAAGCGGCACCCCGAAACGACCAAGACGCCGCAACGTATCGTAATCCTCCGGCGGGAAGATCGGCTCTTCCACCCAAAGGAGGTCGAGTTCCTTCAGCCGTGGCAGGATCGCTTCCGCCTCGGCGATAGACCAATGGCAATTCACGTCGGTGGTCAGCCGCACTTCCTTGCCGACCGCTTCGCGTCCGGCAGCGATGTTTTCGTACGTGATTTCGTGCAGCTTCACATCGGCATAGCCTTCCGCGACGGCTTGCACCGCGATGGCGGTAACCGGCTGTGGTTCGCCGTAGCGCACCAGGCTCGCATAGGCCGGCACCTTATCGCGCTTGCGTCCGCCGAGATATGTCGCCAGGCATTTGCCCGCCTGCTTGGCGGCCAGATCCCACAGCGCGATGTCCAATCCAGAGAGCGCGAAGATCGTAATGCCATATCGGCCCCAAATATGCAGCGCTTTCTGAATCTCCAGATTGAAGGCCGGGATATCCTCGATGCGGCGGCCGACCACCAGCGGTGCCACCATGTCCATGACTGCAGCACGCACGGCATTCGCGCAGTTATAGGCAAAGGCTTCGCCCCAGCTGACCTGGCCGTCTTCGCTGGTGACTTTCACCAATACCGCATCGAAATGCGTCCAGCCGTGCTCGTTATGCCGCGGCCCGGTATAGAGGTCGTCGAAGGGAATTTTCAGCGTGATCGTTTCGACGTTTTTGATAAGCATCGCTTAAGCCTTCCTCAGCCGCGAGAAATCGCCGTCGAATTCCTGGCTGCAGAAAGGCGACCCGCCCTGGAAGTAATCGCCGATCTCGTCCTTCGGGAGTTTTTTCTGCGCCTCCAGTGCTGCAGCGGCAAAGTCCTCGGACTTTCCCTCCGGCTGGTAGCCCAGCCGCAGGGCATTGGAATTGTCCCACCAGGCCCGCTTGTTGTCGGACATGCCGTAAACCACCTCATAGACCAGATCGGGCGTCTCCAGGCCGATGCGGATCAGCTGCACCAGATCCTCCGGCTTGAGCCAGATCGCCAGGCGGCGTTCATCGATTGGCTGTTCAGCGAAATTGCCGATCCGGATGCTGAGAACGCCCATGCCATGCTTATGGGCATACAATGCGCCAAGACCTTCGCCGAACAACTTGGAGAGGCCATAGCGGCTATCGGGTATCGGTACGGCTTCTATGCCAATTTTGGTGCTGCGCGGATAAAAGCCCATGACATGGTTTGAGGAAGCGAAGACCACCCGCTTAACGCCTTTGCGATGCGCTGCCTCGAACAGATTGTAGCAGCCGATGATGTTGGCGCTGAGGATCGTCTCCCAGGGGCCTTCCACCGAGAAGCCGCCCAGATGCACGATGCCGTCCACGCCTTCGCAGGCTGCCTCGACGGCTGCCATATCGGCCAGGTCGGCTTGGATGAACGTTTCGTCAGCCCGCAGATCGCCAGGGATTTTCAGGTCAGTCAGAATCAATTCGGGATAGAGCGGCTTGAGCAGCTGGCGCAATCTGGTGCCAATTCCGCCGCTGGCGCCGGTCAGCAGGACCCGTTTCATGACATTTCCTCCCGCGGCCTATGACGAGCCAAGTTTGATCATCTCTTTGCCAGTCATCGACGGCAAGGGGCTATTCAGCAGGCTTGGGCAGGGAAGCGGGGTGCGTTAATCTGGTGGCGAAAGGAGATCGCCATGTCCGACCAGCTGCTGCCCGATTCCGTCGATCTCGTCATTACGCCGCGGCTGCGGGACCTGGGCGAGGGATTCAGCGTCCGCCGGATCTTACCTTATGCACGGCGCCGTCATGTGGGCCCCTTTGTCTTTTTCGACCATATGGGACCGGTGCGGTTCGCCCCGGGCCAGGGATTGGATGTGCGCCCGCATCCGCATATCGGCTTGGCCACCATCACCTATCTTTTCGACGGCGAGATCATGCATCGCGACAGCCTTGGCGTGGTGCAGCCGATCCGTCCGGGCGACGTCAACTGGATGGTGGCGGGCAAGGGGATCGTGCATTCCGAACGCACGCGGCCGGAACTGCGCGCCACGGGGGCGTCCTTGCATGGCATTCAATCCTGGATCGCGCTGCCGCAGGCCGATGAGGAAACTGACCCAAGCTTCCGGCATCATCCGGAATCCAGTCTTCCTGAAATCGTGCTATCCGGCGTCAAGCTGCGCCTGATCGCAGGACAGGCCTTCGGGGCCGTTTCCCCGGTGCAGACCTTTGCTCCGATGTTCTATTGCGATGCCCAGCTCAGCCCTGGCGCCAGCTTGCAGATGCCAGAACATTATGAAGAACGGGCGCTGTATGTCGCGGAAGGCAATGCTGTTATCGACGGCGAAATCTACGATGCTGGCACGATGCTGGTCTTCAAATCTGATGCACAGCCCCAGATCCAGGCACAGGGAGCGGCGCGGCTGATGCTGCTGGGCGGCGCACCGCTGGATGGCGAGCGGCATCTATGGTGGAACTTTGTATCCAGCTCGAAGGAGCGGATCGAGCGGGCCAAGCGCGACTGGAGCGAAGGCCGTTTTGCCCTCGTGCCGGGCGAGACCGACTTCATCCCGTTGCCGGAAATGTAATCCCGGCTGGTGTTCGACTAACGGCGCGGCCGCGCCGGGGCGCGGGGCTCTGGCGTCGGGCCGTATTCCACGCTGGGCGTGGTGCGCATCGGCTGCGGATAAAGGGCCATGAGATCGGCCACCTCATCCGGCAGATCGGTCGTCACCGGCAGGCCCAGAGCAATCGCCTCATCCGCCGTAATCGGGTAATCGTGGGTCCAGTCGCCGCGGCTGAGCTGATCGGCCAGCGCTGCGGCTTTGTCGGCATCCATGTGGCGCATCAGCAGTTCGGTGGCAGCCGCGCGCAACTGGCGGGTGGCCTTCTCCCCGATATCCGCATGGATCAAGGTCTGGTCATCAATTTCGGCGATTGGCTTTTCGCGCACGACCCGGGCCAGCGATGCAGCCGGGACACCGCCGATCTGCGGGTCGATCGGCCCCAGCATGGCATGCGGCGCCATGACGATGCGATCCGCCGCCAGGGCGATCAGCGTGCCGCCAGACAGGGCGAGATGCGGGACGAAGGCGGTGATCTTACCGCCATGACGGCGCAAGGCGGCCGCGATCTGCATGGAGGCGATCACCAGTCCGCCGGGGGTATGCAAAACGATGTCGATGGGCGTTTCGGGATCCGTTTCGCGGATGGCGCGAATGATCTCTTCGGCATCGTCAATATCGATGTAGCGCACCAGCGGAAAGCCCAGCAACCGCATGGTTTCCTGGCGATGCACCAGGGTAATGACGCGTGATCCGCGCTTGCGCTGCAGCTGCATGATCTTCCGCGCCCGCGCCAAGATCAGGAAACGCTGGCGCAGCATAGGCTGCAGCGCCATGACGATGAAAAAGAGCCAGAACAGATCGCCGATTGCCATTGTGGTTTGATCCTTGTGCGTAAGCGGCGGGCACAGTGCCGGAACGCCCTTGGCCGCAAGATATTCTTCTTCCCCAGAAATATTGTTGCGGTGGGAACCTGCCGGCGGTCCTCAATCGTTCCATTAAGGTTGGCTCCGCAAGTGATCGCTTTGACTTGGGTCAAGTCATGCAGCAGGGGCCGGGTATATGGACGAGGGGGAGAAAAACAATGCGAGCCATGCTGCTGCATTCGGCTGGCCGGCCGTTGGTGATGACGGAAACGCCCGAGCCGAACCCGGGATCCCAGGAGATTGTCGTCAAGGTTGCCGCCTGCGGTGTCTGCCGCACCGATCTGCATGTTGTCGATGGTGAGCTGCGGCAGCCTAAGCTGCCGATCATCCCCGGGCATGAAATCGTTGGCCATGTAATCGCGCTGGGGCGCGATGTGGATACCTTCAAGCTGGGCGACCGGGTCGGCATACCGTGGCTGGGCTGGACTTGCGGCATCTGCAGCTATTGCAGGAATGGGCAGGAGAATCTGTGCGAGCAGGCGCGCTTCACCGGCTATCAGATCGATGGCGGATATGCTGAACGGGCGGTGGTCGATCATCGCTACTGTTTCCCCATTCCCGACGGGATCAGCGATGTCGAGGCTGCGCCATTGCTCTGCGCCGGCTTGATCGGTTACCGGGCCTATCGCATGGCGGGGCCGGTCCGCAGCCTGGGGCTCTATGGCTTCGGCGCTGCCGCCCATATCCTGATCCAGGTTGCCAATGCACAGGGCGTGAAGGTTTTTGCCTTCACGCGCCCAGGCGACACCGAGCGCCAGGCTTTTGCGCGGCAGCTCGGTGCCGTTTGGGCCGGCTCGTCCGATGCGAGTCCCGACGAGCCGCTCGATGCGGCGATCATTTTCGCGCCGGTGGGCGCGCTGGTTCCTCTGGCGCTGAAGGCAGTGCGCAAGGGGGGAACGGTGATCTGCGCTGGCATCCATATGAGTGACATCCCGCGCTTCCCGTACGAGCTTCTATGGGGTGAACGGACGGTGCGGTCAGTGGCCAATCTGACCCGCCAGGATGCCATTGATTTCCTCGCCCTGGCGCCCACCATCCCGGTCCGAACGTATCCGGTTTCCTATCCGCTGGCCGATGCCAACCGCGCCCTGGCCGATCTGCGTGCTGGACGCGTGGAAGGGGCTGCGGTTCTGGTTGTCCAGGAGCCCGCCAAGAACTGGATTGATTCCGGCAAGAGCACTAGCTTTCAGGGCGAGGAGGAAGCCCTGCCATGACCCATCTGAAACACGCTGACCTGTTGCGCCGCCAGGCCTATATCGACGGAGCCTGGGTATCCGCCGATTCCGGCAAGACTTTTCCAGTGACCAATCCTGCCGATGGCAGCCTGATCGCGGAAGTCCCGGATATGGGCCGCGCTGAGACGCGCCGGGCGATTGTCGCCGCCGAAGCAGCCTGGCCAGCCTGGGCGCAGCTGACGGCCAAGCAGCGGGCAGGGATCTTGCGCAAATGGTACGAACTGATCCTGCAGCATCAGGACGACCTCGGCGCGCTGATGACGCTGGAGCAAGGCAAGCCCTATGTGGAGGCCAAGGGCGAAGTCATATATGGCGCCAGCTTCGTCGAATGGTTCGCCGAGGAAGGCCGCCGCATCTATGGCGATGTCATTCCCGCTCACGCGCCGGACAAGCGCATTATCGTGCTCAAGCAGCCGGTGGGCGTTGTGGCAGCCATCACGCCCTGGAACTTCCCTGTCGCCATGATCACCCGCAAGGTCGCGCCGGCCTTGGCCGCCGGATGCCCGGTGGTTGTGAAGCCAGCCGAAGACACGCCGCTTTGCGCGCTGGCGCTTGCCAAGCTGGCTGAAGAAGCTGGCATCCCGAAGGGCGTTTTCAACGTCGTCACGTCGATGCAGGCCCCGGAAGTTGGTCTGGAACTGACCACCAATCCGATTGTGCGCAAGGTGTCGTTCACAGGCTCTACCGAGGTTGGCAAGATTCTGATGCGGCAAAGCGCCGATACCATTAAGAAGCTGTCGCTGGAGCTCGGCGGCAATGCGCCGTTCATCGTCTTCGACGATGCCGATCTCGATGCGGCTGTTGCTGGTGCGATGATCTCGAAGTACCGCAACACCGGCCAGACCTGTGTCTGCGCCAACCGTCTTCTGGTGCAGGACAAGATCTACGACGCCTTTGCCGGAAAACTGACGGAAGCCGTGAAGAAGCTGAAAACCGGCCCCGGTTTTACTGAAGGTGTCAACCAAGGTCCGCTGATCAACCAGGATGCTTTGAACAAGGTCGAGCGCCTGGTGGCCGATGCAAAGGCGAAAGGCGCCAAGGTGCTGGTCGGCGGCGCGCGGCATGAACTGGGCGGCACCTTCTATCAGCCCAGTGTGATCACCGATGCCACGCCCGACATGGCGGTGGCGCAGGAAGAGATATTCGGTCCGGTGGCGGTGCTGTTCCGCTTCAAGGACGAGTCCGAAGCGATCAAGCTAGCCAACGACACGCCTTACGGCTTGGCGGCATACTTCTACAGCCGCGACATCGGGCGCGTCTGGCGCGTTGCTGAGCAGCTGCATTACGGCATTGTCGGTATCAACGAAGGCCTGATCTCCACGGCTGAAGCGCCCTTCGGCGGCATGAAGGAATCAGGCATGGGCCGCGAAGGCTCGAAATACGGCGTCGATAGTTTCGTTGAGATCAAATATCTCTGCCTCGGCGGTATTTGAGGCGCCTGCATAAATCCATGCCATCAAGGTATTGGCCGCCCACGCGGCCGATACCGTATATTGAGCAGCCTGTCTGGCCAGCGGCCCATCAGAGAGCCGCGGCCTCCTCCCCAGGCTGAAGAGGGTAGTATGGTCGAGCGTTGCGATATTGTGATCATTGGCGGTGGCATTGCCGGCGCCGGTGCTGGTTATGCATTGGCCCGTGAAGGCAAGCGTGTTGTGCTGCTGGAGCGGGAGAGTCAGCCGGGTTACCACACCACCGGCCGTTCGGCGGCGCTGTATGCCGAAACCTACGGCAATGCGCCGATTCGCGCGCTTACCGTGGCCAGCCGTGATTTCCTGCACAATCCGCCACCGGGCTTTTCTGATGTACCGATCCTGACGCCGCGTGGCGCTATGCATGTCGGCGGCATGGAAAAGGCCGCCACTTTAGATGCCGACTTCGAGGAGATGCGCAAGCTGGTGCCCACGCTGCGGCGTCTGACGGCGCAGGAAACCGTGGATATCATGCCGGTGCTGAAGCCGGAGGCGGCCGCCGGCGGCGCAATCTTCGAGCCCGAGGCCAAGGATATCGAGGTCCATGCGCTGCATCGCGGTTTTCTGCGCGGCATGACGGCTGCGGGCGGTCGTATCGTTACGGATGCTGAAGTTATCGGGGTTGCGCGGGTTAATGGCGACTGGCAGGTGGAAAGCAGCAACGGCAGCTTCGCCGCGCCGGTCCTGATCAACGCGGCTGGCGCCTGGGCCGATATCATTGCTTCGATCGCCGGCGTGCCGCCGATCGGCCTGCAGCCCAAGCGGCGCACTGCCGTGACTTTCGATCCACCCAATGGAGTTTCGATCCACGATTGGCCGATGGTGATCGAGGCGGACGAATCCTTCTATTTCAAGCCCGATGCCGGACGCATCTTGCTTTCACCCTGCGACGAGACGGACAGTGAGGCCTGCGACGCGCAGCCGGACGAAATGGACATCGCCATCGCAGTCGACCGGCTGGAAACAGCGACCACGCTCCAGGTGCGGCGTCTGGCGGCGAAATGGGCCGGTCTGCGGTCCTTCGTGGCCGACCGCACCATCGTCTGTGGCTTCGATCCCGCCGCGCCGGGCTTTTTCTGGCTGGCAGCACAGGGTGGTTATGGCATCCAGACCTCTGCAGCCATGAGCCGGGTTGCCGGGGCTCTTGCACTGGGGCGTGGATTGCCCAACGATATTGTCGACCTCGGGCTCACCGAGCGCGATTTGAGCCCGGCGCGGTTGAGATAACCCCCATTGAGATAACCCTCATTGAGATAGCTCTATGCGATGAATGCTCTCCTCACCCCAGCCAAATCCAGGATCGGCTACAGCGCCTGTCCGCATGATTGTCCGTCGACCTGTGCGCTGGAGATCGAGCTGCTGCCCAACGGGCAGATCGGGAAGGTAAGGGGCGCCGAGGAGAACGAGTACACCGCCGGCGTAATCTGCGCCAAGGTTGCTCGCTATGCCGAGCGGGCAAACCACAAGGATCGTCTGCTATATCCGCTCAAGCGCGTCGGCCCGAGAGGTTCGGGCCAGTTCGAGCGCATTTCCTGGAAGGAGGCGCTCGACCGCACGGCGGAGGCCTTTCTGAAGGCCGAAGCGGAATTCGGCAGCGAGTCCATCTGGCCGTACTATTACGCCGGTACGATGGGCCTGGTGCAGCGCGATGGCATTCATCGCCTGCGCAATGTGAAACGTTATTCCGGGCAGCATTCCACCATCTGCGTGACTTTGGCCCGGGCCGGCCATATCGCCGGCACGGGAGCCTTGCGCGGTCCAGATCCGCGCGAGATGGCGAAAAGCGACTGCGTGGTAATCTGGGGCACCAATGCTGTGCATACCCAGGTCAATGTGATGACCCATGTCATGCGCGCCCGCAAGGAACGAGGCGCCAAGGTCGTGGTGGTCGACCCCTATCGCAATGCCACGGCCCAGCAGGCCGACATGCATCTGATGCTGCGGCCGGGTACGGATGGAGCCTTGGCCTGCGCCGTGATGCATGTGCTGTTCCGGGACGGCTTTGCGGATCGCGAATATCTTGCGCAATACACCGATGTGCCGGATGAACTGGAACGGCATCTGCAAAGCCGCACGCCGGAATGGGCGGCGGCAATCACCGGGCTGACGGCGGAGGAGATCACCGCCTTTGCCCGCCTGCTGGGCGAGCGTAAGCGGCATTACATCCGGTTGGGATATGGCTTCTCGCGCAGCCGCAATGGTGCGGTAAATATGCACGCCGCTACCAGCATTGCCTGCGTGACGGGCGCCTGGCGCTATGAAGGCGGCGGCGCCTTCCACAATAACGGTGCGATCTTCCACTGGGACAAAACCCTGATCGAAGGGCTGGATGCCCTCGATCCCAAGATCCGTATGCTGGATCAGTGCCAGATCGGTCCGATCCTGTGCGGCGATGCCCAGGCGCTGCGGCACGGTCCGCCGGTGAAGGGATTGCTCATTCAAAACACCAATCCGATGGAAGTTGCGCCAGATTCAAATCTGGTGGCGCGAGGCTTCGCCCGCGAGGATTTGTTCGTCTGCGTGCATGAGCAGTTCATGACCGCCACCGCGAAGATGGCCGATATCGTCCTGCCGGCCACCATGTTCACCGAGCATGACGATATCTATCAGGCCGGCGGTCAGCAGAGCATTCTGCTGGGGCCGAAGCTGGTGGAAGCCCCCGGCGAGGCGCGCGAGAATCATTACGTGATCGTCGAGCTGGCAAAGCGTCTGGGGGCGCAACATCCCGGTTTCGAGATGTCAGCCATCGAGATCGTAGAGGCGACGCTGAAGGCGTCCGGCTGGCCCGATGTGGCGACGCTGCGCGAGCAGCGCTGGCATGATTGCCAGCCGGATTTCCGCACCAGCCATTTTCTCGACGGTTTCGGATGGCCTGATGGGAAATACCGCTTTGCCCCGGACTGGAAGGCGATGGGCCCGGATGCGGATGGCATGCCGCGCTTGCCTGATCACTGGGAGTGCATCGAGGCAGCAACGGAAGAGCATCCCTTCCGGCTGGTCACTGCGCCTGCGCGCAACTTCCTCAATACCAGTTTCACAGAGACACCGACTTCGGTTAAGCGCGAGGCCCGGCCAACGGCTTTCATTCATCCGCTCGATGCAGCGGAGCTGGGTATTGCCGATGGCAGCGCGGTGCGGCTGGGCAACAAGCGGGGCAATGTGAAGCTCCATGCCAAGCTGTTCGATGGCGTGCAGCGCGGCGTTGTAATCGTCGAAAGCATCTGGCCGCATGCCGCGTTCGAGGAGGGCATGGGCATAAACGCGCTGATTGGATCAGATGCCCCGAAGCCCAATGGCGGCGGAGCATTCCACGATACAGCGATCTGGGTCAGGGCAACATAAACACCCGCCTGACCCGGTCAGGCTTACCGCGTTTTCAGCAGATCAACGAGATCGTCGAAGATATAGGCGCCGGTGGCGATTACCGACGGATGCCGCTTGTTCTCGCCGTAGACCAGCGACAGGCCATCGGCCGTCGCAACCCGGCCGCCAGCCTCCTGCACCAGCAGATCGGCGGCGACCACATCCCAGTCGCTTTTCTCGGTCAGGCTGATTGCCGCATCGAATTTGCCCGCTGCCACCAGTGCCATGCGATAAGCGATGGAATTGCGATAGGCGAAATCTGCTTTCGCGGCGCGTGCCATCCAGCCGTGGCGCTCGAAAGTGCGGCGGCTGGCAAGGAAGCGGGCTTCCATCAGACTGGCATGGCCGGAGGCTTGGATCGGTTTGCCATTCAGCTTGGCGCCGCCGCCGGACATGGCCTCGAAGAACTCCTGCGTGGCGGGATTGTAGATGGCGGCCAGCACCGGCCGGTGACCGCGCACAAGCGCGACGCAGACGGTGAATTCCGGCTTTGAATCGATGAATGCGCGGGTGCCGTCGATCGGGTCGATCACCCAGACATCGCTGGCCCCGGGATTTTGGCTGCCGCTTTCCTCGCTCAGCCAGCCGTAATCCGGCCGGCCGCCGAGCAGTCTTTCACGCAAAAGGTTATCAACAGCCAGATCGGCCTCTGAGACAGGATCATTCGGCTTCTTGTGCCAGGATTTCACCCCGGCGCCGAAAAAGCGCATGGCCTCCTGACCGGCCGCGCGCACGGCGTCGTGCAAAAGCTCCTGATCCTGTCTGAGGGAAGCAGCCATCCTCTCCTCTCAGCGCCTCTTAGCGTCCGGCAACCGTCATGCCATCGATGCGCACGGTCGGCGCATCGGTGCCGAAACGGAATTCCAGATCGTTGGCCGGAGTTAGGTGAAGGAACATGTCTTTCAGGTTTCCGGCGATGGTGATTTCTGAAACCGGTTCGGCAATCTCCCCATCGACAATGAGGAAGCCTGCTGCCCCGCGGCTGTAGTCGCCAGTCACGCCATTGACGCCCATGCCGATCAGTTCTGTGACATAAAGCCCATGTTTGATATCGGCCATCAATTCGCGCGGCGTTTTCTGGCCGGGCGCGAGATAGACGTTGGTCGGCGCCGGGGAGGGCGGCGAAGCCGTGCCGCGCGCGGCATGGCCGGTGCTGGCCCTGCCAAGCTGGCGCGCTGTGGCGCAGTCCAGAAGCCAGGTAGTCAGCCGTCCGTCTTCGACCAGATCACGGGTCTGGCGCCTCACGCCTTCCATGTCGAACCAGCGCGAGCGGAAGCCGCGCTTGCGCAGCGGATCGTCGATGATCCGGATGCCGGCGGCGAAGACCTGCTGACCCAGCCTGTCCTTCAGGAAGGATGTGCCGCGCGCCACGGCCGCGCCATTGATGGCGCTGGCGAAATGGCCTACCAGGCTGGTGGCAACACGCGGATCGAAGACGATCGGCATGGCCGCGCTTTCCAGCTTGCGGGGGTTAAGGCGGCGTACGGCGCGTTCGCCGGCCTTGCGGCCGATCTCTTCCGGGGAGGGCAGGTCGCTGAAATGGGTCTTGGCCTCGTAATCCCAATCGCGCTCCATCGCCGTATCCTTGCCGGCGATGGCGGTGGCTGAAACGGTATGCGATCCGCTCCAACCCGCGCCACTGAAACCGATGCTGTTGGCATAGGCTACCACGCCGAAGGACCGTCCGGCGCCCCCGCCCTCTGAATTGGTCACTCCTGGCACGGCCAGCGCCGCCGCCTCGGCCGCCTTTGCGCGCTCCAGCAGTTGCGGCATCTCCAGCTCGACGCCATCGAAGAGATCGAGATCGACCGCCTCGGTCGCCAGTTGCGACGGATCCGGCAGGCCGGTGAACTTATCTTCCGGCGCGGCCTTCGCCATGCTGATGGCGCGTTCCACCAGTTCGTGCAGGGCGGCAGGGGAAAAATCCGTCGTCGAAACGCAGGCCTGCCGCTGGCCCATCAGCACACGCAGTCCGAGATCGCGGCTTTCGGAAGATTCCACATCCTCCGGCTGGCCCATGCGCACCCCGGCGCTGAGAGAGCGGGATTCGTGATACACCGCATCGGCGGCCTCGGCGCCCGCCTTGATGGTGGCCTTCAGCAGGTCGGCAATCAGTGTCTGCGCTTCTGCGGCGCGTTGGCGTGCATCGGTCATATGGGGGACCCGGCGGTGTTTATCTTATCGTCCATTCTATAGGACATATAAGCAACGCGGGCGACAAAACAACCGACAGGAGGCCCGGTAGGGGCCTGACTATCGGCTCTTCGCCGTTCGCCGGGCGGGACGGCGGGGCGATGACTTGTGCAGGTATTCGGCCAGGGCACGCGCCTGATTATGCTCGGTATCCTTGGCCGAATAGAGCAATGTGACTTTTTTCGTTTTCATCAGGCGGCGTAATGCGTTGACCGCGGCCGGATTGGCATCCAGCTCGGCGTGATAACGCCGGCAGAACTCTTTCCAGCGCGTCGGATCATGGTTGAACCATTGCCGCAAAGCCGTACTCGGTGCGATTTCCTTCAGCCATAGCGTCAAGCCGGCTGCATCCTTGCCGATGCCGCGCGGCCAGATCCGATCCACCAGGATACGGGCGCCGTCGCTGTCTTCCTTCGGATCGTAGATGCGCTTGATGGCCAGTCGCATGACCCGTCCAGTGCCCGCTGTAATGGCTGCGGATCAATCTTCCATCCGGTAGGCCATATAGCTGACGAAAGCGACGAAGCAACCGAAGGCCCAGCCGAAAGGCCGCAGCGGTTCCAGCCAGTCTCGCCAATCCTCACCGGCGATCTTGCCCAGGATCTGGGCGAGAAGGTCGACGGCGATTGCGCCGAGCGCCGCCCCCAGTGCGAGCGAAAACAGCAGGTTCCAGACAGCCCGCATCAGCACCCACGGATGCCACCAGGGCAGGATGTCGCGTTCTGAGGGATTTTCTGGGCGGCGGAGCAGCATTGTCAGTGAATGGTCGGTGTCGCGTGCGGCATCGGCGCTTCAGTGGGCGGAACCGGCCGTTGCAGGATCCAGATCACCATGCGCTCGCGCACGCCGCGGATCGGTTGCGGCTTCAAGGCGACCATATCGCTCAATGCCGTCAGATCGTTGCGGGTTTCCTCCGCCAGCTTGTCGACGAAGGCCTGGCTGACGCAGATCTGCGCGTTCAGGACGCGCGTCATTTGTTCAAGCCGATGTGCGACATTGACGGTTTCGCCGATCAGCGCGTATTCGACGCGGTGTTCATCGCCGATGTTGCCCAGCGTCAACGGCCCGTAATGCAGTCCGATGACCAAGGACAGCGGTGTCTGGCGCAGCAATTCACGCTGGCGGTTCAGATGCTCCATCTCGTGCAGCATGCTGCGGGCAGCCAGCAGCGCGGCAGAGGCGTCGCGCGGACCGGGCTCAGGTGTACCGAATGAGGCCATGATGCCGTCGCCCAGATACTTATCCAGCGTGCCGCGATGCTGGGCCACGGCCCGCGCCAGCCGCTGATGCACCTCGCGTAGGAGCGCAATGGTCTGCTCGGGCGTGTGGTCGTCAGCGATCTGCGTGAAGCCGACCAGATCGGCGAACAGCACGGCCGCATTGATCTGGCGGACCTTGCCGTCAACTTCATCCATCTGCGCGATGGTCTCGGCGATATGGGGCGAAAAATGGCGTGACAGATTGCGGCGCGCGCGTTCGGCTTCCACCTGTCGCGCGATCAAATGGCGGGAGCGCAGAACCGAAACGGTGAGCAGGATACCGATCAATCCGATCAGCAGCAGGCGGCCGAAGAGCTCGCCCGGTCGCACGTTCCAGGGATCAAGCACGAAAGCCATGCGTTGCAGCGCGGACATGTCGCTCAGATTGCCATCATAGGTTCTGAAGGTCACGCCGGGCTGGGACAGGATGAAGACCGTCGCCCCGGCCCAGGAGATGATCGCAGCAAGGCAGGTGGCGAAAACCACGCGCGCCGACTGGCCCAGACTGGCGAGCACGACGAACAGCACGAAATACAGCACCACGTCGAAACCAAGCTGCAGCGGCGGCGGCAGCGGATCGGCCTCGAAAGGATTGGGTAGCGCGATACCTGCCGCCAGAATGCCCATATCGACGAAGGGAAAGACCCATTGCATCCAGGGGCGATCGCTATGCGGCTTGCGCAGCAGCAATTGCAGATAGCCCGAGAAGGCCAGTGCCGCGATATAGCCATAGTAATTCAGCGCCAGCGGCCAGCGCAGTTCGACAGTCACCTGAACGGTGACGACGATCATGACGAGGAAGCGCAAACCGACGCTGAGTTTCAGCGCCTCGTATTCTTCCTCCCGGATGGCGACCGCCAGCCGGTCCGAAGCTCCGTCCGGCATGCAGTTCCGGCCTTCGCCGCAGATCATGTCATGCAGGCGGTCGAATAGCCGCATGGCTATCTCCAGATTGGCTTCCCCGAGCCAGGAAGCCCGAGTTTCGGCCATTTTTCCGTGACGGTTCTCACAACATCGTCGCTCATGCGGATCTTCTCGCCCCACTCGCGCTTGGTCTCGGGCGGCCATTTATTGGTGGCATCCAAGCCGATCTTGCTGCCTAAACCGGATTCAGGTGAGGCGAAATCGAGATAGTCGATGGGGGTGTTCTCGACCAGCGTGATGTCACGGGCCGGATCCATGCGGGTCGACATCGCCCAGACGACATCCTTCCAGTCGCGGGCGTTGATGTCGTCGTCCACCACGATCACCCATTTGGTGTACATGAACTGGCGCAGATATGACCACACCCCCATCATCACGCGCTTGGCGTGGCCGGGATACGCCTTCTTCATGCTGACCACGGCCACGCGATACGAGCAGCCTTCGGGCGGCAGCCAGAAATCGACGATCTCCGGGAATTGCTGACGGATCAGCGGCACAAACACATCGTTCAGCGCCTCGCCCAGTACGCTCGGCTCATCCGGCGGCCGGCCGGTGAAGGTGCTCAGATAGATCGGCTGTTTCCGCCGCGTGATAGCGGTGACGGTAAAGACTGGGAACTGCTCGACCGAATTGTAATAGCCGGTATGGTCGCCATACGGCCCTTCGTCGCGGTAATCGTCGAGCGATACATGGCCCTCCAGCACGATTTCGGCTTCGGCAGGCACCTTGAGCGGCACGGTCTTGCAATCGACCAACTCGACCTTCTTGCCGCGCAGCAGGCCGGCAAATTGATACTCTGACAAGGTGTCCGGCACCGGCGTGACAGCGGCGAGGATCGTGCCCGGATCGGCGCCGATTACCACGGCGGCGGGGAAGGGCTCGCGCTTGCCGGCCTGTTTCCAGCGCTGATGCTGCTGTGCGCCGCCGCGATGCTTCAGCCAGCGCATCAGGGTCTGGGTTCTGTTCAGCACCTGCATGCGGTAGATGCCGAGGTTGAAGCGGTCGGTCTTATCCGTCTTCGAGGGACCTTGCGTGACCACCAGCGGCCAGGTGATCAATGGCGCTGGCTCGCCCGGCCAGCAGGTCTGGATTGGCAGAGCATTCAGATCGATGTCATCGCCCTGTAGCACCACCTCGTGTACCGGTCCGCTGCCGACCGTCTTCGGCTGCATCGCCATCACCGTTTTGAGCAGCGGCAGCATGCCCAGCGCTTCCTTGAAGCCGCCTGGTGGCTCCGGCTGGCGCAGGAAGGCGAGCATTTCGCCGACATCCTTCAACTCGGCTGGCAGGCGGTCCATGCCCAGTGCCACACGTTCGACTGTTCCGAACAGGTTCACCAGCACCGGAACGTCGCTCATCGTGCCGTCGGCGCGGATCGGTTTCTCGAACAATACGGCCGGGCCACCCTCGGCCAGCAGCCGCGTCTGGATCTCGGTCATCTCCAGCACGGTCGAGACGGGCTCGCGCACCCGCACCAATTGGCCGCGCGCCTCCAGCTGCGTCATGAAATCGCGAAGCGAGGCATACGGCATTCAGGTCTTCCCCGATCGAGTGGTTGCAACATACAGCCCTGGCAGGACCAGGGCGGCGCCGATCCAATGATAAACGGCGAGCTGTTCGCCGAGAAGCAGCCAGGCCAGCACGGCATTATATACCGGTGACAGATACAGGATCAGCCCGGCCTTGTTCGGCCCGAGATGCTTGGTGATATATCCATGCGAGGCATAGGCGCCGATGCCGGCAATAAGGATGACGGTGGCGAGGGTGGCCAGGGTACGGAAATCCGGCGTGATCGGGCCAACCGTTGCCGTTTCCCAGACCAGGAAGGGCAGCATGACAGCCACGCCAGCGATGGCGATGGATGCCAGCCTTGCGTTGATGCTCAGCAGGCTGGGCCAGCGTTTCAGCAGTACGGAATAAAGCGCCCAGGCAATCGCAGCGGCGAGGATCATCAGATCGCCAGGCACGAAGCTCAGATGCAGGAAGACAGCCGGATCGCCCTTGGCGACAATAGCCAGCATGCCGGTCAGAGCGAGTGCGGTGCCCAGTATCTGGCGCATGGTCATCCGGTCGTGAAACATCACGCGTGACAGCATGATGATCACCACTGGCGATACGGCGTAGATCAGCCCGATATTGGTGGCGGTGGTCGTTTTGCCGGCGGCGTAAACCACAGCGCCGCAGATACCCATGCCGAGCGCGCCCAGTACCAGCAGTCTGCCGGCGTCCTTCGCCAGGTAGCGGCGCTGGCGCCATAGCTCGACGCCGCAAAAGGGCAGCAGCAGAATGAACACGCCCAGCCAGCGCCACACGGCGAGCGCAACGGGCGGAATGAACTCGGCGGAATAGCGCGCCACCAGCATGTTGGTGCAAAACATCGCCGGGGTGACGAACATCATCACCTGGGCGAACGTCTGGTCCCGGTTGTCGGCTCGGTTGTCGGCAGTAGCGGTCATAGGGGCTTTTTCGTTGCCGGCGGAGATTAGGACTTGCGTTGCAGGCTGGCCAGAGCTTAAGCCCTCTCCATGAAGCAGTTTCCTGCCGAATTCGCCGATCTTCTGACGCCGAAAGGCACGGCCCTGCTGGCCGGCCGTCATGCCCAGGCTGGAGCCCTGGTCAATCCGCGCTGCCGCTTTCTTGCGCTTGATGGGCTGATCGATCCACTACGGGCCAGGGCCGCGGCGTCGCTGCTCGACAAGGCGTTGCTGCCGCATCTGCGCGAGATGGCGCAGCCGATCCCGCCTGAAACCATCTGGGAAGAGACACAAAACTACGCCGAGCGGCTGCCCAAGGTAATGCGCCAGCGCACCACCTATCTCGACAATCCCCGGTCCGCCGGCTTCAAGGCTGCCGAAAGCATCGGCTTGATTGCCATGCTGCGGTCGGCAAGCTATCGCGCCTTTGCCGGCGCTCTGGCTGGGCGAGCGCTGAAGCGTAAATACGGCCTGCAGGCTATTGCCTATGCCACGGGCGATTATGCCGGCCCGCATACCGATCACCATCCGGAAGATCCTGAGGCCGCGAAAGGCTATCTGGATGTGCATCTCAGCTTCGCCACGGCGGCCGTGCGCGACCAGTATCTGGTCTATGCCAAGGCCGGTCATTTCACAGAAATGGTAGAGGTGACCAGAAGCGGCCTGGTGACTGCCTACCGACTGCCATTCTGGCATTACACGACGCCGCTGCGCGCCAAGCCGCGGCAGGATGAAGCGGCGCGCCGCTGGGTACTGCTTGGCACCTTCCTTTTCCAGGATCAGGGCGCGAGATAGCCCTTGCGCGGCGCCGGGCCGAGTATGCCGCCGGCTTCCTTGACGGCGCGGATATAGGCAGCTTCCGACTTATAGGGACCGAATTTGTTGAATTCGGTGGGCGAACAGGGCGTCAGCACACCGCCCGAACCAGGTTTGATCTTGAAGTAGCCGCCATCGCGATGAATGATCGGGATGATCTTCTTCTTGCGGCTGAACACCCGGCGCATATTGGCCGAGTGGTCCTTCATCGTGTCGTATTCGTCCGGGTCCAGCTTAAAGATCTTCTCGAAGGCCGCTACCATCTGGTTGACGAATTCGCGCTCGACCACCTGCATGTTGGAGATGATCCAGCAGCGGTCCTCGAAATCCCAGTAATAGGTCAGACCGACGAAATTGCCCCGGTTGTCGATATACGGATAGAAGGGGAAGGAGCGGCAGGCGATGGTGCGGTTGTCGCGTTCGCAGAAGGCTGCGCCCTTGCATTCCACCGCGCAGGCACGCCGCGTCAATTCCTTGACGATCTTGCGCGAAGCGGCATCCACCGGCCTGTAGGGGAACCACAGGTCCGTCCGGGTCCTCAGCAGTTCAAATTCCGCCCGGTCCACCACTGGGATGGCATTCTCGGTGGTGCAGCAGACCGGCTGGCCCTTGTTCAGCGGCGCGCATTTGCGGCCGCAATCCACCTTAGCCAGATTGGCGTTGTATTGCTGGTACAGAGCGGCGAAATCGCTCGGGGTGATTCGAGGCTTCTTCATGGCGCGCACCATACGCGCGCGCCTTGCCTTCGCCAAGCAGTAAGCTAGGCGATCAGCTTTGCCAGCAGGAATGCCGCGAAAACGATCAGGCCGGTATCGCGATTGGCGCGGAATTTCGTCAGGCAATCCTGCGGATTTTCGGGATCAAGCGCCACCACCTGCCAAGCCAGATGGCAAGCCGCCAAAGCCAGGCCAACCCAGAAGGGCCAGCCCAGACCGGCGAGGCCGCCCGCGATCGCCAGACCGATGAGCGTCAAATCGTAGAACAGCGCGATCCAAAGCTTTGCGCGGTCGCCAAACAGCCGCGCAGTCGACTTCACCCCGATCAGCGCATCGTCTTCCTTGTCCTGGAGCGCATAGACGGTGTCGTAGCCCAGCGTCCAGGCAATGCCGGCAGCGTAAAGCGCCAGGGCTGTCCAATCGAGAGTGTCGGCCACGGCCGCATAACCCAGAACAGCGCCCCAGTTGAAAGCCAGCCCCAGGAAGAATTGCGGCCACCAGGTGATCCGTTTCATGAAAGGATAGATGGTGACTAGGCCCAGCGAGGCGATACCCAGCAGGATGGCAAGCTGATTCATCTGAATCAGAACGGCGAAGCCGATCAGGGATTGTGCAACCAGCCAGATCCAGGCTTGCGTGACGGTGACCTGCCCCGATGGGATCGGCCGCAGGCGCGTACGCTCGACCTGGCCGTCGAAGTTGCGGTCAACGATGTCGTTGAAGGTGCAGCCCGCGCCGCGCATCACGATGGAGCCGATGGCGAAAAGCAGCAGCAGGTAATAATCCAGCGGCGCGCCGTCCGGACGCGCCAGGGCGATCGCCCACCAGCCGGGCAGCAGCAGCAGCCAGGTCCCGATCGGGCGGTCCAGCCGTGACAGCCGCGCATAGGGCCGCCAGGACGCGGGCAGCCAGCGCTCGACCCAATGGCCGGGCAGGGCATCCGCGGGGGCCTGATCGGTTTTCGCTGACGTGACTTCCGGGTCCGGCTTTGTCATAACGCTCCTGTAGTCCGTCCCATCCTGTTGCACAAGCGCCGATGCCCACTGCCGAGAAGGCCCGTCTCTTTGTTCCCGATGCGCTGCATACCGGCGTCACCGTCGCGCTTGGCGCGGATCAGGCGCATTATCTGCGCCATGTGCTGCGGCTCGGTTCCGGCGATGCCGTGGCGCTGTTCAATGGCCGCGACGGGGAATTCCGCGCTGTCATCGCGCAGCTCGGCAAAAAGGATATTGCGCTTGAGGTGGAAACCCAGTTGCGCCCCTTCATGGCTTCGGGCGATATCTGGCTCGGCTTCGCGCCGATTCGCCAGGGACGCATCGAATTCATCGTCGAAAAGGCTACCGAACTCGGCATCGGCCGTCTGATACCCGTGCTGACGCGACGCACGCAAGTCACCAAGATAAATGCCGAGCGGCTGGCCGCGCATGCCCGCGAAGCCGCCGAGCAATGCGAACGCCTCGATGTGCCGGAAGTCGCGCCCGCGGTTTCACTTGAGAAACTTATTTCCGAATGGCCGGCTGAGCGGCGTTTGTTTTTCTGCGCCGAGCGCGATGCTGCACCGGCACTTCTGGTTGCAGCGCAACACTGGCCCAAGGATGCGCCATGCGGCCTGCTGATCGGGCCGGAAGGCGGCTTCGCGCCCGAGGATGTCGCGATGGTTCGCAAGGCTTCGAATATGGAGCCGGTGTCGCTTGGACCGACAATTCTGCGGGCGGAAACAGCGGCTCTCGCGGCTCTCGCGATTTTACAAGCGGTGCGGCAGAATTGATCTGGATCGCTGGTAGGGCTTGATCTCGTTCCCCGGCTCTGGACAAGCTTCTTTCCATGCCCCATATGCCGGAAGGCAGCCGTTCGGCCGCGACCAGCAAGTCACGCAATTATAATAATAATTATCATCGAGGTAGTCATGTCCGGACCGGCCCAGGCCCCTGAGACGCCGATCACGTCCAAGGCGCAGCTCGTGGAGTATATCGCCCAAGGAGCGAAGCCCGAGGCCGAATGGCGCATCGGTACCGAGCATGAGAAATTCGCCTATACCACGGCCGACTTGCGTCCGTTGCCCTATGACGGCGAAGTCGGAATCCGCCGCCTGCTTACGGAATTGCAGCGCTACGGCTGGGAGGCGGTGCATGAAGGCAACAATGTCATCGCCCTGACTCTAGGCAAGCAATCGATCACGCTGGAGCCCGGCGGACAGTTCGAGCTCTCGGGCGCGCCGCTGGAAACCATTCACCAGACCTGCGTCGAGGTCAGCACGCATCTCAAGCAGGTCCGCGAGATCGGCGATGAGCTTGGCTTCGCCATGATGGGTCTGGGCTTCAATCCGAAATGGCGGCGCGATGACATCCCCGTAATGCCCAAGGGGCGCTACGACATCATGCGCGCCTATATGCCCCGGAAGGGCAAGCTTGGCCTCGACATGATGCTGCGCACCTGCACCGTGCAGGTGAATCTCGATTTTGCTTCAGAAGCCGACATGGTGAAGAAGTTCCGTGTCGGTCTGGCATTGCAGCCGATCGCCACGGCGATGTTCGCCAACTCGCCGTTCACTGAAGGCAAGCCGAATGGCTTCCTGAGCTATCGCAGCCATATCTGGACCGATACCGATCCGGACCGCACCGGCATGCTCGGCTTCGTTTTCGAGGATGGCATGGGCTTCGAGCGCTATGTCGATCATGCGCTCGATGTGCCGATGTATTTCGTCTATCGCGATGGAAAATATATCGACGCCTCGGGGCAAAGCTTCCGGGACTTCATGGAGGGCAAGCTGCCCGCCTATCCGGGTCATAAGCCCACTCTGCGCGATTGGGCCGATCATATCACCACCCTGTTCCCCGAGGTTCGCTTGAAGCGCTATCTCGAAATGCGCGGTGCCGATGGCGGACCATGGTCGCGGCTTTGCGCGCTGCCCGCGCTGTGGGTGGGATTGCTCTATGACAAGTCGGCACTCGATGCCGCCTGGGATCTCTGCCGCGACTGGACGCTGCAGGAACGCGAGGCGCTGCGCGCCGATGTGCCGAAATACGGCTTGAGCACCATGCTTCGCGGCCGGCCGCTGAAGACTTACGCGCAGGAGATGGTGAAGATCGCCATGTCCGGTTTGAGGGCGCGCAATCGTCTCTCGCCAGCCGGCGAGGACGAAACGCATTTCCTCTCGCCGCTGGTGGCGATTGCAGAGTCCGGCGAAACTCCTGCCGAAGCACTGCTGAAGCGCTATCACGGCGTCTGGAACAAGTCGGTCGATCCGGCCTTCACCGAATTGGCTTACTGAGCCAGGCCTTCAACCGGATCGGGTTATACAGCGACAATGGCGCCTGATCGGCGAAGACCGGCGGCGGATCGGCTACGGCCGTCCGTAAGGTCGCCAGCGCGCTGCGCGCCGCCGGCCAGTCGTCATTCTCGGCCAGATCAGCAATATTGGCGAGAGCACGCGACCAGTCTGCCAAGATGGCATGCACGTCACGCATTGCCTCGTCATCCGGAAAGCGTTCATCGATGAAGCCGAGCTGGCCGCGGATCATTGTCGCCATGCGCGCCGCCAGCGCCGCATCTTCCTCGCTCAGGGGCAGTGCCAATGCGTCAAGATGATGCAGGATGTCCCGCATGTCCTGTTCCAGCGAAACCGGCTCATCCACCAGCGGCACGGGCCGCAGCGCTTCCTGATAGGCGACCAGCGCGTCGAGCAGCACCGGCTCGGGCTCGTCGCCGGCGAAATCCACCACGATCACCCGGCGCGTGAATTCCCGCAGCGACGTGGCCCCGAGATCCTGCCCTAAGCGTTCTTTTGTTTTAACGCCGCGCAGGCTTGGGATCGCCAGCGGATTGTCCCGGCGGTCATCGGCGCGGACATTCCAGAAGCTGTGAGTGACATCGACATGGCCCGGCCGGTCCGACAATCCGGGTATGAAGAAATCGGTGTTGCTGTAGCCGTTGGTGTGGCAGGCGTGGCAGGACAGGCCGGCCTTGCGGGCGGTGCCGCCGAGAATGTCGGGTGAGCGGAAGGCAAGGCGTCCCAGTGCGACATAGAAGCTTGGTGCCTCGCCGCCCTCCAGCGCCTCGCGCGGGTGCAGGCTCAGCGCATCCAGCGACAGGCTGCCGGGGGGCAACCATTCCTGGGCCCCCCGCAGCGACTGGGCAGACGTGATGGTCGGTGCGGAGACTAGAAACGCGACAAGAAGAGCTGCCTTAGCCCGGCGCATTGGGCAGGGAGTGGTCCATCTCGCGCGCCGGCTGCGAGCAGCCGCAATCGCCGAGCAGACGCGCCGGCACGCCGGCCGCCGTGCAATGAGGCGGCACCGGGATCAGCACAACGCTGCCGGCGCCGATCTTGGCATATTCGCCGATCTCGATATTGCCCAGCACCTTGGCGCCTGCGCTGATCAGCACGCCGCGGCGGATCTTCGGATGGCGGTCGCCGGTTTCCTTGCCGGTGCCGCCGAGCGTGACGTTCTGCAGGATCGAAACATCATCATCGACCACCGCCGTTTCACCGATCACCACGCCGGTGCCATGATCGATCATGATCCCGCGGCCGAACCGGGTCGCCGGGTGGATGTCGACGGCAAAGATTTCCGAGGTGCGGCTTTGCAGCAGGAAGGCCATCGTCTCGCGCTTTTCGTGCCACAGCCAGTGGGCGACGCGATGCGCCTGGATCGACTGGAAGCCCTTGAAGAACAGCAGCGGTTTCAAAAAGCCCCGGCAGGCCGGATCGCGCTCGTTCACCGCGACGAGATCGGCGCGCACGGCATGGCCGATATCGGGATCGGACGCGAATGCCTGCTGCATGATCTCGCGCATGCCGAGCGCGGGCAGCGCCTCGTCGCCAAGCTTCTGCGCCAGGATGTAGCTCAGCGCATCCTCCAGCCGCTCGTGATGCAGCACGGTGGAATGGACAAGGCTGGCCAGCAGCGGCTCTTCCGCTGCCACCCGGGCGGCTTCTTCTCGGATCGAGGCCCAGACCGGATCATGCTTCAGCAGTTCGGGCGAGGCGGGCTTGTTGGCGATCACGGGCATGGGGCCCCTCCTGGTCGTCGTGTCCTATTCTACGCCGCTTGGGCGGTTCCGCCCACCGTCAATCCACCGATCAGCAGGGTCGGCTGGCCAACCCCGACCGGCACACCCTGACCGGCCTTGCCGCAGGTGCCGATGCCGGTATCCAGCTTCAGGTCGTTGCCTACGGCCTGCACCTTCTTCAGCACTTCCGCGCCGGCGCCGATCAGCGTGGCGCCCTTGATCGGCGCGCCGACCTTGCCGTTTTCGACCATGTAGGCCTCGGTGCAGGAGAACACGAACTTGCCCGAGGTGATATCGACCTGGCCGCCGCCGAAATTCACCGCATAGATGCCTTTCTTCACGCCGGCCAGGATCTCGGCCGGGTCGCGGTCGCCCGCCAGCATGTAAGTGTTGGTCATGCGCGGCATCGGGTTATGGGCGAAGGATTCCCGTCGGCCGTTGCCTGTGGAGGCGCGGCCCATCAGGCGGGCATTCATCCGATCATACATGAAGCCCTTGAGGATGCCGTCTTCGATCAGCGTGGTGCATTGCGTCGGCGTGCCTTCGTCGTCGACGCTCAGCGAGCCCCGGCGGCGCTCCAGCGTGCCGTCATCGACGATGGTCACGCCCTTGGCGGCGACCTGCTGGCCCACCAGCCCGGCGAAGACCGAGGTCTTCTTGCGATTAAAGTCGCCTTCTAGGCCATGGCCGATCGCTTCATGCAGCAGCACGCCAGGCCAGCCCGGCCCAAGCACGACAGTCATCTCGCCCGCAGGGGCGGGAATCGATTCCAGATTGACCAGCGCCTGCCGCAGCGCATCGTCCACTTCCGCCTGCCAATGGGCCGGATCGAAGAATTGCGCGTAGCCGACCCGTCCGCCGGCGCCGCGGCTGCCGCTTTCCATCCGGTCGCCTTGACCGGCCACCACCGACACGTTCAGCCGCACCAGCGGGCGGATGTCCTCGATCAGTGTGCCGTCGGCGCGCAGGATCGCCACGGCCTGCCAGGAGCCGACCAGCGAGGCTGAGACCTGCCGCACCCGCGGATCCTTCGCACGGGCATAGGCGTCGATTTCCTGCAGCAGCTTGACCTTCTGCTCGAAGGGAAATTCGTTCAGCGGATTGTCCTCGCCATACAGATGGCGGTTGGTCGGTGAGGGCGGCTCGCTCATCACACCGCCATGGCCGGCCCGCACAGCGCGGACCGTGGTAGCGGCGCGCTTGATCGCCGCCTCGCTCAGTTCCGAGGCATGGGCATAGCCGGTCTGCTCGCCGGACACGGCGCGCAGGCCGAAGCCTTGGCTGGTATCGAAGCTGGCGGCCTTCAGGCGGCCGTCATCGAAGCTGAAGCTCTCGGCCTGGGCATATTCGAGGAAGAGTTCGCCGTCGTCGGCGCCATGCAGCGCGTCGCTCACCAGCCGCTCAAGGCGATTGCGGTCCAGTCCGGCCTTGGTGAAGAACAAGTCATGCGCGACGGAAGCACCGGTCATAACAACCTCATACCAATTCTCGACTGACCGGCGCCTGGATGAGCCGGCTCTTGGCAGTATATGGCGCTCCGGTTTGAGAAAATACAGTCCCCGGCTGGACAGCCCAGCTGGACAGCCTAGGGCAGGGAAAGCCCTTCAGCGGCTCCTAGCGGCGGCGGCGCTCGCTCTGGCGCAGCATGGCAGCCATTTCCTCGGCCGGAACAGGCTTGCTGATCAGATAGCCCTGCAGCTCGCTGCAGCCGACGCCACGCAGGAAATCGCGCTGTGCCGCGGTTTCCACACCCTCGGCGACCACCGGTAGATCGAGACCGTTGGCCATACCGACCATGGCACGGACCAGCGCGATGTCCTTTTCGTTGCCCGGCAGATCGGCGATGAAGGCGCGGTCCAGCTTGATCTTGCGGATCGGCAGCCGCTGGATGTAGCTCAGCGACGAATAACCGGTGCCGAAATCGTCCAGAGCGGCATCGATGCCGATCTCGGCCAGTTCGCGCATCGCGGCAACCGTCGCTTCCATATTCTGGATAGCCGCCTGCTCGGTGATCTCGATGCCGAGGAAGGGGATAAGCTCCGGCTCTTCCTCGCGCAGCTTGCGGAAATAGCCCGGCAGATCATCGCGGATGAATTGCTGGCCCGACACATTAATAAACACGCGCCGCGGTTCGACCTGCTGGCGTCGCCATTCGCGCAGCTGCTCGGCCACGCTGTTGATGACCCAGCGGGTGATATGAATGATGCTGCCGGTTTCCTCTGCCAGCGGAATGAATTCCGACGGCGAGATCGCGCCGAGTTCCGGATGGCGCCAGCGCAGCAAGGCCTCGATTGCGCAGATCGCTCCGCTGACGGTTTCCACCACCGGCTGATAGACGATGTGGAATTCGTTGTTCTGGATGGCCGAGTCCAGATTCATCGTCAGCCGCAGGCGCCGCTCGGCGGCCCGCGTCATTTCCGGACTATAGAACCGCGTTGAATCGCCGCCCGACGAACGCACCAGCTTCATCGCCAGTTCGGCCTTGGCCAGAGCATCGCCGATCTTCTCGGCGGGATCGTCGATAATGGCCGCGCCCATGCTAACCTTCAGCGGCACCACGCGGCCATCGAGATTCAGCGGCCGGGTCAGTTGCGCATGCACCAGTTGGGCGAGGTTCAGCGCGTTATTCAGGTCGTTCACGGCCGCCAAGGCCGCGAACTGGTCGGCGGCGATGCGGCCGATCAGGGCCTCGCGCGGCAGCACATCGGCAAGGCGATCAGCGGTGCATTTCAGGACGCTGTCGCCGATATGGTAGCCGAAGCCCTCATTGATATCGCGGAAGCCATCCACATCGAGGTTGAACAGCACCCACAGGCCGTCATCCACCCGATGCTGCGCGCCCAGCATGCGCTCGGTTTCGGCGATGAAGCTGCTGCGGTTCAGGATGCCGGTCAGCGGGTCGTTGCGGCTGGCGAATTCCGCGCGCAGTTCCACATCGCGGCGGTCGGAAATATCCCGAATGATGCCGATGAAACCCGGCGTGCCGCTGTCGTCGAATTCGCCGACGCTGAGATGGATTGGGAAAATCTCGCCGGACTTCTTGCGGCCCAGCGTGTCGCGGCCGAGGCCGAGGATCTTCGCCCGCTTGGTTGTGAGATAATTGCGGATATAGCTGTCATGGCCGGAGCGGAACGGCTCGGGCATGAGGATATTGACGTTCTGTCCGATCAGTTCTTCGGGCTTGTAGCCGAAGATCGCCGCGCCAGCATCGCTGATGGCGACGATGGTGCCCTGGTTGTTGATGTTGATGACGCCTTCGCCCACCGTTTCCAGCAGGCTGCGCAACGTGCTGCCGGCATCCCCATTTGAATCGCCGGCTTGGGATTTCAGAAGCGACGACGGTATGGGAGCTGTCGCCGGACTTTCGGCCAAGTTCGCCGGTTTGCTCGCCGGTGGTGCCGGCGGCGTCGAAGTCATGGAAGTCGAAGCTGAGGAATCTGAGGCCGAAGATGTAGAAGCCTGCGGCGGCGCTTCCTGGTCCGCATTGGACAGCAGCCGCCAGCGCGGGAACGTCATCTGCGCCTGGGTTCCGCTGCCCACCGTGCTGGTCAGCGTCAAGGTGCCGCCATGCAGCTCCATCAGGCGCTTGGAGATCGACAGGCCCAAACCGGTGCCGCCATGCTGGCGTGCCACTTCAGCCTTGGCGAGCTGGAACGGCTCGAAGATCTGCTCCAGCCGTTCCGGCGCGATGCCGATGCCGGTATCGACCACTGTCAGCGACGGACTGCCGTCTGGTAATTGGCGATAGATCACGTCGATGGTGCCGCCGCCGGGCGTGAACTTCACGGCATTGCCCAGCAGGTTGATCAGCACCTGCTTGAGCACGCGTTCATCGGCGCGCAGTTGCGGCAGCGTATCCGGAGAAAGATTGCGCAGGGTGATGCCGCCACGTTCGGCCTGCGGCCGGACCATGGTCAGCGCAGATTCGATCACGGCAGAGAGATCGACCGCCTTTTCATCCAGCGCGTAATAGCCCGCCTCGATGCGCGACATGTCGAGGATGTCGCCGATCAGCGCCAGCAAATGCGTGCCCGAGGCATTGATGTCGCGGGCGTAGTCGACGTAGCGCGGCACACCGACAGGGCCGAACATCTGATCTCGGATGATTTCCGAGAAGCCGATGATCGCGTTGAGCGGCGTGCGCAGCTCGTGGCTCATATTAGCCAGGAACTGGCTCTTGGCGCGGCTGGCTTCCTCAGCCTGGCGAAGTGCGGCTTCGATCCGCCGCTGCTGCCGGTATTGCTCCGTGATGTCCCGGCCCGAGCCGCGGTAACCCATGAAGCGGTTCTCGGAATCGAAAATCGGCTTTCCGTTGATCTCGATCCACACTTCGTTGCCCGCGACCATCGCGCAATAGCGGAAACCGCGGAAAGCCTGATGGCTGTCGAGCTGGCGGCGATGCTCCTCCCAGAACTGCCGGTCGGCCTCGGTCATATTCGGGTTGGCCACTTCCCAGCGCCGCCGCCCGAGGAAGGCGATCCGCATGGTGTTGGTATTTGGCGATGAGGATTCAGATACCCAGGTAAACCGGTGCTCGGCATCGGTTTCCCAGAACCAGTCCGAGGCCAGTTCGGCAAAATCGCGCAGCTTGTATTCGGCCACCTGCAGGGCGACCTGATGCATCCGTTCGGGGGTGCTCGCTTCGGTGATGACCACCAGACCGGTGACCTGGCCGCTGTCATCCTTGACCGGCGCCACCGTCAGACCCTGGCACAGCCAGCCATTGGCCCAGCGGATCAGGGTATTGCCGATCTGGCGGCGGCCCTCCTTGCGGGCCGAGTCCAGCAGGGGGCGCAGCTTTTCGGCCTCGCCCAGCGCAAAACCCATGGAAAAGGGCTGGCCGATGAGTTGATCGCCGCTCATTTCCGTCAAAGCGGCATAAGCGGTGTTGCAGGACACGTAATGGTAGGTATTTTGGCCACCGCACTCAACCGCGAAAGCGGGCCGGTCCAGCCAATCCAGGATTTCCTGGGTAAGTTTTCGCTGGACGAGATTAAGCATGCCGACAGCCCCCTGAGGTGGCAGATTAGGAGGGGCTTTTTCGCTACGCAAGGGCGAGGCAAATCAATGATTAAGATCAATCTCACCCGATTTTTCGGGTTACAGCGACAAATCGTCGCAGAACGTCCTCAGGCCGGGCAATGAGATCGGGCCTCGGTGTATGTTCCGGCCCTCAGAAGTGTGACTCTGTGCCAAGTTAACGCGAGGGTATGGAACTATGGGGTGGGATTGCTTTTCGGGTGCCCGTTGGTTGGCGGTCCGGACGGCGGCAATGGCCGCTATAAGCATTGTAATGACGATCGTCCTGTTCGGCGGTCAGGCGATGGCCGAGACGGTCGGGCAGCCGACCCCGTGGAAGCTGGGGCTGCAGGCCGGCGTAAGCCCGGTGGCCACCGACATTCATAATTTCCACGATCTGCTTCTCTGGATCATCACGCTGATCTCGGCCTTCGTGCTGGCGCTGCTGCTGTATGTGATGCTGCGGTTCCGCGCTTCTGCCAATCCGGTGCCCTCGAAGACTTCGCACAACACGCTGGTTGAAGTGCTGTGGACCGTGGTGCCGATCCTGATCCTGATTGTCATCGCCGTACCCTCGTTCAAGCTGCTGTATTTCGGCGACAAGACCAAGGATGCCGAGCTGACCATCAAGGCGATCGGCAAGCAGTGGTACTGGACCTACGAATACCCGGATAACGGCAACTTCACCTTCGACGCCACCATGGTGGCGGATGCCGATCTGAAGCCCGGCCAGCCGCGCCTGCTGGAAACCGACAACCCGGTCGTCGTGCCGGTGAACACCAATGTCCGCCTGCTGGTTACCGCTGCTGACGTCATCCATGCCTGGGCCATGCCGGCCTTCGGCGTGAAGAAGGACGCGGTGCCGGGCCGCCTGAACGAGACCTGGTTCCGTGCTGAGCGCGAAGGCGTCTATTACGGCCAGTGCTCGGAAATCTGCGGCACCAACCACGCCTTCATGCCAATCAAGGTGCAGGTTGTCTCGAAGGAGGCCTACGCTAAGTGGGTCGAAGAGGCTCAGCAGAAATTCGCCACTGTTGACGGTGCGTCGCCGCGTCTGGCTGACGCGCGCGTCGCTCAATAATCGAACGCTTCAGGAGTAAGGGGAACGCCATGGCTCACGCCAATACTCACGCGGCCCACGATCATCACGACGATCATCATCTGCCGACCGGCTGGCGCCGGTGGGTTTATTCGACCAACCACAAGGACATCGGCACGATGTACCTGATCTTCGCCGTGGTGGCCGGCCTGATTGGCGGCCTCATGTCGGTGCTGATGCGGGCCGAGCTGATGAACCCCGGCAACGGCATCCTTGGCGAGAACTATCACCTCTTTAACGTGCTGATCACCGGCCACGGCCTGATCATGATCTTCTTCATGGTCATGCCTGCGATGATCGGTGGGTTCGGCAACTGGTTCGTGCCGCTGATGATCGGCGCGCCGGACATGGCCTTCCCTCGCATGAACAACATTTCCTTCTGGCTGCTGATCCCGGCCCTGGGCCTGCTGATCATTTCCATGTTCGTGGAAGGTCCGGCGGGCGGCATGGGCGCCGGCACCGGCTGGACGATCTATCCGCCGCTCAGCTCCGATGTCGGCCATCCCGGACCGGCGGTCGGCCTCGGCATCCTCAGCCTGCACATCGCGGGTGCCTCGTCGATCCTTGGCGCGATCAACTTCATCACCACCATCTTCAACATGCGCGCGCCGGGCATGACGCTCCATAAGATGCCGCTGTTCGTGTGGTCGGTGCTGATCACCGCCTTCCTGCTGCTGCTGTCGCTGCCGGTTCTGGCGGGCGGCATCACCATGCTGCTGACCGACCGCTACTTCGGCACTGCCTTCTTCAAGCCCGAAGGCGGCGGCGATCCGCTGCTGTTCCAGCACCTGTTCTGGTTCTTCGGTCATCCCGAAGTGTACATCCTGATCCTGCCGGGCTTCGGCATCATCAGCCAGATCGTGTCGACCTTCTCGCGCAAGCCGGTCTTTGGCTATCTCGGCATGGCCTACGCCATGGTCGCGATCGGCGTGGTCGGCTTCGTCGTCTGGGCCCACCACATGTACACGGTGGGGCTGGACGTCGACACCCGCGCCTACTTCACCGCCGCCACAATGGTGATCGCGGTCCCGACGGGCGTGAAGATCTTCTCGTGGATCGCCACGATGTGGGGCGGCTCCATCGAGTTCAAGGTGCCGATGCTGTTCGCCATCGGCTTCATCTTCCTCTTCACCGTCGGTGGCGTCACCGGTGTGGTCCTGGCGAATGCCGGTATCGACACCTATCTGCACGACACCTATTACGTGGTGGCTCACTTCCACTACGTGCTCAGCCTCGGCGCCGTGTTCGCCATCTTCGCTGGCTTCTACTACTGGTTCGGCAAGATGTCGGGCTACGAGCTGAGCGAGACGGCCGGCCAGATCCATTTCTGGACCACGTTCATCGGCGTGAACCTGCTGTTCTTCCCGATGCACTTCCTCGGCCTGCAGGGCATGCCGCGCCGCATTCCGGATTACCCGGATGCCTTCGCTGGCTGGAACTTCGTCGCCTCGATCGGCTCCTATATCGCCTTCGCGTCCACGCTGTTCTTTGTCGGCTCGGTTATCTATGCCTTCATCCGCAAGAAGAAGGCTGCTGCTAACCCGTGGGGCGAGGGTGCGACGACGCTCGAATGGACCCTGTCGTCGCCGCCGCCGTTCCACCAGTACGAGAAGCTCCCGGTCATCAAGTAAGACCGGGACGCTCCTGCTAGCCCCAAGCGTTGTGGAGTAGTTGGTGTCCGACGCGAGCTACATCGCCGAACGAGAAGAGGCCGGCGCTGCCGGCCTCGACGCCGCTTATGCGAAGACCGGCGAAGCCCGTCCTGCCGATTATCTTGCGCTGCTGAAGCCGCGTGTGATGTCGCTGGTGGTCTTCACCGGTCTCGTCGGCATGGTGCTGGCGCCGGGCAGTCTGCATCCGACGCTGGCGGTCACCGCTCTGTTGTGCATCGCCATCGGAGCGGGCGCTTCAGGCGCCATCAATATGTGGTATGACGCCGATATCGATGCCGTAATGGCCCGCACCCGCGGCCGGCCGATCCCGCAAGGACGGGTCAGCCGCGAGGAGGCGCTTGGCTTCGGCACCGTGTTGTCGGTGGGCTCGGTGCTGATGATGGGGCTGGCGGTGAACTGGGTGGCGGCCGCCATCCTGGCGCTGACCATCGCCTTCTATGTTTTCGTCTACACGATGTGGCTGAAGCGCCGCACGCCGCAGAACATTGTCATCGGCGGCGCCGCCGGCGCCTTCCCGCCGATGCTCGGCTGGGCTGCCGTGACCGGCGATGTCAGCCTTATGCCGGTGCTGCTGTTCGCCATCATCTTCATGTGGACGCCGCCGCATTTCTGGGCTCTGGCGCTTTATCGCTCCGAGGATTACGCCCGTGCCGGCGTGCCGATGCTGCCGGTCGTGGCGGGCGAGCGCGAGACGCGCCGCCAGATCCTGATCTACAGCCTGCTGCTGGTGCCGCTGACGCTGGCGCCCTGGGCGCTGAACCTTGCGGGCCCGCTTTACGGGATCGCCACTGCCGGACTGGGCGCGATCTTCCTCGTCCTGGCCTGGCGTATCTGGCGCAGCGATGATGTGCGCCCGGCCAAGCACATGTTTGCCTATTCGATCCTGTATTTGTTCCTGCTCTTCTCGCTGCTGCTGGCGGAGCGGGGGCTCGGTTGGGGAGCATGATGGCCGTGCCCCAGAACGACGAACATAAGCGCCGCCGGGCGCGCAATATTGCGTTGGCGCTGGTCCTGGGCGCGCTGGTGATCCTGTTCTACCTCATCACCATTGCCAAGATGGCAGGTGGCGGGCAATGACGCGACCGAACGACGCCCGCAATCGCCGTATTGCCTGGAGCTGCGCCGCCGTGGTCGCCGGCATGGTCGGGCTGTCCTTTGCCTCGGTGCCGCTTTACGATCTGTTCTGCCGCGTGACCGGCTTTGGCGGCACGCCCCAGCGCGCCGAATCGGCGCCGGCCATTGCCAAGCCGCAGGAACAGTTGATCACCGTCCGCTTCAACGCCGATACTGGTCGCGACATGCCCTGGAAGTTCCAGCCGGCGCAGCGCGAGGTGAAGGTCAAGCCGGGCGAGGAAACGCTGATCTTCTACCGCGCCAGCAATCCGACCGATAAGCCCATCGTCGGCCAGGCCACCTTCAACGTCACGCCCGACAAGGCCGGTCAGTATTTCAACAAGATCGCCTGCTTCTGCTTCGAGGAACAGCGCCTCGAGCCGGGCCAGACGGTCGATATGCCGGTGTCCTTCTTCGTCGATCCGGACATGCTCACCGATCCGAAGACGCGCGAGGTCCACACCATCACCTTAAGCTATACCTTCTTCCGTCATGCGGACGAGGAGAAGAAGCTTTCCGACCGCGGCGGCAATGTCCGCACGGTGAATTGAGTATGAAACGTCTGCGTAACTAGGGGGTATCACCATGGCCGCAAGCAGCGCCCGCAACCACGATTACCATCTCGTCGATCCAAGCCCGTGGCCGTTCCTGGGCTCGATGGGCGCCTTCGCGCTCGCGATCGGCGCCGTCGCCGGCTTCCATGGCGCCAGCTATCTCTGGATGGTGCCGGGCCTGTTGCTCGTTCTCTACGTGATGATCGGCTGGTGGCGTGACGTCATCCGCGAAGCCGAGCATGAGGGCCATCACACCCCGGTGGTGCAGCTGCATCTGCGCTACGGCATGGTGATGTTCATCGCTTCCGAGGTGATGTTCTTCGTCGCCTGGTTCTGGGCTTACTTCAACGCCGCCCTGTTCCCGACCGAGGCGATCAACCATCAGTGGCCGCCGGCAACCATCGAGACCTTCAATCCGTGGGAGCTGCCGTTCATCAACACCCTGATCCTGCTGCTGTCGGGCACCACGGTGACCTGGGCGCACCACGCGCTGCTGCATAACGACCGCAAGGGTTTGGTCCAGGGCCTGACGCTGACGGTGATCCTCGGCATCCTGTTCACCGCCTGCCAGGCTTACGAATACAGCCATGCCGCCTTCGGCTTCACCGACGGCATCTATGCCTCGACCTTCTACATGGCGACCGGCTTCCATGGCTTTCACGTCATCGTCGGCACGATCTTCCTGATCGTCTGCCTGCTGCGCGCGGTGAAGGGCCATTTCAAGCCGGACCATCACTTCGGCTTCGAGGCTGCCGCCTGGTACTGGCACTTCGTCGACGTCGTATGGCTGTTCCTGTTCACTGCCATCTACTGGTGGGGTGCCGGCACGCCGGCGGCCCATTAATCGGATCAGGGCGATGGCGGCTTTCTATCCGCCGCTGTCCCCGTTCTCTACGGGGCTTCGCTGCCGCTGCCCCCGCTGCGGCGAAGCCCCTCTGTTTTCCGGCCTGCTGACGGTGCGGCCGAGTTGTCCCTCCTGCGGCCTGGAGAACGGGCCGCTGGATCAGGGCGACGGTCCGGCCGTCTTCGTCATCCTCATCCTGGGCTTTATCGTGGTCGGCCTGGCGCTCTGGGTGGAACTCAGCTTCGCGCCGCCGCTCTGGCTGCATCTGGTTTTATGGACGCCGCTGATCATCGGCGGCGCCATTCTGATGCTGCGGCCCTTCAAAGCTGTGCTCATCGCGCTACAATTCCGCCACAAGGCATCGTCCGACATCGAATTGCTGCGCGAGTAATCCTTTGACATTATTAGGTTTCCGGCCAAGCCTTTGGCCGACGCTCTTCACTGTCCCGGCCCTGATCATCCTGCTCGCGCTGGGCACCTGGCAGGTCCAGCGGCTGTTCTGGAAGCTCGACCTCATCCACACGGTCGAGCAGGGGATGCAGGCGCCCGCCGTGCCGCTGCCCGCCGGCCCGGTGAATCCCGAGGAATGGAACTACCGGCGCGTCATCGTCAAAGGCAGCTTCGACTACAACCACGAATTTCACCTGCTGGCGCATTCCGAGCGCGGCAATTTCGGCTATCACGTCATCGTCCCGCTGAAGCGCAGCGACGCGCCCGGTTGGGTGCTGGTCAGCCGCGGCTGGGTGCCGCCCGAGCGCAAGACCCCGGATCAGCGCCCGGAGGGGCAGGTGACGGGTGAGGTCACCATCAGCGGCATTGCCCGCGCCCCGTGGCCGCAGGGGCCTTTCGTTCCCGACAACGATCTTGAGCGGAATCTTTGGTATTTCGGCGATGCTGCGGGAATGCTGAAGCAGGCTGGCATTACCGATGCGCCGCTGCTCTTCGTCGATGCCGATGCCTCGGTGACGGTGCCGGGCGGCTGGCCGCGTCCCGGCCATACGCGGGTGACTTTCACCAATAACCATTTGGCCTACGCCTTCACCTGGTACAGTGGCGCGGTGATCCTGGTGGTGATCTACGTGCTCTGGCATCGGCGGCGAGGACGTCAGGATTCCCAGGCGCCGAAGGGATAGCGATGAAAAGCTACAAGGCCCTTGAACAGCGCTTTCGCCGTATCGCAGCGGTGAACGGCGCGCTGGCGATGCTCGGCTGGGACCAATCCACCATGATGCCGGAAGGCGGAGCCAAGGTCCGCTCTGAGCAGATGGCGGTGCTTAGCGTCGTCCGCCATGAATGGATCACCGATCCCAAGCTCGGCGACCTTCTGGGCGAGGCGGAGGCGCAGAAGGAAAAGCTCAACGAGTGGCAGCGCGCCAATCTGCGCGAGATGCAGCGTCAATGGCGCCATGCCACGGCGCTAACGCCGAAACTCGTTGAGGCGCGCGCCAAGGCGACGCTGAATTGCGAGATGGTCTGGCGCAAGGCGCGCGAGGCCAACCACTTCAAAAGCTTTGCCACGGCGTTTGCGCCGGTACTGGAACTCACCCGCGAAGTCGCCGCCGCCAAGGCCGCGGCTTTCGGAATCTCGCCTTACGATGCCCTGCTGGATGAATACGAGCCGGAGGGCAGCGCGGCGGCGATCGACAAGCTGTTTGCCGATCTGGGCAGCTTTCTGCCGAGCTTCATCGACAAGGCGCTGGACCGTCAGGCCCGGCGGCCGGCCATTGTAGAAGTCGAAGGCCGCTTTCCCACTGAGACCCAGCGCCAGATCGGCCTGCGCTTCATGAAGCAGCTCGGCTTCGATTTCCGTCATGGCCGTCTCGATGTCAGCCTGCATCCCTTCAGCGGCGGCGTGCAGACCGATGTGCGCATCACCACGCGCTACGACGAGAATGATTTCACCACGTCGCTGATGGGCGTGCTGCACGAAACCGGCCATGCGCTTTACGAACAGGGGCTGCCGAAACGCTGGCGCAACCAGCCGGTCGGCGAGGCGCGCGGCATGGTGCTGCATGAAAGCCAGAGCCTTCTGATCGAGATGCAGGTCTGCCGCAGCCGCGAATTCCTTCGCTATGCCACGCCGATCCTGCGCAAGGCTTTCAAGGGTGAAGGCCCGGCCTGGACGGAAGACAATCTGCACCGGCTTTACACGCGCGTGCGGCCCGATCTGATCCGCGTCGATGCCGACGAGGTCACCTATCCGGCCCATGTCATCCTCCGCTATCGCCTGGAGCAGGCGATGCTGAATGGCGACCTGCCGATTGCCGACCTGCCGCATGCCTGGAACGACGGCATGCAGACGCTGCTGGGCGTCGAGGTGCCCGATGACCGCATGGGTTGCATGCAGGACATCCACTGGGCTGTCGGTTCGATTGGCTATTTTCCGACTTATACGCTGGGCGCACTGGCGGCAGCGCAGCTTTTTGCGGCGGCCAGGGAACAAGATGGCACCATTCTGCCTGGAATTGAGAAGGGTAATTTCAAGCCGCTCTTGCAATGGTTGCGCACTCATGTGCACGGTAAGGGCTCGCTTTTATCCACCGATGCGCTGCTGCGGGCGGCGACCGGCAAGCCGCTGGACACCGCTGCCTTCAAGGCGCATCTCAAGGCGCGTTATTTGAGCTGATCCGCTATTTGAGCCGAGTAAGACACGATGCGTTACATCTCCACCCGCGGCCAGGCGCCGGCCCTTGATTTCGAAGGCGTCCTGCTGGCTGGCCTGGCTGCCGATGGCGGTCTTTATGTGCCTGAAACCTGGCCGCAATTCAGCGCCGCCGAATGGTGCGCCATGCGCGGCCTGTCTTATGCCGAGATCGCCTTCCGGGTGATTAAGCCGTTCGTTGGCGGCTGCATCCCCGATGCGGATCTGAAGCGCATGATCGAAGAGGCTTATGCGACCTTCGGCCATAAGGCGGTGGTGCCGCTGCGCCAGGTCGATGCCAACGATTGGGTGCTGGAGCTGTTCCATGGCCCGACGCTGGCTTTCAAGGATGTCGCGCTGCAGTTGCTTGGCCGGCTGTTTGACTGGGCGCTGGCGCGCTCGGGCAAGCATGCCACCATCCTTGGCGCCACCTCGGGCGATACCGGCTCGGCCGCCATCGAGGGTTGCCGCGGCCGTACCAATCTCGACATCTTCATCCTGTTTCCGCATGGCCGGGTCTCGGAAGTGCAGCGCCGCCAGATGACCACGGTGACCGACGCCAATGTGCATGCCATCGCGTTGGAAGGCACCTTCGACGACGCCCAGGCGATGGTGAAGGCGCTGTTCAACGATGCCGATTTCCGCGCCAAGTCCAACCTGACGGCAGTAAACTCGATTAACTGGGCGCGTGTCATGGCTCAGATCGTCTATTACGTCACGGCCTCGCTCAGCCTCGGCGGTCCGGACCGCGCCCCGGCTTTCTGTGTTCCGACAGGCAATTTCGGCGACATCTTCGCGGGCTATTGCGCGGCCCGCATGGGCCTGCCGGTCGCCAAGCTGATCGTTGCCACCAACCGCAACGACATCCTCACGCGTTTCTTCGCCAGTGGCGATTATCGCAAGGACAAGGTGGCGCCGACCATCAGTCCCAGCATGGACATCCAGGTCGCCAGCAATTTCGAGCGCCTGCTCTTCGACATGCATGGTCGCGACGCTGCGCAGGTTCGCAGCTTGATGGCTGATCTCGACAAGAATGGGGGCTTCACGGTTTCGGCGAATGCTCTGGCCGAAACGAAGCAGCTCTTTGCCGCCGGCCGCGCCGATGAGGCGCAGACCAAGGCGATGCTGAGGCAGGCTTTTGCAGGCTCGAACGGAATGCTGATCGACCCGCATACCGCCGTGGCCCTGTCGGTTGCGGCTGAGCAGCGCGGCAGCCGTGCTGTGGCGGCAGATATCCCGCTGATCACGCTGGCGACCGCCGATCCGGCAAAATTCCCCGACGCTGTCCGCGAGGCGACGGGCCAGCACCCGCCGTTGCCGCCGCGCATGGCCGATCTGTTCGAACGGCCCGAGCGCCAGACGGTGCTGCCCAACGACGTCACTGCCGTGCGCGCCTTCATCGAGCGTCATACCCAGCGCAGTCCGGTGACCGCATGACCGTCCGCATCAGCAAAATCAGCAACGGTATGCGGGTGGTCTCTGAGACCATGCCGCAGGTCAAGACGGTGGCTGTCGGCGTCTGGGTTGATGCCGGTGCGCGCGATGAAACGCCGGAAATCAATGGCGTCGCCCATATGCTGGAGCATATGGCCTTCAAGGGCACCGAACGGCGCTCGGCTTTGGCCATTGCCGAAGAGATCGAGGCGGTGGGCGGCCATCTCAACGCCTTCACCTCGCGTGAGCAGACCGCCTATTACGCCCGGGTAATGGAAGGCGATATCGATCTCGCCCTCGATATCCTCGCCGACATTCTGCAGCATTCGGTCTTCGATCCGGCCGAGCTGGAGCGCGAGCGCGGCGTGATCATCCAGGAGATCGGCCAGTCGGAAGACACGCCCGATGACATCATCTTCGACCACCTGCAGGAAACCGCGTTTCCCGAGCAGGCGCTCGGCCGCTCGATTCTTGGTACGGTCGAGCGCGTATCGAACATGAAGCGCGAGGATCTGCAGGGCTTCCTGGACCGCTTCTACCACGCGCCCAATCTGGTGCTGGTGGCTGCCGGAGCAGTCGATCACGACAAGCTGGTGGCAGCCGCCGAGACGCTTTTCTCCGGATTGTCGAAAACGCCGCGCCAGCCGCCGCAGAAAGCCATCTATCGCGGCGGTGAGAAGCGGGCGATGCGCGATCTGGAACAGGCCCATATCGCCATCGCGCTGCCCGGCGTGCCGTTCGGCGATCCGATGTATTTCGCCATGCAAGTCTATGCGACCGTGCTCGGTGGCGGCATGTCCTCGCGGCTGTTCCAGGAAGTGCGCGAGAAGCGCGGCCTGGCCTATTCGGTTTATGCCTATCCGTCGTTTTATCGCGACGGCGGCCTGATGACCGTCTATGCCGGCACCAGCGGCGAGCAGTTGCGCGAACTGATGCCGGTGCTGGCGGATGAACTGGCCAAGCTCACCGGCCATATCGAAGCGGCCGAGATCGATCGTGCCCGCGCGCAGCTCAAGGTCGGCTATGTCATGTCGCTGGAAAGCTCCGGTGCCCGGCTTGAGCAGCTTGGCCGTCATATGCTGATCTACAATCGGCCGCTCGATGTGGACGAGGTGCTGAACGCGCTCGATGCCGTCGACGAGGCGGCGGTGAAGGCGGTGGCCGAACGCGTCATGCGGAGTGCCGCGCCGACTGTTGCGGCTTTGGGACCGATTGGTGCGCTGGAGGACTACGCGCGCTTTTCGGCGAGGTTCGGCTAAGACGGGGGTGGGGGGATGCTGTTCGGCCGGTTTCTCCCCGGAGGCTCGCCTCTCCTCGGCGGACAGCACGTTTACCTGCGGCCGCCCAGCATTGCCGACTACGAATCCTGGGCGGCCTTGCGTGCCATCAGCCGCGATCATCTGCAGCCCTGGGAGCCGACCTGGGCCGAGGACGCGCTGAGCCGCGACGGATTCCGCCGCCGGCTCGCCTGGTTCGAGCGGCTCAAGCGTCAGGATCTCGGCGAGGCCTATTTCATCTTTCTGCGCCGCAACGATGGTTTGGTCGGCGGCATCACCTTGTCCAACTTAAGGCGCGGCGCTTCGCAATGCGGTGAACTCGGCTATTGGATCGGCAAGCCGCATGCCGGACAGGGCTATATGACCGATGCCCTGGCGGTGATGATGGCGCATTGCTATGGCAGCCTGAAGCTGCACCGGCTGGAAGCCGCCTGTCTGCCCGAGAACGGGCCGAGCCAGCGGCTTCTCATCAAGGCGGGTTTCAAGCCGGAAGGCATTCTGCGGGAATATCTTAAGATCGACGGCGTCTGGCGGGACCACCAGCTTTACGCGCGGCTGTCTACCGATCCTAAACCCCGCTAACCCGGCCCCCGCCGAAAGAGCGAAGTAGTAACCGTTCAGGCGCGGCCGGCGACGCTCGACAGCTTGGCGACGTCGACGCCAATCTTGCGCACCGCGCGCTCCCACAACGCATCGAGATCGGAATCGAAGATCAGATCCGGATCGGCGGGCGCCGCCAGCCAGGCATTCTCCTGGATCTCTGCATCGAGCTGTCCCGGCCCCCAGCCGGCATAGCCCAGCGCGAACAGGCTGCGCTGCGGCCCGGTACCGTTGGCGATGGCGCGCAGCACGTCCAGCGTAGCGGTCAGTCCGATCCCTCTGCTCTCGTCCAGCTTCACGCTGCCCTGATGCATGTAGTCGGTCGAATGCAGCACGAAGCCGCGACCGGTCTCCACAGGCCCGCCGAGGCGGACGATGATGTCGTTGTCGATGGTGGGCTCGATGCCGAGCTGCGTCAGCAGATTGGGGAAGGTCAGGCCCGGATAGGGCTTGTTGATCACCAGCCCCATCGCGCCTTCGGCGTTGTGGGAGCACATGTAGATAACGGTGCGGGCAAAACGCGGATCACCCATCGACGGCATCGCGACTAGCAGTTGCCGCTCGAGATAGCCGGTGATCGCCTTGCTGTCGTCCATCATGCTCAGCTCCCCGCTTTCACTCGAATGTTACTCTTGTGGGATCAGTTGTCCATATGGTGGCGGTGTCTGGCTCTTGCAATTCCCACGCCGCAGGACAGAGTTAAGTCATGGTTGTTCGGCGGGTGTCCTGGGTTTTTGCCGTTTTCTTCGGTTTGCTGCCTGCCTCGGCGGCGCAGGCCCAGACTGCGCCCCAGATTACGCCTCAGACTTCAGCCTTGCAGCGCGAGCCCGTCCGCCTGAGTTTGCTCGACGCCGGCGGCGAGCGGGCCGGCTTGCTGATTCGCCTCGCGCCGGGCTGGAAATTCTACTGGCGCACGCCGGGCGAGGGCGGTTTGCCGCCGCGTTTCGATTGGTCGGCCTCCCGCAATCTGGCCCATGCTGAAGTGAAATGGCCCGCGCCGCAGCGGATCAACATCGGCAACACCGAACTCTACGGCTATACCGGCGAGGTAGTGCTGCCCATCAAGCTGGTGCCGCAGCAGAAGGGGCAGCCGCTCGATCTCGACCTCGCGCTGGAATACGGCGTCTGCAAGGAAATCTGCATCCTGCGCGAGGACCGGCTGACCCATCGCCTCAGCCATGGGATGAACGCGCCTGCGGATATCCAATCCTCTGCGGCAGTTCTTGTCGCGCGCTGGCAGGCCAAGGTTCCGCAACCAGCTGAGCAGGCCGGCATCCGCCTGGTCTCGCGGCACAGTACGCCGGGTGAACTGGGCATCACGTTGGAAAGCGATCTGCCGCTGAGCCAGCCCGATCTTTTCATCGAAGGGCCCAGCGAAGCATGGTTCAGCCGGCCCGAGGTGTCTTTGTCGCCGGATCGGCGGCAGGCGCGCTTTGTGTTTTCGGTTTCGCCCGTCGATGCGGCGGCGAAACCGCTGACCCTGACGCTGGTGGACGACGCGATCCGCGCCGAAATGGCGCTGAAGCCCTGATTGTCGCGAACGGTTGGCAGTCGACACTTGCCTCCGCGGCGGGGCGGGCCCATGTTACCCTGGCCGTTTTTCGCGGCATTCAGCCCAACTGAAACGAAACGAGGAAACAATGACCATCAAGGTTGGCGACCGTATCCCTGACGTCACGCTTTACGTTATGTCCGAGGAAGGGCCGCAGACGGTCAAAACCGGCGAACTGTTTAAGGGCAAGAAAGTTGCGCTGTTCGCTCTGCCGGGCGCCTTCACGCCGACCTGCTCGGCCAAGCATCTGCCGGGCTTCATCGAGAGGCATGCCGAACTGAAGAACAAGGGCATCGATCTCATCGCCTGCCTGTCGGTCAACGACGCCTTCGTGATGGGCGCCTGGGGCAAGCAGCAGAATGTCGGCGACAAGGTGATGATGCTGGCCGACGGCTCGGCCGAATTCACCAAGGCGATCGGCATGGAATTCGATCTCTCCGCCCGCGGCCTTGGCCTGCGCTCGCAGCGCTATTCGATGCTGATCGAGGATGGCGTGGTGAAGACGCTCAATCTGGAAAAGCCTGGCGCCTTCGAGGTCTCGGACGCCAATACCCTGCTCTCTCAGCTCTAAGCGTCCATTTCGGCGATGGAAAGGCCGGCCGGAGCAATCCGGCCGGCTTTTCATTCGATATCGAAGCTGCCGGCGATTTCGGTGGCGGCCGCGCGGGCAAGCTGATCGACCCGCTCATTCTCGACATGGCCGGAATGGCCTTGCACCCATTGCCAGGTGATCTGATGCGGCTTGGCAGCTTCTTCGTAGCGCTGCCACAGATCGACGTTCTTGGTCGGCTTGCGGTCGGCAGTTTTCCAGCCGCGCGCCTTCCAACTTTGCAGCCATTTGGTCGCGCCGTCTATCACATAGCGGCTATCGGCGTAGATGGTGACGGTGCAGGGCCGCTTCAGCGCTTCCAGCGCTTCGATCACTGCCATCAGTTCCATGCGGTTGTTGGTGGTTTCCGGCTCGGCGCCGCTCAGCTCTTTCTCGTTGCCGCGAAAACGCAGGATCGCCGCCCAGCCGCCGGGCCCAGGATTGCCCAGGCAGGCGCCGTCGGTGAAAATCTCGACGCTTTCCGCAGGGGCCATGATCAGCGTTCGACCCCGTAGGCCGATGGCCCCAGCACCTGGCGATGGAATTTCAGCTTCTTCCAGTATTCCATCGGGTCCTTCGGTTTCACCAGCGCGCCGGGCACCTGATTCAGCCAGTCATATAGCCGCGTCAGCAGGAAGCGCAGCGCCGCGCCACGCGCAAAAAGCGGCAGGGTTTGCACTTCGCCGTCGGTCAGCGGCCGCACGCTTTCATAGCCCGCAATCAGCGCCTTCGCCTTGGTGACGTTGAATGCGCCATCACCCTCGAAGCACCAGGCATTCAGCGCGATCGCCAAGTCATAGGCGAAGTAGTCGTTGCAGGCGAAATAGAAATCGATCAGGCCGCTCAAGGTTTCGCCGACGAACAGCACGTTGTCGGGGAACAGATCGGCGTGGATGACGCCGTGCGGCAAGGGCTTGTCGCCCGCGCGGCCCGGCGGCGTGGGCCAGGCGGCGGCGAGCGCATCGAATTCGCGCTCCAGTTCCTTTTCCAGCCCCTCGCGGACCTGGTTGGCGCGCTCGCCGCAGGCAGACAGCACGCTGCGCCAGCCCTCGACGCTCAGCGCATTCGGCCGGTTGAGCGGGAAATCGCGGCCCGCCACATGCATGCGTGCCATGGCGGCGCCAACCTCGCGGCAATGATGCGTGGTCGGACGCTTGGGCCAGACGCCGTTCAGGAAGCTGATGATGGCACAGGGGCGTCCTGCGACTTCGCGCAGCACATTGCCCTGGCGATCATGGATCGGCGTCGGGCAGGCCAGGCCCTTGCTGGTCAGGTGATCCATCAGGCCGAGGAAGTAGGGCAGATCCTCGCGCTTCACGCGGCGCTCGTACAGCGTGAGGAAATAATGGCCCTTGTCGGTGACCAGCATGTAGTTGGAATTCTCGACGCCCTCGGCGATGCCCTTGCAGGACAACGCCGTGCCGATGTCGTACTCGGCCAGTAAGGCGGCCAACTGGTCGTCGTCGATTTCTGTGTAGACAGCCATGCAGAGCGATCAGGCGGCAGAAGCGTCGAGGGCTGCGGGCAGCTTGAACTGCACGGCTTCTGTGGCGGTGGCGATTTCGCGCAAGGTCACGTCGTAGCGCTGGCGGAAGGCCTCAATCACTTCTTCCACCAGGCGTTCGGGTGCGCTGGCACCGGCGGTGATGCCAACGGTCTGCACGCCGTCCAGCGCCGACCAGTCGATGTCGCCGGCGCGCTGCACGAGCTGCGCGCGTTCGCAGCCCGAGCGTTTTGCTACTTCGACAAGGCGCAGCGAGTTCGAGGAATTCGGCGCGCCGATCACCAGCATGGCGTCGCAGCCGCCGGCAATCGCCTTCACGGCTGCCTGGCGGTTGGTGGTGGCGTAGCAGATGTCTTCCTTCTTCGGCCCCTCGATCTGCGGGAAACGCTTCTTCAGCGCCGCGATGATTTCGGCCGTGTCGTCCACCGACAGCGTGGTCTGCGTAATGTAGGCGAGCGGCTCGCCATCGGGCATATCAAGGCGCGCGACATCCTCCACCGTCTCGATCAGCGTCACCGCGCCGGGCGGCAATTGGCCCATCGTGCCGATCACTTCCGGATGGCCGGCATGGCCGATCAGGATCAGGCGGCGGCCTTCCTTGTAATGGCGCTCGGCGCCGCGATGCACCTTGCTGACCAGCGGGCAGGTGGCATCCAGATAGAATAGATTGCGCGCCTGCGCCGCCGCCGGCACCGATTTCGGCACGCCATGGGCCGAAAAGATCACCGGCGCGCCCTGCGGCACCTCGTCCAACTCGTCGACGAAGACGGCGCCCTTGGCAGCCAGACTGTCGACCACGGTGCGGTTATGTACGATCTCGTGGCGCACGTAGACCGGCGCGCCGAAACGCTCCAGCGCCTTTTCCACGATCTGGATCGCCCGGTCGACGCCGGCGCAGAACCCGCGCGGGGCGGCCAGGACAAGGGCGATTGAAGGGCGGCTGCTAGAGGTCATCGGCCTGGTATCAGTCCTGAAAGATCAAAGGCTTGCAAGCCTGTCGCTTGTCTGCCGCCGGGCCCTCTTCTATACAGGACAGGCCCGCGAACTGCCGGGCAAGCTAATACACTCGCCGCGCGAAGGAAAGGCTGCCATGCCCTCCTGCGTGGCGCAGAAGCCCGTGAGCCGCCCGTGAGCATTTTCTCGACCGTCCGTCTTTCCGCCCTGCGCCCTGCTCTCGCCGTTCTGGTCCTGCTTGGCCTTGGCCTTGCGGCCTGTTCCGGTTCCAAGCCGAACAGGCTGCCGCCCTGCCCGCGGGTCGGCATCCTGGGCGATGCGCAGAAGGCGACGCAGTATCGCGAGGGCGCCGGCCGCGACCTCACCGATGTGACCTTCGAGACCGAGCTGGTCGATTACGACGGCCAGTGCAAATACGAAGACAAGCAGAGCGTGGTGGTGGTCAGCTTCATCCTGCAGGTCGGCGCCACGCGTGGGCCGGCCGCGACGCAGAACCAGGCGCTGGTGCCGTATTTCGTCGCCGTGGTTGACAAGCAGCAGAATGTGCTGGCGCGCGAGGAATTTGTCGCCCGCATTCCCTTTGAGCCGGGTCGCCGCCGCGTCATCGTCGGCGAGGAACTGGAGCAGCGCATTCCGCTGGCCGGCCGCAGCACCAGCGACGTCGAAATCCTGATCGGCCTGGAGATGGGCCGCGAGCAGCTCGAACGTAACCGGCAAGAACGCGGCTTCTGACCGACAGCCGCGCCGTGCCGGCAACCACCATCCTCAATCGTCTGAACCGTCTGCGCGGTCTGTGGCCAGGCCTGACGGTGGCTGCGACCGTGGCGCTCGCGGTCGGCTTCATTTCCGAGCATTACGGCGGCCCGGCCTTCCTGCTTGCGCTGCTGCTCGGCATGGCCTTCAACTTCCTTGCCACCGATGCCCGCGTGCGGCCCGGCATCGATTTCGCCGCGCGCAGCGTGCTGCGCATCGGTGTGGCTTTGCTCGGTATCCGCATCACCTTCGACCGCATCTGGGAACTCGGCATCGGCCCGGTGGCGCTGGCGGTCTGCGGTGTGGCGCTGTCGATCTTGAGCGGCGCGCTGCTCGCCAGGCTGGCCGGGCGCAGCCGCGAAGAGGGACTGCTTTCGGGCGGCGCGGTCGGCATCTGCGGCGCTTCGGCGGCGATGGCGATTGCCGCCGCTCTGCCGCGTTCGCCGCAGGCTGAGCGTCTGACATTGCTCACCGTCATCGGCGTCACGGCGTTGTCGACGGCGGCGATGGTGATCTACCCGCTGCTGGCCAAGACGCTGGGCTTGGATGAGACGGCTTCCGGCGTGCTGTTCGGCGCCACCATTCATGACGTGGCCCAGGTGCTTGGTGCGGGGCTCACGGTCTCGCCGCATGCCGGCGACATCGCCACTTTCGTCAAGCTGGTGCGCGTGGCCTGCCTTCTGCCGGTGGTGGTCATGATCGCCTGGCTGTACCGACGCACGGCGACGGAGAAAGCGGAAGGCGGCGCGGGCGGCCAGCAGCAGTTGCTGCCGCGCTTCCTGCTCGGCTTCGTCGCACTGGTGGTGCTGGCCAGCATCCTGCCGCTGCCCGAGATGCTGGTGAGCGGCGTGTCCGATGTTTCGCGCGCCTGCCTGCTCATCGCCATCTCGGCGCTGGGCGTGAAGACGTCCTTCGGCGAGCTTTTTGCGCTCGGCTGGAAGCCACTGCTGCTCATTCTGGCCGAGACGGCCATCCTCCTGGTTTTTGTCACCACGACCCTGCTGCTGGCTTTCTGAGCCGGTTTTGGGGCCAGAAAGATAGCCGCTGGAGCGATCCGGGCTCCCTGGTAACCAATCCGGTTCATCCGGGTTCGTTGCAGCCCGTTCGAGTCCGTTTCGCTCCATTCCGGTTCGTTTGCGACCGTTTTGAACCATTCCGATTCATTTCGATCCATTTCCCTCCATTTTCATTCCCGCGGCTTCCGAATGCCTTTTGGAGCTTCACGTGGCGTCTATCGGCTTCCGAGGCCTTCCTGACGCCCCCACCGCTTCGGGCGCTTCCCGGCCATACGAAGGTATGCGCCCATGACCCTTTCACGATGCCCAGCAGCAGTGGCAACAAGGCCTTCGCAGGACAAACGGCAGCGTCAGAAAACGGGCCCCGGGCCTCGCCTATCGGCTCGCCCGGGGTGACGATGTTCTGGAGTGTTAGGCGGTCTTGAGCGCGGACAGATTGCCCGTTCTCAATACGCTAGCGCGCAACCGTCCTTGCGCGGATCGGAGCCGGCCTGCAGCACACCGTTCTCTGCGTCGATCATGATCGCCTGACCGCCGCCATGGGGCATTTCGGCCATATGGATCGGGTGGCCCAGAGCGGCGAGGCCTTTCAGCACATCCTCGCGGATGCCGCGCTCGGCCTCGAAGCGGTTCATCTGATAGAAGCCGCGGGCGCAGTCGATGGCTTCTTGCACGTTCATGCCGTAGTCGATGATGTTGGTCAGCACATGGCTTTGACCGACCGGCTGGAAGCCGCCGCCCATCACGCCGAAGCACAGCCAGGGCTTGCCGTCCTTCAGCGCCATGGCCGGAATGATGGTGTGCAGCGGCCGCTTGTGTGGCGCAACGCAATTCGGATGCGTAGGATCGACGCGGAAGCCGGCGCCGCGGTTTTGCAGCAGCACGCCGGTCTTCGGGCTGCTCAGGCCAGTGCCATAGGGCCAGAACAACGAGTTGATGAAGGAGCAGGCATTGCCCTTCTCGTCGACGACGCTGATGTAGACCGTGTCGCGATAGGTGGTCGCACCAGCGGGGCCAAGAACCGGCATCGCCTTCTTCATGTCGATGCGGCTGCGCAGCTCGTCGGCGAAGCTGGCGGAGAGAATCTTCTCAACGGGCACTTCGGCGAAGGCGGGATCGGCCACATAGGCATCGCGCATCTGGAACGCAAGCCGCGTGGCTTCGGCCTCGATATGGAAACGCTCGACGCCGACTGGATCGTATTTGGAAAGATCGAAGCCGCTCAGGATATTCAGCATCAACAGCGTGGTGATGCCGACGCCGTTTGGCGGAATCTCCAGCACGTCGACACCGCGATAGCGCGTCATGATGGGGTCGACCCAGAAGGCTTCCTGGGTTGCGAAATCTTCCAGCGCATGCGTGCCGCCCAGGCTGCGCAGGTATTCCACGATGTCCTCGGCCACCCAGCTGGTATAGAAGCCGTCGCGGCCCTTGGCGGCGATCTCGCGGAAGACTTTCGCATGCTCAGGCTGGCGGAAGACTTCGCCGGCCTTCGGCGCGCGGCCATCCTTCAGCCAGGCACGTGCGGAATTGGCATCGGCCTTGAGCTTGCCTTCGTTGCGCGCCCAGTCGGTGGCGACGCGTTCGGTGACGGCGAAGCCGTTCTCGGCATGCTGGATCGCGGGCTGGAGCAGTTCGGCCAGCGGCATCGAGCCGAAGCGCTGGTTCAGCTTGCACCAGGAATCGACGGCGCCTGGAATGGTGACGGCATGCACCGAGGTCAGCCCGATCTCTTTCATGCCCTGCTGCAGCAGGAAATCGGCGGTCAGGCCTTTTGGCGCACGACCTGAGCCGTTGAGGCCATAGACCTTGCCGCCCTTGGCGAGATCGGTGCCGGCCGGCGCGAAGAGCACGAAATTGTCGCCGCCGATGCCGGTTGAGCCGGGCTCGACCACACATTGCACGGCGCAGGCGGCAATCGCCGCATCGGCCGCATTGCCGCCGCGCCGCAGGATCTCCAGCGCGGTGAGGGTCGAAAGATGATGCGAGGTGGCGGCGGCGCCATTCCGGCCCATGACGACGGAACGGCCGGGCAATTGCAGGTCACGCATGAGACGAGAGACTCCCCAGAAGATCAGGACCCGGAGCTTATGCGCTGGCCGCCGGGATGGAAAGGCCGAGGTTTCCTCTACAGCACGTCATCCCGGTGCTATTCGTCATCCCGGGCGCGGTGCAGCCTGCAATGGTGCACCGCAGGCCCGGGATCTGCTGATGTATTGGCAAAAGATTCCGGGTTGGCAACACACCACTCCGTGCGCAGCCTGTCCTCGGGCCGCGCAAAACGCGGACCCGTGGGTAGCACCCGGGATGGCGGGAGAAGGTGGGATAACGGGGCGTGAGCTAGATCTCATCCCGTCTGGCGCGCTGCTTGGCGAAGGCATCGGCGGCGGCGGATTCTTCGCGTTCGCGGGCCTTGAGCTGATAGAGCTGGTCGCGGCCAGCGTGATACTGCACCGGCCAATTCACGCCGCGCCAATCGTAATCGGCCGCCGCATGCAGCGTGAAATAGGGATCGGCCAGATGCGGCCGGGCGAGCGCGCAAAGATCGGCGCGGCCGGATGCGACGATGGTGTTGACCTGATCGGCCGTGGTAATCGCGCCGACCGCGATGGTGGCGATGCCAGCCTCCTGACGGATGGCATCGGAAAACGGCGTCTGGAACATACGGCCGTAAACAGGCTTTGCTTCCGTGGACGTCTGCCCGGCGGAAACGTCGAGCAGGTCGCAGCCGCGTGCCTTCAGCATTTTCGCGATCTGCACGGAATCCTCGATCTCAAGCCCGCGTCCCGGCACCCAGTCGACTGCCGAGAGCCGCACAGAGATCGGCTTTTCCGCAGGCCAGACGGCGCGGATCGCCTCGAATACCTCCAGCGGGAAGCGCATGCGATTCTCCAGGCTGCCGCCATACGCATCATCGCGCGTATTGCTCAGCGGCGAGATGAAGGTCGAGAGCAGATAGCCATGCGCCATATGCAGTTCCAGCAGGTCGAAGCCCGCATCAATCGCAAGCCTGGCGGCGGCAACGAAATCCTCGCGCACGGCATCCATATCGGCGGGGGTCATCGCGCGCGGTACTTGGCTATGCGGCAGATAGGGAATGGGCGAGGGGCCGATGATCTCCCAGGCGCCCTGCGGCAATGGCTCATCATAGCCGCCAGCCCAAGGCAAGCAGGTCGCACCCTTGCGGCCGGCATGCGCAAGCTGAATGCCGATTTTCGCTTTGGAATTGGCGTGGACGAAATCGGTGATGCGGCGCCAGGCCCTGGCATGCGCTTCGCTCCACAGGCCGGTGCAGCCCGGCGTGATGCGTGCCTCGGGCGCGATATCGGTCATCTCGGTAATCACGAGACCGGCGCCGCCGATGGCGCGGCTGCCTAGATGCACCAGCGTCCAGTCGTTCGGCATGCCGTCTTCCGCCGAATACTGGCACATGGGCGAAACGACGACGCGGTTTTCCAGCACCAGATCGCGTAGCTTGAATGGCGTGAACATCGGCGGCGGTGGATTGGGGGATTTTTGCAGCGTCACGCCCTGCTCGCGCTCGACCTTTTCGGCGAACCAGCGGTCGATCCCGGCGATGAAAGCCGGATCGCGCAGGCGCAGATTGTCATAGGTGATGCGTTTTGAACGCGACAGCAGTGACAGCGCGAGCTGGATCGGCTCGAAACCGCGATACCGCTCGGTATGTTCGAACCATTCCAGAGAAACCTGCGCCGCATGCTGCAAAATCGAGACTTCCGTCTGGCGCGCGTCTTCGAACGCTTTCAGCGCCGCAGGCAGCGCATTATGGCCAGCATGCAGCGTGCGGTTCAGCGCGATGGCGTCTTCCATCGCAAGCTTAGTGCCCGAGCCGATGGAGAAATGCGCCGTATGCACCGCATCGCCGATGAGGACGATATTCTCATGCACCCATCGCTCGCATTTGATGGTCGGAAATGTGCGCCAGATCGAGCGGTTGCTCAGCAACTTGTGTCCATTCAGGTGCCTGGCAAAGAGATTCTGGCAATAAGCGAGCGTTTCGTCTTCGCTGGCCCGATCAAGGCCCGCGCGTTTCCAGGTTTCTTCGGTGGTTTCGACGATCCAGGTCGATAGGTCTTTTTCGAAACGGTAGGCATGAACCTGGAACAGGCCATGCTGGTTGGCCTCGAAGATGAAGGTGAAGGTATCGAGCGGCAAAGTCGTCCCGAGCCAGACGAATTTGTTGCGCCGCCAGTCGAGATGCGGCCGGAAGCGATCCTTCCAGGTTTCTCGCACCAGACTGTTGATGCCGTCGGCACCGACCAGCAGGTCGCAACCGCGGCGCAGCGCTTCGAAATCCTGCTGCTCGCTTTGGAAATGCAGTTTCACGCCATGGGCCTGGCAGCGTTCCTGCAGAATCTGCAACAGCCGCTTGCGCGCCAGACCGCAGAAGCCATGGCCGCCGGAGCGAATGCGTTGGCCGCCGGCCACCACATCGATCTGGTCCCAGTAAGCGAAGCTGTCCTTGATCGCCTGATAGGTTTCTGCGTCTTCCGAGAGGAACTGGTTCAGCGTTTCGTCAGAGAAGACGACACCGAAGCCGAAGGTGTCGTCCGGGCGGTTGCGCTCGTAAACCGTGATCTCGTGGCCCGGGTCGGCCTTCTTCATCAGGAGGGCCAGATAGAGGCCGGCCGGACCGCCTCCGACGATGGTGACACGCATGGCGGCGCTCCTCGTCCAGAATATTTTATACTTAAAATATATTCTGGGCAGACAGCAGGCGCAATACGGGCGTTGACGCGCCCTGAGACAGGGGTGTCACGCGGTCAGAGAGAGGAGAGGTGGTTTCAGCGCGCCTTGAAGGCGGTGAAGCCGAAGCCCGCCAGGGCGATGCCAAAGAAGATCCGGGCCAGGCTGCCCGGCGGCATGGGGATGAAGCCGAGATAGCGGTGGCGGGCGAGCTCCGCCAGAGCGACGGCCAAGGTGCCGAGCAGCAGCCAGCGGCCGGGCACTGGCCGATGCCGCAGACCCGCGATGATCGCCAGCATCAGGGTGCCGAGCAGGATCAGCGGCAGCGGCAGATTGCCCAGAGGCAGGCGGTCGGCCGCAACGGCAACCAAAAGGGCAATCGCAATGCCAGTGATCAGAGTCAGCCATTTCGAGCCCGGTGGCAGCACCAGACTGAACACCGCGCCGAAGGCAAAGCCGAGCAAACCGGCGGTGAAGGCGAGATATCGCAGATCGCCCTCGAGCCCGGTGAAGATGGGCCAGCCGAGAAGATCGGTGAACTCGACGGCGGCTAATGCTGCATGCAGGACTGCGCCGACGCCCCAGAATAACGCAGCCGGCAGCGGCGAGCGCGCGACCAAAACGAGACATAGAACGGCGCCGGCGAAATAGAGGGCTTGAGCGATCTGGGCGATATCGGGCATAACGGCACTATGGCGGGCGGGTCAAAAGGTCGCAAGCTCCGGTAATCACGCCGAAAAACCGGTCGCTTTGCGGGGTTGACGCCTGCCGGGGGCAGGGCTATAACCCCCGCCTCGATTTCGCCGCAAGGCAGCATCAACCAATCGGAAATCGTCAGCTATGGCTCAACATAAGTCCGCGGAGAAGCGCGCCCGTCAGACCAAGAAGCGCACGGCCGTCAACCGCGCCCGTCGCAGCAAAGTCCGCACGGCAGTGAAGAAACTGGAAGCCGCTATTGCCTCCGGCGATAAGGCCGCAGCGCAGGCCGCGTTCAAGGAAGCGCAGCCCGCGCTCGACAAGAGCGTGACCAAGGGTGTGGTGAAGAAGCGCACTGCCTCGCGCAAGCTGTCGCGTCTGAACGCCCGTCTCAAAGCTATGGCTTGATCGCCGCGCCAGCAGCGCCTCATTAGCCTTTAGTCTTATCAGCTCCGAAACATCGCCCAGCTCATCGAGCGGGCGATGTTTTTTTATGCGACTGCGAAATCAGTACGCATGATGTTGCAGCGTTCGCGGACGTTTTCATCAAGGTGATTAATCCGCGCCTTGTTTCCACTCAGCCGCAGAACACGTTGCCAAGTTCTAATTATGCAACGCGGAAAAATTTTTTTCGGGGAGTCATCATCTGTCCGCTTGCGTGGCCCCGGCTATTTCCCTTTAATGCCTCCGCTGCCGCGCGACGAGCGGATAGCGACATCGGGGAAGGGCGGGGGATGCCGCCCTATGGTGTCGAAGTTTCCGGTGGGATTTTTTGTGACGCCGGCAGCGCGCGTGACGGAAGATAGACTTGAAACAACGAACGTGGCGCGAGGTTGGGGATGTTGGCTTCGGTGAAGGCGGGGGACGATGACTATGCTGGCGATGTTGCGACGACCGAAGCCTGGAACCGACTTGCAAACGACCCGACCGCCCAACTCATAGACGTCCGTACTCAACCTGAATGGAGTTTCGTCGGCACGCCGGATCTCGGCAAGCTGGGGAAGCGTCCGCTGTTTGTATCTTGGCAAGTGTATCCTGAAATGAGTGTGAACCCGCGTTTTGCCGAAGAGCTGTCTGCCCAGGGGGTGGTGCCCGGGCAGGCCCTGTATTTCATCTGCCGCTCGGGCGCGCGGTCGCGCGCCGCGGCCAAGGCGATGACGGCGGCCGGGTTCGGTCCTTGCTACAATGTAGCGGGCGGATTTGAGGGCGATCTCGACGCCGACAAGCGGCGCGGACGTTTGAACGGCTGGAAGGCCGCTGGCCTGGCCTGGGTCCAGAGCTGAGGACCCCGATCATGGTCAAATCCTCGCATCCACAGTCGCAATCCGTCTCCATGGCCGATCTGCCGGCCCCCACGGCCGGTGAGCCGCTGGACGCCCAGTGGCAGCGCGTGCGTGCGCGCCTGCGCGTTTCCTTCGGCGATGCGGCCTTCAATTCCTGGCTGAAGCCGGTCGTGCTGGCCGATGAGGGCCTGGCGCAGGACGGCGATGTCCATCTGGCGGTGCCGACCCGCTTCATGCGCGATTGGGTCGCCAATCACTACAGCGAGCGCTTGCGCGAGATCTGGCGCCTGGAAAATGCTGCGGTGCGCCGCGTCGTGATCCATGTCCGTCCCACCGGCGCCACCCAGGCGCCGCAGGCGAAGGTCGCAGCCGCCAACGAGGCGATGCCGGCAGTGCCACGCGTGATGACCTCGGATCGTGGCGCGCCGGCCATGCAGGTGCGCGAGATGGACGATGTCGAACGTGAATTGTCCGCGCCGCTCGATCCGCGCTTCACCTTCGACAGCTTCATCACCGGCAAGTCGAACGAGCTGGCGCGCGCGGCCGCGCTGCGCGTCGCCGAAAGCCCGACGGTGACCTACAATCCGCTGTTCCTCTATGGCGGCGTGGGTCTGGGCAAGACCCATCTGATGCATGCGATCGGCTGGCATATCCGCCAGCGCTTCCCGGAGCGCCGCGTGGTGTATCTGTCGGCCGAGAAGTTCATGTATCAGTTCATCCGTGCCTTGCGCTTCAAGGACACGATGGCGTTCAAGGAGCAGTTCCGCTCGGTCGATGTGCTGATGATCGACGACATCCAGTTCATTGCCGGCAAGGAAAGCACCCAGGAAGAGTTCTTCCATACCTTCAACGCGCTGTGCGATCAGAACCGGCAGATCATCGTCTCCGGCGACCGCTCGCCGTCGGATCTGGAAGGCATCGAGGAGCGCATGCGCTCGCGTCTCGGCTGGGGTCTGGTGGCCGACATCCATCCGACCGATTTCGAGCTGCGGCTGTCGATCCTGCAGGCCAAGGCCGAGAAGAACGGCTTGACCAACATTCCGCAGGACGTGCTGGAATTTCTCGCCCGCCGCATCACCTCGAATGTGCGCGAACTGGAAGGCGCACTGAACCGCATCTCGGCCTATGCCAGCCTGGTCGGCAAGCCGGTGACGGTGGCCTCGGCGCAGGAAGTGCTGCAGGACCTGCTCCGCGCCAACGACCGCAAGGTCACCATCGAAGAAATCCAGAAGCGCGTGGCCGAGCATTACTCGATCCGCTTCGCCGACATGCATTCGCCCCGCCGGGCCCGCGCCGTGGCCCGTCCGCGCCAGGTGGCGATGTATCTGGCCAAGCAGCTCACCTCGCGCTCGCTGCCCGAGATCGGGCGCAAATTCGGCGGCCGCGACCACACCACGGTGATGCATGCCGTGCGCAAGATCGAGGAGCTGCGGGAGATCGATGCGGCCTTTGCCGAGGATATCGATTTGCTGCGCCGCAAACTGGAAAGCTGATATTTTCGATTTTTTCAGTAAATCCAATAACTTGGACTAAGAAAAGGGCTGCCGGAAGGCGGCCCTTTTGCATGCGCAAAAAGGGGTCAAATCCCTCGCGTACAAAGGGGGGGTTTGATATACTCTGCGGACTCGGCGGAAACCTGCCGAAATCAACAAAAACATGACCGGTTTCCAACCATGAAACTCACCATCGAGCGCGCCGTTCTGCTGACCGCCTTGAGCCATGTGCAGAGCGTCGTCGAGCGCCGCAACACCATCCCGATCCTGTCCAACGTGCTGCTGGAGGCCGAGGGCGAACGGCTGGCGTTGACCGCCACCGACCTCGATATCGCCGTGGTCGAGAAACTGCCGGCCAAGGTGGAGAAGCCGGGCGCCACGACCGTAGCAGCCCATACCTTCTACGACATCGTGCGCAAGCTGCCCGATGGCGCGGAGATCGAGCTGACCTTTGCTGCCTCCGATCAGCGCCTCGATCTGCGCGCCGGCCGTTCCAGCTTCAAGCTGAGCTGCCTGCCGAAGGAAGATTTCCCGGTCATGGCTGCCGGCGATCTGCCACATAGCTTCCAGCTGCCGGCCGATCAGCTGCGCCGCCTGATCGACAAGACGCGTTTCGCCATCTCGACGGAAGAGACGCGCTATTACCTCAACGGTATCTACCTGCATGCGGCCAGCAGCGCCGGCGTGCCGATGCTGCGCGCGGTGGCGACCGACGGCCATCGCCTGGCGCGCGTCGAAGCGCCGCTGCCGGCGGGTGCTGCAGGCATGCCGGGCGTCATCGTACCGCGCAAGACGGTGAACGAACTGCGCAAGCTGCTGGAAGGCGGCGCGGCCGATGTGAAGATCGAGCTGAGCGACACGAAGATTCGCTTCACCTTCGGCGAGCTGGTGCTGGTCTCCAAGCTGATCGACGGCGCTTTCCCCGAATACGAGCGCGTCATTCCGCGCGACAACGACAAGGTGATGGAAGTCGACAGCAAGGCCTTTGCCGCTGCCGTCGACCGCGTCGCCACCATCTCCACCGAGAAGAGCCGCGCGGTGAAGCTGTCGCTCAAGCCTGAAGGCATCGAGCTGTCGGCCACCAGCCCGGATCACGGCTCGGCCTCCGAGCAGCTGACCGCGGCCTATAGCGCGGCTCCGATCGAGGTGGGCTATAACTCGCGCTATCTCCTCGACATCGCGAGCCAGATTGAAGGCGAGAATGCACGGTTCCTGCTGGCGGATGCGCTGGCGCCCACGCTCGTGCGCGATCCGAGCGACGATGGCGCGCTGTATGTGCTGATGCCGATGCGAGTGTGACTTGGTCAGCAGCGCGGTCTTAGTTGCGAATAACAGGTCGTTTGAAAACGCGGCGCAGGGCGGTACAGCCGTCCTCTCGCTGAGCCTGCGCGATTTTCGCAATTACACCGAGCTGCATCTGCGCCTCAGCGGCGCACCCGTAGTGCTGACCGGCCCCAACGGCGCCGGCAAGACGAATATCCTGGAGGCTCTGTCCTTCCTCAGCCCTGGCCGCGGCCTGCGCCGCGCCAAGCTGTCGGAGGTCAACCGCCATGCAGGCCAAAGCTGCTGGGCGGCGCATGCGGAAGTGGCAAGCGTCGTCGGGCCGGTGAGCATCGGCACCGGGCTTGCAGAAACGCCAGCCGGCGAGGAAGGCAGCGAACGCCGTGTCGTGCGGATCAACGGCGAGCCGGCGGCGAGCGCGAACGGCCTGACCGAGTATCTGGACGTGGTCTGGCTGACGCCGCAGATGGACCGGCTTTTCGTCGACGGCGTTTCGACGCGGCGGCGTTTCATGGACCGGCTGGTCTATGGCCTGGATAGCGGCCATGCGCGGCAACTGGCCGCTTACGAGCGCGCGATGCGCGAGCGCAACCGCCTGCTGAAAGCAGGTGGCGCCGATCCGGCCTGGCTCAGCGCGCTGGAAGGCCAGATGGCCGAGCATGGCGTGGCGGTGGCCGCCGCGCGGCGCGACGGTCTGGCGCGGATCGAAACCGGGATGACCCTGGCGACGGGTCCGTTTCCGCGCGCGCGGCTGGCGGCGCAGGGCGTGATCGAAGCCTGGCTGGAAGACATGCCGGCCTTGGCGGCAGAAGAGAAGTTCCGCAGCCTGCTGGCGGCCAAGCGCGGCATCGACCGCGAGGCTGGCGCTGCCACCGACGGGCCGCATCGCAGCGATCTGATGGTGTGGCATGCCGAGAAGGCGCAGGCCGCCGAGCATTGCTCGACCGGCGAGCAGAAGGCGCTGCTGATCGCGATCACCCTGGCGAATGCGCGATTGATCCGCGCGCGCCGGCAAAAGGCGCCGCTGATGCTGATGGATGAGGTGTCGGCGCATCTCGATGCAAGGCGGCGCACGGCGTTGTACGAGGAACTGCTCGCCCTGGGCGGGCAGGCATGGTTGACCGGAACCGACGAGGGCTTGTTCGACGACCTCGCCGGCCGGGCTGAGTTTTTCACGGTGGTCGATGGCGTAGTCACGCCGCGCCACGTTTAATTTGAGGCAGTGACTGATATGAGCGAAGCAGTGGCACCGCATGACGGCCGTGATAACGGCAACAGCGAGAGTTACGATTCCTCCGCGATCAAGGTGCTCAAGGGCCTGGATGCCGTGCGCAAGCGCCCGGGCATGTATATCGGCGATACCGATGACGGCACCGGCCTGCATCACATGGTCTACGAGGTGGTCGACAACGCCATCGACGAGGCGCTGGCGGGCTATTGCGACGAAGTCTATGTCGGCCTCAATCCGGACGGTTCCTGCACGGTGCGCGACAACGGCCGCGGCATTCCGGTCGATATCCACCCGGAAGAGGGCGTTTCGGCCGCGCAGGTCATCATGACCCAGCTGCATGCCGGCGGTAAGTTCGACCAGAATTCCTACAAGGTGTCGGGCGGCCTGCATGGCGTGGGCGTGTCGGTGGTGAATGCGCTGTCGATCACGCTGGAGCTGCGCATCTGGCGCGGCGGCAAAGAGTATTTCATGCGCTTCCGCCACGGCGACCCGGAAGCGCCGCTGGCCGAAGTCGGCCCGGCTGTGGATGGCAAGCGTGGCACGGAAGTGACCTTCCTGCCTTCGCCGGAAACCTTCACTAAGACCGAGTTCGATTTCGCCACGCTGGAGCATCGCCTGCGCGAGCTGGCCTTCCTCAACAGCGGCGTGAAGATCGTTCTCGAAGATCTGCGCGGCGTCGAGCCCAAGCGCGTCGAGCTGCGCTACGATGGCGGCGTTGAGGCATTCGTCGCTTATCTCGACCGCAACAAGACGGCGCTGCACAAGCCGCCGGTGACCATTCGCGGCGAGCGTGACGGCATCGGCGTCGAAATCGCGATGGAGTGGAATGACGGCTATCACGAGACCGTGCTCTGCTTCACCAACAACATTCCGCAGCGCGACGGTGGCACCCATCTGGCCGGCTTCCGCGCCGCGCTGACCCGCTGCATCAACAATTACGCCAGCGAGAGCGGCATCCTGAAGAAGGAGAAGGTCACGCTGAGCGGCGAGGATGCGCGCGAGGGCCTGACCTGCGTGCTGTCGGTGAAGGTGCCCGATCCGAAATTCTCCTCGCAGACGAAGGACAAGCTGGTCTCGTCAGAAGTGCGTCCGGCGGTGGAAAGCCTGGTCAACGAAGTGCTGGCCGCGTGGCTGGAGGAACATCCGTCCGAGGCGCGCAACATCGTCGGCAAGGTGGTGGAAGCCGCTGCCGCGCGCGAAGCCGCCCGCAAGGCGCGCGAGCTGACGCGGCGCAAGGGCGCGCTGGACATCTCCTCGCTGCCCGGCAAGCTGGCCGATTGCCAGGAGCGCGATCCGTCCAAGGCGGAACTCTTTCTGGTCGAGGGTGACTCGGCGGGCGGTTCGGCCAAGCAGGGCCGTCATCGCGCCAACCAGGCCGTGCTGCCGCTGCGCGGCAAGATCCTCAACGTCGAGCGCGCGCGCTTCGACAAGATGCTGTCCTCGCAGGAAATCGGCACGCTGATCACAGCGCTTGGCACCGGCATCGGCCATGAGGACTTCGATCTGTCGAAGCTGCGCTACCACAAGATCATCATCATGACCGACGCCGACGTGGACGGCGCGCATATCCGTACGCTGCTGCTGACCTTCTTCTTCCGGCAGATGCGGCCGCTGATCGATGCGGGGCATCTCTATATCGCGCAGCCGCCGCTGTATAAGGTCAAGCGCGGCCAGTCGGAACGCTATCTGAAGGACGAAGCCGCGCTGGAGGATTACCTGATCAACGAGGGCATCGAAGGCGCAGTGCTGACCCTGCATGACGGCAGCCAGCGCGCCGGTCAGGATCTGCGCACGCTGCTTGATCATGCGCGTGTGGCGCGCGGCCTCCTGGATGCGATCGGCAAGCGCTACAATCCGTGGATCGTCGAGCAGGCTGCCATCCTCGGCATGCTGCAGGCCGATATCATGGCCGATCCGCAGAAGGCTGCGGAAGCCGCCGATGCGTTGTCGCGCCGCCTGAACGCGCTGACGCCGGAACTGGAACGCGGCTGGATCTGCACTGCCAGCGGCGACGGCACGCTGACGGTGAAGCGCAGCCTGCGCGGCTATACCGAGACCTATGTGCTCGATGGCCAGCTGCTGCGTTCGGTCGATGCCCGCCGCCTCAACGACATGGCGGGCGAGATGCAGGCCACCTATCTGAAGCCGGCCGAACTGCGCCGCAAGGATGAGGTGCATGTGGTGCGCGGCCCCGTCGATCTGCTGGAGCGCGTGCAGGCCGCCGGCCGTAAGGGCATCACCATGCAGCGCTACAAAGGCCTGGGCGAGATGAACCCCGAGCAGCTCTGGGAGACCACGCTGGACCCCGAGGCGCGCAGCCTGCTGCAGGTCAAGATCGACCATGCGGAGGAAGCGGACAACGTGTTCGAGACGCTGATGGGCGATGTCGTCGAGCCGCGCCGCGACTTCATTCAGAGCAACGCGCTGAACGTGGCCAATCTGGATATCTGAGACCAGCTGCTGTGCGCGGAAGCAAAAACCGTCGGAATGGAAGCGAAAACTGGTCGCCTTTGAAATGATTACTGACTCTGGCTCCCGATTTCCTTAATGAAATCAGACACAAAGCTACTACCGGTCGGCTGATTCAGGCGGAGGCCAAATCCTGACGTCAGATTCCGACGGTTTTCAGCAGCCGCCCGGAAGCCCGACCACGGTTTCCCTGTTAACGCCCATGACCTCGATGTTTCCAGCCGTTCGGCCGGTATATGCCTCGTGGTGGTGGCCATGGACGATTAGCCGGACCCCCATAGCTTTCGCTAGGTCTCCAAGCTCCGGGAACCCGTGCCGATGGCTCTCCGGCGCATCATGAAGCACCAGGATATCGGCGGATTGGTCCCAGAGGCGCTCGTAGTCGCTCCAGAAGATGGAGGTTCTGTGTCGGATGGGGATTCCCTCCCGGACCGCCCCGGGCGCCCCTGTCACCGAAGTAAGGGCTGCCAACTCCTCGGGAGACCGAAATACTGGTTGGCCATGCAGGAGCTTTGGGTGCCAGATCTCCTCCCGGAAGATGCCCCCTAGGCCCGCAATCCGGATCCCAGCGATTTCGACGACCCTGCCGTGCAGACTAAATTCCGAATTATATACTTGACTGAACAACCGCAGTCCTATAAGTTCCTGTTCAGGAGCTAAAGCCATGACTGACCTTTCT